>NZ_HE578907.1:0-101360 GCF_000321005.1 Anaerococcus senegalensis JC48
ATTAGGTTAAAACAGTATATTAAATATGTGGTGACGATGGCAGAAGGGATACACCTGTTCCCATACCGAACACAGAAGTTAAGCCTTCTAACGCCGATGGTACTCGGAGGGAGACCTCCCGGGAGACTAGGTAGTTGCCAAACTTATATAATATCTTCTATTTTTATTAGATAGAAGGTATTTGTATAAGATTTTTTTTATTATTTTATTGTTTTGGAGTGCTTAGGTAGCTCAATGGTGGAGCACCCGGCTGTTAACCGGTAGGTTGTGGGTTCGAGTCCCACCCTGAGCGCCAATTATTATTCTATTAATTGGAATAATTTTAACAAGATGCTCATACTAAGAATACTATATCGCGGGATGGAGCAGCTTGGTGGCTCGTCGGGCTCATAACCCGGAGGTCGTAGGTTCAAATCCTACTCCCGCAACCATGTGGCGAAGTAGCTCAGTTGGCTAGAGCATTCGGTTCATACCCGGAGTGTCAAGAGTTCAAGTCTCTTCTTCGCTACCATTTTTTATTTTTTATAAGCTCTTAGCTTATTGTATTTGCCTGGAGCTTTTGGCTCCATGGTCAAGTGGTTAAGACACCAGCCTCTCACGCTGGTATCCCGGGTTCAAATCCCGGTGGAGTCACCACGTTTTATTATTTTTATGGCCCTATGGTCAAGCGGTTAAGACATCGCCCTTTCACGGCGGTATCCCGGGTTCAAATCCCGGTAGGGTCACCATTTTGGAAGTATAGCTCAGTTGGGAGAGCATCTGCCTTACAAGCAGGGGGTCACAGGTTCGAGCCCTGTTACTTCCACCAATTATCTTTGTGGCTTAGTAGTTCAGTTGGTTAGAATGCTGCCCTGTCACGGCAGAGGTCGTGGGTTCGAATCCCATCTAAGTCGCCATTGCCTTTAAGGCTATTATAGGATTTGGATTTCAGATGAGATCCAATTTGCTGATGTAGCTCAATTGGTAGAGCAATTGATTTGTAATCAATAGGTTGTAGGTTCAAGTCCTATCATCAGCTCCATATTAAAGCTTTGCTTTGATATTATAATTTTTCATATTTACTTAAATAAACGGGAAGATGTTTTAAACTTTCATAAATTTTCTTCCCACAAATATATGCGGAAGTGGCTCAGTGGTAGAGTATCGCCTTGCCAAGGCGAGGGTCGCGGGTTCGAATCCCGTCTTCCGCTCCAATAATGTTTTTTGCGGGTGTAGCTCAGTGGTAGAGCCCCAGCCTTCCAAGCTGGTTGCGAGGGTCCGATTCCCTTCACCCGCTCCAAATTTAAAAACTTATGAGCTGATTAAAGTTCGTAAGTTTTTTTATGTGAATATTTAATTTATTTATATTAGAGATTAATTAAATAAATTTTTATACAATTTCTTTTTATTTTTTTTATTTTATGGTACAATATATACCATAGTAGAAATTGATATTTAATAAACTACTATTAAAAATTGTTTTATATTAATGTGCGCCTGTAGCTCAGCTGGATAGAGCAACGGACTTCTAATCCGTGTGTCAGAGGTTCGACTCCTCTCAGGCGCGCCAAAATATCTTTATAAATTTTTAATGTGCGCCTGTAGCTCAGCTGGATAGAGCAACGGACTTCTAATCCGTGTGTCGGAGGTTCGACTCCTCCCAGGCGCGCCATATTTTTAAATTTTGAGCGGTATTAGCTCAGTTGGATAGAGCGACTGGCTACGGACCAGTAGGCCTGGGGTTCGAATCCTCAATGCCGCGCCATTTTGATCTTTAGTTTTCTAAAGATCTTTTTTTGTATATTTTTTTGTATTTTGAATATAAAAAAAGCACAAATTTTATTGTTTGTGCTTTGATATTATTTTATTTTATTTTATTTCTACACTTGGATTGTCTTTTGTTATGAAGTGAATTTCAACATTTCCTTCTAAATGATTTTCTAGATTTTCTGCTAGATAGTTAATTGCATTTCTTAAGTCTTCTTTTCTTTCTGTATCTAGATTTTCCATAAAGAGTATGGCATTTTTTGTTTGATCTGTAATCATTGTTCTTTGACCATCTCTCCAATTAAAACATCTACAAACTGCACCTTTATCATCTCTATAACATAATTCACCTTCTAGTGTTGGTGAGTTTTTGTCATCACCTATAGCTTGGAAAGGATCGTCTCCTTCAGTTATTTCAAGTTTTAAGTCTCCTACAAATTTATCAATATCTTCAGCTCCACATGGAAGAGCATAGTTTAAAGAAGTAGCATTGTAAATATCAACTAGTGGATTTATACTTCCTACATCTTTATCTTTTGAAACTCTTTTTAGTAGTGCTTCTATTGAGCAACGAGCTCCTTTTTTTGTTTTAAATTTACGAAATGCATCTCTCCAAACTTTTATAACTGGATTTTCGCTAAAAACTGGTTTTGTAAGATAGTCTAATGCTTTTTCGTTTGCATCATCAAGTTTATCTCTTATTTCTCTGTTTGATTTTTCTTCCATTTTTATATCTTTAAATAAGATAAGTCCAATTTCAGCTTCAGGAAATAATTCCCAAAATGATTCACTTGCTATAAACTCCATATTAACTCCTTTTCATAATTTACTTATATTATATTTCCTTCAGAATCTTGGTAATTTATACTTGACCTAAATTTATTAGGTGATATACCAGTAAGCCTACCAAATGATCTTTGGAAGGTTCTAGTAGAATTGTACCCGACTTTCATTGCTACATCTATGATTTTTAGATCAGTTGTCTTTAATAATTCACATGCTTTAGAAATTCTAAGCTCATCTAAGTATTCATAGAAGTTTTTTTCAAATTGAAAATATATAAGCCTATTGACTTCAGATGTTGAGATTCCAAAAGTTTTAGCAACTTTTCCAATAGTTAAGTTTGCATCATTAAAGTTATTTATTTCGTAGTTTACAACATCAACTAACAATTTTTGCTCTGATTGTTTTAGACTCATTTGTTTTATATTGTAGTATTTCTTAAATTCACCAGGTTTTATTCCTTCTGTGCTTTCAAAAATTTTTGTAAAATGAGAGGAGTCTGTATAACCAACACTTTTAGCTATTTCAGTCAAACTTTTGTCTGAAAACATGAGTAGGTCAATTGCTTTTGAAAATCTAATCCTATTTAAAAGTTCAGTAAAAGTAAAACCAGTATTTTCATCTATATATTTTGTTAAAGTCGATTTGCTGATGAAAAAAGTTGATGATAGTCTGTCTAAGGTAAGTTTTTCGCTCATATGAGAATAAATATACCTAAGAATTTGATTGATTTTTACTTGCTGATCAAAACTTATATCTGTTTTAATTTTACATTTATTTTCGAATCTTAAAAATTTAATTAAAATTCTAATAATAGATGATATAAGAAATTCATCTGAATATTCTTTTTTTGTAATCTCTTCTTGGTAGGAATCATTACCTACTTCGTCTTTAATTTCAATAAAAGAACTTTCCATATTATAATATGATTCATTATCAAGAATTTTTATAGGATTTTTGGATAAAAATTCTATTGAATTTATTTGATTTTTCCTAAAATTACAAATATTTCTTAAATCATCATTAATTATTTGAAAATTATATACAATTTTATAAAATTCTAAATCTTCAGTAACATCAGTTATTGTTGTAATATCCCATGGTAATATTGAAATCATAGTGTTTTTTTCAATAAGATATTCAACTCCATTGATCATAAATTTACCCTTACCTCTTTTAATTAAAAGAAGTCTTGCCGTACTGTGTATAAGGGTAGTAGTAGATTTATCTTGAAATTCAACTTCAAAACTACAAATCTTTGACAAGTCTGAAATTGTAGAAATTTTGGTTTGTATATTACTTATAACCATAAACAACCTCTTTATATAAATATTCTATACTTATATTATATAGTATTTTGGTCGAGATTACTAATTTTAAGCCGTTTATTAATAAATTTTCATAATTTAGTGTATGAAAATCTTTTCATTTAAATAGAGAATACAATAAAGTATGTAAAATTTGTCGCGAAATTTATATTTAAAAGTGTATACTATTAATGTAAACGATATTAGTGCTAATTAATAGTTAGAAAATAACATAATAAACTTATATTAAGCACTGTGTTTTATATATTTTAGGAGGAAGCATGACAAGTATACAAGTAACAAGTGAGATTAAACCACTTAAAAAAGTTTTGGTACACAGACCAGGTGAAGAATTATTAAATTTAACACCATCTACTCTAGAAGAATTATTGTTCGATGATATACCAGATTTAAAATCTGCTCAAGAAGAACATGACAGATTCACAGATATCATGAGAGACAATGGTGTAGAAGTTGTTTATCTTGAAGATTTAATGGCTGAAACATTAGATGCTAATGATGGATTAAGAGAAACTTTCTTAGAAGAATATTTAAGTGAAACAGGTTGTGAAGATAAGGATATTCTAGCTAAAGCTAAAGAATATTTAGAAAAAATTGAAGATACAAAAGAATTTGTTGAAAAAACAATGGCTGGTTTAACATTAAAAGAACTAGGTCTATTTACAGAAGAAGATCTTCATGAAATGGTGGTAGGACAATCATACCTAGCAATTAATCCAATGCCAAATCTTTACTTTACAAGAGATCCATTCTCATCAGTAGGAAATGGTGCAGTAATTAATAAAATGTATTCTGTAACAAGAAACAGAGAAACAATCTACTGTGACTATATCTTTAGATTCCATCCAGAATATAAAGAAGTTCCAGATCTTTATGGTAGAAAAAATGAATTCCATATTGAAGGTGGAGATACATTCAATGGTAATGAAAATACATTATTAATTGGTATTTCTCAAAGAACTCAATACGATGCTATCAAAGTATTAGCTAAAAATTTATTCTTTGGTGATGTTGAAAACAAAATTGAAAAAATCTATGCATTAAAAATTGATGAAAATAGAGCTTTCATGCACTTAGATACAGTATTTACACAAATTGATTATGATGCTTTCACATACCATCCTGCAATTATCAAAGAAATGGAAGTTAAAATCATAACAAAAGATGAAGAAAATAATGATTTACACATTGAAACAGCATCAGGAAAATTAGATGAAATCTTAGCAGAAGCTTTAGGAATTGAAAAAGTTCGTCTAATTCCATGTGGTGGTGGAGATCCAATAGCTGCAGAAAGAGAGCAATGGAATGATGGATCAAACACATTAACACTTGCTCCAGGAAAAGTTTTAGTTTATAAGAGAAACACTGTAACTAATGAAGTACTAAGAAAAGAAGGAATTGAAGTGCTTGAATTGGAAGCATCAAACTTAACAGTAGGTCGTGGTGGTCCAAGATGTATGTCAATGCCTTTAGAAAGAGAATTATAAGAAGTAAGTTAGTCACTAAAAATTAATATTGAAAAACAAAAATTAAGGAGATAACAATATGCCAGTAAATTTACAAGGACAAAGTATATTAGGATTAAAATTCCTATCAGAAGATCAAATTAAATACCTAATAGATCTAGGTGAACAATTCAAAAAATTAAAAATGACAAGAACACCTCATAAATATCTAGAAGGAAAAAATATAGTATTATTATTTGAAAAAACTTCAACAAGAACTCGTTGTTCATTTGAAGTAGCTGGAATGGACTTAGGAATGGGAGTAACATACCTAGATCCAGGTTCAAGTCAAATGGGACACAAAGAATCAATCGAAGATACAGCAAAAGTATTGGGAAGATTCTATGATGGAATTGAATACAGAGGATTTGACCAAGAATTAGTTGAAAAATTAGCTGAACATTCAGGAGTACCTGTATGGAATGGTCTAACAGATGAATTCCACCCAACACAAATGATAGCTGATATGCTAACAATCAAAGAAAACTTTGGTTACCTAAAAGGACTTAACTTTGTATTCATGGGTGATTGCAGAAACAACGTAAGTAACTCATTAATGGTAGCTTGCGCTAAACTTGGAATCAACTACACAGGTTGTGGTCCAAAAGAATTATGGGCAGATGATAAATTAGTTGAAGAAGCTAAAGAATTTGCAAAAGTTCACGGATCAAAAGTAGAATTTACAGAAGATGTAGAAGAAGCAGCAAAAGGCGCTCATGCAGTTTATACTGATATTTGGGTATCAATGGGAGAACCAAAAGAAGTTTGGGAAAAGAGAATTGAAATTCTTCACCCATACCAAGTAAACCAAAAAGTTATGGACTTAGCAGATGACGATGCTATATTCTTACATTGTCTACCATCATTCCACGATCTTGAAACAACAACAGGAAAAGACGTGAAAGAAAAATTCGGAGACAAATACGATCTTGACGGAATGGAAGTTAAAGACGATGTATTCTTAGGAAAACAAAGTAAAGTATTTGATCAAGCAGAAAACAGAATGCATACAATCAAGGCTATTATGTATGCAACATTAAAATAGTAAAAAATAAAATAGTAAATAGGATAACAAATGACAAAAAAAAGATTAGTTATCGCTCTCGGGGGTAATGCTTTAGGCAATACCCCTGCTGAGCAATTAGAATTAGTAAAAAAAACAGCAAAAACAATAGTTGATTTATCAGAAAACTACGACATAGCAGTAGGACATGGAAATGGTCCACAAGTAGGAATGATAAATAATGCAATGGAATTTTCAGCAAACAAGGGTGGAGATACTCCTGAAATGCCATTTCCAGAATGTGGAGCTATGAGCCAAGGTTATATTGGATATCATTTATCACAATCTATAAGAAATGAATTAAAAAATAGAAATAAAGATTCAGAAATTGCTTGTGTTGTTACTCAAGTAATGGTTGATGAAAATGATGAGGCTTTCAATAAACCAACAAAACCAATTGGAAGTTTCTTAACAAAAGAAGAAGCAGAAGCGAAACAAAAAGAAAATGGTTATGAATATGTTGAAGATGCAGGAAGAGGATATAGAAGAGTTGTAGCTAGTCCAATTCCTAAAGAAATAATTGAAATCAATATTGTAGAAAATTTGGTTAATAACGGTAACATAGTAATAACAGTCGGTGGAGGTGGTGTGCCAGTAATCGAAACAGAAGAAGGATTAGAAGGTGTGCCAGCTGTAATAGATAAAGATAGATCTTCTGCATTACTAGCACAAGAGCTAAATGCTGATATGTTAGTAATCTTAACAGCAGTAGATAGAGTTATGATAAATTACAACAAACCAAATCAAGAAGAAATAGAAGAAATGACTGTTGAAGAAGCTAAAAAGTATATTGAAGAAGGACATTTTGCACCTGGTTCAATGTTACCAAAAGTAGAAGCTTGTTTAGAATTTGTTGAAAAATCAGACAAAGGTCGTGCACTTATAACATCTTTAGAAAAAGCAGCTGAAGCCTTAGAAGGAAAGACAGGAACTATAATTAAAAAATAGGAGAATACTATGAAAAAAGAGAAGAAAAAATCACTAAGTGCATTTTCTATCTTGATGATTGTCCTAGCTGCAGTATGTTTGATTACATTTATAACAAGTGGTAAACCAATAGATTCAGACATAATAAAATCTTTAGATCCAACTAAATACGAAGATCTTATTAACACTGTAAAAGCAGGGGAAACAGTTACTGTTGAAAGTGCAAAATTAAGCGATTTTGTAATGGCAATACCAAATGGATTTATGGATGCTGCCGATCTTATTGTATTTATTTTATGTATTGGTGGTTTTATTGGTATCGTAATGAGCACTGGTGCAATGGAAGCTGGAATTCGTTCATTAGTTAGAAAAAATAAAGGAAAAGAAGGAAGACTAATTGCAGTATTAATGTTCTTATTCTCAGTAGGTGGTTCTACTTATGGAATGGCAGAAGAAACAATTGGTTTTTATCCATTAATTACAGCAGCAATGGTAGCAGCAGGACTTGATACTATGGTTGCGGTAGGTACAGTTTTACTTGGAGCTGGAGCCGGAGTACTCGGTTCAACAATAAACCCATTTGCTACATCAGCAGCTATGGGAGCTTTGGAATCAGTAGGTATAAAATCTAATGCCACAATTGTAATGGTTATTGGTGTTATACTTTGGTTATCAACAGATATTATAGTTATTAAATTTGTATTAAATTATGCTAAAAAATTATTATCAAATAAAGAGGCGTCAGTATTAACAGCAGATGAAAAACATGATATGCAAGAATATTTTGCTAAAGATACTGAAGGAGACCTTGAATTTACAGGAACTCATAAAGCAGTACTAACAATTTTTGCTATTACATTTGTAATAATGATTGCATCATTAATTTCATATGTAGACATAAACTTCAAAGGTGATGAAGAAGCATATCTAAAAGTATTTGGATGGTCAGATTTCTTGACAGGATCACCATTAGGATATTGGTACTTTAAAGATCTTGCGGCTTTATTTACACTTTCAAGTATAGTAATAGCAATTGTTGCTAAAATTAGTGAAAAAGAATTTGTAGATGGATTTATAGCAGGAGCAGCTGATCTATTATCTGTAGGACTAATAATCGCAGTAGCAAGAGGAATTACAGTAGTAATGAGCTCAACTCACTTAGATTTCTACATTCTACAAAACTCAGCTAAATTATTAAAAGGAGTATCACCATTTGTATTTGCACCACTTGCTTACTTGATTTACATGGTATTATCATTCTTGGTACCATCAACATCAGGACTTGCAGCATTATCAATTCCAATCATGGGATCATTGGCAAATCAATTAGGTTATGACCCTAATATTATGATTATGATTTTCTGTGCAGCTTGTGGACTTGTAAACTTTGTTACTCCAACATCAGGAGTAGTAATGGGTGGTCTTGCAGCAGCAAAAGTAGAATATTCAACATATTTGAAATGGGTAAGAAAGCCATTTATTATTGTATTTATTGCAAATATAATTATTTTATCAATTGCAATGTCAGTAATGTAAAAATAAAACTCAGATTTTTATCTGAGTTTTTTTAATGCCAATTATTATTTAATACATCTTTAAATATAAAAATTTTGATACTTAGATTGATAAAAAAAGACTTAAAAAAATTTTGTATTTAAAAAAAATTATGTTATAATTATATTAGTTAAAGAGATAAAACATTTCTTTATTATGTTAAATATTTATTTTTATGTGCGCCTGTAGCTCAGCTGGATAGAGCAACGGACTTCTAATCCGTGTGTCAGAGGTTCGACTCCTCTCAGGCGCGCCATTATTTTGCGGTATTAGCTCAGTTGGATAGAGCGACTGGCTACGGACCAGTAGGCCTGGGGTTCGAATCCTCAATGCCGCGCCAAACTAAGCTTGAATCTTCAAGCTTTTTTTATTTACAAAATTTTGTTCAATAATTAAAATGTTTTGATATATTTATATAAAATAAGAGAGTTAGATAAGTTAGAAAATAATTATAAAAATTATTACAAGTATCATGTAATTTGAAATTTGTTTATAACATATTATTTACATTTTTTTGTAGAATAATAATATAAAGATATAAAGGAGGCATATATGTCTAGAAGAAACAAAGGATCTGGAGGATTTTCTAATTTTCTTTCAGGATTAATTGGTGCTGTTCTAGGTGGATTTTTAGTTTTTTCATTACTAGGTAGTTCTATTAATAATGGAAATAGTAAAAATTCTTCAAATAATAATTCGAAAGAAAAAAATAAAAGCGTAATAAACATTGATACAAGTGATGATATTACAATGGAAAGGGCTGTTGTTAAAAAAAGTATAGATTCTGTAGTAGGAATTACGACAAAAACAAAAGCAACTCAAAATACTATATTTGGTCCTCAAACAGGCTACGTTGAGGGGGTAGGGTCAGGTTCGATTGTAACTAAGGATGGTTATATTTTGACTAATTCCCATGTAGTAAGTAATGGTGATGCTAGTGAAATTAATGTATTATTTTCAAATAATAAATCGCTAAAAGCAGAGCTTGTTTGGAATGATACAACCTTAGATCTTGCTGTAATAAAAGTAAATGCTAATAATTTAAACCCAATTGATTTGGGCGATAGTGATGAGATAAATGTTGGCGATAGAGCTGTAGCTATTGGAAATCCTTTAGGACTTGAATTACAATCAACAGTAACTAGCGGTATTATTTCCGGTTTAAATAGGACTGTTTCATTTGAAAATGGCGCACAAATGGATGGTCTAATGCAAACTGATGCAGCTATCAATGCGGGAAATTCCGGGGGAGCCTTGTTAAATTCTAAAGGTGAATTAATTGGAATAAATACTGCAAAAGCAGGAAATTCTGATGGAATTGGATTTGCAATTCCCGTAAATTTAGCCAAAAAAGTTGTAGATCAAATTTCAAAAAATGGAAAATTCAACTCAGTTTATTTAGGAATTACTGGAATAAATTTAGATTTATTATTACAATCTAATAATATTGATCCAAAAAATGTAGGAAGCGAAGATGGAGTTTACGTTCAATCAGTAGTTGACGATGCTAAAAACTACTTTAGAAAAGGAGATATAATTGTAGGAATTGACGGTCAAAAAGTAAAAGATATGTCAAGTCTAAAAAAACTCTTATTAAATTACAGCGTTGGTGATAAGGCTAAGGTTGAAATTGTTAGAAGTGGTGAGAAAAAATCAGTAGATTTTGAATTTACTATGGATTCTTCAAATATAGAAGAATTTAAAGAAGCAAGCCCAAAAAATGAAATAAAAGAAAATGATGAAAATGGTCAACAACTACCAGATTGGCTAAGACCATAAATAAAAAAAGAATTCCATTTTGGAGTTCTTTTTTTGTATCTGAAATAAGGGATAAAAGTTGAAATTTAAATAAAAAAATTGTCAAGAAAATTTCTTGACACTAGGGATTTTTTCTAGTATACTTTATAGGTCAAGAAAATTACTTGACGGGTGAGAATATGGAAAAATTAGTACAGGTTGCAAGATTGTTTGACACTTATGGATCTCTTTTGAATGAAAAGCAAAGAGATGTCATAAATTGTTATTACAATGAAGATTTATCATTAAATGAAATAGCCCAGAATAATAATAAGTCAAAGCAGGCCATATCAGATATGATTCAAAGGTCGGTTGATAAGTTATTTGAGTTTGAAAATGAGCTCTCTTTATTAAAGAAAAAAGATGATTTAAAAGATAATTTGTCTTTGTTAAGAGAGTTGATCGAAAGTTCAAATGAAAATGAAGCTATTAAAAAAATAGATCAAATGATAAATAAGATTTAGGATGTGAAAATATGATTTTTTCAAATCTTTCTGAAAAGTTACAAGATACTTTAGGTAAACTTACAGGAAAAGGAAAATTAAGCGAAAAAGACATCGATAATGCAGCCAGAGAAATAAAGCTTTCCTTGCTTGAAGCTGATGTTAACTACAAGGTAGTTAAAAATTTCATCAAAAAAATCAAGGAAAGATCAATGGGTCAAGATGTCATGGAATCTCTTACCCCAGGTCAAACTGTTATTAAGATTGTAAATGAAGAACTTACAAATCTTATGGGTAAGGAAAATTCTAAACTTGAACTAAAAGGATCTACCCCTCATGTTGTTTTGATGGTAGGTTTGCAAGGTTCTGGTAAGACTACTCACTCTGGTAAGCTTGTTCGTAAATTAAAAAAAGAAGGAAGAAATCCTCTTTTAGTAGCTCTTGATGTTTATAGACCTGCTGCAATCGAACAATTGAAAGTTGTAGGAGGTCAGGCTGAAGTTGAAGTTTTTGAAAAAGGAAAACAAGATCCAGTAAAAACGGCAAATGAGGCTAAGGAATATGCTAGAAGAAATAACAACGATGTTGTTATAATGGATACTGCTGGACGTCTTCAAATTGATGAGGACTTGATGGATGAGCTAAAAAACATTAAAAAAGCTGTTAAACCTGATGAAATTTTATTGGTAGTTGATGCTATGGTTGGTCAAGAATCTGTAAACGTAGCAAAAACTTTTGATGACTACCTTGATATAACAGGTGTAATTTTAACAAAGCTTGACGGTGATGCAAGAGGTGGAGCAGCCCTTTCAATTAGACAAGTTGTAGGAAAGCCAATTAAATTTATTGGAACTGGAGAAAAACTTGATGATCTTGAAGCCTTTCATCCAGATAGGATGGCATCAAGAATTTTGGGAATGGGAGATGTCTTATCTCTTATTGAAAAGGCAGAAAAACAAGTTTCTTTAAAAGATGCAAAAGAACTTGAAGAAAAGATGCGAAATCAAACCTATACCTTAGATGATTTTATTGAACAAATAAATCAAATAAGAAATATGGGACCGCTTGAAGATTTACTTGCTATGATTCCTGGAGTAAACAACAAGATGTTAAAAAATGTAAATGTTGATGAAAAGGGATTTGTAAGGATTGAAGCTTTAATATCTTCTATGACCAAGGAAGAAAGAGAAAAACCTGAGATAATTGGCAAAAGTCGTAAAGAAAGAATTGCCAAGGGATCTGGGGTTGATATGAACGAATTAAATAAATTATTAAAGCAATTCAAAGAACTAAAGAAAATGATGAAACAATTTACTAATATGAAAAAAGGTAGAAAAGGTAAAAGAAAATTCAATATGCCTTTCTTCTAAAAAAATACGGAGGTTATGATGGCAGTAAAAATTAGATTAAAAAGAATGGGACAAAAGAAAAGACCATTTTACAGAGTAGTTGTAGCAGATTCTAGAAGTCCAAGAGATGGAAAATTCATCGAAGAAATTGGAACATACAATCCAGTATCTGAACCAAAAGAATTCAAAATTGACAACGAAAAAGCTAAACAATGGATAAAAAATGGTGCAAAACCAACATCAATAGTTGAAAAATTATTTAACGACAACAACGTTTTAGCATAAGAAAATGAAAGAATTAGTCAAACTAATAGTTACAGAACTTGTAGAAAACAAGGATGCTGTAGGAATAATATTAGAAGAAGACAACGGAGAAGTTGACATTAAAATTAACGTTGCAGAAGCTGATAAGGGAAGAGTAATTGGAAAAGGTGGAAATATAATTAATTCTATAAGGACTATTGCTCGTGCTTGTGCAGTAAAAGAAGATGTTAAGGTTAATATAAGAATATGAAAATAACTGTAGCAGAAATACTTACAACACATGGGATAAAAGGAAACCTTAAAATAAAATCTTATTCTGATAATGATAAAAGATTTGAAAAGGAATCTAAACTTTTTCTTGATGGAAATTTGGTTACAATTGAATCATCTTTTAAGCATAAGGGTAATATTATCATAAAACTCAAGAACTATGATGATATTAATGATGTAGAAAAGTTTATTGGACACGAACTTACTATAGAGGACAAGGACTTAGAGAAATTAGATAATGGAGAATATTATTTATTTGATTTAGTTGGACTAAAAGTTTATGAAAAAAATCAAGAACTTGGTTTTATAAAAGATGTGATATCAGGAGTTTATCCAAACGACATCTATGTAATAGAAAAAGATGGCAAGGAAGTTTATCTTCCAGCCTTAAATGCTACAATTAAAAATGTTGACTTAGAAAATAAAAAAATAGAAGTGGAAAACTTCAAAGATTATGAATAAAATAACTATACTTACACTTTTTCCAGAATCTTTCGAATTTCTAAAAAACTATGGAGTTATAGGAAAGGCAATAGAAAAAGGACTAATTGAAATTAATCTTGTTGATATAAGAGATTATAGCAAGGACAAACACAACAAGGTTGATGATACAGTCTTTGGTGGAGCAGCAGGAATGCTAATGAAGCCTCAGCCAATTTATGATGCCCTAATAGCAAATAAAACTTCAAAATCAAAAGTAGTCTACATGTCTGCAGCAGGAGAAATCCTAAACCAAAAATTAGCAATCAAATTTGCAGATTTTGAAGACTTGGTAATACTTTGTGGTCATTACGAAGGAATTGATGCAAGAATTACCAATCACTATGTTGATTATGAAGTTTCAATTGGAGATTATGTTTTAACAGGTGGTGAAATCCCTGCCATGGTGTTAATAGATTCTCTATCAAGATTTATTGGTGGAGTTGTTGGAAAAAAAGAATCATTAGTTACAGATTCACACTACAATGGTCTACTACAATATGATGAGTACACAAAACCAAGAAATTTCAATGGATATATGGTTCCAAAAGAACTTTATAGTGGAAATCATAAATTAGTAGACGAATGGAAAAAGAAATCATCTCTTGAAAAAACTAAAAAAGTAAGAAGAGATTTATACGATAGATATATCAAGGAGGATCACGATGGAATTAATCAAAAAAATAGAAAATGAACAACTACGTGAAGATAATCCAGACTTTAGAGTTGGAGATACTGTAAGAGTAAGCTACAGAATCAAAGAAGGAGACAAAACAAGACTCCAAGACTTTGAAGGTGTAGTAATCAAAATAAAAGAAGGAAATCTTGGAAAAACTTTCACACTTAGAAGACTTTCTTATGGTGTAGGAGTTGAAAGAACATTCCTTTATCACTCACCAAGACTTGAAGCATTTAAAATTGTAAGACGTGGTAAGGTAAGACGTGCAAAACTAAATTACCTAAGAGGACGTCAAGGTAAGGCTGCAAAAGTTAAAGAAAAAACAAATTATTAATAAGAAGACCCCAAAGGGTCTTTTTTATTTTATAAATTCACAAATATTTGTGATAAAATATAAGATAAAGATTAGGAGGATATATGAATATAAATTGGTATCCGGGTCATATGAAAAAGACCAAAGAAGAAATTATAAATTCTCTAAAGCTTGTTGATATAGTTTTAGAAGTAATAGATGCAAGAATTCCAGATTCATCTAGAAATCCGTTGATTTCAGAAATAACCCAAAAAAAAGATAGGATTATAATAATGAATAAAACTGACCTATCAGATCCTAATGAGAATGAAAAATGGATCAAAAAATTTGCAGATAATGGAATTAAAGCTATAAAGATGAATTCTAAGGAAAAAATTAATACAAGGCAAATTTATAATACAGCTAGAGGAATTTTAGAAGAAAAATTCAAAAAAAATGAAGAAAAAAATATAGAAAATGAAAATATCAGGATGATGGTTGTTGGTGTTCCAAATTCTGGGAAATCTACCTTTATTAATAATATTGCCAAAAGAAAGGGAGCAAGGGTTGGAAATAGACCTGGAGTTACCCAACAAAAACAATGGATAAAAACAAATGAAAAAATTTTACTTTTGGATACTCCAGGTGTTTTGTGGCCAAAACTTGAAGGAAATTCAGGACTGCACTTATCTTTTACCAACGCAATTAAAGATGAAATTTTAAATGTTGAAGAATTATGCCTAAAATTTTTAGAATTTATGAAGGAATTTTATCCGGATAATTTAAAAGAAAGATATAAGATCGATCCTACTAGCTCAGCTATAGAAATTTATGATCAGATTGGCTTAAAAAGAGGAGCCATAATTAGAAAAGGCGAAGTTGATTATACAAGGTGTGCAAATTTAATTTTCAATGATTTTAGAAGTGGAAAACTTGGAAGGATAACAATTGAAAAAGCCTAGATATTCTGAATTTAATGATGAAATTAAAAAACAAATACACGAAAAATATGATTTGATTGCAGGAATTGATGAAGTTGGAAGGGGACCCTTGGCAGGTCCTGTTGTAGCCTGTGCAGTAATTATGAAAAAAGATTCTCATATAGAAGGGATTACTGATTCTAAAAAATTATCCAAAAAAAAGATGAAAGAACTTTATCAAAAAATTATAGCTGATTCAATTTCTTATTCTTTTGGATATGCAAATAATATTCTTATTGATAAAATTAATATAAAACAAGCTACAAGATATGCTATGAAAAATGCTCTCAATAATCTTTCAGTAAAACCTCAAATTGTATTGATTGATGCTGAAAGAATTGATACTGATATCAAGCAATTAAATATTGTAAAGGGTGACTTGTATGAATATTCCATCTCTTGTGCATCAATTCTTGCAAAGGTTCGTAGAGATAAAATAATGGAAAATTTCTCAAAAATTTACCCTTATTATTCTTTTGAAACTAATGCAGGATATGGAACAAAGAAGCACTACGATGGACTAGAAAAATATGGTGAGTGCCCAATTCATAGAAAAACTTTTCTAAGAAAATTTCATCAAAGGCAGCTATCTTTTATATGAAAAGTAAAAAAAGATCTATAGGAGATTTTGGGGAAGATATAGCTGCAAGATATTTAGAGAAAAAAGGCTATCAAATTTTAGAAAGAAACTTCCTAAAATCTTTTGGTGAAATTGATATCATTGCAATAAAAGATGATATTTTGACCTTTGTTGAAGTAAAAACTAGAAAGAATGATAATTTTAAGCCTGCAAGTTTGGATGTTGATTATTATAAACAAGAAAGAATCAAAAAAACAGCCCAAGCTTATTTAATTGAAAAAGACTTGGGTGATTTTTTAATTTCTTTTGATGTATGTGAAGTATATCTTGAAGAAAAGATGATTCATTACATAAAAAATGCATTTGGTGATTAGATGAAAAAGAAAGAATTACTATTATATTTTAATTTTATAAATTTATCCAACAAGATAATTTTGGATTTTTGTGAAAATCTTGATATGGATGATTTTTTTGACCTTGATAGGAAAATCTTTGATAAATTGACTAAGAAAAATAGAGAAAAGATTTTTTCTAAGAAAAATTTAGAAGATTTTAAAACTTATAAGGAAAAAGTTATCAAAGGAAATTACAAAATTTGTACTATTTATGATGAAAATTATCCGATAAATTTATCCTTTATAGACGATAAGCCAACTCTTTTTTATTACAAGGGAAAAATTGAAAAAGAAGACAAAAATGCCCTTGCCTTTATAGGCGCTAGAAAATGTACAGACTATGGTAAATGGGCATGCAAAAAAATCGTTGAAGGATTTAAAGATACAAATATAAGGACAGTTTCAGGACTTGCCTATGGAATTGATGCAATAAGCCATAAGGTAAGCCTTGAAAATAATATAAAAACAATTGGGGTAATTGGCTCAGGTCTTAATATAGTTTATCCCAAGGCAAATAAATATTTGTATGAAAAAATTGAAGAAAATGGCTTAATTATTTCAGAATTTCCCTTAGAAACTCCACCAAATTCCTATAATTTTCCAAGAAGAAATAGGATTATATCAGGACTTAGCAAGGGAGTTTGTGTGATTGAAGCAAAAGAAAAATCTGGAACTATGATTACAACAAATTTTGCCCTTGATCAAGGAAGGGAAGTGTTTTGTCTTCCTGGAAATATAAATTCAATTTATTCAAAAGGTTGCAATAAATTAATTCAAGAAGGATCAAAGCTTGTTATGGATGCATCTGATATAATAGATGAAATTGAAGATTTTAAAAATATAAATAAGGAAAAAAGAAAAATAAATCTTGATGGACTTGATAAAGATGCTGCAAATGTAGTAAAGTATATAATCGACAAGCCATCTTCAAGTGCAGATGAGATTTCGCAAAATTTATCCATGTCGATTGAGGATGTAAATTATATTTTGATATTTTTAGAATTAAATGATTATATAGAAAATATGGGAAATAATGAGTATGTATGTAAAGGGGATTAAATGGCAAAAAATTTAGTTATAGTAGAATCTCCAACCAAGGCTAAGTCAATTACTAAGATGCTAGGTTCTAATTATAAGGTAAGAGCAACTTACGGTCATCTTAGAGATTTGCCAAAGTCAAAACTTGGAGTAGATATAGAAGATAATTTTGAACCAAAATATATAAAGGTTCGTGGAAAGGCAAAAACAATTAATGCCTTAAAAAAAGAAGCAGGAAGCGTAGAAAAAGTTTATCTTGCAACAGACCCTGATAGGGAAGGTGAAGCAATAAGCTGGCATTTACAATATCTTTTGGACCTTGATGATAATGAATTAAATAGGGTTGAATTTCATGAAATTACCAAAAATAATGTAAAAAATGCTATAAAAAATCCTAGAAAAATCGACCAAAATTTGGTAGATAGTCAACAAGCAAGAAGAATAATGGATAGGATAGTAGGTTATGAAATTTCTCCAATTTTGTGGAAAAGAGTAAAATCGGGGCTTTCTGCAGGAAGGGTTCAATCAGTTGCCCTAAAATTAATTGTTGATAAACAAAAAGAAATAGATTCTTTTGTACCTGAAGAATATTGGACAATTACTGCTAAACACAAGGAAAGTAAAATAGAATTTGATTCTGAATTTTATGGAACAAAATCTAAAAAAATGAAAATTTCCAATGAAAATGGAGCAGAAAAAATCCTAAATAGGATTGATAAAGACAAGTTTGAAGTTATTGACATTCAAAAAACAAAAAAGAAAAGAAAGGCCCAAAAGCCATACACAACTTCAACCCTCCAACAAGATGCATCAAATAAGTTAGGATTTTCCACCAAATACACAATGTCTCTTGCCCAACAATTGTTTGAAGGAATTGATTTAGGTCAAAAGGGAAGAGTTGGACTTATAACTTATATGAGAACTGATGCTACAAGACTTTCTAATGAAATTATTGGAGAAAGTTTATCCTATATTAAGGAAAAATTTGGTCAAAAATACGCTTCAAAGGGAAATTCTTATTCGAAAAAGGCAAAAACTAGTCAAGATGCCCATGAAGCAATCAGACCAACTTCTATTTACAACGATCCAATAAGTGTAAAAGAATATTTAACAGATCAGCAATATAAACTTTATAAATTAATTTGGACAAGGGTTGTAGCGAGTCAAATGACTGACTACGAATATTTATCAACATCTATTTCTTTTGATTCAAATGGAGTAATATTCAAAACAAATGGAAAGATTACCTTATTTGATGGATTTATGAAAGTTTCAAATGCAAAAGAAAATGAAAATATTCTACCAGATTTGAAAAATGGAGATATTATAAAAGCTATTGATGTTAAAAAAGACCAACATTTTACCAAACCACCAGCAAATTATACTGAAGCAAGTTTGGTGAAAACTTTGGAAGAATATGGAATAGGAAGACCATCAACTTATTCATCAACAATAGCTTCAATTATTTCTAGAAATTATGTAAAATTTGAACAAAGAAAAATCCTTCCAACAAAACTTGGTATAAGGGTAAATGACTTTTTACAAGAAAGTTTTGATGACATAATAAATGTAGAATTTACAGCAAAGATGGAAGATGAACTTGATAAAATTGCTCAAGATGAAGTTTATTGGAAAGATGTATTAAAATCGTTCTATGAGGGATTTGAAAAAGATATAAAAAAAGTTTCAAAAGATAGGACAGATTATAAGGTAAAAGATAAAATTTTGGATGAAAAATGTCCGAAGTGCGGTCACCCTCTAGCAGAAAAACATGGAAGAAACGGAAAATTTATAGGATGTACAAATTTTCCAGACTGTGATTTTACCAAATCAATAATAAAAACAACTGGAGTTAAATGTCCAGAATGTGAAGATGGGGAAATTATAGAAAAAGTTTCAAAAAGAGGCAAAAGATTTTACGGTTGTTCAAATTTTCCAAAATGTGATTATGCAACTTGGGATCCACCAACAGGAGAAAAATGTCCAAAATGTGGAGACCTTTTAGTCCACAAAAAAAATAGGTCAACAGATGAAATAAAATGTAATTCTTGTGATTATGTAAAAGAAAAAAGAAGATAGAATTTTGTATTAAAAAAGCAGGCCAATGTGCCTGCTTTATTTTTAAAAAATCATTTAATTTCTTCAGAAAATCCTTCAAGTTTTGATGTACAATGAGGACATCTTGTTGCTTCAATGTCTATTTCGCTTTTACAATGAGGACAAATTTTTGTTGTTTTTTCTACAACTTCTTCTTTTTTTGCCTTATTTAATGCTTTAACAATTAAAAATAGAAATAATGAAATTATTAAAAATGTGATAATTGCATTAATAACACTACCTATTTGTAATTTTGCTCCAAAAAAATTAACTGTTAAATCTTCATAATCAACTCCAGCTGTAAGTCCTGAAATAATTGGCATCAAAATTCCATCTACAATCGCTGTCACAATTGCAGTAAAAGCAGATCCCATGATAAGACCTATTGCTAAGTCAACAACATTTCCCTTTGAAATAAATTCTTTAAATTCTTTCCACATAATATCTCCTTATTTTTTATTCCTTTATATTATACTCATATACTTATAAATGTATAGGACAAAAAATATTTTAAAAATAGTATAGTAATTATAAGGAGAAAAATTATGAAAAATTTACAAGTTGATGAAAAATTTTATAAAAAATTATCCAAATATGCAGTTTTTATACCGATAATAAATATTGATGGAAAAGATCATATTTTATTTGAGGTTAGAAGTGATATTGTTTCACAAAAAGGTGAAGTTTCTTTTCCAGGTGGTGGAGTAAATGAGGGTGAAAGTTTTGAGATGGCTGCAATAAGAGAGTGCAGAGAAGAATTAAATCTAGGTGAAAAAGATATTTCTTTAAAAGGATATTCTTCAATGATTTTATCTTCATCTGAAAGAATTATTAAGGCTTATTTTGGCAGAATAAATAAAAAATTTGAACATATTTCTTACAATGTAGAAGTTTCTTCCATTTTTACTGTATCTTTAGATTATTTAAAAAATAATCCTCCAAAAAAATATAGGGCAAAATTATTGATGGATCTTCCCGATGATTTTCCTTTTGAAAAAATTCCTAATGGCAGAAATTATAATTTTTGGCAAAGATATCATACTTTTTATTTTTATGATACTAAACCTGTAATTTGGGGAATGACCGCAGAGATTTTAAAAGATTTTATTAAATCTTATGATGTATAAATATCTTATAATGATTTTTTATTTGTGGTAAAATTAAAGTACGAGATTATTTTATAGATAAAAGAAAGATGTGGTTATGAAAAATTATATTATAGAAAAATTAAGAGATTATTCAAAATCTAATGAAAAAGTTAAGGCGATTTTTTTCGTAAAGGAAGACAATAATAATGAATATTTTGCAAATATATATACAGTTTATAGCGATATTATTATTTCAAAAATAAAAGATGAATTGGAAAATATTTTTGATGATTATGCTATAGTAAATAAGAGAAAAGATTTTTTTAAACATGATAAAAAAAATCAACAATTTACTAAGTTTGAAATTTATACAAATGATTCTACCAAAATTTCTTTAAATATTATTTCTAATGATTTGGCAGGAGATTTTATAAAACTTTGTCCTGGAAATATTGAATTTATATGTGATGAAATTAACTTAAAAGAAGAGATTAGCGAAAATAATGTTGTGTACAAGCTTCCTAGAGAATTTGAGTTTGATGAATCTAGTAAGAATTTCTTCTCTTTAGCCTTGGATGTATCTTTTTATTTAATGTCAAGGGATATAATAAGTGCAGGTTTTAAAATGCAAGCTATGAGAGATGAACTTTTTAAAATTCTAAACTGGTATGTAATTGATAAATTTAATAAGACCAAAGATGCTGGAGAATTTGGTGAAAATTTAATTCATACTTTGGAAGCTGAAATTAAAGATGATTTGATTTTAACTTTTGGTTCAAGAGATGTTGTTGATGTGTATGATTCTATATTTAAAGCTTGTCATTTGTATAGAAAAATAGGTATGGATTTTGCAGAAAAATTAGATTATTCTTATCCAAAAAGAGATGACGTTTATACATTAAAACTTTTGAGAAAAAATTATAAAAAAATGGAATCATTGGAAGTGTAGGAGGATAGATGAAAAAAAGTATAAATTTTGTGCATTTTTGCTGGCATTTTTATTATTATTTTCTCCATTAGAAGTTTTTGCTGATGAATCAATAGCAAAAAAAGGAGATAATGTAATTGGTGTTGATGCAAATGTAAAATCTTACTTAATAGGAAATCAAGAAAGTGGAGATATTTTTTATCAAAAAAATGCTGACAAAACTTATCCAATTGCTTCTATGAGTAAACTAATGACATTTTTGCTTACAAGAGAAGCTATAGATAGTGGAAAAATTTCCTACGAAACAAAAGTAAAAGGAACAAAAGAAGCTGAAGACTTAACAGGACCTGAATATTCTTCTTTGGGAATTAAAAAAGATGAAGAATATACCATAAAAGAATTAATTACTGGATTAATTGTTGTAAGTGGAAATGATTGTGCTAATCTTTTAGCTAGTAAAATTTCTGGAAGTGAAGATGAATTTGCAAAAGAAATGAACAAAAAGGCTCAAGAATTAAATTTAATAAGCCAAAAATATTACAATGCTTCTGGGGTAAATACAGAAGATGATTATCAAAACTCATCATCAGCCAAAGACTTATTTGAATTAACGAGATATATTTTAAAAAAATATCCAGATATTTTGGAATATTCAAATATGGGTGGAATTGATGATAGTAAAAAAAATATTCACAAGAAATCTACAATTCCATTAAAAAATGAAATAAAAGGGGTTGATGGATTAAAGACAGGAACAACAAATGAGGCTGGATCTTGCTTGACTACAACAATAGATATGGGAAAATTTGATCCTAAAAATGAATATAGGGCAATTGGAATAGTTATGGGAGCAGATGATCATCCTACAAGAGATGCTGCTATGACAGATTTAATTTATTATGTTTCAAGATATTTTAATTATAAAAAAATAGCAGATAAGAAAATTCCAAGCGATTCTGTGAAAGTTAATTCAGTAAAAGAAGGGTATGTAGAGCTTTATCCTGATCAAAATGTTGGATTTATTATAAAAGATAAGTCAATGCCAAATGTAAAAATACAAATTAAAAAGGATATAAAAGGACCTATAAAAAAAGGTGATAAACTTGGAAAAGAATATATAACATACAAAGATAAATCTTATGAAATTAATTTGGTTAGTAAAAAAGATCAAGAAAAATCATCTAATTTTACTAGAATAAAAAGAACTATTTCTGACGCTTGTAATTTTTTAGTTGAATGTATTATTGCTAGATAAAAATAGAAAGAATAGAAAGAATAGAAAATATTTACATTATCTATTCTTTCTGCTATAATAAAAAAGTAAGTCCTGGTAGCTCAGCTGGATAGAGCACCGCCCTCCTAAGGCGGGTGTCGGAGGTTCGAATCCTCTTCAGGACGCCAAATTTTTAGGCTATTGCAAAATTATTTAGCAATAGTCTTTTTGTTTGTAATTTTTTTAAAATGAGAGGATTTTTATGGATGATTATTTTTATATGAATGAGGCAATTAATGAAGCAAAACTTGCAAGGCTTGAAGATGAAGTTCCGATTGGTTGTGTGATTGTAAAAAATGAAAAAATAATTGCCAGAAGTCACAATTATACCTACAAAGGAAAATCTGCATTAAAGCATGCAGAAATTCTAGCCATAGAAAAAGCAAGCAAATTTGTTGGAGATTTTAGACTTGAAAATTGCACAATGTATGTAACAATGGAGCCTTGTTCTATGTGTGCTGGTGCAATAATAAATTCAAGAATTGATAGACTTGTGATAGCTCTTGCTGATGTAAAAAGAGGGGCTTGTGGATCAAATACAAATATAACTGGAGATAGAAGTCAACTTCATTTTTTGGATGCAGAATTTGGATTAATGAAAGATGAAAGTTTGGAAATATTACAAAGTTTTTTTAAAAAATTAAGAGAAAAAAGAAAAAAAGAAAAAAAAGATTCTTGCAGCTAATATCGCAAGAATCTTTTTAGTTAAGATGTGGCAATAATTTGCCAAAATACATTATATTTATCAATCAATGTAGTAAATAATTTCTTATTAATTCTTTGAGGTTGCATCAATATTTTTGATTCTTTTTTTAATTTAGAATAAGCTTTATATAAATTTTCGCTATTTGTTTCAATTACAACCCTTCCATTATTTCCACTAAGCCAATGTTTATCATCTGTAGTATCAAATAAATATACATTATTTCCATAAATTTCTAGTTTTGAATTATAAATTCTATCTCTAACTTCTAGTGGGAAATTATATTGTTCAAAATCTGAATATCTAATTAATTTTTTAGGAGGATCGATGTCAAATATATCGCAATAATAATTAATAGCTTCTAAGCATTTCCCATTTTTAAATGATATACCAACTGCCATATTAAAATCCTTTCTTTATTTAAATTTAACATAACGGTATAATAATATCAAGTAAATTACTATTCTTGTTTTCAAGTATTTTTATGATATTATTAGTTTTTACGTCAAAAATCCGTCACAAATCTTATAAACGGTTTATTGCTTTTTTGATAAGTTTCTTGTTTTTGTTGAGTGAATAAATGATTCTAATATTGTTTTTACTTTATTACCTGCAAAATATGATATCTACAATTATTGCTAATAGACTTACCTTTTGTATGACTATTGAGCGGTATCTATTTTTTCAAATGTTTTTGATTCTACTTGTTTCCAAGTGTTGTTTTCTTTTTGTCTAATTATAGCTTGCCATTTTCCACTATCTTTTCTTTTTATAATAGTGAATGTTGTTTGCATTGTTTTTCTCCTTATATATTTACCTAAAGTATGCTATAATTAAATAACAGAATGATTTCTGTATATTAAATAGCAGGATAGTTTCTGTATACTAATAAAGACTCTAGCTTTTTATGGTGATTAGCGTGGGAGTCTTTTTTTTTGTGTGTATTTTTTTTACAGCGTGTTTTATTATTTTTTAACAGTATATGAAAGTTGTCTATAGAATGTTTGTTCTCCGCCTTTTTCTTGTATAACTTCTACAATATGTTTGCCTTCAGTGAGATTCTCTTCTTCTAAATTTAATGATTCTTGTGATTGTACATCTTTTGATAATTGTAAGGTTTTGTTTTTATCACCGTCAACATATACTATTGTAGGTTCATTTCCATCAACATCTACACTTTCAGCATTCAAACCAATGGAAGTCATAACAGTTTCTTCATCAACTATTAGTGTTACATCTTTACCTTCACCACCTGGCGTAGATAGAGTAATGTTACCTTCTCCTTTTTCTTCTCCACCAATTATTTTTGGTTCATCTTTTTTAACATTAGATTTATTATCATCTTTTACTTTTTCAGTACTTTCTACAGAAGCCTTATTACTTTCAGTAGATTTAGTATCGTCTGTCTTGTTTCCACATCCTGTTAACATTACAAAAGATAATGCTAGTATTAGTGCTTTTTTGTTCATTTTTTCTTCCTTTCTTTTTTATGTATTTATATAAAATCCCATTGGAGATTATATATCAAATTATTTACTACTCGTATAATACATACCAACCATTTCACCAAGTATTCTAACTTCTTGACCGTCATTTTCTCTTATTATGATAGGAGAGTAGGATTTGTTTTCTGGTTGTAGAATTATTTCATGTTCATTTTTGAAAAATCTTTTTAGTGTTGTTGTGTTATCTATTATAACAGCTGCAATTTTTCCATTTTCTACTAATGATGTGTTTTTAAAGAATACTATGTCTCCGTCATATATTCCAGCATCTACCATAGAATCTCCCTTTGCTGTTAAAGAAAAGTCAGGTCTTCCTAAATCCGCATCTATTTGTAATAGATTATCATAATTTTGATTACAAAAGATTGGTTTACCACAGGCTATTTCTCCAAGTACGGGAACTGTTACGAACTTTTTTATTATTTTTAATCCTGGTATGTTGGAGAGGTCATTTTTGTCTTCTATATCTAATAAGTCATTCAAGTCTAAATTAAATTCTCTCGCATATGCTGACAAATAAGTATTCAAAGGTTCACTCTTATGATTTTCCCATCTTGAAATCATAGACTTTGATATATTTAAATCGTACTTGTAATTTAACATGTTTTTAAGCTCTTCCATGGACATATTATTTTCAGTCCTTATAGCTTTTAATTTATCTCCTAATTTCACAAACTTTCTATCTTACTAAATTTATTATAACATATAGAATGATTAAGTTTTTTTAAATCAAAATTTATAGCTATATAATAGTCTGAAAAAATTTATAGTTAATGTCTTCGTTTTATTAAATATAACAGAATAATATTATTTGATTTTTTATTTCATTTCATATTGTGATGAATAAATGAATTTATAGTATAATAATACCAAGATGAAAAATTATTAAAAAGATAAAAATTGGAGGTTTTGATGAAAATTTCTTTAATAGATCCATTAATGGTTGATAATAAAATTATAGAAAAACATAAGGAAAAAATTGAAGTCTTAGGCCACGAATTTCAATATTTTAACCAAAGTGCAAAAGATGATGATGAAATAATTGAAAGATTAAATGATAGTGATGTAGCTATAATAACAAATAATAAATTTTCAAAAAAAGTAATAGATAATACAAATTTAAAATTAATTGATGTAGCCTTTACAGGATATAATCATGTTGATATGGCTGCTTGTAAGGAAAATGATATTATAGTTGAAAATGCAAGTGGATATTCTGATGATTCTGTTGCTGAGCTTGTAATAGGTCTTACAATTTCTCTTATGAGAAAATTTGATAAAAACAACAAAAATATATTTGAAGATGAATCTTTTAATCTTCTAGGTCAAATCATTAAAGGAAAAACTGTAGGAATTATTGGAACTGGAAAAATTGGAACAAGAGTTATTGAGTTATTTAAAGCTTTTGGTGCAAATATTTTGGCCTTTAACAAAAGTGAAAAAAATCAGGTTAAAAATCTTGGAGCAAAATATGTAAGTCTTGAAGAACTTTTGAAAAACTCAGATATTGTATCTATCCATCTTCCTCAAAATGATGAAACTATAGGTTTTATTGGAAAAGATGAATTTGATCTTATGAAAGATAAAGCTATTTTAATAAATTGTGCTAGGGGTCCAATTGTTGACAACAATTATTTGTCAAAATTATTAAATGAAGATAAATTAAGAGCTGGAATTGATGTTTTTGATATGGAACCACCATTAGATAAAGATTATCCACTAAGAAATGCAAAAAATGTTCTTCTAACTAATCACGTAGGATATTTGACAGAAGAAGCAATGAAAATTAGGTGTGAAATTGTTTTTGATAATTTATATAAATTTCTTGATGGTGAAATTGTAAATAGAGTTAACTAATATGGATACTAAAATTATAGCGATAGCAGGTGGATCTGCTAGTGGAAAATCTTCGATTGTAGATTATATTAAAAATTATTTTGCAGAAGATTTATATGTAATAGGTCATGATAATTATTATAAGGCTCATGATGATCTTTCCTTTGAAGATAGAGAAAAACTTAATTATGATAAACCATCATCTTTTGATAATGATATGTTTATAAAAGATTTATTGGATTTAAAAGTTGGCAAGGATATAGATATGCCAACTTATGATTATAAAATTCACACAAGAAGTAAAAAAACAATTCGTGTAAGTCCCAAAAAAATAATTTTGATTGAAGGGATTTTGGTTTTATATGATAAAAGGATTAGAGATATTCTAGATACTTGTGTTTTTATTGATGCTGATAGCGATGTTAGACTTCAAAGAAGAATTTTAAGAGATACTAAAGAAAGATCAAGAAGCTTGGAATCAGTTTTGACTCAATATATAAAGCAAGTTAAACCTATGCATGAAAAATATGTCGAACCAACAAAAAAATATGCTGACATTATAATTCCAAGAGGTGCAAAAAATACCAGAGGAATTGAAATTTTGATAAAGCATATTGAGGATTTGATTGAGGATAAAAATGGATGTTAAATTACTTGAAGTAGATTTTAAAAAAATCGAAGATTACTTATCAGGAAATTCCAAAATAGGCCATGAGATTTTTGGAGCTATAAAAAAAGATGAGGGTTATATTTTTAGAATATATGCCCCTGATGCAAATATGGTTTATTTAAAAGGTGATTTTTCAAATTGGCAAGAAGTTTCTATGTTTAAAAATCATAAATACGGATATTTTTATAAATTTATTAGAGCAAAAGAGGGAGATTATTATAAGTATGTAATTGAAAATAATGGATATAAGTTTGAAAAATTCGATCCATTTGGACATTATTTTGATGAGTCTCCAGAATTTGCTACAAAAATAATTGATAGCTCATATAATTTTTCTGATAAAAATTGGCTTAAAAAAAGAGAAAAAAATTTGGATAAGCCTTTAAACATTTATGAAATTCATCCAGGAAGTTGGCTTAGATATAATTCTATGCCAAATTTTTTGGATATAGTTGATAAATTAATTTCTTATGTAAAAGATATGGGCTATACTCATATTGAATTAATGCCTATTACAGAACATCCATATTACCCATCATGGGGATATCAAGTTTCTGGTTTTTTTGCCCCATCTTCTAGATATGGAACAATTAAAGATTTGCAAAAATTTGTAGATCTTTGCCATCAAAATAATATTGGAGTAATTTTTGATTTTGTTGTTGTACATTTTGCAGAAGATTACTATGCTTTAAAATATTTTGATGGGTCTAGTCTTTATGAATCTGACTATAAAGATTTACAATATTCTGAGTGGGGTAGTTTGAATTTTGATTATTCAAAAGGTCATGTTAGAAGTTTTATGAAATCTGCCATTAATTTTTGGATTGAAAAATGTCATTTTGATGGCATAAGAATTGATGCAGTTTCTAATATGATCTATTACGATGGTAATAAAGACAGGGGAGTAAATCATAGTAATGTGAATTTTTTAAAAGATTTAAACCAAAATCTTTCAAAGGATTATCCAAGTTTTATGAAAATCGCTGAAGATTCATCATCATTTGAATTTGTAACAGAAAAAGATGAAAAAGAAAGTCTCGGTTTTGATTATAAATGGGACATGGGCTGGATGAATGATACTTGCAAATATTTTGAAATAGATTCAATTAATAGACATATGTATCAGGGAAAAATTAATTTTTCTATGTTTTATTTTTATAATGAAAACTTTCTTTTGCCTCTAAGTCATGATGAGGTAGTTTATTTAAAAAAACCAATGATTAATAAGATGAATGGTTTTTATGAAGATAGATTCAAACAATTAAAACTTTTAAATACTTATCAAATGACTCATCCAGGTAAAAAGTTAAATTTTATGGGAAATGAATTTGCAACTTTTGATGAATGGAATGAAAATGTATCTTTAAATTGGGATATTTTAAAATTTCCTATCCATTCAGCCTTCAAAAATTATGTTAAAGATTTAAACCACCTTTATAAGGATAATCCTAGCTTTTATAAAAATGATTATAAGAAAGAAGGATTTTTGTGGAAAGTTGTAGATGATAATGAAAATTCAGTATTTGCTTATGAAAGACTTGCGAATGAGAAGAGATTTTTGATAGTATTAAATATGACAAATACTTATAAAAAATCGTATCCTATTTCCTATGATGAAAATTTAATTTTTGTTGAAAAAATCAATAATATGTGGGAAAAATATGGTGGAGATAAATATAAAAGAGAAAATATAAAAATAAATAGGGGGGAAAATCTTAAATTAGAGCTTTGGGAATATGAGGCTGTGATTTTTGAGATAAAAGAAAATGAGTAGAAATAAAGAAGCTATCAATCTTTCTTGGTTGGTAGAAAAATGGACGATTTGGGATAATTCATATTTAAAAAATATTTGGTTAAATCTTGATACCTTAGATTTAATAAGAATAAATGATGATATGGATAATAATGATGATATTGAAGAGTCTTACATTGATATAGAAAATAATATGGACGAGTTTGTATGTATGCCAGGGCGTGAGGCTGTAAATAAAAAACTTGCTAGAGAAGTTTTTATGGAATATTTGGATAGCGCTGATAGAGATAGACTTTCAGAAAATTATAATGAATATTCTGCAGATGAACAATTTTTAGATTTAATTTATGAATTAGGACTTGAAAATAAACTTCAAGAATTTAGGGAAAAAGTTGCAGGATCAATTTTATTAAATTGGGCCCAAGAAGAAGACATAAAAGTTTCAAAGGATATGGAAGTTATAGATTTATATAATAGGGATTAAGTTTTGAATAAAAAAATAAAATTAACAATAGTAGGGCTAGGCTTGTGTTTAGCTCTATCATCATGTAATAAAAAAGTTGAAAAAGTAAAACCAGAAGCAAAGAGTAAGCTAGAAAGTAGTATTAGCACAGAAAATTCAAATCAAGAAGTTAAAAAATATGAAACTACAATCTATGATTATTTTGATACAATAACTACCTTTTCTGCTTATTGCAAAAATGAAGAAGAATTTAATAAATACAAAGATTTGGTAGAAAAAAGAATGGCAGAATACCACAAGCTTTTTAATAATTATGATAAATTTGATGGGGTTAACAATGTTACTACCCTAAATGAAAATGCAGGAAAAGAAAAGGTAAAGCTAGATAAAAAAATTATTGATTTATTAAATGAAGGAAAAAAATGGTACAAAGAAACTGATGGTGATATAAATATATGTTACGGTAGGGTTTTAAAAATTTGGCTTGACCAAAGAGAAGCTGCCTTAAATGATAAGAAAAATGCAAAACTTCCAAATGAAGAAGAATTAAATGAAGCAGGAAAATATAAAAATATTGATGCTTTAGAAATTGATGAAAAAAATCAAACAGCCTTTATCAATGATAAAAATGTTCAAGTGGATATAGGTGGAATTGGAAAAGGATATGCAACTGAGCTAATAAAAAATGAATTAATAGAAAAAGGTCTAAAAACTGGAATTTTATCTGTTGGTGGCGACGTTGCAATAATTGGAGAAAATCCTACAAAAGAAGATGGTGAATTTAAAATAGCAGTTCAAGATCCTTCACTTTCTGAAGATCATCCATATTCAAGCGTAGTTGCAATAAAAAATACTTCTCTTGTAACAAGTGGAGATTATCAAAGATATTTTGAAATTGATGGTAAAAAATATCATCATATAATAGATCCTGATACAAATTATCCATCAACAAATTTCAAATCCGTATCTGTAATGACAGATGATATAGCAAAAGCAGATGCCCTTTCAACAGCTCTTTTTATAAAAGATTTGGATGAAGGAAAAAAATTAGCTGAAAAATATAAGGCAGAAGCTTTATGGATTGATCAAGATGGAAAAATGTATAAAACTAAAAATTGGGACAAATACGAAACAGAAAAAAATTAGGTGCGATCTTCGCATCTTTTTTAATAAAAATATTCAAAAATTTTTTCATCTGGTATATAATATAATCTATGATTAGGAGGTAAGAATGGTAGAAAAAGCTTTTAATAATGATAAATATATAAAAATTCAATCTGAAAAAATTGAAGAAAGAATAAAAGAATTTGATAAGTTGTACCTAGAATTTGGTGGAAAATTATTTGATGATTCACATGCGTCAAGAGTTTTGCCAGGATTTTTGCCTGATTCAAAGTTACAAATGTTAAAAAAGTTAAAAGATATAACAGAAATTGTTATAGTAATTAATGCGAATGATATAGAATCAAATAAAATAAGGTCAGATCTTGATATTGGATATGATAGTGAAGTTTTAAGATTAAAAACTTCTTTTGAAGATTTGGGATTTTTTGTAAATTCAATAGTAATAACACAATTTGACAATCAACCATCAGCAATAAAATATGGAAAATATTTAGATAGTTTAAATATTAAAAATTATAAAACTTATGATATTGAAGGATATCCAAATAATATTCCAAATATAATAAGTAAAAATGGTTTTGGAAAAAATGATTATATTGAAACACAAAGAGATTTAGTTGTAATTACTGGCCCTGGTCCTGGAAGTGGGAAACTTGCAACCTGTCTTTCACAAATGTATCTAGAAAATGAAAGGGGAATAAATGCAGGATATGCTAAATTTGAAACTTTTCCTGTTTGGAATCTTCCTTTAAAACATCCTGTAAATATTGCCTATGAAGCAGCAACTGCAGACTTAAATGATGTAAATATGATCGATCCTTATCATCTTGAAGCTTATGGAAAAACAACAGTAAATTATAATAGAGATGTTGAAGCATTTCCAATTTTAAAACAAATGTTTGAAAAAATTTCAGGATCTTGCCCTTATAAATCACCAACAGATATGGGTGTAAATATGGTTGGATTTTGCATAGATAATGAAGAAGAAACAATAAAAGCTTGTAAAAATGAAATTATCAGAAGATACTATAATTCTTTAGTTGATTTTAAACTTGCAAAATCAGATTATAAGGCTGTAGAAAAAATTGAACTTTTAATGAGTAGTTTAAATATTGAAGCAAGTGATAGAAAAGTATCCATGATTGCAAGAGAAAAACAAAAAGAAAAAAATGCGGAAATTTTCGCAATAGAACTATCTGATGGAAAAATTGTAACAGGAAAAAAATCAAAATTGATGTCATCCCCAGCAGCTTGCATTTTAAATGCTTTAAAAGAAATATCTGGAATTAATGATGATATACCATTAATATCTCCTCATATATTAGAACCAGTTCTAAAATTAAAAGAAGAAATCTTAAAAGAAAGAGACGAATCTTTGTCAGTAAATGATGTCTTAATTGCCCTTTCAATTTCAGCAACAACAAATCCAGTTACTCATCATGCCCTTAAAAATTTAAATAAATTAAAAGGACTTGATGCTCACTCAACTATAATTCTTGATGAAAGTGACAAAAAAACATTATTAAAAATGCATTTTAACTTTACCCAAGATCCAATACTTGACCAAGCATACTTAAATATTTAAAAAATTCCCTTAGGGGAATTTTTTTATTAAAAATTTTAAAAAGAAATAATTCTATTTACTATATTTGCTTGACAAAAATTAATCAATGTTATAAGATGAAAAATATAGAAAGCGTTTTTAAAAAATATCTTAAAGGAGAAAATATGAATAACGTAAAAGTAGATGTAAAAAATGAAATTGCTTATGTAACTATTGATAGACCAAAGGCTTTAAATGCTTTAAATTCAGAAACTTTAAAAGAATTAAATGAAACTTTTTCAGATATTAGACAAAGAAAAGATGTTAAAGTTTTAATTTTAACTGGTGGCGGAGAAAAATCTTTTGTAGCTGGTGCTGATATATCTGAAATGGTAAATGCTACACCACAAGAAGGAAGAGAAATGAGTATGCTAGCTTATGAAACATTTAATATGCTTGAAGAAATGCCACAAGTTACAATCGCAGCTGTAAATGGATTTGCCCTTGGTGGTGGATGTGAAATTTCTATGGCTTGTGACATAAGAGTTGCATCTAAAAATGCACTATTTGGTCAACCAGAAGTTGGTCTTGGAATAATTCCAGGATTTGGTGGTACACAAAGACTTCCTAGACTTGTTGGAAAAGGAATTGCAAAAGAATTAATTTTCACAACAGATTCTATAAAAGCTGACGAAGCTTACAGAATAGGTCTTGTAAATCACGTTGTAGAAAAAGAAGAGTTGATGGATTATTGTACAAAAATGGCAGAAAAAATTATGTCAAAAGCATCTTATGCAGTAACTCTTGCAAAACAAGTAATTAATTTAGGTCTTGAATCTGATCTTCATACTGGTATTCAATTAGAAGCTAACACTTTTGCATCAACTTTTGAAACTCATGATAAAAAAGAAGGAATGACAGCATTCTTAGAAAAAAGAAAAGCAGATTTATCTGATTTTTAATTTTAGATTTATTAGCCCAGTTTTTCTGGGCTTTTTTTTAAAGGAAAAATTATGAAAAATAAATTAATATATTTACTTTTTTTATCTATATTTCTTACAGCTTGTTCTAAAAAATCAACAACAAGGTTAATAGAAACTAGTGATAATCTAGAAAATTCTAATATTAATTCAAATATTATAAATGAAAAAATATCTGAAGAAGTATCATTTGATTTGGAAGATATAGAAGAAAATAAATTATCTAAAGAAGATATAGAACAAACACAAGAAAATGATGAGAATATTTTAACATCTTATGGATTTTATTATTCAAGTTTAGTTGATAAATCAAAAGCAAATCCTAAGACTGGTTTTATTAATTCTGTAAAATTTGAAGATGGATATTTAATATTTTCTGGAGTTTTAAATTATAATGAAGAAATGACAGGAAGCATTGGAGAAGAAGTTTTTGATGAAGGAATTTATAAATTTAAGCTTGATCCAGATGTAAAAATGATGGCAAAAAGTGGAATGGCTAAACCTATGATGATGAATGAAGATGAATTTATAAAATATTTAAATAAATGCATGGGAAATGGGCTAGGATTTGTAGTAGATGTAGATAATTCTATGGCCTATGAAATTACTATAACAAGTTAAAAAGGACATTTTAAAATGTCCTTTTTATTCATCTTCATATTCCACATAAGAAAAATAATGGTCTCTTTCATTTAAATCTTCATTTTCGTAAGTTTCTACTACTTCATTATTGATTGATTTTACTAAGTCTACAATATAAGATCTTAAATTTGCTCTTCCTAGCATTTTTTTCCCTATATTTTGCTTTAAATTTGTAACTTTTTTATAATTTATGATATATTTTGCCAAGTCAACTCCATTAACTCTTCTTTTTTTTAAAATAAATTTTGAAATAAAAGTTATTAAATCATATAAATTATTTGATTTTCTTTTTAAATATCTAATTAAACTTCTAAAAAATAAACCTTTTATTGAAATCAACTTATCAAAAAATTTATCTTTTGACCCATCAATTTCAAACCTTATATTCATAGTCAAAAATTCAAAAATTTCATTTATTTCATTTTGACAGTAATCTATAAATTCTTCTGTAATAGAATAATTAGGGTTATTCAGTTTTGCTAAAAATTCAACCACAAAATTTGGTGTTGTTTTTTCATCTAGAGCCTTATATTGGTAAATATAATTTGAAAAATCATATAAATTGTGCTTATCATTTGAAATAGGCATAGATAAGGCTTTTTTTACAAGTTTATCATAATAATAAATCATATTATCAGTTGTCATAATTTTTTCTTCAAATTGATTTATTAAAATTTCAAGACATTCTTCTAAATGTTTTGATTTTATTAAACCATGAGACTTGTAAGAATCTATTTTTATAAAAATTTCTCCACCAGCATCAATTAGGTCTATATAGCCAAATTTTTCTATATACATTGGAAATTTAAAAGAATAACGTTTTAAAATTTGATTTATATATCCTTTTTTAGAAAGATTTAGATTTAGATTTGTATTTAATCTTTCTATAATAAATTTCTTTATATCCATTTGAGAAATAACAGGGTTTTTAGCCATAGAATGCACATAATTAAATAGAACATCTTTTAAAGATAATTGATTTTTTAAGGCATATGATATAGAATTACTAACTTTAATTTTTTCTCCTTTTAAATTATAAAACCCAAAAGATTTTATAAGTTGAGTTTTCATATCTATAGAAAAACCAGAAAAATCTTTTAAATCATCAAAAATATTAATATGTCTTATAGGAAGAGGATAGGTCACTGTAGAACCTGTTTGTATATTAAATATTTCATTATTTAATGGTGATTTGTATTTTGCTGTTCCATTTTCATGTAAATGTCCTGTGAATAAAAATTTAACTCCACAATCAGCCAAAATTTCTATAGGAAGTTTATTATTTATTCTAGGATCTGAATCTTTATATTTTTTATTCCAATTTTTAATTATAAATGGGCCTAGAACAAGTCTTTGATCTCTAAAATTTGGAATAAAAGCATGATGTGAAATAACAAAAACCATATCTGCTCTTTTTTTTGCTTGATCAATCTCATCTATTGCCCATTTTAAAACATTTTTATCACAAGCTCCAACAACATTATTTTTTGCGTCTTTATGATTTTGTTCATAATCGCAAGAATAAATAGAAGTATCAATAAAAATTAAGCTAAGAGAATTTTTCTTTTCTAAATTTGGATTAATTCTAGCCACATAAGATCCATATCCTTGGGCATAGTAAGAATTTTCAAAATCTCTTTCATATTTTTTATTAATTTCTCCAAGATATGATTTATAAATTTGACTATCCTTATAAAATTCTAAAACAGAATCCTTGTATAAAAAATCATAAATTTCAAAAAAATCTTTTGGATTTATATTTTGAGTATTTTTTAAATTCTTATAATCAAAGGCACTACTATTATTAATATCGTGATTTCCTGGAATTAAAAATACTTTCCTAGACTTATCTTCGTCAGTCCATTCTTTTAAAATATTCGAAACTTCAATATGAGATTTTTTCTCTCCATCTTTTGTCAAATCTCCAGGAATTATTATATACTTACTTCCATTTTCACTAGAAAGTTTCAAAGCAGATCTTAAAAGTCCCTCGCCTTCAACTAAAAATTTTCTATCATATTTAATTGCCATATTAAATTCTTTATTATCAGCCATCAAATCTCTTGATAAAATATGTGTATCAGATAAAATGCTAAGTTTAATATTCTTATTTTCCATAAAATCCCTCTCTTTACCTTAATTTAAATATACCCTATTGTAAATAAAAAAATTAAGCTTAATTGAATTTTAAAATAAAAAGATTAGAATAATATTAAGATATATAATTATTAACAGATAATTTAAAAAATTCAAAAATTATCTTGACTAATTTAGTAAGGATTGTATAATTAATTTTGTAATAGAAAAGACATGGAAAAGAAGAGTAGATTTATCATACTTTACAGAGAGGTTATTTTGCTGAGATTAACCAAGTTAAAATAAATTGAAATGCATCTTGGAGTTCTACACCGATATTAGGCTGTAGCGGCATCTACCGTTATCAAGATAAGGGTTTATAGACCCTGAGAGATTTTTGTTATTGTAATGAAAATAAAAAGGTGGAATCACGGTAGCTCGTCCTTTGTTTGGACGGGCTTTTTCTATTGTTTTTTTATAAAAATTTTTTTGGAGGTACTATGAAAATCAAATCAAAAATTGTAGGTGTTTTGTTGATTGGATCTCTTGTTTTTACAGGTTGCAAGAGCCAATTAAATAATGGTGAAAATAATCCAAGTGAAAGTATGTCAAATGTAAGTGAAAGTAAAAATATTAAGACTGAAGATGTACAAAAAATTGCAAAAGAAAATGCAAAAAAAGATATAAAAGAAGAACCAAGATATAAGGATAAAATAAAATTGGGTTATTCTGGAGATCTTTGCTTGGGTGCACCAAATATTGCGAATATAAATGGATATTTTAAAGATAGTGATGTAGAAGTTGAATTTGTAAATACAAAAAATCCTAAAGATGCTTTGGGAAGTGGAAAACTTGATGGCTTAGTTGGAGAATTTGCAGGAATGATTGTTCCAGCTACAAAAGGACTTGATATAGTATTTTCATCAGCTTCCCATACTGGATGTAAATCTCTTTATGTTTTAAATGACAGTAAAATTACAAAAACAAAAGAGCTTGAAGGAAAAAATCTTGCTATAACAAATGGAATTGGTAATTCAAATCATAATACAGCTTTAAGATTTTTTAACCATGATGGTGTAAATCCAGATAAGGTAACTTATAAACAAGTTGATAATGCAGCAGTTATTCAAGCTATGAAAGATGGAGAAATTGATTCTGCTGTTTTGGATGATCAATTTGCAAAACAATTTGTAGATAAGGGAGAAATTAGAGCAATTAGATCTATGACTCACGATGAAGATTTTGGAAAAGAAGTTTGCTGTGTATTAGCTTTTAATGGAAAATTTGCAAAAGAAAATCCACTAATAGCTGATAAGGTTGCAACTGCAATTCAAGAAGCAAATAATTATATGCAAAATAATCCAAAAGAAGCTACTCAAAAATTATTTGATAATAATCTAGCTAGTGGAGATTTTGATGCAGGACTTGAACTTGTAGAATCATATGATTATTCTGTAAAAAATGATCTTGCAGAAGATACTTTAAAATCTATTTTTACAGATTATAAAGAAATTGGATTAATAAAAGATCAAAGAAGTGTAGATCAATTAATGAAATCATATTGGTTACCTATGGGTAGTTTTTATGATGAAAAATAAAAAATAATTTATAGAAAAGGAAAGTATTATGGACAATGAAAGGACTAATGGTGAAAAAAAATCTATATTTAGAAAAATTTTACCAATAATTTTTGCGATTTTTGCAATTTTGGAATATTTATATTTTCCAAATCACCAAAAAAATATGAAAGCAACTCCTGTTTATTTATATTTTTTGATATTTTTACTAGGTCTTTATTTGATATTTTTTATAATATCATTTAAAAATGAAAAAATAGGCGAAAAACTAAGATATAAATCCCCCTTATATTCATTTGTATTTGCTATTTTAATAATTTATGACCTATTAACATTAAAATTTGCAGTTTTACCACTACCATATTTTGCATGGCTTGATATGATTATGAATTCTATGATTTCTGATAAGGGATTTTTGTTAGAATCAACTCTTGCAAGCTTAAAGTTATTATTTACAGGATATTTTATTGGAGCTATTCTTGGAATAATTACAGGAATTTTGGCTGGTTATTCTAAAAAAGTTGATTATTGGGTAGATCCATTTTTAAAATTATTAGGACCAATTCCAACAACAACTTGGATTCCAGTAGTTATGGTTTTAGCAACAAGTCTTTTTGGAGGAGCTGTTTTTATTATAGGACTTGGAGTTTGGTTTCAAACAACTCTTGCTACAATGACAGGAATTAAAAATGTAGATAAATCTTATTATGAGGCAGCAAAAACTTTGGGAGCAAGTGAAAATGAATTGGTAAGAAAAATTGCTATACCATCAGCAAGTCCTAATATTTTCCAAGGTTTAATTTCAGGTATGAGTTCAGCTTGTACATCACTAATTGTTGCAGAAATGCTAGGGGTTGAATCAGGACTAGGTTGGTATATTACATGGAAATCTTCTTGGGCTGATTATTCTTCAATGTATGGGGCAATAATAATTTTAGCTTTGACTTTTATTATAGTAAATATAATCTTAAAAAAGATTTCATCAAAAGCATTAAGATGGCAAAAGGAAGTGTAAAATGAGCAAATTAGAATTAAAAAATGTTTCAAAAGTATTTGAAAAAAATGAAGAAGATGAAAAAACTCATGCCTTAAAAAATATAAATTTATCAATTGATAATAATGAATTTGTGTCAATAGTTGGGCCATCAGGTTGTGGAAAATCAACTATGCTAAGACTGATTTCGGGCTTAATTAGACCAAGCCAAGGAAAAATTTTATTAGATAATGAAGAAATTAAAAAACCTTCTTCAACAAAAGGAATGGTTTTTCAAAAGCCAACACTATTTCCATGGTTAACAGTTGGTGAGAATGTTGGATTTTCTGGATCATTAAAAAACGAAGAAAAAATCGATGAAAAAGAAATTGACTTAATGCTTAAAAAAGTTGGTCTAAGTGAATTTAAAAATTCATTTCCAAAACAATTATCAGGTGGAATGGCCCAAAGAGTTTCTTTGATTAGAACAATGATTGCAAGGCCAGAAGTATTCTTGTTAGATGAGCCTTTGGGGAGTTTGGACGCTTTTACAAGAATGAATATGCAAGATGAAATTTTAAATTTATGGCAAGAAATTAAAAATTTAATGATAATGGTAACTCACGACGTAGAAGAAGCTGTATATATGTCATCAAAAGTTATAATCATGGAACCAAGACCTGGAAGAGTAAAAGAAATTGTCGATATCGATTTAGATTATCCTAGAGATAGGACAAGCGATAAATTTATAAATTACAGAAATAAAATTTTAAAAACTTTAAATTATTAAACATAAGCTAACCTAAATATATTTAGGTTAGCTTTTTTTTCTAAAAATTGTATAATCTATGTGATAATCTTTCTAAAAGAAAGGATTTTTATGAATGAATATTTAAATAAAAATAAAAAAATTGCTGCAATAATTTTTGGACTAATAAATGTTTCTTTAGCCTATTTATCATCTTATTATTTGATATTTGCATTTTTTATTCCAATTTTTACGGCTATAAAATTGTGGAAACTAGATGATAAAAATAAAATTATATTTTTATTTACATCAGGTTTATTTTCTTCCATAATGAATATTGAACTTACAATTTATATATTATTTCCAATGATTATTTATGGAAATTTTTTATATTACTTGATAAAAAGAAATAAAACAGATAAATTTAGTTTAAAAGTATTAACTATAATTATGTCAGTTTTATCTTTAGCAATAATTGGGTATCTTTACCATAAGTATGATATTAAGATTGTTGAACTTACAAAAGAATTTGAAAAAATAATTTCTAAGCAAAATATTAAAATTGAAAATAAAATGATAGAAAATAGTATAAAAACTATTCCATCATTTGTAATTATTTTTTCACTAATTTATAGTTTAATATCTTTGAAGTTAGTTAGAAACTATTTGAATTTTAAATATAAAAATATTAGAGATTTGAAAAAGATAAATTCATTTAGAATAGTTCCAAAAGATTTAATCATTATATTTATATCTTTAATTGTAGCTATAATTATTTGTAAATTATTAAAACTTTCAAATGAATTTATTATTTTAAATGCAATAGTTACACTTAAATCATTATTTGTCTTAAATGGAACATTTTTATTAGATTATTATATATCATTTAAAAAAAGTAAAGTCTCAAAAGTTATAAATTGGTTTTTCATATTTTTACTATTTACTTATATATCTGAGGCTATCGCCTTAGTTGGAATATTAGATATATTTATAAACTTAAGAAAAAAAGTGAGGGTAGCATGAAAGAAAAATTAAAATATTTTACAAAAGAAAATTATTTGTTTATTCTGGCCCTACCTCTTGTTATATCTATAATTTTGTTTTTTTATGAAAAAATATTTGCAACTATAGGAATTATTCTTGTCGTTGTATTATATTTTTATATTAGAAAAATTGATGAGCACAATGAGGATTTCTTCCAATCTTATATTGATGAAATGGATTATTCATTTGATGAAATCACTAAAAATATTGTTTTTCAAATTCCATTTCCCATAGTTATTTTGGAAGAGGGCAAGATAATAAAATGGCATAATTCAAATTTTAAAGAATTATTTGAAGCAAAGAATTTAATTGGAAAAAGCATAAATAGTTTTGTAAGTGATTTTAATGAAATAGATTTTTCAAAAGAATCAGATAAGGCAATAACAGTAAATATTTATGATAAAACTTTCGAATTTTATTATTCAACAATAAAAAGAGAAAAATATGGTAAAGAATTAACATTTGTTTATGGAATAGATAATACAAGTGATGAAAATATTAAAAAAATATTTAAAGAGCGTAGACTTGTAGTTCTTTCTATGTATATTGATAATTATGATGATTTAAGGCAATCAACAAAAGCAAGTGATAGGTCATCACTTACAGGTGAAATTGATAGAATTATAATGAATTATTTTGAAAAATATGGTGCCATGGTTAGAAAATACGAAAATGATAGATACATGGTTATGATTCATTATGATGATTATGTAAAAATTTATGAAAGTAAATTTAAAATTTTGGATTTAGTAAGAGAAGTTAAAAAAGGAAATTCTATAGAACCAACTTTGTCAGTTGGTGTAGGACTTTCTGGATCAAAACCAATAGATATTTATGAAGAATCTAGAGTTTCAATCGATATAGCCTTATCTCGTGGAGGAGACCAGGTTGTAATAAAAGAAGGAGATAATTACGAATATTATGGAGGAAAATCAAAAGCTACAGAAAAAATTTCCAAAGTAAGAAGTCGTGTAATTTCTCAAGCCTTAAAAAGAATGGTAGAAAATTCTTCAAAAGTTTTTGTAATGGGACATAATAATCCAGATATGGATTCATTTGGTTCGGCTCTTGGAATTTACGAGGGAATAAAAAGTATTGGAAAAGATTGTTATTTCATTTTAAATGGCGTAAACAAACCTATCGAAAATATTTACAATAGAACTATAGAAGATCTAGAAGGATTTAGAGAAAATATTGTAACAGAAATTAGAGCTTTAGAATTAATGGACCAAGGATCTTTGGTAATTGTTACAGATAACCACAGAAAAAATTCTACTGAAGCTCCATCAATTTTAGACAAAACTGATCAAATTGTAATAATTGACCATCATAGAAGAGGAAATGATTATATTAGAAATGCAACAATTTCTTATATAGAACCTTATGCATCAAGTGCAAGCGAACTTGTTACAGAAATTTTAAATTATTTTGATGAATCTTTTAAAGCAAGAGTACCAGTTGCAGAAGCTCTACTTGCAGGACTTACTGTTGACACGAAAAATTTTGTTTATCAAACTGGAGTTAGAACATTTGAAGCTGCATCAATTTTAAAAAGATGGGGAGCAGATTCCATTATTATAAAAAGAATGTTTAAAGATGATTTTCAAATAGTAAAATATAAATCAGAAGTGATAGCAGATTCAACTGTTGTTAATGATTTTATAGCTATAGGTCATTTTAATAGAGAAATGGACGGATCAACATTAATTGCAAGTCAAGCAGCAGATGATTTATTAAATATAAAAGGTGTTAGAGCAAGTTTTGTTTTAACAAAATCAAACGACAGAATTCACATATCAGGAAGAAGCTTGGGAGATATCTCTGTACAATTAATTCTTGAAAGAATTGGTGGAGGAGGACATTTGACCTCAGCTGCAACCCAACTTGATATGAGTATAGATGAAGCAGAAGTAATGCTTAAAAAAGCAATAAAAGAATACCTTGAGGAGGAAGTTGAAGATTATGAAGATAATACTAACTGATGATGTTAAAAAAATTGGAAAGAAAGGCGAAGTAGTAAATGTAAAACAAGGTTATTTTAGAAATTATATATTACCAAATAATCTTGGAGTAGAGGCAAATAAAGAAAATTTAAAAAAACTTGATGAACATTTAAAACAACTTAAAGAAGAAGAAGATAAAAATATAAAAGAAGCTAAAGAAAATAAAGAAAAAATTGAAAAAACTGACATAACAATAAAAGTTAAAGCAGGAGAAAATGGTAAATTATTTGGCTCAATTACAAATATGGATATCAAAAAAGCACTTGATAAAAAGAATATTGAAGTTGATAAGAAAAAAATCGAAAAAGCGGATATTGATTCTCTAGGAAAATATGAAGTAACAATAAAACTTTACCAACAAATTTCTGCAAAATTAAAAGTGAATGTTGAGGCAGAATAATGGAAGAAACTCTTAGGCAAATGCCTAGTGATATTTCTTCAGAAATGGCCATAATTGGTTGTATACTTAAAAAAAGTGAAAGCATAGACCAGGCTATACAATTAGTAAAGCCATATGAGTTTTATGATTCAAGATGTCAAAGAATTTATAAGACTTTAGTAAATATGTATCAAAAAGATATAAAAATAGATGAAGTAAGTCTTATATCAAAATTAAAATCAGAAAATATCTTGAAAGAAGTTGGAGGAGAGGAGTTTATAGTAGAAATAACACTCTCCTCGTTTTATACTCCAAATATGGATCAGTACTGTGAAAATGTCAAAGAAAAAGCTTTATTAAGAGCCTTAATCACAGCATGTGATGATATAGTAGGAAAATCTTACGAGCAAAAAAAGGATGCTAAAGAAGTTATAGAAATGGCAGAATCAAGAATTTTTGAAATAAGTCAAAAAAATCTTGATAATGGTCTGGTAAGAGTTTCTGAAACAATGGATGAAACCATAAAACAATTAGAACTTTTAAGTTTAAATGATGGAAAAATTACTGGAGTTACTACAGGAATTTCAAGTGTTGATGATAAATTATCAGGACTACAAAGCTCTCAATTAATTTTACTCGCAGCAAGACCTGCTATGGGAAAAACTGCTCTTGGTCTTACTATGGCATGGAATGCAGCTAATGCTGGAAAATCTGTTGCATTTTTTTCCCTAGAAATGTCAACTTATCAATTGAATCAAAGATTAATTTCTATGGTTTCAATGATTGATCTTGAAAAAATAATTACAGGAAATTTGGAAGCTGATGAATGGATTGAAATTATAAATGCAATCACAAAAATTAAAGAAAAAGAAATTTATGTAGATGAAACTGCAGGAATAACTTTGTCAGAGCTTAGAAGTAAGTGTAAAAGATTAAAGGCTGAAGAAGGTCTTGATTTAATTGTTATTGATTATTTGCAACTTATGACTGGAGAGGGAAGATTTGATAATAGGCAACAAGAAATTGCTCAAATTTCTAGAGGATTAAAATCTTTATCAAAAGAAATAAACTGTCCAGTTTTATCTCTTGCCCAATTATCTCGTGAGGCTGACAAAAGATCAGATCACAAACCAATTTTATCAGACCTTCGTGAATCTGGAGCAATCGAACAAGATGCAGATGTGGTTATGCTTTTATATAGAGAAGATTATTATGATGAAGATGATAATCCAAATGTAGCTAAGGTAATTTTGGCAAAACATAGAAATGGTCCTACAGGTCTTATGGAATTATTTTTCCATAAACAATGCACCACTTTTAGGGAGCTAAGTCACGAAGAAGAATAAAATGAAAATTATTGGAAAAGATGATCAAATATATTTAAAAAAAATAGACTTAGACGATGCTTATGATTTGAGAAAATGGGATATGCATGAAGATGAAAGGCTCAAAGGCTATAATTATGGAAATTTTTCTCAAATTGATTGCGAAGTTTGGTTTATGAATGTAAATATCTATAGAAAAAGATACTTTGCAGTTAAAAAAATCGACGATGATTCTTTTATTGCTTTTATTGGTCTAAAAAATTATAATCCTATTTTAAGAAAGAGTGAATTGGGTATAGTTTTTGATCCCAAATATACTTCAAAAGGATATGGATATAAGGCCATGAAAATTTTACTAGATTATTATTTTAATGATTTGAAATTTTATGAGCTATATCTTGATGTAAATGATTTTAATAAGAGAGCTTTTAATCTGTATGATAAATTAGGATTTAAAGCTATAGGAAAAACTATAGAAGTTTTTGAAAATCAAGAAATATGTCCAGATGGTGAAAATTTTATACTTAGAAATGGCAAGGTTTATAGCGTAATAACAAAGATGAGAATAAGAAAAGATGGAAGGTAATAATTTGAAATTTAAAATTCAAAATTTAAGTCTTGATATGGGAGAAACATCATTTGAAAATATGTTTTTAAATACATATGTACCCATGGCAGACGGTGATAGCCTAAAAGTTTTTTTGCTTATATATAAGGACTTAAAATCTTTAGGACAAGTTGATTTAGAAAAAATAAAAAAACAGCTTGCCTTTGATGATCAAAAAATGGAGGAAATTATTTCGTATTGGACAAATATGGGAGTATTTAGAAAAAAAGATATTGGAAATGGCGAAGTTTATCTAGAAATAATTTCCCTAAGACAGGCTTATTTTGGAAATTCTAGTAATAATAAGTCTGAATCTATGCTAGATATTTCTAAAAGAAAGTCTGTTATGTTTGACCAAGTTGAAAGAATCATTCAAAGACAACTTACCCCTCAAGATATTAGAAGGATTCATGAAACTTTGGATGAATATAAGCAAGATCCAGAACTTGTTACAGAAGCCTTTAGGCAGGCTAAAGAAGTAAATAATGTTGATGTAAAATATGTAATGGGATTTTTGAAAACTTGGAGAGACCAAAGTGTTTTTTCTTTAAATGATTTAAAAATTAAAGAAGAAAGAGCAAAATTATCGAGGGAAAAATCTCCCAGAAAATATAAAAGCGCAAAAAAAGTTTATAGGTCAAAAAATAAAGATTTTGATGCAAAAGCTTTCGCCCAAAAAGCTAGAGAGGAAAGATTTAGAAGAATTCTTGAAGGAGAGGATAAATAATGAGTCCCAATGACAATATTTCAAGAATAATTGAAAAAAGAAGAATAAAAAATAAAGAAGATCAGGAAAAAAGAAAAATAGAAATATATGAAAAATTTCCAAGGATGAAGGTGATTGATAATACAATATCATCTTTGGGTAGAAGGGCTGCAATTGATGCCCAAAGTGGTAAAAATGTAGATGATTATAAAAAAAATTAAAAGAGCTTGATAGGGAAAAAGAAGAAATTCTAGTAAAAAATTCCTACCCAAAAGATTATCTTAAAATCCATTATCACTGTGATATTTGTAAGGATACTGGTTTTGTAAATACTGAAACTTGTAGGTGCAGGAAAAAATTAATCATTGAAAGAAAATATTCTCAATCAAATATAAGTAGTCTTTTAAAAAGGGAAAATTTTAGGACCTTTAATACAAATTTGTATTCAAAAAATCTTTATAAGGACTATCCTTTAAGTCCCTATGAAAATATAATTAGAGTTGGAAAAGATGCTAAAAATTATGTAAATAATTTTGGAAAAGTTTACAAAAATCTATATATTTTCGGGGAAGTTGGCAGAGGAAAAACTTTTTTAATAAACTCTATTGCAAAAGAAATTTTGGATAGAAATTATTCAGTTATTTACCTTACTGCAACAAAATTATTTTCTTTTATGAATGATTATTTGTATGCTTTTTCTGAAAAAAAACAAGAATTGCAAGAATCCTATGATTTAATTTTTGACTCAGATCTTTTAATAATTGATGATTTGGGAAGCGAAAATGATAGAAATTCTAACGAAGCAAATCTTTTTGAAATTGTAAATGATAGGATAATAAATAAAAAACCTATAATTTTTTCATCGAATTATGATGTTAATGATCTTATGGATGTTTATGGTCCAAGAATTTTTTCAAGAATTATTGGATCTAGTCAGGTAATGGAAATTTTTGGAGAAGATTTAAGACTTTTATTTTAGGAGTTAATTATGCTTTTAGTAGATCGTGAAACCATGCAAAAAATTGATAATTTTGCAATTAATGAGCTTAAAATTCCATCCCTTTGTTTGGTTGAAAGGGCAGCGATTTCTGTGATGGATAATATTAATCTTGATATAAGACAGACTTTTGCAATTGTTGTTTCTTGTGGAAATAATGGGGCTGATGGACTTGCTCTTGCAAGGAATTTACTTAGCCTTGGAAAAAAATGCTATATTTATATTGTTGGAAATAAGAATAAGGCGAGTGAAGATTTTATTATAAATTATAATGCTTGTAAAAATCTTACAAAAGAAATTTATTCAATTGAAACAATTGAGGATATGGATTTTTTAAGAGAAAATCTTGATAAAGTTAATACAATTATTGATGGAATTTTTGGTACTGGATTAAATAGGCCTGTTTCAGGAATTTATGCAAATATTATTGATTTAATAAATGAGAAAAATATCTATACAATTTCAATTGATCTTCCTTCAGGTTTTGATGCAAATGGTCAAAATAATTATGGGACTTATATAGATAGTGATTTAATTGTTTGTATGCAAATTTTAAAAAAAGGTCTTTTTGAAGATAATTATTTTAGGGATAAAACTGTCATCTGCGATATAGGGCTGCCTAAAATAGCGATTGAAAAATTTATAGAAATTTGAAAAAAAATAAAATGAAAGTATATTATAACTAATTGAATAGAGCTATGATGAGAAGTAGTAGTTAAAAATAACCTTTAGAGAGAAGATGGTTGGTGAAAATCTTTGGTGAAAGTTAATGAATCCGTCTTTGAGCTTATAAATTTAAAGTGAATGAATTTATTTCATTAAATTGGGTGGTACCGCGATAATCTCGTCCCTTTTTGGGAGGAGATTTTTTTATTTTTAAATTTAGGAGGAAATATGTTAGATATAAAATTTGTTAGAGAAAACCCAGATCTTGTTAAGGAAAATATTAAGAAAAAATTCCAAGACGAAAAATTAGTTTTGGTTGATGAAGTTATTGAACTTGACCAAAAATTAAGGGATGTAAAAACTGAAGGAGATAATTTAAGAGCAAAAAGAAATAAAACTTCAAAACAAATCGGTGCTCTTATGGGTCAAGGAAAAAAAGAAGAAGCTGAAGAAGTTAAAAAAGAAGTTGGCGATATTAATGATAGACTTGTTCAAATTGAAGAAGATACTAGAAAATTCCAAGACCAATTAAAAGAAAAAATGCAAGTGATTCCACAAATGATTGATGATTCAGTTCCAATAGGTAAAGATGACAGCGAAAATGTGGAAATTGAAAGATTTGGTGAAAATGTAACTCCAGATTATGAAGTTCCTTACCATGTTGATATTATGGAAAGTTTTAATGGAATTGATTTAGATTCTGCAAGAGATACATCAGGGGCTGGTTTTTATTATTTAAAAGGAGATATAGCTAGACTTCATTCAGCAATTCTTTCTTATGCTAGAGATTTTATGATTGATAAGGGATACGAATATCACATTCCTCCATTTATGATTAGATCTGATGTTGTTACTGGAGTAATGAGTTTTGCTGAAATGGAAGATATGATGTATAAAATCGAAGGCGAAGACTTATATTTAATCGGAACAAGTGAACACTCAATGATTGGTAAATTTATAAATTCAATCAATGATGAAAAAGATATGCCATTAAAAATGACTTCATATTCACCATGTTTTAGAAAAGAAGTTGGAGCTCATGGAATAGAAGAACGTGGAGTTTATAGAATTCACCAATTTGAAAAACAAGAAATGGTTATAATTTGTAAACCAGAAGATTCAAAGAAATTTTATGATGAATTATGGCAAAATACAGTAGAATTTTTCAGATCTCTAGAAATTCCTGTAAGAACACTAGAATGTTGTTCAGGAGATTTAGCAGATTTAAAAGTTAAATCATGCGATGTTGAAGCATGGAGCCCAAGACAAGGAAAATATTTTGAAGTAGGTTCTTGTTCAAATCTTGGAGATGCTCAAGCAAGAAGACTTAAAATTAGATTAAGGGGAGAAAAAGGAAATTATTTTGCTCACACATTAAATAATACGGTAGTTGCTCCTCCAAGAATGTTAATTGCATTTCTAGAAAACTTATTGCAAGAAGATGGATCAGTAAAAATTCCAAAACCATTACAAATGTATATGGGTGGAATGGAAAAATTACTTCCAAAAAATAAATAGAACTTACAGATACTCATTAATAAATACTCAAAAAATCCTAGCTATTTAGCTAGGATTTTGAAGGTAAATAAATCTTCAAGCGCAAATATCGAACTTCAAAAATTGGTGATTTCTAGATTTAAAAACTCAAAATCACAAACTTGCTAAGGCGAGGACAGATAAATAGTTTAAAATTGTGCCAGTGGCACGATTTTAATATTTATCCCTCGGAATAAAACGAAGAATTAAAATTTAATTGAATTTAATTTATTTAAAAAATAATCACAGCTTTAAATTTTAGAGTACGGTTTTATATGAATTTTTAAATTTGAAATCGTATCAGTTTATTCCTTATGATATTTCTTGCATGAGATTTGAATTCTTTTTTTAAAAAGCAAATCCTAGCTTTATGACTAGGATTTTTTTAATATATTTTTTTATCTGTAATTATTAAATCTAATTTTTGATCAAAATCATCGAAATTTAATTTATAAGATTTATTTATTTGATAAAACAAACCTACATAAAAAGACTTATGATTTTTTATATAATAATCATAAAATCCTCCTCCATAGCCAAGCCTATATTTATTCTTATCAAATGAAAGTCCTGGAACTATGGTAAGATCAATATTTTCTTTAGTATTTTTAAGTTTTGATGTTTTTATTTTATATTCTCCATAGACAAGATCGTCAAATGATTTAAGCAAAACAGGAATCATTTTATGTTTTCCTGTAATTTTTGGGATATAAACTTCTTTTTTATCTAAAAAAGCCTCTTTAATTATTTTTTTCGTATCAATTTCATCATCTGTTGAATAATAAATAAAAATAGATTTGGAATTTTTATAAAAATCACTTTCTAGAAAATTTTCTTTTATTTTTTTATCCCAAATTTTTTTATCATCTGGGCTAATTTTTGTTCTATTATTTATAAAATATCTTCTGAGTTCTTTTTTCATCAACCAACTCCAAAATCTGTAATATTATAAAGGTAGTCGATTTTTTTACTTTCTAATAATTTTTGGTGATATTTTTTTAAAAACCAATCTACAAGTTCGTCATCTCTTTTTACATCTGTTGAATTATTATTGAATACATTTACAGTGGCATGGGGGAAATTATTTAAAATAATTTCCATATCCCTATCAATCATTTCTTTTGTCTGTCCCTTTATGCCAACCATAAGGCAGGGAGAATCAAAATATTGTAAAACTTCTTTATAATTTTTAAAATCTGCTCCCTTTAAGAGATAATTTTCACGAAAGTCATTGTCGAAAGTTTCAACCCCAGTTTTAATTATTACTTTTTGATTTTTAAAATATTTTCTAATTTCATTGACTTTTTTTCTATAAATCCAATGGCATTCAAAAAATAGGGTGTGGATATTTTTTGAGTTGGCAAGGTCTTTTATCATTTTTTTGGTATTTTCTGTTAGTTCAAAAAATGAAGCTGAATCAATAACTTCAAGAACTCCATATTTTCCTGTAACTTTTTCCAAAACTTTTTTATTTATTTGGTTAATTTTTTCTTCATCTATCTCATTATCTTCTATATAATCGCAAAATCTACATTTTCCCCATTTGCAAGGTCTTGCTTTTAAAAGAACAATTTCTCTTTTATATTTTTCATCTATTGTAGAATATCTTTCCATTAATTTATCCTCCTATAATTTTTTGTTTTCATATAAGCTGCTATAATTTCTGCTCCTAATATTATTGTAAGGGAAAATAAGAGCATCCAAACTAAAAGAGCGATTATTCCTGCCAAGGCTCCATAAATTACTGACATATTGCTCATATTATTGAGGAAAAATGAATATCCAAAACTTGTAATAAATATCATGATGCTTGTAGAAATTGAACCTACAAAGGCATCCTTAAATTTAATTTTTACCGAATCGTTATAAGGGGCAGCTTTATATAAAAGTGTAAGGCCCAAAATTAATATTATTGGTGGAATTATTCCTGATATTAAATTTATTAGCCAGTTAAATTCATTAAGTGAAAAAGAAGAATTTACAATTTTTAAAATATCTTCTATCAATTTTAATATTCCGTTTGAATAAATTCTTATTAAGAATATAAAAATCAAAATAAATATTAAAACAAAAGTGTAAAGGAATCCAAATATTTTATTTTTTATCATTGAATGATCATCTTCTAGACCATAGGCAATATTTATAGCAAGAATTATTTTTGAAACTCCTTTTGATGCTGACCAAAGAGCAAAAATTAAGGTGATAGTTGAAATTGTTGAAACAGAACCTGAATCAATTATAGATTTTACTATCATCAAAATTATTCCCCTAATTGAATCTGGAAGTAATTTTATAAAATCTATTACTACATCCTCATTTCCCTTCATATATTTTGTAACAAGATTTAATAAAACCAATAACATTGGTATTGCTGCTGACAAAAAATAATAAGAAAGAGAAGAGGCGAGAGTCATAAGGTCATGATCTCTAATTCTTTCTATCAAATTTAAAATAAACTTTTTAATATTAGAAGATTTCAGCCTTATTTTCATTTTAAATACCTATCAAACCATTCTTTTATAGCTTCAAGTCTTTTAATTCTTGCTTTTGGTCTTCCAGATCTTGAAAGTTCATGATTTTCTCCGTGGAAAATATACATTTTTGAATCAACTCCGTTTTCTTTTATTCTTGTATACATTTGAAGGCCTTGTTCTAATGGGCACCTATAATCTTCATCTGAATGAATAAACATTATTGGAGTTTTTACATTTTTTGCATATTTAATAGGAGATTGATCCCACATTTTTTCCAAATTATCCCAAGGATTTGATCCAGTTTGATCTGGCCCAAAATAATATCCAATATCTGAAACTCCATAAAATGAAGTCCAATTTGAAATTGATCTTTGAGAATTTGCTGCCTTAAATCTATCAGTATGTGAAACAATCCAATTGGTCATAAATCCACCGTAAGATCCACCATAAACTCCCAAATTATTACTATCAATTTGTGGGAATTTTTTTATAGCAAAATCTGTAAAATTCATCAAATCTTCATAGTCGATAGACCCATATTTTCCTCTAATATCTGAATATTTTACTCCATTTCCACTTGAACCATGAGGATTAGTGTAAATTATTATATATCCGTCATTTGCAAAAACTTGGTGTTCATGATGGAAAATATTTGAAAACTCTGTTTTTGGTCCACCGTGAATTGATAAAAGTGTAGGATATTTTTTATTTTTGTCAAAATCTACAGGCAAAAGAGCATATCCTCTAATTCTATCACCATTAGATTCGTAGAAAAATTCTTCAATTTTACCAATTGATGTATTTATTTTATTATCAAATAAAATTGATTTATTATTTTTATCTTTAAGGTGAGAAAGTCTATTTTCTGTCATTGATAAATAATAAATATTTTCATCAGCAATTACAAAATCTTCAACACATCCAGAAATTTCAAGATTTAAATTACCATTTAAATCCATTGAATAAAGCTTAGACTCTTCTTTTTCTGTAACTAAGAAATATAATTTGTTATTTTTAAATTCAAAAATTTTATTAGATTCCCATCTTGCATCTGTACCTAGAGAGTTACCAAAAGACTTATCAAAATCATCTGGAGAAATTTTTTCATATTTTCCTAATAAGTCACTTTTATAAATAAAGGCGTCTTCATTTATGCCACCTTTTTCCATATCAGTTGCAACAAAGATTAACTCATCCTCATTATCAAAAAATAAATCATAAAAAGAAAAAGTATCTTCTATTAAAATATTCTCATTATTATTTTCTAGATCTAAAATAATTAGATCATCTTTTAATCTTGAAACATTGTTATCATTTTTTCCAATAACAAGGGCTAATTTATTTAAGTTTTTATTAATCGCAAAGGCGTTTAAAGTTTCATTTTTAAATTCTCTAATTTTTTCTAATTTATTTTCATTTTTATTGAAAAAATACAAAGATTCGATTTCATCTTTTATGAAGCCTGAACCATTAAAGTAGAAAGGTAATTTTGTAACTTCTTTATAAAAAGAATTTTCTTTTTGATTTTTTCTTTGATCTTTTGATAATTTATCGCAAGCTTTAATTAAAAAATTTCCATTTTCTAGGTTTTTAATGAAAGATACATTTTTGTTTATTTTAAAATCAAACTTTGCTATTTCTATTGACCTATCTTTTTTATAAAAATAATCAAAATCTTCATCAGATTTTTCCTTAAATATAATATTATTATCATTATCGAAAATAAATAGATTTATATCTTTATTATCTGAAATTTTAAATTTTTTATTATTTTCTAAATCAAAAGCATATAAAAAAGAATCATATTTATTTTTATTAAAATTTGCATTAGTTTTTAAAAATGCAAGATATTTTTCATCATTTGATATTTTAAGATTTGAATAAAAATCATATTTTAAAATATCATTTATTTTTGTTTTATCCATATTTCCTCCTCATTTTATCTTATTATACATTAATTTTTAATAAACAAAAAACCAAACGTTTACATAAACTTTTAGGGGGTATATATATAATATCAAAACGATGGAGGTTCAATTATGAAACTAAATATTAAAGGTAAAAACATCAATGTTTATGAAAGCTTAAAAGAAGAAGCAAAGGAAAAATTTGATAGGCTTGACAAATATTTTAACAAGGAAGAAGAAATGGACCTCAAATTTTCTACCGAAGGTAATTTAAAGAAAGTTGAATCAACTATTTTTCTAAAAGGTGGTACAATTCTTAGAGCTGAAGAAGTAAATGAAAACTTTTCAACTGGAATTGATAAGGTTATTGACGCTTTGGTACGTCAAATCAGAAAACATAAAACAAAACTTCAAAGAAATAGAAGAAATGGTGAGTCAATAAAATTTGAATCCTTTGATAACATTGAAATTGAAGAAGAGAAAGAAGATAATCCAACTATAAAAAAAGAAAAAGAAATAGTTCTAAGACCAATGAGCGATGAGGAAGCTTGTATGCAAATGGAACTTTTAAACCATGATTTCTTTATATATTTAGATGATCAAGAAATGAAAACAAGATTAGTTTATAAAAGAAAAGATGGTCATTATGGATTAATTATTCCTGAATAATGAATTTTACTGCTGCATTTTTTGCAGCAGTTTTTTTATTTGTAAATAATTTACATATATAATTATCTACTAGATAAACTTTTATAGAGTATAGTGATAATATAAATAAAAAATAAATTAAAAACAAAGAAAGAAGTCAAATGAAATTAACAGTTGATTTAGAAAATCCTTATGACATTGTTATAGGTTCAAAAATTATAGAAAAATTGCACGAATATTTAAAAGAAAATTATAAAAATTCTAGAATTTTAATAATAAGTGATGATTTAGTTTATAAAATTCATGGAAAAAAAATTGAAAAAGAACTCGGTGGATTTTATTTTAAAGAATACATTTTAAAAAATGGAGAAAAATCAAAATCTACAGAAAATTTAATTAAAATTTTAGAGTTTGCAGCAAAAAATGAATATAGAAGATCTGATTTAATAATTGCTTTTGGAGGAGGAGTTGTAGGAGATATTTCAGCTCTTTTTTCTTCTCTTTATCTTAGAGGAGTTGATTTTATCATGGTTCCAACTACATTTTTATCTTCAATCGATTCATCTGTTGGTGGAAAAACCGCAGTGAATTTAAAAGCAGGGAAAAATTTGTGTGGAACATTTTATCAACCAAAAAAAGTTTTTATAGATACAGATTTTTTAAAAACTTTATCAGATTATTATTTTAAGGATGGTTTGGGAGAAGCTATCAAATATGGAATGATTAGAGATAAGTCTATTTTCGATGAAATTTCTAATAATAATGTAAATAAATCTTATCCAAATCTTCCATCAATTATAAAAAAATGCTTACAAATAAAGAAAGAAGTTGTTAAGAAAGACGAGAAAGATTTGGGTATTAGACAAATTTTAAATTATGGCCATACTTTTGCCCATGCTATTGAAATTAATTCTAATTTTAAAATTAGTCATGGTCATGCAGTAGCTCTTGGTATGAAAATAATGGTCAAATATTTTTATAAAGATTTTTTAGGTGAGTTTGTAAAAGTTTTAGAAAAATACGGTCTTGATTATGATATAGATTTTAATACAGATGAAATTATAAAAATTTGTAAACTAGATAAAAAATCTAGAGCTGATAAAATAAATATCATCGTTGTAAAAGAGATTGGAACTTGTGAGATTTTAAAAATAGATTTTAATTATTTGAGGAAAATATATGAAAACAGATGATATTTTAATTCATCCTTCAAAATTAGAAGGAGAAATTGATGCTATTTCATCCAAATCTTTTGCCCATAGAGTTTTAATTATGGCAGGACTTGCAAAAAATCCTACTAATATTTATATTAATGAATTTTCAAAAGATATAAATGTGACAATAGATAGTCTTGAAAATTTGGGAGTAAAAATTAAAAAAGATAAAAATCTTGTAAAAATAATCCCTCCAAATGAAAAAATTGAAAAAGCAACTATTGATATGTATGAATCAGGATCTTCTTTGAGATTTTTCACAGGAGTTTGCTCTCATTTTTCAAAAAATACAAAAATATTAGGTGAAAAAAGACTTGCTAAAAGACCAAACCTTGAACTAATTAATAATCTAAGACAAAACGGCTTAGAAATTTCTTCTAATAAAATTCCCTACACTATTAAGGGAAAATTAAAATCAGGGAAATTTGAATTTTTGGAAAATAAATCAAGCCAATATATAACAGCTATAATGCTTGCAGCAAGCAAACTAGATGGAAAAATTTATATTAAATTAAAACAAAAACCAGAATCAATTGGTTATATTGATATAACAAGAAAAGTCTTAAAAGATTTTAATGTTGATATTAAGAAAGAGAATAACTCATATATAATTGAAAATCCACAAATTATTTCACCAAAAAATTATTATGTAGAAGGAGATTGGTCAAATGCTGCATTTTTTTATGGGGCAAATTTACTTGGTTCAAAAATAAAAATTAAAAACTTGAATGAAAAATCTCTACAAAAAGATAGAGAAATTGTAGAAATTTGTCAAAAAATAAAAAAATGTAAAAAAGAAAATAAAGAAATAAAAATAGACATTTCACAAATACCAGACCTTTGTCCAATAGTTGCAATCTTACTCACATCTTTAGACAAAACTTCCTACATTATTAATGGAGAAAGATTAAGACTTAAAGAAAGTGACAGGTTAGAATCAACTTCAAAGATGTTAAATGATTTGGGAGCAAATTGCCAAATCCTTGGAGACGGTCTTAAAATCTCTGGAAAAATAAGTGGGGGCAAGGTTGATTCTTTTAATGATCACAGGATAGTAATGGCTGCAAGTATAGGATCTTTACTTGCAAAAGATGACATAATAATAAAAAATTATAAGGCAGTAAATAAGTCCTACCCATCATTTTTCAAAACTTTTGAAAAACTTGGTGGTAGAATTAAATATCTAGGAGCTTAAATGGACGATATTAAAGATATTAGAGAAAATATAAACAAAGTCGATGATGAAATTATAAAATTACTAGAAGAAAGGTTTGACCTTTCAAAAAAAGTAAGGGCCTACAAGATATCTCACAATAAAAAAGTTTATGATCCAATTAGGGAAAAAGAAATTCTAAAAAAAATTCAAGAAAAAAATCCTGAATATGGAAAATATTTCGTAAAAATTTATCAAGAAATTATGGATCAGTCTAAAAATCTACAAAAAAATGATGAAAAATATGGACTTTTAGGAAAAAAATTAGGCCATTCTTATTCAAAAATAATCCATGAAAAACTTGGATACTATAGCTACCAATATTTTGAAAAAAACGAAGAAGATTTGGATGAATTTTTTGAAAAAAAAGATTTTAAGGGGATTAATGTAACAATTCCATATAAAGAGAAAGTAATAAAATACCTAGATTATGTGTCTGATAAGGCAAAAAAAATTGGAGCAGTAAATACAATCGTAAATAAAAATGGAAAACTTTACGGCTACAATACAGATTATTTTGGCTTTTTTTATGATCTTAAAAAAAATCAAATAGAAGTAAAAAATAAAAAATGTTTAGTTCTTGGTAAGGGTGCATCCTCAAAAACTGTAAAAGAAGTTTTAAAAGATTTGGACGCAAAAGAAATTGTATTTTTATCAAGAAGATTTAAACCTTATTTTAAAGATGAAAAAAATTATAGGGATTTTGAAATAATTATAAATACTACTCCTGTTGGAATGTATCCTAATAATGGAGATTTTTTAGATCATATTAATCTCGATAATTTTGAAAAATTAGAGGGAGTCCTTGATTTAATTTATAATCCAAATATGACAAAAATTTTAATTGATGCAAAATTAAAAAATATAAAATTTGCCAGTGGAATTGATATGCTTATTGCTCAGGCTATAAAAGCAAGCGAATTATTTTTAGATAAAAATTTTGATCCATCTTTAATCAGTGGTGTTAGAAATTCTTTATTAAAGAATCAAATAAATATTGCCCTTATTGGAATGCCAGGATCTGGTAAAACAAGCCTTGGACAAATTTTGTCTAAAAATATGAATAGAAAATTTTTTGATATAGATGAAGAATTCGTAAAAAAATATGGGAATATAGAAGATTTCTTCAATAAATATGGAGAAGGTGAATTTAGAAAAAAGGAAATCCAAATTATAAAAGAAATATCAAAATCAAATTCTCTTATCATAAGTTGTGGTGGTGGAGTAGTAGAAAAAGATATAAATTATTATTATTTAAAAGAAAATTCTTTAATAGTTAATGTAAGAAGAGATTTAGAAAAATTAGAAATTGGTGGAAGACCACTATCAAAAAAATATGATTTAGATTTTTTGTATGAAAAAAGAAAAGATCTATATGATAAATTTAAAGATTTTGAGGTTTATAATAAAAATTTGAATGTTTGTGCAAAAGAAATTGAGGAGAAATTTTATGAGAATATTAATAATTAATGGGCCCAATATAAATATGCTTGGAATTAGAGAAAGAGATCTTTACGGAAAAAAAACTTATAAAGATTTAATTAAATATATAAAAGATTATGTTTATAATAAGGATATTGAAATTGAAATTTACCAATCAAATTCTGAAGGACAAATTATAAATAAAATTCAAGAAGCATATAGTTTTTATGATGGAATAGTGATAAATCCTGCAGCATATACCCATACATCAATTGCAATTTTAGATGCCTTAAAAGCTGTAAATATACCAACAGTTGAAGTTCATTTAACAGATGTAGATAAGAGGGAAGAATTTAGAAAAATTTCCTATGTTTCATATTTTGCCATGAAAACTATAAAGGGCGAGGGATTTGATGGTTATATTGAAGCAATTAAGTATTTAAAAGAAAATTTCGAAAAATAATTATTGTAAATTTATTTTACAATTGATTGATTTTCATTTAATATTATATTTGAGATATTTTAATCCTATTTTATTGATAAGAGTCATAAAAAAGGTAGGATATACAGTGAATTAGAGGTGAAAGATTTGGCGTTATTTAATATATTTAAATCATTTAGTCAAAAAGAAATTGCCAACAATCAAAAATTAGTTGACAAAATTTTAGCACTAGATGAAGATATGCAAAAATTAACAGATAAACAGTTACAAAATAAAACAAATGAATTTAAAGAAAGACTTAAAAACGGAGAAAGTCTTGATGATCTTTTAGTAGAAGCATTTGCAACAGTAAGAGAAGCAAGTGATAGAGTTTTGGGAATGAAACATTATCCTGTGCAATTGTTGGGAGGAATTGTTCTACATAATGGACAAATAGCAGAAATGAAAACAGGAGAAGGAAAAACTTTAGTTGAAACTCTTCCTGCTTATTTAAATGCCCTTGACGGAAAGGGAGTTCATGTAGTTACAGTAAATGATTACCTTGCAAAACGTGACCAAGAGTGGATGGGGAAAGTTTATTCATTTTTGGGTCTTACAGTAGGTTGTATAATTTATGGACTTACAAACTCTGAAAGACAAAAAAATTATAATTGTGATATAACTTATGGAACAAATAACCAATTTGGTTTTGATTATCTTAGAGATAACATGGTTATTTATAAGGATAATATGGTTCAAAGAGGACTTCATTATGCAATAGTCGATGAGGTCGATTCAATCTTAATTGATGAAGCTAGAACTCCACTTATAATTTCTGGAGAAGGTGATGAATCTACAGATACTTATAAAAAGGCTGATGAATTTATAAAAGGACTTGAGGGAAGAATTTTAGATCCAAATGAAGATTTAGATCAAGATCCATTTGATAGAGAATTTGTTGTAGAGAAAGTAGATTTCTTGGTAGATGAAAAAAGAAAATCATCAAACCTTACAGAACAAGGAACAGAAAAGGCTGAAAAATTCTTTGGAATTGAAAATTTATCAGATCCAGAACATCTAGAACTTGCTCACTACATTAATAATGCCCTAAAAGCAAATACAACTATGACAAGAGACATAGATTATGTTGTAAATAAGGGCGAAGTAATGATTGTAGATGAATTTACAGGCCGTATTATGCAAGGAAGAAGATACTCAGATGGTCTTCATCAAGCAATTGAGGCAAAAGAAGGAGTTGAAGTTCAATCAGAATCAAAAACTCTTGCAACAATTACCTTCCAAAATTACTTTAGAATGTATGATAAATTATCTGGAATGACTGGTACTGCAAAAACAGAAGAAGAAGAATTTTCAGAAATTTATAGCTTGGATGTTGTAGAAATTCCTACAAACAGATCAATCCAAAGAGTTGATGATGTAGACTATGTTTATATAAATGAAAATGGAAAATATAATGCAATTATAGAAGAAATTAAAAAAGTTCACGCAACTGGTCAACCAATTCTAGTTGGTACAATTTCTATAGAAAATTCTGAAAAATTATCGAATGCTCTAAAAAAAGAAAAAATAAAACACGTAGTATTAAATGCTAAAAATCACGAAAGAGAAGCTGATATTGTGGCTCAAGCAGGTAGACTTAATGCTGTAACAATAGCTACAAATATGGCGGGTCGTGGTACTGATATTATGCTTGGTGGAAATGCTGATCATATGGCAAAACAAAGATTAAAAAGAGAAGGAATTTCTGATGAATTATTAGAACAAGTAGACTCTTTCCAAGAAACAGATAACCAAGAAATATTAGATGCGAGAAAAAAATATAAACACTATAAATCTCTTGTAAAACCTGAAATAGATCAAGAAGCTAAAAAGGTAAGAGAAGTTGGTGGACTATATATAATAGGTTCAGAAAGACATGAATCTCGAAGAATTGATAACCAATTGAGAGGACGTTCAGGAAGACAAGGAGATCCTGGTAAATCAAGATTTTTTATCTCATTAAAAGATGATTTAATTAGACTAAATGTAGGAGAACAAATTTCTAAATTTGTAGAAAATTACAATTATCCAGAAGATGATCCAATTGTTTCAAAAATGGTAACAAGATCAATTGAAAAAGCTCAAACTAGAGTTGAGGCAAATAACTTTGCAACAAGAAAAAGAGTCCTCCAATATGATGATGTAATGAATAAACAAAGAACAATAATCTATAATGAAAGAAAACAAGTTCTTTACGGAGAAAATATGAGAGAATCAATTTTAGCAATGATAAAAGATTCGATTTCTCAAGCTGTATATTCATTTACTAACCCACAAATAAAACCAGAAAATTGGGAAATGGTAGCCTTATTAAATCATTTAAAATCAATAGCAATCCCAGTTGAACTTTTAAGATTTGAAAATATTAATGATTTAACCCAAGAAAAATTAATAGATTATATTTACCAAACAACCTTAAATAAATATGAGGAAAAAGAAAAACAATTTGGTGAAGATAATATGAGAGAAGTTGAAAGGGTAGTTCTTCTTAGAGTAATTGATACAAAGTGGATGGAACACATCGATGCAATGGATCAAATGAGAAAAGAAATTGGTGTTAGAGCTATGGGTAATGATGATCCTGTTCGTGCTTATACAAATTCCGGATTTGAAATGTATGAAGAAATGACTAATGCAATACAAGAAGAAACCGTAAGGTTAATGATGGGTGTTGAAATTAGACAAAATATTGAAAGAAAACAAGTTTTAAGACCTGATTCAGAAAATCTTGAAAATGCTGAGGATCCTGATCAAGCAACTAACAGAGCTGAAAGAAGAAGATTAAAAAGAGAAGCAAAAAAAGGTAATATTAAGGGTAATTAGATGGCAGAAATTTATGAGTTAAGAGAAATCATTGAAGAACTTGAAAAAAATCTTAATATGATTGGAGCTCATCTTGATCCTGATAATCTTTTTTTAGAAATAAAAAATATTGAAAAAGAAACCCTTAAAGAAAATTTTTGGGATGATAGCCAAAAAGCCCAAGAAATAATGGCTGATTTATCTGATAAAAAAGATGATTATAAAACTTTTACAAATTTTAAAGAAGAATTAAAAGATCAATCTGATTTAATTGACATTATTGAACAAACAAATGAAGAATTAGATAGTTTAGTTGATATAGAAGATTCTCTAAGTATTTTAAAAAAAGAAATATCATCTTTTAAAATAAAAACTGAACTTGATGGAGAATATGATAAGAATAATGCCTATATGGTGATTCATGCAGGCGCTGGTGGACTTGAGGCTACTGATTGGGCAGAAATGCTTATGAGAATGTACACTAGATTTTTTGAAAGACGCAATTTTAAATTTGATATAACAGATTTAAATAATGAAGAAGCAGGTGGTATAAAGTCTGCAACTATTCATATAAAAGGCTCTTACGCTTATGGATACTTAAAAGGTGAAAGAGGAGTTCATAGACTTGTCAGGATTTCTCCTTTTGATTCTTCAAAAAGACGTCATACTTCTTTTGCATCGATAGATATTTTTCCAGAGTTAAATGATGATATGAGTGTTGAAATTGATCCTAAAGATTTAAGAATTGATACTTATAGGGCAAGTGGGGCAGGTGGACAACACGTTAATAAAACCGATTCTGCTGTTAGAATTACTCATATACCTACTGGAGTAATTGCTTCAAGTCAAGCAGAAAGAAGCCAAACTCAAAATAAAGAAACTGCAATGAAACTTCTTTTGGCAAAGCTTACTCAAATTAAAGAAGAAGAACATAGAGAAAAAATTGAGGATATTCAAGGGAATTACACCCAAATAGCTTGGGGAAGCCAAATAAGATCTTATGTATTTCATCCATACACTCTTGTAAAAGATCACAGAACAAATTTTGAAGTGGGAAATGTAGATAGTGTAATGGATGGCGATATTAATGGATTTATAGATGCTTATTTAGCAAAAGGGGGAAAGGAATAATCCTTTCCTTTTATTTTTATAAAATTTAAGGAGAAAAAATGAAAAATATAATATTAACAGGAGATAGACCAACTGGAAAACTTCATTTGGGTCATTATGTTGGATCTTTAAAAAATAGAGTAAAAATACAAAATGAGGGAAATTATGACAAAATGTATGTTATGATTGCTGATGCTCAAGCTTTGACAGATAATTTCAATAATCCTAAAAAAATTAGAGAAAATATTACAGAGGTTATGCTTGATTATCTTTCAGTAGGACTTGATCCTGAAAAAGTTACATTTTTTGTACAATCTTATGTAAAAGAACTAACAGAACTTACTTTTTATTTATTAAATTTAGTTACCTTGTCAAGACTTGAAAGAAATCCTACTGTAAAAAGTGAAATAAAATCTAAAAATTTTGAAACAAGTCTTCCAACTGGATTTTTAATTTATCCAGTAAGTCAAACATCAGATATTATTTTGTTTGATTCAAATATTGTTCCAGTTGGAGAAGATCAAGAGCCTATGCTTGAACAAGCTAGAGAATTGGTTAGGTCATTTAATAATACCTACAAAGAAATTTTTAGAGAGCCAAAAGCAGTAATTCCGGAAAATAAAGTATGTAGAAGACTTCCAGGTATTGATGGATCAGCAAAAATGAGTAAGTCATTAGACAATTGTATTTATTTATCTGACTCTAAAAAAGAAGTAAAAAGAAAAGTAATGTCCATGTTTACAGATCCTGGTCATATAAAAATAAGTGATCCTGGAAAAGTTGAAGGCAATGCAGTATTTACTTATCTTGATGCTTTTTGTGAAGATTATCATTTTGAAAAATATTATCCTGAATATAAAAATTTAGACGAACTTAAAGATCATTATAGACGTGGAGGTCTTGGTGATGTTAAAATTAAAAAATTCTTAAATAAAGTTTTGGAAGATTTTCTTGATCCTATAAGAGAAAGAAGATCTTATTATGCTAAAGATATTGATAATTTATTTAAAATTATGGAAAATGGATCAAAAGAGGCAAGCTTATATGGTCAAAAGAAATTAAATGAGGTAAAAGAAGCTATGGGAATAAATTATTTTGATGATAATAATTTAATTTCTGAACTTCAAGAAAAATATGACCAAGAGTATAAATAATGTTTTATAAATTGTTAAAAAAAAGTGCAATATTACTTGCACTTTTTTATTTTATGTTTTATAATGAAAAGGTAGTCATATAGAAACTATATATTTTACATAAAAAATTATAGTTAAAAAAAAGGAGTATTTAAAGACATGAGTAAATCGGAAAAGAAAAAACTAGGTTTAATACCTAAATTATTGATAGCGATTGCCTTGGGTACCTTAGCAGGTTTATATTTACCAGAATGGTTTGTAAGAATTGCCGTGACATTCTCAACTATTTTTGGTGCATTTTTAAACTTTGTAATCCCACTTATGATAATCGCTTTTGTTACTAAAGGAATTGCAGATCTTGGAGAGGGAGCAGGAAGATTACTTGCTGTAACAGTTCTTATTGCATATACTTCAACATTAGTTGGTGGTTCATTATCTTATGTAATGAGTTCTAATATTTTCCCATCATTTATCAGCCAAGACCAAGTTGCAAAAATCCAAGCTTCAAGTGAAATTGAAGTTAACCCATTTTTTGAAGTACCAATAAAACCATTTTTTGATGTTACATCAGCAATTATTTTTGCTTTTATGATGGGTATAGCAATCTCATGGTTAAGAAAACAAGGTAAGGGAGAATTTTCTTACGGACTTATTGGAGAATTTAATGAGATAATTACTAAAGTATTATCAACAGCAATTGTTCCATTATTACCATTTTTCATTTTTGGTAATTTCTCAAAAATGGCATTTACAGGATCAGTATTTGCAGTTCTTTCAATATTCTGGAAAATATTCTTATGTGTAATTGCTCTTCACTTATTATATGTATCTGCTTTATTTATAATAAGTGGTTCTTACACAAAGAAAAATCCAATAAGACTTATCAAAAATCAAGTAAAAGGATATTTAACAGCTGTTGGTACACAATCATCAGTTGCAACAATTCCAGTAAACTTAGAATGTGCTAAGCAAAATAGTGTTAGCAAGGGAATAAGAGATTTTGTTATTCCTCTTGGAGCTACAGTTCACATGCCAGGTTCTATGATTACAATCACTGCTTGTACATTTACAATTTTAACAATGTATGGAATGGATCATTCTTATTTATTAATGTTAAGATATATGGCAATTTTAGGAATTGCTATGGTTGCTGCACCAGGAGCACCAGGTGGAGCTGTAATGAGTGCCCTACCATTTTTACCAGTAGTAGGAATTCCTTCAGAAGGTGAACTTGCATCATTATTGATTACTTTATATCTAACACAAGATTCATTTGGAACTGCAGCAAATATTTCTGGAGATACAGCAATTTCTGTTGGTATTGATAAGATATTTAATAAACATATAGTTAAAAATGATGACTACAAAGACGGTTTCAATGAAAAAATTATAAATGCTAAAGAAATTTAATGAAAAAAACTAGGCCCTGTGTGACCTGAACCCCAAAATCCGGAATACGGATGGAGGGGTTTTTCTATGCCAAAATACACAAAAGAATTTAAAATAAAATTAGTGATGGAATATTTATCAGGGAAATCTGTTGGCAGGATGATGGTTGCTAAAAAATATGATATACCCGAGGGAGGGTATATTACAAAACTGGATAGTAAAATATAAATCAGGAGGCTTTGATAGCTTATCTAAAAAGTCAAAAAACAACAAATTCACTAGTGAATTTAAGCTATCTGTAATACAATATAGGCAAATAAATAATACTTCGCTTAAAGAGACTGCAGAGCGCTTTAATCTTGTTAATGGATCTATGGTATACAGATTGGATAAAGCATATCAAGAACATAGTCTATCTGGGCTGGAAGATAAAAGAGGAAGGCCTAAAAAAGACATGACCAAATCAAATAAAAAGTCTAAACTTAATACTCCAATAAACGAAAGTGAAAGAGAAGAATTAATAAGATTAAGGGAAGAAAATAGACTACTTAAAATGAAGATAATATAGGAAAAAAAGCTACAAGCCTTGCTCCTGGAAGAGGAAGCAGAAGCAAGGAAAAGACAAAGATAATCCTCAAACTTCTAAAAGAAAATCCAAAAAGTAAAATAAATGAATGGCTAAAAATAGCTAAGTTGCCAAAATCATCATACTATGAATGGAAGATAAAATTAGGAAATCCAGTAGATAAAGGCAAATAAATCAGAAAAGAAATAATAACAATAATAGAAGCATCAAAAGGTAGATATGGCTATAGAAGAGTAACTATGGTATTAAAAAATAAAGGCTTTAATGTTAACCATAAAAAAGTCTTAAGAATAATGAGAGAAGAATCCTTGCTATGCTCTAAATTTAAAACTAGATCAAGAAAATACTCATCATACAAGGGACAAATAGGTAAAGTAGCCGATAATATTGTAAAAAGACAGTTTACAGCTACTAAACCAAATAAAATATGGTTAACAGATGTAACAGAATTTAGAATAAAGGGTAAGGAAAAGAAACTATACCTATCACCAATATTAGACCTATACAACAGCGAAATAATCAGCTACACACTGAGCAATCACCCAACAATAAAATTAACTAATACGATGTTAGAAAAAGCATTAGGAGAAAATAAAGACATTATAAATTTAACTATACACTCAGACCAAGTATTTCATTACCAACATAGTACTTGGACTAAAAAACTATAAAAAATTAATATTAGGCAAAGTATGTCAAGAAAAGGCAATTGTCTAGATAATTCTCCAATGGAGAACTTCTTTGGAATATTAAAAAAAGAAATGTATTATGGAGAAGATTTTAATAGTTATGATCATTTGAGAAATGAGATCGAAAAATATATCAAATGGTACAATGAGGATAGGATTAAAACAAAATTAAACGGAATGTCCCCTGTTATGTACAGATTACATTCCGCTTAAAATATTATTAAATTATTCCGTGTTTACGGGTTCAGGTCAGATACAGTCTGCGGATTTTTTTATTTTAAAAATTTTAAATATAGATATGGAAAAGAGGAAATAAACATATATCGGATAAAAAGAGTAAAGGAAACTTTGCTCTTTTTTATATCAGACTTTATTTCGATAAATATAAATTACTATGTATAATTATCAAACGATATTTTTATATTATTCCCTAAATACTATGTATATTTTCAAAATTATGTATGTAGGGCAATTTATTCTACATGATTAGAAATTTGTAAATTCTATTAATTGTTAGGATGGTACATTTCTCTTCATAGCTATGAAAACATTTGAACTTGTTGTAAATCTATTTATATTGTACTATTTAATTGAAAGGAGGGTTAGTATAAATAAGAGAAGATATGAAATTTTATGTATTTTATTAAATGAGAATGATTTTGTACCAATAGATTATTTGAAGAAAAATTTCAAAGTGAGTCTTAGAACTATAAATGACGATGTAAAGATAATAAATAATCATCTGCTTAAGTATTCTGGTATTAGTATTGATGTTAGAGATAGTGAAATAATATTAGAAGATAAAAAAATGATTAAAAGTTTTTTATCTGGCTTAAACTTTTATGATTACACTCTTAACAAAGCTGAAAGGTTAAACGTGGAGACCTTAATTTTGCTTATATCAAAAGAGTATGCTACAAAAAAAGAATTGGCTGATATTATGTTTACATCTAGATCGACTGTAACTTCCGACATTGATGACTTAGCAATTTTTATAAAACAAAAAAATATATCGCTTGTTACAAAACCGGGAAAAGGATTGTATATCGATGGGTCACATAAGCATAAAAGAGAGGCTCTAATAGAGCTTGTTAGTGATAATTATTACCTTATAAATATGTTCATAAATTCTGTAAACAACTTATATGAAAATATAGCTTTTAGAATTGAGGAAAATAAAAAAACTATATTTAACATTATTGGAGAATCTGAATATAGGAATAGTGTTATATTCTCTGAAAAGTCTTTTGATATCTTATCAAACTATTTATTGATGTTGTCGTTAAGTTCTACTTACGATTATGAAATTACTGAAGAATCTGACTTTATATCAGATAATTTAGATAAAGATATAGCATATAGCTTGTATAAACAGCTCATTGAACATTTTGAATATAATTACTATATAGACGAATGTATATATCTTTCTAAACTAATATTAAACCTCCAGTTCAGAATAGTAGGAGCTAATGATAATGATTCAATAAGTATAAATTTTATAACTAGAGAATTAATTGACTCATTATCACGAGAATTATCTATTCCTTTATTCTTAGACTATAAGTTATTTGAGAGTCTTTCATTACACATAGAAAGAATGAAACAGTATAAAATAGAAGATATCGTTAATTATCCAGAACTTAAACTTATAGCAAATGAAAAGAAAGACCTATTTGAAAAAGTTAAAAAACACTCTGAAGTACTATCTAGTTACTTTGATAGAGATATATATGACATAGAAATATCATATATTGTTATATACGTCTATGCATCATTAGAAAGAATGATTGATAGAGCATGCAGGAGATTGAAATCAATTGTTGTATGTAATTCAGGCATAGGAACTAGTCAATTATTAAATCATAAATTGGAAGAATTGTTTAAGTTTAAGATAGTAGGATGCACAACAAGCCACCAATTGAGAAATATGGACTTAGATGATATTGATATCATAATTACTACGGTTGATTTATATAATATTAATAAAGAGTATATAAAAGTATCTCCATTAATAAATGAATATGATTATAAAAAAATATCTGACTATGTGTATGAAAGATCTAGCTCTATAATCAAGGGTTACGACCTTGATTTTATTGAAAATAAATCAAAAAAACAAAGTTATAAAGATCAGGATATATTTTTAGAAAAAATGAATTCAGATGAAGGTAATAGTTTGGAAGACTTTCTTATTGAGGATAACATCGTGCTAGATATTGAAGCATCTGATTGGAAAGATTCAATAAAAATAGCTTCAAAAGTTTTATTAAATAAAAACAATATTAGCCAAGAGTATGTAAGTGAAATGATTGAAAATATAGAAGAATTTGGACCCTATGTAGTAATTAGTGAAAATTTTGCTTTACCACATGGGAAAATTTCTTCAAAAGTTAATAAGACCAGTATGGCCTTAGCTAGATTAAGGAATCCTGTTAATTTTGGATCTTCAGTTTTTGATCCTATTAAGTTTGTTTGTATATTAGCGGTTGATGAAAACAAAGATCATTTAAAAGCTTTATTTGAATTAATTAATTTATTAAAAATAGATGAATTTAAAAGAGCTTTAGAATTGGCTAGAACAAAGGAAGAAGTCAGAAATCAAATAATAAAATATAATAGAATTTTTAATTAGTTAAAAATGCTTTTAAGTAAACAATGTAATAGATGAAAACAGAAAGGAGGTAGTTATGGAAAGTCAAATTAAAGTAAGAGAAGATCTAATATTTATCGATTTAGACTGCGATAGCAGAGAAGAGTTGATAAAATATATGTCTGATCAAATGATGGATGCTGGGAAAGTAAAAGAAACATATTTTAATGCGGTGCTTGAAAGGGAATTAATATATCCTACAGGTTTGAATACTGGAGATATAAAAGTTGCCATTCCACACACCGATCCTATCCATGTTAATTCAGCGGGGATAGCAGTAGCTACATTGAAAAATAGTGTGGAATTCAAAAATATGGAAGATCCAGATCAAAATATTGATGTAGATTTAGTATTTATGTTAGCGGTAGCAAACCCTGAAGCTCAGGTACCTTTGCTTGTTAAATTGATGGGCGTATTTAGTGACAAAGAACTATTAAAAAAAATAAAAGATTCAAAAACAAAACATGAAATAAAACAAATTTTAGAAAAATTAATAAAGGAGTAAATTATGAAAAAAATTGTAGTAGCATGTGGTTCAGGAGTAGCAACAAGTCAAACTGTTGCATCTAAAATCAACAGTATGTTAGAGGACGACGGTATCAGAGCAACTGTAGAAGCTGTAGATATAAAGTCACTTGAGAACATTATAGATACAGTAGACGTTTATGTATCAATAATGCCAGGAGGAAAAACTTACGAAAATGTACCAAAGATTAATGGGATAGCATTCTTGACAGGTATGGGTATGGATGAAGAATATGAAAAATTAAAAGGCTATATAAATAGTTAGGAGTCATAAAAAATGTTAGGTCAAATAATTAATTACATTTTAAATTTAGGGGCAGCCATATTTTTACCAATAATTATGATTATTATTGGATTGATATTCAAGATGCCTGCTAAAAGAGCTATAATTTCAGGTATTACTCTTGGTGTAGCATTCACAGGAATGAGCTTGATATTAGACTTTATGTTTGGGACAATAAGTCCAGTAGCGCAAGCTCTAGTAGAAAGAACAGGTCTTCAACTAAACGCTGTAGACGTTGGTTGGACCCCAATGAGTGCGATTGCTTGGGCGTGGCCATATGCTTTATTGATGTTTCCTATTCAAATAGTAGTAAATTTATTGCTCATAGGTTTTAAATGGACAGATACACTAAACGTAGATATGTGGAATGTTTGGGGAAAAATATTTACAGCTACCATGGTAAACGCAATATCTGGGAACATAATATTTGGTTTCGTCGCAGCCATTATACAAATAGTATTTGAATTAAAAATGGCTGATGCAAACCACGAAAGAATTCAAAAATTAACAGGCATACCTGGTGTAACTTGTACTCACTACATGACATTTCAATGTGCATTGATGTCTCCAGTTAATAAGGTTTTAGACAAGATACCAGGTCTTGGTGGAAGATCACTTGACTCTGATAGCCTTAAAGATAAGATAGGTATTTTTGGAGAAAATAGCGTAATGGGTTTACTAGTTGGTATACTATTAGCTATTATAGCTGGATATAGCGTTTCAGATACATTGAATGTAGGTATTAAAGTTTCAGCATCTTTAGTGCTATTCCCAATGGTTGCCAAATTGTTTATGCAGGCACTTCAACCAATATCAGATTATGCAAGTAATTACATGAAAAACAAATACAAAGATAGAGAAATTCAAATTGGTTTAGACTGGCCATTTATGGCTGGAAGATCTGAAATTTGGGTTGTATCAATCATACTTGTACCACTTGAAATAGCTTTGGCATTTTTATTTGCTAAGCTTGGATGGTCTTCAGTTTTACCACTAGCAGGAATTGTAAATGTTATTGTAGTAGTACCAGCATTAGTAGTTACAAATGGTGATATAATCAAAATGATAATACTATCAATTCTTTTCACACCAACATATCTATTGGTTTCAAGTAGATTTGCTGAAGCTATAACAGCATTAGCAGGGCAGGTAGGAACTATAGATATACCTGCAGGTCAATTTATAACTTACTTTGGGGTTGAGGCTCCAATATTTAGATGGGCAATTTCAGAAGCTTTTGCTTTCAATTTAGTAGGAATAGTTTCGTTTGTAGCCTTTGTCGGATTGTTTATAGTATACGTAAAAAAAGCTATGAGTAAAAAACAGCTTGAAGAAGAAAATAACTAGGAGAAAATTATGTTAGAAGAATTAAAAAACAACGTTATAAGAATATCAAAAGATGCACAATTAAAGGGACTATGTCAACCAGGATCAGGAAACTTTAGTGAAAAGGACAAAGAAACAGGATATGTAGTCGTAACACCTGCAACAGTAGATAGGATGAAACTAACAACTGATGATATTGTAGTTGTTGATTTAGATGGAAATATAATAGAAGCTAAAAATGATAGAAGACCGTCTAGTGAAACAATGATGCATCTTCAAATTTATAAAACAAGAGATGATATAAACGGTGTAGCCCATACACATTCTAAATATGCGACTAGCTTCGCTGTTATTGGTAAAGAAATTCCAGCGATAGTCTATGAGTTAGCTACTATGGGACTTAAAGAAGCAAGAATTCCAGTAGCTCCATTTGCTACACCAGGAACACCAGAATTAGCAAAAACAGTTATAGAATCATGCAAAATTTCAAATGCATTTTTGATGGAAAAACACGGAGCTGTTGGTATAGGTGAAGATTTGGAAAAAGCATATCTAAACATGCAATATTTAGAGGATATAGCACATATTTACTTCAATGTACTAATGATAAATAATGGAAAAGAACCAGATTCATTTAAACAAGAAGACTTTGATATCTGGAAATATCCAGAAAAATTAGATTTGGAGGGCTAAAATTAATGAAAATGAAAAAAATAATTAATAAACCAGAAGACTATACAAAGGAATTTATGGAAGGGATCATTAAAGCTCATTCAGATAAATACGCTTTGTTGAATGATGACTTTAGGATGCTTATTCGTAAGAATAATCCTAAAAAAGATAAAGTAGGTATAGTAACAGCTGGCGGAAGTGGACACCTTCCGTTATTCCTAGGCTATGTTGGTGAAAAAATGCTTGACGGATGTGCAGTAGGTAATGTTTTTGCATCTCCAGCTGCCTCTAAAATGGAAGATTTAATTAGAGAATGTGATTTTGGTAAAGGCGTTTTGTGTTTATATGGTAACTATGGCGGAGATAATATGAACTTTAATATGGCGACCGAAATGACAGATTTTGATGACATCGAGACCGTTAAAATTGCTGTTAAGGATGATATTGCCAGTGCACCTTATGAAAAAAGAGATACAAGAAGAGGTGTAGCCGGAATAGTATATGCTTATAAAATAGCAGGAGCTGCAGCTGATAAAGGTTATGATTTAGAAAAAGTAGCATCAATAACAAATAAAGCCTTAGAAAATATAAGAACTATGGGTGTAGCATTGAGTGCTTGTGTTGTCCCAGAAGCAGGAAAAGCAACATTTTCTATTAATGAAGATGAAATCGAGATAGGAATGGGAATCCATGGTGAAGCTGGAATTGATGTAAAAAAAATGATGACAGCTGATGAGGTAGCAGATTTATTACTAGAAAAACTTTTAACAGAAGTAGAACTTGAAAAAAATGATGAGATTTCTATCATGATTAATGGACTGGGATCAACACCACTAGATGAGATGTATATTGTATACAATAGATTATATGATTCATTAAAAGAGAAAAATATAAATATAATCCAACCACACATAGGTAACTTTGCAACTTCAATGGAAATGGCTGGTCTTTCAATAACATTGTTTAAACTAGATGAGGAGTTAAAAGAATTATTATTAGAAGTTTCAAGTACTCCATTCTATACAAATTATAATAGGTAGGTTAATATGAATACTAAAGATATTCTTAAAATAAATGAGATAATTGAACAACTGATGATTGAAAATAAGGAATATTTGATAGAATTAGATCAATTGTTCGGAGATGGAGATCTTGGCATCTCAATGTGTCAAGGATTTAGAGGGCTTCTTGAAAATCTTAATAGTGATGAAAGTGATTTAGGAAAAGTTTTTATCAAGATGGGAAGAGATTTTAATGAAAGCGCTCCTTCATCACTAGGTACTATTTTATCTTTTGGAATGATTGGAATGGCTAAGGCTACCAAAGGTAAAGAAGATTTATCAAGCGAAGAGCTTTATGATTCCATTAAAGCAGGAGTTGATAATATAGTAAGTAAAACGGGATCTAAAGAAGGCGAAAAAACTATACTTGATTCATTAATTCCAGCTGTAGAAAATACAGAGGGTGTAAAATCTGAAGGTATTGAAAAACTAGCTGCTGCTATGGCCAAAGAGGCTGATAAGGGTGCTGAAGAAACTAAAAACATGATAAGCCAACATGGAAGAGCATCCTACCATGGTGAAAAAACTCTAGGCCACATGGATGGTGGGGCTTATGTAGGTAAACTTCTATTCGAAGCTCTAGATAAATATTACAATAAGTAAGATATAAAGATAAGATGAAAAACATTAAATTGATAGCTTTTGATTTGGATGGGACCTTATTAAACGAAAATAGAGAATTATCAGAATATAATATAAGAGCTATAAAAAAGTTAGTAAAAAAAGATATAAAAATAGTTATAGCTACTGGTAGACCTTATGCTGGATTCAGTAGATTTTTAGCACAGTTAGGTACATTGGGTAAAGATAATTATTCAATAACAAATACTGGCTCTATTATAAGAGAAAATATCGATGAAGGGAATATTAAACTCAATGCTATGGATTTAAATGACTATTTATTTATCAAAGATTTAACTAAAAATTATGAAAATCTCCAAGTAGCCTTTTATACTGATGAGTATTTATACATTGAAGAGCTTTGCCCTAACGAAGCATTTATTCATGACAAGAACATCTTGAGGATGGATAGCAAAAATGTTGTTTCCTACAAAAATGAACCCATATGTAGAATAAATGTAATGGGGCCAGAAGATTTACTAGATAATTTTCAAAAAGAGAATTTAAATACTCTGGAGAAGAAATATGCCACAATGAGGAATGAAACATTTAGTTATGAGATATTAAATAGAAACTCAAGTAAAAGAAAAGGCTTAGAATTTCTAAGTAGATATTTAAATATTGACAGAAATCAAATAATGGCATTTGGGGATAACGTCAATGACGTAGAAATGATAGAATACGCTGGTGTTTCTGTTGCTATGGGAAATGGAAAAGACGTCCTTAAATCCAAGGCTGACTATATAGCTAAAGCTAATTCAGAAGACGGTGTAGCAAGGTTTTTAATAGATTACTTTGAATTAATGAATTAGGCTCCCTGCTTATCTTTATATAAGTTAAAATATTTCAAAAGTAAAGGTAACAAACAGCTCATTCTGTATTTGAAAAGATAGAGGAAGATTAAAAACTTAAAAGCTCAGGGAAATGACCTGAACCCCAAAATCCGGAATACGGATGGAGGGGTTTTTTGTATGCCAAAATACACAAAAGAATTTAAAATAAAATTAGTAATGGAATACTTATCAGGGAATTCTGGTGGACTTAAATCAATATCTAAAATATATAGTATTCCTAAAAGCACGTTAGAACTATGAATAAACCAATACAAATATAAAGGGGTTGATAGCTTATCTAAAAAGTCAAAAAACAACAAATTCACTAGTGAATTTAAGCTATCTGTAATACAATATAGGCAAATAAATAATACTTCGCTTAAAGAGACTGCAGAGCGCTTTAATCTTGTTAATGGATCTATGGTATACAGATGGGAGAAATCTTATCAAGAACATGGTCTATCTGGGCTAGAAGATAAAAGAGAAAGGCCTAAAAAAGACATGACCAAATCAAATAAAAAGTCTAAACTTAATACTCCAATAAACGAAACTGAAAGAGAAGAATTAATAAGGTTAAGAGAAGAAAATAGACTTATAAAAATGAAGATAATATACGAAAAAAAGCTACAAGTCTTGCTGATGGAAGAGTAATCAGAAGAAAGGAAAAGACAAAGATAATCCTCAACCATAAAAAAGTCTTAAGAATAATGAGAGAAGAATCCTTGCTAAGCTCTAAATTTAAAACTAGATCAAGAAAATACTCATCATACAAGGGACAAATAGGAAAAGTAGCAGACAATGTTGTAGATAGACAATTTAAAACAAGTAAACCAAATCAATTATGGCTAACAGATGTAACAGAATTCAGAATAAAGGGTAAGGAAGAAAAACTTTATCTGTCACCAATATTAGACCTATTCAACAGTGAAATAATCAGCTACACACTAAGTAATCATCCAACAATAAAATTAACCAATACTATGCTAGATAAAGCTTTAAGCAAAACAAGAGACACAAGCGAATTAATAATACATTCAGACCAAGGCTTCCACTACCAACACAGTTCTTGGGCAAATAAGTTAGAAAAATTTAACATAACCCAAAGTATGTCAAGAAAAGGCAATTGTCTAGACAATTCTCCAATGGAGAACTTCTTTGGGATATTAAAACAAGAAATGTATTATGGAGAAGATTTTAAAAGTTATGATGAATTAGTTAATGAGATAGAAAAATATATTAAATGGTACAATGAAGATAGGATTAAAACAAAATTAAACGGAATGCCTACAGATTACATTCCGCTTAAAATATTATTAAATTATTCCGTGTTTACGGGTTCAGGTCAGTGCCTAGTTTTTTTGTCTTTAAATTAAATAAATTTATAAATTTGAAATTGGCAAGCTTACTTTTATTAAGCAGCCTTTTTCTTTATTTAAAACTTGTATCTCTCCTCCGTGGATTTTTATTGTTTCTTTTACAAGGGATAGGCCAAGACCTGATCCTTTTTCTTTTGTATCATTTATTCTATAAAAGGCCTTAAATATATTTTCTTTTTCTTTTTCATCTATGCCTATTCCACTATCTTCTACAAAAATTTCTACAAAATTTTTACTTTTCTTTGAATAAATTTTAATGTAACCATTATCTATATTATATTTTATTGAATTTTCAATTAAGTTATAAAATGCCCTATAAATTAAAATATCGCTTCCTTGAATATAGATTGTTTCACAATTGTTTTCTATATTTATGTTTTTCTTGTCAGAAATTAAGGATAAATCTTGAATCGTTTCTTCTATTAAAGATGAAAGCTCGATTTTTTCATTTCTACTTACTGATTTTAATTCGCTTATATCGAGTAAACTTGTAACTAACTTTGCCAGTCTATCACTTTCTATTTTTATCATATTCATAAGATCTCTAGTTTGATTTTCATCCATTTTGCTTTCTTGGTAAAGATCGATTTGTGAATTTATAATTGTAAGTGGCGTTCTTAATTCATGAGCTGCTCTTGCAGTAAAATCCCTTTCGATTTCATATGATTGGTCTAGTCTTTCTATCATTTGATTAAATGATTTTGTTAATTTTTGAAATTCTTTTATTGGATTTTCTTCAACTTCATAAGATGTTAGATTTTTAAGTCGTATTTGTTCAATTTGTTTTGAAAATTTATCTAAGGGTTCTAAAAATTTTCCGCTAAGAAAATAAGAGCTTAGTCCACCCAAAATTGTAATTAAACTTGTAATTATCCGTGATTTTTTTGAATAGTTTATTTTTGTTGTTTTAATTTGATTTGAAAAATTATTTTCTAAATCTTCTACTTTATCTTTGTCTATATTTATGTAAAGTTGTTCATCTGTTGAATCATCCATAAAGCCACCAAGAGAATCAATATAAAAATATGCAGTTTTATTCGTGAAAAAATTTAAACTAATGCTCGTTACTGCAATTAAAATACTGGTAAGAATTGCGATTCTTAATCTTAATGAAATTTTTTTCATTTAACTTTCCTCAACATATAACCTACTCCAATTCTATTTTCTATTGGATCATAGTTTAGTTTATCCTTTAATTTTTTTCTTAGAGCTGATATGTGCACTCTGATAGAATTACTTAATAGGTCAACACTAGAATCCCAAACGTGTTCAATTAACTCTTCTTGGCTAATTGGTCGATTTTGATTTAAAAGAAGATATTCTAAAATACCTGTTTCCTTACGAGTTAATTTTAATTCTTCTTCGTTTATATAAACACTTCTATTTTTACTATCAAATTCAATTTTATCGAAAGAAATCTCAGTATTATTTTGAATAAAGTTTCTTCTTGTCAAAGATCTTACTCTTGCCTTTAATTCATCCAAATGAAATGGCTTTTGTAAAAAATCATTTGCTCCTGCATCAAGGCCATTTACCTTATCTTTTATTTGACTTCTTGCAGAAAGAATTAAAACTTTTGTTTCATTATCATTTTTTCTTAAATTCTTCAAAATCTCCATGCCGTCCATATTAGGTAGGTTTAAATCTAAAACTATTAAATCATAAGATTCAACTTCAATCATTTCCATAGCATCAAATCCATCAAAAACAGATTCAACCTCATAACCAGATTTTTTTAATGACTTATTAATTGTATCATTTAAAATTTTTTCATCTTCAACTATTAAAATTTTCATATCTTCTCCTTTATAAATATTATATCAAATCAAAATAAAATATTTGTTAAGAATATCTTAACAGAAAATTTATATCTTATTTGTTATTATAAACTTGTAAAGGGGTGATTGGTATAGGGATTAGAAAAAAGAAAAATTTACAAATAGGATTTTTGCTTTTAGGAGTATGTTTTATAATTTATGGAGCCTTTAGGGGAGAAGTTGATACAGTCTTTTCAAAAGCAATAAATTTATGTTTGGAGTGTGTTGGAATTGGATAAAATAAAATCTATAGTTATTGCAAAATATAGGTTCTTGATCCAAATTATTGCAACATTTCTTACAAATATCCACTTTCCAAATTTTTTAAAAGGAAGAATATATAGGGGAGAATTTAAAAAGATTTGTGTGCCAGGATTAAATTGTTATTCTTGTCTTGCTGCTACAGGGGCTTGTCCAATAGGTGCCTATCAAGCTGTTGTTGGTTCATCAAAATTTAAATTTTCATATTATATATCTGGATTTTTAATTTTTGTTGGAGTGATTTTTGGAAGAGTAGTTTGCGGATTTTTGTGTCCGTTTGGTTTTTTTCAAGAATTACTATATAAGATACCATTTAAAAAATTTTCAACAGAAAAACTAAAAATTTTAACCTACCTAAAATACATAATTCTTCTTGTAGCTGTTATAATTTTGCCTGTTTTTCTTACCAATAGTTTAGGTATGGGCAATCCATATTTTTGCAAATATATTTGCCCAGCTGGAGTATTGGAAGGAGCTATTCCACTTTCTATTGTTGACTCATCAATTAGAGCAAGTTTAGGGTCATTATTTAATTTAAAACTAACAATTTTAATAATAAGCATAGTACTTTCAATAATATTTTTTAGACCATTTTGTAAGTGGATTTGTCCATTAGGAGCTTTTTATGCCTTATTTAATAAAATATCACTTTTTAAAATAATATTTGATGCTAACAAGTGTATATCATGTAAAAAATGTAAAAAAGCTTGTAAAATGGATGTGGATGTAAGAAAAAATCAAAATCATACTGAATGTATAAGATGTGGAATGTGTATCAAGGCTTGTCCAACTTGTGCACTAAAATATGAATTTGGACTAGATAAGAAAAAAGAAATTAAAGGAGAAAAAAATGAAAAATAAAAAAATGCAAATATCAGCCCTAGCTTTGGCATTGGCATTTACTTTTGTAGGATGCGGAAAAAAAGAAAATACAGAAAATTCAACTAGTACTAAGACAAGTATAGAAAGCAATATGAAAGATAATAAAAAAAATGAAGACAATATAACATCTAATAAAAGTTCAATGGCTTCAAACTCAAATGGTCAGTCAGTAGATGATTTAATGCAAAAACAAAATGATATTTTGAAAAAACATGATAAACAATGGCAAGTAGCATTTTCAAAAGCAGATAAAAGTAAAATAGCAGGGGAGCCAGATGTTTCTTATGATATGTATTTACTAGATTTAGTAGAAAAATCCAAAGATGAACTTTCAAACAAAGATTATGACCTATTAAAAAAAGATGTAGAAGAAATTGGAAAGATTGAAAAAATAATCAACAAGAAAAAGGGAATAGAGGATCAATTTAATAAAGATAAGAAAAAAGAATCTGCATCAACAAAACAATTAAATTTATTCCCAGAATTTAAATCAAAAGATTTTGATGGAAAGGAAGTAACAAAAGATATTTTTAAAGACAAAAAATTAACTCTAGTAAATTTCTGGTTTAATGGATGTGCACCTTGTGTTGGAGAAATTCCACATTTACAAAAATTAAATAAGGAAATTGAAAAAATGGGTGGACAAGTAATTGGAATAAATACAGAAGCTCAAGTTGGAAAAGATGATGTAATAAAAGATGCAAAGAAAATTCTAAAAAAACAAGGAGCAACTTATAAAAATATAAGTCTTGATCCAGATAGTGAACTTGGAAAATATGCTCAAGAAATCATGTCATATCCTACATCAGTTCTAGTTGATAATGAAGGAAATATTGTAGGAGATCCAATAGTTGGAGCTATAGATAAAAAAGATACTTATGATAAAGTAAAAACAATGATGGAAAAAATAATAAAAGATGAAATCTAAATTGAAAATTGAATTATCCTTCTTGAAATAAAAAATACCAGAGTTCATACTCTGGTATTTTTGAATTAAAATTATTTATTTCTTGGGTGTTCAATTGCTTCTTGAGCTGCAGCAAGTTTTGCAATTGGAACTCTAAATGGTGAACAAGATACATAATCAAGTCCTACATTATATAGATATTTTACAGTTGTTGGTTCTCCGCCGTGTTCTCCACAAATTCCTAAGTGAAGATTTGGATTTGCTTTTTTACCGCGTTCAACTGCAGTTTCAACTAAGAAACCAACTCCTCTTTGATCTAAAACTTGGAAAGGATCTTTTGCAAAAATATCTTTGTCTAAGTAAAGATCCAAGAACTTTCCAGCATCATCTCTTGAAAGACCAAAGGTCATTTGTGTCAAATCATTTGTACCGAATGAGAAGAAGTCAGTAATTTCACCAATTTCATCAGCAGTAATTGCAGCTCTAGGTATTTCAATCATTGTTCCTAATAAGTAGTCAATTTTTTTGCCTTTTTCTTCAAAAACTTTTTCGATTTCTTCTTTAACTTGAGATTTTACATAAGCAAGTTCTTTAACATCAGATGAAAGTGGAATCATTATTTCTGGAACAACATTAATTCCATCTTCATGACAATGAATTGCAGCTTGAATTATAGCACGAGCTTGCATTTTTGAAATTTCTGGATATCTTACGCCTAGTCTTAGTCCTCTAAATCCAAGCATAGGGTTTACTTCTTCAAGATCTAGAATTCTTTTTTTAACTTCAGAAATTTCCATATTTAAATCTTCAGCAAGAGTTCTAATTTCTTCTTGTCCTTTTGGTAAAAATTCATGGAGAGGTGGATCAAGAAGTCTTACAGTTACTGGTCTTTCTCCCATTAAAGAATAAATTTGATAGAAATCTTCTTCTTGCATTGGAAGAATTTTATCTAAAGCTTCTTTTCTTGTTTCAAAATTGTGAGCTAAGATCATCTTTCTTACTTGGAAAATTCTATCAGCCTTAAAGAACATATGTTCAGTTCTACATAAACCAATTCCTTCAGCGCCGAATTCTAAGGCTTGTTTTGCATCATGAGGTGTATCGGCATTTGTTCTAACTTTCATATCACGATATTTATCAACCCAGCTCATGAATTCTCCAAATGTACCTTCAAGTTTTGGATTTTCAGTTTCAAGTGCTCCTATATAAATATTTCCAGTAGATCCATCTATTGAAAGTACGTCTTGATCTGAATATTTTTTGCCATCGATTCTAACGAATCTCTCATCTTCATTTACATAAATTTCATGAGCACCAGATACACAACATTTTCCCATTCCTCTAGCTACTACTGCAGCGTGACTTGTCATTCCGCCTCTTGCTGTAAGAATTCCAGAAGCTGATACCATTCCTTCTAAGTCTTCTGGTGAAGTTTCCTCACGAACTAAAATAACATCAACACCTTTTGCAGCTCTTTTTTTAGCTTCTTTAGCAGAAAAAGCAATGTAACCAACTGCAGCTCCTGGACTTGCTGCAAGACCTTTTGCAACAGCTTTATTTTCTTTTATGGATTTTTGAGAAAGTGTAGGGTGAAGTAGACCATCAAGATCTTTAGGGTCAATTCTTAAAACAGCTTCTTTTTCTGTAAGTAATTCTTCATGAACCATATCAACAGCAACTTTTACTGCAGCATGAGCAGTTCTTTTACCATTTCTAGTTTGAAGCAAGAATAACTCACCTTCTTGGATAGTAAATTCCATATCTTGCATATCTTTATAATGTTGTTCAAGTTTTTCAGCAGTATCACGGAATTGATCGAAAACTTCTGGCAATGAATCTTTTAATGTTAAAATTTCTTTTGGTGTTCTAACCCCAGCTACAACATCTTCACCTTGTGCATTCATTAGATATTCACCAAATAATTTATTTTCACCAGTTGCTGGGTTTCTTGAGAAAGCTACTCCTGTTCCAGAAGTTTCTCCCATATTCCCAAATACCATTGATTGAACATTTACAGCAGTTCCCATAGAATCATCAATATCATTTAATCTTCTATATAAAATTGCACGTTCATTATTCCAAGATGCAAATACAGCAGTTATAGCCTTATCTAATTGCTCTCTAGGTTCTTGAGGAAAATCTTCTCCTTCAATATCTTTATAAACTTTTTTGTATTTTTCGACAACATCTTTTAAATCATTAGCGTCAAGTTCAGTATCTTCATTAACACCTTTTTCATCTTTTTTAGCACTAAGAACTTTTTCAAAATTATTTTTATTAATTCCCATTGCTACATCAGCAAACATTTGAATAAATCTTCTGTAAGAATCATATGCAAATCTTTCATTGTTTGTTTTTTTGCTAAGACCTATAACAGCATCATCGTTTAAACCAAGATTTAAAATTGTATCCATCATTCCTGGCATAGAAATTGGAGCACCACTTCTTACAGATACAAGTAGAGGATCTTCAGTTGAACCAAAGGTTTTCTTATTATGTTCTTCTAGATCTTTTATATGACTTGTGATTTCATTTTTTAAGTCTTCCCAGATTTTTTTATCTTCTTTGTAAAATCTAGCACAAGCATCAGTTGTAACGGTGAAACCATATGGAACATTAATTCCCATGTTTGTCATTTCTGCTAAATTTGCGCCTTTACCACCGAGCAAAGAGCGCATTTCTTTGTCTCCTTCATTAAAATTATAAACATATTTTTCAGTCATTTTTTTCCCCTTTCATGCTTTTAATATGATTAATAATAATATCAGACGTTTCTTCGATAGATCTATTTGTAACATCAATAATTACACAACCTAAATCATCCATAATCGCTTTGGCATGGTCAAGTTCTTTTTGAATAATTCTAATATCAGAATATTGACTTTTACCAAAAAGATTTAAACTCTTTAGTCTTTCATCTCTATAAGATTTTAGAATGTTTTTATCTATAGTAAGGCCAACTATTTTTTGGCTATCAATTTCAAAAAGTTCTTCTGGTAGGCTTGCATTTAAAAGTATGGGTATATTACAAACTTTATAACCTTTGCTTGCCATATAAATTGAAATGGGTGTTTTTGAAGAACGAGATACTCCAATTAAAGCTATATCACAAGTTTTTAATGAACTAAAGTCTTTACCGTCGTCATATTTGATGGCAAAATCTAGTGCGTTTAAAGTCTTAAAACGGTTAGATTCATATAAAGATTCACTAGAAAAAGTATTTTTTGGCTTTATGTTAATTTTATTTGAAATGGTTCTTATAGAATATCCGGTCAAATCAACATAACTAATGTCATTTAGTTCACAAAATTTATTGATATAAGCATTCATTTTTGAATCTTGGAAAGAGTGATAGATTATAAAATTATCGCCAGTTTCAATTATAAAATTTAATATATCTTCTAAGGATTTTTCATCTCTTATATCAGAATATATATTTGTAATTGTTTCAACATTAAATTGACTAAAGGATACTTTTACAATTTGTTCTGTAGCATATCCACTTGTATCTGAAATAATGTTTACAATAAGCTTCATTCTATCACCTCTATTTATAAAAGATTCTATTAATATTATAGCATTTTTAAATAAAAATCCAAAACTTGAAAACATTTTTCAATCATATAAACTAATAATTATAAATTAAAATTTAAATCTTAAAGTTTTATTTGATTGACAAAAAAAATATTTAAAATATAATAAATGAAAGAAATAAATATAAAACTTTGACAAAAAGGAGTAATGAGGGAAATTTTTTAGAGAGAAGATGGATGGTGAAAATCTTCAAATTAAACTCATGAAGGTTGTTTTGAAATAGTTTAATGTAGCATGCATATATGCAAATAAGGGCCTTTTTAATAAAAAAGGAAGATAGGTGGTAACGCGATAATCTCGTCCTTGAGAATTGTGTTACTTTTTTTATTATTTATTTTTAATTTTATTTTGAAATTAAGGAGAAATTATGCAAACAAAATATGAACCACAAAAATTTGAAAAAGAAATTTATAAAAAATGGGAAGAAGGTGGATATTTTAAAGCTAATGTAAATAAAGATAAAAAACCATTTACTATAGTTATGCCACCACCAAATATAACTGGAAAATTACACCTAGGTCATGCTTTAAATAATACAATTCAAGATATTATTATAAGGTATAAAAGAATGCAAGGTTATGAAGCTTGTTGGATTCCAGGAACTGATCATGCATCAATTTCTACAGAGGCAAAAGTTGTAGGAAAAATAAAAAGTGAAGGAAAATCTAAAAATGAACTAGGTCGTGATAAATTTTTGGAAGAATGTTGGGATTGGACAAAAGAATATGGTGGAACAATTAAAAAACAATTAAGAACTGTTGGAGTTTCTTGCGATTGGGACCGTGATTCTTTTACAATGGATAAAAATCTTACAAAAGCTGTAAGAAAAGTTTTCAAAAAAATGTATGATGAGGGATTAATTTATAGAGGAAATAGAATTGTAAATTGGGATCCTGAAGCTAAAACTGCTCTTTCTGATGCAGAAGTTTATCATAAAGACCAAGAAGGTCACTTATGGTATATAAAATATTTCTTTGAAGATAGCGATGAATTTATAACAATTGCTACTACAAGGCCTGAGACTATGCTTGGAGATTTGGCTGTTGCTGTAAATCCAGAAGACGAGAGATTTAAAGATAAAATAGGGAAAAATTTAATCTTACCACTAGTAGATCGTAAAATACCTTTGATAGAAGATTCTTATGTTGATATGGAATTTGGTACAGGCTGTGTAAAAATAACTCCATCCCATGACCCTAACGATTTTGAAGTTGGAAAAAGACATGATCTTGGCCAATGTGTAGTTATTGATGAATCTGCTAATATAAAAGAAGGATATGGAAAATATTCTGGTCTGGATAGGTATGAAGCTCGTAAATTAATGATTGAAGATTTACAAAAAGAAAATCTTTTGGTAAAAACTGAAACAATTGAACATGCTGTTGGATACAGTGAAAGAACAAATGTAGTAATTGAACCATTAATTTCAAAACAATGGTTTGTTAAAATGGAAGATTTGGCAAAGGATGCAATCAAAGTTTACAAAAATGGAGATTTAAATTTAATTCCAGATTCTTTAGGAAAAACCTATATGAATTGGCTAGAAAATATTAGAGATTGGTGTATTTCTAGACAATTATGGTGGGGACACAGACTTCCAGTTTTCTATACTGAAGATGGGGAAATCATTGTTTCAGAAGATGATCCAGATGAAAATGGATATTTAAATGGGAAAAAAGTTACTCAAGAAGAAGATACACTTGATACTTGGTTTTCATCAGCTCTTTGGCCTTTTGCAACTTTGGGTTGGCCAGAAGAAACTGAAGATTATAAATATTTTTTCCCAACAGATATTCTTGTAACAGGTTATGATATTATATTTTTCTGGGTTATAAGAATGGTATTTTCTTCTCTTTATAATACAAATAAAACTCCATTTGACCATGTACTTTTCACAGGCCTAATTAGAGATCCTCAAGGAAGAAAAATGAGCAAATCTCTAGGAAACGGAGTTGATCCAATTGATGTTGTAAATAAATATGGAGCAGATGCCCTAAGATTTACAATAATTACTGGAAATTCACCAGGAAATGATATGCGCTATGATGAAAAAAGAATAGTAGCAAGCAGAAATTTTGCCAACAAATTATGGAATGCAACAAGATTTGTATTGATGAATATAGATGAAGATGATGATCTTGAATTTAATAATTTAGATTTGAGCCTTGAAGATAAGTGGATTTTAAAAAGATTAAATAATGTAGTAGAAGAAGTTTCTAAAAACTTAGACAAGTATGAAATTGGTCTTGCTGCAAGTAGGATTGAAGATTTTATTTGGGAAGAATTTTGTGATTGGTATATAGAATTTGCCAAGGAAAGATTAAATTCTGATGATAATAATAAAAAATCTACAGTTAAAAAAGTTCTACTTTATGTTTTAAAAGATATGATTTCACTTCTTCATCCATTTATGCCATTTATTACTGAAGAAATTTATAAGCAATTGCCAAATAAAAAAGATATGCTTATAGTTGAGTCTTGGCCACAAGTTAGGGAAGATTTCAATTTTGATGATGAAGCAAGAGTTGTTGATGGAGCAATTGAGGCTATAAAAGCTATAAGAAATCAAAGACAAACTTTAAATCTTGGATCAAAAACAAGACAAGATTTAATAATCTATTCATCTGATGAAAATACTAGAAATTTCCTAGAAATTTTAAAAGGGCAATTTGTAAATCTTTCAAAATCTGGAGAAATTTCAATAATAGATGAAGACAAAGAAGTAGAAGATGCAGTATCTTTGATTTTTAATGATTTCAAAATTTATATTCCTTTAGAAAATCTAATTGATTACGATAAGGAAAGAAAAAGACTAAAAGATGAAATCAAAAAATTAGAATCAGAAATTAAAAGAGCAGAAGGTAAGCTTAACAATCAAGGATTTGTTTCAAAAGCGCCAGAAGCTGTTGTAAATGAAGAACGTGAAAAACTAGAAAAATATAAAGATTTACTTGTAAAAACTCAAGAATCTTATAAGGAAATAGAAGATAAGTAATGTATAAAGATTTTGCTTATATTTATGACAAATTATCTTTTGACCTTGATTATGAAAAATATGCAGATAATATAAAAAAATTGGTCAATAAAAATAATATCAAAAGAGAGAAAATGTTGGAGTTAGCATGTGGAACAGGCATGCTAACCAATCATTTTTTCGATTTTTTTGAAAAAATTGATGCCTTGGATTTATCTCAGTCTATGCTTGAAGTCTTTTCAAAAAAATTTCAAGAAGAAAAAGTATCTTTGTATAATTATAATATGGTAGATTTTGAAAATGAAAATTCATACGATCTTATTGTAATTTTACTTGATTCTATAAATTATATTTTGGATGAAGATGATTTAAAAAAGTTAATAGAAAATTCTTTTAAAAATTTAAAAAAGGATGGACTTTTAATTTTTGATATAAATTCAGAATATAAAATGGAAGAAGTATTTGGTTCAAAATCTTATGTTTATGAATATGAGGATATTTTTTATACTTGGGATAATATTAAAGATGATGATATTATTGATATGGAGCTAAACTTTTTTGTAGAAAATGAGAATGGGTTATACCAAAGAATTATTGAAAATCAAGTTGAAAGATACTACTCTGTAGATTTTATTAAAAATATTTTAAATGAAAATAAGTTTTCTGATATTGAAATTTTTGATGAAGATACAATGCAAAAAATCAAAGATGATACTTTGAGGATTTTATTTAAGGCTAAAAAGGAGTGAATATGGAAGGAAAAGTTAAATTTTTTGATAACAAAAAAGGATATGGTTTTATAGAATCAGAAAGTGGTGACTATTTTTTTCATTATTCTGAGATAATTTCTGATAAGGATTATAAAACTATTGAAAACGGGGCAAGGGTAGAATTTGATGTTAAAGATTTAGGCAGGGGAGATACTGCCTTTAATGTGAAAAAAAGGGGTTAAGATGAAATATTTTATTTTGATTTTATTTATAATTCTTCTTCCTCAAATTTATTACTTGTATAGGAAAAAAACTTATCTAGATTTAAAAAATGGGTCAAGGTTTTTTATAAAAGAAGAAAGTTTTATAAATGACAATAGGTGTAAGGTGATTTTGACAAATTCCGATGGTTTTGATATATATGCTAACCGTTTTGATGTTGAAAATCCAAAGGCTGTTGTTCAAATTGTTCATGGTATGCTTGAACATTCCCTTAATTATTTACATTTTATTAAATTCTTAAATGAAAAAGGTTATGCGGTTGTAATTTCAGATAATAGGGGACATGGAAAATCTATTTCTGAAAATCATCCCTCTGGTTTTATAAAGGAAAAAGATGAGCTTGTTGATGACCAATTTGTAATAAATAAATATATTAGAATGTATTATAAGGACAAAAAAGTATTTATGTTGGGTCATTCTATGGGTTCTTTGATTTGTAGAAATTATTTGCAAAAATATGATGATACAATCGATAAATTAGTTTTGACAGGAACAGTAGCCTATATTCCTATTGCAAAAATTGGTATTTTTATTGGAAATATAGTAACTTTTTATCTAGGAGAAAAAAGAAGATCTCACCTTTTAGATACGCTTTCGGGAATAACAGGAAAAGATCCATCATGGATTTCTTATAATGAGGAAAATGTAAGGATTAAAAATAATGATCCAATGAGACTTGATGGTTTTTTGGCAAGAAGTAATGTTTGTTTATTTAATCTTGTAAATAATTTAAATAAAAATAACAAATTTAAATTAAGAAATAAAGATTTACCAATTGCATCTTTAAATGGTGTCGATGATGATGTTACTGGATCAGATAAGGGGCTTATGAATACTAAGAAAATTTTATCTTCTATTGGTTATAAAAATTTATATTTTAAAACTTATGATCATATGAAACATGAAGTTTTAAATGAAGATGAAAGAGAAAAAGTATTTGAAGATATTGATATGTTTTTTAAAAAATGAGTTTTTACTCATTTTTTTAATGACTTTTTATTAGAATACTAAGAATAAAAAAGGAAAAAATATGATAGAAGAAGATCTAATAAGATTAAGAAGACATTTTCATAAATTTGCTGAACCTGCTTGGATGGAATTTCTGACAACAGCAAAAATAATTGAAGAATTAAGAAATTATAAGCTTAAAATTTATTATGGGAAAGAAATTTATTTTAACAAAAGAATAGGACTTCCCGAAAAAAATAAAATCGATTCATATAAAAATTCTATAGAAATTACTAATTTAGAAAAAAAGGATGAAATTTTAGACTCTTATACAGGTTTAATTGCAGTTTTAGATACAAAAAAACATGGTCCTAATATCGGATTTAGATTTGATATTGATGCTAATGAATTGGAAGAAACTGATTCATTAGGTCACCTTCCTAATATTTTGGATTTTTCATCTAAAAATTCTTTTTCTATGCATGCCTGCGGTCATGATGCTCACATGTCAATTGGAATCGAGCTTGCAAAAATTCTTTCGAAAAATAAAGATAAATTAAAAGGAAAAATAGTTTTTATTTTTCAACCGGCTGAAGAAGGAGTTAGAGGAGCTTATTCTTTGATGAATAATCCAATAATTGATAATTTTGATTATATGGCGGGAATGCACATAGGTATGGATTTAAATAGTGGAGAAATTGGAATTGGAAGTCATGGTTTTCTCGCTACTAAAAAAATTGATATAATTTTTAAAGGAAAGGCTTCTCATGCTGGAGCAAGTCCAGAAAAAGGGCATAATGCACTTTTGGCAGCATCAAGTGCAGTTTTAAATTTTAATAGTCTTGCCCAACATTCTATGGGCAAAGCTAGAGTTAATGTTGGCAAACTTAATGCAGGAAGTGGAAGAAATATTGTAGCAAATAGGGCAAAAATTGAAATGGAAATTAGGGGAGAAAATAATCAAATTATTTCTTATTTATTTGATGGTGTAAAAAGAATTATAGTAGGTTCTGCTATTTCGTATGATTGTTCTTATGAAATTGAAATAAAAGGTCAAGCTCCATCTCTTATGCCTTATGATGAAAATTTTATAAAAAATTTAAGAAAATATTATAAAGATGAATCCTATAAAATTGTTGATTGTGAGCTAAAAGGTTCTGAAGATATAACCTATCTTCTAAATGAAGTGAAAAAATCAGGTGGAAAAAGTGTTCATTTTATTTTGGGATCTAATTTAAAAGACAGTCATCACAGTGAAAAATTTGATATTAATGAAAATGATATGGTAAGAGGAGTTAATTTAATGGTTGATTTTGTAAAATATATTCAAAAAATTGATCATATTGACTATGAAAGGATATAAAATGAAAATATTAATAACAGGATTTGATCCTTTTGATAAAGACAAAATAAATCCATCAATTGAACTAGTGAAAAAAATTGATGAAAAAATTGATAATGCACAAATTTTTAAAGTAGAAATACCTACAGTTTTTAAAAAATCTGGAGAAATTTTAGAAGAAAATATCAAAAAAATAAGACCAGATGTAATTTTGTGCATTGGTCAAGCTGGGGGATCATCCTTGATTTCTGTTGAAAGAATTGCAATTAATATTGATGATGCAAGAATTGCTGATAATTTAGGAGAAAAACCAATAGATGAAAAAATAAGAGTTGATGGAGAAAATGCTTATTTTTCAAATTTGCCAATAAAAAAAATTGTAGAAGAAATAAAAAAAGAAAAAATACCAGCAGAAATTTCAAACTCAGCAGGTACTTTTGTTTGTAATCATTTAATGTATGAAGCCTTGTATTTGGCAAAAAAATATAAAAATATAAAAGCAGGCTTTATCCATATTCCGTATTTACCAGAACAAGTTTTAAATAAAACAAATACTCCTTCAATGGATTTGGAAAATTCATTAAAGGCGATTAATATTGCCTTAAAAACAATAATTAATCATAAAGGAGAAGATGTAAAAATTTCTGGTGGGAAAATTTTCTAGTTTAAAGAAGCATTCGGTTTTTCAGAGCGTAGACAAACCCTCAAGCACGAATATCTGACTCCAAAAATTTTTGATTTCTAAATTTTAAAATTCTAAAATCGCAAACTCGCTAACGCTCATACAGTGCGATTTTTAACGAATTTTTAAATTTGAAATCAAATCAATTTTTTCCGTATGATATTCTTAGCATGATGATTTGTATACTTTTTCAACAGTCTGAGAAGCATTTTGCTTCTTTTTTTGTTTTTTTGTTATAATGAAATAAATTAATAAGGAGGATTTATGAAACTAGAAATAAAAAATCTTTCCAAAAGCTTTGGTAAAAAAGAAGTTTTGAAAAATATAGACTATACTTTTGACCAGGGAGTTGTTTATGCTCTTTTGGGAAGAAATGGTGCAGGAAAAACTACACTTTTTTCTTTGATTAGTGAGCAAATTAAAAAGGATTCTGGAAATATTTATCTTATAGAGGAAAATGAAAAGAAAGAACTTGATTTTAGGGATGTATTTTTTATGGTGGCAGAACCAGATCTTCCTAAATTTCTTACGGGATATGAATTTATAAAATTTTTCCTAGAGGCTAATAAGGAAAATATTAAGAATGAAAAATCTATAGAAGAATATTTTTCTCTTGTAGACTTTGATATGGAAGATAGCGATAGACTCATTCAAGATTATTCAACAGGAATGAAAAACAAACTTCAAATGCTTATGTTTTTAATTTTGAGACCAAAGGTAATTTTGATGGATGAGCCACTTACAAGCCTTGATGTTGTTGTTCAACTTGAAATGAAAAAAATAATTAGGAACATTCACAAGGACCATATAATTATTTTTTCAACCCATATTTTACAACTTGCAAAAGATATTTGCGATGATATTGTCCTTCTCCATGACAAAAATTTACAAAAAGTTGATAAGATGGTTTCAGAAGATAAGGATTTTGAAGATAAAATAATAAGGCTTTTGACAAGTAAAAATGTTGAAAATATTGATATAAATTTAGATGATGAAAATTTGGGTGATCATGATGAGTAAATATTTTTCTAAATTTCTATTGATTGAAAGAATAAAGATCACCAAAGTTTTTAATGGGATGGTTTATGGGATTAGAAAAGTTCCATTAATCGGAAAACACTTGGGCGACAAGTATTATTTTTATGATTTAAAAGAAATTATAAATACATTTGTTCCTATTTTTTCTATAATTTGGCAATTTATTAAATCAATTCTAACATTTGGATTCTCAATACTAATTTCAAGAACTATCTTAAAATTTTTGTTTGAAATTACCAATAAATCTTCTTTGTTTTTTAGGGGAAATTTTGATTTAAGTATTGGGGCAGTAATGCTTACTTGCATCCCCTTTATTTTTTATATTTCAAATATGATTACATCATCAATGCTAACTGAAAATGGAAATATATTTTCTGATTTAAGCAAAAATTTTAATTTTTTTCCAAATGATTTGGCGCGCATATTTTTGTATTTAGAACCTTTTTTAATTTTTCTTGGAAGGACTTTGGGATTTGTGATTTTTGGAAAAATTTTTGCAAATATTAATCCTCTCTATACATTTTTATTTAGTCTTGGTATTTATTTTTATAATATAAATATTACTGGATTTTGGACAAAAATATATGAAAAAAGGGAAGAATCATTTTTTGAAGATAGACCATTTTTACAAATCATTTTGATTTTAATTTTGGATTTGGGGATAAGTTTGTTAGTTTTAATAATAAAACTTGATTTTAAGGTTTTGAGCCTTGGATTTTTCTCAATCAATTTAATTTTATTCCCCTTTGTTGTGAAATATTTTAAAAATTTCAAGGGATATGACAAAATAATTGAAAAAACAATAAGGGTATACAAACTAGCAGTAGAAGATTCAAAAGATATGCAAGAAAATGTTGTAAAAATTAAAAACAAAGATATTAATAAAAATGAAAAAATTAATGGAGAAGGCTTTGTCTATTTGAATAATTTGTTTTTTAAAAGACACAAAAGACATCTATTAAAACCAACTTTAATAAAAAGTGGAATCTTTTTTGTAATTGGAATTTTATCATTTTTTCTTTTTTCAAATCTTACATTTAAAGGAGATGAAGTTTATAAAATTTTAATATATGCAATACCAATAATTTCATATATTTTATTCAAACAAGATAAAATTTTGATGGCTTTCTATAAAAATTGTGACTCATCACTTTTGTATTATAATTTTTATAGAGAAGATAAGAATTTATTGAAAATGTTTTGGTTAAGATTTAATTCAGTTTTTAAGCTTATGTCAATTCCTATGGGAGCTATGTTTATAATTTATATTGGTTTTGCAACAAAATTTTTGACCAAAACTGATTTAAATTTATCATTACCAATTTTTTATATAGTATTAAATGCTATATTTTTTACAATTTTGCCCTTGTTTCAATATTATATAATTCAACCCTTTGACAAGGAAGGAAAACAAAAATCTGTAGTTTTAGTTTTAATGAATATGTTTTTATATTATGTTTTTGTATTTGGATTTCCGGCTTTGGCGATAAAAATTGGAGAGATAAAATTTATGTTAATAATTTCAATTTTTATGGTTTTATTTGTTGGGATTGCAAGTTTTTTGATATATAAATTTGCTTCAAAAACTTTTAAAATTAAACAATAAAAAAAGGCCCCGAGGGGTCTTTTTATTTATTTTCTTCTATATATTCTAATTTTTCCTTGTTCATTACAGAGTCAGGAATCATTTTGCTTGTTATATAAATTAAAAATGGAAGGACAATAGCATCATCCAAAATTCCTAAAAATGGAATCATATCATTTATCAAATCGGCAGGCATTATTGCATAAAGAATAGCTCCAAGTCCCAAAAATTTTGCAAGTTTTGGAGTATTTTTATCTTTCATAGCCCTAAAATATACCGGTATAAAATTTGTGATTTTTGAAAATTTATTTTTCATTCTTTTCCCTTACTTTCTTTTTATATTAATAATATTAACTTCCAATTTAATTATACTAGAAAAAACCTACTTGTAAATTAAATATATTAAAATCTAATTTTAAATATATCTTACAATAATAGTATATTATGATTTTTTTAAATTTCAAGTTATAATATTAGAAAGGAGTTTTTATGACATTAAAAGTAGTTAATTTAGATATTTTAAAATTAAATGTGGATGCTATTGTAAATGCTGCAAATATTGATTTAATTGAAGGTGGGGGAATTTGTGGGCAAATTTTTGAAAAAGCTGGAAGAGAAAAGCTAAAAGAATCTTGCCAAAAATTATCACCAATAAAACCAGGTCAAGCAGTAATTACGGATGGATTTGATCTTTATCAGAAATTTATAATTCATGCAGTAGGTCCTATTTATAATGAAAATTATAAAGAGGCTTGTCAAAAAATTTTAAAAGATGCTTATAGAAATGCTCTAGAACTTGCTAAAAAAAATAAAATAAATTCAATTGCCTTTCCTTTAATTTCTTCTGGCATTTATGGATATCCTGAAAAAGAAGCATTTTTTATTGCAAAAAATACTATTGATGAATTTTTAGAAGAAAATGAAATGAATGTTTACCTATCAACATATAAAAAAGATATACTTTCTTTTATAATGGGATGACTTGAATATTTTATTTGCTTCCGGTATAAATAATTATGTAGAGAAGTAACACAAAATAATCTAGGAGTTTATATGAAAATTTTTAAATCAATTAAAAATAGATGGGAAAAATTCTTGAAAAATCTAGCAAAAGAAAATAAAAAGTCTTTTGGAAATGAAAAATTAGATTGTTGTTCAATGAACAAAAGAGAATATAAATAAAGAAAAAAATGACCTTGGCGGGTCATTTTTTATGTTTTTAATCTACAAGTTTTTTTGTAACTTCTACTACTCTTCTTGCTTGTGCTTTTACAGCTTGTTCAATTTCGTTTACAAAACTTTCGTTAGTTGCTGTTGCACTTGCTCCGTAAGGATTTCCACCTTGTGCATAAATAGAATCATCAGTGTAACCTACTGGAACAATTATTGCTCCCCAGTGAGCAGCGCTTGTATAAATTGTTTTAATTGTTCCTTCTTGTCCACCGTTATTATTTTGAGCAGATGTCATTGCAGATATTATTTTATTAGTTAATGAACCTTTTGCCCAAACTCCTCCTTGTTCATCTAAAAATGCTTTTAATTGAAAAGGGATATTTCCAAATCTAGTTGGTGCTGAAAATATAATTCCATCGGCCCAAATTAAATCATCAGATGTAGCTTCTTTTATATTTTTTGAGTCTTCTAAATATTTTTTCCAAGCAGGATTTTCTTCAGCTGCACTTTCATCAAGAAATTCTTTTACTTTTACAAGTCTAACTTCAGCTCCATTTTTTTCAGCTTCTTCTTTGGCCCATTTTGCCATTTGATAATTGTGGCCTGTTTGTGAATAATATATTATTGCAAGATTCATTTTATCTCCTTTTTATTTAATTTTAATTGTCTTTATAATCCTCATAGATATAACTAATATTGTTAAGATTAAACAATTGATTTTTATTTATATTATTATTTCTTCTGACTAGAGGGAAGTATTTTATTTATTGGGTAAAAATATAATAAGCTAATTTAAAAGGAGAAGATATGGAATTAACTGAAAAATTTGAAAAAGACCAATGTAAAAATCCTACAGAATATTCAATAATACATAAAGAAATTCCAATTAAAATGCCAACAGACATGTGGGAAGCTATTTCTTATTTATTGTGGTATGTGCCAGATATTTCTTCTATTCAATCAAAATCAAACGAGCTTATTTCTAACAAGGAATATGATTATTATACTTTTATTGAAATAATGACTTATATGAATTTAAGAGATGAAGATTGTTTGTTTACAGAAAATATAGATGAAAATATAGTAGAAGAATATAAAAGAAAAATATGTATAAATTCTCAAAAATTAATTTTGACTCAATCTGATGGGGAAACTAAAACAGAATCTTTATTAAGACACATTAGAAATGCTATTGCCCATGGAAGTTTTAATATTGTCGAAGATCTAATAGTTGGTTTCGATGAAAAAATTATAGGTAAGGATAAGAGTAAAACTACTGCAATTTTTAAAATTAAACCTAAAAATTTATTAAATGCTCTTAGAATGTTAAATGAAGATTTAACTAATCAAAAATTAATTTCAAAGGCACTTAAAAATTCTAAATATTGGGTTGAGCCTTACCAAGAAGATTTTGAAAGAAGCAATAAGTTTGATTTGTTTGCAAAAAAAGATGAGAAAAAATATGCAATTGAAATTAGAGATTATAAATCAAAAAGAGATATTGATAAGGGATTTGCAAAAAAACTTGCCCAAAATTTTAAAAATTTAAAAGATGAAAGAGTAAGACCTGTTCTTGTGATTAATACTTCATTTTTAAAAGAAGAATCTAAAAATGAACTTATAGCTTATGATGTTTTGATTTTGGATGTTAAAAATATCAAGAAAATGTTAAAGGGAAGAGATATGATTTTCGAGATAGAACAAGCTCAAAATTTATACAAATATAAAAAAGAAAATTAATATTTAAATTTATTTAGGAAAAATATTAGAAAATTAAACAATTGTATTATAAAATTATAAAAATACAAGTTATTTTTAATAAAATTGATATTTTTTTTATTTTGTAGTACAATATATTTTGTATTAAAATTTATATTTTATTATTCATAAGGAGGAAAAATGAGCGAAAAATATAATGAAAATAATAGTAGAAAAAAATCTACTGAAATAAGAGAGAAAAGAAGAGAAAGACATGTTGATGATTTTTCTAGAGATAATTCAATATCTTGGGGATCAATCATAGCAGGAGCAATTTCTTTTGCAGCTGTTTTTACAGTTTTAAGTTTAATTGTAACAGCTCTTGGTCTTGGAATTTTTTCACCAAATAATGAAAATCCTATTTCATCTATGGGAATAGGAGTAGGAATTTCAACAGTTATAATTCTTATTATTTCTTTTGCAGTTTCTGGATTTATTTCTGGAGCATTTTCAAAAGGTCAATCTTTACTTCATGGATTTATGAGTTGGGCTTTGTCAATCATGTTATTATTTGGTTTAGTAACTAGCATGATTTCTTCTGCGCTAGGACTTGTAGGAAATGCAACAAAAGCTGTAGCTGATACTGCAGGAAATGCTATTGGAACTGTAGCAAGTACAACAGCTGATGGAGCTGGTAATATTCTTTCAAATGTTGCTGATTCAATTACTGAAGTTGATACTAAAGATCTTGAAAAAAATATTGATGATACTTTAAGTGAAACTGATGTTAAAGAGTTACAACCAGATTATTTAAAATCACAATTAGGCGAATCTAAAGATGAAGTTTTAGAAGCAGGTAAAAAACTTGCAACAAATCCTGAAGATTCTGATAAAATTTTTGATGATTTATCAAAATCATTAGAGAAAAAAGCTAAAGATATTACTGATTCAGTTGATAAAGAAACTATAAAAGATGAAGTTTACAAAAATTCATCTCTATCAGCTGAAGAAAGTGATAAGGCTGTAGATAATATTTATGAAGGCATGGACAAAGCATCTAAAGAAGCTAGTGAACAAATAGAAAATGCTAAAAATGGTTTAGAAGATGCTAAAAAAGAGGCAAATAAAAAAGTAGAAGAAGCAAAAGATGGTGCAGAATCTGCAACAAATAAAGCTTCTGTTGGTGCTATTTTAGTATTTGTATTTTTAATCGTAGGTCTTGCAATAGAAATTTATACAGCAAAAGTCGGTGAACAATACGTTAATAGTTTGTAAAATAAAAATCCTTGAGAATTTCCTCAAGGATTTTTTTTATTTTATAATTTTTAAAACTTCTTTAATAGGATTAGAAGAGTTTATTGTTTGATTATATTTTATAAATTTATCATCTTCATTCAAACTTTTTGAAGAGTTGATTGATATTAAAAGTCCAGAATGATCTAATTTAAATATATCAGATCTTAAATTATATATTATATCATTTTGATTTTGTTCTCCTTCAAATCCGTTTTTTACAATATAAGCATTTGAAGAAGTTTTTAGAATATTTGCAAATCTTATTGGATCATTTTTTGTATTTTCGTTTGTAAGAATATATATTTTTTTATTTCCAATATCTTTGTCCTTATTTATATTAATCCTAATTTGATCATAATACATATAATAATCTTTATTGATTTCTTTTGTATCTTCTGGAAATTTAATGGATTGATTTTTAACAAAAGATGACCTAGTATTTAGTTTATCTTTATTATTTTTCATATAGGCTAGACTTTGTTTTAATAAATTTCCCCTATAAAAAACTATTTTTTCTAATGCATAATCCTTATGAATAAGTAAAGGAAGAATTTCATTCGCGTACTTATCATCAATGGATTCGTTATTAGATAAGTCTATAAATATATTTTGTATATTTGGATTATTTAATAAAACATTTTTTAATTTTTCCTTATCTCTATTTATATTATTTGAATCAAAGTTTGGTAAATAAATTTCTAGAATATTTTTATTTTCTTTTATTTCTAATTCTTTTTTTTCATTCATTCTACCAAGTAGTCTTTTATATCTATTTACGACTTGAGCATCTCCCAAATTTTTTGACCTTGGAGATTTATTTTTTTCTTTATAGTAAGGAAAAATCATTTGGTATGTTTTTTTATCAATTATTTTTGTCCTATTATCTTGCAATAAAGAAAGATAAGAGGAGATTATATCGTAGAATTCCTGGTCAGATCTACAATTTTTAATTCTTTTTTTGTAAATTTCAGTTTGGTCTATCAAAGTATTATAACTGTCTTCGTTGTTATTATCTATAGCATAGTTTCTAATTATATAATCATTCAATTTATTAAAATCAGATATTTTTTCAGCGCTTGTGAGAGATCTATCTTCTGTATTTGCTATGAAAATATCTTGTGTAATTGATTCCATAACTTGGTCTCTAAATTTTGGATAAGAATCAGATTCATATCGGTTTATCCTTTTAATAATTAAATTTACCAAGAAAAACAATATAAAAATCAATAAGAGAAGAAGTAAAATTCTTCTTCTCAAATAAATCATTTTCTGTTTTTTTAATCTAGTTTTTGATCTTTTTCTTATATTTGAATCTTTTGATCTAATTTTTATATCTTTTTTTCTAACTTTAATATTTTTATGCCTTGATGCAGATTTATTTTTATTTCTAGATCTATTTTTTTCTCTTTTCATAATTCACCTTAATATAATATATCAGAAAATACCTATGATTCAAAATTATTTAGGCAAAATTACGGAAAAAGTAGATCCTTTTCCAAGTCTTGATTTTAATTTAATTTTACCACCTAAACTTTCTACAAAATTTTTGGTAATTGAAAGCCCCAAACCATGACCGTTTAATTTTGTATTTCTAGCATCATCAATTCTATAAAATCTTTCAAAAATAGCTTCTTTTTTTTCATCACTAATTCCAACACCATTGTCTTTTACAATTAGGTATATATTATTCTTATCTTCGCTAAGACTAACCCTAATTAAGCCGTCATCTTTTATAGCCTTTATAGCATTTGAAACTAAATTTTGTACTATTTGACTTATCTTATCCTTATCAGAATTTATTATTATTCCATCTTTTATTTCTTCTATCAAAGAAATATCAAGTTTGTTAAGTCTCGGTTTTACTGTATCCAATAATGAATTAATATGCTCTGATAAATTAAATTCTTTTTTGTTTATTTTTAAATACTCAGAATTATCATTAAAAGATTTATTTAAATTTACAACAAGTCCTTCAAGTCTATGAATTTCTTCCAATAGAGAAGATAGGGTTTGCTCATCTGCGTCAATAACCCCATCTTTTATTGCTTCTATATAAAGTTGTAAGTTTGTAATAGGTGTTCTAAGTTCGTGAGAAATATCTTGGGCGTATTGTTTTCTTACAAATTTTTGATTTTTTAAATTTATTGATAAATATTTAATATTATTTTGTAAGTTTTCAAGTTCTATAATTTTGCTATCCTTTAAATTTATATTATAATCACCATCTTTAATCTTTAAAGTTGCATCTGAAATTTGCTTGATTGGGTTTGTTATATTAGTAGATAAAATCAAAGCTATAATAATTCCAATAGTGATAGAAATTAAAACAGCGATTAAAATAGAACTTTTAATATTTGTCATTAGCTCATTTGCAGCAAATTCTCCAGTACCATAAGTGATAATTAATTGACCCATATAATCATTAACATTTGGATTAAAAATATCATATGACTTACTAGCAGTTATATCATTTTTATTATCATCTCTTCCTTTAAACCTCATTATTGGTTCATTATTTTTATTTAATATTTCAATATCAACATTTAAATTTTGGGATATTTTACCAAGTCTTTCTTTTATAGTATAGGGATCATTGTCTGTAATAAGATTTTCAAATTGCTTTTTTATTTGACTAGGTCTTATATCTTCAGTAGTATCAATAAAATTTTTGGTATAAACATTAATTAAATAAGAAATAGCAATAGAGAAAACTAGTATGCAAGCAAAAATACCTGCTATAAAGTTTCTTATTATTTTATTTCGAAGAGTTGTCATCGATACCACCAGACTTATAACCCATACCATAAATTGTTTTTATATAAGATGGTTTTTTTGGATTATCTTCAATTTTTTGTCTAATATTTTTAATGTGAGTATCAATTGCTCTATCATAAGCATCATAATCAAATCCAAAAGTGATTTCAATTATTTCTTCTCTAGTAAAAATTTTATTTGGATTTGAGAATAGAGTTTTAATAATTTGGAATTCATTTTTTGTAAGAAAAATTTCTTTTCCATCTTTGAAAAATCTATTGTATTCAAGATCCATTTCAAGTCTATTATCAGTAGTTTTTATAATATCAGCTCTTGGCATATTATATTTTTCAATTCTTCTCAAAACAGTTTTTATTCTTTGCATAAGCTCTTTTGGAGAAAAAGGTTTTGTAACATAATCATCTGCTCCAAGTTTTAGACCATTAACTATATCATCTTCACTTACTTTTGCTGTAACCATTATTACTGGAACATTTGATTTATTTCTAATTTCTTTAATAAGATCTTCGCCGGAAATTTTAGGAATCATTAAATCTAATAAAACTAAATCAATATTTTCTTTTTCAAAAATATCCAAGCCTTCTTTACCATCAAAAGCTTGAAAAACATTATAATTTTCCTTTTCCAAATATGATTTTATTATTTTAGAAATTCCCTTTTCATCTTCTATAATAAGTATATTTATATTATTCATTTTTTCACCTCTCTATACAATTATACTTTACTATTTTAAATAAATATATCTTTTCAATTGGTAGTAATTTTGTATAAATAAAAAAATATGATAGATTTAAAAAAAGTTGGGTATAATAAAAATGTAGGAAAAAACAAAAAATAAAAAAGGAGATTAATATGATTAGTTCAATTATAATAGGTGCTCTTTGCGGATGGATCGCAAGCATGATTATGAAAACAGATGCTCAAATGGGAGCAATCGCAAATATAGTTGTAGGTATAGTAGGTGGAGCAATAGGTTCTTGGATATTAGGATTATTAAATATCAGTGTATCATCAGGATTTGTAGGAAGCTTAATTGCAGGAATTTTAGGATCTGTAATCTTAATTTATATCTATAATTTAATTACAAAAAAAACTAAATAATAAAAAAATTTTGACTGGCTAAAAAGCCAGTCTTTTTTTGTGATTAAATATGTAAATGATATAATAATTTTATGGATGTAAATGAAAAATATATAAAAGTAGCAAATGAAATTTTAGAAAATGGATACGATGAAGAAAAACTAAACCAAGAGGTAAGACCAGTTTGGGAAGATGGTGAAAGTGCTTATACAAAATTTTTACCCCAACAAATAATTAGATATGAGAAGGGAGAAGTACCTCTAATTAGTTTGAGAAAAATAGCTTGGAAATCTGCAATTAAAGAAATTTTGTGGATTTATCAAGATAGGTCAAATGATGTAAATTTATTGAAAAATAAATACAAAGTTAATTATTGGGATTCTTGGAAAAATGATGAGGGTAATCTGGGTACAGCGTATGGTTATCAAATAAATAAAAAATTTAAATCACCAGAAACAGGAAAAATGACAAATCAAATTGATCGTTTAATTGACCAAATAAAAAATAATCCTTTAAACAGAAGATTGATTATGAATTTGATCGATGTAGATGATATGGCTGAAATGACTTTAATTCCTTGTGCCTTTTTAACTATGTGGACTGTAAGTGGGGATTATTTAAATCTTACTCTAATTCAAAGAAGTGGAGATTTTTTGGCAGCAGCAGCTCCTGGTGGAATAAATGCTTTTCAATATTATGTTTTACTTAGGATGATTGCACAAGTTACTGGTCTAAAGGCTGGAAATTTTGTACATTTTATTCAAAATTATCACGTTTATAAAAAACATATACCAACAGTTAAAAAAATAATGGAAGTTAAAGTAGATGAAAAAAGTAAGCCAAAGCTTGAAATAAATCCTGATATAAAAGATTTTAAAGATTTTACAATTGATGATTTTAAATTGATAGATTACTATCCGGACAATACAAAATATGATATTGATATTGCCTTATAATTATTGAAATTAAATATTTTTTAAGTATAGTCAATCGGTATGGAGGAATTATGGAAAAAATAACTATAATTGGATCCGGAGGTTCCGGAAAATCGACTCTTGCCAAAGAATTGGGCGAAAAACTAAAAATTAAAGTTTTTTACTTAAATAAAATATGGTGGATAAACGACAAAGAACATATAAGTGATGAAGAATTTAAAAAAATTCAAAAAGACATAATAGAAAATAA
>NZ_HE578907.1:102480-240807 GCF_000321005.1 Anaerococcus senegalensis JC48
GAAAATAATGACAAATTTATTTTTGATGGATATTATCCAGATACTTTGGACATAAGACTTGATGCTAGTGATACAATAGTATTTTTAGATTTCCCACCGGTTACAAATTTAAAAAGGTCAGTAAAAAGATCCTTAACAGAAAAAAATAATGATGACGATCCTAATCTAGATAGAACTGAAAAATTAAATAAAGATTATATTTCATGGTTATTAAATTTTAATAAAAATGAAAGAGATAAAATTTTAGAAAAATTAAATAAATTAAAATTAGAAAAAAGAATTGTAATAATAAATAACGATAATAAAAAAGATTTGTTTCTTCAATCAATTGCATAAAAAAAAGAGCCTTAGGCTCTTTTTTTATTGTAAATTTATTGACCTGGTTGTTTATTTTGATTTGGGTTTTCATTATTGTTTGTATTTTCACCAGTGTTATTTAGATTATTTTTATCATCATCATTTTTATCTTTTTCTTTATCATCATCATTTTTATCTTTTTCTTTATCATTTTCTTTATTGGATTTTTTGTTTGATTTTGGTAATTCTGCACCCAAAGTAGAATATCTAACTGGTATGCTATATTTCCAATCATCTGGAACAATTCCATCCCATTTATTTGGATCATATGAATTTTTTCTGTCTATAAATGATCTATTTGCTTGTAAATATTTTGGTGTAGTATTTGATGCAAGCAAGTTGTTTCTAGAATCAACAGTTATCCAAACATGAACATCATCTTCTTTTTTTGGAATATTATTTTTTGTAAAGATTTCATCTTTTACAGTATTTCTTGGATCTGCATATGATGCTTGGGTCGGTAATTTTCCACTTATTGTATCAACTTTGGCATGAATGATTCCATCTGGTTCTTCAAATTTTTTGGCTTCATAACCATCTAGTATCTGGTTATTTACGTTTTTCCAAATCACTTCTGCTCTTGTAGTTGAATAATCATTTTGATGAATATTTTGATCATCAGATCCCATCCAAACGCCTACAGTGTAATAAGGACTATATCCAATTGACCAAAAATCTATATTGTATTCACTAGATCCTGTTTTTGTACCATAATCCATTCCAATAGGACTTACAGTTTTATAGTGATCGGCAGTAGATTTTAGTGCTGATGTAATTTGATAAGCAGTTTCAGGACTTGTTACTTTGTTTTTCTTTTTATCTTTTTCTTCAAAAATTATTTTTCCTTGATTATCTTCGATTTTTGAAAAAGATAAAGGTTCAATATATTTACCTTCATTTGCAAGGGCAGCATAAGCTGCAGTCATATCTACCAAAGTCATTCCGTTTGTCATTGCGCCAAGGCCCATTGCTGCGAGATTTTCATCATTGTTACTAGAGTTTTCGTCTTTTGTAACAAAATTATCATCTCCACTTTCTTTAATCAAACCAAATTTTTCCAAATATTTTTTAGAATTTTCAATTCCTACATCTTTTAATGTACGAACAGCATTTGTATTTACAGAATATACAATAGAATCTCTAAGAGAAACAATTCCTTTATATGATTTATAAACATTTTCTGGCCAAATTTCTCCATTTTCTTTTCTCATGAAAGGAACATCATCAATTCCAGTTGCAAGAGAGTAACCTTTGTCAATAGCAGGAGTGTAGGTTGCTAATGGTTTCATTGTTGAAGCAGGTTGTCTAGGTTGATCAATTGCTCTATTTAATATTTTTAAACCTTTTTGATCACGTCCACCAATAACTGCTTTTATTTGTCCGTTTTTATGATCAATTACAACAGTTGCTGATTGTGGCTGAATAACTCCTTCAAGATCAATGTCATAATAATTTTTATTAAATGAATAAGAACCAGAATCATTTTGAATAATGAAGTCTTCATGGTTATTTAAATAATTTGAAGTAATAATAATCGATCCGTCATTTCCTTCTCTTACATTGTCATTAGAAGTTAATTTAATATAACCAGTTTTATGAGTTCTAAGATTTGAGTCTTTTTCATCTAAAGTATAGAAATTATTAAGAATAAGATTTGTTTGATTGAGCCTTAATTTGCTTGAATTTATAATGAAATTATTATTTTCATCGAAATAAGCTTCATTAGCTGTTAGAGTAAAATCATTATTTTCATTAATCATATTATTTTTTGCAAAATAAATTATATTTCCATTTTCATTAATTATATTCCCATAACCGTCATAGGAAAGATCTAACATAGGAGCAGTATTCCAACCTTGAGTATTACCCATAATATACTCTGAAAAATTTTCGTAAATACTTTCAAGTTGTTCTTGTATATTTGTATCAATAGTTGTAGTTATTTTTAGGCCACCATAATATAATTTATTGTAAGCTTGTTTTTCATCAATACTATAAATATCTTGTAATTTTTCTACAACTTGTTTTTCTAAAAGAGTATTAAAGTAAGAAGCCATTACTGGTTCTTTATCTTCTGGTGGATTAATATTTTTTGCTACATCTTCATTTAAGGCTTTTTTATATTCACTATTTGAAATATATCCTTCTTCTTTCATTTTTTCTAGGACATATTTTTCTCTTTCATAAGGTTTAGGATTATAAATTGCAGAATATTTTTGCCCATCAATTGTAAATTCTCCAAGAGTTTTTTGATTTGTCAGCTCTGAAGTTGGAATAGTTTTAAATAAGGCAAATTCTGTAGGGGATTGAACAATTCCAGCTATTGTTGCACATTCTGCAAGAGATAATTCGCTGACATCTTTTGAAAAATAAGTTTGAGCTGCAGCTTGGACACCATAAACATTTTGACCAAGAAAAACTCTATTCATATAAGCTTCAAGTATTTCATCTTTGCTTAATGATTTTTCAATATCTAAAGCCAAAAATATCTCTTTTATTTTTCTTTCATATGTTTGATCATTTGTTAAATAAGTATTTCTTGCAAGTTGTTGAGTTAAGGTTGAACCTCCTCTAACTATAGAACCACTTTTAAAATTTTGAATTGCAGAACCAATTATTGAAAGGGGATCTATACCACTGTGCTTATAAAATCTTCTGTCTTCAGCTGCTACAAAAGCATTTTTTAAATTATCAGGAACTTTTTTTATATCAACAATATCCCTATTTTCATTAGTTCTAATCGAATCAATTTTATTTCCATCTTGATCAACTATAGTAGAATTTTCACTCATTTCATATTTTATATTCTCAGGATTTACTTTTGGAGATTTTTTCATAACTTCAACTATGCCGCCACCTACAACAGCTGCGAAAATAGTTCCAATTATTCCAAAAGTTAATAATGCTATAAGTAAAATTTTCAAAACTATAGAGGAAATTTTTTTATTCATCTTTACCTCCTTGTAAAAAATCTATATTAAATTTTAAAAATAAAAATCTCAAAATTAGATCTTGTTTTTATTTTATCATTTTTTTAAAATTTAATCTATCTGACAAAATAAATATTTGTATTTATTTAAATCTTTAATTTATAGCAAAAAAATGTATAATCTTTTTTAGAAAGGATGTTTATGCAAGAAGTTATACAAGTTAATGTTTTTGAAAATAAAGAAAACCCAAATAAAGACTTTGAGCTTGAATCGTTGATTAACACAGCAGGTGGAAAATCAGTTGCTAAAGTTAGCCAAGTAATATCAAAAGTTAATCCAGCTTATTATATAGGTTCTGGAAAAGTTTCAGAGATAGAAGATATAGCAAAAAAATTAGATGTTAAAACAGTTGTTTTTGATGTTGAACTTTCAGCTTCTCAACTTAGAAATCTAGAAGAAAAAATGAAACTTCATGTTGTTGACTGGACTACTTTGATTTTGGATATTTTTGCACAAAGGGCAAATACCAAAGAGGCAAAATTGAAAATAAAGCTTGCTCAATTAAAATATCAATTACCTAGAATTAATAAATGGTTTGCTTATTTATCCCGTCAATCTGGTGGTATTGGTACAAGAGGACCAGGTGAAACTATGCTTGAAACCGATAAGAGAGCAATAGTTCGTGATATTAGAAGTCTTGAAGAAAAATTAAAAGATTTGGAAAAAACTAAAAGTGTAAATAGAAAATCCAGAGAAAAAATTTTAAATATTTCACTTTTAGGCTACACTAACGCCGGGAAATCTACTATTTTAAATAATATGTTAAAAATTTTTGGAAAAGATAAATATGTTTATTCAGACGATCTTTTATTTGCAACTCTTGATACTTCAACAAGAAGACTAGATTTTTCAAATACTAAGGTTACTCTAACTGATACAGTAGGTTTTATTGATAATTTATCAAAAGAATTAAATGATTCATTTCTTACAACTTTAGAAGAAATTAAATTTTCTGATATGCTTTTGGTAGTTATTGATTCATCTTATGATATACAAACTCAGCTTGATACAATAGATAAGGCGCTTGATGATATTGAAGTTGGAGAAAAAAAGATTCTTTATGTTTTCAATAAGATTGATAAAATTGAAGATGATATAATTCTTTTGGGATATAAAAAAAGGGAAGAGAAAATTTTTATATCAGCTAGAGATGTAGATGATATAGTAAAGCTAAAAGATAAGATTGTAGATGTTATAAAAAATGATTATGTAAGAGTTAAAATGAAAATTCCTTATGAAGATGGGAAAGTTTTAGATTATATTATGACAAATTACGATATAGACAAGAAAGATTATGATGAAAATTCTTCTATATTAGAATTTGATATTTCAAAGAAAGATTACAATAAATATGAGAGATATATCGAAAAAAATTAGTCAAAATTACAAGACTATTGAAGGCGAAATAATAGATGAATTTGAAATAGAAAAATCGGTTTTTATTACAAATATTAAATATGTAGAAAAAGAAGAAGATGCTATAGCTTTTATTGAAAAAATAAAAAATAAATATAAAGATGCAAATCACAACTGTTCAGCCTATATTATAAATGAGAAACCAGAAATAAAAAGATATTCAGATGATGGTGAACCTCAAGGCTCAGCTGGTCTACCCATGCTTTCTGTTTTAGAAAAGGAAGAACTTTTTAATATCGTAGCAGTCGTTACAAGATATTTTGGTGGTAAAAAACTCGGTAAAGGCGGATTGGTCAGAGCTTATACAAAAGGAGTTTCTGATTGTTTAGCTGGGAAAATTACTTATAGAAAAGTTTTTATAGAAAGTAAAATAACTTTTGATTATAATTTACTTGGAATAATAGAAAACTTTCTAAATGAAGAAAATTATATTATTATAGAAAAGGACTTTCTTCAAAATGTTAGAATAAATTTATATATTGAAGAAGATAAATTCGAAAATTTCAAAAAAAAACTTATAGACATGACTTCATCAAATATAGAAATAGAAAAAATTGATAAAATCATGTTATATGATAATTAATAAGGAGGAAATATGTCAGGACATAATAAATGGAGCAAAATTAAAAATAAAAAAGGTAGTGAAGATGCAAGACGTGGAAAAATTTTTACAAAACTTGGTAGAAATATTTCTGTTGCTGTAAGAGAAGGTGGAGATAATCCAGAATATAACCCAGCTTTAAAAGCTGCAATTGATAAAGCTAAAGCTGAAAATATGCCAAATGATAATATCGAAAGAGCAATCAAAAAAGCAAGCGGAGATATGGATGGTGCAAATTTTGAAAGATTAATCTATGAAGGATATGCAAAAGATGGGGTAGCTGTAATTGTAGATTGTCTAACAGATAATAAAAACAGAACTGCACCAGATATTAGACATATTTTCGATAAAAATGGTGGAAATCTTGGAACAGATGGATCAGTAATGTTTATGTTTAATAGAAAAGGATTAATTGAAATCGAAAAAGATGGAATTGATTTTGATGAATTGATGTTAGAAGTTATTGATTTTGGTGCAGAAGATGTAACGGATGAAGGTGATGTTTATCAAATAATCACGAGTGTAGAAGATTTTCAAAATGTAGTAGATGAAATTAAAAATTCAGAATATAAATTAACAAAAGCAGATATTTCTTATATTGCTGATAATTTAATTGACGCACAAAAATCAAATAATAAACAAATAATGAAATTAATAGATGCACTTGAAGATAATGATGATGTCCAAGAAGTTTATACAAATTGGAATGTACCTGATAGCATAGAGGAATAATATGTTGAATTTTAATATTGACAGAGTCGCCTTCTCCTTATTTGGAATTGACATATATTGGTATGCAATATTAATAATTTCAGGAGTATTAATAGGTGCAAAAATCGCCCAAAAAGAATTTGTAAATAGAGGATTTTCTGAAGATTTTATTTATGATTTACTTTTTGTAATTCTTCCTTTTGCAATAATAGGGGCAAGAATTTGGTATGTTATATTTGAATGGGATTTTTATAAAAATGACCCTATACAAATCTTAAACTTTAGGGCTGGTGGACTTGCTATTCATGGTGGGATTTTGTTTGCCATAATTTCCATATATTTTTATACAAAGAAGAAAAATCTTCCATTAATTGATATTCTAGATGTTATGGTTCCTTCTCTTGCTTTAGGACAAGCAATTGGTAGATGGGGGAATTTTGTAAATGGAGAAGCACACGGTACTCCTACAAATTTACCTTGGGCAATAATAGTTGATGGAGTAAAAGTTCATCCAACTTTTTTGTATGAATCACTTGGAGATTTTTTGATATTTCTATTTTTGATAATTTATAGGAAAAAGAATCCCAAAAAAGGAATACAAACTTCAGTGTATTTTATGGCTTATGGAGTTTTAAGATTTTTTGTAGAAGGAATTAGGACTGATTCTTTGATGATTGGACCATTGAGGATGGCGCAACTTACTAGTGTAATATATTTAATTATTGGAATATTTTTATTTATAAAATATAAAAATATAAATTTAAAACCATATAAGAAAAAATAACAGCTTAGGCTGTTTTTTTCTTTGCAAAATTTTATTTTGGGAAATTAAACCACCTTTAAATAAAAAAATAAAAATAAGAAAAAAATATTTGAATTTTAGGCCTAAATTAATTTTATAATCCTTTACAATTTAAAGGATTTAGTATAAAATAAATGTGAAGTGGAAATATGTGGTAGAAGGTGGGTCATGTTTTTAGGAGAATTCATTCATAAGTTAGATTCTAAAAATAGAATAATGATGCCAAGTGAATTTAGAGATGATCTTGGTAGTGAATTTTATGTAACAAAAGGACCAGAACGTTCTTTAGTTTTATACACTATTGATGAATTCGAAAAACGTGCCAAAAAGTTTGAGGACTTATCCTACCAAAATAAAAACAATAGAGCGATGAAAAGATTGTTTTTTTCTTCCACTATCAAAGCTTATTTGGATAAACAAGGGCGAGTTTTATTAAATAAGCAATTACGCGACTATGCTAATTTGAATAAAGAGGCTATTATAATCGGAAATAATACTAACATAGAAATATGGGATTTAGATAATTGGAACGATTATATTGGTGATGTAGAAGTGAACTTATCAGAAATTATGGATCAGTAATATGGAATTTTCTCACAAATCAGTTTTATTGAATGAAACTATAAAAAATTTAAATATTAAAGAATATGGCGTATATGCTGACCTGACATTAGGTAAGGGAGGCCATTCTAAAGAAATTTTAAAAAGATTATCACCTGAGGGTCTTTTAATTGGCTTAGACCAAGATAAGGAAGCTATCAAAGCAGCAAAAGAAAATTTGAAAGAATTTTCTAATGTTTTATTTTTTAATGAAAATTTCGAAAAAATTTCAGATGTTCTTGATAAGTCTTGCTTAAATATGATAGATGGCGCTTTGATGGATATTGGCGTAAGTTCATATCAAATTGACAATGGGGATAGAGGATTTTCATATATGAAAGATGGTCCATTGGATATGAGAATGAATAAAGAAAATGAGTTAACAGCAAAACAAGTTATCAACGATTACTCTTTGGATGAGCTTTGGGAAATTTTTTCTAAATATGGTGAAGAAAGATATTCAAAAACCATTGCGAAATCAATAGTAGATTACAGAAAAATGCACGAAATTAATACAACTTTACAACTCCGAGATATTGTTATGAAATCTGTAAATACTAATGAAGCTCATCCTGAAAAAAGAGTATTTCAAGCTTTGAGAATTGAAGTTAATAGGGAACTTGAAGTTTTAGAAAATACTTTAGAAAAAATAGTAGACCGTCTTAATAAAGGGGGAAGGTTATGTGTAATAACTTTTCATTCTTTAGAAGATAGGATAGTTAAAAATAAATTTAAAGAGATGAGCAAAAAATGTATTTGCCCACCAGAATTTCCAGTTTGCGTATGCAATCACGAAAAAAAGGTTAAAATTATCAGTAAAAAACCAATTTTGCCATCAAAAAGCGAATTAAAAGAAAATAGGAGATCTCATAGTGCTAAACTAAGGGTATGCGAAAGGGTTTAATATGTCAGCGGCTTTAAAAAAAAGAAAAATAAATAAAAATATAAATAAAAGAAAAAAGCTAAGTTTACATGATCAAACTTCTTACGATACTAAGTTTAAGTACAATCGACTCAAAAAAAGAGATAGGAAGTTTAAGAAAAATATCTTAGCTTTATTGTTTTTATCTTTTATTTGTATGGGTATTTCTTCTATACATAATTACTTGAAATTGAATAATACTAGAAACGAGTATAATAATTTACAAAGTCAATATACATCTTATAAATTAACTAAAGATAGGTTGAATAAAGATCTTGAAGATTCAGTTGATTTAAAAGAAATCCAAAGATATGCAATGGAAAATCTTGGTATGATTTATCAAAACAAGGACAACACTGTTTATCTTAATATTGATAGGTAGGAGAGATGAAAGATACAATTTTAATTATTTTAATTAGTTTGATACTTACTTTAATATTAGGAAAAATTATAATTCCAATTTTAAAGAATAGTCATATTGGACAAAATATTAGACAAGAAGGACCAAAAAGTCATTATGATAAAGCAGGCACACCAACTATGGGTGGTATTATATTTTTAATATCAGCGCTTGTTTTAACATTGATATTTGTTCCTTTTTCTATGAAAACTTTTATATTGTTGCTTGCAACATTTGGCTTTGGATCTATTGGATTTGTAGATGATTTTAGAAAATTGGTTTTAAAAAGATCCTTAGGATTAACTGCTAAGCAAAAAATAATCCTTCAAGTTGCTTTATCTTTTGTAATTGCAGTTTTATGTTTTATTTTCCAAAATGATACAATAACAAAATTATGGATTCCATTTACAGATTTTAGATTAAATGTTTCTATTTTAGGCATTCCAATTATGATGTTTATAATGATAGGAACATCAAATGCAGTGAATTTGACAGATGGACTTGATGGTTTATCTACACAAGTGTCTATTCCAGTTTTTATTACTTTTATCATTTTAGCTCAAAATATAGAAAATAAATTATTTGCAAGTATTATGCTTGGAGCGGTTTTGGGATTTTTATTTTACAATTCAAATCCAGCAAGCGTATTTATGGGAGATACGGGATCTATGGCAATAGGTGGAGCTGTAGTTGCTCTTGCTATAAATGCGGGTATGACTTTATTTTTGGTGATACTTGGAGGAGTCTACGTTGCAGAGTCACTAAGCGTTATTATTCAAGTAGCATCATATAAATTTAGAAATAAAAAAAGAATATTTTTAATGACACCAATCCACCATCATTATGAATTGAAAGGATACAAAGAACCAAAAATAGTTACTGGTTTTACAATAGTATCAGTAATTTTATCTTTGATTACTTTATTAGCAGTACTATGAAAAAAGTTTTAGTTTACGGTTTAGGAATAACAGGAATATCCACAGTAAAAACTTTAGATAAATTAGGATATGAAGTTTTTACTTATGATAAAAATAAAAATAAAGACGAACGATTAGAGGGCTATAATTATAGCCCTATTTCTGATTTAAAAATTAATGAAAAATATGATTTTGTAGTAAAATCTCCAGGAATTAGACCTGATGATGAAATTGTACAAAAATTAGAAAAAAATAATGAAATAATTTCAGATATAGAGCTATCTTATAGACTTTTTGAAGATAAAAAAATAATTTCGGTTACAGGTACAAATGGAAAAACAACAACTACATCATTAATAACTTATGTTTTAAATCAAATTGGTGAAAAAGCAATAAGTGTTGGAAATATTGGTGAGGGAGTTTTGTGGCAAATGTATAATAATGATGCAACATTTGTTGAAGAAATTTCATCATTTCAACTACATAATACAAAAACATTTAAGCCAAATATTGGTGCAATATTAAATATTAGTCCAGACCATATAGACTGGCATGGATCATTTAAAAATTACGCCAATGATAAAATGAAACTTGCAAAAAACCAAGATAAAGAAGATTTTTTAGTTATAAATCACGATGATAAAATATTATCTGAAAATAAAAATAAATTTAAGGCTTCAATATACGAATTTTCTATGAAAGAAAAAATAGAAAAAGGTATATACTTAAAAGATGATAGTCTTTATTTAAAAGATGACAAAGAATTTTTCTTATTAAATAGAAATGATTTAAAAATCGTAGGTAATCATAATTTGGCAAATGCAGCTTGTGCTATGCTTTGCTTGTATTTGTATGGTATCGACTTAGATGAGATAATTAAATATACAAAGACATTTAAGGCAATTGATCACAGACTTGAATTTGTAAAACAAATAAAAAATGTTGATTTTTTTAATGATTCGAAGGCAACAAATGTAGATAGCGCTATAAAAGCAGTAGATAGTTTTGATAAAAATATTATTTTGATAGCTGGAGGATATGATAAAAAAATTGATTATTCACCATTGTTTGATAATTCAAATAAAAAGATAAAAGCTATGATTTTATTAGGTCAAACAAAATTTATTCTAGAAGATTTATGCAAGAAATACAAAATAAATTATTATCTTGTAGATGATATGCAAATGGCTGTTGACAAATCATTTGAAATTATGGAAGATTTTGACACAGTTTTGTTATCGCCAGCAAGTGCAAGTTGGGGTATGTATAAAAATTACATGCAAAGAGGAGATGACTTTAAAAAAAGAGTTTTAGAAAAGGAAGTATAAATGAGAGTTATAGTATCTGGAGGAGGCACTGGTGGACATATTTATCCAGCCATTGCAATGTGTCAAAAATTAGAAAAAGAAATAGAAGATATAGAAATTTTGTATGTTGGAATAAAAGGAAAGCCAGAAGAGAGAATAGTTAAAAAATACGGCTATCAATTTAGATCAATTGAAGCTATGGGACTTCCTAGAAAAATTTCAAAAAGACTTTTTAAATCACTGATAACAAATTATAAAGGATTTAAAGAGGCAAAAAAAATAATTAAAGAATTTAAACCAGACCTAGTAATAGGAACGGGTGGATATGTTTGTGCACCTGTTCTTTATCAAGCAAGTAGAAAAAATATAAAAACTCTAATCCATGAATCAAATTCATTTCCAGGCATAACTACAAGATTTTTATCAAACAAAGTTGACTTAGTTTGTATTTCTTTTGAAGAAGCTAAGAAACATTTAAAAAATAAAAAAAATATCCACATAACTGGTAATCCTGTAAGAAGTAACTTTAATACTGATTATACAGAAAAAGATTTGGAAAAATTAGGTATAAAAAAAGATAGACCAGTTGTATTTTCATTTGGTGGATCTAACGGATCAAAAGCATTAAATAAAGCTATTAAGGAAATGAGTGAAATGATGGATGGTAAATTTTATCTTCTTCATCAAACAGGATCAGTTTATTATGATGATTTTTTAGAGAATACTAAAGAAAATGAATATATTAAAGTATTTTCATATATAGATAATATAGATCTTTTCTATGGTGTAAGCGATCTTGTAATATCTTCTTCGGGTGCTATGAGTCTTAGTGAAATTTCAAGTTTAAAAAAAGCTTCAATATTAATACCTAAAGCTTATACTACAGAAAATCACCAAGAATACAATGCTAGAACTTACCTTGATAAAGGCGCAAGTTCTATGATTTTAGAAAAAGATTTAAACGGAAAAGTTTTATACGAAAATATAATACAAATAATAGATGATAAGGAAAAATTAGATGATATGGGTAAGATGGCTAGCAATTTACAAAACCCAAATGCTAGTAATGATATCTATGATTTAATTATAAAATTGATGGAAAAATAAAATGGCAAATAAAAATAGAAATAGAAGAAAATTAAGAAAAAAAATAAAACTTTTACTCCGATTTTTATAATTTTTTTGATTATAATTAGTTTAGCTATTTTAATCTTTAATTTTTTTAAACATGATTATTTCAAAATTTCTCAAGTCTATATAAAAGGAAATAAGATTTTATCAGACGAACAAATATTAAAAGGTTTAAATAATCCTATAGGTAAAAATATAATTTTGTATGACGAAGAAGAAAGCATAGATAAATTAAAAAAAGATGAGATAATTAAAAGTGTTAAAATTGAAAAAAAGATGCCAGATGAAATTATAGTTAAAGTTAAAGAAGAATATCCATATATGTACACTAACTATAAAAAAGAAAAATATATAGTTACAAATAATGGAAAAGTTTTAGATAAAACTGATAAGCTCAGTAATAGTAGTTTAATAAAACTAAAATTATCAAAAAATAAACCTAAAATAGGCAATAAGTTTACTGATGATAAAAAAATTTTGGATTTTATTATTTTATTACAAAAGCTAAAACATAGTAAAGACATAAAAGAAATAGACTTGGAAAACTATAATGATATTGGTATAATAATAAAAGATATTCAGATTAATTTCGGAGATTTAAAAAATTATAAGTACAAATTGAAATTACTTGATTCAGTTTTAAAAGATATAGACAATAAAAAAATAAAAGCATATACTATTAGTCTTGATAAGGGCAAGAATCCAGTAGTTGAAGTTGAAGAAAATAGTCTTGACGAAAAAGATGAAAATAATTAAAAATATTATTCTTAATGAAACGGGGGAGTAAGATGGCAAATATCAATATGGAAGTAGAAAATAACGCCTTAGCCAAAATTAAAGTTATTGGAGTAGGTGGAGGTGGAAATAATGCAATAAGCAGAATGAGAGAGGGTGGCCTTTCTGGTGTAGAATTTATTGCATTAAATACTGATCTTCAAACTTTAAATGAAGCAAATGCTGATATAAAATTACAAATCGGAGCAAAGCTTACAAGAGGACTTGGTGCTGGAGCAAATCCAGAAATTGGTGAAAAAGCTGCTGAAGAAAGTGAGTCAGAAATAGATGAATCACTTAAGGGAGCAGATATGGTATTTATCACTGCTGGAATGGGTGGTGGAACTGGTACTGGTGCAGCCCCTGTTGTAGCTAGAAAAGCAAAGGAACAAGGAATCCTTACAGTAGGTGTAGTAACTCGTCCTTTTACATTTGAAGGTAGAAAAAGACAAACATCTGCAGAAGGTGGAATTGAAGCTTTAAAAGAAAGTGTTGATACATTAATTACAATACCAAATGATAGACTTTTACAAATAGTTGAAAAGAGAACATCAATGGTAGAAGCCTTCAAAATGGCTGACCAAGTACTTATGGATGCTGTAAGTGGTATTTCAGAACTTATAGCTATACCAAATGTAATTAACCTTGACTTTGCTGATGTAAAATCAATAATGTCAGATCAAGGAATTGCTCATATGGGAATTGGTAGAGCCAGTGGTGAAAATAGGGCAGTTGACGCAGCAAAAGCAGCTGTAAATTCTCCACTACTTGAAACATCTATTGAAGGAGCTAATGCTGTATTATTAAATGTAACAGCAGCAGAAGTTGGTCTAATGGAAGCAAATGAAGCAGCAGAATTAATCAGAGATCACATCGATTCAGATGCAAATATCATTTTTGGTGTAGGTAGCGATGAATCACTAGGCGATGATATTAAGATTACTGTAATTGCTACAGGATTTGACCAAGATAGTCAAAAAAGAAGAGAATCAATGGAAACTAGAAGACCTTCACAAAATACAAGTCAGAGACCTGCACAAAGAAGTCAAAAATCTTCAAACCCATTTGACGATATAGATCTACCAGATTTCTTAAAATAAAATGAAATGTCCATATTGTGACTCAAATGACACAAAAGTTATAGATTCTAGAGCTACAGAAGATAATCACGCTATTAGAAGAAGAAGACTTTGCCAGACTTGCAATAAGAGATTTTCAACTTACGAAAGATATGAAGATCAAACGGTGATGGTTGTAAAAAAAGATAACACAAGAGAATCATTTGATAGGGCAAAACTTATAAACGGTATTGTAAAATCTTGTGAAAAAAGACCAGTAAGTATGGATCAAATAGAAAAAATTGCTGATGATATAGAAGTATCTATCAATCATATAGGTAAAAAGGAAATATCATCATCAAGTATTGGTAAATTTGTCATGGAACATCTAAAAAAGTTGGATCCTGTTGCATATGTAAGATTTGCTTCAGTTTACAGAGAGTTTAAAGATGTTGAGAGTTTCTATAAAGAGATCAAAAATTTAGAAAATGATTAGATAATTTAGGGCTTTTGCAAAAATGAATTTGTTTTAATTTTCATAGAAGTCAAATAAAAATATAAAAAACATTCTTATAAATTTTTATTTGACTATAATTTTGAAAATTGATTTATTCATAATGCAATAGTCCTTTTTTTGAAAGAAGTGAAAAAATGGATTTATTCGAACTTAATAAACAAAGACAATTAGAGAAATCAGCACCTTTAGCTGATAGGATGAGACCTGAAAATATTGAAGATTTTTTGGGACAAGATCACCTATTGGCAGAAGGCAAAATCATAAGAAGAATGATAAAATCCGATAGGATTTATTCTTCTATTTTTTATGGTCCTCCTGGAGTTGGGAAAACTACCCTTGCAAGAATTATTTCAAAATCCACAAATATGGCCTTTGAGAAAGTATCTGCAGTTGCTAGTGGAATAAGTGATTTAAAGAAAAAAATTCAAATAGCTAAAGATAATTTAAAATTTGAAAATAAAAAAACTATATTGTTTATAGATGAGATTCATAGATTTAATAAGAGTCAACAAGATTATTTGCTTCCTTTTGTTGAAGATTCTACAATAATTTTAATTGGAGCTACAACAGAAAATCCATATTTTGAAGTAAATAAAGCATTAATATCAAGAATGTATATATTTGAATTGAAAGCACATACTAATGAAGACTTGCATAAATTAATAGATATGGCTTTATCAAGAGATAAAGTTTTACAAAATAAAAATATAAAAATTGAAGAGGATGCAAGAGATACCTTAGTTAAATTTTCAAATGGAGATTGTAGGGCCTTATTAAATGCTTTAGAAATTGCTATATTTTCACAAGAGGATAAAGAAGGTATAATAGTAGTTGATCGAAAAAGTATCTTAAATTCTATTCAAAAAAAGATTTCAATTTATGATAGAGATGGGGATAGACATTATGATACTATTTCTGCTTTTATAAAATCTATGAGAGGATCTGATCCTGATGCTGCTATTTTTTATTTGGCAAAAATGTTAAATAGTGGCGAAGATATTAAATTTATAGCAAGAAGGATGATTATTTTTGCATCAGAAGATATTTCCTTGGCTGATCCTTATGCCTTAAGTCTTGCTACAAATACTTTTACTGCTATAGATACTGTAGGAATGCCAGAAGCTAGAATTATTTTAGCTCAAACTTGTATTTATTTATCTTTAGCAAAAAAGAATAATTCAACATATCTTGCCATTAATAAGGCAATGGATTTTGTGAAAAATGAAAAGGATCTGGAAGTTCCCAACAAACTGAAAGATACACATTATAAGGGGAGTAAAAATCTTGTGAAAGATACTTATTTATACCCACATGATTATAATGGTTATGTAGAGCAAGATTACCTGCCAGATGGATTTGTAAAAGAAAAATTTTATAAATCAAAAGATATAGGTTATGAAAAAATACTTAGTGAAAATTTAGAAAAAATAAAGAGAGGAAATGAGGATGAAATTATCAGAGATTAAAAAAGATGTAGAAAAATACATTGATCAAGAAGTTACAGTAGAGGGCTGGATAAGACAAGCTAGATTTACAAAAAATGTTGGCTTTATTGAATTAAATGATGGAACAATATTTAAAAATTTACAAATTGTTGTAGGAAAAGACTTAGAAAATTTTGGGGATTTACAAAAAGAACACTTATCAGCTTCCTTAAAAGTAGTTGGTAAACTTGTAAAAACTAATAATGCTAAGCAAGCCTATGAACTTCAAGCTAATAAAGTAGAAGTTTTAGGTCATAGTGATGAGAAGTTTCCAATTCAAAAACAAAAACAATCTCTTGAATATATGAGAACTATTCCTCATTTAAGAGTTAGAACCAATACTTATAGGGCTGTTTTTAGATTAAGATCAAAACTTGCTTATGCTCTTCATAAATTCTTCCAAGAAAGAGAATTTATTTACTTAAATGCACCATTAATTACTGCATCAGATACAGAAGGTGCTGGGGAAATGTTCCAAGTTACAACTCAAGATTTAGATAAACCAAATCTCGACAAAGAAGGTAAGGTTGACTATACAAAAGATTTCTTTGGCAAAAAATCATATTTAACTGTATCAGGACAACTTGAAGCAGAAGATTACGCATTAGCTCTTTCAAATATTTATACTTTTGGTCCAACATTTAGGGCTGAAGAGTCAAATACTCCAAGACATGCTGCAGAATTTTGGATGCTTGAACCAGAACTTGCTTTTGCAGATTATAATGTCTGCATGGATGTGGCTGAAGATATGATGAAATATATGATTGAATATGTTTTAGAAAATTGTAAGGATGAAATTGAATTTTTCAATGAAAGAGTTGATGATACTTTGATTGAAAGACTTACAAAGGTTAAAAATGCTAAATTTGCAAGAATTACCTATACAGATGCAATTGAAAAATTAAAAAATGCTGATGTAGATTTTGAATATCCAGTAGAATGGGGAATTGATCTTCAAACTGAACATGAAAGATACTTATCAGAAAAAATAGTTGATGGTCCAGTTTTTGTTACAGATTATCCAAAAGATATTAAAGCATTTTATATGAGAAGAAATTCAGACGGAAAAACTGTGGCAGCTTTTGATATGCTAGTTCCTGCTGTAGGAGAGCTTATAGGTGGAAGTCAAAGAGAAGAAAGATATGACGAGCTTGTAAAATCTATGGAAGATAATGGTTTGAAAATTGAAGAATATCAAAATTATCTAGATTTAAGAAAATATGGAACAGTTGTTCATTCAGGATATGGTCTTGGATTTGAAAGAGCTGTAATGTATCTTACAGGAATGAAAAATATTCGTGACGTTATCCCTTATCCAAGAACAGTTAACTCTTTTGCATCAAAAAATTAAGGAGAAAATATGAGAGAATATAATCCAAATGCCATTGAAAAAAAATGGCAAAAAATATGGGATGAAGAAGAAACATTTAAATCAGAACTTGATAGAGATAAGAAAAAATTCTATCCTTTGGTAGAATTTCCTTACCCATCTGGTCAAGGTCTTCATGTTGGTCATCCAAGACCATATACAGCTTTAGATATAGTAGCTAGGAAAAGAAGACTTGAAGGAGAAAATGTAATTTATCCAATGGGATGGGATGCTTTTGGTCTCCCAACAGAAAATTATGCTATAAAAAATCATATTCATCCTTCAATTGTTACAAAAGATAATATAAATAATTTTAAAGGTCAAATGAAATCAATAGGATTTTCTTTTGATTGGTCCAAAGAAGTTAACACAACAGATCCAAATTATTACAAATGGACTCAATGGATTTTCATTCAATTATATAAACATGGACTTGCCTATAAAAAAGAAATGCCAGTAAACTGGTGCCCATCATGTAAAGTTGGTCTTGCAAACGAAGAAGTTGTTGATGGAAAATGTGAAAGATGTGGGTCAGAAGTTACACATAAAGTTAAAAATCAATGGATGTTAAAGATTACAGAATATGCAGATAGACTTATTGATGATTTGGATGAAGTTGATTATGAAGAAAAAATAAAAACTCAACAAAAAAATTGGATTGGAAGAAGTCACGGAGCAGAAATTAATTTTTCTTTAAAAGATAAAGATTACAAATTAAATGTCTATACAACTAGACCTGATACAATTTTTGGGGCAACTTATATGGTAATTGCACCAGAACATCCTATGCTTAAAGAATTTAAAGATGAGATTAAAAATTTAGACCAAGTAAAAGATTATCAAGATTTTGCTAAGAAAAAATCAGATTTTGAAAGAAGCGAGCTTACTAAAGAAAAAACAGGTGTAAAACTTGATGGAATTTCTGCTATAAATCCATTAAATGGAAAAGAAATTCCAATTTGGATTTCTGATTATGTTTTAATTTCTTATGGAACAGGAGCTATTATGGCAGTTCCTGCACATGATGAAAGAGATTTTGAATTTGCACAAAAATTTGAAATGCCAGTTATACCTGTAATTGATACAGGTGATGAAGATTTACCAACAACTTCAATTGACAAGGGACTTTTGATAAATTCAGATTTTCTAAATGGATTAAGTGTTGCAGATGCCAAAAAGAAAATAATAGAATTTGTTGAAGAGAAAAATCTTGGTTCAGCTAAGGTAAATTATAAATTAAGAGATTGGGTATTTTCTAGACAAAGATATTGGGGTGAACCAATCCCAATGATTTATTGTGAAGAACATGGATGGGTTGCTGAAAAAGAAGAAAATCTTCCAATAAAATTGCCTGATGTTGATTCTTATGAAGTTACTGATGATGGAGAAAGTCCACTTTCCAAAATAGATGAATTTGTAAATACTACTTGCCCAATTTGTGGAAAGCCTGCAAAAAGGGAAACTGACACTATGCCACAATGGGCAGGATCTTCTTGGTATTATTTAAGATATATTGATCCAAATAATAGTGAAGACTTAGCTAGTAAAGAAAAATTAGATTATTACACACCTGTTGATTGGTACAATGGGGGAATGGAACATACTACCCTTCACTTATTATATTCAAGATTTTGGCATAAATTTTTATATGATTTGGGAAAAGTTCCTACTAAAGAACCATATCAAAAAAGAACTTCTCACGGAATGATTTTGGGAGAAGATCACCAAAAAATGTCAAAATCTAGAGGAAATGTTGTAAATCCTGATGATATTGTAAGAGATTATGGAGCAGATACTTTAAGAGCCTATGAAATGTTTATTGGTGATTTTAGGTCAACAGCTCCTTGGTCAGATGAAGGCGTTAAAGGTTGTAGAAAATATTTGGAAAGAGTATTTAATCTTTATGATTTAGTAGAAGATGGTGATGAATATACTAAAGAAATTGAAATTTTAATTAATCAAACTATTAAAAAAGTTTCTGAAGACTATGAATCACTAAAATATAATACGGCAATTGCTGCTCTTATGAGCCTATTAAATGAGATGAGAAATATTGGAAAAATTACTAAAAAAGATTATAGAACTTATTTAATTTTATTAAATCCAGTAGCTCCACATTTAACTGAAGAATTATGGGAAGAAATTGGTTTTGAAGGACAATTAAATCAAACTTCATGGCCTAAATATGATGAAAATAAACTAGAATTTGATTCAATAGAACTTCCTGTTCAAGTAAATGGAAAAGTTAGAGCAACAATTAAAATTTCAAAAGATGCAGACCAAGAAGATGCAGTAACTAGCGCAGAAAATGATCAAAATATTCAAAAATATATAGATGGTAAAAATGTATTTAAGGTAATTTATGTACCAGGAAAAATATTAAATTTACTTGTAAAATAAAAAATAAGGCTCTTGCAAATGCAAGGGCCTTTTAAATATATGTCGATTTTTGGATTGTTGAAATTATTTTTCTTAGCTTATCCGATGTATCAATTTCAGAAAAAGAAATATTTTTAATTTCACTAATCACTTTTATATTATTTTTTGTAAAATTTTTATAGTCAGATCCAGTAATAAAATCAATTAAAAGAGTTTCATCTATTTTTTCAACTGTAAGAACAAAAATGCCTTGTAAATACTTTGTATTATTATGGTATACTCCGGAATTAAAATCCTTGTCAAAACCTTTGATTTCAACAAAATCCCTATCCTTATTAATTTTTAATCCCAAATCTATCAATTTATTAAATAAGCTTAAAAAATCATCTATTGAAAAATTCTCATAAAAATTTGAAACCTTAATTTGAGAATAATTGTCTTTTATTCTTAAAGTAAGGTCTTTGTTGTTATAATATTTTAAAAATAAAGATTTAAAAATAAAAAAAGCTGTGTTATAATCCATATTTTTAAGTCTTATGTCCTTATCAAAACTAAGCTTAACAGAAGATGATTTTATTTTATTATTTATTGTATGTATCAAATTTCCATTAATAAATCTTATATGACTAACTTCATTTCCTGAAATTCTTGGATTTTCATCCAAAAGATATGGAGAAGTTGGCATAAAAATACTCCTATCCAAAATTATCTTTGTATTTTTTCCTTCATTTTTTGTCTTAATAATTTTGGAATCAATTTTATTTAATTGTGGATGACTAATATATAATAAATCATTCATAAAATTACCTCTAATTTATTATATCATATGTTATAATAAATTCAGGAGAATCTTATGAGAAAAAGTTTGTTTTTTTTACTTATTTCTTTATTAGCTGGTATTGGTGTATTCACTTTTTTTGAAACCTATAATTTTTTCTTTGTTATTATAGGTTTATTTGTGTGTGGAATTTTTCTTTTTATAAGAAAATCTATTTTTTCTTATATTTTTCTTGGTTTTTCTTTAGGGATTTTTCTTGGAAGTTTTTCTTTTAATTCTTATAAACTTGATAATTATGATAATTTGAATTTAAATCTTATCATAGTGGATAAGGATAAAAATCAAGATTTTAATATATATTATGTAAAATCCTGTAATGAAAAGGCAAAAATCAATGAAAAATCTTCTTTTACTAGTGAGAAAAATTTCCAAATAGGTGAGATGTTAAAGGCTGACTGTGAAATTTCTTTGCATAACACTAATACTAATCCCTTTATATTTTCTTATAGGAAATATTTGCTTTCTAAAAAGATTAAGTCTAAACTTGAAATAAAATCTTATAAAATTTTAGGCTATTCATCATCTATATTTTTAAAAATAAAAAGGACTTTTAGAGCATATATAGACAAAATTTTTGGAGAAAATTTATCAAAAGAATCTTTTTTGTTTATAAAATCTGTCATACTTTCTGAAAGATTTGATGATAGGGAAGTTTTGAATAAAATAGGTCTTTCCCACATTTTGGCAATTTCTGGACTTCATATAGACTTAATACTCACTTTATTATTATTTTTGCTTATAAAATCTGGGATTTCTTTTAAATACGCCTATCCTATTTCTTTAGGATTTTGCTTTTTTTATGGATATTTAATTTCATTTCCCTTTTCTGTTATTAGGGTTATTTTAATGTATTCTTTTTCTTACTTAGCATTTTTGTTAAAAAAAGGAAGAGATATGTATAAAAATCTTATAGTTTCAATGCTTTTGATCATGATTTTTAATCCCTTTGCCATTTTTAATTCAGGATTTTTTCTTTCTTTTTTAGCAGGATTTGCGATTTATGTAGTTTATCCAAGTCTTGTAAGAGGAAAAAAATATTCATATCTAAAGAAAAGTTTTATTTTTACATTGACTTTACAAGTTACTTTAGCTTTTCATGTAATTTATTATTATGGATTTTTCAATTTATTAAGCTTTTTTGCTAACTTTTTAGTAATACCTATTTTTACTATAGCTATGTATATAATTTTTGGAATTATTATTTTATATCCAATTTTAGGAGAATTTTTGGGAATTTTATTTTATATTTTAGATTTTTTAATAGGGTCTATTTTAAATATAGTTAGCTTTTTGTCTTCCTTTTCAATTTTTAGCCTAGAATTTCCAAAAGAGTCAATTTTAATTTGTTTTTATTATTTAATACTTTTGTTTATTATTGTAAGATTTAAAAATAAAAAATTAAAAGCAAAAAATTTTTTAGCTATATCAATTTTTATAGTAATTTTTTCTATTATTAGTGATAACAAAAAGGCAATTTCTTTTGAAATGGTAGATATTGGTCAGGGGGATTTTTTTATTTTGGAAGATGGCAAAGATGTGTATTTATTTGATTGTGGGGAAGTTTCTTTTAAAAATTATTCTTCAAGTGAAAAAATTGCCATCCCTTACTTAAAATCCAAGGGAGTTAAAAAAATCAAGGCTATGTTTGTATCTCATGAGGACAAAGATCATATGGGTAGTATTGAAAAACTTAAAAATAATTTCGAACTTGGACCTATTATTTCAAATAAGTATAATAAAAACCTAGGAAAAATTCATTCTTTTAAGGAAATGAAAGAGGGAGATGTTTATAAGGGGAAAAATTTTATAGTTAGGAATTTAAAAAATTTTGATGGAAAAGAAAATGAAAATTCTATGCCACTTTTAATTGAGATTAATGGTTTTAAAATTTTAACTATGGGGGATTTACCAAAAGATAAGGAAGAAATTATAGCGAGAGATATAGATATATTGAAAGTTTCTCATCATGGTTCAAAATTTTCTACGTCAAAAAAATTTATAAAAATGACAAGTCCTGATCTTGCTCTTATTTCTGCAGGAAGAAAAAATAATTATGGACACCCATCAAAAGAAGTTTTAGAAAATTTAAATAATATAGAAATTTGTAACAGTCAAACAGATGGTTATTGTCAAATTGACTTTTACAAAAATTCATTTAAGGTAAAAAAATATGTTAAAGGAGGATTTTTTAGATGAATTATAAGGAATTTATGACTGATTTATTTAAAAAAAATACAAGAGGAATTTATCTAATTGATTCTAAAGAAGAATATTTAAAGGAAACAATAATAGACCAATCTAAGGATATGATTTCTTTCCCAGATTTTAATTATATTGATATTAAAGGAAAAAAGAGCTTAGAAGAGATAAAAACAGCCATGGATACCTATCCTATAATGGAAGATAAAAAAGTTCTTATTTGGAGAAATATTAACTTATCAAAAAATTCTATAAAAGAATATGATGAAATTTGCCAACTTTTGATAGATGATGCTCAAAACGTACCAGAATTTTTGACTTTAATAATAATTTCAGAAGAAAATGTATTTAAAGGAAAATTTTATAAGACTATAAAAAAATATGGAAATATTGTTGAAATTGATAGGTTAAATAACAATGAATTAGTTTCTTTTATAGGAAAAAGATTTGTAAAAAATAAAAAGAAAATTAAAAAAGCATATATAAATGAAATTATAGATAGATTTTCTTATTTAAACAAAAATTCACAAATAGATCTTTACGAAGTTATAAATACAGTTGATAAAATAATAGCTAATTCTGATAAAATTGAAGTTTCCATAGAGGATGTACATGACCAATTGGATAAAATTTTAGATTTAAATATTTTTAATTTAACAGATACTTTATCAGTCAGGGACACAAAATCTGCTATGAATACATATTTATATATGGCAAAGGATATGGATGAAATTTTTAAGATATTCCATATGATAGTTAGGCATATAAGAAATTTGATAGGAATAAAAGTGCTATTGAAGGATTCGTACAATGATTCTTTTATACAAAAATCTTTGGGAATTTCAAGTTATGAACTTAGAAAAGATAAGGGATTTATAAGAAATTTTACATTAAATGAATTATTTGATATTCAAGAATTTTTATATAATTGTGACTTAAAACAAAAAAGTCAAGACTTTAATATGAATTTAAATATGTTAATCTTAATAGAAAAATTTTCTAAATAAAAAAATCGACTCATTCTAATCTTGGCGACTTATCTAAGTCGCAAGTTTGAATGAACCGACTAAAAATTAAGCATTTAATGAATTTAATTTTTTAGCTAATCTTGAAGTTGTTCTACTAGCTTGATTTTTGTGAATAATGTTTTTAGCTGCTGCTTGTTTTACTTTTTTATCAACAGTTTTGAAAAGTTCATTAGCTTTTTCGCTATCTTTATTTTCAATAGCTTCTTCAAATTTTTTAACGTAAGTTTTTATTTCAGATTTTGCTGATTTATTTCTAGCAGTTTGTTTTTTTGTTACATCAATTCTTTTGATTGCTGATTTAATATTTGCCATTTTTTCACCCCCAATTTATATCGACTGATTTATTTTACCACAAAATAAGCTTAATTACAAATATTTATATTTTATTAAAATTAAAATATTTGGAACTTTTGTGATATTCGTTTATAATTATAAAATGAAAGAGGTGTAATATGACAGAAAAATCTAATGATCTAGAATTTCTTGATTGGATAAAAACTATTCTTCTAGCTTTAGCTGTTGCTTTTTTTATAAAGATATTTGTAATGGATGCAACAAAAGTTGAAGGAAATTCTATGTTAAATACTTTACATAGTGGCGATATGCTTTTTGTTGACAAAGTTTCAAAACATTTCAAAGGATATGAAAGAGGAGATATTGTAATAATTGAAGCTCCTGACCAAAAAGATACTTTATATATAAAAAGAATTGTAGGCATGCCTGGAGATAATATTGAAGTAAAAAATGGCAGCGTATATGTTAACGGTGAAGTTTATGAGGAAAATTATATAAATAGCGAAGAAACTCTAACAACAAATGAAAATTCTTCATGGGAAGTTAAAGATGGGGAATATTTTGTTATGGGAGATAATAGACTACCAAATGCTAGCAATGATTCTAGAAATTTTGGACCAATATCTAGTGAAAAAATTATTGGACATGCATTTTTAAGATTTTTCCCAATTTATGATATAGGATTTGTAGATAAGGAAAACAGACAATGAAAAGAAAAGAGCATATAAGAAATTTCTCAATAATTGCTCACATTGATCATGGCAAGTCAACTTTAGCTGATAGACTTATTGAAAAAACTCAGTCTGTTGCAAAACGTGAAATAAATGATCAAATGTTAGATAGTATGGAACTTGAGCAAGAACGAGGAATCACTATCAAATTAAAATCTGTAAAGTTAAAATATAAGGCCAAAGATGGAGATACTTATGATCTAAATTTAATAGATACCCCAGGTCATGTTGACTTTACTTATGAAGTTTCAAGATCTTTAAAAGCTTGTGAAGGAGCAATTTTAGTTGTTGATGCATCTCAAGGAGTAGAAGCTCAAACTCTAGCAAATACTTATCTTGCTTTAGAACAAGATTTAGAAATTTTACCAGTATTAAATAAAATTGATCTTCCAAGTGCAAGAGTTGATGAAACAAAAGAAGAAATTGAAAATCAAATTGGACTAGAAACAGAAAATATTCCTTTAGTTTCAGCAAAAACTGGACTAAATATTGATGATGTATTGGAAGATATAATTAAAAATGTTCCAGCACCAGAAGATCATGATGATAAACCATTAAAAGCTTTAATTTTTGATTCATATTATGATTCATACAGGGGAGTAATTTGCTATGTAAGAATTTTTGAAGGAAGTGTAAAAGCTGGTGATGAAATTTTGATGATGGCAAGTGGTAAATCTTATGAAGTTACTGCTGTAGGTTATACTATGAAAAATAGAATCGAAACCAAAGATTTAAAAAGTGGAGATGTAGGTTTTATTGAGGCAAGCATTAAAGATATTAGAAATGCTAGAGTTGGTGATACAATAACCTTAAAAAATAATCCAACTCAAGATCCACTTTCAGGATACAAAGAAGTTTTGCCTATGGTATATTCAGGAATTTATCCTGCTGAGGGCGAATCATTTAATAAATTAAAAGATTCTTTGGAAAAGCTTCAAGTAAATGATGCATCTTTAGTTTTTGAACAAGAAAACTCCCAAGCCTTGGGCGTTGGACTAAGATGTGGATTTTTGGGACTTTTGCATATGGATATTATTACCGAAAGACTTGAAAGAGAATATGATTTGGATATTATTGCCACAGCTCCTTCAGTAATTTATAGGGTAAAAACAAAAGGTCACGAAGAGAAAAAATTAGAAAATCCTAACGATTTTCCGCCTCCATCAGAAATAGAATATGTAAAAGAACCTATAACAATTTCAGAAATTATGACACCAAAAGAATATATTGGACCAGTTATGGAACTTGCCCAATCAAGGCGAGGAGAGTTAATTGATATGTCATATATTGATGAAAATAGGGTTTTAATAAAATATAAAATTCCTTTAAATGAAGTAATCTATAACTTTTTTGATTCTTTAAAATCAAGATCAAAAGGTTATGCATCACTGGATTATGAAGTTGTAGATTACGAGATAAGTAATCTAATAAAACTTGATATAAAAATCAATGAAGATAAAGTTGATGCACTATCAACAGTGGTTCACAAAGATTTTGCCTATCAAAGGGGAAGATCAATTGTAGAAAAATTGAAAGAACAAATTCCAAGACAACAATTTGCAATTCCAATCCAAGCTACAATTGATTCAAAAGTTATAGCAAGAGAAACTGTAAAAGCTTTGAGAAAAGATGTAATTGCAAAATGTTATGGTGGAGATATATCAAGAAAGAAAAAACTTCTAGAAAAACAAAAAGAAGGAAAGAAAAGAATGAGACAACTAGGAAGTGTACAAATTCCACAAGATGCTTTCCTTGCTGTTTTGAAATATGATGATGAATAAAAGTTAGGGTAGGTCCTAACTTTTTATTTTTGAAAAATTTAAGGAGTACATATGGAAAAAATTGGAATTTATATTCATATTCCTTTTTGTAAGAAAAAATGTTTTTATTGCGATTTTACTGCTTTTCCAAATTTAGAATCTAGGATTGATTCATATTTTGAAAATTTAAAAAAAGAAATAAAATTATACCAAAAAAATATGGATGTAAAAGTCGATTCCATTTATATTGGAGGCGGTACTCCAACTTATGTTGATTATAAATATATAGGAGAAATTGTTGATTTACTTAAAAAATTTGATTTAAGTCAAGTAAAAGAATTTACAATTGAAGCAAATCCAAATTCCTTAACTTTAGAAAAATTAAAAGTCTATAAGAATTTTGGAATAAATAGGATTTCACTAGGTGTTCAGTCTTTTGATGATGTGGTTTTAAAAAAAATTGGAAGAGACCATAACAAAGAAATTGTACTTAAAGATATAGAAAATATCAGGAAAGCTGGATTTGATAATCTTTCATTAGATATGATTTTAAATCTCCCTGGTGGAAATTTTTCTTCTATAAAAAAAGATTTGGATTTAATTAAAAAAATAAAACCAGAACATTTGTCTTATTATTCATTAATTCTTGAAAAAGGTTCATATTTTTATAATCTTTATAAAAAAGATAAACTAAAACTTATGGATGATGACTTAGAAAGAGATATATTTTCCTATATTGAAGAATATTTAAAAATAATGGGACTAAATAGGTATGAAATTTCTAATTTTTCCAAAAAGGGCTTTGAATCTTACCACAACAAAAAATACTGGTCAGAAGGAGGATACCTTGCTTTTGGACTAGGAGCATCAGGATTTTTGTCTAATTTAAGATATAATAACGTAAAAAATTTTGTAAAATATGAAAAATTAATTAATGAAGAGAAATATCCAATAGAAGAAAAAGAATTTATTTCAGAAGATGAAAGAGAAAAAGAATATATAATTTTTAAATTAAGAGAAACTGAAGGAATTAATTTGAAAGAATATAAAAAACTTTTTGGTAAGTCTATTTTAGAAAAATATAGTAAGATCATTGAAAAATACTATAAGCTCGGGTACTTTGATATAGGTGAAAATTTAAAGTTTACTCACAAAGGTTTTGATTTATCAAATGAATTTTATATTGAAATAATATAACTTGCAAAAAGAAATTTAGCTAGTATATTATAATTAGCAGTCAGATAAATGGAGTGCTAAATGAGGTGAAAATAATGAACGAGAGAAAAAAAATGATACTCTTTTCCATTATAAACTCATACATTAATCTTGGAGAGCCTATTGGTTCTAAGTCATTACTTAATGAATATTCACTAGATATTTCGTCTGCAACAATTAGAAATGAGATGAGCACTCTTGAAAAGATGGGACTTTTGGAAAAAGCCCACACATCTGGAGGAAGATTCCCATCAGATAAAGGTTACAGACTTTATGTTGATAATCTATTAGAAAATTCATTAAATATTAAAGAAAATGAAGATTTGGAAAAAATTCTTGATAAAAGATATGGCAATGTGTCAAAGATTGTGGAGACTGCAACACTACTTCTTTCAAAGATGACAAAACTTACAGCTGTTTCTTACACTATTAGAAATAATATTACTAAGGTAATAAATTTAGAACTTTTAAAAATTGATTCTAACATGCTTTTGTTTATTGTTGTATATGATAATGGAAGTATTATAAGCGATAGAATTTATATGATTGATGAAATTAGTGATGATGAGTTGATAAAAATTTCTACTAGCTTAAAAGCAAGTATAGAAGGTGAAAGTTTAAAAGATATTTCTAATGTTTTTGATAGGTTAAAGAAAAATGGCTTTGAAAAATACGAGAATTTGTTAGATATTTTAGAGAAAAAGATAAATAATGATTCTTTAAGTGATTTGACAAAAGAAGTAATAATAAAAGGACTGGGTAATATTTTTAATTTCAAAGAATTTGAAGATCCAATTAAGGCTAAAGAGTTTATTAAGATATTCGATAGTAAAGAAAGAATCTGGGAATTGATTGAAAATTCTGACAGTGATTTAAAAGTTACTATTGGTGATGAAAATGAGATAAATGAATTGAAAGATAATACAATCATAACTTCACATTTTAATTATGACAAAGACATTGTAGGCCAAATTGGAATTATAGGACTTACAAGAATTGATTATAAGGAAGTTATTTCTGACATCAAATTAATATCAGATTTACTTAGCAAATAATAAGGTAGGTGTTTAAGGTGGACAATGAAAAAAAGCATGATGAAAATGTTGAAAATACTGAAAATATAGATGAAGAATTAGAAGAAATTGATGCTGAAATAGTTGATGAAGATGGTAATGTAGAAGAAGATTTATCAAATGATGATAATGAATATAAAGAAAAATACCAAAGACTTTTAGCAGATTTTACAAATTTCAAAAAAAGAGAAGAAAAAGCAAGGGCTGATTTTAAAAAGTTTGCTTCATCAAATTTAATCGAAGAACTTTTACCAGTTTTAGATAATTTTGATAGGGCACTTAAAGATAAAGACCAAGAAGATTCTTTTATTCAAGGAATAATAATGACAAGAGATTCTTTATGGAAAGTTTTGGAAAAAGAAGGACTTGAAGAAATTGAATCTGATGGAGTAGAATTTGATCCAAATCTCCATCACGCTTTTCAAACTGAAGAAAACGAAGATTTTAAATCAAATTATATTATAGAAACCTATCAAAAAGGATACAAACTAAATGATAGAGTAATTAGACCAAGCATGGTTAAAGTTGCAAAATAGGAGGAAAATATTATGGCAAAAATTATAGGAATTGACTTAGGAACAACAAACTCAGCAGTTGCCGTTATGGAAGGTGGGGATTCAACTATTATCCCAAATACTGAAGGAAATAGAACAACACCATCAGTTGTAGCTTTTACAAAAGATGGAGAAAGACTTGTTGGAGAAACTGCAAAAAGACAAGCAATAACAAATCCTGATAGAACCATCTCATCAATAAAAAGAGAAATGGGAACAGATTATAAAACTAGTGAAATTGATGGGAATTCTTATACACCAGAAGAAGTATCTGCAATGATTTTACAAAAATTAAAATCAGATGCAGAAAGTTATTTAAATGATACAGTTACTGATGCTGTAATTACAGTTCCAGCTTATTTTACAGATGCTCAAAGACAAGCTACAAAAGACGCTGGAAAAATTGCAGGCTTAAATGTAAAAAGAATTATAAACGAACCAACAGCAGCAGCTCTTGCATACGGAATGGATAAAGAAACTGACCAATCAAAAATCATGGTTTATGACCTTGGTGGTGGTACATTTGATGTTTCAATTCTTGAAGTAGGAGATGGAGTATTTGAAGTATTATCTACAAGAGGAAACAATAAACTAGGTGGAGACGACTTTGATAACAGATTAGTTGATTATTTAGCAGCAGAATTTAAAAAAGATACTGGTGTTGACTTGACAAAAGATCTTACTGCTATGCAAAGATTAAAAGATGCAGCAGAAAAAGCTAAAAAAGAATTATCATCTACAAAAACAACTAATGTAAATCTACCATTTATTACAGCTGTTGATGGACAACCAGTTCACTTAGACATTACAGTTACAAGAGCAAAATTTGATGAATTAACTCACGATCTTGTAGAAGCTACAAGAGGACCAGTTGAAGATGCTCTTAAAGATGCTTCTTTATCATCAAGTGATATAGAAAAAGTATTGCTTGTTGGTGGATCATCAAGAATTCCAGCAGTTCAAGATTTAGTTAAAAATATAATTGGAAAAGAACCACAAAGAGATATAAACCCAGACGAATGTGTTGCACTTGGTGCTGCAATTCAAGGTGGAGTTTTAACAGGAGAAGTTAAAGACTTATTGCTTCTTGATGTTACACCACTTTCTCTAGGAATTGAAACTCTTGGTGGAGTTGCTACAAAATTAATTGAAAGAAACACAACAATCCCAACTAAAAAATCTCAAATCTTTACAACAGCTGCAGACGGACAAACAGATGTAGATATTCACGTTGTACAAGGTGAAAGAGAAATGGCAGCAGACAATACTACACTTGGTAGATTCCAATTAACAGGAATTCCTGCAGCAAGACGTGGTGTTCCACAAATCGAAGTTACCTTTGATATAGATGCAAATGGTATTGTTAATGTATCAGCAAAAGACCAAGGTAGTGGAAAAGAACAAAAAATTACAATTACTTCATCAACAAACTTAACTGAAGAAGAAATTGATAAAAAAGTAAAAGAAGCTGAAAAATTTGCTGATGATGATAAAAAGAAAAAAGAAGGTATTGAAGTTAAAAATAATGCAGAATCTTTAGTTTACCAAGCAAGGAAAACTTTAGAAGAAGCAAAAGTTGAAGGAAACGAAAAAGATAAGATTGAAGAAAAAATCAAAGATCTTGAAGCAAGCATTAAAGCTGACAATACTGAAGATATCAAAGCAAAAACAGAAGCTCTACAACAAGAAATTTATTCAATGAGTGAAGCAATGTATAAAAACGCCCAAGCAAATCAAGAAGGTCAAAATGCTGGAAAAGCAGATGACGATGTAGTAGATGCTGATTATGAAGTAGTAGATGATGACGAAGAATAAAAATAAATAAAATTTAAAGAATAGGAGGCTTTGCTTCTTATTCTTTATTTTTATTTTAAATTTTAAAATATAATTTAATTTTTTTATCAAAGTGGTATAATAGTTGAGCTTAGATAAAAAAATAAAATTATAAATTAAGATTAGGACAAATAAATTAGCAATAATTTATTTTTTTTATATTGGAGGATAAATGAAAGACCCATATGAATTATTAGAAGTTGACAGGAACGTCAGCGATTCTGAATTGAAAAGAAAATATAGGAAACTTGCAAAAAAATATCATCCAGATTTAAATCCAGATGATGATAAGGCTCAAGAAAAATTCAAAGAAATTTCTGAAGCTTATGAAATTTTATCTGATCCACAAAAAAAACGTCAATATGACACTTATGGAGCTGCTGCCTTTGAAAATGGTGGAGGTGCTGGCGGATTTTCTGGTGGTTTTGGTGGATTTGATGATATATTTGGTGATTTATTTGGAGATATATTTTCACAAGGAAAAAGCCAACAAAGAAAAAGAGCCAGAAAAGGATCAGATATTCAACAAGTTGTAAAATTGACTTTCAAAGAATCTGCTTTCGGAATTTCTAAAGAAATTCAAGTAAGAAGAGAAGTTGAATGTGAAACTTGTCATGGAAAAGGTGCAAAAGATGAAAGTAAAATAAAAACTTGCCCTAAGTGTAATGGAACGGGCGTTATAAATAATGTAAGTCAAACTCCATTTGGGACAGTTTCTCGTCAAACAACTTGTGATAATTGTCATGGTACTGGAGAAATAATTGAGGAAAAATGTCCAGATTGTAATGGCAGCGGTAGAAAAATTAAAAATGAAAAAATAAAAATTGATATACCAGCTGGAGTAGAAAATGATTCTGTAATGAGAGTTGTTGGAAAAGGAAATGCTGGTGAAAATGGTGGATCTTATGGAGATTTATATATAATCTTAAAAGTTGAAGAACACGAAATTTTCAAAAGAGATGGACTTGATATTTACTATGAAATGCCAATTTCATTTACAACTGCAGCTCTTGGTGGAAACATAGACATTCCAACTTTAACTACTACCCAAGAATATCACATACCGGCAGGAACTCAAACTGGAAGTAAATTTAGGATAAAAAATGAGGGAATAAAATCAGATAGAACAAAAAGACAAGGTGATCTTTATTTCTATGTAAAAGTTGTTACCCCAACAAAACTATCCAAGTCTCAAAAAGAAAAATTAAAAGAATTTTCAGAAATTTCTGGCGATATGGTAAAAGAAGATAAGAACTTTTTTGAAAAATTGAAGGATTTGTTTGATTAATGAATAAAACATTTAATATTAAAACCCTAGGCTGTAAGGTTAACCAATATGAATCTGAAGCCATTGAAGAATTATTCAAAAAAAGAGGTTTTGAAAAAAAAGAAGATAATGCTGATATTTATGTTATAAATACTTGTACTGTAACAAATATGAGCGATAGAAAATCTAGACAGACAATATCAAAAGCTAGAAAAGAAAATAAGGATGCAATTATTGCAGTTATTGGTTGTTATTCCCAAGTTAAGGGAGATGAAGTAAAAGAAATTGAAGGCGTTGATATTGTTTTAGGATCAAGAAATAAAGAAGAAGTAGTGGATCTTTGTGAGAATTTTATAAATGACCATGTAAAAACTAAAGATGTAGAAGAATTTAAAATAGGTGAATCTATTGAAGATTTAGAAATTTCTAACCAAACTGATATGACTCGTGCATATATAAAAATTCAAGATGGTTGCAATATGTACTGTTCTTATTGTTTAATTCCATATGCAAGGGGAAATATTGCATCAAGGGATTTAGTATCAATAATTGATGAGGCAAAAAGGTTAAGAGATAATGGATTTAAAGAAATTGTTCTTACAGGAATTCATGTCGCAAGTTATGGAAAAGATTTGGATTTAAATATTTCCTTGATAGATGTAATAGAACATATTGCTAAAATTGATGGAATTGAAAGAATTAGACTTTCTTCAATGGAGCCAAGACATATTGACATGGAATTTTTACAAAGAATGAAAGATTGTAAAAAAGCATGTGATCATTTCCATTTATCTCTTCAATCAGGATCTGATGATATACTAAAACTTATGAATAGAAAATATGATACAAAAATTTTCAAGGAAAAAGTCGATTTGATTAGGGAGTATTTTCCAAATGCAGGTTTAACTACAGATATTATAGTAGGTTTTCCATATGAAAGTGAAAAAAATCACGAACAAACAAAAGAATTTGTTAGAGATATCAAGTTTTCCAAGACCCATCTTTTTAAATATTCTAAAAGAGATGGAACCAAAGCTGCTAGTATGAAAAATCAAGTTGATGGAAACACTAAAAAAAGAAGGTCTAAAGAATTATCTAAAATTGAAAAGAAAAATTCTCACGAATTTTTGGATAAACAAATAGGAAAAACTTTATCAGTTTTATTTGAAACAAAAACTGAACTTGAAGGATACAAATCAGGTTATTCAACAAATTATCTAAGAGTTCATACAAAAGATAAGGTAGGAATAAATAAAATTAAAAATATAAAAATCACCCAAAGAATAGATGATTATTTGATTGGTGAAATTGTAGATTAAGTCGGCATAAGCTGGCTTTTTTATTAAAAATTATGAATTATGTATACTTTTAATCATGTTTGAATATATTTATCAATTATTTTATAATTTAGATGAATTAATATTATACATAAGGAGGTAATATGGTATTATTTTTTGTAGGTCTTGCTATCCTTATTTTTGGAGGAATCATTTATTCAAAAGTTGTTGAAAGTCAATTTCAACCTGATGATAGAGAAACTCCAGCTGTAAGAAAGGCTGACGGTATTGATTATGTAACGATGAGTAAAAAGAAAAATTGGCTAATAAATTTGTTAAATATTGCAGGAACTGGACCAATTCTTGGACCAATACAAGGTATTTTATTTGGACCAATTGCATTTTTAGCAATTCCTTTAGGATGTGTTTTTTCTGGAGCTGTCCATGATTATGCAACTGGTATGATTTCGATGAGAAATGGTGGAAGCCAAGTTCCAAAATTAGTTGGAAAATATTTGGGAACAAATGTTAAAAGATTTTATAATATAGTTATTGCAATCTTATTGCTTTTAACTGGGACAGTTTTTGTTTATACACCAGGAGATTTGATTGCTAATGATATTATGGGTCTTGATCCAAATTCAAATGTTATTTGGATAATCTACGGCACAATCTTTATTTATTACATACTTTCAACAGTTTTACCTATTGATAAATTAATTGGAAGAATATATCCATTATTTGGGGCTTTTTTGCTTATATCATCAATTGGTGTTTTTGTAGGAATTATTTTTAAGGGTCTTTCTAATCTTCAATTTGATGGCTACGGATTATTTTATGATCATCCAGGTGGACAAAAATTTATTCCTTCATTTTTTATAACAGTAGCCTGTGGTATTCTTTCAGGATTTCATGGTTCTCAAGTAACTCTAGTTTCAAGAACTGTTTCTAAAGAAAAAGAAGCAATGGGAACATTTTATTCTACAATGATTACAGAAGGTTTTATAGCTATGATTTGGGCAGCTGGTGCTTTGGTTTTATTTTCATCAGGAAAAGCTGCTTTGGATACTGCAGGAACTTTGATGGTTGGACAAATTTCTAGAACTTTCATGGGATCAATTGGTGGTTATTTGGCAATAATTGGCGTAATAGCTCTTCCTATTACTAGTGGCGATACAGCATTTAGATCACTTAGATTAATTGTTTCTGAAGAATTAAATATTGACCAAAAATCTGGTGTAAAAAGAGCTTCAGTTGCAGCAGTTTTATTCGTACCCGCAATAATTATTCTTGTATTTGCAAAATCTAATCCTAATGGATTCAATATTTTATGGAGATATTTTGGATTTACAAATCAATTTGTAGCTATTTTTGCTTTAGGTGTGGCAACAACATATTTAATTACAAAAAACAAAAATTATTTAATGACTTTGATTCCAGGAATTTTTTATGCATTTATTGTATTTTCATTTATTATAAGTGCAAAAGAGATTGGTTTTGGTCTTGATTTAAAAATTTCATATATATTAGGGGCAATAATTGCTGTTTTATATGGAGTATTTATAGTAAAAAATGCAAATAAAAGAAGAAACGAAATCAAAAATATTGTATTAGATTAATTCATAAAAAGATCGGTAATTCCGGTCTTTTTTTAATAAAAAAAACCATCAATGATGGTAAAATTGGAGCTGGAAACAGGACTTGAACCCGCAACCTTTTGTTTACGATACAATTGCTCTACCGATTGAGCTATTCCAGCATATACTTATATTATACAAAAATTAATTATTTATTCAATTAACATAGATTTCTAATTTATTTAGATTTTTGGTATAATGACTAAAAGGTGGTAATATGAATAATTTAAATTATGATGCAATTTATGGTGTTTTAAATGAAATTAACTTACCCTTAGTAATTATTGCTATTCTAGTTGGTTTGGTTGTTTTATTTTTGATATCTAAAATTTTGATTAAATTAGGGATTTTTTTATTAGTAATTACCTTTTTATTTGATATGATAATTAAGGTAATCCCTATTGATATATATGGAAATTTTCCAACTATAAAGTTAATTATATTAGTAATGTATGTTTTAGGATTTGTGATTTTTGCCTATAAAAATATTAAAAGATTAATAAAAAATAAAAAGAAAAAAGAACTTTTTAAAGATAAAAAACAAGTAAATAAAGAAAATTCTAAAAATAATCCAATAAAAAGATTCTTTTCTTATACAGGATCTCTTCCATTTTTATTGATGCTTATCCTAAATCTATTTAATCCAGGAGATGGTCTTTACAAAAACATTTTAAATTTACTAACAAGTTTATCATTTTTGTTTATGATTTTTACAACCTTATATAATACTTATAAAAATGTTGATAAAATGAAAGAAAATAAAGGTAGGATGAGATTTGATGATTTGAATATTCCTTTTAAGAAAAAATCCCCTAATATCAGTAAAAATTCTGATAGAAAGATCTTGAAAAAAGAAAATGAAAAAAATCAAAAATATAATGAAGAGTTAGATGATATAGATAAAACTCAAACTAAAAGATTAAATTTAAATGATATAGAAAGTGAAATTAATAAAGAAAAATTTGACCATATAGACTTAGATGATTTTAAAGACAATATGGATCAAAGTGATTTGATAAATCTTATAAATAATAAAAATAATAAACTTACTACAATGATTTCTCTTACAAATTTGTCTAATGGAGTAAAAAAATCATACAAATCTAATAAATGCATTGCAGATATTAGACAAGATAAGGAATTTAAGGTTGATTTGGAATTTGAAAATTATAATGATTACGATTATGGAAGATTTATTGACTTATTGTTAGATTATTCAAAAAATAGGTCAAAATATAAATTCCAATTAGATTTAATTCCTCAAAAGGCTCAAAATTCTAAGGTGGTTTTCTATGATCCATCAAATTTGTATGAACTTAATAGAGATTTTGGTGATAAATTTCAAGGTAGAACAATTTCTATGAATTTCCCAAAATACAAAATAAATTATATAACTGAAAATTAATATTTCTCCTTAGATCTTTGTGATTTAAGGAGATTTTTTCATTTTATTAAAATAGAGTATAATGTATTTATATTTAAGAAAATATTTTGATTTAAAAATATAGGAATTTTCCTATATTTTTGTAATTTAAGATGAAATAGTGAGGTAGTAATGGAAATATCAAAAATTCTTTCAGAAGAATTATCTATAAATGAAAAAAGCGTAGATGAGGTTATAAAATTATTGGATGAAGGCTCTACTGTCGCTTTTATTGCAAGATATAGAAAAGAAAAAACAAATGGTTTAAAAGATACAGAAATTAGAGAAATTGAAAGTGGCCTAACAAGGCTTAGAAATTTTCAAAAAAGAAAAGAAGAAATTCTAACATCCTTAGAAAATCAAGATAAACTTGATGATGATTTAAAAGAAAAAATTAATTTAGCTAAAACTTTGACAGAACTTGAAGATATATATGCACCTTTTAAGAAAAAAGAAAAACTAGAGCTGACAAGGCAAAAGAATTAGGACTAATGGAACTTTTGGATGAAATTTTAATGAATGCTAAAAGTGAAGAAGATAGTCATGAAATAGCAAAAAAATACATAAAAGAAGGTATTGATAACGAAGAAGATGCTATAGATAAATCTTTAGATATTTTGGCAGAAGATGTGGCCAATAATATAGATGCAAAAAATATTATAAGAAGAGATGGACTCGTTAGAGCAAGAATTTTGGCAGAAAAAAAAGAAGATGAAGATTTAACCTATGAAAATTATTATGATTTTAATGAAAAAATTAAAAATCTAAAGCCTTTTCAAATTTTAGCCTTAAATAGAGCAGAAAAAAATAATGATTTGACTGTTAAATTAGAATTTACAGATAATTATAATTTAACTTTAATAAAAAATCTTTATAAATCTAATAATGATTATACAGAAAATTTGATAAAAAAAGCTATAGAAGATTCATATAAGAGGCTTTTAATCCCAACCATAACAACTGAAATAAAAAATAAATTAACTGAAAAAGCAGAAGAAGAATCAATAAAAGTTTTTTCAAAAAATCTAAAACCATATATTTTGCAAAGACCAATTAAAGATAAAAATATAATAGGCCTTGATCCTGGATATAGAACTGGTTGTAAGGTTGCAGTAATCGATAAGCATGGAAAATATTTAGATCAAGCAGTAATTTATCCAGTAAAACCTCACTCAAAGGAAAGAGAAGCAATTGATCTTTTGAAAAAATTTATAAAAAATTATAATGTTGATATTATTGCCTTGGGAAATGCGACTGCAAGTAGAGAAACAGAAGCTGTCGTAAATAAATTATTAAAAGAAGTTGAAGGAGTTTCCTATGCAATTGTAAACGAAGCTGGAGCCTCAGTTTATTCAGCATCAAAACTAGGTGAAGAAGAATTTCCAGATTTGGATGTTACAATAAGAGGAGCAGTTTCAATGGCAAGAAGACTCCAAGATCCAATGGCAGAGCTTGTAAAAATAGATCCAAAACATTTAGGAGTTGGCCAATATCAACATGATATAAATCAAAAAAAATTGGATGATGAACTTGAAAAAGTAGTTGAAGATAGTGTAAATGAAGTTGGAGTAAATATAAATAATGCATCTTACAAATTATTATCCTATGTTTCAGGACTAAATTTAAATCTAGCCAAAAGAATTGAAGAGGATTTTAAGAATGGACAAATAATTGAAAGACGTGATTTAAAAAAAGTTAAAGGTCTTGGAGATAAAACATATAAAATGGCAGCTGGATTTTTGAGATTTCCAGATTCACCAAACTTTTTAGACAATACTGCAGTCCATCCAGAAAGTTATAAAATAGCAAAAAAACTTGTAGATTATGATTTGGAAAATATAAATTTAGAACAATGTGCAAGCAATCTTGATGTTGGAGTATTAACATTAGAAGATATAATAGATGAGTTAAAAAAACCAGGACGTGATCCAAGGGATGAACTTCCAGAAGTTATTACAAAAAGTGAAGTTTTATCAATCGATGATTTAAATGATGGCGACATATTAGAAGGAACAGTAAGAAATATTACTGAATTTGGATGTTTTGTAGATATTGGAGTTGGAATTGATGGCCTTGTTCATATTTCAAATATGAGTGATAAATTTATAAAAGATCCTAATGAGATTGTTACAAATTCTGATATAATAAAAGTAAAAGTAATCGAAATCGATAAAAAAAGAGAAAGAATAGGTTTATCGATGAAAAATATTAAGGAGTAAAAAATGTTTGATTTTTTTAAAAAGAAAAAAAGGAAGAAAAAAAAGTTTCAATAGCAAGTCCTGTTAATGGAAAAGTTGTAAAATTAGAAGAAGTTCCAGATCCAGTATTTTCAGAAAAAATGGTTGGTGATGGTTTTGCGGTAATTCCATCCGATGGAGAAATTTTTGCTCCAGTAAGTGGAGAAGTTACACTTCAACCAGAAGGATATCATGCTATAGGAATAAAAACCGATGAAGGAATTGAAGTTTTGGTTCATTTTGGACTTGAAACAGTTGAATTAAAAGGAGATGGTTTTACTTCTCATGTAAAAATTGGTGATAGAGTTAATAAGGGAGATAAAGTTTTATCAGTAGATACTGAAAAAATAAAAGATAAAGTTCCTTCATTAATCACACCTTGTATTGTAGCAAATCTTGAAGAAAATAAATTATCAGAAATAAACTTTGACGCTAAATGTGGAGAAGAAGTTCAAACAGTTACAATTGTTGAATAATTGATAAAATAATTTGTCTGTGATAATATTTTTAAGTAGATAAATTATAATAAATTGGAGGATAAATGAGATTATCGAACTATTATATGCCTACATTAAGAGATGATCCTCAAGATGCAGAAACTCAAAGTCATAAGTTATTGGTAAGAGGAGCATTCATAAGAAAAACTTCATCAGGAGTTTATTCCTACTTACCACTTGGTATGAGAGTAATAAATAAAATAGAAAATATTGTAAGAAAATCTATGGAAAAATATGATTCTATAGAGGTTTCTACATCAGTATTACAAAGTAAAGATATTTGGGAAAAATCTGGTAGATGGCAAAATTTTGGACCAGAAATGTTCAAAATAAAAGATAGACATGACAGAGAATTTTGCTTAGGACCTACAGCAGAAGAACAATTTACATCACTTATAAAAGATGAATTAAATTCATATAAGCAATTACCATTAAATCTTTTTCAAATTGTTTCAAAATTTAGAGATGAAAAAAGACCGAGATTTGGAATAAATAGGTCAAGAGATTTTATAATGAAAGATGCTTATTCATTTGATGTCGATATGCAAGGGTTAGAAAAATCTTACAAAAAAATGTGGGATGCCTATGTAGAAGTTTTTGATGCTTTAGGACTAGATTACAAAATAGTAGAAGGTGATTCAGGAGCTATGGGTGGAAATACAAGTCACGAATTTATGGCTCTTGCAGAAACTGGCGAAGGTGAAATTTTTTATACAGAAAACTCAAATTATGCAGCTACTGATGAATCGGCAAAGTTTTTCTTGGAAATCGATGAGAATGAAGAAGAAAAAGAATTAGAATTAGTTCAAACAAAAGATACAAAAACAATTGAAGAAGTTTCTAATTTTCTTAAAATAGACCAAAATAAATGTGCAAAAGCAGTTGATTTATTAGTTAATGGAAAATCTGTCCTTGTAATTGTTCCTGGAGATAGGGAATTAAATATGGCAAAATTAATTTCATATTTAAAAGTTCCAGAACATGAAATCGAAATGATGGATGATGAAACAATAAGAAAAATTACTGGAGCAGAACCGGGATTTACAGGTCCGAAAGATTTAAAAGAAGATGTTAGAGTAATCGTTGATAAGTCCATCACTAGATATAAAAATTTAGTAATTGGAGCAAACAAAACTGACCATCATTATATAAATGCAAATTATAAAAGAGATTTTGATGGAGAAATTGCAGAAGATTTACTAACAGCCAAAAAAGGCGACCTTTCACAAGATGGAAAAGAAAAACTAAAACTTGCTCGTGGTATAGAAGTTGGAAATATATTCCAATTGGGAACGAAATATTCTCAAAGCCTTGAAGCATATTTTCTAGATGAAAATGGTAAACAAAAACCATTTATTATGGGTTCATATGGAATAGGAATTACAAGGTCTATATCAGCAATAATTGAGCAAAACTATGATGAAAATGGAATAATATGGCCAACAAAAGTTGCACCTTTCCATGCTTGGATAACTCTTGTAAATAAAAATAAAGAAGATCAAAAACAATTAGCCGAAAAAATTTACGAAAAATTGTTAGATCAAGGCATAGAAGTAATGTTAGATGATAGAAAAGAAAGAGCTGGAGTCAAGTTTAATGATAGAGATCTAGTAGGTTGTCCTTATAGAATTACTGTAGGAAAAGATGCTAGTGATGGAATAGTAGAATTTTCAAACAGATCTGATATGGAAAATTTGAAAATGTCATCTGATCAAGCTATAGAAAAAGTAATTACAACTATAAAAAATGATTTATGCAAATAATTGATCATAAAATATCAAAAAAATTTTTAGATGACATATTAATGGATAATTCCAAAATAATTGCTTTATTTCACGCAAATTGGTCTAATTTTTCAATTAAAATTAAAGAAGATTTTTTAAAGGAAGAAGAAGACTCATACAAAAATATAAGAAAAATTATAATAGATATAGACAAAAATAGAGACTTATTAAAAAAAATGGGTATTAATCAAATACCATCTTTAGTATCAATAACTAAGGATAGTCAAAACGAAAATGATTTTAAGATAAAATTATTAAGAAATATTTAAGGAGCGAATATGTTAGTTAATGCAAAAGAAATGTTAGACAAAGCTTATGAAAACGGATATGGTATTGGTCATTTCAATATAAATAACCTTGAATGGACAAAGGCAATCCTTGAAACTTGTGAGGAAAAAAATTCATCAGTAATATTGGGAGTTTCTGAAGGTGCTGCAAAATATATGGGTGGATTTAATGTAGTAGCAAAAATGGTAGAAGGACTTGATAAAGATTTAAATATAACTGTTCCAGTTGCCATTCACTTAGATCATGGAACATATGAAGGAGCTAAAAAAGCACTAGATGCTGGATTTACTTCAATAATGTTTGATGGTTCAAGTCTTCCAATTGACGAAAATGTTGAAAAAACAAAAGAAATAGTTGAACTTTGCCATGCTAAAAACGTATCTGTAGAAGCAGAAGTTGGTGGAATCGGTGGAGAAGAAGATGGAGTTGTTTCTACAGGAGAGTTAGCTGATCCTGAAGAATGTAAAAAAGTAGCTTCTCTAGGAGTAGATTTCTTAGCAGCAGGAATTGGTAACATCCATGGTGTATATCCAGAAAATTGGCAAGGACTAAATTTTGAAAGACTTGAAGAAATAAAAGATGCAGTTGGAAAACTTCCTCTAGTTCTTCATGGTGGTACAGGAATTCCTGAAGAACAAGTTAAAAAAGCTATCGAAAGAGGAGTTTCAAAAATCAATATTAATACTGAATGTCAAATAGTATTTACAGAAGCTACAAGAAAATATTTTGAAGAAAATAAAGATAAAGAAGCTAAAGGATTTGATCCAAGAAAAGTATTAAAACCAGGATTTGAAGCTATTAAAGATAAAGTAAGAGAAAAAATTGAATTTTTTGAATGTGAAAATTCAGCAAAATAAAAATTAATTCGGAGCCTTTGGGCTCCTTATATTTTTATGAAAAAGGAAAAATATGGATATAGATTTAAATAAATTAGATAGATTAAAGCTTGATGAATTAAAACAAATTGCAAAAGATCTTTCTATAAAATCTGTTTCATCTTATAGGAAAAATGATTTAATTGAACTCATTAAAGATACATATGAAGATGAGTCTTTAGAAGAAAAAAATCATTCTAATGAAATAAATGATCACAATGATAATTTTGACTTAGGTGAAAAATTTAATTGTGAAGGAATTTTAGATCTTCATGAAGATGGATTTGGATTTTTAAGAACAGAACACTACGAATCAAGTAATGACGATATATATGTTTCTCCTAAACAGGTAAAAATGTTTAGATTAAAAACAGGCGATCTTATTAAAGGAATTGCTAGAGTAAAAAAAATAAAGATAAATTTTCTCCATTAATTTTTGTATCAGATGTTAATGGCCTAAAGGCAGCTGATGCTTTTAATAGGTCAAATTTTGAATCACTCACACCAATTTACCCAAACCAAAGATTAAAACTTGAAACAAGTAAGGATAACATATCTCAAAGAATTATAGATATAATCGCTCCAATTGGAAGAGGACAAAGAGGACTTATAGTATCCCAACCTAAAGCTGGAAAAACTACCTTAATTAAAGATATTGAATATGCCTTGGAAAAAAACTTTGATGATCTAAAAATTTTGGTTTTATTAATTGATGAAAGACCAGAAGAGGTTACTGATTTTAAAAGATTTGTAAATCAATACAGAGATAAAGACAATCGATTAACAAGAACAGAAGTGGCTGCGTCAACTTTTGATAAGGCTCCACAAAACCATATTTATATGCAAGAAATGGTACTTGAAAGAGCAAAAAGATTGGTTGAAGATAATAAAGATGTTGTTATTTTATTAGATTCAATCACAAGACTTGCAAGAGCCTACAATATTATGACTCCACAATCAGGAAAAACTTTATCAGGTGGACTAGATCCTTTAGCTCTTATTGGACCAAAGAAATTTTTTGGAGCTGCTAGAAATATAGAAAATGGTGGATCTCTTACAATTATTGCAACATCGCTTATTGATACAGGTTCTAGAATGGATGATATGGTTTATGAAGAATTTAAGGGAACGGGAAACATGGAATTACATCTAGATAGAAATCTTGCTCAAAAAAGAATATTCCCAGCTATAGATATTGAAAAATCATCTACTAGAAAAGATAACTTATTATTATCAAATGATGAGATAGATGCTGCATTTAAAATTAGAAATTCAGTAATGAAAGACAAGGTAGAATTTACTAATGAATTTATAAATTTAATAAAGAAATGTAAAACAAATGATGAATTTATAGAACTTATTAACAAAACTTACAAAAATTAATAGTAAAATAATAATAGAGATTAATTAAAGTTAGGATTTTTTTATGAAAGTTAGAACAAAGACTATATTAAATATAACAAGTATTCTTATAATTTTGATTTCTATTTATTTGGGATATAAAGGTTATAAGATGCAAATATTTACATCTGTATCAAGTCTTCAAAATTTTTTACAAAAATATGGAATTTGGGCTCCTATTATTTTTATGCTTTTACAAATAATTCAAATAATTATTCCTGTAATACCTGGTGGAATCACAACGGCTTTTGGAGTAGTTATGTTTGGCCCATTTTGGGGATTTGTTTATAATTATATTTCTATTTGCCTAGGATCAATAATAGTTTTTTTGATTTCTAGATTTTTTGGAAAAGAAGTTGTTCTGGCTATTTTTGGTGAAGAGAACTTCAAAAAATATGATAAGTGGTTAAATCACGAAAAATATGATAAATTTTTTGCGTGGGCGATATTACTACCAGTAGCTCCTGACGATTTTTTGTGTTATTTTTCGGGACTTACAGATATGAAGTTAAAAACTTTTATAAAAATTATTATTTTTTGTAAACCACCTTCAATTTTTATATATTCAATGGGACTAGTTTTAGGAATTAAAACAATATTTAAAAGTTTTGCTTGAAATATAAATATTCGTATGGTATAATCATTATTGCTTATTGAAAGAGACAAGAAGAGGTGTTTATATGAAAAAAGAACTACATCCAGAATACCACCAAGCAAAAGTTACTTGCACATCATGTGGTAATGAATTCACTGTTGGTTCAACAGAAGAAGAAATCAAAGTTGAAGTATGTTCACAATGCCATCCATTCTATACAGGAAAACAAAGATTTTCTGACCGTGGTGGTAATGTTGAGAAATTCAATAAAAAATATGGAAGAAATAAATAAGGTTAGGTTTCTAACCTTATTTTTTATATGTATTTATGAAAATTAAAGATATTTTAGAAAAAGAAAATGATGATTTGATCATTGCTCTTACATATTTATTAAATACAAATAAAAATCTTTTATATGTTTATAGAGAAGAAAATATAAATAAAGATATAGAAGAAAGACTTTTAAAGATACAAGATAAGATTAGTAAAGGATATCCACTCCAATATGCAATTGGTAGGTGGAATTTTTATGGTCTAGATTTATTAGTTGATAAAAGAGCTCTAATACCAAGATATGAAACAGAAATTCTTGTAGATATGATTATCAATGATAAGGTAAAAAAAGGTAGGATTTTAGATATAGGATCAGGATCAGGAGCTATTTCTTTGGCTCTTTCCTATAATTTGAAAAATTCAAAGGTTCTTGGAGTTGATATTTCTAAGGATGCTATCGATCTTTCTAAGGAAAATAAAAAAAATCTTTCTATTAATAATGTTGAGTTTAAAGAAAGTGATATTTTTTCAAATGTAGAAGGGGAATTTGATATCATCGTATCAAATCCACCTTATATAAATAAGAAAGATTTTGAAAACTTAGATAAAAAATTATCTTATGAACCACAAAATGCCCTTTTGGGTGGAGTTGATGGCCTATTTTTTTATAGAAAAATAATTTCAAATGCTAAAAAATTTTTAAGTAAAAATGGTAAAATATATTTAGAGATAGGATATGACCAAAAAGATTCTATAATTAGTTTATTAAAAGAAGATGGATATAAGGATATTAAATCATATAAAGATTTTAATGATTTTGATAGAATTATTAAGGCTTGTATCTAAGGAGGATATATGTTAGAAAATTTAGAACATATGAGAGAAAACTTCAAGGAATTAGAAAAAAAACTAGCTGATCCTGAAGTTTTATCTGATACTGATAAGTTTAAAAAAGTTTCAAGAGAATACAATCAATTAAAACCAATTGTAGAAAAATATAATCAAATAACATCAGCTGAAGATATGATTGAAGAGAATAATGAACTTTTAAAAGAAGCTGAAGATAGTGAAATGATAGATCTTTTAAAAACAGAAATAGAAGAAAACAAAAAAAATCTTGAAAAATATAATGAAGATTTAAAAGTTCTTCTAATTCCAAAAGATCCTAACGACCATAAAGATGTAATTGTAGAGATTAGAGCAGGAGCAGGTGGAGAAGAAGCTGGTCTTTTTGCGGGTAATCTTTATAGAATGTATCATATGTATGCAGATAAGCAAAAATATAAAACTGAAGATATAGATGTATCAAGCCAGGGAATTGGTGGAATGAAAGAAGCTACTTTTATTGTTAGAGGTGAAGGTGCTTATTCAAAATTAAAATATGAATCGGGAGTTCACAGAGTACAAAGAGTCCCTGAAACTGAATCTGGTGGAAGAATTCACACATCAACAGCAACTGTTGCAGTTTTGCCTGAAGCAGATGAGGTTGATATAAAAATAGATCCAAATGATATAAGAACAGATGTTTATAGGTCAAGTGGAAATGGTGGACAAAGTGTAAATACAACAGATTCTGCTGTAAGACTTACTCACATTCCAACAGGACTTGTAGTAACTTGTCAAGATGAAAAATCTCAAATAAAAAATAAAGACAAGGCAATGCGAGTTTTAAGGGCAAGACTATATGAGATAGAAGAGCAAAAAAGACAAAAAGAAATTTCAGATAACAGAAAATCTCAAGTAGGAACTGGAGATAGGTCTGAAAGAATTAGAACCTACAATTATCCACAAGGAAGAATTACAGATCACAGGATAAATAAAACTATTTATCAATTAGATGATTTCTTAGATGGAAATATTGAAGAAATGATTGAATCATTAATAACTGAAGACCAAACTAGAAAATTAAAGACAATGGGAGAAGATTAATTGTTTAATTTTCTTGCAAGAAGGTTTGTAGATGACTACGAATCTATAGAAGATGAAAATGTTAGATTAAAATTAATTTCTCTTTCAGGATTTATTGGGATTTTAATCAATGCATTTTTGTTTATTTTAAAGGTAAGTATAGGTCTTATTTCATCATCTTCAGCAATTTTAGGTGATGCTTTTAATAATATGAGTGATTCTCTTACAAGTTTAATTACCTTAGTTGGAGCTAAAGCAAGTAGCAAGCCAGCAGATATTAAACATCCATATGGTCATGGAAGAAGTGAATATATAGCAAGTTTTTTAGTATCTATTCTTATTATGATTGTTGGATTTTTCTTATTTACAAGTTCAGTTGAAAGTTTTTATAAAGGAAATTTGCCAAAATTATCAAATTTAAGCATTATAATTTTGATTTTTTCTCTAGTATTTAAAATTTATATTTATATTTTAAATAAAAATCTAGATAAAAAATTAGATTCAAAATTAAATTTTGCAGTAATGATAGATGCAAGAAATGATATACTTTCAACAATATCAATCATTTTAGCAGTTATTTTGCAAAAGTATATTAAATTTAACTTAGATTCACTCTTAGGAATAATTTTATCTATTATTGTTTTTAAACCTGGTATGGATTTATTTTTAGATACTATTGATAAACTTCTTGGAAGAGGAATAGGAGCTGATCTTCACAAAAAAATTGAAGATATAATTATGGATGGAGATTTTGTTCATGGTTATCATGATTTAAAAATTCATGAATATGGTAGAGGAATACTTGTAGGTAGTTGCGATGTTGAAGTACCATCAAATATAAGTGTAGGTATAATGCATCAGGCTGTAACAAATATTGAACTTAGACTTAAAGATGAGTTAAATATTTCTATAACCATACATATGGACCCAACTTATTGTTTGATAGAAAATGAAGAAAACAAAAAACTTATTGAAAAATTAAGAAAGTCAGTGAAAAATGGAAACAGAGATATTGAAAATAGATAGAGAAAATTTGGATGAGAATATTTTTAAACATGCAGCAAAGATTATAAAAAAAGGAGAGCTTGTAGCTTTTCCAACAGAAACTGTATATGGTCTAGGTGCTGATGGATTAAACCCTGAAGCTTCTAGAAAAATTTTTAAAGCTAAAAACAGACCAGAAGATAATCCTCTAATTCTTCATATAGATGAGGATTATAAATTAGACGAGTTAGTTGAAAAAGTAGATGATAGAACAAAATTTTTAATAAAAAATCTTTGGCCTGGTCCTCTTACGGTAATACTTAAAAAAAGCTCAAAAATTCCTGATATTATCACTGGTGGAGGTCAAACAGTTGCCATAAGAAGGCCAAAAGATAAACTAGCTCGAGAATTTATAAAATATTGTGATAGACCAATAGCGGCTCCTTCTGCAAATATTTCAGGTAGACCATCACCAACAAATGCAAATGATGTATTTTATGATATGGATGGTAGAATTCCCTTGATTATTGATGGAGGAAGTTCAGATATTGGAATAGAATCTACAGTAATAGATATGAGCCTAGAAAATCCTTGCATTTTAAGACCAGGATATTATACTTATGAATATATAAAAAAATTTATCCCTAATGTTTGTTTAGATGATTCATTAGTTGATGATACAAAAGTACCAAGGTCTCCAGGTCAAAAATATAAGCATTATGCACCGAATGCTCAAATGAAAGTTTTTGTTGGTGAAAAAAGTGTAGAAAAAATAGAAAATTTAGCCTTAAAATATAAAAATGATGGAAAAAAAGTAGGAATTTTAGTTTTTGATAAAGATACTGAAAAATTCTCATCCTTTACTACACTTTCTTTAGGAAATAAAGATAATTTAATAGAAATGAGTCATGTACTTTTTGAAGCACTAAGAGACCTTGATAGAAAAGGTGTTGACATAATTCTTGCCGAGGGTGTTGAGGAAATTGGACTTGGAAAGAGTATAATGAATAGGATGAAAAAGTCAGCATCAGGAAATATTATTAATTTATAAAGGAGAAATGATGGGTAAAGTAACAGTTTTAGATCATCCAGTGATCAAACATAAGATTTCAATTTTAAGAGATAAAAATACGGGTTCTAACGAATTCAGATCTATAATAAAAGAAATTACAATTTTATTAGCCTATGAAGCTAGTAAAGATTTTACTTTAGAAGAATTTGATTTAGAAACTCCAATTTGTAAAACAACAGGTTATAGACTTTCAGGAAAAAAACTTGGTATTATTCCAATTTTGAGAGCAGGTCTTGGAATGGTTGATGGTCTTATTGAAGTTTTCCCAGCAGCTAGAGTTGGTCATATTGGAATGTACAGGGATGAAGAAACAATGAAGCCAGTTGAATATTATTTGAAAATTCCTAAAGATTCAAATAAAAGAGATATGTTAGTAATAGATCCAATGCTTGCAACTGGTGGTTCAGCTTGTGATGCTATCCAAAGATTAAAAGAAAAAGGATGTACATCTTTGAAATTACTAAATATCATTGCTGCACCAGAGGGAATAAAAAAAGTTCAAGAAGAACATCCGGATGTAGATATTTATATAGCACAATTAGATGAAGAATTAAATGATGATTGCTATATACTACCAGGTCTAGGAGATGCTGGAGATAGATTGTTTGGAACTAAATAAGGGGATAATATGAGTAAAGAAGAAGTATTAGTAGTCAGAAAAAATGGGCCTTTAAAAGGTGAGGTCTATATTTCTGGAGCAAAAAATTCTGCTCTTCCAATTCTTGCTGCAAGTTTGTTAGCAACAGAAGAAGTGATCTTAGATGAGGTTCCAAAATTAAAAGATATAGAAGTAATGGTAGAAATTTTAAAAAGTTTAAATGCTAAGGTTGAATACATTACTGAAACAAGTCTTAGAATTGACTCCTCAAATGTTGATAAATTTGAAACTCCATTTGAATTAATGGATAAAATGAGAGCATCTTTTATAGTGATGGGACCACTTTTATCAAGGTTTGGACACGCTGTAACAAAAGCACCAGGTGGTTGTAATATAGGAAAAAGACCTATAGATTTACATTTAAAGGGTTTTGAAGCTTTAGGCGCAAATACAACTATGAATCATGAAGAAATATCATCAAAAACAAAAAATGGACTAAAAGGTGATGTTATTTATTTAGATTTTCCATCAGTTGGCGCAACTGAAAATATAATGATGGCTGCGACAATGGCTGAAGGTGAAACTGTAATTGAAAATGCGGCGAAAGAACCAGAAATTGTTGATTTAGCATCATTTTTATCAAAAATGGGTGCAAAAATAACAGGAGCTGGTACATCAAATATTATTATAAAAGGTGTAGAAAAATTAAAAGGTACAAGACATACTATTGTTCCAGATAGAATTGAAGCAGCAACATATATGTTAGCAGCTGCAATTACTGGTGGAGACATAACAGTAAAAAATGTTTTAGGATCACATATTAGACCTATTATTGCTAAGTTAATTGAAATTGGTGTCGAAATTGAGGAAATTGAGGATGAAGATATAATTAGAGTTAAGGCTTCAAAGAAGTTAAAGTCTACTAATATAAAAACTCTACCTTATCCAGGATTTCCTACAGATGTTCAATCACAATTCATGGCATTGATGACAGTTTGTAAAGGTGAATCTTCTGTTGTAGAAACTGTTTTTGAAAATAGATTTATGCATGTTGATGAATTAAAGAAAATGGGTGCTGCAATAATTACTGAGGGTAATAGGGCTGTAATTGTTGGAGTAGATAAACTTCAAGGAGCAGAAGTTAAAGCTACAGATTTAAGAGCAGGTGCTGCTCTTATACTAGCAGGACTTGTAGCTGATGGAGAAACAATAATATCAAATATTTATCATATCGATAGAGGATACAGCGATTTAATTGAAAAGTTTACAAAACTTGGTGCTCTTATTAAAAGAAAACAGGTAAATTAATAATGAAATTTGAAGGCATAATAAAAAGTATAATTTATAGAAATGAAGAAAATGGATATACAGTTTTATCCTTAGAAACTTCCGATTCTCCTATAACTTGTACTGGTATTATGCCTTTTTTTAATGAAAATGATCAAATTATCGTGGAAGGCGAATTAATTTATCATGACAAATATGGAGAGCAAATAAATGTAGAAAGTGCTAGGATAAAAAAACCTTCAGACAAAAAAGCAATTATTTCTTATCTTTCTAGTGGAAATATTGAGTTAATTGGCAAAAAAACTGCTGAATTAATTTATGAAAAATTTGGGGACAAATCTATTGATGTTGTTTTTAATGAATCTGAAAAACTTTTATCTATACAAGGAATTGGCAAGAAAAAACTTGAAAAAATAAAAGAATCTACGATTGAGGCTAGAGATAGTAGGGAGGCTTTATTATATCTTCAAGGTTTAAATATTTCTTTTAACTTATCAAATAAAATTTACAAAGCTTATGGAGATAATACAATTTCAATTGTAAAAACAAATCCATATAAATTATCTGAAGATATTTCAGGAATTGGTTTTATAATGGCTGATACTATAGCTATGAATATGCAGATGAAAACTGATTCTAAATTTAGGATTTCTGCTGCTCTTTCTTATGTTTTAAAAAATGATGCAGAAATGACAGGATCTTGTACTATTAGTCTTGATGATTTAATTGATAAGACATTTTCATTGATTAAAGTTGATAAAGATAAAATTAAAGACCAAATTAATGAAGATTTGTTAAAATCAAAAATTCAAATTATGAAAATTGAAAACAAAGAATTTGTATATGATAAGGAAATTTATAAGGCAGAAAAGTCTGCCGCTATAAATCTTTCAAGACTTAAAAATGAAAAATATAATTTTGATGTAGAAATAAATGAAGATTTGGATGTTTTTTCTAAAGAGCAGCAAGTTGCAATAAATGAAGCTTTTAATAATATGCTCTTGGTAATTACTGGAGGCCCTGGTACTGGAAAAACTACTATAATAAAGGCTATCTGTAATATTTTAGATGATAATAATTTAAAATTTAATCTTGCGGCTCCAACTGGGAGAGCGGCAAAAAGAATGCAGGAATCTACAGAAAATTCTGCCTTAACTATACATAGATTAATTGGAATAAAACCAGAAAGTCCAATTCCAGAATACAATGAAGAAAATAAATTAGAATGCCATTATGTTATAGTAGATGAAGTATCAATGGTTGATATTAAATTGATGGATAAATTACTAAAAGCATTATCTTCTAATACTGCCCTTATTTTGGTAGGAGATCATAACCAACTTCCAAGTGTGGGTCCAGGTAATGTTTTGAAAGATATTTTGGATACTGATATTAAATCTGTTAGATTAAAAAAAATATTTAGACAAGCTCAAGAAAGTAATATTGTAGTTAATGCTCACAGAATAAATGATGGTTTGTATCCAATTTTAAATCAAAAAAATAAGGATTTTTTCTTTATAGATTCAAATTCTAATAAATTTCAAAAAGATATTTTAGACTTGGTTAAAAATAGGTTGCCAAATTATTATAAGCTTGACCCTATAAATGATATACAAATTCTAGCTCCAAGCAAAAAATCTTCTTGGGGTGTCCTTAATTTAAATAATGTTTTACAAGAAAATTTAAATAAAAACCCTAAGTTTTTAAAAATTAATAATAGAATTTTTAAATTGAAGGATAAGGTAATGCAGGTTAGAAATAATTATGACCTTGAGAGTTTAGATCCAAGTAATTTTGATGATGGGGTATATAATGGTGATATTGGAAGAATTATTGAAATTGATAAGGAAAGGGAATCTTTAAAAATAGAATTTTATGATGGAAATATTGTTGCTTATAAAAAAGAAGATATTAAGGATTTAGATTTATCTTATGCAATAACAATTCACAAATCTCAAGGTTCTGAATTTGATTGTGTTGTAATTCCAATGATGCCAACTTCTTTTATGCTTTTAAATAGAAATTTATTATATACAGCAATTACTAGGGCAAAGAAATTAGTAATTTTAATTGGTGAAAAAAGAATTTTAAAACAGATGGTAAGAAATAATAAGGGATCGCAAAGACTTACGAATTTGAGTTTTTGGATAAAAGAGTTATCAGAGGCATTAAAATGATAGGAAATTTTTTATTTTTGGATGATGACTTGTGTTTATTTTGTAAAGAAGAAGAAAAGGAAGAATATTTTTTGTGTGAATCTTGTCTAAATAAATTAGATTTTGTTGATAATGAATTTGAAATTTTAGGTTGTAGGGCAAGGGTTCTTTATTTTTATAATTCTTTTATGGCAAGTCTTATTGGAGATTATAAGTTTAATAGAAATACTTCCCTTTATAAAGTTTTTGGTGAAATGGTCTTTTCTTATATTAAAGAAAAATCAATGGATAATTTTGATTATATTCTTACAACTCCATCATCAAAATCTGTTTTGAAAAATAGGGGATTTGATCATGTAAAACTTATTTGCGATTACTTTATAAATAAAACTAATATGGAATATTTAGAAAATTTTAAAAAAATAAAAAATACCAAGGCTCAACATCAATTATCAAGAGAAGATAGGGCAGAAAATCTGAGAAATTCTTTTGCTTTTAATGGGGATTTAACTAGTAAAAATATTTTGATCTTTGATGATATTATTACAAGTTCTAATACTGTTAAGGAAATTATAAGAACAATTGAAAAGGCAAGTCCAAAAAAAATTGAAATTTTAGCCCTTGCTTCAAGTCATAGGGTAAAAAAATAAGGTGCATTTTTGCACCTTATTTTTTATGCTTCTGCTTTTTAACTTTCTTTTAAAAATTCGTGTATTTTTACGGCAAGTGCCATTTCTATTCTTTTTTTGAAAACTTTACAACCGTAATCATAAATTTTATTTATATCACCACCTGCATTGTAATTGTTAGCTGCGCATCCTCCTGAACAATACATTTGTGCCCAGCAATCTTTACATTTTTCTTGGCTATATAAATTATTTTTCTTGAAATTTTTTATTATTTCTGGCTTTTTAATTCCTTCAAAAACATTTCCTATTTTGAAATCTTCATTTCCAACAAATTGATGACAAGGATATAAATCTCCCGTTGGTGTAACTGCCATATATTCTGACCCTGATCCACATCCTGAAATTCTTTTGTAAACACAAGGCCCATTGTTTAAATCTATCATATAATGATAAAAAATAAATTTATCATCCTTATCTATTGCCTCTATTAACATATCTGCAAGTTTTTCATATTCTTCAAAAATTCTTGGTAGATGTTCTTCTTTTAGGGCATAATCTTCTTCATTATTTCCAACAACTGGCTCAAGAGATGTTCTTTTAAAGCCTAAATCTAAATATGTTTTTATATCTTCAGTAAAGTCTAAATTATTTGCTGTAAAGGTTCCTCTCATGTAATATTCTTTATTCCCACGAGCTTTTACTAATTTTTGAAATTTTGGAACAATTTTGTCAAATGAGCCTTTTCCATCATGACTTTTCCTAAATTCATCGTGTTTTTCTTTTCTTCCATCAAGAGAAAGAACAACATTTTTCATATTTTCATTTAAATATTCGATTTTTTCATCATCTAATAGCATTCCGTTTGTTGTTAGAGTGAAATTAAAATGTTTGTTAAATTCTTCCTCCTTACTCCTTGCATAATCAACGGTATTTTTTACCAAATCCCAATTTAAAAGTGGTTCTCCACCAAAAAAGTCAATGTCTAGATTGTAGTGAGAACCAGAATTTTCTAATAGAAAATCAATGGATTTTTTGGCAACTTCTTCTGTCATTATTGCTTCAGGTCCGTGATATCTTCCTTCTTTTGCAAAACAATATTCACAGGAAAGATTGCAAGTATGGCTTACATTTAAGCACATTGCCTTTAGGTAAGTTTTTCTTTTATCCATATCGATTGTCAAATCCTTAAAATCATCTTCTGAAAATAGGACTTTTTCATCAACCAAATCTTTTACTTCATCATAAGCTTCATCAAATTGTTCTTGATTTATGTTATGTAAATTTTTAATTTCATTTTCTATGTATGTTTTATCATTATTTTTATTTAATAAGCTTATAATATCGTAAGAAATTTCATCAACTAGATGAACAGAACCGGAATAAACATCCAGAACAATATTATAACCTTTAGCTTTATATTGGTGTATCATTTTTTCTCCTTAATTTATAGTAAAATAGTATAGATTTATTCAATAAAAAAAATAAGGGCTTGCCCTTATTTATTTTTTGTGTTAACACATTCTTGGTTAGCAACTCCACAAGATGTTTTGCAAGCTGATTGGCAAGATGTTTGACATTCACCACAGCCACCATCTTTTTTACTTTTGTGAAGATTTCTTGTATTTAAAGTAACAATTCTTTTCATATGTATCTCCTTTGTTTTCTATAAAATAATATTAACAAAAGTCAATATTTTTGTCAATCTATAATGGGGATTTCCATATTATCAATTGATAAATCAATTCCTTCTTTTTTAAAATATTTAATTTGTTCAATAACTTTTCTATTAATAACTTCTCCAGGAATAAGGAGTGGAATTCCAGGTGGATATGCATAGATATATGAAGCAGAAATATTTCCTATTGACTTATACAAATTTACTTTTAAAAAATTTTTATTAAGTGAACTTCTAATAGAATATTTTTTTTCACATTCTACAAAATAAAAAGAAAAGTTTGATTTTTTATATGATAATTTTGAATCGATTTTTAATAAAGCAGATTTTAATCTTTCAAAACCTTTTTTGGTATCAAAAATACTAGAAATCAAAATAACATAAGACATACTTGCCATTTCAATTTCAATTTTTTCTTTATATAATAAATTAGCTAATTCATTCCCATTTATGTTTGTATTTTTACAAGAAATTACAATTTTTGATAGATCTTTTTTATCAGAATTTATAAATTTAAGGTATTTTAAATTAATTTCATAAAGCTTATCTAAATTTATTTTTAAATCATCCCATAGCTTATAAAATTTTTGAAAGTTTTTTATCATATCATCTATTGATTCACATACAAGATATGATGGGGAAGAAGTTTGAAAAATTGCCATATTTCTTCTCAAATCTCCATTATCTATTTTTTTGTTTTTAATTATTATTCCACTTGCAGGAGTTAGGGCTGATAAATTCTTATGAAAAGATGTTATAGCTAGGTCATAGGTAAAATTTTTTTCATAACCTGATAAAATGGTATGAGAACCGTGAGCCATATCCACAAGCAGTAAAGTATTTTTATCTGCAATAATTTTTTTTATCTTTTTTAAATCAACCATAAAACCTTCATAGGAAGGAGAGGTTATAAAAATTAAAGAATAAGAATTTGCTTTTATTTTTTCTTTCAAATCATCATAATCTATATCGTAAGCCATATCATTTTCATCGGTTTTTATCTTAATAAAATCGTAATCTAAGTCAAAAATTTCTATGGCATTAAAAACTGATTTATGTGAATTTCTTTGAACTAAAATTTTTTTATTATTTTTTGTAAGTGACCTAATAGAAGATAAGATCCCACAAGTTGAACCATTTGTAGAAATAATAAAATCATCTGCCTTATAGATTTTTCTAAGTTTATTTTCCATATCTTTAAAAATGCTTTTTGGATCATTTAGATTATCAAAATCTCTAATTTCAGTTATATCTCTCTCGTAGGAAATTTTTTTATTTAAAATTTTCTTGTTTCTTTTATGTCCTGGCATATGAAAAGGATAAAAATCTTTTTCTATATATTTATCTAATTTTTCATTTAGCATATTTTTTCCTTTCTTTTTGTATAATATTATACTACAGTGATCTTTAGCAAATAAACTTTACAAATAAGACATTTTATTTACACAATGTATGATATAATGTATAATTGTATCATGAAAGTTTACAATGATTTAATATGAAATAAATAAAAATTTAATAAGAAGAAAAGAGGGGATTAAAATAAAAAAAGATAAGAAATTAAAAATATCTTCGTTTGTGATTTCTTTGATAATAATGCTTTTTATGCAAAGTTTTATAGAAGATTTTTCTTTCAAAGTTTATACAAATGAAAATATCGAAATAAGCCAAAATATTACTGGCAGCGAATATTCAGATAATTTTAAAATTAATTCAATTTATGTAGGTGATAAACTCTTAGATCTAAACAAAGTAGATATTAAGGGTTGGGAAAAAGCAGATACAAAAACTGGCTATCCAATTCAAACTAATGGTTTTAGCGAGGAAAACAAATTAAGTTTTAAACCAAGCCTTGGCATGATGTTTAATAAGCTTACAGTTAACTTTGAAACAAGTCCAGAATATTCTAGTGCTATTATGACATATTTAAAAGATCACACAATGACAATGTATGCAAATTCTACTGAAAATAGGTCATATGTAGACATATATTATACAGACTTTTTCTCAATTGTAATGCAAAGTTTAATCTTCATAGCATCTGTAATATTATTTGCTTTCTTTATTTATAATATTATAATTAGAATTAAAAATTTAGAACGAGGAAAAAAAGAAATTCTATACATAGGTAAAGATTATGTTTTGAATTTTATAATTTTAGGAATTTCATTATTTGGATTAAGTAAATTAAATGATCATATCAACGGATTTTATTGTACTTTCTTTAATGCTCCATATACTTTTAAAGATATTATAATATTTGTTGCTATGGTATTTTTAGCTTCACTTGGAATAAAAAGTATTTATAAGAAATATCCAGAACATAAAAAAGTTAATATAGGAAATTGGGTTTTATTTATACTAAATCCTTTTGTGTCATTTTATATACTAGAATCTGCATATAATCCAAGTATATCATCAATGGAATTGATTTATGTTTTAATAAATGCATTAATATTATTTTTGATACAAGTATTAATTTATATAGTAATCAGAAAAAAAAGATTTTCAATGATGTTTATTTTAGTTGTTTCTATAGCTTTTGGAATTGCTAATGATGCTTTATATATTTTGAGAGATTCTCCACTAATTCCTGCATTTTTAGGATCATTAGGAGTTGCGGCAGACGTAGCTAAAGATACTGTTATTCAATTAAATGGTCAATCAATGATGGCATTTTCTTTGGCAAGCTTGTGGTTATTGGTAATCTCATCAATAAATGAAGGAAAAATAAAAATTTCTAAAAAATCTTACGCGAAACAATTAGTAGGTTATGCAAGTTTATTCGCTCTAATAACTGTTGTTAGTGTAAATTATTTTATAAAACAAAATGGTGTTGGAGTAAATTTATGGAGACCATCAAGAACATATTATGTAGAAGGTTCACCTTATAGTTTTTATAGAATTTTTGCAAACCAAATTCTTACAGCACCAAAAGGCTATGATGAAAAAGAAGTAGAAGATACTCTAGAAGAATATTACAACAAAGATATAGGAACCAAAGAAAACAAAAAACCAAATATAGTAATAATTCAATCAGAAGCATTAGCAGATTATTACGGACAAGGAAATTTAAAATTAAGTGAAAATCCTATTGCTTTCCAAAGGTCTTTAGATGAAAATGCAATCCAAGGTCGTTCATATGTTTCAGTTTTGGGTGGAGGAACAGTAAATTCAGAATATGAAGCGCTAACATCAGTTCCTTTAACATTTTTCCCATTAGGAGCATATCCTTTCCAACAATATGTAAAAGAAGGACACACATCAGTAGCTAGAGTTTTAGAAAATCAAGGCTACAAAACATTTATAACCCATCCTAATAAACCAACAAATTATTCTAGACAAGAAGTTTGGCCAAATTTAGGATTTAAAAATATTGCCTTTTTGGGTGATTATGATAATAATCCAGATAATTTTGAACCAACAAATAGTTTTATGAAAGATTCAGTTGCTTTTGATAAAATTAAAGAACAATTTGAAAAAAAATCATCTGATAAACCATTATTCACATATCTTGTAACTATGCAAAACCATGGTGGATATACTTCAAATATTCCTGGAGATATAAAAGTATTAAATGAAAATAACGGTGATGATCAAGGTACAAGTCATTATGTTAATTTATTAAAAAAATCAGATGAAGATTTGAAAAATCTTGTAGAATATTTTAAATCTTACGATGAACCAACAATAATTTGTATATTTGGTGACCATCAACCACAAAATTATGATGTATTTATGAAACTTATAAAATCTAGTGATAATTACACAAATAAAGATGTATTCTATACACCATTTACTATTTGGGCAAATTATGATATAGAAGAAGAAAAAGATGTAAATATGTCATTGAATTATCTAACACCTTATTTATTAGAAAAAGCTGGTGGAGTAAAATTATCAGCTTATGAAAAATACATGTTAGATATGAGAAAAGATTATCCAATACTTACAACAAAACAAATTTTTGATAAAAATAATGAGGAAGTAAGCAAGGATGAAGAGTTCCAAAAAAGAAATAATAAATTAAATTCATTAATTTATTATGAAATGAAGCAAGATACAAAATCAGATAAATATTTTAATAAAGCTTCAAAATAAATTTTTCCGAAACCAAGTAAAACTTGGTTTCGGTTTTTTAATGTTTAAAATAATATGATATAATAGTTAAGATAAAAGAATTACAAGGAGAAAAAATGCAAAGTCTAATAGAATTAATTAGATCTAATTTTTCAAATAATATAGCTCTAATTATCATTAGTATGTTTCCTTTAATAGAATTAAAAGGTTCTATTCCAGTTGGTCTTGCTATGGGATTTAAACCAATGCATGCTTATTTATATTCGTTACTAGGATCAACAATTCCTGCAATTTTTATTTTGTTATGGATTATGCCAATTTTTGATTATATGAAAAAAAAAGATTCGTTAAAAAAATTAGTTGTATGGGCTGAGAGTAAAGCTAAAAAGAAAGAAGGAAATATAAAAAAATATGAATATATTGGCTTATTTTTATTTGTAGCTATTCCTTTACCAGGTACAGGCGTTTGGATGGGTTCTTTGATAGCATCAATTCTTGGTTTAAAGAAATTAAAATCATTTGTTACTATTGCTATAGGAAATATAATAGCTGGTATAATTATATATACATTTTCAAGTTTTTTCTTTTAAGGGGTTTATATGAAAATAAAAAAAATAGTAATAAAAGCTATACTAATTATACTTATGATTATTACGGTAGCTTTTGCTTTTGTATTTATAAAAGGATTTATTTCATCTACAATAGTTAAAGATGAAAATAAATTTACTGGAAAAGATTTAGGAAGTGGAAATAAGATTGAGCAAAAAAATGAAGATGAATTATTATTTTTATTTGCAGGTGTTGATTCTACTGGAGAAAAATATAATACTAGAACTGACACTTTAATGTTAGTTTTGATGAATAAAGATACTAAAAGTATAGAGATATTATCTATTCCTAGGGATACAAGAGTATATGTACAAGGTAATTTAGATAAAATAAATGCAGCACATTCTTATGGTGGTATGGATGAAACAATAAAAACAATTAGAAACTTTTTAGAAATTGACCTAGATTATTATGCAGAAGTTAGTTTTCAAGCTGTAGAAGATGGTGTAAATGCTTTGGGAGGAGTAGATATTGAAGTCCCAGAACAAATTGCGAGTGCTCAAGAAATTGAGCCAGGACTACATCATTTTGATGGAAAACAAGCCCTTGATTATTGTAGATTTAGAAAAGGCTATGCCAATGCAGATTTGGGAAGGATAGATTGTCAGCAGGATTTTGTAATACAATTTATAAAAAATATGACAAAACCAAAAAATATATTAAAAATTCCAGGAGTTATTTCTAAAGTAAATTCAAATATGGATTCGAATATAAAAATGTCAACAATTTTATCATTTGCCTGGGCGTTTAGAAATATCGAAGATGCAGAAATTAACACGCAAACTATACCAGGTCATCCTGATATGATAGATGGAATTTCTTATTATGTTCCTGATAATGAAGCATCAATAGATATTAGAAATAAAATATTATATAATTATTTATTAGAAGAATAAAGGAGAAAATATGGACATTAAGTCAAAAATTAGAGTTATTAAAGATTATCCTCAAGAAGGAATATCATTTAAAGATATTACAACCCTTCTAAAAGACAATAAAGCTTATGAGGAAACATTGGATCTTATGGCTGAAAAATTAAATCAATTAGATTTTGATTATATTATAGGAATAGAATCAAGGGGATTTATTTTTGGAGCTGCCCTTGCTGATAGATTAAATGTAGGTTTTATTCCAGTAAGAAAACCAGGTAAACTTCCTGGAGAAATAAAATCTATATCTTATGATTTAGAATACGGACAAAGCAAAATAGAAATCCACGAAGATTCTCTAAATAAAGGTGACAAAGTAGTAATCGTTGATGATTTAATAGCAACAGGAGGATCTGCAAAAGCTTGTGCATCTTTAGTAGAATCATTAGGTGGAGAAGTTGTTTGTTTAGAGTTTTTGATAGAATTAACAGATCTTAAAGGACGCGATGAATTAAAAGATTACGAAGTTATATCTTTAATTGAATATGATCATTAAAAAATAAGCCTCCAGCAATGGAGGTTTTGATTATGTTTAAAGATATTAATTTAAAATAGGTGAAATATGAATTTGAATCAGAGAAAAACAGGTGCCTTATTATCTTATGTATCAATAATATTGAATACATTACTTACACTTTTTTATACGCCAATTATTTTAAGATATTTGGGTGACGCTGAGTATGGAGTATATGAACTCACAGCATCACTTGTTGCTTATTTGGGATTATTATCATTAGGTTTTGGATCAGCCTACGTTAGATTTTATTACAGATATAAAATTAAAAATGATGATTTAGGAATAAGTAAACTTAATGGTTTGTTTATGATAGTATTTCTAACTATGTCGATAATATCAATAATTTTAGGATTTATTTTAATAATAAACTTAGATGTAATTTTAAGAGGGAAATTGACCAGTAATGAGATTGAACTTTCAAAAAAATTAATGTCGATTTTAGTAATTAATGTAGCTCTAACTTTTCCAACTAGTGTTTTTGAATCATTTATTTCAGCAAATGAAAAATTCATTTTCCAAAGAATATTAATGTTGATTAGATTAATTCTATCACCAGTTTTGGGTATTCCATTGTTGATGGTTGGATTTAAGTCAGTAGGTCTTGTAATTGTTACAACTTTTATAAGCTTATTTGCTTTTATATCTAATGGTTATTTTGCTATAAAAAAACTATCAATGAAATTTGATTTTTTAAATTTAGACAAAAAATTATTAAAAGCAATAAGTGTATTTTCAGGATTTATTTTTTTATCAATGATAACAGAACAAATAAATTGGTCTGTAGATAAATTTGTTTTGGGTAAATTTGTAGGAAGTGTTTCAGTTACTATATATGCTATGGGATCAATTATTTATAGAGCTTATCAGCAACTTGCATCTTCTGTAGTTACAGTTTTTGTACCACAAGTAAATAAAATGGTCGCTCAAGGTTATAATGATTTTGAAATTACTAAACTTTTTGCAAAAATATCTAGAATTCAGTTATATATATTAATGCTTATTTTACTAGGATTTTTTGCTTTTGGTAAGTACTTTGTTTCTAAAATTTGGCTTGATGATACATACATAGAAAGTTATTATGTTGCAATAATATTAATGGCATCATCTCTATTATCATTAATACAAGCAATAGGGGTTGACATACAAAGAGCAAAAAATTTACACAAATTTATGTCTGTAGTATTTTTTATTGTGGCTTTATCAAATTTTTTCATATCAATCCCATTAGCAATAAAATTTGGACCAATAGGTTCTGCATTAGGAACAGCTTTTACTGTGACCATTGGAAACGGAATCATCATGAACATATATTATCATAAAAAGATTGGAATAGATATAAGATATTATTTTAAGGAAATTTTTAATGTTATAAAAGGAATGTTACCTTCAATGATATTAGCATATATACTTTTTAAGATAGAAATTTCTAGTATATTTTATTTTATAATCTTAATAATTATTTTTGTGATATTTTATGGAGTAAGTTTGTGGATATTTTCGATGAATGATTTTGAGAAAAATTTATTTTTAAAACCAATAAATAAGATAATAAGAGGGAGTAATTAAATGAGTATAGGTGTTATAATACCTGTTTATAATAATGAGAAATTTATTAAGCAATGTATTGAGTCAGTTTTAAATCAGTCATACATTGATATAAATATTTATGTTGTAGACGATGGATCTAAAGATAATAGTAAAAATATTATTAAAAACTTAGAAGAAAAAAATAAAAATATAAAATATATATATCAAGAAAATTCAGGAGTATCTGCTGCTAGAAATAATGGTTTAGATTATTCAAATGATGATTATATATGTTTTTTAGATTCTGATGATTTTTTAGACAAAGATTATTCCATAAAAATGTTGCAAAAAGCAAAAAAAGAAAATTCAGATATAGTATCTTGCGGTACTAAGGTTGTTTCAGGCAAAAATATTTCTCAACTTGAAACAGCTTTTAGTGAAAAAAATTTCTTATATAATTACTTAATAGGTCGTAATAAAGGACAAATTGCATCTTTTTTAATTAAAAAATCTTTAATAGAAGAACATAAATTGAGATTCGAATTGGGTAGAAATTGGTCAGAAGATACAGATTTTTTAGTAAAAGCTTTTTCTAAAGCTAATAAAATATGCGTATTGGAAGAATATTTAACAAATTATAGGGTATTTCATAAAGATAGTAATTTATCTAGTTTTAATATAAATCAAATTGAAAAAGATTTGTCATCTTCAATAGGACTTTTAAATGATAAAAGTATAGAACTAAGTGATTTAGAAATTAGAGCTATAAAGGAATATAGAATACCATCAACTATAGTTTTTAGGCTTGTTATAGCATTTAAAAAAGGTATAGAAAAAAAAGAAATAGAAAAATTATACGAAAAATACAAAGAGTATATTGATCAATTTAAATTAAGACATGGGAAGCGAAGCCTTTTACTACTTGTACAAATAATAAAATTAAAATATTTATTAAGATTTAAATAAATAAAAATGGTTTAGAATGAAAATATTCTAAACCATTTTTATATTAGATTTTTATAAAATTCTTCTAAGAATTTGGATGTACTTAAAATATTAAAACCTTGTTCATCAATAATTTTATAAAGATTTTCTCTTTCGTATTCAAAATTATTAATAATGGATTTTATCCATTCATTTTTATCATCGAGGGATATAAATTTAACATTTTTTGTAATTTTTGCATCCTTAGGAATATTATTTGAAAGAAGGCATTTTAAACCTGAACTTTGAGCTTCGACGGCAGATAGAGGTAATCCCTCATTTAAAGAAGGTAATAAAAATATATCGGATGCCTGTAAAATTTCATTAACGTTTGTAACTGATCCCATAAAAATAATATTTGAATCTAAGCTTAATTTATTTACCAAATTTTCCATCTCTTTTCTAAGTTCACCATCTCCTAAAAGTAATAATTTTATTTTATTATCAATTTTAACTAAATCTTTCATTAAAAATATTAAAAATTCCTGATTTTTAACCTTTAAAAAACTTCCCACATGAACTAATACTTTATTTTCTCTTAAATTAAGTTGATTTTTAATTTTATTTCTTATTTCTTGATTAAAGATATATTTTTCTAGATCAATTCCATTTTTAATTAGGGTAAAATCATTGTTACCAAATAAAAATTCACCAGCTGCAATTGAACAAGCAAACTTATAATCGGAATATTTAATTACATCTTTTTTTAAATAATCTCTAAGAATTTTTCTAAAACCATGACCATAATTTATTCCGTGGCTATGAGATATTGTTGTAAGACCATATTTTTTTGCAGCTTTAAGTATAGTAGATTCTGTACCCCTAAAATGGCAATGTAATATCTTGTATTCACTATGATTTGATAAAAATTTTTCCAAATCTCTTTTGTATTTTAGTGGTTTTTTTGGATTGAATTTTTCAATAGTATAAATATTTCCACCTAAATTTTTAATTTTATTATAATTTTCACAACTTCCAATCTTATGAACCAAAAAATCAAATTCGAATTTTCTTCTATCTATATTATTAAATATTGAAATTAAGAGACTCTCTATTCCACCAACATTTAAATCACCTAATACATGTAGTATTTTAATTTTATCTTGCAAATTTAACTCCTTAAATTAATTAAAGTATTATATTTATTATAACATACTAAAATATATCATAAATTATGAAAAAACTTGATAATTAATATAAACTTAGTATAGTTAAATTAAGGTCAAAGATGGTCAGAGAATGATGGAGGTTTTATGAAATATCAAGATTATTATGAAATTTTAGGTGTAGATAAAAAAGCAAATGATAGTGAAATAAAAAAAGCTTATAGGAAGCTTGCGAAAAAATACCACCCTGACCTTCATCCTGATGATAAAGAAGCCAGTGAAAAATTTGCAAAAATAAATGAAGCTTATGAAGTATTATCTGATGAAAATAAGAGAAAACAATATGATATGTTTGGAAAAAGTGGAAACTTCAGTCAAGGTCAAAATTTCGACCCATCTCAATATGGTTTCTCAGATTTATTTTCAAATTTTGGAGCTGGAAACGGATCTTATACCTACACAAGTAGTACAGGAGGATCCTCTGGATTTTCAGATTTTTTTGAAACCTTGTTTGGAGGAGGAAGAACTTCATCAAGGTCTTCATCCACAAATTTTGGAGGATTCGGATCAAGTTTTAAAAATGGATTTACAAAATCTAAAAAATCAAAAATTAAAGCTAAGGTTAATATATCACTAGATGAAGCAATGAGTGGCGTATCTAGAACGCTAAAAATAAAAGATAAAGAAACAAATTCTATAAAAGAAATTAATATAAATATTCCAAGTGGAATGACAAGTGGGAAAAATTTAAAAATTGATGGTTCAAAATATAATTTGAATGCAGATATTTATGTAAAAGTTCAAATCAAGGAAGACTCAACTTATAGGTTAGATGGGTTGGATATTATTAAAAAAGAAAGAGTAAGTCCTTGGGATGCATACTTTGGTGAAAAAATCACAGTCGACAGTCCAAATGGAAAGTTTAAAATAAATATTCCTGAAAAAATTGAAGCAGGAAACAAAATAAGGATTAAAGGTAAGGGATATAAGGATTTGAAAGGAAAAGTTGGAGATTTTTATATAGAAATTCTTATCGATAATCCAAAAGATTTAAGTAAAGATCAAATTGACCTATATAAAAAATTAAAGGAATTAAATTAGGGGGATATGATTATGGATTTTAACAAATTTACTCAAAAATCAACAGAAGCTATTAATGAAGCAAGTCAACTAGCAATAAAAAATGCCAACCCAGAAGTTGGCATAATCCACCTAGCTTACGCTTTGGTTGAAGATTCAAATTCATTCGTAAGCCAAGTTTTAGCTAATATGGGCTTGTACAAAAAAGTACTTAACAAAATGGAAGAAAAAATGGAAAGTTTGCCAAGCCAATCTGGTTCAGCAAATATTTATCCAAATACAATTTTTCAAAGAATTTTATTAAAAAGTGAAGATTGTGCAAAGAAAATGGGCGATTCATTTATATCAACTGAACACATTTTTTTAACTATTTTAAATGAAGAAACAGAATTAAGTGATTACTTTAAGGAAATTGGCTTAAATGCTAAAAATTTCTCAAATGAGCTTAAAAAGGTTAGAAATGGTCAAAAAGTTACTAGCGATAATCCAGAAGAAACTAATAATCCATTGGAAAAATACGGTAGAAATTTGACCAAAGAAGCAAGAGAAGGAAAAATAGATCCAGTTATTGGACGTGATACAGAAATTAGAAATTGTCAAAGGATTCTTTCAAGAAGAAAGAAAAATAATCCAGTTTTAATTGGTAAACCTGGAGTTGGTAAAACGGCAATTGTTGAAGGTCTTGCACAAAGAATTGTTAATAAAGATGTACCAGAACCACTTCAAGGAAGAACAATTTTTGCCCTTGATATGGCAAGCTTAGTTGCAGGAGCAAAATACAGGGGACAATTTGAAGAAAGATTAAAGTCAGTTATTGATGAAGTAAAAAAATCTGAAGGACAAATAATTATGTTTATAGATGAGCTTCACACAATTGTTGGAGCTGGAAAAACAGAAGGTTCAATGGATGCTTCAAATATAATGAAACCAATGCTTGCCCGTGGGGAAATTAAAGTAATTGGCGCAACAACTTTAAATGAATATAGAGAAAATATTGAAAAAGATGGAGCTCTTGAAAGAAGATTCCAAAAAGTTTTGGTTGATGAGCCAAGTGTGGAAGATACAATTTCAATTTTAAGGGGAATCAAGGATAAATATGAAATTTATCATGGAATAAGAATCCAAGACCAAGCAGTAATTGCGGCAGCAGAGCTTTCAAACCGTTATATTACTGATAGATTTTTACCAGATAAGGCAATTGATTTGATGGATGAGGCTTGTGCAACTGTAAGAACTGAAATTGATACAATGCCAGAATATTTGGATGAGGAAAAAAGAAGAATTTTACAAGTTCAAATTGAAATTGCAGCCTTAAAAAAGGAAGATGACGAAAAAAGTAAGAAAAGACTTGAAATGCTAGAAAAAGAATTAGCAAATGCAAATGAACGATTTAATGCTGATTTCAATAAATGGAAGAGCCAAAAAGATTCAATTAATTCTGTAAAAGATATTAAAGAAGAAATTGACAAAGTAAAAGTTGAAATTGAAAAAGCCCAAAGAAATTACGATTTTGAAAAATTATCAGAATTAAAATATGGAAAATTAAATGAGCTTGAAAAGAAATTAGATGAAAAAGAAAAAGAACAAGAAAATGATTCTTCTATAAAAGAAGAAGTTACTGATGAAGACATAGCAGATGTTGTTTCAAATTGGACCAATATTCCTGTAAATAAATTAGTAGAAAGCGAAAGAAGTAAAATTTTAGGACTTTCTGATAAATTACATGAAAGAGTTATTGGTCAAGATGAAGCAGTTGATAAAGTTTCAGATGCAATAATTAGGGCAAGATCTGGACTTAAAGATATAAATAAACCAATTGGATCATTTATTTTCTTAGGACCAACAGGAGTTGGTAAAACAGAACTTGCAAAATCACTTGCAGAAGCAATGTTTGATAGCGAAAAAAATATGATAAGAATTGATATGTCAGAATATATGGAAAAATATTCTGTATCAAGACTAATTGGAGCTGCACCAGGTTATGTTGGATACGAAGAAGGTGGTCAATTAACTGAAGCTGTAAGACGTAATCCTTATTCAGTAATTTTATTTGACGAAATTGAAAAAGCTCACCCAGATGTTTTCAATATTTTACTACAAGTTCTAGATGATGGAAGACTAACAGACAGCCAAGGAAGAACTGTAAACTTTAAAAATACAATTATAATTATGACTTCAAATATTGGATCATCTTATTTAATAGATGGATTAAAAGAAGATGGAACAATTGACGAAGAAAATAGGAAACTTGTTGATGGGGCATTAAAAGCATCATTCAAACCAGAATTTTTAAACAGAATTGATGACATAGTTATGTTTAAACCATTAACAAGTGATCAAGTTTATAAAATTATTGACCTTCAAATTGAAGATATATCAAAAAGACTTGAAGATCGTGATATTACAATCGAGCTTAGCAAAGCTGCTCACGAATATATCTTAGAAAAATCTTATGATGTAGAATATGGAGCAAGACCAATAAAAAGATACTTGCAAGCAAATATTGAAACAAACTTGGGAAGAAAAATTATAGAAGGAAATATTATGGAAGGCGATCATGTCATTATAGATTTAGATAAAAATAATGAATTAGCCTACCAAGTTAAAAATTAAAGAATAAATATAAAAAGAGAAAATTTCTTTTTGAGATTTTCTCTTTTTCTTTTGTCTAAAAAATGGGATAAATTTATTTTTTAAATTATTTTTTAAATCATATTTATACAAAGACTTAAAGAAAATCCCAAAGATTGGAAAGAAATATACATACAAAAAAACTAAAAAAACACAAGATATGGTATTTGTTGTTTTATTATATCAATATATGGTATACTTAAGTAGTATTAATAAAGGAGTTGAGAAAATGCCTAAAGTTGTAAAGAGAAATGGTCAAAAGGTAGATTTTTATAAAAATAAAATAAAAATAGCCATAGAAAAGGCTATGAATTCACCAAATGGTGTTTTTATAGAAAAGCAAGCAGAAGAAATTGCAAATGAAATTGAAAAAAGTGTTGTAAATAAAAGAGAAATTTCAATTTATCAAATTGAAGATATGGTTTATTACAAATTAATTGATAAGAAAAATCCTGCAACAGCGAAATCATATGAAGCTTATAGGTCTGTTCAAGCCTATAAAAGAGAAGCAAATACGACAGATGATGATATAATCGGCTTACTTGAAAGAACAAATATTGATGTAATGGATGAAAATTCCAACAAAAATCCATTAATTGCATCAACTCAAAGAGATTTGATAGCAGGAGAAGTTTCAAAAGATTTAGCAAAAAGAAAATTAATAGATGCTGATCTAGTTGAAGCTCACGAAAATGGAGCAATACATATTCATGATCTTGATTACTTAATCCAACCAATTTTTAATTGCTGTTTGGTAAATATGAAAGATATGCTTGATAAGGGGACAGTTATAAATGGAAAAACAATCGAAACACCAAAATCTTTCCAAGTAGCTTGTAATGTAATGACCCAAATTATTGCCCAAATTGCATCAAACCAATATGGTGGTCAATCTATAAATATTTCATGCCTTTCAAAATATTTGCAAGTTTCTTACAAGAAAAATTACAAATTGGCAAAAGAAATTTTATCAAATGAAAAAGAAATAAAGGCTATGGCTGAAAAATTGACCCAAAGAGATTTAGAATCTGGAATTCAAACCATCCAATACCAAATAAATACTCTTATGACATCAAATGGTCAAGCACCTTTTGTAACCTTATTTATGCATACAGATGAAAATGATCCATATTTGAATCAAACTGTAAAAATTATAGAAGAAATTTTAAAACAAAGAATCCAAGGAATAAAAAATGAAGCAGGAGTTTATGTAACTCCAGCCTTTCCAAAATTAATTTATGTTTTGGATGAAAATAACATAAAAGAGGAAAGTAAATATCACTATCTTACAGAATTGTCCATAAAATGTACAGCAAAAAGAATGTATCCTGATTATATATCTGCTAAAAAAATGAGAGAAAATTATGAAGGAAATGTATTTTCTCCAATGGGTTGCAGGGCATTTTTGCCACCATATAAGGATGAAAATGGAAATTACAAATTTGATGGAAGATTTAATATAGGAGTCTGCACAATAAACCTCCCACAAATTGGAATACTAGCAGGCAGTGATGAAGAAAAATTCTTCGATATTTTAAATAAAAGAATGGATCTTGTAAAAAGAGTTGGAATCTTAAGATATGAACATTTAAAAGATGTAACAAGCGATTCATCACCAATTCATTTCCAACATGGAGCAATAGCAAGACTCAAACCTCACGAAAAAATAAATCCACTTCTAAAAAATGGATATGCAACAGTAACAATAGGCTACATTGGAATATATGAAGCATGTAAACTTGTAAAAGGAGTAAGTCATACAAATAAAGATGGGGAAAAATTTGCTATAAAAATAATGGATTTTTTAAATAATAAAAAGAAAGAATGGATAGAAGAAACTGGCCTTCAATTTGCAGTTTATGGAACTCCAGCAGAAAATCTTACAAATAGGTTTGCCTCAATTGATAGAAAAAGATTTGGAGATATTGAAGATATAACCGACAAAGGTTATTACACAAATTCTTTTCATGTTGACGTAAGAGAAGAAATTTCTGCCTTTGAAAAATTTGATTTTGAATCAAAATTCCAAGATATGTCATCAGGTGGTTGTATTTCTTATGTAGAAATTCCAAATATGACAAATAATTTGAAGGCTCTTGGCACAATTGTCGAATATATTTATGACCATATCCAATATGCAGAATTTAATACAAAATCAGATTATTGTGTAGAATGTAATTATGATGGCGAAATGCTTTTAGATGATAATAACGAATGGTATTGTCCACAATGTGGAAATAAAGACAGGTCAAAACTAACAGTAGTAAGAAGAACATGCGGATATTTGGGAGAAAATTTCTGGAATGAAGGAAGAACTAAAGAAATAAAGGCAAGAGTTTTGCATATATAATAAAAGTCTACATTAGTAGACTTTTTTTATGGAGGATTTATGAGATATGGACAAATAAGAAAGTATGATGTGGCAAATGGACCTGGTATTAGAACTTCGTTTTTTGTCACAGGCTGTCATGCAAATTGCAAAAATTGTTTTAACAAGAAATATATGAATCCAAATTTTGGAGATTTGTGGACAGAAAAACAAACTCAAGAGATAATTTCTTACTTAAATAGAGATGAAATAGAAGGGCTTACAATTCTTGGAGGAGAGCCTTTTGAATCTACAGAAGATTTGATTGAGATTGTAAAAAAGATTAGAGAAGAAACAGATAAATCAATTTGGATTTTTTCAGGATTTTTGTATGAAGTTTTGGTAAATATTGAAAACGCAAAAAAACTTTTATCCATGTGTGATGTCTTGGTTGATGGACTTTTTGTAGAAAAATTAAAAGATTTAAGATTGAAATTTAAGGGATCATCAAACCAAAGAACAATTGATATACAAAAATCTTTAGAAAATAAAAAAGTAATCCTTTTAGATGGGTATAATTAAAATAGAAATAAAATTAGGAGGAAAAAATGGAAATTAATAAAAAAAGAAGAGGGGTAGGAGGAATTGTTATAGCTATAATTGCAATTATTGCTCTTGCTATAATTGTTTTAATACCTTCATATAATGGACTTGTAAAACAAAAAGAACAATTAGATGAATCATATGCTCAAGTTCAAAATGTTGTGCAAAGAAGGGCGGATTTAATTCCTAATCTTGTTAACACTGTAAAAGGATATTCAAAACACGAAAAAGATACTTTGACAGAAGTTACTGAGGCAAGGGCAGGAATAAAAGATGCTAAGGGACCAAAAGAATTAGCTGAAGCTAACGAACAAATGAATCAAGCAATTAGAAATATAAATGTAGTTGCTGAGGATTATCCAGAGTTAAAAGCTGATAAACAATTTACTCAACTTATGGATGAACTTGCTGGAACAGAAAATAGAATTTCTGTTGAAAGAAAAAATTATAACGGAGAAGTTAAGTCTTATAATACAAAAGTTAAATCTTTCCCAACAAGCATTTTTGCATCAATGATGGGATTTGATAAGGCAGAATATTTTGAAGCTGATGCATCAGCCCAAGATGCACCAAAAGTAAATTTTGGAAGTTAGGTAATTTATGAGAAAAAGGAAGAATATAATAGTAACTATTTTATTTGCCTTTATTCTTCTTTTTCTACCTAATAAGTCTTTTGCAGAAAATTTACCAGAATCACCGAGAACTTACTATTATGATGAACTTAATTTAATTGACCAAGAAACTAAAGACCATTTGACAAAAGTAAACAAAGAACTTGAACAAAAAACTGGATCTCAAGTAATTTATGTTTCTCTTAAAGATATAGAAGACCAACCAATGCAAGTTGGAACAGATCTTTTAAACAAATGGAAAATTGGTGATAAGGAAAAAAATAATGGAGTTTTGATTTTAATTTCCCAAAGAAAGGGCCAAGATAAAAAAGATATTTCAATTATAACAGGCTATGGAATTGAGGGAAGATTAAATGATGGTAAGGTCGGAAGAATAATTGATGAATTTATGCTTGATTATATGAGGGCGGGTGATTTTTCCAAAGGAATTACAGAAGGCTTCAACGCTATTGTTTCTCAAATTCTAGAAGAATATCAAGTAGAATTGACTGGTGATTATGACGAATATGCTGATAGGCTAAGAGAAGATGAAGACGACGAAATAGATTTAAGAACATTAATAATAATATTTATAATTTTTATCATATTCTCAAGACTTTTTACAGGCCGAGGAGGTTTTAGAAGTGGAGGATATGGAGGCTTCGGTGGATTCGGGGGCTTTGGAGGAGGATCTTTTGGAGGATTTTCCGGAGGCTCGGGCGGATTTTCTGGAGGAGGATTTTCCGGTGGAGGAGGATCATCCGGAGGTGGCGGAGCCAGCAGAGGAATATAAAAATTTATATTAATTGGTAAATTTAGTAAATAAGCAAAATAATATAAAAATATAATGAAAATTATGTTGAAAATTTATTAAATATATTTTAAAACATCATATTTTAAACATAATTATTTGACTTTAACACGAAAACTATATATAATGAAAATATAAAAATAATATTAAGGAGTAAATTATGAAAAATAATAAGAAATTGGTATTGGGTTCAGTTGTAGCCCTAGCACTATCAGTTGGTGTACTTGCACCTAATTCTACAAAAGCTGAAGAAGTAGCACCAGTAAATCAAGCTACTCAATCAGTTGGAACAAACGATGCAGCTGGAAAAACAGATGCACAAAAAATAACTGAGGCACAAGCTAAAGCTAAAAAACAATTGGATGATGCTGGCGTACCATTTGAAAATCAAAAAGACGTTCTTGCTTACCCAAATAATGTTTATAATATTGAACAAAAAACTAATGAAATTTTATCAATTCAAAATAAGAAAAATCAAGAATTAGCTAAAACACCTTTAGGAAAAGCAAAATTAGCAGCAAAAGCTGAACTTAAAGCATCTGGACTTCAATTAGATGCTTATAATAGTCAAATAGATAATGCTGCAGATTTATATTCAGTAGAACAAGCTAAAGAAGCTGCGCTTAAATCTGCAAAAGATAATGGTCTAATAAACATAGATGATTACAATAAAAAAGAAGCAGATGCAAAAGCAAAAGAAGAAGCTGCAAAAAAACCTTTGGCAGATGCAAAAGCTTCAGCATTAGCTGAACTTAAAGAAGCTGGACTTGGTAGCGATAAAAATGAGTATGTTAAAAGAGTAAAGGAAGCTACAACAGTTTATGATGTAGAACAAGCTAAAGATGCTGGAATTGCATGGGCTAAAGAAAATCTAACTACACTCGATAAATGGAATGAAAAAGAAGCAGCAAAAACAAATAGATTAACAATCGATCAATGGTTAGCTTTACAAGCTAAAAAAGAAGGCAAAAAACCTGAAGAAGGTAAAAAACCTGAAGAAGGCAAAAAACCTGAAGAAGGTAAAAAACCTGAAGAAGGCAAAAAACCTGAAGAAGGTAAAAAACCTGAAGAAGGCAAAAAATCATCACTTGATGATTTACTTGATATTGAAAAAATTAAAGATTTAGCTAATAAAGACGATGATAAAGATATAAGTGATTTATTTGACTTTAGTAAAATCAAAGAAGAAGCTGAAAAAGATCCTGAAAATAAAGAAATTTGGGATGAATTTATTAAACTTATTAAAGATGATAAATCTTCAAAAGAATTTTTAGCAGCTTTAGAAAAAGATCAAGACAAATTTGCAAAACTATTTGATTTCTCAAAAGTTGATAAAAATGGAAAAATTAAAGAAGTAAATGAAGTAAAAGAAGTAAAAGAAGCTAAAAAAGAAAATAAAAAAGTTAACAATGTAAACACTGGTGTAGCAGGACTTACAGGCGTTGTAGCAACACTTGCAGCAGCATCAGCAGCACTTTTCAAATCAAAAAGAAAATAATTTATTAAAATAAATTAAAAGCAAAATATCTCTCTCAAGAATATCCTGAGAGGGATATTTTTTTGTGAATTATAATAAGTTTTATTTTACTGATAGTTTCAAAATTCTAAATATTTAAGGAAAAATGTTATAATAAATTAAGGTGATTTGATGTATATAAAAACTTCTGTTAGAAAACTTATTGAATTTGTTATGAGAAGTGGGGATATTGATAATTCTTTTAGGGATAATAATAGGATGGTTCAAGGAATCAAGGCTCATCAAAAAATTCAAAAATCTTATGATAAAAATTATAAGGCCGAGTACTATCTAACAAATATTACTAAAATTGATGATATGGAATTTCATGTTGAGGGTAGGGCTGATGGCCTTTTGAAAAAAAAGGGTCAAATAATAATAGATGAGATAAAATCTACCACAAGAAATTTGGAAAAACTGGATGATTCTAATAAATTACACTGGGCTCAGGCTTTTTGCTATGGGTATTTTTATGGTGTAAAAAAAGATTTAAAAAAACTTACCATAAGGTTAACCTATGTTTCACTTGACGATTATAAGACAAAAACTTTTGAAAAAGAAAAAAGCCTTGATGAGCTTTATGAGTTTTACATAAATTTACTAAAAGAATATATTAATTTCTCAAAAATTTTATCCATAAATCTTGAAAAAAGAAATAAGAGCGCAAAAGAATTGACCTTTCCCTATAGTGGCTATAGACAGGGACAAAGAAAGATGTCAGTTGCAGTCTACAGGGCGATTCTTGATAAGAAAAAATTATTTGTTGATGCTCCAACTGGAACTGGAAAAACAATTTCTACTATTTTTCCTGCTGTAAAATCTTTGGGAGAGGGGCTATCTGATAAGATTTTTTATTTGACTGCCAAAAATACTACTGCAAAAGAAGCCTTAAAATCTTTGTATCTTTTAAAGGAGAAAAACTTATCAATAAAGGCTGTTTCTTTAACAAGCAAAGAAAAAATTTGCCTTAATGATGAAATTTCATGCAATCCTGAGGATTGTCCTTTTGCGAGAGGACATTTTGATAGGGTAAATGATGGCTTAAAAGATATTTTGGAAAATGAAGATATAATGGATTTTGATATAATTACATCTTATGCAGAAAAACACAGACTTTGCCCTCTAGAATTTGAACTAGACCTGGCCCTTTATTCTGACCTTATTATTTGTGATTATAATTATGTTTTTGATCCAAATGTTTATTTGAGAAGATTTTTTGATGAGAGTGTGGATGAATATATCTTTTTAATTGATGAGGCCCACAATCTTTTAGAAAGATCAAGAAAAATGTTCTCTCATGATTTTGTTGATACAAGCTTTAAAGAATTAAGAGAGGGCATGAATCTCAAAAAGGATTTGAAAATCATAAAATCAATTGATTCTATCTTGGATGAATTTGAAAAGATGTACAAAAACTATGGTAAAAAATTATTCTATTATACTACTGATAATAATGATGATTTTGACAAAAAACTAATGGGCCTTTCAAAAAAATTAGAAAAAGTTTTGATAAAGGATAAAAAAAGAGATGATTATGATAAAATAGAAGGTATGTTTTTTGAAATAAACCACCACCTTAAAATTTCTGATAATTTTAGGGAGGGTTTTTATCAAACTTTGACCTATGATGAAAATTCTATGGAAAAAATATATGAAATAAAATGTATAGATCCATCAGATGTTTTAGGTGAAAAATACAAATTGGCAAGATCAACGGTATTTTTTTCTGCAACCTTATCTCCTATGAAGTTTTATATTAAAATGTTGGGTGCAGAAGATTCGCTAAAAGTTCACTTAGATCTACCATTTGACAAGAAGAATTTTTCTCTTTTAGCAAGTCCAATTTCTACAAGATATAAGGATAGAAATAATAACTTGATGGATATAGCTGATTTAATTCACGAATTTATAAATGCGAAAAAAGGAAATTATTTTATATTTTTCCCTTCATTTTCTTACCTAACCGATGTTTATGAATATTATAAGGGAAATTATAATGATGATATTTTAGTCCAAGAAAGGTCCATGTCTCCGATTGAAAGGCACAAATTTCTACAAAATTTTACATACGATAGTGAAAAAACTGCTTTTTTAGTTCTTGGAGGAATTTTTTCTGAAGGAGTAGACTTAAAAGGAGACAGACTAATTGGATCTATGGTTATTTCTGTAGGTATGCCTGGTGTAAGTGATGAGAGAAATCTAATAAAAACCCATTTTGACCAAATATCTCACAATGGATTTGATTATTCTTATACCTATCCAGGTTTAAACAAAATTTTTCAAGCTGCAGGAAGGTTAATTAGGGGAGAAAAAGATAAGGGAATAATTTATTTAATTGACGATAGGTTTTTGTGGGATAAATATAGGAGATTATATCCAAGACATTGGTCAAATATAAAAGAAGTAAAAAATAAAAAAGAATTAAAAATCTTAGTTGAAAGATTTTGGAATAGAGGAGAATAAATGAGACAAAAAGCTATAAAAGATGTAGAAATAATTGATATGTCTTATCCAAACATATCTATTGGAAAAATAAATGAAGAAAAAACAGTCCAATTTAAGGGTGGAGTTTTAGGACAAAAAGTAAGAGTAAAAATCACCAAAAATAGGGGAAATAATAAAAAGGGAAAATTCATGGAAGTTTTGGAAGATTCTAAAATTGAAAATGCCAAAGAATTTTGCCCTAATGCTGGAATTTGTGGAGGATGTTCCTACCAAAAAATGGGATATGAAACCGAACTTTTACTAAAGCATAATATGATGCAAAAACTTTTAAAAAATCATAATATAGATATCAAAGAACTTTCTATTGTAAGAAGTCCAAAAGTAAAAGGATATAGAAACAAAATGGAATATACTTTTGGAGATGCTTACAAGGACGGTCCCTTAGTTTTGGGTCTTCATAGACAAAATAGATTCTATGAAATTGTAGATACAGAAGGTTGTAATATTGTAGATAGTGATTTTGAATCGATTAGAGAACATGTACAAAATTATTTTAGAGAAAAAAATACAAGTTTTTACCACAAAAAAGCTCACACAGGCTTGCTTCGTAATCTAATAATAAGAAAAGGAATACATACAGGAGAAATTATGGTCATCCTTGTAACAAGCTCTGACAAATCTTTTGATCCTATGAGGAAAGACCTATTTGCTCACAATCTTTTAAATGCAAAAACAAAGGGGAGAATTGTTTCAATTTATCATGTAATAAATGATAGTCTATCAGATGCTGTAAAAGTAGATTCAATGGAACTTTTATTTGGGAAAAAATATATAGAAGAAAAAATGAATGATTTAAAATTTCAAATTTCCCCATTTTCATTTTTTCAACCAAATGTATTTACAGCAGAAAAAATTTACCAAAAAGCTATAGAATTAGCAAATGTGGATAAAACTAAAAATGTCCTGGACCTTTATTCAGGAACAGGAACCATAACTCAATTATTTGCAAAAGCCGCAAATAAGGCAGTAGGAATAGAAATAGTAGAAGAAGCCGTAGAAAAAGCCTTCGACAATGCAAAAGAAAACCAAATCGAAAATATAGACTTTATAGCTGGAGATGTTTTAGAAAAAATTGACCTAGTAAAAGGAAAATACGACATAGTAGTCCTAGATCCTCCAAGAGAAGGAATAAATCCAAAAGCAATCAAAAAAATAATGGACATAGATCCAAAAGAATTCGTCTACATCTCCTGCAATCCAAAAACTCAAGTAAGAGATATAGAAATATTTATGGAAAATGGATATAAAGTAGAAAAATACCAAGCCTTTGACCAATTTCCTAGGTCAAGGCACGTGGAGGCTATAGCGTTGATACAAAAGATATAAATTTAGAAATCCTGCATTTTAAGCAGTTTTATAGGCATTTTGTCTTCGATAAAGATGAAGAAGGATACGTCAAAAAGACTCAAAAAAACTACATGGACGTAAGAGTAGTTCTGCAACTGGTATGAGGAAACACAAAAAATATAATTAACTCATTTTGTACTTTCTACAAGAGTGGCTTAAAAGGCTGCTCTTTTTTTATTAAAGGGAGTAAGGATTCGTTACATCCTTTTCAAAATATAAAACAATCACAAGCCAACTTTACATATTCGCTTTTATAACATATAATAAAAGCGTAAACGAGAGGGGGGGCGGACTATGAATACACTCAAAGAATATATACAAGAAAATTTAGTAATCACCAACAAAGAAGCAGAAGAACTTGGATATACTAGGCATAATTTATCAGAATTAACAAAAAGTGGACAGTTAGAAAGATTAAGACCAGGTCTATATCAATTAAAAGGAAAAGTAATAGACGATTTTGTTTTAATATCATCTAATAGTAATCGAATAATATTTTCCCATCAAACAGCCCTATACCTCCACGACCTATCCGATAGAACTCCAAATGTATTTCATATATCTGTCCCCCAAGGGTACAATGCAAGCCATATAAAAAAAAGATATAAAGATTTACAAGTTCATTATGTAAAAAAAGATTTATACAAACTTGGAAAGACAGAAATAAAATCACCACAAGGCAACCTTATTCCAGTTTACGATATTGATCGAACAATTTGCGATATCACAATCGATAGAGAAAAAATAGATAAGCAGATTTTTACAGATGCCATAAAAAGATATTTTAAGTCATCAAATAAAAATCTAAGACGACTCATAAAATACAGTAGATTATTTAAAATAGAAGATGAGGTTAGAAAATATATGGAGGTATTATCATGATTAATATCGAGAGTATAAAGGGCAAGATAAGAAGCATGGCAGAGAAGAAAAATCTAAAGTCACAAGAAGTTCTGCAAATATATTTTTTCGAAAGATTTTTAGAAAGGCTATCCAAATCAAATTACAAAAATAATTTTGTAATAAAAGGAGGATTCCTAATATCTTCCTTAATTGGAATTGAAAATAGAACAACTATGGACATGGACACAACCATAAAAGGCATAGCCCTAAAAGAAGAGAAAATAAAAGACATCGTAGAAGAGATTATAGATATCAATGTAGAAGATGGAATAAAATTTGAAATAAAAGACATCATTTATATTAGGGAAGAGGATGAGTACGAGAACTTTAGAATTTCACTAATAGCAAAAGTAGGTAAGACTAAGAACCCTATGAAACTAGACCTAACAACAGGAGATGCAATAACACCAAAAGAAATAGAATACACCTATCCATGTATCTTTAGCAAAGAAGCTATAAAAATAATGGCATATCCATTAGAAACAATTTTAGCAGAAAAATACGAAACCATAATTAGAAGAAATATAACAACAACACGAATGAGAGACTTCTACGATCTATACACCCTCTACAAACTAAAAAAAGATGAGATAGACTATGAAGTTTTAAAAGAAGCAATAGAGAGAACATCAAACAGAAGAGGAAGTCAGGAGATAATGGAAGACTATGAGGAAATAATCGAGGACATAAAAAAAGAATCATACCTAAGATTCTTGTGGGAAGTACATCTCAGTGAAAATAAGTACATTGGAGATTTGACATTTGATAAAGTTGTTGGTGTAGTGACAATTTTATCAAATAGGATTAATGAGCTGTAATATTCCAGACACTGTCTGGAAATTTATAGACAAAAAAATATTAGGTAAAAGAGAAGTGGAATTATTTTACTTCTTTTTTATTTTGCATTATAGGATTTAAAATTAAATAAATTTTATGCCAATTGCTTAGCCTTGTAGATGAGGCAAGAGATTTATATAGCTTAAAGACAAGAGAATTTAATAAAATCTTTTGACTTGTAAAAAACAAAAATTGATAACAAAGTAATAGAACATAAGAATGTTCGTATTTTGTTTTCTAAACTTTTAAAATCAAAAGAACAAGTAAAGAGTCAAGATAAAGATTAAAAGACCATATTAGAGCAAATAAAAAGCTTTAAGACAGATAAAAAAACTAAGTAAATTAAGAAATATTATAGCGAATGTACAGAGAGATAAAATCGGCCGTCTTTAGACTGCACTGATTTTTTATTTAATAAAACTATGGTATAATATATGAAGGAAAAATTCAATTATATGAATATTAAGGATGATATTATGAAAATAAACTATAATGGATTATGGAAACTTTTGATAGATAAAAATATGAACAAAAAAGATTTGCAGGAGAAGGTTGGTATTGCTCCAGCGACGATAGCAAAGATGGGAAAAGGCGAATTTGTTAGTATGGAAATTTTATACAGAATATGTATTTCTCTAGATACTGATTTTGGGGAACTAATTTCTATTGCGGAGGAGAATAATTGAACAATATAATTAAGAAAAAAGAATTGATTGAAATTGTTGAACAGGCATTGTATAGTGATGAATTAGCGATTTTTGCTGGCGCAGGACTTTCTATAAATGCTGGATACTATAATTGGGAAAAGTTATTAGAAAAACCTGCAAAGGAGTTGGAATTAGATATATCAAAAGAAAAGCATGATTTGATTTCTTTGGCTCAGTTTTATTGTAATAAAAAGAAAAGAAGTGCTATTAATGAACTTTTATCAGCTTCATTTCCCTCTAATAAAAAACCTACGGAAAACCATAATATATTATCACAGCTTCCAATTTCTACATATTGGACAACAAATTTTGATACGTTAATTGAAGACGCCTTGAAAGAAAATAATAAAAATGTTTCTGTCAGAAAGGATGATAAGGATTTACAGCTTTCATATAAAAATTATGATGCAGTTGTATATAAAATGCATGGAGATATTCAAAGTCCATCTGATGCAGTAATAACTAGAGATGATTACGAAGAATATGGAATTAATAGTAGAAAATTATTTAGAGATGTTTTAGAAGGAACATTGCTGACAAAGACTTTTTTATTTTTAGGATTCAGTTTTAGTGATCCTAATTTTAATTTTGTACTTAGTAAAATGAGAGTTTTGCTGGGAGATGATAACAGACCACATTATTATATATTAAAAAAAATTGCTGAACCTAATAGGAACAAGTTTGAAGACGAAAAAGAATATAAAAAGGCAATGGACGAATACAAATATGATTTAATTAAACAAAGCCTACAGATTGCTGATTTAGACAGATATGGAATAAAAATATGCTTAATTGATAGTTATGAAGAAATCACGGAGATATTAAAAATCATATTAAATAGGTATAAAAGAAAAACTGTGTTTATTTCTGGAAGTGCAGAAACTTATACTCCATTAGATGAAGAAGTAGCTAAGGATTTTATCAGGAAACTATCTTTTGAACTTGTTAAGAACGGATATAAAGTTGTTAATGGATATGGATTAGGTGTAGGGACTTATGTAATAAATGGAATCACTGAATATTGTTATGATCACAGGAATATTAAAATTGAAGATAGCTTAAAACTGATGCCTTTCCCATTAAGTGCAATAAATAGTGAGCAACTTAGGAAAACTTGGGAAAAATATAGAGATGAAATGATTTCTCAATGTGGTATAGCAATTTATATGTTTGGTAATAAACAAAAGGATGGAGAAATTATTAACGCTGATGGTGTAAAAAAAGAATTTAATATTGCTGAATCATATCAATTAGTGAATATACCTTTAGCATTTACTGGATTTACATCTAATGAATTATATTCTGAAAATGGTGACATGATCAAAAATGCTTTAAATAATGAAGAAATACAGTATATAACTAAATTTTTTGATATAGACACTAATGTTGATGCAATAATTAAAATAATAAATAGACTTAACAGTAAGGAGGAATGTTAATATGGCAAGAAGAGTATTTTTTAGCTTTCATTATGATGAGGATATCAATAGATCGATGATAGTAAGAAATAGTTGGGTTACTCAAGGCAAAGAAGCTGCAGGTTTTATTGATAAGGCGGAATTTGAAAAAATTAAAAGGAATGGTGAAAATGCTGTTTGCAAATGGATAGATAAGCAACTAGAAGGAACTTCAGTTACTGTAGTCCTAATTGGCAAAGAAACATTAAACCGTCCATTTGTCCAATATGAAATAAGAAAAAGCATCGAAAGAGGAAATGCAATAATTGGGGTTCATATACATAATCTTAGAGATATGATAACTCAAAGGACAGCAGTAAAGGGTAATCCGCATACTATTATTGGATATTATAATTATGATACACCTCCGTATTTTGACTATATTTGTGATGATTTGTATGACTATTTGGAAGACAATGGATATTATAATTTGGGAAGTTGGATTGAAAAAGCAGCACGAAAAAAAGGGAAATAACTATAGTAAGTTGATAAAAATAACATAAAGGATAAGATTGATTTAATTTTAGTATTTAACTATATAGGTTTGGCTTAGTATGGTTAATACATTAAACTATTTACAAGTAATGCAAAATTGCGGATGAAATTTAATATATGTTTTTTGCTTAATAAAAAGTATTTATAAAATATATTAATTGGAGGTAGATATATAATGTTAAAAAGTATTGTTTCACAGGTTATTAATGGTGTTGTTGGTAAAATTAGCGATGATTTGGAAGATAAATTTGAAAAATTTAAAGAACAACGCAATCGAAGTAATAATTGGTGTAAAGTTGTTGAAGATGCAGTTACTGCTACTGAAGGTATTGATAAAGAAATAGGAAACTATGTTTTTAAACAATTGCCTATCATAACTTTTAGAAGACAATTGTTTGAAAATACAGATAGTGATATTATAACAAATTTTGTATTAACTTTAGCAATTGAATTATGCAGGTTTAATAAAGAAGAATTCTCTATTCCTTTAGGAATAGCGGTAGCAGAAAATTGTATAAAAATGAGTAAAAATCAAAAAGACTTTCAAAAATTAGATATTCATAAATCTGAACTAAAAGATATTATAGATAATCGTGAGAAATTATACAAAGCTTATTTTAAATTATTTGATGATATAAACGGAATTCAAAAATTAAGAGTTTTTTATCCTAAAAATGGAGAAAGTTGGCTAAGATGGGAGAAGGATTATTCGGTTGACATTAATGTTAACTTATCAAAGGGACTACCATTTGGGTTCTGTAGAGAAGGTTTTGATTATCAAAAAATACTGGATAATGATAATAATGGGGAATTTCTCAAATGTGCATATATTAGAAATGAAAAAGAAATACTCAGATTTAAAGACAGTTTTTCTTACAATAAAGATAACATAATTGTCTGGTTAAGGTGATAGATTACATCATGTAATCATTTATTCATATATTGATTAACTAATTATAGTTTTTGATTTTATATGCTATCATTTTGTAGAATTTAGTTTTAACACTACCATAAAAATAAATGTCAAGCGAAGAATTGTCAAATTATGATAAAAATATAAGATATTACTGGAGTCTTTTAAAAATTTGTGTTAACAACATAAATATTGATTTAATGGCATGATTGATACATTTTTTTATGTTCCACTAGTTGTCTATTTCTTTTGGAATGGATCTTAACTTATTTTTATACGATTTTAATGGGCTGTCAAATATCTATGGAAATTTACAGCTTATTTTTTTCATATGTTATTCTTAGATTTATTACTTCGCTATCAAAAAGCTTATATCTGGCAATTGTAGATGCTTCAATCAGGTGGATATCAGAAATGTTAAGATGGGCTTAGTTGTTGTCGCAACTAACAATAAACTTTGAAGGAAAAATCTGCCACATCCTATCAGAATTGGCTGATATACAAAACTTTTCACTTATGTATTCATTCAAATAAATTTTTCATCTCTCCACTTCTTTTCCGCAATAATTTTCATAATTCTTCCTATACTGAACAAGGTCAGAAAATTGTTCTTTATTCAAAGAATACTCTTGCATAAGGGTGTTCTTTTTTTCTTGCAATTTATCCAGGCTTGATAGTATTTCTTTTGTATTGGGTAGTTTTTTATAGTTCTTCAAGATTTCTTTAGCAGCTATTTTATAGACGGAAAGTTCACTATAATATTCTTCTGCAAATTGCTTATTTTCAGGATTTTTCTTGTGGTATTTGTAGATTTCACGATACTTATTTATAGTATTTATATTTTCCATATCTTGTGATAAACTCTTCATTTCAGTTTCAATTTTCTTTATTTTATCTAGCAGATCTTGTCTGTCATCAGCAGATTTTTTGATGAGGTCATCGAGCTGTGTAATTGAATTAATTCCTTGTTCTCTTAATTTTATTATTGAATCAGCCATTGTTTTGATATTATGTTTTCTTGCCCAAACTTCATAACCTTTAGAGAATTGTGCTTTTTCATTAGTAGATATATCAATAACATTTCCCACTCGTTTTTTAATAGGATTAGCTTTATTTTTAATGGCTAAATCTATTCTTTCTTTGATTTTTTCCTCAGTATAATCTTCTCCGATAGTCTTTGATCTTGTAAATCTTTTCTTATCTTTATGACGAAAAGCAATATGTTTACCAAACTTAATATCATAATCAAGAGCTTTCATATTTTCTAAAAATTCTTCCCACGAGTTAGACTTATTAATCGTTCGATCTATGTCAAATTGCAGTTTAGACTTCCAAGAATTTCCTTTCTTACTTTGGTCAAACTCATACCAAGATTTACCAGCAGTTTTATATTTTCTTTTGTAAGCTTCATAATATTTATCAATGACTGAAAGCTTATTTTCTTTACACAATTCATCACTTTGATACCTGATTTTATGGTAAGTTTTTTTGTTAGATTGGTAGCATTTACCAGTCTTATAATTAACATTATTAAAAATAATATGGTTATGGATATGCCCTCTATCTATATGAGTTGCAAGAACAAATTCATAATCTTCTTTTAAAATTTTCTTGCATAATTCCATTCCAATTTCGTGAGCTTTTATAGGATCAACCTCTCCTGGTAGAAAAGATTGGATTAAATGTCTAGCCAAAACTGTACCTTTAGTATCATTATTTTTTCGTGTTTTCATAAATTGAATATGGGCAGTAGATGGGTGACATTTAAATGAAGATACCAAGATTTTTTCATCAGTTTTTTCACTCTTAGTTATATAATCTATTGCCAAATTTAGGGTTGATTTTATAGGATGTATTTTTGTAATTGCCATACTAATCACCAGAACCTTCTTTTGATTTATTAAGAAGTAGGGAATGGATCTGCCATATTTCTCTTGATAATTTTTCTATCTGCTTATTCATAGATTCAATTTCATTCTTGTAAATAACACCAGTTGTATTAGTAGCTTTTGCAATCTGGTTTATATTATTTGTTGCATTTGAAAGTAGCCATTGTAGGTTTCTGAATGGTTCTAAATCTACAACATAAATTTCTTTTTCTAAGACACATTTTCTAAGAAAGTGGGACATAGTTTTGCAATTAGCAAGTTTCATTTTTTTTTCAAAAACTTCTTTTTCTTCTTTGGTTAGTTTTATTTCTATTCTTTCATTTCTAAATCTATTTGCCATTTTATTCTCCTTTATAAAATATATTTCGGGGTCTTAGGGCTCTCCCTAACAAGGTAAAAATTAAAAAAATGGAGCATTCCGTAAAGGTTTGCTCCATTAATTTTTTCGTAAGTGTCCGTACACTTACTGTGCTTGCTATTAAAGTTATAAGCGTTAAGCGTTTATTCAGTTTTATTAATTATACCGCATTTAAAGAAATTAATAAAGAAGTATAAGCGAAGCTATTGACAATGATTATCAGAGTTGATACAATAATACCGACAAGAGTGTCGGTTTGGAGGTTATTTATGAAATGAAAATGGAAGCTGATGAAAGAAAAAAGCAGATTAGACAAGCAGCTATTAAAGTCTTTTTGGATAAGGGATTTAGAAATACAGTTATGAATGACATTATGGAAGCTACTGGGCTTTCTAGAGGTGGCTTGTATCATCATTATGGTTCTACGCATGAAATCTTATACGACATTATGATGGAAGGTAATTTAAATAGAAAAGATATTATTCAAAAATCAATTTATGATGAAGGATTAATATTAAGTCCACAGTTGTTTTCAAGAATGATTATAGACAAGATACTTGCAGATAATGATTATGTAAAGCTTTATGTTATGTTTTTATGTGAGTTAAAAGAAAATGATGATCTGAAAGAATTATATGTGAAAATAAAAAAAGAGTCCATACAAGTATTTAAAGAATTGTTTTCTACTTTGTTTAACGTGTTACCTTCTGATGAAACATTTGAATTTATGATTAATATTATGAATTCTGGATTGATGGCTTGCGAAATTTTGAATGCACGTGAGAATTTTGTAAAAAATAAGAAATATCTAACTGAAATGATAGAGACTTATTTTACAAATGTTATGAAAAAAGATGACGAAAGGAGTTAAATTTATGGATCTATTAAAAAAATACATTAAGAGAAATAAAGCACCATATTTTATTTCTGTCTTGTTTGCAATACTTGGAGTAATTTCAAATCTTTTTATATATATTATTCTAAGTAAGATGATTATATCATTAATTGATGGTAGCCAAGATTTTTATTACTATATAAATAAAATTTTCTTGATACTTTCATGTCTTATAATCAAAGAAGTGTTTATGTTTTTGTCAACAATGATTTCTCATAAAACAGCCTATCAAATAATACGAGATATAAGAAAAAGCCTTATGGAAAAATTATTTAATATGCCATTAGGAGATATATTGAATGAGTCCACTGGTAAGTTAAAAGACATAATTGTAAATCAAGTTGATAATACTGAAACAACATTGGCTCATATGATACCTGAGATGACAGCTAATTTAGTAGGACCTATAATATTATTTGTTTACATGTTAATTTTAGATTATAGACTAAGTTTAATATCTTTAATTCCATTAGTTATTGGTGGATTTTTTATGGCAGGGCCGATGAAAAGAATGAAGGTAAAGTTTCCACAAGCAGTTAAAATTGGCCAAGATATGAATAATTCCGTGGTTGAATATATAAATGGAATAGAGGTTATTAAAACATTTAATCAAGGCGAAAAATCTTATAGAAAATACAGGGACAATGTGTATAAAAAGGCAAATTACTATTATGATTGGATGGGAGAAAATACAAGAGACTATGCGATAAGTATGTCTATTGCTCCAGTTGGTATTTTGACAATTATACCATTTGGTTTATATTTCTGTATGAATGGTTCACTAGATGGTGGTGTATTTTTAACATTGATAATCCTTTCTTTTGGGACTATACAAAATATTATGAGAGTAATGACTTTTGAAGATGATATTGGAAGAATGTCAACTATTTTCGAAGAGATTAAAAATATACTTTCTGCGAGAGAATTATCTCATAAAAATGAAAATTTGGATATAAAAAATTATAATATAGAGATAAAAAACGTAGATTTTTCTTATGAAAAAGATAAGCAAGTCCTAAACAATATAAATATAAATATAGAAGAAGGAAGTGTGAATGCTTTAGTAGGCGAATCGGGTTCGGGAAAGTCGACTATTGCAAAACTAATTTCAGGATTTTGGGACGTAGATAGTGGTTCTATAAGTATAGGAAATGTAAATATTAAAGATATGTCCCTTGAAAAGTTATCTACTGTTATTTCCTATGTAGCACAGGATAATTTTCTTTTTGATATGTCAATTAAAGATAACATCAGAATAGGAAATAAAAATGCTAGTGATGAGGAAATAATTGAAGTATGTAAGAAAGCAGCCTGCCATGATTTTATAATGAAGTTGTCAGATGGATATGATACAAGAGTAGGAGAAGCTGGTAAACATTTGTCTGGAGGAGAAAGGCAAAGAATATCAATTGCAAGAGCTATGATAAAGAATGCTCCAATAGTTATTTTAGACGAGGCTACCTCTTATATAGATCCTGAAAATGAAGCCTTGATTCAAGATGCAATATCAGAGCTTGTCAAAGGGAAAACTCTAATTATAATTGCCCATCGTTTAAAGACAATAACAGATGTAGATAATATATTTGTAATTAAAAATGGAGAACTTGCATGTAAAGGAAGTCATGAAGAGCTTTTGAAGGAATCAAAAGATTATCACAATCTTTGGGAAACTGCCTTGAAAGGAGAAGAAAATGCTTAGTGTTTTTAAAAAAATATGGAATTTTTCTATTGAAGAACAAGTGTATCTAAAAAAATCAATCTTTGCTAATTTTTTCGGTTCTATTTTTAATGCTCTACAATTTGCAGCCATTTATTATGCGATTTTTGGGATAGTAAACAATGATATAAGCTTTAAAACAATAGGAATATCGAGTTTATTTTTATTAATTAGTATAGTCGGAGTAATTATTTCAAAAAATTCCTCTATGCTCAAACAAACACATGCCGGATATTTTATGGCTGGACACAAGAGAATTGAATTAGGTGAAAAAATAAAAAAAGTTCCCATGGGATTCTTCTCAAGTTTAAGTTTAGGAAATTTAACAACTATTGCGACTACTAACTTAGATAATGTAGAGACTTGGGTTCCAACTTTGTGTATTATGGTTTTCGGTGGCATGCTTAATGCTATTGTTTTTATCTTATCCTTATTTTTGTTTTCTTATAAGGTAGGTATTGTAGCAATAGTTGGTTCTATTGTATTTTTAATGATCATTGCTCGTATGCAAAAAAGGTCAAGTAAAAATGCAGATAAGATTCATGAGATTCAGGTATCACTTACCAAAGAAGTCTTATCAACATTGCAAGGAATGCAAATTATAAAATCATATAATCTACGAGGAAGTAATAATAAAAAACTTGACAAGAGCTTTGATAGTGCTAGTGAATATTCTTTTGATTTAGAAAAAACTATAATGCCATATAGTTTATTAGCTAAAATCATAATAGCTATAACAATTTGTTTGATGTTGTTTATTTCAATAAAATTATATTTTGTTGAAAATGGTCAAATAGTCAATACTATTATGATACTTATAGCAAGTTTTGTAATATTTGACGGACTTATTACATCTGGATCTGCTATTGCAATGCTAAGAATGGTTGAGAATGCAATAGATTCTTATTCTTATGTAAATGATATGGAAGATATGAAAGAAGGAAGTATTACAGAGCTAATAAAAAATCACAACATAGTCTTTAAAAATGTATCATTTTCCTATGATGACAGACCCATTTTAAAAAATGTCTCAGCAGAGATAAAAGAAAATACCATGACTGCCATAGTTGGTCCATCTGGATCTGGTAAAACAACATTTTGTAATCTAATAGCGAGATTTTGGGATGTAAATTCTGGTGAAATATTAATAGGTGGAAAAAATATAAAAGACTATAAGATAGAAAACCTTATGAATTCAATTTCCATGGTATTTCAAGATGTATATCTATTTGAGGATACAATTGAAAACAATATAAAATTTGGAAAACAAAATGCAAGCCATGAAGAAGTAGTTCAAGCTGCAAAAAAAGCAAGATGTCATGAATTTATAGAAGCTTTACCAGAAGGATATGACACTATTATTGGGGAAGGTGGAGCAAGCCTATCTGGTGGAGAAAAACAAAGAATCTCCATAGCCAGAGCCATGCTAAAAGATGCGGACATCATAATCTTTGATGAAGCCACAGCAAGTATAGATCCAGAAAATGAAGATAAACTTAAAGAAGCAATAGAATCATTAACAAAAAACAAAACAGTAATTATGATTGCCCACAGGCTAAAGACAATTAGAAATGCTGACCAGATTTTAGTCTTAAAAGATGGAGAAATAGTAGAACGTGGAAATCATGAAGAACTGATTAAAAATAATGGACTTTATTCTGACCTTATCAATGCAAAAGCTAAGGCGGAATCATGGAAATTAAATAATTGATAGAAAGAAATATTTAAAGTCTTTAAACAGTAAAATTTAGATTAGAGGATTTATGCCTATGTGCATAAGTCCTCATTTTTTATGTTCAAGTTAATCATTAAAACTCAAAAATACTATTAAAAAATAAAAACTTTGGTTACCAAAAAGGGCAAATTTCACTTTATAAAGTGAGGGGTATTTTTTCATCTTTCTATAAAAATCCAAATACTTTGAAGTGTGAAGATTCTTGAAATTGATTATGTGAGATTAGTATATTTTAAATTTAATCCACTTATCAAGGTAAAAAAAACTTACATAGGAGGTTAAAATGCAAGCAATAAAGATTTATAGTATGAGAGTTGCTATGTTATGTAGGCTTTATGATCTTAGATTAATTAATGAGAAGGAATATACAAAAATTAAGAACAGGTTAGAAAATGATTATAAAAAGATGAATAGAAAGTAATTAAGCTTGTGATAAAATAATACTGTAGAAAGACACAAAATGGGAAGGAGGTAAAATGAATACTAAAGTAAAATTAATAAAAGCTTCAAATACAGGAGCAAGAAATAGAAATGCACTACATTTAGATTTAAAACGAGTTGCAGCATATTGTCGAGTAAGTACAGATAGTAAAGACCAACTTGAATCATATAAATCGCAAGTTGATTATTACACAAATCTAATAAAAAATAATAAGAACTGGACTTTGGCTGGTATATATGCAGATGAAGCGACAACAGGAACAACTGCTACTAAAAGAGCAGACTTCATGAGACTAATAAGTGATTGCCAAAATGGAGATATAGACATGATAATTACTAAATCTATATCAAGATTTGCTAGAAATACATTAGATACCTTAAAGTATGTAAGACTATTAAAGGAAAACAATGTTGGTGTAGTATTTGAAGAAGAAAATATAGACACTTTGACAATGGATGGAGAGTTACTATTAACAATATTAAGTTCAGTAGCTCAACAAGAAGTAGAAAATACCTCAGCCCATGTAAAAAAAGGACTGAAAATGAAAATGGAAAAAGGGGAACTTATTGGTTTTCAAGGTTGTCTTGGATATGATTATGACCCTATAACAAAAAGCATCTCTATAAATGAAGAAGAAGCTAAAATTGTCAGATACATCTTTAAAAGATATTTAGAGGGCAATGGTGGCTCAGTCATTGGCAGGGAACTAGAAGAGCAAGGATATTTCACCCCGAGAGGTAAAACAAAATGGTCTGATACTACAGTGTTAGGAATAATTAAAAATGAAAAGTATATTGGCGATATACTAATGGGAAAGACCTTTACAGTTGATCCCATAACAAAAAGAAGATTAGCTAATTTTGGGGAATCTGATAAATATCACATTGAAAATCATCATGAGCCAATTATATCAAAAGAAGATTTCGAGATGGCGCAGGAGATTAGACTCAGGAGAGCACAAAATAGAAACACCATCGCTAACAAGGATAGGAAGAGAGAAAAACTATCAAGGCAATATGCTTTTTCAAGTATGCTGGAATGTGGATTTTGTGGTGAAATACTTTCAAGAAGAACATGGCACACAAGTTCAATTTATAAAAAAATTAACTGGCAATGTGTAAAGTCAACAAAAAAAGGTAAAAAATATTGCCCTCATTCAAAAGGAATACAAGAAGCAGCAATAGAAAAAGCATTTGTTGAAAGCTATAGGCAATTATGCCATGCAGATTCAACAATAATAGATGACTTTTTAAAAATTGTTGAAGAAGAAATAAATGATAATACTTTAGTCAAGGATCTGAAAAAGATAGAAAACCAATTAAATAGAATCATTAGTCAAGAAAGAAAGTTAGTTGATCTTCATTTAGAAGATAGTATAGACGAAGAAGTTTATGCTAAAAAGTATAAAAAACTTACAAAGCAAAAAGAAGAATTACTTGATGAAAAGAAAGCACTGGAGCTAACTATCAAAGATGAAGACTCTATTAAAGAAAGATTAAAGCAATTTAAAAAGGTCTTAGAAAACAAAGAAATTATAGAAGAATTTAACAGAACAGTATTTGAAAGCATAGTTGATAAAGTCGTGGTGGGAAGAATTGACAAAGACGGAACAGTTCATCCATATGATTTAACATTCTATTTCAAAACAGGAGTTAAAGATAGTCAAGATTCTAATAACTTTAAAGATAAAAGAAAAAATGCTAAAGATAATGACATTAATAAATTGTGCTCCTACAAGAATGACGAGGATAATAAATTATGTTCCCAAGCAAAAGACAACGCATTGTGAATCAATAGCTTCTATCAAAAAAATAAATAAATCATAAGAATTTTGAAGTCTTTTATGTTAAAATTATCATTCCTTAATATAAAATTTAATTTTATTTCATAAGAGCTTATTATTCCTACTTTTTATTTTTCCCGATAAGATGGTATATTGTGAGAGATTTAAAGGATTTGTTATACCCAATTTAATTAATTATTGAATACGTTTTAAATGAATTTTTATTTTGAAGGAGCAAAAAATGATTAAGATTTATATTCCAAAATATAAAGACCTATGGTTTAGAGAAAGGTTACTATCAGATTCAGACACTATGTCTTATAATAATGCATGGGGAGGAACTATTGATTTTTCAGAATCTAAGAGGCAAAGATGGTATAATTGTTGGATTGAAAAGCCAGATGGAAAAAGGTTTTATAGATATTTGGTTAATGAAAATAATGAATTTGTTGGAGAGATAGCTTATCATTTGGATGATGTAGAGAATAAATATTTAGCAAGTGTAATTATCTATTCAAAATATCGTGGGATTGGTTATGGACGTGAAGGTTTGAAACTATTATGCTCTTCAGCAAAAAATAATGGATTAAGAAGTTTATATGATAATATAGCTTCGGAAAGTAGTGCTATAAATCTTTTTTTAGAATGTGGATTTACTGAAGAGTATAGAACTAAAGATATAGTTATGCTTAAAAAAGATTTAGAGTAAATACCTAAGTATTACTGGGTTTTATGTATAAATATTATAAGACTATTTTATTTAAGGGTAACTTTCTTTAGAAGACAGATTTGTTAGGAATATCTATATCGAATCGTATTAAAACGAAATAATGAATTAAAATAGTTAAAAAGAACTTATGGTTGATACTATCAATAATTGCATTTATAACACTTATAATATCAATATACATTTCATAGAAAACATTCATAACTGAGTATGAATGGATAAATGGCTCGATACTCTTTGGTATAGGTTGTGGAAGTAAATATAATAATAATAATAAGAAAGAAAAAAAATTAAAAGAAGTTATGTGGTTGTTTTTTATTGTTGCCATAATATTTGCAATATTAAATGTGGTGGCAACAATAAAAAACAAAAATACAGAATAATTTTTAAATGACATACAAACAGTATTAAAGGTTATATTGAATAAGTTCTATATTATTAAAACAAAGCTTTAGGATGATGAAAATAAAAAAATGGAGAAAAGTTAATGGATGTTATGAGCGTAAAAAATAAAGATGCGGTTTTATTATTTGATCTTGGCATAAGTGAAGAGGGATATGAATTTTCTTCTGATATACAAACGGCAATGAAGTTTGCAGAGTGTGAGATTGATGAGATTAATATAAAACTTTCTGAAAATGAGAATATACTTAAAAAGCTTACTCCAGAATGTAATAAAACAGACTATATACTTGCTGTTGCTAGTGGGGCAACATGTGGACTTCTGGATATTTTCCTTGTGGGGAAATCTCCTGAGTCAGCAATTGGAAATATTACGGACAAATGGTTTGCAAATCGAACTATGGATTTTGCTAAGATATGTGGCTGGGATGGGAATAGCAATGATTCTCTTTCATCTGCAATAAAATATTTAGAGAAGAAATTTAAGATTCCATATGACCAGACTGGTGTGGGTGATGCTGCAAGACAGGTATTTAATCTCAATCCAAGGAACCATCATTTTAAATCTTTAGGCCATAATCCAAGCCTGATAGGATTATTCTTTTCAATTCTAGATCAGTTTGCAAATACATCTCATTTTGTTTCTGAAGGAGAATTAATTTCTTTACAGGAAGCTGATAATAAGTTTGTACTCCAAGGAGGCAATATATCTGCCAAATTATTCTGTGGATTTGTAAATTGGCTGGGTCATTTAATTTCAGATATGTCTGGGTCTTCATCTAGTAAGGGTCGAGGTATGGGGATTCCATCACCTTTATGGACTTGGACAAATGATATTATTGCTATTAAGAAAAAGTTACATATTACGAACTTAGAGTTTGATAAGACTATCAATAAATTTGCTCTTGAAATATATAAGCAAGGATATGATCTAAGATTTGAAGTGGCTAAAGCTATACCGGTATTTGTTAATGAATTAGTGGTTAGGATGGTATATTCCATTAGACGACTGGTTCGATTTTATTTGAATAATCAAAATAGATATAGGTCTTTTGAATTGGTTTGGGAATTATGTGAGCCTTTTTCCAATGCTAGTGTGAAAAGAATGCTTACCGTCGCTCATGGAACATTTTGTTTACTTGATGTAGGGAATGCTCTTGCCCAGGGATTTATTCACGGTAATGGAATTTTTAGAATAGATCAATTCATTATCAGATTAAATATTGTAGGCTTAGGTAGATTTACAATTTCCTTATATGGTGAAGGCAATAGAGGAATAAAACTTTATCAAGCACAAAAGAAGAATTCTTCTTTAAGACAAGAAAAAATAATTATTTCTGATTATATTGATGGATTAAAAATCCTGTCAGAAGTATACGATGATAAAGACCTCCTTTTGTTTACTCAGGAATTAAAGGAAAGTGATATGTATATAGAAGCCTTTGAAAAATCTGTTCTTTTGGCAGAGAAAAGAAATGTTCCAAAGAGTCAAATATTGCGAAATAAAGCGGATATTGACTCTTATTTCAAGGAGGGAAATAATTATGAAAACAAGCAAAAAAAGAAGTAAACTCCAACAAGCACAGGATAATGTACAAGCAGCAATAAATCTTACTAATATTACTATTGAAGATCTTGGTAATCATACAAAGAAACTTTATGAGTCATTAACAAAAATCCAAGACTCATTTGATAATATCCGTAATGTTCCTAGTGATATACTTAAATATAAGAACTTTAAAAAAGAAAAATCTAATTGGAAAAAACAAGCTGAAAATATAGAAAAAGAATATAACGAAGCACTTGTTAAAAATACCCGTGCTGGTGCTGCCGGTGCTGGTCTTGGTTTTGCTGTTGTAACATTTGGCCCAACAGCGGCCATGGGAGTTGCAACTACATTTGGCCTTGCATCAACAGGGACAGCTATCTCTGCTTTGTGTGGCGCTGCGGCAACAAATGCGGCCTTAGCTTGGCTTGGGGGTGGGGCTCTAGTTGCTGGTGGAGGAGGAATGGCTGCAGGTCAAGCTTTTCTTACTATGGCTGGTCCTGTAGGATGGTCTATTGCAGCAATTTCTCTTGCGGCAAGCAGTTTAATTTACTGGAAGACTAGCGGAGATAAAAAGCGTTTGGAGAATCTATTTGAAGCAATAAGTCATAGAGATATTAAATCATATGAACTTGCAATTGTAGAAATATTAGAACGTATAAAACGAATTGATGATGAGAGTGAAAAGTTAGATGAGGCAATAGAAAACATTCAGACCTTTGGACTTGATTATGATTTGATGACTGAAAAACAGCAGTACGCACTAGGTTCCTATATCAACTTAATGCATTCATCAATACAGCTTTTAATAAATCCAATCAAGGGATTAGAAACAAAATTTTCGATAGAGGATTTTGACTCTTTTATGCATATGAAAAGTAAAAATACAAATATTAGCGTATACAAGGATAGCAAAGACTTAATTATATTGCTTGCCAATATACTTTATAAGATCGATATAGATGGGGAAACTAAAATTTCATTGTGGAAATCACTTAGGAAAAATAAAGATCTGCTTAAGTCAAAGGGAATTTCAAAGAAGGAGTTTGGAATTGATACTATGGATATAGTCTTGGAGGCTTTGGAATTTAAGTATAAAAATTAATGATAAATTTTCAACTATTTAAATATCATCATAGATTATTGAAGGAATTAGGTGGGATTGCTTTAGATTGTGCTAGTTATTTTACTAAAGGAACTTTTCTTTGCAAATTAAACCATTTTTCTTTCTTCAAGTAACTTTCAGTGATAAGTTCTATAGATAGAAATCTTTGGAGTAATTCTACTATTTGAATAGAAAGAAGTACGTATGGAATTTAAAGAATAATTGGCATAATATAAATGAATATAAAAAATGTATTTGTGCAAAGTATTACGAATTTCCCTCAATAAAAATCGGGGAATTTGTTGAAGAATATGAAAATGCATTAGTCCTCAATAAAATGTTAGAAGAATTTAGAATAAATGTATTCCCATATACGAAGATTTTGAAAAATACTAGATTTTATCCATACTGACCACTCAAGCCATGTGGCTACGGTGGTGTTGACATCAATAAAAAAAGATAAAAAATTATAAGACTCTCAATGATGTGTTTGAATTGATCGAAATAAAAAGCGTGGACTGCAGGGGTGGAATACCCATGAAAATATCTGATGAGAAAGTACAGAAACGTTTTCGAGTATACGCACATATTGGAAGGGTAAAAATATTATTAAATTTGCTTCGTCAAAAAATCATATAGGAGTATATCTAGGATGAATATTTTAGGGACAAACTAACAGATTATAATGTAACTAAAGCTACGTAAGGCTGCTATATTCTAGGCCATTGCCTAAAGATCTGTTAGATGAGATATCAAAAGGGTGTTATGAAAAATATTCAAAAGGCTATTAACTTAGGAGATTTAATCAAATATTATAATTTATATATAAGGTTTATATAGGTGAAGAAAATATTTTACATTTTTCAAGTTTTAAATATGCATATATGGGCATAATATAAATGTATTTTTATATTATATTAAGGAGGGATTATGAGTTTAGCAATTAACAAACTTATTAGTAGTTTAATACAAATCGTTTTGTTTTCACTTATACCATTTGTTTATTGGTATTTTAAAGTTAGAAAAAATCAGAAATTTACAGAGTGGATAGGGCTTAAAAGAATTAAAAGGGTAGACAAGTCTTTGATATTATCAATATTGATAGTAACCATTACATATCTAATAATAGGCATAATTCTTCTAAATAGTCTGAGTGGAGTTAATAATGCAACTAGCGAGTTTTCGGGGCTTAGATTCAAGGCTATTTTGCCTATTATAATTTATGCAGCCCTTAACACTGCTTTACCTGAGGAGATTTTGTTTAGGGGATTTGCACTTAAAAGGCTAGTTAGTAAAATAGGATTTAATAATGGAAATCTTATACAATCAATATTGTTTGGACTGGTTCACGGAGTGATGTTTTTTCCTATTGTAGGTGTATTAAAATCTCTTTTAATTATTTTTGTTACAGGGTGTATAGCCTATGCTATGGGATATATCAACGAGAAGTTATCAGAGGGATCAATTATTCCGAGTTTTATCATACATACAGTGTCTAATTTAGTAGCTGGTTTATATGTTGCATTTTTTCTTTAAATTTAGTAAGACATAGGCTTAGAGTTTTCTCAAGCCTATGTCTTTTTGTTTAATCTTTATTTATTATAAATCCTTGATCTAGCAGTGTTTTAAACATTTTTGATCTATTTTCCATGTCTATTCCTGATTTTTTTATTATTTGGGTAGAGAATTTATCAGATCTTCTATTTTTATCTCTTAGATCATAATATGTCTGCATTTCTTTATCATATTCAGAGATAACTTCGCTATAATTATCAAATACCTCATATTTATCTTTGAAGCTTTTTATATCCATAGACATTTTAGGTTTAATCTGTGGATCCTGGTTAGGGATTCCAAATCCTAGTCCTACAGCGGGGTAGGTAAGTTTTGGTAGATTTAATAACTCTATGATATGAGCTGTGTCGTTGTGTATATTTCCAAAATAATTAGTCCCAAGTCCCATACTCTCAGCGGCGTTTACTACATTTTGAGCTGAGATTATAGCATCTGTAAATGCCTGTATAAATTTATCAAATCCTATCATAATTTCGTTTTCTTCATTATTTTCACAAGCTATTCTGTAGTTTCTATTTATATCTGCTATGAAAATCCATAAATGTGGTGCTCGAGCCATATATTCTTGGTTGCCATTTTGTGCTAGAGCGTCTTTTATATTCTGATCCTCTATTCTAATTATTGAGAATGTCTGCATTCCGTTACTAGTTGCACTAGATTTTGCCACTTCTAAAAGGATCTGTATCGTCCTATCGTCTAGTTTTTCATCTTTATATTCTCTTATAGTCTTATGATTAAGTTGATGTTTTATCGTTTCGTTCATAATTTACTCCTTTCTATATTATTAATTATTATACCCATATTAATATAATTATTTCACTATTATTTATGATAAATGCTTATACACAATTATAAAGCTTCACTAAATTTCCACATATTCTATTTATTTATAATTTTATCCTTTAAGCTAATATTAATAATGGTCTGCGTTACAAGAATTTAATCATATGTATGCAAATAAAAATAATATATAAAACATAATACTACACCTATAGAAAGAATAAAAATTCTATAATCTAAAAATACATCTACATCAGATTTTGAAAGTTGTTTTTTATGAGCATTCTTTTGACATATTAGATTTAAGGGTTTCTACTAATTATAGACTGATGGTCGGTTAGCATGGGGAGGATGGTTTAATGGATAATAAAAAAAGACGTGGGAGAATGGATTATTTCGATAGAAAGTCTGAGATATTAGATATGGCTAGAGCAATGTTTATTTCTATTGGATATGAAGATACTAGTATTAATGATCTGATAAAAAAACTTGGTATAGCTAAGGGGACTTTCTACCACTATTTTAAATCAAAAGAAGAGCTACTAGATCAGGTAATTAATGAAGTAAATAAAGAGATTGTAAATAATATTTGTGAGATTTCATCATTAGATAAATCACCGGATGAGAAGTTATTTATGGCTATATCAAGTCTTAAAGTAGAAAATCATAACATGATAACGGATCATATGCATAAGCCTGAAAATGCTCTGCTCCATCAAAAGACACTAAATAGTATTTTAAAAGATGTGACACCATATTTTTAAAAAAATCATAGAAGAGGGCAACAAGTCTAATGTTTTTTCTTGTAAATATCCAAAAGAGAATATGTACATAATTTTATGCTCTGCTATTAATCTATTAGATGATGGTGTTATTGATTTTAATAATGATGAAAAAGAATCTATATTTATGGTACTTATAGAGCTTTTAGCTAATATGTTAGGCATAGATGTAGATACGATTTATAGTTTTATGAATAGGAATGCTTAAATGAAAAGATTTATTCTTTTATGGATAGGCGAAATGATTGCAAATATAGGAAGCGGAATGACAGCTTTTGCCCTGTCGCTCTATATATATAATTTCACTCATAAAGTATCTGATATTGCTATGTTAAGTCTTATATCATTTTTGTCAGCTATATTGATAAACCCTATAAGTGGGATATTAGCAGATAGATATGATAGAAGGATTTTAATGATTATGGGTGATGTATTATCTGGATTGTGTCTACTTTATATTTTATATATTATTAGAACTAGTGTTAATATTTCTGATACTATAGCCCCAATATTTATAGCTATCGGTGTCAGCTTAATATTCTTAGGGATATTAGAACCTGCATATAAATCGACTGTTACAGAGCTTATATCATCTGATAACTATGATAAGGCTAGTGGGCTTTTGCAACTGGCGGCTAGTTCTAAATTATTGATATCGCCTGCTTTAGCTGGTATTATCCTAGCTAAATCGAATATAGATCTAATTCTAATTATAGATATATCCTCAGTATTATTTACTATTATTATACTTACAATAATCAGAAACTCTCTAAAAAATGATAAAAATATAATAGAAAAAGACATAGATAAACCCACAACTAAAAAGAATATAATAAAAGAATTAAGAGAGGGTCTAAAAATAATAGGTGACAATAAAGGTGTTCGTAATCTAGTTTTTCTTATGTTTTTAGCTTGTTTTTTGATGGCTCTTATTCAAGTTTTAGTAAGACCTATGATATTAAATATCGTTAATGAGAAGATGCTTGGGATAGCTGAATCTATTTGTGCTTTTGGGATTTTAGTAGAAAGTGGTTTTATAGGAATAAGAGGTATAAAGCTAAGCTATTCTAGAACTCTTGGAATAGCAGGTATAATTTCTGGTATTTTTATTTCTTTAGCTGGATTTTTTAATTTACTAATATTTATTGTTATATTTATATTTATTTTTTTATTACTCTCCCATTTATCAATGCAAGTGCTGATGCGCTTGTAAGAAACGCTATTCCTAATAGCATTCAAGGTAGAGCGTGGGGGATTATTGGCTTTCTAACTCAGATAGGAATTGTGGCTGCCTTTCTAATATCAGGACCTCTGGTAGATAATATTTTTGAACCTATGATGAGAGAGGGTGGTATATTATCTAACACTTTTTAAAAGTTATAGGTGTAGGTGCAGGTAGAGGCATAGGTCTATTTTTAATAATAGTTGGTATACTATTTTCTATTGTTTTTTTGTTTACATTAAATAACAAAAACATAAATCAAATGGAGGAAAAAGATGGAATATAGATTTTTAAAAAATGAACTAAAAAAGAATTTAAAAAATAATATCATAATATCATTGTTTATATCGCTTTCAGTAACGATTATTATATCTGTGTTTTTGACTTGTTTTAATTTATTTAGCTCTATTTTTTCACTTTATGGAGTAGCTAATCCTCCACATTTTTTACAGCTTCACAAGGGTGAAATAAATATAAATGAGATAGAAAAGTTTAATAAAAATATAGATTATGTAGAAGACTCCCAAGTTATAACTTTGATAAATGCCTACGGAAGTGATTTTAATGTAATTAAGAAAGATAAAAGCATAGGTAATATAAGCCTTGAAAATTTTAAATTAGATATATCCATCGTTAAGCAAAGTGAAAAGTTTGATTATTTACTAGATAAGGATAAAAGTATACTAGAGCTAAAAGATGGAGAGATAGTTGTTCCTAGAATTCTTTTAGAAGATTATGACATAGAGATTGGAGATATATTAAGATATAAAACAGATGATGGATATAGAAAATATAAAGTATCTAATATTATGTATGATGCTCAGATGAATACGAGCATGGCGGGATCTGTAAGATTTTTATTATCTGATAGCGATTATAATGATCTTTTAAAAAACTCAAAAGATATTGAGTATATGATAGAATCGATTTTTAAAGATACCGACTATGCAAATAAATACCAAGTAAGCTATGAAGAATCGGGACTTCCTAAAAATGGTCAAGCGGTAACTTATAATCTAATAGTGGCCATAAGTGCGATCACAGATATATTAAATTCTCTGATGTTTTTAATAGCAGGTATTATATTTATGATCATATCATTAGTCTCTCTTAGATATGTGATTATGATGGAGATAATAGAGGAAGATAGACTTGTAATAGGTAATATGAAGGCTATGGGTATATCATATAGTGATATTAGAAATCTATATCTAAATAAGTTTAGGTTGCTCTCATTTGTGGGTGTAGTATTTGGATACATAATATCTAATATATTTACACGATTTATGACTGGTAGAATTGAGAGGATATTTGGTCATATTTTAAATCGATTCTAGAGCCTTATTTTAAGACTAAGCTTTTTATACTACCGAGTCCGTAGAAGCTTATAAGTTGTCTTATCTAAGACAAAACACATTTTTTAAAGAGCCTGGCTTGCTCTAAAGTACACATTTTTAGATTGATAGCTTGGCTTGCTATTTAATACTTTTGTAAGTGCATTCCTACACAAGACATTTTCTTACTTATTAAAATTTTGCTCTATAAATCTTTTTTATTTTTCCTTACCCCATATTTTGCAACTTCCTTTCTTTGTTTCCTCATTTTTGATCACTTATCTTTTTTATTTTCTCCATGCCATCAATCTTCTATCTATAATTTGTCAGAAAGGATTCTTAATAACAAAAGAGTTTAAAAACTTATCCTTGATAAATACCCCAAATCTGTTTATACGTCCATAAATGGAGCGTATAAACAGATTTTTTGTGAGAAAAATAAATTAATAGTATTTTTTGTAAATTAGATCATTAGGTAAGTTCTAAAAAATTTTCTGACATATACAAGTTGAAATTAAAATATCGGAGGATTTTAACTTGGATAATATGTCAAATAAAAATAATCAATTAGATTCCTTGGCTGTGCTTATACAAGAATTAATAGAAAAATATGCAGATCTAATAGACTTTAAAAAATTGGAAGTACCGTCAAGACTTTCAGAAAAAGATAAAAATGAGGATAATATTAATTCATCGGATTAGGTTACTGCATTGAATTTTATATTATGATTTATGTAAAATATAAGTACTAACAGGCGTGAAAATATGTCCAAACTAAAGGTGGAAAAAATGAAAAAGAAAACAGCGTATGTATATACAAGAGTGTCAACATCTATGCAAATTGACTGCTACTCACTCGATGCCCAGGAAGAGTGAATAAAGCAGTATACAAAAGCTTATGATATAGAAATACAAACCTATAAAGATGCTGGAAAATCAGGAATATCTATTTCAGGTAGAAATGAATTCATAGCTATGCTTAATGATATAGAAGCTGAAAAAGATAAAGTTGATTATGTAATGGTTTTTAAATTATCTAGATTTGGAAGAAATGCAGCGGATGTATTGCAGTAATTGCAAGTCATGGAAAATCATAATGTAAATCTGATTTGTGTTGATGATAGTTTAGATAGTTCTAAAGATTCTGGAAAACTTGTTATTACAATTCTTTCAGCAGTAGCAGAAATGGAACGTGAAAATATACTTTCTCAAACTATGGAAGGTCGAAAACAAAAGACTAGAGAAGGTAAATGGAATGGTGGTTTTGTTCCAATTAGCTATTCCTTAGATAATGGAGAATTAGTTGTTAATGGAGATGAAGCTAAAGCAATAAGAATGATTTTTAATTTATATGCTAATTCAGACATGGGAGCCAATGGAGTATCTAAATATTTAGTTTCTTTGGGTATTAATAAACCAGTAAGACAAAATGGTAAGAATCCATATTTTTCAGCTAGTTTAATAAGACAAATATTGGATAATCCTGTATATAATGGGAAAATTGCATATGGAAGAAGAAAAACAATTAAAGATAAAACTACTGGTAAAATTAAATTAGAAAAATCTGATCATTATATTATAGCTCAAGGAAATCATGAAGCTTTAATTGATGATGAGTTGTGGAATACAGTACAGGAAAAAAGAAAATCTCAAGCTAAAAAGTATGAGAAGATAAATAGAGGAAAAGATGAGAGAGTTCATATCTTATCAAATCTAATAAAATGTCCATATTGTAGTGCTGGTTTATATGGAAATAAAAGCCGTAAACGTAATAAAAACAAAGAAGGAGAGCGTTACAAAGATTATTACTATTACGGTTGTAAACATAGACAAATGATGAATGGACATAAATGTACTTTTAATAAACAAATTAGAGCTGAATTAATTGAAAAAGAAGTTGAAACAATAATTACTCAAGTAGTTAGTAATCCTACTTTTGCCAAAAAAATTGAAGAAAAAATCAATATTCAAATAGACACAAAAGAAATTGATGAAGTTATTAATAAACACTTAGCGAAGATTAGGCAATTAACAGGTACAAAAGCATCACTAATTAATCAAATAGACTCTTTAAATTTTGAAGATAAACATTATGATAGAAAATACACTGATTTAAATCTTAGACTCGATGCTATATATGACCAGTTAGAATATGCAGAAATGCAGTTAAATGATAGTGGAAAAAGGAAAGAGGCGATCCTTGAAGAAAAAATAACCTCTGATAATATTTATAAAATTCTTGTTAATTTTAATAGCCTTTATACAGTCCTTTCAGATATCGACAAAAAGAGATTACTTAATGAATTGATAGAAGAAATTCAAATCTATGACGAAAAAACAGAAAAAGACACTTGGATAAAATCGGTTGTTTTCAAGCTTCCGCTCATAGATTATGACATTGACTTTAGTTTGGACAATAAAGACAATGTCGAGAGTGTAGTATTGATGTCAAGAAAATAGAATAACAAGCTATAAAAGTGTTGAAATAGGTGGATTTTAGGATTTTAAAAGAAATCAGTTCTATAATAAATTAAAAATCGTGTTGGTAAAAAAATCGTCTACTTCTACCAACACGATTTTACAAAGAGCCAGTACTTACATCTCTTTTTCTCCTTTAAAACTATTGTATCTTGATACTTTAAGGAGTTTCAATTATTCTATATGTTAATTGTCATTTTTTGGATCTAATCTTAATAAAATAGCATTAATTGCAACTAAGACTGTTGACACAGACATTAGAATTGCTCCTAATGCAGGGCTTAATGTGATACCAATAGGAGCCAAAATTCCTGCAGCTAGAGGAATAGCTATAAAGTTATAGCCGGCTCCCCAAAAGAGATTTTGTTTCATTTTACGAGTTGTTTTGTGTGCTAATTCAATGAATGATTCAATATCTCCTGGATCAGATTGAGTCAAGATGACATCAGCTGAATCCAATGCCACTTGGGTTCCAGCGCCTATAGCTATACCAACGTCTGCTAAGGCAAGAGAAGGGGCATCATTAACACCGTCACCTACCATGATAACTTTTTTTCCTTCTTCTTTAAGTGTTTTTACTAACTCATATTTGTCTTGTGGAGATTGATTTGATCTATATTCAATCTCTAAATCTTCTGCCGCGCCTTGAGCTGCTTTTTCATTATCACCTGTTGCCATAATTGGCTCTATATTGTTATTTTTAAGAGCTTCTATTAACCCTTTACTGGTTGCTTTTAATTCATCCCCCAAAGCTACAGCACCAATAGCATCATCGTTTTCTACTAAGACACTGAGGGTTGCTCCTTTTGGAATATCAATATCCAAATTACGTCCATATGATTTTTGGCTGATTAATTGGTAACTATGGCCCTTGGCTTTACCTTCTACGCCAGCACCGGAAATCACATCAATCGAATCAAAAGATGCTGGACGTATATCTTGCTTCTCGGCGAAACTTATAATTGATTGAGCAATCGGGTGGCTAGATCCTCCTTCAATACCTGCCAGTAAGGCAGTGATTTCCTCTTTTGTATATTTGTCATTAAGAAGTTTTACATCTAACACTTTAAACTCACCAGTTGTTAAAGTACCTGTCTTATCTAAAATCATCACATCCGCATCTTGAGCTATTTCTAAGGCTTGGCGGTCTTTTACTAGTAAGCCACGGCTAGCTCCTAAGCTTGTGCTACGGGCGGTTACCAATGGAATAGCAAGACCCAATGCGTGTGGACAAGCTATAACTAATGTTGTGATAGCAAATTTTACTGCCGTTGGAATATCCGCTATAAGCATCCATACTACAAAAGCTATTAGTGCGGCAGTTACCGCAATATAGAAGAGCCACCCTGCAACTTTTTGAGCAATATTTTCTGCACGAGAAGGTTGACTTTGAGCTTGGCTGATTAAATCCTGTACTTGAGAGATAAAGGATTTATCACCTGTCTCATTCACTTTAATATAAAGAACCCCTTCTCCATTTGTTGAGCCTCCGATTACTTCATCGCCAGGACCTTTTTTAATTGATTTAGATTCCCCAGTCAAAAGAGCTTCATTTAGACGTGATTCTCCACGCTCGATAGTTCCATCTGCTGGCACATTTTCTCCAGCTTGAACTCGAATTAAATCACCTACCTTTAAGTCAGCAACTGGTCGCGTTTCTATTGAATCGTCATCTAATACTACATGAGCATCTTTCGGCACTAACTTAGCCAATTCTGCTTGTGCGTCTCCTGCTTCTCCAATAGCTTTCATCTCAATCCAGTGACCTAATAACATGATTAATAGTAATGAAGCAAATTCAAAGAAAAAGTCCATAATTTGTTCACCTGTTACGTAGCTTGCTATTACAGTATAAATACTATATAAATATGAAACACTTAAACCTAAAGAAACGAGAGCCATCATTCCAGGTTCTTTTTGTTTAAATTCGTCAACTGCCCCTTGATAGAATGGACGTCCACCATAAATAATTAATATAGTAGATAAAATAGCTACTACAATATCAGAATATGGAAAAGTAAACTGGAATGGTAGGTCAAACCCAGCCATAGGGGATAAGAGTATAATAATGATTCCTAGCGGCAATGATTTTAAGAAAAGTTCCTTAAAGTTTCCGTGATGATGGTGGTCATGCCCTCCGTGCCCACTGTGGTCATGACCAGCATGATTGTCGTGATGTTGATTCTTATGGTCTCCATGTTCTTCCGTGCTTACGTGCTCATGTTTTGAATGATCCATTTCGCCATGATTATGGTGACTGTGGGATGAATGTTTGTTGTTATTGTTCATTTTAAATTCCTCCTTATGCTTAATGATGATGTAAATGACATTCGCATTGTCCCTCTGGACAATTGCAATCCACTTCTTCTACTGCGAAAGATTTTTTTATCTCTAATATTTTTTCTAGTCGATCTATATCATCGAAGCTTAAAACATGATCTTCAATGATGTTTCCTATTACATTTCCGACTTTCTTTCGGCAAATACGGTTAAAAATATCTTCTGCATAATCTCTTACGGCTTCTTTCTCTTCAATATTGGCAGTGTAAATAAACTTTCTACCTTCTTGCTCTGTATTTAGCAAGCCTTTTTCAACTAATCGACCTAAGATCGTTTTGATAGTGGATTGTGTCCAGTCCATTTTTTCTTGCAATATCGAGATGACTTTTTTACTAGTTACTCGATCATTTGCCCAAACTACACGCATGACTTCCCATTCAGCATCTGTGATATGAGTATTATTTACTATTGCATCCATTTTCTTTCCCTCCTTTCCGTTTACAATTGTAGATTTGATGCTTAAGATAAGTTTACTCTTGTAAACTTATCTTGTCAAGTATTTTTAATAATATGATAAATATGATGACGCCTTTTCCGAATTTATTGTTTGGCTAAATATATAGCCATAAATTTCACAAATTCTACCCTTTCATTTTTTATGGTAGTTTGGTTTAATTCACTTCAGGAACTTTACTCAAAATTTGTAGATTTATTTAAATGAAAGTTGTGCAATTGATTCATCTTATTAAGAAAAATCTGGAGAAGTTTTTCAAAGAATATAGGACCTATTGTTTAAAAATTAGTGACTATGTAAGGTTTAAACCGATTTTTATTCTGTACTTTTATCCAATGGATTTAATGGGCTAAAACTTTGAGATGGTGTTAAGAATCAAGGACAAGATTAAAAAGTGATTTTATGTAAACTGGTTATTGTGCAAGTTTCGAAGGTTATATAGTAATAAACTTAAAATTTGTCTTTATATAAAGGTTATAGGAGAAATCTTCACACAATAACTATAAAGCTTGAAATATCAATGTAAGAAAAGGTTATAGAATCAAGTTTAGTTGATAAGATAAAAGCGAATAGAGGGCTTTGTCTTAAATTTACATCCCCATAAATGATATGAATACCAGATAGGATAATACTTTTTCCAAAAGGAAAGATTGAAATTATTGAAACAAAAAGACCTGGAGGAGAAGTAAAACCAATCCAGAAAAAAAATAAGGAAATTTAAAAAATTAAATTTTAAGGTTTATGTTCTTGATTTTAAAGAAAATATTGATGAAATAATAAAGAGAGTCTAAGATGACAACTTGGAATACACTATACGTAAATATCAAAACTATCCTACTGAATTTATAAAAGAAAATGAAAAATTGTCATTTTTACTAGATATGGGTTTAGACAATATGGTTATTGGCGTAATGGCTATAAAAGATTTATTCTTAGATGCTTTTGCAATTTCTAAAGTTTTAATCATAGTACCATTAAGAGTTGCTAGATATACTTGGAAAGAAGAGATAGAAGAGTGGTCCAACCCTGATATCTTAAAATATTCAATATTAATAGGTAGTGAAGAAGAAAGAATAAAAGGAGTAGATATATTCCCAAAAACGAGGCTTTCCTAAAAATTAAAATTTTATCCATACTGACCACTCAAGCCATGCAGAAGCAGTATCTTTGATAAAAAAGATGTAGAATTATAAAAATATTAAAAAATAAGGCTATTTTGATTAATAGCCTTATTTTATCTCATCTCCTAAATGTCTTAATTTATCAACTTGTTCTTCTTTTCCAAGTACTATTAGTATATCTCCAATTTTAAATTGATAATCTACAGGTGGGTTGAATATCATTTTTCCGTCTTCAATTTTTTTTATTGCTAGTACTATTAATCCTGTTTTTTTATGAATTTGTGCTTGGATTAAATTTTTATTTTCAAGATATGAATCTTTTTTAACTACAACTTCTTCTAGGTCAAGTTCCACATGTCCTATTTTTGTCGCAACATCTAAAAATGAGATTATATTTGGTTTAATCATTAAGTATGCCATTCTTTTTCCACTTATTTCAACAGCTGATAGGGTTTTATTTGCACCAACTTTTAATAGTTTTTTGCTGCCTGATTTTGTAATTGAATTTGCAATTATATATATTTTTTTATTGAGATTTCTTGCAGTAAGAACTGTTACAATGTTATCAACTTCAGAATCTAATGTTGAAATAAGACCTTTTGCTTTTGTGATTCCTGCAAGTTCTAAAATCTCTTCTTCAGTAGAATGACCTTCAACAACCAAAATATTATGATGGCTATAATCGTCAAGGTCATCACGTTTATCTGTAATAACTACAAAATTTAAATTTTCATCTAGAAATTTATTTATAATAATTTCCGCAAGCTCTCCTGATCCGCAAATAATATAGTGATCATTTAGAGCAGAAATTTTTCTTTCCATCTTTTTCCCTTTCCACAAATCTAAAAATTTACCTTCTACAAGCATTGCAACAATTGTTGTAAATGCATAACCAACTATACCAACCCCCAAAAATATCATTATTACTGAAAAAATTTCAGATTGATTGCTTGTTTTTCCAATTTCAGTATAACCTACAGTTGATATAGTGATTACTGTCATATACAAGGCATCAACAAAATCTACTTGAAGTAATTTCATATATCCAATAACGCCAATAATTAATAAAAGTATAAAGGCATATAAAATAAATTTAAGTTTTCTTTTATCTTCCATAAATTCTCCCCTTATTTATTTAATTATAATATAATTTTTAATAAAATACTAGATTACAAAATCAAGCTATTTTATCATGATAAAGATTAATTTCTAATAATTTTTATATTTGTAAGAAAATTTGACACTTACTTGTTTATTGTCTAGCATTAAATTAATAAGACATTTGGGAGGAGGCTATGAATAAAAATAGAAAAATCTTATCTAGTTTTATATTTATTTTATTTCTTTTTACTTTAGTTTATAACATTTCTAAGGCAGATAATGATATTAAAAATAACATATCTAGAAATTCTTTTGGAAAAATTAGTATAATTGGATTTAAATCAGACAGTTATTTAAATGAAATTGAGATGATTTATGATTCAGATAAATTTAAAGTTAAAGAAAAAGATTCTAAATTAAATAGAGTAAAAAATGACAATTCAAATAAGAAAAATGATAACCTTTAATAAAGAAATTAATAAAATAATTTCTGAAGAAACTAAAAATTTAGATGGTAATTGGCAAGTAGCAGTTGATAGTATTAGAGGAAAATCTAATATTTCTATTGAAAGAAAATCTTCTCCAAAAAATATTAATCAAACATCAGCTTCAACTATAAAAATTTTTATAGGTATTGAGGCTTATAGGCAAGTTGAAGAAGGGATTTTATCTGAAAATGATGTGGAAGAAGATATTTATTTGATGCTTAGAAATTCTGATAATGAAGCAACTGATAGATTAATTGATTTAATTGGTGACAATAATATAGATAAGTCTAGTAAAAATGTCGGTAGGACTATTTATAAAATTACTGGAAAAAACAGAACTGTTCTTTATACTAAAATGAATCAAATAGGTAAAACCAATCTTACTAATGCTAAAGATTTAAATGAGGGATTGATTGCAATATATGATGGGGAAATTGTTAATGAAGATCATTCTAAAAAAATGATAAAAGCAATGGCAAATAATACTACTACATCTAAATTTAAATTATTGGGAAAATTACCAAAAGGAGCAATCGGATTAAATAAATCCGGTGAGTACCCTGATGGGGGTATAGAAAATGATTCTGCTATAATTGATGTTGGAGATAGCGTATTTGCAATTTCTTTTTTAAATGAACACCCTGGTCCTGTTAGCCATAAATATGGTGATCAAGCTATAGCAATGCAAAACTTAGGAAAAAGAATATCTGAAGCTTATATGAAATTTGACAAAGATAATAAATAATTTAAAAGTTTTTATTAAATTTATAGTTAATATATTTTTGGGCTTATATTTAATAAAAATATAAATGGATAGATTATGAATAAAAATATAAAAATTTTGATAGGTCTTACTGTAATTTTTATTTTAACTTTTGCTTTTATTTTCAAAGTTTCTAATTTTGGTATAATTTCTAAAGATAAGAAAGTAATATCAAATTCTAACAAAAATACAAACGAGAGTGAAAAAAATTATAAGTCTGATGAAAAAAGTAAAAAGAAAATTAAAGAAAATAAAATTAAAGAAGATAAGACTATAAAAAAGGATGAAATTTCTAAAGAAATCGAAAAAATCATCGACGAAGAATGTGGAAATTTGGAGGGAGATTGGCAGGTTGCTGTTGACTCTTTGATTGGAAATTCTAAAGTTTCTATTTTTAAAAATTCTAATTCCCAAATAGAAAGTATTCCTTCAGCATCAACAATTAAAATTTTTATAGGTCTTGAAGCTTATAAGCAGGTTGAAGATGGGACTTTGGATGAAAAAAACGTAGAAAATGATATTTATTTGATGTTAAAAGATTCCAATAATGAGTCGGCAAATAGATTGATTGATTTGATTGGAAATTATGACATGGAAGTTTCTAGTCAAAAAATTAATGATACAATTAAAAAAATTACTGGAGAAAATAAAACAGGACTATATAGGAAGATGCTCCATGAAGGAAGGGAAAATATGGCAAGTGCTAGAGATTTAAATATGGCACTTAGAGATATTTATTTTGGAAAATTTGTAAATAAAGATCATTCTAATAAAATGATGGAGGCTATGGGAGAAAATAATACCACATCAAAATTTAAATTATTAGGAAATTTACCCAAAGATGCTAAAGGCATTTCAAAATCTGGAGAACTACCAAATTTAGGTGTTGAAAATGATATAGCGCTTATAAGTATTGATGATGAAGTTTTTGCTATTTCTTTCTTAAGCAAGTATCCATATCCTGTTAGCCATGGCCAAGGTCCACAATTTACTTCTATGCAAAATCTTGGAAAGAGAATAACCGAGTCATTTATGAATCATAAATAATAAAAGCTCTTGAAATTGTTTTAAATAATTTTAAGAGCTTTATTATTTATTTTCTTATAAATCTTTTTATCATTAATATAATTGAGATAGCCATCATAATTATTGCAAGAATTGTAAAAATTGTAAAAAATATTTTTATAGGCCCGTCAACTTTATCTACCAAAAAATTAGCCTTAGAAAGATATTTTTTGATATAGGAAAAATATTCAAAAGTATCTAAGCCCTTAAAACCTCTAACTATGTTTTTTATTAAAGATAGGACAGGTTTAATTAAAACAAAAGAAATGATATAAAAAACTAGAGATAGAACATTAGCTCCAATTTCAATCATGTCAAAAGATCTAAAATTTTTATTAAAAATTAAGCTTATAGCAAATAGTATAAGACTTAAAGCTAAAAACAATAAAATCAAATAATATACATTTACAATTGATGATAATTCATTGGGTAAATATTTTAAATCTATTTTTCCTAAGTCAGAAAAAGATTTAATTAAATTAGAAAATCTACTTAAAAAAATAAAAGATAAACCTAAAACTATAAATTTAAATATTAGGCATAGAATAATGCTTATATTTCTTCCTTTAAAATTTGTTTTTTTCATTTTTTCTCCTTATAAATTTATAATAACTCCCTTTTATATTATATTTTACCTAAATATAAGTTTTTTAAACATTGTAATATAGACTAAAATAAAAAAATATTATATAATAACAAAAAATTAGGAGTTTTGATGAAAGAATTTATAGAAGTATTTTTTAGAAAAAATGAAGATGGATTTATTTTTAATTCATATAGTTTACTTCACCTTGTTTTATTTTTAATATTTATTTGTGTTGGTGTAATGATTTATGGATTTAGAAAGCAAATTAGACAAAATAAAATTTTATATAAAATCATTAAATATATGCTCGCATTTCTCTTATTTTTTCAGCAAATAAGTTTTTTATATTTTATTTTTTTTGTAAGAAAAGACGGAATTAGCGAAGGATTGCCTTTATATACTTGTAGAATAAGTATAATTAGTGGGATTTTTGCTATTTTATTTAATTTAGATAATTTAAAGATTTTGACTATTTTTTGGGGATTAATTGGTGGTGTAATAGGATTAATATATCCAGATTTAATGGAGTATTCATGGCCACATATTATGTATGTAAATTTCTTTTTAACCCATTATTTGGTATTTTGGACATCTATTTTCTTTTTATTTGTTGATAGGGTAGAAATAAAGAAAGAAAATTTAAAATTCATGTTTTATTTTGTAAATATATTTTTGTTAGTGACAGAAATTGTAAACTTAAGATTTAATTTAAATTATGCCTATTTGTCTTATAGTCCAATTTTTAGGAGTAGACTAGAAAATTTACCAGGATCTATTTACTTTATATTACTTACGATTTTATATAATTTTTCTATAATATTTAATTATTATATATTTAAGAAATTTAAATTAGCCAGTTGATTTATTTTACTATTTTTTGTAAAATAAAATCGATTGGCTTTTATTTAGCTTATAAAAAGAGTAATATAATATTAAGAAGTTATTAATTTTTTAATTAGTGCAAAGGTTTTTATATATAAAATAAATAGGAGGTATTATGAAAGAATACGGTGTTTTTGATATAATTGGACCGATTATGATTGGCCCTTCTTCATCTCATACTGCAGGTGCTGCAAGAATTGGACAAGTTGCAATTTCTATTGTAAAAGATGGTTTTACTAGGGTAGATTTTCATTTGCATGGATCATTTGCCCAAACTTATAAAGGACATGGAACTGACAAGGCTTTACTTGCAGGAGTTTTAGGATTTAGACCAAATGATAAAAGATTAAGAGATTCATTTCAAATTGCGGGCGAAAGAGGTCTTGAATATCACTTTATAAAAGATGATTTAGGACCTGTTCATCCAAATACAGCAAAAATTATTTTTTATTATCCAGATGGTACAACTTCATCTGTTACTGGATCTTCAATTGGTGGTGGAAATATAGAAATAATTGAGATAAATGATGTAACAATTTCATATAATGGAAAATTCCCAACAATTATATTAAGATACAGAGAACAAAAAGGTGTAATATATCAAGTAAGTAAATTATTAGCAACAAATGATTATAATATTGAAAGTATGAAAACTGTAAAATCTGATGATGAAGTTACATTAATTGTTGAATTAAATGAAAAACTTGAAAAAAGTATAATTGAACAAATCATTAATGATGATAGATATGACTATGCGAATTATATAGAAGGGGTAAGATAATGTTTAGAAAAGCAGGAGAAGTAATAGATGAATGTAAAAGAAGAAATCTTCATATCAAAGATTTGGTTCTTGAAGAAGAATTAAAATCTTCTCAAATTAATAAAGACGATATTTTATTTAATTTAAGGCAAATGTTTAAGGTAATGGAAGAGTCTGCAACTGGAAATTTAAATCATGAAACAAAAACTGCTATGGGAATGATTGATGGTTTTGCAAAGAAAATGAATGCCTATTCGAAGGAAGGAAAATCAATCACGGGATCTTTTGTAACTGAGGCTATGGCTATGGCATTTTCAACTCTTGAAATCAGTGCTGCCATGGGCGAAATTGTTGCAAGTCCTACAGCAGGTTCTTCTGGAATTTTGCCAGCAATTTTATATTCTCTTAAAAAAAGAGAAGGATTTTCTGATGAAAAAATGGTAGATGCTATGCTTACTGCTATTGGTGTCGGAAAAATAATTGGTTATTATGGTTCTTTTGCAGGTGCTGAAGGTGGTTGTCAAGCTGAAACTGGGTCTGGAGCTGCTATGGGAGCAGCAGCAGCATGTTTTCTATATGATCAAAGTCCAGAAGTTTGCTTTCATGCAGCAAGTTTTGCCTTCTTACATGTCTTAGGTTTAGTCTGTGATCCTATTGCAGGACTTGTAGAATATCCTTGTACATTTAGAAATGCATCTGGAGTTGTAAATGCATTTATTTCTGCAGATATGGCAATGGCAGGAATAACAAGTATTGTTCCATTTGATGAAGTTTGTAAAGCAGCAGGAGAAGTTGGAGCAACTTTACCAGAAGCCTTGAGAGAAACAGGAATCGGTGGAATAGCAGGTACAGAAACAGGAAGAAAAATTAGAAAGAAATTTTTTGCCCTAGGAAATGACGCTACAAAAGAAGATAAATAAATTAAGAAAGTAGGCTTTTGCCTACTTTTTTATTTTTTGGGTATAAATTCTTTGAGAGGTGTTTATATGAAAATTAATTTTATAAGAGCTTTTGAAGATAATTATATTTGGACAATTGAAAAAGGTGATAAGGTAATTTTAATAGATCCAGGCGAGGCTCGTCCTTGTTTAAATTATTTAGAAGATAAAAATTTATATGCAATTTTACTAACTCACAAGCATATGGACCATGTTGGTGGGGTAAAAGAATTGAAAGAAAAATTTAAAGATGCTACAGTTTATGGACCTATTGAAACTGAAAATTTAAATGATAAAACTTTAAAAGAAAATGATGAAATTGAAATTTTAGGATATATTTTTACAGTTTTAAAAACAAATGGCCATACCGAAGAACATATCTCATATTTAGTTGAAAATAACCTATTTTGTGGAGATACAATATTTTCTTCAGGATGTGGAAGAGTATTTACAGGTGATTATCAAAGTTCATTTGAATCTGTTCAAAAAATCAAAAATTTAGATAAAAATATTTTGATTTATCCAGCTCATGAATATACTATTGATTGCTTAAAATCTTCAAAAAGGATTATTAAAGATAAAGTTATGGATGATGCAATTGATGAAGCTAAGGAAAAAATTTCAAAGGGACTTCCAAGTTTACCAACAAGTGTTGAGAAAGAATTTTTGATAAATCCATTTTTTTCGGCTAAAGATTTGAATGAATTTAAGGAATTTATAAATATAAAAAATTGACTTGAAATTTAAAAAAAATTATAATATTAAAAGGGAATGAAGTTCTCCCTTAGAAAAATCTAAAACCGCATTTATGCTGATGACTTCTGTAACCACAAAGGGACAGATTTCATCAGTTTTTTTGTCCCAAAAGGAGGATTTATGTTAATATCACTAGGTTTAATTATTATTTTTGGACTAATATTTGGATTTATATGTAAAAGATTAAAAATACCTGCTTTAATTGGTATGCTTTTTACAGGAATTATTTTAGGACCTCACATATTAAATTTAATTGATACAAAAACTTTGTCAATTTCTTCTGAGCTTAGACAAATAGCTTTGATTATTATTTTAATTAAAGCAGGATTATCTTTGGATATTTCTGATTTGAAAAAGGTTGGAAAATCTGCAGTATTATTATCATTTTTACCAGCAAGTTTTGAAATTTTGGCTTATTTTATTTTTGCTAGGATTTTTTTCAAAATCAGAGCAATAGATGCACTTTTGATGGGGTCAGTTCTTGCTGCTGTATCACCTGCAGTTGTAGTTCCTAGAATGGTAAAATTAATTGAAGAAAAAAGAGGAGTCAATAAGTCAATTCCACAAATGATTCTAGCAGGATCATCTTGCGATGACATATTTGTTCTTGTACTATTTTCATCATTTTTGTCAATGGCAAAAGGGAAGGAGGTAAGTTTTATCTCTCTTTTAAATGTTCCAATTTCCATAATTTTAGGAATTTTATTTGGATCAATTATTGGTTTTATTTTATATTTTGTTTTTGAATATTTTTATAAAAAAGGCTATATGATTAGAAATTCTACAAAACTTATAATAATTCTGGCTATTTCATTTTTACTTGTTGCCTTAGAAAATTTATTAAAAAATATAATTGCATTTTCTGGACTTTTGTCAGTGATAGCAATGAGTTGTGTTTTTAAAATTAAAGCGAGTGATGAGGTTTCTTCAAGACTTTCTGAAAAATTTGGGAAATTATGGATATTTGCTGAAATTTTATTGTTTGTATTGGTTGGGGCTGAAGTAAATATTTCTTATGTATCAAAACTTGGTTTCATATCAGTGATTATGGTATTTTTAGCTTTAATTATTAGATCATGTGGTACTTTGATTTCAATTTCTGGATCAAATTTAAATAAAAAAGAGAAATTATTTACAGTTTTTTCTTATATGCCAAAAGCAACTGTACAAGCTGCAATTGGTGCAGTTCCACTTGCAAATGGACTTTCTAGTGGTCATATTATTTTATCAATGGCTGTTATGGGTATATTGATTACAGCTCCTATTGGCGCGATTTTTATTGATAATTTTTATACTAAATTATTAGATTAAGTATTTTTGGTAAAATTTTTTATTTTTAATTAATTAGGAGATAAAATGAGTGAAATTAAATTAGAAAAATTAAAATTAGAAAATGATGAAACTATGGCTTATAGACATGCTGGTCATGGAGATAATAAAGTTATTTTAATACATGGTTTTCAGTCTTCTTCTAGGTTTTTTGAAGTACTTTTAGAAAATTTGGTCGAAAATGACGAAAATATAGAAGTTTTTGCTCCAGATTTAATTGGGTATGGTGAAAGTTCTTATAAAAACAAACATAAAGATATTTCTGATTGGTCAAAGGATTTAAAATATTTTTCAGATATTTTAAATCTTAAAGATTTTAATTTATTAGGTTGGTCTTTGGGAGGGTTAGTTGCAATGGATTTTGCAGGACTTTACCCAGATATGATAAAGCAGTTGATTTTATTGTCTTCTGTTGGGGTTAAAGGATTTATAATGCCAAAAGATAAAGAGGTAAAAGATGATAATAAAAATTTAAAGCTTCCAAATTTTTTAAAAAATTTTAATATTAAACATGATCAATCTTTTACTGTTCCAATTTTAAATGGAATTAAAGATCATGACATTAATTTTTTTGAAGATTTGTTTAGACAAACTATTTTTAATGTAAATGATCCCAACCCAGATGATTTAAAAACGATGGCAGAAGATTTTTTAAAACAAAGATGTTTTTTGGAGTCACTTTTGGCAATGGTTACATATAATAATACAAGCAATGGTGGTAGTGGATTAATTGAAAAAATAAATAAAAAAGTTACTTGGTTTCATGGAAGAAAAGATATGGTTATTCCAATATCAGATGCATACAAAAGCTTAAAATATTTTCCAAACAAAGTAAATTTTGTAGAATTTGAAAATTCTGGTCATGCTATTTTTATTGATGAGAAAGAAAAATTTGTAAAATTATTTGAGAACCTTATTAAAAATGAAAGTTGAAACTTTAATCATTTATATTTTAATTACATCAATTATTTCAATACTACTTACTATCTACGATAAAATTGCATCGAAAAAATTTAAAAGAAATAGAATTAGAGAAAATGTACTTTTATTTTTTGCTTTTATTGGTGGAGGTCTTTCTATGTATATTACAATGAGACTTATTAAATACAAAACCCGTCATAAAAAATTTATGTTTGTTATTCCAATTATGGTGATTTGTCATCTATTTATAATATATCAAATTTTTTATTGATTTATAATTGATCTTCTTATAAAATTAAATGAGACTAAATAAAAAAAGGATGGATTATGGAAAATATTAACAGTAATTTTAATAAAAAAGTTAAGGCTGCTTGTAATAAGAAAGAAGATTTATTTGACTCAAGTATATTAAAATATATTTTTAGGTCAGCTCTTGCTGGAATTTTTCTTACCTTAACAACTCTTGCAGGTTTAATAGCTGCAGATCATTTATCAGGACTAAGTCCAGTTTTGGCAAAACCAGCTTTTGCAGGAATTTTTGCAATTGGTCTTTGTTATGTTTTGTTTTTAAATGCAGAACTTGCAACAGGAAATATGATGTTTTTAACAGCAGGGGTTTACAATAAATATATTAGCTTAAAAAAGGCTATTATTATTTTATTGGTATGTACTCTTGGAAATTTAATTGGAGCATATTTAGTATCATTTGTAACAAGCCTAACATCAGCAATAAATTCTTTCGATGCAAATAGTTTTTTAACTGGTCTTGTTAGTGCAAAATTAGATAAGACAAGTATGGATATTTTATTTGCAGGATTGTTGGCAAATGTATTTGTAAATTTAGCAGTTTTATCATTTGTACTTGTAGAAAATCAAGCTTTCAAAGGATTTTTGATAATGAGTGCTGTCTTTATGTTTGTATATATAGGACTTGAGCACGTTGTGGCAAATTTTGGACTATTTTCTTTGGCACAATTTTCTGGAAATATAAAAGGAAATTTCACTTTGGCAAATGTACTTAGACAATGGATATTTGCATTTTTAGGAAATTATATTGGAGGCGGAATTTGCATAGGATTTTTATATGCTTGGCTAAATGATACTAAAACTAAATTTGTTGATTAATTAAATAAAATAAAATAAATTCAAGGCGGCAATTAATCTTGCCGCTTTTAAATTGTAAAAAACGGGTAAGTATATTTTAGTGCAAAGGAGAAAATTATGAAAGAATATGTAGATTTATATGATAATTTTAGAAATAAAACAGGAAAAGTTATAGAAAGAAGAGATATAGTTCCAAGAGGGCTATATAGACTAATTATTCATGTTTTAATATTTGATAAAAAAGGTAGATTATTGATTCAAAAAAGAACAAAAATAAAAAGATCTTGGCCAAATTTATGGGATTTTACTGTTTCTGGAGCTGTCTCAAGTGGCGAGAGTTCACAACTTGCAGCTAAAAGAGAATTGTTTGAAGAGTTAGGAATTAAATATGATTTTTCAAAGTCTTATCCAAATATTTCTATAAATACAGGATTTAGAATTGATGATATCTATATTGTAAACAACAAAAATATAGATTTAAATAAGTTAAAATTGCAGGAAGAAGAAGTTTCAGATGCAAAATTTGTTAGTTTTGATGAATTATTAGAATTAATTGATAAAGATCAATTTGTTCCTTATCAAAAAGATTATATAAATTTATTATTTTATTTAAGAGATAATAAAAATTTATTTGTAAATAAGTAATATCAATTATCATTTTCTTTAAAAAAGTAGTATAATATTATAGAAATTCATAGTAAAAGACTAGGGATAAACTAAAGGAGGAAAAATGAAAGACAGTAAAGTAATTTTAGTAGGCGATGGAGCTGTAGGTAGTTCTTTTGCTTATGCTTCTACAATTCTTGGTATTGGAAGAGAATTGGGAATAATTGATATAAATGAAAAAAAGGCTGAGGGAGATGCAATGGATCTTTCTGATGTTCTTTCTTTTACAAATCCAAAACAAATTTACAAAGCAGATTACAGTGATTGTAAGGATGCAGAAGTAGTAGTCATTACTGCTGGAATTCCACAAAAATCTGGAGAATCTAGACTTGATTTAATAGAAAAAAATCTTAAAATTTTCAAAGATATGATTGGACAAATCGTAGACAGTGGTTTTGATGGAATATTTTTAGTAGCATCAAATCCAGTAGATATTTTAACATATGCAACTTGGAAATATTCAAATTTCCCTGCAAATAAAGTTATAGGAACAGGAACCACTCTTGATTCTTCAAGATTTAAAAAAGAAATTGCAAATTTAATTGGAATTGATCCAAGAAGTGTTGAAGCTTTTATAATGGGAGAGCATGGAGATAGTGAGTTTGCAGTTTGGTCTCATACAAATGTTGGTGGGATGCCTTTATATGAATGGGTAAAAATTCATAGCGAAACTGATGAAAAAGAACTTTTAGATACTTTTGAAAAAGTAAAAAATGCAGCTTATGAAATAATTGATAAAAAAGGTGCAACTTTCTATGGAATAGGAATGGCTCTAGCAAGAATTGTTGAAGCTATAATTAATGATCAAAATTCTGTATTTTCAACTTCATCTTATCTTGAAGGAGAATATGGTTTAGATGATATATTCATTGGAGTTCCATCAGTAATTGGTAAAGATGGAGTGAAATGGGTATTAGAAGTTCCACTTACAGATACAGAAAATGAGAGAATGCAAGAAAGTGCAAAAACTCTAAAAGAAATAGTCGATAAATCAAACATATAAGATTAACTGTCACAAATTTTGTGGCAGTTTTTAATTTGTGGGTATATTAATTAAGTGAAATATATTTAAAGGAGAAAAGTTATAATGGCAGATATTAATAAAATTAAAGAAATGGAAGAAATTTTAAATAAACATAGTAAGGAAATAGAAGAATTCAAAAAAGCTTTGGAAAAATTTAAGGAAAGTCAAAAGGATTACAAAAAACTTTCTGATTATTATTCATCACAAGAATATATGGATGATTATGATGAGTCAGAAAAAGGAAATATCGATCCAAAAATTAGTCAAGGAATTTTTTCTGAAGATTTAGTTTATGATTTACTTGGTGATAATTATTATTTGGCAGTTGATATGCTTGACCTTGCTACAGAAATAATCAAAAATAATTAAATAGAAATCCCTCAGCATTAATTTTTGCTGAGGGATTTTTTTATTTTCTTCTACTAGATACAGCTTTAACTATTGCTGAAACCAAAACTATTGACATTATAGCTTCAGGAAGTCCGTTTGTAATTATTGCTCCAAAAATTGTACTTCTTGCAGCAGCAACTGAAATTCCTAGGGCTTTTACATATTTTTCTGCATAAAATAAATAGATAAAACCCATTACAAAAAGTGTATTAGTCATAGTTCCAACAAAAGATGATATTGCAACTGATAGATTAGAATTTTTATTTTTGTAAGTTATATAAAGCATTGAAATTGAAATAATTGTAATAATTATTGATAAAACAATTTGATAAATTTTAGCATCATTTGTGAAATTATAATAAACTAAATATATCAAAAATCCTGTTAGAATAGTCCATAAAATTAGTGAGATTGTCCTAATTTTTTCATTATTTTTATCTTTTAATCCTTTAAAAGTAAGTCCTGCAAAAATTCCGATTAGAATTCTTGGCAAAACTGAAATTATAGGATTATAAAATACAAATGAGATTGGGCCAGGTCTAAGCATAGCATTTGCTATTGATGAGAGACCAAAAATAAATCCAACTAGTCCACCAACTATAGGACCTTCTAAAATTGCTGCAATAATTACTGGTATATGCATGGTTGTAATATTAATTAAACCTAAAGGAATATATCCCATTGGAGTCAATCCTAAAACAATAGTGATAGCTCCAAGCATTGCAACTGTAACCATTTTACGTGTTTTTTCTTTATTATTCATATTACCTCCTGATACAACTCCTTATGGATGTCGTTCATTTATACTATTATTATATGGCAAAAAAATTAAATGTCTAAAAAATAACTTAAAAATTTAAACTTAGAAAATCACTAAAATTTTGCAAATAAAAAAACGTAGAAAAATCTACGTTAAAAAATGGTGCGCCATCAGGGATTCGAACCCTGGACACCCTGATTAAGAGTCAGGTGCTCTACCAACTGAGCTAATGGCACTAACTTGCTGACTTATTTATAATACCATAATAAAGTAAACTTGTCAACAATTATATTTTATTTACTAAATGCCCAAACATTTGCTATTTGATCTTTAATATCATCATAATACCAATTTAATTTTGAATTTTTAACAGAATTTGGATCATTTATTAATAACTTATCATTTTCATAAGAATCAATAACCATAATATGACCGCCAGTTGTAAAATATCCATGGTGAACTGAAACAATTAAGGGGCCTTTTCTAAGGGAATTTCTGATTTCTTTTTCATCATTCTTAATTTCTTTTGTTTTTATACCGTATTTATCTGATTCGTTTTTAAAAAAGCTCCAAGCAATTCCTTCATGAGTCATGTAGTTTTTTGCATCTTGAGATATAATTCTTGGATTAATTTTTTTATCTTTCAAAAGTCTTGATAAGACCATGGCCATTGATGTAGGTCCACATCCGGAAATACCGATAGTTTCATTTTCTATTATTTCATCATAAGCCCATCTATTATCCCATTGAACATAATAGGGAGTTTTTCTACCAAGATTTATACTTTGACCATAAAAGAAATTAAAATTGGTTTTGTCATTATAAAGATTATATAAAAAATCAACAGTATCAATATCATTTCCAACAAGGACTTTTTCTATGTGACTGAATTTATCAAAATTATCTAATGTCCATTGTAATTTTTTATTTTTATTAAGATTTTTATTTATGTTAGACTTAAGTTCTTTTTCATTTAAACTTCTTATTTTTGCATGATAATTCTTATTATCATTCATGATGGAAATCATATTTTTTTTGGCATCTTGTTCAACATTTATGTATTTATTTGTAATTTCTCCAACATCAGTAAAAGTTTTTGAAAAATCTTCATTTTTTATTTCACTATTATCTTTACCACAAGAAGTTAGTGTAAAAATAAAGATAAGTATTAGTATAATTCTTTTCATTTATTTCACCTTTTTCTTATTAATTATTATATCAGAAAAATGGAAATCTATTAATTTAATTTTATGAAAAAAGTCTAAAATATAAACATATTAAAATTTTTTATTTAATTATTAAAAATTTTAATCTATTATATAATTTATGTTATAATATCAAAAGGATGTTTACTTGGTACCCATCCGAAAAAAATCAAGGAGGTATATATGTCTGATCAAAGATATAATTTTAAAGATACGAATTTTTTAGTTAAGTCGGCCGTAGTTGCGGCTTTATACGCAGTAATTACATTGATGCTCCCATCACTAGCCTATGGTCCAATCCAGTTAAGGTTAAGTGAAATTATGGTTTTATTGGTATTTTATAATAGAAGATTTATACCAGGACTTTTATTGGGATGTTTTTTAGCTAATTTCGCATCAGATATTGCAGTATTTGATGTAATTTTTGGAACTTTTGCTTCATTTTTGGCATTTTCCTTAATTGTTAGACAAAAAAATTTATTTATAGCATCATTATTTCCGGTATTATTTATGTTTATACCAGCTATAGGTACATATTGGCTATTAGATTCATCAACTGCATTTATAATAATGCTAGTTCAATTTATGATTTCAGAATTTATAGTTGTATCTGTAATTGGCTTTATTATTTTCAAAATTCTTGAAAAAAATACTGGATTTATGAATATAATCAAAAATTTTTAAGAAAAAAAGAGTGCTTATAAGCACTCTTTTAAAATTTTATTTATTTTTCTTCTTCATCTTTAGAATTTTTTTCTTCAAATTCTTCTTTTGTTAATACATCAACAATTTCAGCTTTTACAGCTTGAACTTTGATTCCTGTTAGGTTATTTACTTCTTTTTTGATATTTCTATCTAATGAAGTAAATACTTCTTGAGCTTTTTTACCATATTCAAGAATAATCTTTGTATTTACTACTGCATTTTTAGCGTCGTCAACATCAATTGAAATTCCTGAAGTATTTTCTCCGTCTGAAAAATTATCAGCTATTGATGAAAATACATTTTTTTTCAATTCTAAAACACCATCAGTTTTTACCAAAACTTTTTTTGCGATTTTTGCAATTACATTATCATTAATTTCATATTCACTTACTTCATTAGCATATTGAGCTTCAACATCTTTGTTTTCAATTTTATCCATAATTTTCTCCTTTAAATTTTATTTTCATCATTGACTTTATATTATTACCCCAAATAATTTTATACAAACATATATTTATTTAGATAATTTTTTTATTATTTGTTCAATTTCTTCAATTTTTTCTATTCCATCATCTTTATTTCCATTTTCAACTGCATGATATACACAATGTTCTAGGTGGGAAGAGAGGACGTCTGTGTTCACATTTTTTAAAATAGAAATTGAAGCCATTAGCTGATTTGATATATCTATGCAATATCTATCATCTTCAACCATTTTTATTAAACCATCAATTTGACCTCTGACAGTTTTTAGTTTTCTTAAAGTTTTATCCTTATCAGCCTTCATTATTTATACTCAATAGCTACAAATTCATATCCAGCATCATTTATTTTTTCTTCTATTTCTTTTTCATCAATAGATCCAAAATATTCAACATTTGCGAGCTTTTCATCTAAATTTACTTCAGCATTTTCAATTCCTGCAATTGATTTTAGTGTTTCTTCTACGCGATTTTTGCAGTGATTGCAGCTCATATTGTTAACTTTTACTATCATTTTGTTTAATTCTTTCATTTTATTCTCCTTTTTTATTTTTTTCTTGTCATTTTCTATAATTTCTTTTATTTTTTTATCATTTTCAAAGTTTGCTTTAAAATTTCTAAGTCTTAGTGAATTTAGACAAACGAAGACTGATGATAAACTCATTGCAAAGGCTCCAAACATTGGTGAAAGTTTTATTCCAAAAATTGGATATAGGAGGCCTGCAGCAAGAGGAATTCCTATTACATTATAGAAAAATGCCCAAAATAAATTTTCTTTTATTGTTTTTATGGTCGCTTTTGAAAGTTTTATAGCTGAAACAATATCCAAGATATTATTTTTAATTAAAATTACATCTGCAGATTCAATTGCAACATCTGTTCCATTTCCAATCGCCATTGCCACATCACTTCTTGCAAGTGCTGGTGCATCATTTATTCCATCACCGACCATCAATACTTTCTTACCCTCATTTTTAAGTTTTTTAACTTCTTTTTCCTTATCTTCAGGTAAAACTTCTGCATATTTATAGTCAATATTTAGGGATTTTCTAATGGCTTCAGCAGTTTTTTCGTTATCTCCAGTAATCATTCTTATTTCATAGCCCATTTTTTTCATCTCATCAATAGCAATTTTTGATAAAGATTTTGGACGATCTTGCACTGCAATTATTCCGATAACTTCTTTTTCGTTTGCAAAATACATGGAAGTTTTTCCTTCATTTGAAAGTTTATCTGATTTTTCTTGGTAAGAATTTAAATTTATATTTTTTTCTTTCATCAAAGAAATATTTCCACCATAATATATTTCATTATTATATTTTGCTTTTATTCCTTTACCACTGATTGATTCAAAATCTGAAACTTCAACATTTTGTATATTTTTTTCTTTTGCAAATTCATTTATAGCATTTGAAAGGGGATGCTCACTTTTAATTTCCATAGAACTTGCAAGTTTTATAAATTCATTTTCATCTAAATCTGTAAGAATATCAGTAACTTGTGGTTTTCCTTCAGTTATTGTTCCAGTTTTATCAAGTAAAATTGTATCTACCTTGTGTAGGTTTTCTAAGCTCTCTGCATTTTTAAATAATAAACCATATTCTGCACTTTTTCCTGTTGCAACCATAATTGCCATAGGAGTTGCAAGTCCCAAGGCGCATGGACAAGAGATTACAAGAACAGAAATTGCTAAATTTAAAGAAAATTCAAATCCATATCCCAAAAACATCCAAGTTATAAAAGTAATTAAAGAAATAAGCATTACAACCGGAACAAAAACTGCAGATATTTTATCGGCAAGTTTTGCGATTGGGGCCTTACTTTCATTTGCCTCATTAACAAGTTCAATTATTTTTGAAAGTGTTGTATCTTCTCCAACTTTTAAAGCTTCAAAAACAAATGAACCTTGTTTATTAATAGTTGCAGATATAACTTCATCTCCAACATTTTTATTTACCGGAATAGATTCACCTGTAATTGCAGATTCATCAACAAGGGAAGAACCTTCTTTAATAATTCCATCAACCGCAATAGATTCGCCTGGTCTTACTAAAATTAGATCTCCCTTTTTTAAATCTTCTACAGGAATTTCTTTCTCATTACCATCGACTAAAATTCTTGCTTTTTTTGGAGCTAAATCCATCAAAGCTTCCAATGATTTTTTTGTTTGTCCCTTAGATCTTTTTTCGAAATATTTTCCAAGAGTAATCAAAGTTAAAATCATAGCAGCTGATTCAAAGTATAAATTTGTCCTATACATTTCTACAATTTCTAATTTACCAAAACCAAGACCATAGGCCATTCTAAAAATTGCAAAAATTCCATAAATTAAAGCTGCAAAAGAACCTAGACCAACAAGAGTATCCATATTAGGAGCTTTGTTAATTAGTCCTTTAAATCCAGAAATATAAAAAATTCTATTTACAAATATTATTGGTAGGGTTAATAAAAATTGTAAAAAAGCAAAATTTACGCTTCCAGAATTACCATGTAAAAAATGAGGAAGTGGAAGATTAATCAAATGTCCCATAGAAAGATACATCAATGGGATCAAAAATAAAAAAGAAATGATTAATCTGTTTTTTACATTTTTTTCTTCATTGCTAACCTCTGAGTTTTTACTTTTAGATTTTTTTTCACTAATAGGACTTGCACCATAACCAATTTTTTCAACTGCATTTATAATGTCATCATTTGAAATTTTATTTTCATCATAGGAAACATTCATAGTTTCACTAACAAGATTTACATTTACATTTTCGACACCAAGCTTTTCTACAGCTTTTTGAACATTAGCCTGACAAGAAGCACAAGTCATACCAGTAACGTTAAAACGTTCTTTCATTTAACCTCCTTACTAACACCCTATGGGGGTGTATACATTTATTATATCATAAAAATTTTTTTTGTAAAGAAAATTAAAAATTTCGGGTAAAAATTAATTAAGGAGATAAAAATGAAAAGATATAATATGATTTTTAAGGGAAGAGTCCAAGGAGTTGGATTTAGATATAAATCTTATATGATAGCAAATGAAATGGGTCTAACAGGAGATGTTTGTAATTTGTATGATGGAGATGTTGAATTAAATATCCAAGGAGATCAAGAAGAAATTGATATATTTTTAGATAAATTATCACATGATAGATTTATTAGAATAGATGATATAATAATTAAAGAAACTGATATAAAAATTGATGAAGAAAAATTTGAATTATCATAAAAAAAGACTCTTGTAAAAATACAAGGGTCTTATTTTTTGTCGAAGAAATTACTTATTGCTGGATTTATTATCGCAAGAATAATTGATGCAATTAAAGCAGTTCCAAATGAATTAATACTTGCACCACTTGCTAGATTAAAAGTAATTTCTAAAACTATTGCGTTCACAATAAATGAAAATAAACCAAAAGTTATAATTGTTAATGGAAGAGACAATAATTTTAAAATAGGTTTTATTATAGCGTTAACCAACATTAATAATAAAGCTGTAATTATTATATCCTTATTTTGTGAGAAAGTTATTCCTTCAAATAAGATGTCAAGAATATAAAGACTTAATGCATCTGCTATCCATTGTACTAAAAATGTCATGATTTCACCTCGATTCAAATATATATATATATATAAGAAATTGTACAGGAATTTGTAAAAAAATCAATTTATGAAAGAAAATGAATGAAAATGATTGACTATGAATGAAATTGTATTATAATATTATCAAATGATATTTGAAAAAAGAATTGAAATAATTTTAAATATTTTAAAAAAACAAAGGCAAGTTTCTAATAAGATTTTAAAATCGAATCTTAATATAAGCGAGTCCACTTTGCGAAGAGATTTAGACTATCTCGAAAAAAGAGGTGACATAAAAAGAGTACATGGTGGAGCGATTCTCGCAAATATTGAATTTGAAGAAAAATCTTATGATAATAATGTTGTTTCAAATATTGAAAGTAAAATAAAAATTGCCAAAAAAGCCTCAAAGGAAATTTTTGATAGTAAATATATATATTTGGATGCAGGAACTACTGTAAATCAAATTATAGATTACTTAGCAAAAGACTCTATTGTGATTACAAATGGAATTATGCACTTGGAAAAACTCGCAAAAAATAATATTAAAACAATTTTTCTAGGTGGAAATATAAAAATTAGAACAAATGTAGTTGTTGGTGAGCAGACTTTAAAAAATTTATTAAAGTATAATTTTGACTTATGCTTTATTGGAGCAAATGGATATTGTGATGGAGAATTTACAACTCATGATCCTGATGAAGCTATAATCAAAAATACTGCTATTAAAAGATCAAAAAGATCAATAATTTTGATGGATAAGTCAAAATTTGGCAAAGTTTATTTTTCAAAAATATGTAAAAGAGAAGACGTTGATTTGATTACGGAGGATTTATGATTTATACACTTACCTTAAATCCATCTATTGATTATGTTTTAAGAATTGAACAATTTGATGATGGTCAAACTATAAGAAGCAAAAGTGAAGAGAAATATCCTGGCGGTAAAGGAATCATGGTTTCTAAACTTCTAAAAAATCTTGGAGCAAAATCAATAAATATTGGTTTTTTGGGTGGATTTACTGGAGAATTTATTAAAAATAAATTAGAAAAGTTAGGAATTGATGAAGAATTTACAAAAATTTCTGATGATTCAAGAATAAATGTAAAACTAAAATATGATACAGAAACAGAAATAAATGCTCAAGGCCCTCAAATAAAGGAGGAAGAAATTGAAGGTTTCTTAAATTATTTGGATGATTTAGAAGAAGATGATTTTGTTATTATTTCAGGATCAATTCCAAAATCTCTTGGAGATGATTTTTATAGGGTTATTGTAAATTTATTAGAAATGAATAATGTAAGATTTGCTCTTGATACTTCTGGCAAAAAATTATTTAAACTTTCATCTTACAAACCATTTTTGGTAAAGCCAAATAAAGATGAGCTTAGCGAAATTTTTGAAGATAAGATAGATAGTGATGAAAAAATTGTAAAATATGCTAGAAAATTAATTGACCAAGGTGCTGAAAATGTAATCGTATCTCTTGGAAAAGATGGATCAATGTTTGTTGATAATAATATTGCATATAAGGCAAAACCGATTGAAGGAAAATTAATTAATTCTGTAGGAAGTGGAGATAGCATGGTTGCAGGTTATATTTATGGATATATGAAGGGGCTTTCAAAAATAGATTCTTATAAACTTGCTATTGCTTGTGGAAGCGCAACAGCTTTTAGTCCTGATATTGCAGAGAAAAATTTGATTTATCAAATCTTAGAGAAAGTTGAGGTAGATGAATGGAAATAAAAGATTTATTAAAAAGAAATCTGATGATTATGGAGCTTAAATCATCAAATAAAATGGATGTTATAGATGAAATTGCTCAAAAATTTTTCGATGAAGGAATTGTTGGAAATAAAGAAGAATTTAAAGAAGGTTTAATAAAAAGAGAAAGTGAAACTTCTACAGCTTTGGGTGAAGGAATTGCAATGCCACATGCAAAAGTTGATACTGTAAAAGAGCCTGCAGTTTTATTTGCAAAAAAATCTGAAGGAGTCGATTATGAAGCTTTAGATGGAGAAGATTCCTTTGTATTTTTCTCAATTGCAGTTCCAAATGGAGAAAATAACCTTCATGTTGAAACTCTTGCAAAATTATCAAAAATGATTTTAAAAGAAGGATTTGTAGATAAATTAAAAGCTGCAAATAGCCCTGATGATGTATATGGGATAATTGATTCATATTCAGAAGAAAAAAAAGAAGTTTCAAAACCAGTAGAAGAAAATGAAAGTTCTAAATATATTATAGGAGTAACAGCTTGTCCAAATGGAGTAGCTCATACTTACATGGCTCAAGAAGCTTTAGAAAATGCTGCAAAAAAATTAAATGCCAAAGTAAAAATTGAAACTAACGGATCAGATGGAGTTAAAAATAGATTAACTAAAGAAGATATAAAAAATGCTGATGCAGTTATTATTGCAGCTGACAAAAAAGTAGAAATGGCAAGATTTGACGGTAAAAAATTAATCCAAAGACCTGTTTCTGATGGAATTAGAAAAAGTGAAGAGCTAGTAAAAGATGCTATAGATGGAAAATTCTCAGTTTATCATGCAAGTGGCAGTGATAGTAAAACAGAAGAAATTTCTACAGAAAAAACTAGTTTAAAACAAGAAATTTATAAGGATTTGATGAATGGTGTAAGCCACATGCTACCTTTTGTAATTGGTGGTGGAATTTTGATGGCTATATCATTTCTGGCAGAAAGATTTTTGGGAGATAAATCTCTTGCCTTTACATTTTTAAATAAAATTGGTTCAGGAGCATTTTCTTTCTTGATTCCAATTTTAGCAGGATATATTGCATTTTCAATTGGTGATAGACCAGCTTTAATGCCAGGTATGGTTGCAGGTTTTCTTGCTAGCGAAAGCGCAGGATTTTTGGGAGGATTAATTGGAGGTTTTCTTGCAGGATTAATAATTAATTTCCTTAAAAAATTATGTGAAAACATGCCAAAATCACTTAATAGTGTAAAATCTATGTTAATTTATCCTGTTTTCGGTTTATTAATTACAGGAGCTTTGATGTTTTTCATAATAGATCCTGTATTTACCGGAATAAATGATGGTTTAAATAATTGGTTAACAAATATGGGAGCTACAAATAAAGTTCTAGTTGGAGCCTTGTTAGGTGGAATGATGGCTGCAGATATGGGTGGTCCAATAAATAAAGCTGCTTATACTTTTGCAACTGGTGCCTTTATTGGAACAAATGATGGAGCATTCATGGCTGCTGTTATGGCAGGTGGAATGGTTCCTCCAATAGCAATTGCCCTTGCGTCAACTTTCTTTAAAGCTAAATTTACAGAAAATGAAAGAAAATCAGCAGTAAGTAATTATTTGTTAGGACTTTCATTTATTACAGAAGGAGCAATTCCTTTTGCAGCCGCAAAACCACAATTAATTATTCCAATATCTGTTGTAGGAAGTGCTATAGCAGGAGGACTTACACAATTATTTAATGTAAGTGTACCAGCACCACACGGTGGAATATTTGTTTTACCAGCAATGTCATCAATTAACCAAGTACTTTTCTTTATTGTATCTTTTATTGTAGGATCTATAATATCTGCGATTCTTTTAGGAATTTTTAAGAAAAAAGAAATTTAATTTAAAATAATTCACCAGTTTATGACTTTATAGGCTGGTGTTTTTTTATTTGATAAAAATGGGTATAGAAATTACAAGAGAGGTTTTATATGAATGAATTAGAAAAAATTATAGAAGAACAAAAAATATTTTTTAGAACAGGAAAAACAAATACAGAAGATTTTAGGAAAAAAGCTCTAATAAAATTAAAAAATTCAATAAAAAAATATAGAGACGATATATTATATGCTCTAAAAATGGATTTAAATAAATCAACTACTGAGTCATATATTTCAGAAATTGCAAATGTATATGGAGAAATTGATTTTGCATTGAAAAATTTATCAAATTGGATGAAAGATAAAAGTGAGATTACAAACATAGAGGCAGCTCCCGCAAAATCATTTACTAGATATGAACCTTTGGGTCTTACATTAGTAATTTCTCCTTGGAATTATCCATTTTTACTTGCTATAGATCCGATTGTAAATGCTATTTCTAGCGGTAATACTATTATTTTAAAAACTTCAAGGAAGGCTTTTTATACATCAAAGATTATAAAAAAATTATTAGATGAGAGTTTTGATAGATCTTTTATTTATTGTGTTGATAATGAAAAAATTAGCCATGATGAACTTTTATCTTATAAGTATGACCATATATTTTTTACAGGATCTTCAAAAGTTGGAAGAATTATCAAGGAAAAAGCAAGCAAAAATTTAAGTAAGGTTACCTTAGAGCTTGGTGGAAAATCTCCTTGTATAGTTGATGAGAGTGCAAATTTAAAATTTGCTGCAAAAAGAATCATTTGGGGAAAACTTTTAAATAGTGGCCAAACTTGTGTTGCTCCAGATTATCTTTTAGTACACAAAGATGTAAAAGATAAACTTTTAAGGCTTATGAAGCAAGCTATTTTTGAATTTTTTGGAGATAGAGCCATTGAAAATCCAGATTATCCTAGAATAATTGATAGAAAAGCTTTGGATAGGTTGGTTTCTTTGATGGAAGGTCAAGATATTTATACTGGTGGACTATATAATTCAAAAACTTTAAAAATTGAACCTACTATTATTAATAATGTAGATTTTTCAAATAAAATTATGAAAGATGAAATTTTTGGTCCAATTCTTCCTGTAATTGAATATGAGGATATTTGTAAATTAATAGAAAAAATAAAATTTATGGATAAGCCTCTTGCTATGTATGTTTTTAGTGAAGATCAAAATCATATTGATAGGTTAACATACGATTTATCATCTGGTGGAGTTTGTATAAATGATACTATCATGCATCTTTCAAATCCAAATATAGAATTTGGTGGAGTAGGAGAAAGTGGTACTGGAGGATATCACGGAAAATATGGGTTTATGAATTTTTCAAATAGAAAATCTATAATGATTAGGTCTAATAATATTGATATAAATTTAAAATATCCACCTTACTCAAAAGGTCAAGAAAAAGTTATAAAGAAAATATTTAATTAAGTCCTAAATTTTTAGGACTTTTTTCTTTTTATTTTAATTTATTGAAGAAAAAAATTATAAAAGTATAATATTTCCTATAATCAAGGGGTGGTTTAATGGTTTTTATATCTGATGATAAAAAAAATGAAATTTTAGAAAATTCAGATATTGTAGCAATTATTGGTGATTATGTAGATTTAAAAAAATCTGGAAATTCCTATAAGGGTTTGTGTCCTTTTCATAATGAGAAGACACCATCTTTTACTGTTGACGACAAGAAACAATTATTTCATTGCTTTGGCTGTGGCGAAGGCGGAGATGTTGTTTCTTTTATTATGCATAAAGAAGGTCTTTCTTATATTGATTCTATGAAATATTTGGCTAATAAGGCTGGTATTAAATTAGATGATACAAAATCTAGTAAGGAAAATAAAAGATTAAATAGACTTTACGATATCAATAGAGATATTATGATGTATTTTTATAAAAATTTACTAACTGATAAAGCTGGACAAACATATTTGAAAAATAGAGGCTTTAGATCAAATATTGTAAATACTTTTATGTTAGGTTTTGCCAAAAATTCATGGGATGATTTAATATCTTATGTTAAGGAGAAAGATTATATTTTAGATGATATTGAAAATTTAGGTTTGATTAAAAAATCTCAAAATGGAAAATATTATGATAAGTATAGAAATAGGCTGATTTTTCCAATAATAAATCATTATGGAAAAGTAATTGGATTTGGTGGCAGAAGTATTGATTCTACAATGCCAAAATATTTGAATTCTCCAGAAAGCGAAGTTTTTAAAAAAAGATATAACCTTTATGGTTTAAATATTTTTAAAAAGCAATCTAATAAGGATATTATTTTGGTTGAAGGATACATGGATGTAATTGGTTTAAATAATCAAGGAATTGATCAAGCTGTAGCAAGCCTTGGGACTTCTCTTACAAATGATCAGGCAAAACTTTTAAAAAGATATGCAAAAAATGTTTATATTTGCTATGACGAGGATAATGCCGGAATAAAAGCTACAGATAGGGCCATTGAAATACTCTTAGATGAGGGAATAAAACCAAATATTATAAGCCTTGAAAAAGGACTTGATCCTGATGATTTTGTAAAAAAATATGGTAGAGATGCCTTTATAAAAAAAATGGATGAGGCTAGTGATGTTTATAATTACAAGTATAATAAAATTCTTGATATATATGCATCAAGTAAAGATAATGAAAAATTTGAAAAATTAAATTTATTTATAGAATTTCTAGCATCGATAAAGTCAGATTTAACAAGAGAAATTTTTGTTAATAATGTTAGTAAACTTTTTGACATAGATAAGTCTACTTTAAAAGAATCTGTATTAAAGTATAATGATTACTACAAAAAGACTAATAATAAGAAGATTTCCAATGAAAATTCTTATACAAAGAATAAGCTTAGTCAAAACACGATTGTAGAGAGAAAAAAATACTCTGTATCTATAAATGAGTTAGAAACTTTAAGATTATATTTAAATCAAAGAGATGATTATAAAGAATTTGAGGATTTTTTCGATCAGGTTTTAGTTGATGAAAATATATTGAAAATTAAAGCTTATATAGAAAAAAATGGTATGGAAAAAATTAGTGAAAATTTTTCAGATCAAGACCAATTTATAATTGACTACATTAAAGATAAGTCTAATAAAATTGTAGCCAATGAATTAAAAGAAAAGATAAATTTAGAAAATAGAAGAAAATTATTGAAAAAATTACGAAATAGAGACTAATCACTTCAAAGTGGAGGGGAGACTTATGACTAGTGATAATGAGAAAATGCTAGAGGATGATCTTCTAAAAGAAATAATAGATGAATTTAAATCTATTAGTGAATCTCAAGATGGAATTGTAACTTATAAACAAGTTTACACTTTTGAGACATTTAAAGAGATGGAAGATGAAAGCAAAAAATATGTTATAGGCCAAATTATATCTAATGGAATAGAAATAGTTGAAGAAGAAAGAATTGTCTTAGAGGAAGAAGATGATGAAATAATCGATGATATAGACGATGAAGATGAAGATTTTTCTGATGAAAAACTTGAAGATCATATGAAAAAAGCATCAAGCAAGAGAAAAATTGAAAGAAAAATCATTCAAGAAGAAACTATCACTGGTATAAAAGTGGACGACCCTGTAAAAATGTATCTAAAAGAAATTGGTAAAGTGAAGCTTTTAGATGCACACGAGGAAATATTTTTAGCTAAGAAGATGGAGCTTGGAGATATTGCTCTAAGAAGTAAAAATGGAAGAAAATTAACCAAGCAAAATAAAATGAAACTTGCTTTGGATATTTTTTATGGGGATATTTCTATAACAATTCTTAGTGCAAATCAACAAATTCTTGAAAATAAAAAGATAGATCAAGAGATACAAACAAATCTAAATTCTTTAATTGAAATAGGAAATCAGTTTGAAAATATGTTAAATCAAGAATTAACTGATGAACAATTAGAAGCAATTAAGTCAAAAATACTTATTTGTAATATTGCTCAAAAATCTATATCTGACAAAGAATTGAGTGAAAAAGAAGCAAATATTTTATGTGACTTATTTGATAATTTTGGAAAACTTGTTTCGGCTGAAGAATCAGATGATATTGTTTCATTAATTTATTTAGCATTTTCTGATCTTTATAAAAAAGGTGCTGAAGGTGATATATTTAAAACAAATGATAGACTTTTGATTAATGACTTAATGAATTTTGCAAACAAAGCAAAACAAGTATCAGAATATAGAGCCCTTTCCGAATCAAGTGTAAAAGATTTGGAAAGATTTGTAAAAACTAAAAACTTGTGCACAAAAATATTTAAAGATCAAGGTTTTGATGCAGAAGATGTTAAAAGATTAAACAGAGCAATATTTGATGCAAATAGAGCAAAACAAAAACTTGCCGAAACAAACCTAAGACTTGTAGTTTCAATTGCTAAAAAATATGTAGGTCGTGGAATGAGCTTTTTGGATTTAATTCAAGAAGGAAATATGGGACTTATGAAAGCAGTTGATAAATATGATTATAATAGAGGATTTAAATTTTCAACTTATGCAACTTGGTGGATTAGACAAGCTATAACTCGTGCAATAGCAGATCAAGCAAGAACAATAAGAATTCCAGTTCACATGGTTGAAACTATAAATAAATTAGTTAGAATTCAAAGGCAATTAGTTCAAGATTTAGGTCGTGATCCATCAAATGAAGAAATTGCTGAACAAATGGGAATTGAAGTTGAAAAAGTTCAAGAAATTAGAAAAATTGCCCAAGAACCGGTAAGTTTGGAAACACCGATTGGTGAAGAAGAAGATAGTCACTTGGGAGATTTCATTGAAGATGATACAGCTATTAATCCTGATGATGCAGCAAATTATTCAATGCTTAGAGACCAATTAAATGATGTTTTATCTTGCCTTGGTGCAAGAGAAAAAAGAGTTTTACAATTAAGGTTTGGTTTGATTGATGGAACTCCAAGAACTCTTGAAGAAGTTGGAAAAGAATTTGATGTAACACGTGAAAGAATTAGACAAATAGAAGCAAAGGCATTAAGAAAATTAAAATCGCCTAATAAGAGTGAATTATTGAAAGACTTTTTATAAAATGAAAATTACTAAAAGATTAGAAAATATAGCGAATCTAGTCGAAAGAGGTAAAAGCGTAATGGATATTGGGACTGATCATGGATTAGTCCCTTTATATTTAGCAAAAAATAAAATATCCAAAGATATAATTGCTACAGATATTTCAGCTAAAAGCCTTAAAAAACTAGAAGATAAGCTTGATAAAAATTTAGAAAATATTATAAAAACCGAAGTTTGTGATGGACTAGATGGCATTGATATAAAAGAAAATCAAATAGCTATAATTGCTGGAATGGGAGCTATTACAATAATTGATATATTATCAAAAGATATTGATAAAGTGAGAAAACTCGAATATGTAATTTGTGAAGGAAATATTGGAAATGAAAAACTAAGAAAGTTTTTAAATGAAAATAATTTCATTATTGATAGAGATTTTCTGATTAAAGATGGAAGAAAACACTATGATATAATTCGTTTTAAAAATGGATCAGATAGAAAATTAAGTCTAGGAGAGATTTACTTTGGAAAATTTATTTATAGTAAAAATAATCCTTTATTAATGAAAAGAATTGAACAAATTTATAATAAAAATTTAAAATTTAAAGAGAATATAGAAAAATATTCAAAGGACAAGGAAGGTCTTGGTTTAATAAATGAAAGACTTGAAGCAATAAGAGAGGTTAAAAATTATGAAAATAAAAGAAGTAATTAAATTTCTAGATGAAAAATTTCCTTTAGATTTACAAGAAGATTGGGATAATTCAGGTTTACAAATAGGAAATGTTGAAAATGAATTGAAAAATATAATGATTTCACTGGATTTAACTGATGAATCCATAGATAGTGCGATAGAAAGTTCTTGTAATTTAATCATAAACCACCATCCTCTTATATTTTCTCCAATAAAATCAATAGACTTATCTAGTGATTATAATAAAAAAATAGAAAAACTTATAAAAAATGATATAAGTGTATTTGCCATGCACACAAATTTAGATACGGCAAAAGGTGGGGTAAATGATAATTTTGCAAAAGTTTTAGAACTTAATAAGGTTGAATTTTTGGATACAGAAAATGAACACCCAATGGCAAGGTTAGGTTTTACTAAAGAACAAAGTTCACAAGAATTTGCAGAATTTGTAAAAGAAAAATTAGCTTGTAAAGGCCTTATTGTATATGGTGATAAGAAAAAAATTATAAAAAAAGTTGCTCTTTGTGGAGGAGCAGGAAGTGATTTTATAGGTGATGCGATTAAAAAAAATTGTGATGCAATTGTAACTAGTGATGTAAAATATCATGAGGCAATAGATAACTCTAAAGATATAGTTATTATTGATCCAGGTCATTTTGCAAGTGAAAATCATATAATATATATGTTAGAAAATTTACTAAAAGATAAATTTTTAATAGAAATTTACACAAATTCACCAGAGGATTCACATAGGTTTTTTAAATAATCTTTACAAAAATAAAATAAGTGATAAAATATCTAATGGAGTAAATTGAATAATCGCGTCAAATGACGAGGAAAGTCCGTGCACCACAGAGTAAGGATGCTAGATAACGTCTAGTAAGGGTGACCTTCAGGCAAGTGCAAAAGAAAGTATACCGCCAAATTTTTTTGGTAAGGGTGGAACGGTGAGGTAAGAGCTCACCAGATAATTAGTGATAATTATGCTGTGTAAACCCCATCCGGTGCAAGAACAAAAGGGACATTAGGATTTCTGCTCGAAACGGTCCAGTATGGTAGTTCGCTTGAGCTAGTTGGTGACAATTAGTCTAGATAGATGATTATTTTTAACAGAACACGGCTTATAGATTTACTCTTAATTTTTAAATTAACTACTCTTAATATAATTAAGGGTAGT
>NZ_HE578907.1:241707-384872 GCF_000321005.1 Anaerococcus senegalensis JC48
GTTTTTTTTGTAACAATTAAAATAAATTAATAAAAAAAGTAACGATAAACTAAAAAGAAATTGAAATTTTTTTATAAAAATTGGTTTTATTTAGAAAATAAAAAAATAAAAATAAAAAAATAAAAAAAAGTGTAATTTTTTTGTAACTAATTATTGACTTTTTTGTCAAAAAGATATATTATTATTCTAGATTTCATAACAGATGTAATAATTAATTATAAAGACGGAGGAAACAATGAGTAAGAAAAATATAGGATCGACAATAGGAGTGTTAGCTGCAGTAACAATCGGAGCAACAGCTTACGCTTCTACAATCAACAATTTAGATAAAGAAGACCAATCAAAGAAAGTTTTAGATAGTAGCGTATCTTATATAGATAAAGAATACGCATCAACTGCAAAAAAAGTTAAAAAAGATTATGCTAATGAAGTTAGTAATACTAAATTTGCAGAAAAATCTAAAAATAAAAAAGGTGAAAAAATATCTAAATCTAGAAATTTGGCAGATCCTACACTTTTTGAATCATCAAGTGAACAAGCTATAGTTGAAGCTGTAGATAAAAAAATAGAATCTAATAAAGAAGAAGATAATAAACTGGAATCTAATAAAGAAGAAGATAATAATGTAGTAGAAGAAGAAAAAACTGTAAATGAAGTTTTGGAAGAAAGTCCAATAATTGAAAAATTTGTTGCGGTAGATTCTTTAAATGTTAGATCATCAAAAACAGATCAAGAAAATAATGTAGTTGAAACAATAGCTAAAAATACTAAAGTTGTTGGAAGAGTTGAAGATGGTTGGTTGAAAACTGATAATGGTTACATAAAACTAGATTTCCTATCTGACATTGCTATTGTAGATGAAAAAGAAAATACAGAAGATGTTTTAGCTAAAGAAACAAAAGAAGACGAAGAAGCTAAAAAAATTGAACAAGCTAAAGCTGATGAAGAAGCTAAAAAAATTGAACAAGCTAAAGTTGATGAAGAAGCTAAAAAGGCTGAACAAGCTAAATTAGATGCAGAAGCAAAAAAAGCTGAAGAAGCTAAGGCTCAAGAAAACCAAGCTACAAGTTTTACTGGTTGGGTTAATACCGATGCATTAAATATTAGAAGTGGAGCAGATATGAATTCTAATGTAGTTGGAGCTCTTACTAAAGGAGATAAAGTATCTGGAACTCTTCAAAATGGATGGTTGAAAATAAATAATAATGGACAAGTTTCATTTGTATCAGCACAATTTATTTCTAACACAGAAGTTAAAAAACCTGTTGTAGAAAAGAAACAAGAAATAAAAGTTCAAAATAATGAAAAATCACAAACACCTGCTCCAGCAAAACAACAAAATACAGTTCAATCTCAAGCTTACACTGGTTGGGTTAATACAGCTGCATTAAATGTTAGAAGTGGAGCATCAACATCAAATAATATTATTGGTAACTACACTATGGGTGATAAAGTTAGTGGACAATTAGCTAACGGATGGTTAAAAGTAAATTACAATGGTCAAACTGGTTACATTAGTGCTAATTTACTTTCAAATTCTAAGGTTCAAAAACCACAAGAAGTAGTACAAAATAATACTAATAATAGAAATAACAACCAACAAAATAATAATCTACAAGCTGAACAAACAGTTACACAAACTAAACAACAAACTCCAGCACCACAAGCATCTGGAAGTGGACAATCAGTAGCAAATATAGCTGCATCTATGATTGGTAATCCATATGTATGGGGTGGAACAGCACCTGGTGGATTTGACTGTTCTGGATTAGTTCAATATGCTTATAGACAAGTTGGAGTTAACATAGCTAGAACTACTTATGGTCAAGCTGGTAATGGATATTCTGTTGGTCTTGGAAATTTACAAGCAGGAGATATATTATTATTCTCATATAACGGATCAATAGACCACGTAGGAATTGTAACAGATTCAAGCGGAAACTTTGTTCATGCATCTACACCAAGTACAGGTGTTACTACAGGAAATGTATATGATCCATGGTATAAAGCTGTATGCGTAGGAGCAAGAAGAATATTTTAAGAAAAATAAATTAAAAACACCCCTAGGGGTGTTTTTTTAGGTAAAAAAATGAATATAATAAATTCGTATGAAATTAAAAATAAATTAATTAAGAAAATAAGAGACAATAGAAAGAATAAAAAAATATTAATAATTAGTCAAGGGAAAAATTTATCAGTTTCACAATATAAAAATGCAATAATTAAAAGATGTAAAGAATTTGATATCCAATATTTAGATAAAAATTTTAGTGAAAGAGAAAATCACTTTGATATTATTAACTATTGTAGAAATCTAAAAAGTATAGATGGTTTTATAATACTTCAACCATTAGCAAAAAACACAAACTTAGATTTTTTACGAAATAATATGCCATTCTATGACTTAGATGGTTTTAAGTATGATTCTTTGGGTAAAATAATGGATAAAAATTTTGGAAATTTACCACAAACTGTAAGGTCAATTATTAAATTCATTGATTATATAGATGTAGATTTAGAAGGAAAAGATATTATTATTGCAAACTCTACAAATGTTATTGGTAAGCCTTTGGCTATGTATTTAAATTATAAAAAAGCTACTGTAACTTTGTTTAATTCCAAAACTATAAATCAAAAAGATAAAATTAAAAATTCAGATATTTTCATATCAGCAATTGGAAAGGCAAATTTTTATAACTCAGATTATTTTAAAGATGGACAAATAATAATTGACGCAGGTACAAGTTTTGTTGATGGAAAAATGTATGGAGATATAGATTATGACAGTATAAAAAAATTAGATATTAAAGTAGTTACTTGTAGAAATGGAGTAGGTTCTATTACTACTTTATCTTTAATTGAAAGATTACTATATAGCACTAATATTTAAAAAATCTGATTTTCAAGTATAGTAGTAAATACAATGATTTTTAATATTAATATATTTAAGGAGAAACAATGCCAATAGTAAATTCAGAAAAAGACTATAAAAGATATATAGATTATTTAAACAAATCTCCATACACTAAATTTTATCAAGATCCTTCATGGGCAAAGGTAAAAAATAACTGGACATGTGATTTTGTTTATGTTGAAGAACAAAATAAACAAATAGTAGCTGCAATGACAATAATAGGAATAAAAAATAGTAATGGGAAACATTTTTTGTATGCACCACGAGGACCTGTGTGTGATTTTACTGATTATAAACTTGTGGATAGATTAATTAAGGAAGCTGAACCTTTGAAAGAGAAATATGATGCATTTCTTTTAAGAATCGACCCAGAGTTTAAATTTGATGAAAGGTCGGTTTATGAATATAAGAAAATGGGTTATGATTTTAGATCTGTTTGTGATCCTATACATAGTTTTACTCAACCAAGATATAATATGATTATTGATTTATCTCTTGGTGATGAAGATAAAATTTTTAATGGATTTTCTAGTAATGGTAGATATGGTATAAGGAAATCAATAAGATCAAATATTATTACAAAGATGGAAACTAATGAAAAAACATTGGATATATTCTATGAGCTAACTAAAATAATGGCTGAAAGACAAGGTATAACCTTTAGACCAAAAGAATATTTTGAAAGACTAATTAAGTATATGAATGCTGAAATATTTACTGCTTATTTCGAAGATCAAGCTCTTTCATCTTCTATAGTTGTGCCTTATAAGGATAAATTAATTTATTTATATGCTGCTAGTTCAAATGAAAAGAGAAACTTTATGCCAAATTACAATATGTTATGGGAAGAGATAAAATTTGGTATTAAAAATAATTATAAAGAACTTGATTTAGGAGGAGTATTTAAACTAAATAAAGAAGATGGTTTATACTCTTTCAAGGAAAATTTCTGTCATCCAAATAAATACACAGCCTATATTGGTGAACTTGATGTTGTTTATGATAGGGATGCTTATAATGAATTTTTGAAAACTAAATAATTTTCTAGTAATTTTAAATATAATTATTTATCAAAGCAAGCTCATCTGAGTTTGCTTTTTTTGTATGAAAAAAATAGCTAGATTTCTCTAGCTATTCGTGATTTTAAAGATTTTATTTTTTATACTAATTTTTTTGCAGCTTCAAGTGCAGCTTTATAATCAGGTAATTCTGTATTTTGTTCTAGATATTCAACATGAGCTAATTTATTTTCTTTATCTACAACAAAAACTGCTCTGTTTTGTAATTTTAATTCTTTGATTAAAGTTGCATATTTTTCAGCAAAATCTAAGAAATTATAATCAGATACTGTTTTTACTTGATCTATTCCCTTTGCTGAACAAAATCTTGATTGAGCAAAAGGTAAATCATTTGATATTGTTATTATTGATACATCTGGGCTGATATCTGCTGCAGCCTTATTAAATTTTGTAGTTTGAATTTCGCATACTGATGTGTCAAGTGAAGGAACCACTGATAATATTTTTATTTTTCCTTCTTCTTCTTTGTAAAAATCATATTCTGATAGGTCATTATTTATTGCTTTAAAATCAGGAGCTATATCTCCAACTTTAAGTTCTTCGCCAATTACTGTGATTTCTTCTTCACCAAATTTTTTCTTTCTTTCTGTCATTTATACCTCCTAAATGAAAATTCTTTCTATATTTATATACCCAATTTTTATATTTTATTTATTTTTTTCAAATTACAATATTAACATTGTCAAATCATTTGAAATAAGGTATAATTAATCAGTATGAAATGTTAGATTATATAAGGAGGAGACAATGGCAGATATAGTTTTAAAATCAGAAAAAAGAGAAGCTGTCGGAAAAAATAAAGTTAATAAACTTAGACAACAAGCTATTGTACCAGGTGTTGTATATGGTAAAGATAAAGAAAATATAAATGTACAATTTACTTCAAGAGATTTTGAAAAAGTATTATCTCAAGCAGGTACAACTACAATTATTAATTTAGATTTAGATGGTGAAAAATTACCAGTACTTATTAAAGATTATCAAATGCATCCATTTAAATCACAATTTTTCCATGTAGATTTCCAAGCAATCAATGCAAAAGAAGCTATTAGAGTTACAGTTCCAGTTTACTTAAATGGAAGAGATGACATTAGGGTTGAACCTTCAGTATTAGTTCAAAATATTGATTCAGTAGATGTTGAATGTTTACCAATGTATATACCTCAATATGCTGAAGTTGTAGTAAATGATATGCAAATAGGAGATTCTTTCACAGTAACAGATTTAGATATTGCTAAAGATGACAATATTACAATCTTACTTGAAGATGATGAAGTTGTATGTTCACTTCAAGAACCTCAAGAAGAAGTTATTGCTGATGATGAAGAATCTGAAGATGCTTCTGAAGTTCCTACAGTTGATGAAACTGAAGAAAAATCAGACGAAGAATAAGTCTAAGAAACAAAGGCCGTTATGGTCTTTTTTTTTATAAATTTTTAATTTTATGAAATTTTTATCTTTTTACAATTTATTGTATAATAAAGACATGAATGGATTATTAATTGTATTTGAAGGTCCTGATGGTTCTGGAAAAACTACCGTATTGGAAAAGGTATATAATAAACTTTCAAATGAAGGTTATGATATTTATAAGTTTAGAGAGCCAGGTGGAACCGAAATTTCAGAAAAAATTAGAGAAATTATTTTAGATAATGACAATATAAAAATGTCTGATAGGTGTGAAGCCTTACTTTATGCTGCAAGCAGAGCTCAACTAATTGAAGAAAAATTAAGGCCTCTTTTGGAAAAGGGATCTATTATTTTATGTGATAGGTTTGTTTTAAGCTCTATGCTTTATCAAGGTATTGGAAGAGGGCTTGGTGTTGATGAAGTTAAAAAAATAAATGATTTTGCAATTAGTGAAATCAATGCAGATTTAACTTTATTTTTAAATATTGACTATAAAACTGGTATAGATAGAAAAAGGAAAAATTTTGTTTCTGACCGATTGGAAAATGAAGATGATTCTTTTCACAAAAAAACTTATGAGGGCTATATAGAATTATCTAAAAGATTTAAAGATGAAATTATTTCGATTGATGCTAATAAAAGCTTAGATGAAGTCGTGGATAATTGTTTAGATACAATAAAAAGATATTTAAAGGAGAAAAAATGAAACTTTTAATTGCTATAGTTCAAGATGCAGATGCAAATTTTTTGATGGATTCACTAACTGAAAAAAGATATAGAGTTACAAAGCTTGCTACAACAGGTGGATTTTTAAGGGAAGGAAATACAACCTTATTAATTGGTATAGAAGAAGAAAATCTTGAAGAAGTCAAAAAAATTATCGAAGATAATTGTAAAAAAAGGACAACTCAATCATCTGTTATAAATCCAACAGCAGATTCACCACTTCTTGCTACAAGTGCACCTGTTGATGTAAATGTAGGAGGAGCTACTGTATTTATTTTGGATGTTGACCAATATATAAGAATTTAATATGGAGATTTTAGAAAATCAAATAAAAAATAAAAGATTATCCAATGCCTATATCTTTGAGTCAAAAAACTCAACTTACAATATGGATATGGCATTGGAATTTTCTAAAAAAGTATTTGAATCTTATGGATTAGATACAATACTATCAGAAAGTTCTGATTTTGAAATTATTAAAAAAGATGATAAGGAAAAGAATATTAGTATAAAATCAGTTAGACTTATGATAAATGATATGTATCTAAGACCTAGTAATGGGATAATTAAGATTTATGTAATTGATCAAAGTGAAAATCTAAGCATAGAAGCATCAAATGCCCTTTTAAAAAGCATAGAAGAGGCTAAAGATTATATTATAATAATTTTCACAACTACAAATTATTATAATCTATTAAAAACAATTAGGTCTAGATGTCAAATTATAAGTTTTAATAGTAAAAAAGATAATGAACTTGTAGATAAAGAAAAACTATCTTATATTTTAAGTGAGATAATTTCTGGAAATCTGTCTTTTTATTATAAAAATAAAGATTTTTTTATTAAATCCAAAGATTATAAAGAAGATCTTTTTACGGAGATTTCAAATTGTTTTAATTATTTGATAAAATTAAAATATTATAGGGAAACTAATTTAGAAAATAAGAAAATTTTATTTTACTTAAAAAAAATAGAAAAATTACCTTTTGATTCTATTGATAGGATAATTAGAAAAACAGAAGAAATAACAAAAGGATTTAAAAATAACGTAAATTATGATATGGTAATCGACAATTTCGTTTTTTTTATATATAGAGAGGGGAAGAATATTGAAAGTAGTAGGAGTAAGCTTTAAAAAAGCAGGAAAAATATATTATTTTGATCCTTTAGATTTTGAATTAAATATGGATGATAAGGTGATAGTAAATTCTAATTCATGTCTTGAAATAGGTAATGTTAAAACACCTATAAAAGAAATAAGTGAAGATGAATTTGACCATGAACTTAGTCCAATAATTAGAAAAGCTGATCAAAATGATTTAATTGAAGATGAAAAAAATAAAATAGATGCTAAAGAGGCTGTAATAATATGTCAAGAAAAAGCAGATAAATTAGGACTTAATCTTCATGCAATAGAAGCTGAATTTACTTTCGATAGAAAAAAATTAATGATATATTTTTCTTCAAATAATAGAGTTGATTTTAGAAAACTTGTAAAAGAGTTAGCTTCTATATATAGAAATAGAATCGAACTTAGACAAATTGGAGTGAGAGATCATGCAAAATTGGTTTCAAGTGTAGGTTTGTGCGGTCAAAAATGTTGTTGTGCTAGATTTTTGAATGACTTTAAACCTTTATCTATAAAAAATGGCAAAAGAACAAGATATTACACTCGATCCAAATAAAATTTCTGGATTATGTGGCAGATTAATGTGCTGTTTATCATATGAAAATGATAATTACAAAATTGCCAAAAAAGCTATGCCCAAAGTCGGTGAAAAAGTTGAAACTAATGATGGTATTGGCGTAGTTGTTGAAAATAATTATGTAAAAGAAAAATGTAAAATAAGAGTAAAAATTGAAGAGGATGATACAGAAATAGAAAAGTCCTATTGTCCAAAAGAAATTAGGCAAATAAATAGATAAAAAGAATTTATTGAAATAGAAAATTGATATTTAATATCATTTGACATTAACTAATTTAACTACTATAATAATAATATAACAAATTAGGAGGTAATATTATGGCTTATAGAATAGATGAAAATACATGTATATCATGTGGATCATGTGAAGGTGAATGTCCAGTTCAAGCAATTGAACAAGGAGACGCATCATATGTAATCGACGAAGATGCTTGCATCGATTGTGGATCATGTGCAGCTGTTTGCCCAGTAGAAGCAATCTCACCAGCAGAATAAAAAATATACATATAAAAACAAGGACCCAAGATTTTGGGTCTTTTATTTTTCTTAAATTTATATTAAATATAGAAAATTTTTTATAAATTTTAATTGACAAGATATATTTTTTTTGCTAATATATCTCTTGATGTATAGGAGGAGGCATTATGAAAAATTCTAAAAAAATATATCATGTAGAAGATAAGTTACCATTTAAATTGTTGTTACCACTTTCAATCCAACATACATTTGCAATGTTTGGAGCAAGCGTATTAGTTCCTATTTTATTTAAAATAAATCCAGGAATTGTACTTTTTATGAACGGTATAGGAACATTATTATTTATATTAATTACTAAAAAGAAAGCACCTGCTTATTTGGGATCATCATTTGCATTTTTAGCACCAGGAACAGCTATTATTGCAAGTCAAGGATTTCAATATGCTCAAGGTGCTTTTATTGTGGTCGGACTTATAGGATGCTTACTGGCATTAATAATATATAAATTTGGCATAGAATGGATTGATGTGGTCTTACCACCTGCTGCAATGGGAGCAGTAGTAGCTTTGATAGGTTTTGAACTTGCTGGAAATACGGTTACAGGCGGATCAATCGGAGCAAATTTGATGACAGATTCTGCAAATTACAAAGATTTTATTGTATTTGCCATAACACTTTTTACTGCAATTATTGGTTCAGTAGCATTTAAAGGATTCTTTTCAACAATACCAATTCTTATAGCTATAGTTGTTGGTTATATCAGTGCAATATTTTTTGACATGGTTAATTTTACTCCAGTACTAGAAGCAAAATTATTTACCTTGCCAAATTTTTCGGTACCAAAATTTTCAGCAGAAGCTATACTTTCAATGCTTCCAGTAATACTAGTGATAACAAGTGAACATATTTCTCACCAAGTAGTAACAAGTAACATTATAGGAAGAAATTTATTAGAAGAACCAGGACTTCACAGATCAATATTTGCAGATAATTTCTCATCTGCGCTATCAGGACTTATTGGAGGAGTTCCAACAACAACATATGGAGAAAATATAGGGGTAATGGCTATAACTGGAGTTTATTCAGTACAAGTTATAGGAATGGCAGCAGTAATTTCAATAATCATGGCATTTTTTGGACCACTTGCAGCATTGATTCAAACAATTCCTGGAAATGTAATAGGCGGAGTTACATTTTTATTATATGGAATGATTGGAACAAGTGGAATAAGATTATTAGTTGATCAAAAAGTAGATTACTCAAAATCAATAAACCTAATCTTAACATCAGTAATATTTATAGCAGGCCTTTCAGGATTATCAGTAAAATTTGGATCAATCCAACTACAAGGAATGGTATTGGCATCAGTAGTAGCAGTATTACTATCAGCCTTTATGACCCTACTAAAAAAATTAAATTTAATAAATCAATAATTAAAACTACCAGCTTAGCTGGTAGTTTTAATTCTATAAATGTTAATAAAGAACTGAAAAAAAGCTTTTGCTGACGAAGTAAGAGAATATTTATTGGATATAAAAATACCAAAAGGAAGTAAGGTTTTATATATAGGTGAGAATACTGATTATGGCGTTAATGAATATGAATTATTATTATCAAATAAAACTAAATATAGGATTTTAAAAATCAAGAATGATAAAATAATTTTGTAGATTATTTTATGAGAAGAAAAATAAATGATATCATAAATAGTGCCTATAATGGTGATAAAATAACAAAAGAAGAGAAGAGTGAAATGTTTACTTACTTTAGACATATCCCTAATGCAAGAAAAACAGATGAAGAATTTGAGCTATATTGTAAAATGGCTGAAGATAAAGGTATTCCAAAGTCAGATAGAAAATCTGTTATAAGACCACTACAAGAAGGTAGAAAAACATTTAAATAATGAAACTTAAAAAATATTTTAATAAAAATGTAGAAATTACATTTAATGATAATGAGGTTTTAAAAGGTTACGTAGAAACTTATACTCCTAGCTATGATTCTGACGGTAAGGAAGAAGAGATTGCAATATTAACTATTGAGAAAAAATTTCCATTAGTTGGGATAAGTGAGAGCGAAATTAAAAAAATAGAAATAATAGATTAAGACCACTATCACTTGTTAGATATGCTTTTAAGTACAAAAATATGAAATAGCTATGAAGCAAATGTTAACAAAGGTATAGGGCTTTTATAAGCCCTAAGTTCTCTATTTAAAGAAAGGGTGATAGAATGGATAAAAATTATGTTACTTATGGTGCTATCCTCACAAAAGAAGAAGATGGTGGATATTCAATAGATATACCAGATATAGAAAATTGCTTTACATGTTCAGATACATTTGAGGAAGGTATAAGCATGGCACTAGAAGTTATAGGATTAGTTCTTTATGATTATAAAGATTATCCGAAAATGAATATTATTGACAAATCTAAATTAAAAGACAATCAAAAAGTAGTATATATAAATGTTTTTCTACCATATCAATTTTCTTTAACAAAAGAAGTGTATAAAAATAAGATGTTAACTTTACCAACTTGGCTTGAAATATTAGCAAAACAAAAAAACATCAATTTTTTAAGAGTTTTACAAGAAGGGTTAAAGGAAGAATTAAATATAAAATAATATTAGCGATTACATAAGTAGTCGCTTTTTTAGTGGATAAAAAAGAGATATAATGATAAAACACGAAGAATTTTTAAGATTATGTAAAATAAGTTTTAGAATATGAAAATAAAAGAGTAGATATGATAGAAGAAATAGATACAGATGATATATTTGCTGTTTATACTAGTAAAACTTTGCAAAATAGCAAATATTTAATGAGTACGCCAATAAAAGGTGCTTATTACTATGAATTTACCTACAACAAATATAGGGGAGAAATATATATGGTAATTATAAAAAGGTCGAAAATACATTTAGATGAGAGTGAAAAAAGAATAGTAGAATGCGTTAAATAATTCAATTGAATTTAAGAGATGGGGGAATTAAGAATAAATAATTTATACATTTTTATAGAATTTAATTCATTTCAAACGTTGAAAATCCAATAAATGGGCAAAAAAATGGAGCCACTTCCCAGGATCGAACTGAGGACCTCATCCTTACCATGGATGCGCTCTACCTACTGAGCTAAAGTGGCATATTCTTTAATATACTTCATTATAATATTTTTGCAAATTATTTTTAATTATTCATAATAGACGGTATAATACTAGTAATTGTAGTAAATTTATAAAATTTATGGTATAGTAATCTTATAATATTTAGGAGGAAATAATGAGTAAAGAAACATTTGAAAGAAGTAAACCACATATTAATATTGGTACAATCGGACACGTTGACCACGGTAAAACAACAACAACAGCAGCAATCACCCAAGCATTAAACAAAAAATATGGAACAGGTGAATTCATAGACTACGATAAAATTGATAAGGCTCCAGAAGAAAGAGAAAGAGGAATCACAATCAATACATCAGTAGTAGAATATGAAACAGAAAACAGACACTACGCACACATCGATGCTCCAGGCCACGCTGACTACGTTAAAAACATGATCACAGGAGCAGCACAAATGGACGGAGCAATCTTAGTAGTATCAGCTGCAGACGGTCCAATGCCACAAACAAGAGAACACATCCTACTAGCAAGACAAGTAGGAGTACCAAAAATAGCAGTATTCCTAAACAAAGAAGACCAAGTAGACGATCCAGAACTAATCGAATTAGTAGAAATGGAAGTAAGAGATTTACTATCAGAATATGAATTTGATGGAGACAATGCACCAGTAGTAGTAGGATCTGCATTAAAATCATTACAAGAAGGTGGAGAAGGCGAATGGTCAGACAAAATATTAGACCTAATGGAACAAGTAGACGAATACTTTGATATACCAGAAAGAGACAATGACCAACCATTCCTAATGCCAGTAGAAGACGTAATGACAATCTCAGGAAGAGGAACAGTAGCAACAGGAAGAGTAGAAAGAGGAACACTAAAACTTGGATCTACAGTTGAAATAGTTGGACTAACAGAAAAAACAAGAGAAGTAGTAGTAACAGGAATCGAAATGTTCCACAAATCACTAGAAGTAACAGAATCAGGAGATAACTGTGCATTACTACTAAGAGGAGTACAAAGAAACGAAATCCAAAGAGGGCAAGTAATAGCAGAACCAGGTTCAGTACATCCACACACAGAATTTGAAGGACAAGTATACGTACTAACAAAAGAAGAAGGTGGACGTCATACACCATTCTTCTCAGGCTATAGACCACAATTCTTCTTCAGAACAACAGATGTAACAGGAGACATCCAATTAGAAGAAGGAACAGAAATGGTAATGCCAGGAGACAACGCAACATTCAAAATCAAATTACAAAAACCAATCGCTCTTGAAGAAGGATTAAGATTCGCAGTAAGAGAAGGTGGAAGAACAGTTGCTTCAGGAGTTGTTTCTAAAGTAATTCAATAATAAAATATAGAGCGGGTCTTTTAGGCTTGCTCTTTTTTTTATTTAATTGAGCTAGGAGTTTACATGAAAAATAAAAAGTTATGTATTTTGTTTATTATAATATATGCAATTACATTTACTTCTTGTTCTTTAAATAATAAGAAAGATACAAGCGAAAAGAGTTATTCTTCAAATGAAAATATCATAGGTGAAAAAAATAATAAAAAAGAAAAAAAACCTCTAGGTGAACCTTACACTGTTGGAGTTACTCCTGATGATTATAATATGGATTATGATACGTCTAGACTTAAATCTTTAAATGAAAAAAAATCTAAGTATTACCCAGAAGAAGGAGTAAAGGGAGTTTATCTTAATACTTATACAGCAGCTAATCCCAAAGCTTTTAAAAAGATTATGGATTTATTAGATAATACCAAATTAAATACAGTTGTATTGGACGTCAAAGATGATTGGGGAAATATTACTTGCAAATTTGATACTGATAATAAAGACATTAAGTATGCAACAAGTGAAGTAATAGATGCTGAAGATTTTATAAATAAAATGCATGAAAAAGGGATTTATGTAATTGGTAGAATTACAACATTTAAAGATTCTGTAATCACTGAAAAACATCCAGACTGGGGATTTAAATTAGCTGATGGATCATTGTGGACTAATGGTCATGGTGAAGCTTTTATGAATCCATTTATGGATGAGGTTAGAAATTATGATCTGCAAATTGCAGAACTTGCAGCCAATGCTGGTTTCGATGAAATTCAATTTGATTATATAAGGTTTGCTGAAGGTTTTGAAACATTTCATGACAAATTAGATTATCCAAAAGGTAAATGGGAGAAAATAAAAATGAATGAAGGTGAAAAAAGGATTGATGCAATTACAAGTTTCGTGAAAGAGGCTAGGGAAATGCTTCAAGCATATGATACACCTTGCGGAATTGATGTTTTTGGATATTCTATGCAAGTTGGAAGAGCTGAAGGAATTGGACAAGATTTTAAAGAAATGTCAAATCAAGCTGATGTTATGAGTTCAATGATTTACCCTTCTCACTGGGGTTTATATTCTTTTGATATAGAAAAACCAGATTTAGAACCTTATGAATTAGTAAAAAGATATTTAAAAGAAGAACAAGAAGTTTTTTCTGAAATTGAACACAAACCTCAATCTAGACCGTGGATTCAAGATTTTACAGCTTCTTGGATTGGGGAAGGTAATTATATGGAATATGATGCAAAAGCTGTAGAAGATCAAGTTAAAGCCATTTATGATTCTGGTCAAAAAGAATTTTTGTTATGGAATGCAAGTGGTGATTATACAACAGGTGTAGAATACTAATTAAGTAGGTTTTATGGAAAAAAAATTAAAAGAAAAAATTGATGTAGGTATAAAAATAATAGAAATTATAATTTGTATTAGTATTTTATTTTCTTTGATTTTATCTGTTCCAAATTTAGTGCGTTATGCATTGGCTATAATTAAAACAGCTGATTTAAAGCAAAATTATGAATTATTAAATGAGTTTTTGAAACATGCTCTTTTAATTGTCGTTGGAATTGAGCTTATAGAAATGATACTTACAAAATCACATGAAGCTATACTTACATTGATTTTGTTTGTAATTGCTAGGAAAATGCTTTTATACTCTGTAGATTTAATTGATATTCTTATAGGGTCAATATCAATAGGATTAATTTTTGCAATAATTAAATTTGTTGTAAAAGATGATAAGTTGATGGCTAAAATTGACAACACTTATCCAGCCTCAGTACCAGTAAAAAAAATTAAAAATGAATATAAATTAGATATACCTCAAGATATGTCAAATACTTTGGGTGGATTAGTTTATGATATTGCAAAAATTGAAGGGATTGAAGAAATAAAAGAAAATACAAGGCTTATTTATGGACCTTATAAATTTAAAGTGATAAGTATGAAAGATGGTGTTATTCAAAGGATTAGAATTGAAGAAATGAAATAAGAATAATAAAGTAAAAAAAATCATTAGCAGCGAAAGGCTTGCTAATGATTTTTTTAAATTCTGTGATTTTTTCTAAATTGTGAAGGAGTTATTCCAACTTTCTTTCTAAAAACTTGATTGAAATAGGATTGTGAATTAAATCCTACAATTGAAGATATTTCTTCCATTGAATGATTTGTACTAATTAATAAATTTTTAGTGATTTCTATTCTTTTTAAAATCAAATATTCAATAGGAGTAACTCTATATGACTGTTTAAATTCTGAGATGAGGTGAAATTTATTCATATAAGCCATCTTGGATAGACTTTCTAGTTTAATATCTTCAGAATAATTATTATCAATGAAATTTTTTATATAATCAATTTGTTTGTTTATTTTAATATCATTAGTTATCAAAAATTCATCTTTGTATTTTCTTAGTAATTTTATAATAAATTCACTTGCCTTAGCATTTGCCATAGATTTGGCATAAATATCATTTGAATTAAATTCTTGATTAATCTCATTAAAACAATCAATAAAATATTTGTTGCTATTCTTAATCTTTTTATATATGTATTTATCTTCTTCAAGTTTTTCTTTATCATTAATATTTTTTATAAAAATACTATCAATTCTGAAAGAAATATAAAGTAAATTTTCATTTTCATTTGAATATATGCTATGACCTACATTTGAATTTATTATAAAGAAATCATTTTTGCTAGTATCTATAACCTTATCTTCAATAGAAAATATCCCTTTTCCATCTAATATATAGTAAAATTCAGTGAAAGGATGGAAATGAATTCTAGAGTTGATTTTACTAGATGATGAATTTTTTTTCGAGTAAAGTACTTTAAGGTAGATACTTTGTATACTTGTGTTATCGTTTTCGTTTTTATCTAAAATATCCATAAATTATGTTCCTTTTTCTTTTTACATGTATAATCATTATACAGAAAAAAGCACTTTACTACAAGATAAATTTTTATTTTTGAATTCTTTTAATGTGTTATAATGGTTTTAAGAAATAAATATTATCAATAATTATTTAGAATTATTCAAAAATATAGAAAGGAAATATGATGAATACTAGATCATATATAGAAGGAAAATCAAATGATTCATATACATTTTTCGGAAATCATAAAAAGACAAAAGACTCTTACATTTTTAGAAATTTTGCTCCGAATGCTAAAAATGTTTATCTTATGGGTGATTTTAATGATTGGAATGAAGAAAAACTAAGAAAATATTCTACTGGTGTTTTTTCAAAAACTATCAAAAATGTAAAAGAATTTGATAAATATCTATATGTTATAGAAGAATATAATGGAAATAAATTTTATAAACTAGACCCTTTCGCAAAACTTTGTGATTTGGAAAAAGAAGCTTCTATAGTATATGATAAAAAATATAAATTTTCTTATAAATTTAAAGAAAAAGAAAATCTTAATATATACCAAGTAAATTTTGAAAATTTAGATGAGAAGATTTTTGAGAATAGGGATAAAATGGTGAAATTTATCAAATATTTAAAAGAAAATAATTTTACATATATTAATTTTATGCCAATTTTTTCCAATAGATTTAAATATAATATAGGGTTTTCTACAAGCTCTTTCTTTACTCTAAATGAAAATTTTACATCAATTGAAAAATTCAAATTATTTATTGACTTTTGTCATAAAAATGATATAGGTATTATCTTGGATTTTGATATTGGTGAGTTTGATTCTTATAATAAATCATTAATAAAATATGATGGGACAAATCTATATAATTATGATTACGATGATATTTTATACAATTATCATGGTTCAATAAATTTAGATCCTAGTAAAAAAATTACTAAATCTTTTATTTTTTCTCTAATTACCTATTGGATAAATGAATTTAATATAGATGGTATAAAATTTGTTAATTTAGAAAATATGATATTTTGGCAAGGTGATAAATCTAGAGGATATAATGAGAATTGGATAAAATTTTTAAAAGATATTAATAATCATATTAATAGTTTAGGAAAAATTTCTATAGGATCTTTCTGTAATTTATGGAAAGATGAGTTTGATGAAAATCTAGGATTTTCATATATTTATGATAGAACTTTTTCAAAAATTATAAAAATAATGCAAAAAAATCCCTATGAAAGAAACAATTATTCAAAATTTGTGGAGAATTTAATTTGTGGAAATTATGATAATTATATCTTAGGTTTTGATTTTACAGATAGCTTAAGTGAAGGTGCAAGTCTTTGTATGAAGATTAATTCTAATGACAAGAAATACCAACAATTAAAGACTGTTTTTTTGTTATTATATAGCTTAAATTCTAAAAAAATTATCTTTTTAGAAGATGAGATAGGCTCACTACAAACTTTTGATATTAATAGAAAAGTAGATTTATATAATTTAAATGATAAAGAACTAGATTTTAATCAATTTTACAAGAAAATATCTAAATTTTATCTAGAAAATAGAAATTTATGTAAAAAAGATTCTAAGACAATAATTCTTGAAATTGAAGGATATTCCCTTTACGCATTTATAAGAAAATACAAAAAAGAAAAATATTTAGTTTTAATAAATCTTACAGATTTAGATTATAAAATAGATTTGAATTATAAAGTAGAAAAAATACTAACAAGTTTTGATAGAAAATATAAAGAAGATAATAAAATAAAAATTCCAGCTTTTGGATCTGGAATTTTTAGAATAAAATAAGCTATAAAAGATAAGTCTTTTATAGCTTTTTAATTAGCTTATATTCATTTTCAATATTATGGGCAATATTTGTAAATCTTTCTAAAATTGTTTTTCTTGTAATAATTCCTACAAAATAACCATTTCTGTGAGTGATACAAATAAAATTATTATTTACTATAAGTCTTAAAATATCTTCAAGATCAGAATCATCAAATAAAATTGGAACTACTTGATCCATTACTTCCTTTACCTTTGTTTGGGTAAGAATTTCTTCATTAAAAAAGGTAACATCTTCAGAAGAAATTACAATTTTTGAAATAGAAATTAAACCACGAACCCTATCATTATCATCTAACACTGGTATAGTTTGATATCCTCTATTTGATAAAACAAGAATTGCGTGGAGAAGGGTATCATTTTCTCTTAAAACAGCAACATCACTTGCTGGAGTAATAATATTTGCAGTAGGTTGATTAAATAATTTTTTTAAATTTTCTCCAATCATAATTTATCCTTAATTATTTTTAAAAAAATAGCCTTTTGTAAAAACAAAAGGCAATATAGAGTATATTATGTAAGCACACCCAAGCTCGTATAATAAAATTTATACGTTACTCAAACAGCCAGCTCATGATAGGTGACCTTACGGCACATAAAAAGATCTACTTAATGCTGCTACGTTCCCGTCCTGACATGGTTCATAGTTTTTTATTGCGTAAGACCCATCAATCAACACCGCTTATTTGAGGCAGACTATAATTTTTAAAATCCTAACTTGGGAATTCAATCCTGCTATAGCGGATTGCAGGTTACAGGGCACCGCTAACTCCCCATCTAGTGCATGGCGGAGAGCAAGGGATTTGAACCCTTGATACACTATCAATGTATACACGATTTCCAATCGTGCTCCTTAAGCCGCTCGGACAGCTCTCCATGCTTACAGATAAGAACTATACTTTAAATTTAAAAGATTTCAAATTATTTTTTAAATTATAAAATTTTTTTCACTATGGTATAATCTTTAAGGAAAGGAATAATTATGGCAAAAGCTTTATATAGAGAATATCGACCACAAAAATTTTCTGACGTTTTAGGTCAAGATAGAGTTGTAAATGTTTTAAAAAATCAAGTGAAATCTGGGCAAATTTCTCACGCATATTTATTTGCTGGAGAAAGAGGATGCGGTAAAACTACTTGTGCTAAAATTTTTGCTAAGGCAATTAATTGTCTTGATCCTATTGACTCATCACCATGTGGAAAGTGTGAAAATTGTAAATCAATTGAAGAAGAATCCACTATGGATATAGTTGAAATGGATGCTGCAAGCAATAGAAGAATAGATGATATTAGAAATTTAAAAGAAACAGTTGTTTATCCACCAAATAATTTAAAATACAAAGTTTATATAATTGATGAAGCTCACATGATAACAAGAGAAGCATTTAATGCTTTGTTAAAAATTATGGAAGAACCACCAAGTCATTTGGTTTTTATATTAGCAACAACAGAAATTGAGAAAATTCCAAAAACTATTTTATCAAGAGTTCAAAAGTTTGAATTTAATAAAATCTCTAGAGACGATATTATAAAACAGATTGATATTATTTTAAATGATAGAAAAGTATCTATGAGAGATGAGGCGAAAGATTTAATTGTTAAAAAAGCAAAAGGCGCAATGAGAGATGCTTTATCAATTTTAGATCAAGTATTATCTATAGAAAAAGATGAATTTTTACTTAAAGATGTAGAAAATATTTTAGGTGTAGTTAATTTTGAATCTTTGGATAAATTAGTAGATAATATATTTTCTTATAATCAAAAAGATTCATTAGAAATTCTTTTTAAAATGAAAGAAAATAATAAGGATGATCGAGACATTTTAGATGGTTTAATTGGCTATTTAAGAGATTTAATGGTTTATAAAACAAGCTTAAATAAAAAATACGTAGAAAATCTTGATTATATAGATCTTATAGAGAAAAAAATGGATAAAATTTCATCAGAAAAAATTGTATCATCTTTAGAAATCTTAAATGATTATTCAAATAGGATGAAAATATCAGATAATTCATCATTACTTATGGAGATGGCAATATTAAGATTAATAAACTTAAAAGATGAAGAAAATATATTGTCAAGAATTGAAAAATTAGAAAAAAATCAATCAACTGATAATATAGATATTATAAATAAATTGGTAGACAATAAATTAGAAAATCTAAATTCTTTAAATGTATTACAAAATAGAAAAGTAGAAAATGAAAAAAAAGATGAAAATATAAAACATCTTTCAAAAGAAAAAAATGATAATAATAGTAATACTGAAAATTTAGAAAATGAAATTGTCGAAAATTTACCTTCTGAAAATATAAGTAAAAATGATAAAAAAATGGTAGAAAAAGACATAGTAGCTTCTACTTATACTTTAGATAAAGATGAGGAAGAAATATTTTTAAGTGAATTTTTAAATTCATCTTCACCAATTTTAAAAGCCTTAATAAAAGCAGAAGGTTTTAATTATGATATTATAGATGATATTTTTACAATTTATTATTCTAATAATTTATATTACCAATTTTTGGATGAATCTAAACCAAAAATAAAAGATATTTTAAAATCAATGACTAATAAAGATTTTGAGGTTAGAGTTTCAACTATTGACAAAAAAAAGTCTAACACTAATAATAGTATAAGAGGATCAAAAAATGATCCAAATGATGATGTTATAGAAAAACTAAAAAAAGTCTTTAAAGAAGACTTAATGATTGAACAATAAAGGAGAAAAATAATGGCAAGAGGCGGATTTCCAGGCGGCGGAAATATGAATAATATGATGAAAAAAGTACAAAAGATGCAACAAGAAATGGCTAAGGCTCAACAAGAAATTGAAGAAAAAGAATTCTCTTCAACAGCAGGTGGTGGAGTAATAGAAGCTGTAGTAAATGGAAAAAAGGAAGTTCTTAAGATAAAAATAGACGAAGATGTAGTTGATCCAGAAGATACAGAAATGTTAGAAGACCTTGTAGTTGCAGCTGTAAATGATGCTTTGAAAAAAGCTGACCAATATACACAAAAAGAAATGGGAAAATTAACAGGAAATATTAATATTCCTGGATTAATGTAATGGCTTTGTATCCTGAAAGTTTAATTAAACTAATAGAACAATTTCAAAAATTGCCAACTATAGGAAAAAAAAGTGCTGAAAGACTTGCTATGAGTATAGTTGGTAAAGATATTGAAAGTGTTGAGGAATTTTCCAAGTCTTTAATGGAAGTTAAATCCAAAATTCATCCTTGTAAAATTTGTGGAAATTTAACAGAAGATGAAATTTGTGGAATCTGCAAGGATGTTTCTAGGGAAGAAAATATAATTTGTGTAATAGAAGATGTAAGAAACTTATATGCTATTGAAAAATCTTCAGTTTTTCATGGTAAATACCATATATTAGGTGGACTTATTTCTCCATCAGATAATGTCAAGGCAGAGGACTTGTCGATTGATAAATTGTTGGATAGAATTGATAAAGAAAATATTAAAGAAGTAATTTTGGCGATTTCATCGACAATTGAAGGAGAAACAACATCCTTATTTTTGGCACATTTATTAGAAAATAAAAATGTTAGGGTTTCTAAGATTGCATCAGGAATTCCAGTTGGTTCAAATTTGGAATATTTTGATCAGCTTACTCTAGAAAAAGCTTTGGAAGATAGAAGAGAAATTTAATTATATTAGAAATTCCTAGACGATTTGTGATATAATATAAAAGAATTAAAGGTAAGTTTTTAAATAAAATTTATCTAATAATTTTTTTGAAAAAACTTTTAAAATTTAGTGGAAAAATTTAAAGCTGAATATAAAACTTAACAAAACCATCCTTAATAGGGTGGTTTTTAAATCTTAAAGGAGAAAAAAATGGCAAAATATGATGTGAAATCAAAAAATGCGGAAGAATTTATTAATCATGAAGAAATTCTTGAGTCATTAGATTACGGAAGAAATCACAAAAATGATAGGAAATTAATTAAGGAAATTTTAGAAAAAGCAAAAAAAGCTCATGGACTTAGCCATAGAGACGCTTTTGTTTTGTTATCTTGCCAAGAAGAAGACTTAAATGAAGAAATTTTTTCATTGGCAAAAAAATTAAAGGAAAAATTTTATGGAAATAGGATAGTTTTGTTTGCACCTTTATACTTATCAAATTATTGTGTAAACGGATGCTTGTATTGCCCATATCATGCAAAAAATAAAACAATTCCAAGAAGAAAATTAAGTCAAGATGAAATAAGAAAAGAAGTGATTGCCCTACAAGATTTAGGACACAAAAGACTTGCTCTTGAAACTGGTGAAGACCCTGTAAATAATCCTATTGAATATGTACTAGAATCAATCAAAACAATTTATTCAATAAAACACAAAAATGGATCTATAAGAAGAGTTAATGTAAATATAGCAGCAACTACCGAAGAAAATTATAAAAAATTATTAGATGCAGAAATAGGTACATATATTTTATTTCAAGAAACTTATAATAAGAAAAATTATGAATTACTTCACCCAACAGGTCCAAAACATGATTATAATTATCATACAGAATCTATGGATAGGGCGATGAGTGCTGGAATTAATGATGTTGGTTGTGGAGTTTTATTTGGACTTCAATCTTATGAATACGAATTTGTTGGTCTATTAATGCATGCAGAACATTTAGAAGCTCGATTTAATTGTGGTCCACATACAATTTCTGTTCCAAGAGTTCAACCGGCAGATGATATAGATCCTGACGAATTTGACAATTCATTGAGTGATGAAATGTTTGAAAAAATTGTAGCTTGTCTTAGACTTGCTGTTCCTTATACAGGAATGATAATTTCTACAAGAGAATCTAAAAAAGTTAGAGAAAAAGTATTAGATCTTGGAATAAGTCAAATTTCTGGAGGATCAAAAACAACAGTTGGTGGTTATTCAGAAGATATTGGAGATGTTAAAGGCTCAAATCAATTTGAACTTGCTGATAATAGGACCTTAGATGAAGTTGTTGATTGGCTATTAAATATGGATTATCTACCATCATTTTGTACAGCTTGCTACAGAGAAGGTAGGGTTGGAAAAGACTTTATGAAAATAGTAAAAGATCATGGAATAGGAAATATGTGCCAACCAAATGCTATTTTAACTTTAGATGAATATTTGACAGATTATGCAAGCGAAAAAACAAGAAAAGATGGCAGAGCTTTAATAAATAGAGAAATTGAAAAAATTCAAAACCCAGATCTTCGTGCTAATACAAAAAAATGGATCGATGAAATTAGGGATGGAAAAAGAGATATACACGTATGATAGCATATAATTCAGAAAGAGTTAGCCTTGCCTTATTGGGTAAGACTAATTCTGGAAAATCATCATTTTTAAATTTTATAAGTGATCAAGATGTTTCTATTGTTTCAAATCAAAAGGGAACTACGACAGATCCTATAAAAAAATCTATGGAAATTCATGATTTTGGTCCGGTTTTATTTTTTGATACAGCAGGATTTGATGATGATACAAATTTATATGAAAAAAGAATAAAGAAAACAAAAAAAGCCATAGAAAAAGCTGATATTTTGCTTTATTTTCTATCAATAGACGATAAAGTTGAAGAAATTTCTGCCTTAAAGGAAAAATATGATAAGATAATTTTTATAGCGACTAAACAGGATTTAGAAATTGGAAATGACTTGGTGGAAAAATTTAAAGCTTTTTCTCCACTAGCTATAAATATAAAAAATAATGACGAGAGGGAGAAATTTTTTGATAAAATCAAATCAATTTATAAAATTGAAGATAATACTATAACAAAATCTCTTGTAAAAGAAAATGACTTGGTTTTATTGGTTATTCCTCAAGATGCCGAAGCACCAAAATATAGACTTATCAAACCACAAGTTATGACAATAAGAGAAATTATAGATAAAAATGCAAGTGCAGTTTCTACAAATCTTAAAAATTTAGAAAACACCCTAAATTCTTTTAATAAAAAACCAGACCTTGTTATAACAGACTCTCAATATTTTAAAGAAGTTTATAATATTTTGGATAAAGATATAAAACTAACTTCATTTTCTGTATTATTTTCAGCTTTTAAGGCTGATATAAATTATTATATAGAATCAGTAAAAAAACTTGATCAAGGGGCAAAAAAAATACTCATTGCAGAAGCTTGTTCACATCCACCAATCTCAGAAGACATTGGAACTATAAAAATTCCAAAACTTTTGAAAAAAAGGTATAAGGATATTGAAATCGACTTTCAAAGGGGAGAAGATTTTGAAAATATTGAAAAATATGACCTAATAATCCAATGCGGAGCCTGTATGTTTAATAAAAAATATGTGTTGGAAAGAATCAAACAAGCTAAAGAAAAAAATATTCCTATGACAAATTATGGGATAGTTATAGCTTATTTAAATGGAATTTTAGATAAGGTTTCAATATAAAAAGCCTTGAGCAAATGCTCAGGGCTTATTTTTTTATAATATCCAAACTTGTGGTGTAAAATTTGGAAGGATAAACTTTTTTATTATTTCTATTTTTTAAGGTTAAAATATATAGTCTATCTCTTGCTCTTGTAAGGCCTACATAAAAAATTCTTCTTTCTTCTTCTAGTCTTTCAAAATAATTTTCTTCATCCATGATTAGTGGAAATTCATTTTTTATCAAATCAATTATAAAGACCTTATCATATTCTAATCCCTTAGAAGAATGGATGGTAGATAAAGATAAATTTGTCTTTATTAAAGATTTAGATTTTTTTTCTAAAATTTTTATCTTTTCATAAACTTCATCTAAAGATTTACATGATTTAGTAAAGTATCTTAGACTTTCTATATAAATATCTTTATTTACGGTTTCTTCCATATATTTTCTGCTTTTCATATTTATATATGAATTATAAGATAGACTTTTATATATAAAAGAAATTTTCTTTTCTATATCTAGTTTTCTAATATGTCTTAATTTTTTTTCTATATTAAAAAGTGCATCCTTTTTGTAATCTTCAATGTTACTATTTTCAAAAAAATCAAAAATATTTTCATTTATTGCCTTGTGATTTATAGTGTCAATATCTTCTTTTGAAAGATAGGTTGAAATCTTATAATAAATATCCGAAAAAATTTCTATATTATTAAAATCTTCAGAAAAGTTGATTATATTAACCATATCTGTAAAAATCTTCGATTCAAAAAAATCTAAAATATTTGAATTTATAGAAAAATCAATATTTTTATCTAATAGATAAGAGCTTAAAGATATAGCTGAAATATTATTTCTAAATAAAATACCTGTACTCATATCTTCTAAATTTTTAATTATATAATCATATTCCTTGCTAAAATTTTTGAATTCCTTAAACTTTATTTGATCATTAAAATCTCTACTTATCTTATAATTTTTCTTGTACCTATTTTTATTTTGTGCAATAAAAGAACTTGCCAAAGAAATAATTTTTTTACCAGATCTATGATTTGTATCAAGACTAATTATTTTTGCTTCCTTATAAATTTTTTTGAAATTTAGAAGATATTTTGGATCTGCTGCCCTAAAAGAATAAATAGATTGGTCATCATCAGCTACTACTAGAAGATTATTTTCTGGATATACAATTTTTTCTAAAATTTTAAATTGTAAAAGAGAAGTATCTTGACCTTCATCAAGTTGAAAATATTTATATTTATTTTTTATTGACCTTAATAAAGACTCATCATCTAATAATTCTAAGGCATAAACTTGCATATCATCAAAATCAAGTAGGTGTTTTTGCTTTTTTATTCTTTCATAGGTTTGATAAATTTCTTTTATTTTTGAAATTTCTACTTTATTTAGGTAGGAAGTATCCAAAAGAGAATTTTTCATAAAAGAAATTTTTTGAAAAAATAAATTTAAATCTTCCTTAGAAATTTTCTTTTTATTTAAATCCTTATAAATTTCACCGACCAAAGTATATTTATTATAAATTTTTTCATCTTCTATTAGATTTAATTGTCTATTATATCTTTTTAAGTAGTTTCTTATAATTAAATAACAAAAAGCATGGATAGTCATAAAATTAGTCTTATCACTATCAAATCTTTTTTTCATATCATTTGCTTGAATTCTAGAAAATGTTAAATTTAAAATTTTAGATTGGTCAATTTCTTTTGATAAGATTTTTATCCTTTCCAAAAGAACTGTTGTTTTCCCGCTTCCAGGAATTGCCAAAACCAACATTGGACCGTTCTTGTGATTTTCTGCTTGTAATTGTTTGCTTGTAAATTTCATATTTATATTTTATCATATAAGTATGAGCCTAGTTAACTACATAGATTATTAATAAAATATATTTATTAACTTTCTAGTTAAGGTATAATATTAAAAACGGGAGGAATTATGTTAACTACAAATTTTTTAAAAACAAGAACTTCTACTAGAGATTTTAAAGATCATAATGTAGACGATGAAAAAATCAAAAATATTTACCAAATAATAAGTGAACTTGAAAATAAATTTGGTGAAACAGATTTACATTATCAAGTAAATAAAAAAGGTGAAGAAGTATATTTCAAATTGAAAGGTAATGCTGGTTATAAGGGGGTTATGATAAAAGCTCCTTTATATGTTGGACTTGATATTACAAATAATAATGAGACAGCTTTAGTTAAAGGATCATATGGTCTTGAAGAATTAATTACAAAATTAAATGAATTAGGTCTTGGATCTTGTTATGTAACTGTAAGTGGAGTTAGTGATGATATTTTAAATTCAGCTTTTCCTAATTCTCAAGGAAAAATCATGTCAATTCTTGCAATTGGTGAAGCAGTAAACGAAGAATCTAGAGAACATAGATTTGATGATAGAAAAGGAATAAATGAATTTGTATTTATAGATAGTCTTGACCATAAAGCAAGTGTTGATGAACTTTCTCAAAGAGGACTTGACGATTTGTTCTCATATTTAAGATTTGCACCATCATCTTATAACTCACAACCTTGGAGATTTGTATTAAAAGATAATTTAGTAAATTTATATTTAGAAGATTACAAAGATGAAGCGAATTTGGTTGATGCTGGAATAGTTATGTATTATTTCGATCAACTAACAAAAGAATTATCTATTAATTCATTATGGGAAGTTGAACCAAAATTAGATGGTTCAAAATTCCAATTTATTGCTCAAAAAGAATTATAAGTTGAAGGAATTTTAATGATAAGACTTTACACACAAAAAGATATAGAAAAGATGTATGGAGCTTCAGAAATACTTTGCCAAACTCATCTTGCAATAAGAGAAATAATTAGACCAGGAATAACAACAAAATTCCTTGATGAATTTGCAAATAAATTTATAAAATATAAAAATGCAAGGCCTGCTCAATTAGGTTATCAAGGATTTCCTTACACACTTTGTATTTCTGTAAATGATGAAATATGCCATGGTTTTCCTTCAGATTATGTCCTAAAAGAAGGAGATGTTGTTTCTATTGACAATGTTATAGATTATAAGGGAGGACTTGCAGATTCTTGTTGGACATATAAAATTGGAAAACTAAATGAAGAGAATGAAAAATTAGTTGATGTTAATTTGAAAGCTCTTTACAAAGGAATAGAAGCTGCAAAACCAGGAAATAGAATTGGCGATATAGGTCATGCGATTCAAGAATTTGTTGAAGGCGAAAATGGTTTTTCTGTTATTAGAGATTTTATTGGTCATGGAATTGGCAAAGAAATGCACGAAGATCCTCAAGTTCCACACTATGGAAAAAAAGGATTTGGTCCAAGAATAGAAGAAAATATGGTATTTACAATTGAGCCAATGATTGCACTTGGGGATTGGAAATCAAAAATGGATTCTAATGGTTGGACTGCAAGAACAAAAGATGGATCTGTTTGTTCACAATTTGAACATCAATTAGTAATAAGAAAAGATGGGGCAGAAATAATAACTGATCAGGATAAATTTTCTTTAACAGAAGAAGATAAAAATTTTATAGAAGAGTATAAATAGGAGAGAAATCTCCTATTTTTATATATTTAGAATTATAAAGAATAAATGGCTGTTTTATCATAATTTTATAAAAATATACTGTAATATTCGATAAATATACTAAAAAATAATCCTTAAATATTCAAAATATTTTATATAATTAGCAAAAATATCATATCTGATAATAAAAAATATAAAAAAAATTGAAAAAAATTAAAAAAAGACTTAATAAGTAACCAAAAAAATGGTAGAATATAAAATATAGTTTAAGTAGGAGGAATTATGGATATTATAGTAATTGGATTTGCATTATTTGCAATGTTTTTTGGTGCAGGAAATTTAATCTTTCCACCAATGTTAGGATACATATATGGAGATAATTGGTTATTAGCTTCAATAGCTTTTACAATAGTTGGGGTTGGTTTAACATTAATAGCTGTAATAAGTATGGCCAAAAGAAAAGGAAATATTTTCACCTTCACATCTTTAGCTGGTGATAAACTTTCTAAAACTATTATTTTAATTATAGCTTTATGTATAGGACCACTTGGGGCTATACCAAGAACAGCTGCAACAAGCTTTGAAATGGTAGAATCAGCTGGATTTAATATTAATATTTTAGTATTTACTTTAATATTTTTTGCTTTATCATTATTTTTATCTTTATCTAAAAATTCAGTGGTAGATTTAATCGGGAAATTTTTAACTCCACTATTGTTAATATCATTATTAATTATGATAATTGTTGGTATGCTAAATCCTATAGGAGATACAAAAAATGTAGATATGGCTTTAAAAACTATATTTTCAAATTCAATGCTCGAAGGTTATAACACGATGGATACATTGGCAGCCTTAGCATTTACACCAATAATTGTAGAAAGTATTATAAAAAAAGGATATAAAAATGATTTGCTAAAAAAGACAATAGAAGCTTCACTAATAGCTGTAATAGGCCTTGCCTTTGTTTATATCTCTCTAACTTTTTTAGGATCAAGTGCATCAAAAAGTATTGACACTGATTCAAGAGTTAGCTTGTTAAATTTTATTTCTGCAAGTATTTTAGGAAATAAGGGGAAATTTGTCTTGTTAATTGCAATTATTATGGCATGTTTTACAACTTCCATAGGACTAATTTCATCTATTTCAAATATTTTTGTAGAATTTTCTAAAAATAAATTGAAATATAAACCGGTTGCTTGGATAATTGCTATAGTTTCCTTATTGTTGTCAGTTTTAGGAGTAGAATCTATAGTTAGACTTACAGGACCTTTCCTACAATTTGTTTATCCATTAGCAATTTTATTAGTTTTCTTTAATCTAATAGGTAAAAATTCTATAGATAAACTTGTAATTAGAAATTCTTTTATTGTTGTAACTATAGTTTCTTTGATTGATGCTTTAATTAGCTTGATAGATATATTAATTGATATGTTTAAAATAGATTTTTCAATTTTGTCAACAATTGAAATGTTATTAAAAAATATTATTAGTATAATATCTTTAAATATAGTAGATTTTCCTTGGATTTTTCCTTTTATAGTAACAATAATAATTACAATATTTTATATTAAGATAGTAAAAAATAAATAATTAAAGGCGCTGTTGTTAAATAATGAATATATATTTACTAGACTTAGAAAAGTAAGTTCATTAATATGCAACAGCTTTTTTATTAAATTTTTGCATTTATAATTTTATCCTGTATATTCTTATTGAAGATATATATATTTTAGTAAAAGGATTTCAAAAAAAATCTGGAAAAATGTTTGATAATTTTTTAACTACATGTTATAATCTTATTGTAAGTTAAGATAACAAATTATCAGATATAAATTGAAAGGGGAAATTATGACAAGAAAAGTAGTAATTGCAAGTGCAGCTAGAACTCCAGTTGGTAGTTTTGGTGGTGCTTTAAAATCACAAAGTGCAGTAGATTTAGGAGTAGTTGCAGCTAAAGCAGCTATTGAAAGAGCAGGAATCAAACCTGAAGATGTTGAAGAAACTGTTTTAGGTTGTGTTTTACAAGCAGGACTTGGACAAAATGTAGCTAGACAAATTTCATTAGGAGCAGGAATTCCTATAACTACTCCAGCAATGACAATAAATAAAGTTTGTGGATCAGGACTTAGAACTGTTTCACTTGCTGCTCAAATGATTTTAGCAGGAGATGTTGACGTTGTTCTTGCAGGTGGTTCAGAAAGTATGTCAAACGCTCCATTCATATCAAATGAAGCTAGATGGGGAGCTAGAATGGGCAACAAAAAATTTGTTGATGAAATGATTACTGATGGTCTTTGGGATGTTTACAATGATTATCACATGGGTGTTACAGCTGAAAATGTAGCTGAAAAATATGGGATAACAAGAGAAATGCAAGATGATCTTGCAGCTGTAAGCCAACAAAGAGCAAGCAAGGCTCGTGCTGAAGGAAGATTTAAAGATGAAATCGCTCCAGTAGAAATTAAAGATAGAAAAGGAAATGTTACAGTTGTTGAAGATGATGAATACATTAGAGATGGTGTAACACAAGAAGGAATTTCAAAATTAAGACCAGCATTTATAAAAGATGGTACAGTTACAGCAGCTAACGCATCTGGAATTAATGATGGAGCAGCTTGTCTTGTAGTTATGAGTGAAGAAAAAGCAAAAGAATTAGGCGTTAAACCACTTGCTACAATTGTAAGCTACGCTTCTGCAGGAGTTGATCCAAAAGTTATGGGAACAGGCCCAATCCCATCAAGTAAAAAAGCTCTTGAAAAAGCTGGATTGAAAGTTGAAGATCTTGACTTAGTTGAATCAAATGAAGCTTTCGCCGCTCAATCATATGCTGTAAGAAATGAAATGGGATTTGACCCAGAAAAAACAAATGTAAACGGTGGAGCAATAGCTATAGGTCACCCAATCGGAGGATCTGGAGCAAGAATTCTTACTACACTTTTATTCGAAATGCAAAAAAGAGATTCTAAAAAAGGTCTTGCAACACTTTGTATAGGTGGAGGAATGGGAACAGCTCTAGTAGTTGAAAGATAATAATTTTATATATAAAAAATAAGGTTGCTATAAATCAATAGCAGCCTTTTTTGTTTGTAATTATAAAACTTAAAAAAATAAAACTACTCAAAATGAGTAGTTAAATTTGATCTATTGATATTTGATTTTTTGTTTTTTCTCTTTCCTTCATTTTTCTATTGTAACATGACCTACAAAGTGGTTCGTACGAATCTTGAGCTCCTATTTCTATCCTATCTTCATTATAAGATTTTCTAAATGATACCCAGGCATCCTCGCCGCAAGAGGCGCAAATTGCGTGGTGTTTTATTAACTCATCAGCAATTGGCATAAGTTCTTTTACTATTTCAAATGGTCTTGCCTTATAATCCATGTCAAGTCCTGAAACTACAATGGTTATGTGAGATTTCATAAGCTTAACAAAATAATCTACAATTTCTGATGGATCGTCAGGGAAAAATTGTATCTCATCTATTCCTATTGCATCAATTTGGTTGTTTTTTGAGTATTCAAAAATGTCCTTAATTGAATTTATTTTTATAGCGTCAAGCTCTAGGTTGTCATGGCTAACTATTTTTTCATCCTTATGTCTTGAGTCAACAGATGGTTTGAATGCAACAGTCTTGTAACCTGCGATTTTCATCCTATATAATTCACGCCAAAGAGAAGTTGTTTTTCCAGAAAACATAGAACCTGTGTGAACAATAAGTTTAGCTTGTTTTTTCATATTTCACCTAAACATTAAATTTGAAATTAGTAATATCACCATCTTTCATAACATAATCTTTTCCTTCCATACGAAGTTGACCATGTTCTTTTACTTTTGTCATATTACCATATTCTTTAAGTGTTTCAAAACTTACTATCTCAGCTTTTATAAATCCTCTTTGAATATCTGTATGGATCTTTCCAGCAGCATCTACAGCTTTTGTACCATTTGTAATTGTCCAAGCTCTAGTTTCATCTTCACCTGTAGTTAAGAATGAAATTAAATTTAAGGTCTTATATGAATCTCTAATTACTTGATCACAGCCTGACTCTTCTAGACCAATCATTTCCAAAAATTCTTTCTTTTCTTCATCACTTTCAAGTTCAGATATTTCTTGTTCAATCTTTGCACTTACCACAGAAACTTGAGCATTTTCTTCCTTTGCAAATTCTCTAACTTTTTGAACAAATTCATTATCATCCCCATTGTTTGCTACATCACTTTCATCAACATTGCAAACATAAATTATTGGTTTTGCAGAAAGAAGTTGGTAAGTTTTAAGAAGAGCTTTTTCTTCATCGTGTAAATTTAATACTCTTGCAGATTTTCCTTCTTCCAAAACTTCTTTTATTCTTTTTAATAACTCAACTTCGCTTCTTGCAGATTTATCTGATTTTGCTACTTTTTCCCTTTTTGCTAAAACTTTTTCTACAAGTTCTAAATCAGATAAAATAAGTTCGAAATTTATTGTTTCAATATCTCTTAGAGGGTCAATTTTTCCATCAACATGGGTTACATTTGGATCATTAAAACAACGTAAAACTTCAACTATTGCATCTGTTTCTCTAATGTTTGATAAAAATTTATTTCCTAAACCTTCACCCTTGCTTGCTCCTTTTACAAGTCCTGCTATATCGTAAAATTCAATAGCAGCAGGAACTATTTTTTTTGAATTATGCATTTTTGCAAGATAATCAACTCTAGAATCTGGTACATTTACAAGTCCTACGTTTGGATCGATTGTGCAGAAAGGATAATTTGCGATTTCTGCACCAGCTTTTGTAATTGCATTAAATAAAGTTGATTTACCTACATTTGGTAGGCCAACTATTCCTAATTTCATTTAATCACTCTTTCTTTAAATTATTTTTATTCTTTAATATAGCATTAATTATTATATAGAAATAGCTTAAAAAAATCAATTTTTAAATTTTCCAACAATGGTATAATATTTTATAAGATTAGAAAAATAAAGGAGAAAATATGAATATTGATAAAAAACTAGAAAAGCTTAGGGAGTTAATGGCTAGTAGAAAAATAGATGCTTACATTATTAATACTGCTGATCCTCATCAATCTGAGTGTATTAGCGATTATTATAAAACTCGTGAATTTATTTCTGGTTTTACAGGCTCAGCTGGAGTTTGTGTAGTTACAAAAGATAAGGCAAGACTTTGGACAGATTCTAGATATTTTTTACAAGCTGAAAATGAATTAAGGTTTTCAGAGTTTGAAATGTATAAAGAAGGTTTTGATGAAGATCCAACTATGGAAGAATTTTTATTAGAAGAAGTTGGTGAATTTGGAAAAATTGGTTTTGATGGAAATTGTTATTCTGTAAAGGAATATAAATCTTTAAGTGAAAATATGGCATCTCGTGCATTAGTGTATGATATAGATTATATTTCACAAATTTGGGAAGATAGACCAAGCCTTCCTAAAGAAAAAGTATGGGTTTATGATCAAAAATATGTAGGTGAAAGTCTAGAATCAAAGATAAATAGGCTTAGAAATGAGCTAAAGAAGAAAGATTGTGACTATAATTTTATTGGATCTCCAGAAGATATTTGCTATATATTAAATATTAGAGGAAATGATATAGGATATACTCCTGTAGTCTTATCTTATTTATTAATTTCAATGGAAGAAATTCATTTGTGTATTGACCAAGATAAACTGGATGAGGATGTTAAGAATTATTTAAAAGAAAATAAAGTTAAAGTCCATTCATATGATTATATCTATACCTTATTAAAAAATATAAAAGGTAAAAATAGGATTTATATTGATCCTGAAAGAACTAATGTAGGAATTTTTGATGCTATTAATTCAAATGTTAGGATTACTAATGGAATTAATATATCTACACAAATGAAAGCTATAAAAAATGATATTGAATTAGAAAATGAGAAAAAAGCATATATTATAGATGGAGTTAGTTTAGTTAAATTTTTTAATTGGGTTGAAGTTGGAACAAGTACAGGATCTTTGACAGAGCTTATAGCTAGCAAAAAATTGCAAGATTTAAGAAAAGAAAATGAATCATATATAGAAGACTCCTTTGAAACAATTGCAGGTTATAAAGAAAATGGGGCTATAGTTCACTATGAACCAACATCACTTTCATCAAAAACTTTAGAAGAAAAATCTTTTTTATTAGTAGATTCTGGTGCACATTATAAGGAAGGAACTACTGATATTACAAGAACAATAGCTCTTGGAGAATTAACTGACGAAGAGAAAGAAGATTACACCTTGGTTTTAAAATCTCATATTGCCTTGATGAGTGCAAGATTTAAAGAAAAAACAAAAGGTCAAAGACTTGATGCTATAGCTAAATATCCGTTGTGGAAAGCTGGTAAAGACTTTTTCCATGGAACAGGTCATGGGGTAGGTTTTTGTTTAACAGTCCATGAAGGACCAAATAATATTTCCCAATTTAACGATATTGAACTTTTAGAAAATATGACGACATCAATAGAGCCGGGTTTATATATAGCTAATAAACATGGGGTAAGATTAGAAAACGAAGTTTATGTAAAAAAAGATTTGGAAAATGAATTTGGTAAATTTATGAAATTTGAATGTCTAACTTATGTGCCATTAGATACTAGACCAATAAATATTGAAATGCTAGACAAATGGGAAATAGAATGGATAAATGAATATAATAAAAAATGTCAAGAAATTTTATCACCATATTTAGAAGGAACAGATTTAGAATATTTAATAGAAAGATGTAAAGAGATTTGATGAATAATCAAATAAAAGACAAACTAAAAGAATTACCAGATTTACCAGGCGTTTATATAATGAGAAATAGCAGTGACGAAATAATATACGTCGGAAAGGCTATTAATCTTAAAAAACGTGTAAGTCAGTACTTTGATAATAACCAAAACAAGGGTAGAAAAGTGCTGGCTATGGTTAGTCATATAAATTATTTTGAATATATAATTGTAGAAAATGAGGTAGAGGCACTAGTATTAGAATCAAATCTAATAAAAAAGAATAGGCCTAAATACAATATTGTTCTAAGAGATGACAAGCAATATCCCTATATAAAAATTACAAAAGAAAAATTTCCGAGAATTCAAAAGATAAGGAATGTAAAAAAAGACGATGGATATTATTTTGGCCCATATCCAGATGCTTATGCAGTAAACGACGCGATAGAATTATTTCACAGTTTATATCCATTTAGAACTTGTAATTTAAACTTTGATAAGGGGCAGCAATTAGACAGGCCATGCCTAAATTATTACATTAATAGATGCAATGGTCCATGTATAGGAAAAGAAAATGAGAAAAAATACATGGAGAATATTGAAAAAATCAAACATTTCTTAGAAAATAAATCAAATGAAATACCAAATTTAGTTATCGAAAAAATGAATAAAGCAAGTCAAATGCTAGATTTTGAAAATGCAGCAAAATATAGAGATTATCATATGGCTTTATCAACAATTTCTCAAAAACAAAAAGTTACAACAACAAATGGAGAAGATATAGATATAATTGCTATGTCAAAAGGTCTATTTTATGTAACAATGCAGGTATTTTTTATGAGAGATGGAAAAATAGTTGACAGACAACATTTTATAATAAAAGACGATTACAGAGAAAAAGATTCAAATATAATGGCATCATTTATGAAACAGTTTTATCTTAATCTTATGTATATTCCAAAGGAAATATTAGTTCATAAATTACCATCTGAACTTAAAACATTAAACTCATTCATAGAAAATAAAAAAGGCAGCAAAGTTTCTATAAATTGTCCCAAATTAGGAAAGAAAAAAGAACTTGTGAATATGGCTTATAGAAATGCTAGCGATATGATGAGAAAATATGAAAAAAGAATTGAAGAAAAAGAAAGAAAAAAACACAGTGGCCTAAATGGTTTAAAAGAAATCTTAAATTTAAAATCAATTGGAAGAATAGAAGCTTATGATATATCTAATACATCGGGAGTACAATCAGTTGGATCCATGGTAGTATTTCAAAATGGAATTGCTGAAAGAAAAGAATATAGAAAATTTAAAATCAAAACAATAGAAGGACCTGATGATTATCATTCTTTAGAAGAAGTATTAACAAGAAGATTCAAAAGAGCAAAAAAGGAAATAAAAAATAATAATACCTATACAGGATTTGGAAAATTACCAGACCTAATCTTAATGGATGGAGGTAAGGGTCAGGTAAAATCAGCAAAAAAAGTACTAGATGACCTAAACTTTCCTATAGAAGTTGCAGGACTTGTAAAAGACGATAAGCATACAACTAGAGCAATTATCTACGAAAATGAAGAAATTCCAATAAAAAAACGAGATCCAGTTTATAAACTGATCTATGAAATTCAAGAAGAAGCTCATAGATTTGCTATAAATTATCACAGGAAACTAATGGGTCAAACAATGAAAAAATCAGAATTAGATAATATAGATGGAATAGGAAAAAGAAAAAAAGAAAATCTTCTTAAGCATTTTAAAACCATAAAAAACATCAAAAAAGCAAGCGTGGAAGAGCTTATGGAAGTTGAATTAATAGGAAAAAACCAAGCTTTAGAGATAATAAAATATTTCAAATTAAATAATTAAAGAGGAAAAAATGGGAAAAAAAACAAGCGTGAAATTAAAAAGTGTAGTCGAGGAACTTGGTTTAGAAATAGTTCATAAATCAACAGATTATGAAGATGTGATTTTGCACAGTCCTGATATAAATAGACCAGGTCTTCAATTGACGGGATATTTAGAAGAATTTCCTTATAAAAGATTACAAATTATAGGAAGTGTTGAATATACTTACTTGACAAGTTTAGACAATAGAATGCAATATGAGAGATTTAGAGGTATTTTGTCATATAAAATGCCAGCAATACTTTTTTCATATAATGCAGGTTTGCCAAAAGATATCTTAGATCTTGCAGATTATTATGATATAACAATTCTTCGATCAAAATTACCTACAACCAAATTAACATCTATTATTTCTCAAGAATTAGAATACATTTTTGCAGATAGAACTCAAGTTCACGGTGAATTACTAGAAGTATTTGGTGTTGGAGTTTTAATTAAAGGACAAAGTTCTGTTGGAAAAAGTGAAACTGCACTTGATCTTGTAAATAGAGGCCATAGACTTGTAGCTGATGATGTTGTTGAACTTGCATCATATGATAATAAAGTAGTTGGACAGGCTCCAGAAAATATAAGACATTATACAGAAATTAGAGGTCTTGGAATAGTAGATGTTAGAAGGCTTTACGGAACAGGATCTGTAAAAGTCTCAACAGAAGTCGATCTAGTAATTGAACTTGAACATTGGAGAGAAGACTATGAATATGATAGGCTTGGACTTGATGATCATTATACAGAAATATTAAACGTAGAAATTCCAAAAATACTAATCCCAGTAAGAGCAGGAAGAAATTTAGCTATGATTATAGAAGTAGCTGCAATGAACCAAAGAGAAAAATCAATGGGCTACAATGCGGCAAAAGTTATGACGGAAAATTTATTTAAGGAAAGTGGCAATGATAATTAATTTGTGAAAACATTTGATATTTACTTGACTAATTGCGATAATATGATTATAATTTTATATAGTGTTAACGATAATTGATTCATATAATTTTTAGGAGGTCTTAAATGACAATTAAAAGAGCTATGAAGACTATGGATGGTAATACAGCAGCAGCTCACGTATCATATGCGTTTACAGATGTTGCAACAATCTATCCAATAACACCTTCATCACCAATGCCAGAAGCAGTAGATGTTTGGGCAGCAAACGGTAGAAAAAATATTTTCGGTAGACCAGTTGAAGTAAAAGAAATGCAATCTGAAGCTGGTGCAGCAGGAGCAGTTCACGGAGCACTTGCAGCGGGAGCACTTACTACTACATACACAGCAAGTCAAGGATTATTATTAATGATCCCAAATATGTACAAAATTGCTGGAGAAAGATTACCAGGTGTTTTTCATGTTGCAGCAAGAACTTTAGCAACTCACGCACTTTCAATTTATGGTGACCATTCTGATGTAATGTCAGCAAGACAAACAGGTTTTGCTATGCTTTGCTCAGGATCAGTTCAAGAAGTAATGGACTTATCACCAGTAGCTCACTTAGCAGCAATTGAAGGAAGAATACCTTTCTGTAATTTCTTTGATGGTTTCAGAACAAGCCATGAAATTCAAAAAATTCAAGTTTGGGATTATGATGATTTAGCTCCATTAGTAGATATGGAAGCTGTAGATAGATTCAAAAATGAATCATTAAATCCAGAAAGACCAAAAACAATAGGTACTTCTGAAAAGAATATCTTCTTCCAAAGAATGGAAGCTTCTAACCCAGCTTATACAGATATTATTGGAATAACAGAAAACTACATGAACAAAATTAACGAATTAATTGGTACAAATTACGGATTATTCAATTATTATGGTGCTGATGATGCTGAAGAAATCATTATAGCTATGGGTTCTGTTTGTCAAGCAGCTGAAGAAGCAATTGATAAATTAGTAGAAGATGGTAAAAAAGTTGGTATGGTAGAAGTTCACCTTTATAGACCATTCTCAAAAGAACATTTATTAAAAGCTATACCAAAAACAGTTAAGAAAATCGCTGTACTTGATAGAACAAAAGAAAAAGGTTCAATTGGAGAACCATTATTATTAGATGTTAAATCAGCTTACTATGATGTAGAAGACAAACCACAAATCATAGGTGGTAGATATGGATTATCATCAAAAGATACAATTCCTGCAGATATTGAAGCAGCATTCAATAATTTAGCTGGTGAAATGAAAGATGATTTCACATTATCAATCAATGATGATGTTACAAATAAATCACTTGAAAGAACTGACTTAAGAATCAGACAAGAAGGAACAAGTAGATGTAAATTCTGGGGATTCGGATCAGACGGAACAGTTGGAGCTAATAAACAAGCAATCAAAATAATTGGTGATAATACTGACATGTATGCACAAGGATATTTTGATTACGATTCTAAAAAATCTGGTGGACTTACAGTTTCACACTTAAGATTTGGTAAAAACCCAATTAAATCAACATATTTATTAGATGAAGCTGACTTTATATCATGTTCAAAACCAGCATATGTTAATCAATATGACCTATTAGAAGGATTAAAAGATGGCGGAAGATTCTTATTAAACTGCCCATGGTCTGAAGATGAACTTGATAAACATTTACCAGCACACATGAAAAGATATATTGCAGAACATAATATTGAATTTAATATTATCGATGCATCTCATATAGCTGCAAATATTGGACTTGGTTCAAGAACAAATATGATCATGCAATCAGCATTTTTCAATCTTGCAAATGTAATTCCTATAGATGAAGCTGTTAAATACTTAAAAGATTCTATTGTTAAATCTTATGGTCATAAGGGTGACGATATTGTAAACATGAACTACAAGGCTGTAGATCAAGGAATTGACGCTGTAGTTAAAGTAAATGTTCCAGAATCTTGGAAAGATGCAAAAGATGAAGTTAAAGAAGAAAAAGAACTTCCAGATTTCATTAAAAACATTGTTAAACCAATGATTGAACAAAAAGAAGACGAACTTCCAGTTTCAGCTTTCAAAGATAGTACAAACGGAGACTTTGAACCAGGTACAACAAAATACGAAAAGAGAGGAATTGCTCTTAATGTACCAGAATGGCAAATAGATAATTGTATCCAATGTAACCAATGTTCTTATGTTTGTCCACATGCTGTAATTAGACCATTCTTAGTAACTGAAGATGAAAAAGCTAATGCACCAGAAGGATTTGAAACTAAAAAAGCAATTGGTAAGGGTATGGATGGATATGACTTTAGAATCCAAGTTTCTCCACTTGATTGTACAGGTTGTGGAAACTGTGCTGACGTATGTCCAGCTCCAAAGAAAGCTCTTCTAATGAAACCTTTTGAAGAAGAAGTTGAAAAAGAAAAAGATAATTGGGAATATGCTCATGAAGAAGTTGGATACAAAGAAGATGTTATGGATCCAACAACTCTAAAAGGATCTCAATTTAAACAACCATTACTTGAGTTCTCAGGTGCTTGTGCAGGTTGTGGTGAAACACCATACGCTAAACTTGTTACTCAATTATTTGGTGATAGAATGTATATAGCAAATGCAACAGGATGTTCATCAATCTGGGGAGCATCATCACCAGCTACACCATATACAACAAATTCTTGTGGACAAGGTCCAGCTTGGGGTAACTCATTGTTTGAAGATGCTGCAGAATATGGTTATGGTATGAAACTTGCTGCTGATTCAAATAAATTACTTCTTGAAACATATATGAATGAATTCAATGAATTAGGAAGTGACTCTGAATTAAGTGAAGCATTCAAAGCTTGGTTAGATGGAAAAGAAGATGTCAAAGCATCTAAAGAAGCAACAGCAAAAATCCTTAACCTTGAGGATAAAGCAAAATCAGTTAGTGATGAAAAAGCAAAAGACTTACTTCACAAAATTTATGCACTAAAAGATTATATGATCAAAAAATCTGTTTGGATCTTTGGTGGTGACGGATGGAGCTATGATATTGGATTTGGTGGAGTAGACCATGTACTTGCAAGTGGAGAAAACATTAATATCTTAATTTTCGATACAGAAGTTTACTCTAATACAGGTGGACAATCATCTAAAGCGACACCATTATCAGCAGTAGCACAATTCGCTGCATCTGGTAAAAAGGTTAGAAAGAAAGACCTTGGTCTAATGATGACTTCATACGGCTATGTTTATGTAGCACAAGTTGCTATGGGTGCAAACCAAAATCAAACAATCAAAGCTATGAAAGAAGCTGAAAGCTATGATGGACCATCTCTAATCATCTGCTATGCACCATGTATCAACCACGGTATAAGAATTGGTATGGGTAAATCTCAATTTAGAGAAAAACAAGCAGTTGATGCTGGTTACTGGCACTTATGGAGATTTGATCCAAGACTTGCTGAAGATGGAAAGAATCCATTCCAATTAGATTCTAGAGAACCTAAGGAATCATTCCAAGAATTTATCCAAGGAGAAGTTAGATACTCTTCACTTAAGAGATCATTCCCAGAAACAGCTGACCAACTTTATCAAGAAGCAGAAAAAGCTGCAAAAGATAGATACGAAACATATAAGAGATTAGCTGGAAAATAAGATAAATTAAATAAATATTAAAAAGGATGAGTCTTCTCATCCTTTTTTTGTGTAAAATTTTATAATAAAAAAGAATATAATATTTAAATCTCAACAAAATTATAATAATTAACTATTTATGGTATAATATTTTATATATTTAAAATAAAATGGAGGAGTTTATGGCAATTAAGTACAAAAACAATTACGGTAAAATTAGTATTTCAGAAAAAGTAATTGCAGATATTGCAGCATCTTCTGTTATGGAATCTTATGGTGTAGTAGGTTTAGCTAGCAGAAGTACAAAAGATGGATTATATAAACTTTTAGGTATAGAAAACATGAATAGAGGCGTAAAAGTTCTTAGAAATATAGATGGATCTGTAACTATAGACATATCATTATTTTTAAATTATGGTGTAAGAATTGCAGTTGTATGTCAAAACATCATTGAAAATGTAAAATATAATATTGAACATTCTTTAAATGTTGGTGTATCAAGTGTTAATATTTTAGTTCAAGGGATTAGAAGTTAGGTGAAAAATGAAAAAAATCGATAGTAAAAAGTTTAAAAGTATTATTATTAAGTCTTTTGAACTTCTTAATGAAAAAAGAGATGTTGTTGATAGTTTAAATGTATTTCCTGTACCTGATGGGGATACTGGTACAAATATGACTATGACAATGAAATCCGGAGTAGAGAAAGTAAATCAAATAGAATCTCAGTCTTGTTATGATATCGCAAAGGCTTTAAGTCAAGGTACTTTGATGGGAGCTAGAGGAAATTCAGGTGTTATATTGTCACAACTTTGTAGGGGTATGTCTAAATCTCTAAAAGGTAAAGATATTATAGATGGACAAAGCATAAAAGAAGTCTTTGCAACTGCTAATAAAACTGCTTATAAAGCAGTTATGAAACCAACAGAAGGTACAATTTTGACAGTTTCTAGACTTATGGCAGAAGAAGCTGAAAACTCTTTTGAAAATAATATTGATATTGATAAATATTTATATAAAATTATAGCAGCTGGTCATAAGGCATTATTGGATACACCAAATTTACTTCCTGTTCTAAAAGAAGCCAAGGTAGTTGATTCTGGTGGTCAAGGATTAATGTTTTTATTAGAGGGTGCTTTAAAAGCTATTAATGGAGAAATAAATATAGAGACAGATTTATCTGAAATCGAAATTGAAGATTTGCCTTCTAAAGAATTTAATGTAGACTTGTCCATTAGCATAGATGAAGATGATAAAGATAATTTGATTAAAAAAATTGAAGATGTTTCAACATCTTTAACTAATGACTTTGATAATGGCATTTTAAATTTATCTTTTGATTGTGATAGTATAAAAAATCTTATAGAAATTGTAAGTGATTTTGGACAAATATTATCTATGAATGTTGAAAATACAGACCCTGAAGTTATTAATAATGTTAAATTAAATAAAAAACCTTCTAAAAAGTATGGTTTTATTGCAGTTTCTAGAGGTGAAGGTTATGATAAGGTGTTTGAAAGTTTGAATATTGATAGAATTATTTCAGGTGGACAAACTATGAATCCTTCTACAGAAGATATTTATAAAGCAATTGAAAAAGTTGATAGTGAAAATGTAATAATTTTACCAAATAATAAAAATATCATTATGAGTGCTAAACAAGCATGTGAATTATCAGATAAAACTTGTAGAGTAGTTGAAACTAGATCTATACCTGAATCTTTTTCTGCACTTTTATCTTTTGATGAAGATGAGTCATTAGAAGATAATATGGAAAATTTCAATGATGCTATTGAAGATGTTAGGGTTTTGGAAGTTACTATTGCGGTTAGAGATACAAATGTCAATAATGTCGCAATTAAAAAGGATGAATATATAGGTATCGTAGATAATAATATTGTTACAAGTAAGAGTTCTATTGAAAAAACTGCTAAAGAAACATTATTAAAAGCAGTTGATGATGATACTTCATTGATTACAATATATTATGGTGAAGATATTAGTGATAGAGAAGCTAAAAAACTTCAAAAATTTGCTCAAAAGAAATTTAAAGACAGCGATGTTGAATTGATTTATGGTGGACAACCTCTTTATTATTACACAATTACTTTGGAGTAAATTAAATGGATCTTTTAGATCTTAAGGGTTTAGGAAAAAAGAAAAAAGAATATCTAGAAAAGCTATCAATTTATAAGGTAGAAGACTTATATAATTATTACCCTAGAGAATATGAGGATAGGTCAAAAAAATTTGATTTATCCCAAACTCTTGATGGGAATAAACATTATTTTGAGTGGAAAATTGAATCGAAAGTCTACACAAATTATAGTAATAAGTTTTCGATTTCATATCTTTATGCTAGTGAAAATGATAAAAGAATAAAGATAGTTTTTTTTAATGACAAATTTTCACCAAGAAAACTTAAATTAGGTAATACTTATAAGTTTTTTACAAAAGTTATTAGGAGTGGTTATGAGTATGAATGTCATAATCCAGAATTTGGTGATATTAACAATGATAGAATTGGTAACATTGTTCCAATATATCCACTTACAAAATCTATTACTAATAAGAATTTATCAGAATTTATTGAACAAGCCTTGAATTTTTTTGATAAAGATGAAATATTACTTGATTATGATATAAGTAAAAAATTTAATTTTTCTGATAAACTTTCTAATTTAAGAGAAATTCATTTTCCAACTAGTCTTGAGAGTTTGAAAAAAGCAAAGTCAGAGATTAAGATTGTTGATTTTTTAAAAGAGCTGATTTTTATCTATGCTATGCAAAAGGAAAATTCATATCAAGACTTAAAACTAAAATATGATTTGGATAAAATTTTAGATAGTTTAGATTTTGAGCTTACCAAAAGTCAATACAATTCTCTTACTGAAATTTTAAATGATTGTACTAGTTCAAGTATTATGAACAGACTTTTGTGTGGAGACGTAGGTAGTGGAAAAACAATTGTAGCTATTACTTCTATGATTATTTTCTCTCTTAATTCCTACCAAACTTGTATGATGGTTCCAACTGAAGTTTTAGCAATTCAACAATATGAAAAAAATAAAAACTTAATTGAAAGTTTTGGTTTGAAGGTTGAATTATTAACTTCTTCTACAAAAAATAAAGATCTTGTTAAAGAAAAGATTAAAAATGGTCAAATTGATATTGTAATGGGAACACATGCATTGATAGTTGAAGATGTAGAATTTAAAAATTTGAAATTGATAGTTGCTGATGAACAACATAGGTTTGGTGTTAGACAAAGACAAGCTTTATATGAAAAAGGTAATAAGGCAAATTATCTTACAATGACAGCAACTCCTATCCCTAGAACATTATTTTTGAAAATGAAAAATTTATTAAGTTTATCACAAATTACAGAATTACCAAAAGGTAGGGGTCAAGTTATTACTGAACTTGTACTTTTATCAATGGAAGATACTCTAATTTCTAAGATAAAAAAATTTATAGATGATGGAAGACAGGTTTATGTTGTAAGTGACTCCATAGACAGCGATGACGATAATTCTGTTGAAAACTTGTTTAAACGATATAAAAAGAAGTTTAAAAATATAAGAATAGAAAAGCTTCATGGAAAACTCAAACCAGAAGAAAAAGAAAAAATTTTAAAAGAATTTTCTGAAGGAATAATTCATATTTTAATCTCTACAACTGTAATTGAAGTAGGTATAGATGTTTCTAATGCGAATTGCATGGTGATTTATAATGCTAGTAATTTTGGTCTATCCTCTCTTCATCAATTAAGGGGTAGAATTGGAAGAGGAGCCCATAAATCTTTTTGCTATTTAGTAAGTAAAAAGGTTGATGAAAGAAGCAAATTAAATATTATAAAAAATTCTAATGACGGATTTGAAATTGCTAAAAAAGATTTGAAATTAAGAGGTGGGGGTAAGATTTTATCTACGATTCAACATGGAAGAAATCTAGATGAAATTAATTATTTTAATTTGAAAGAAGAAGAAATTAATCTTTGTTTTAAAATTTTTGCCTACCTTAAAGAAACAAATTTTGAAGGTGTTAATTTTTCCTATTTGGAAAGATATTTTAATATAGATAAAAGGATAGTGCTTAACTAATGAGAGTAGTTGCAGGAAAGTATAAAGGATTTAATTTAAAATCTCCAAAAGCAAATAATTCAAGACCTACTGATAATAAGGTAAAAGAGGCAGTTTTAGCGATGCTATATCCTTACAAAAGTAATTTTACTGCCCTAGATTTGTTTGCCTGTACAGGACAAATGGGGATAGAATTTTTATCTCATGGTGCCAAAGAAGTTGTTTTTGGAGAACTTAATAATTCTAATTATAAGATATTAAAAGAAAATTTAAGAAAAATTGATTGTAAAAATGCATATGCTATAAGGGGAGATTTTAGAAAAGTTTTAGAAGTACTACATAATCAAAATAAAAGTTTTGATTACATATATTTAGATCCTCCTTATAAAGAAGATTATTTAAAAATTAGTATGGAGACTTTATTAGACTATCATTTATTAAATAATAATGGTATAATAATAAGCGAATCAGATAGGAATATCGATTTTTCTCATATGGAAAATTTACAATTGATAAAAGAAAAAAATATGGAAGGAAAATCGTAAAAGTTTATTGCTATGAAAGTGATATATCCAGGTAGTTTCGATCCTATTACAATCGGACATTTAGATATTATAAAAAGACTCGATCAAATGTTTGATGAGGTGGTCGTTGCTATATTAATAAATGAAACCAAGCACTCTCTTTTTTCAATTAAAGAGAGAAAACAATTAATAGAAGAAGAAATTGAAGAAAATAAACTGGAAAACGTAAAAGTAAAAACATTTGAAGGTTTATTAGTTGACTTTGCAAAAAAAGAAAATTCTAAAACGATAGTTAGGGGAATAAGGGCAGTTACAGACTATGAGTATGAAATTAATATTGCTCAATTTAATAACAAGCTTTACCCTGGATTAGAAACGATATTTTTGCTTTCTGACCCTAAATTTTCGTTTATAAGTTCAAGCGGAATAAGGGAGCTAGCTAGTTTTGGTGGAGATGTATCTAAATTTGTATCAAAAAATGTAAAGAAAGCTATATATGAAAAAAATAAACTAGGAGGAAAAAATAATGGCAGATATTAATGAACTTATTGATGAAATTGAAGATATAATGGACAATGCTAGTTCAGTTCCATTTTCAAGAAAGGTTTCTGTTGATCCGGATGAAATTTTTGAAATTGTTAGGGATATGAGAGACTCATTGCCAACAGAAATTAAAAATGCTCAATGGATTAATGAAGAAAAAGATAGAATTTTACAAGAGGCTGAAAATGAAGCTAGATCAAAAGTTGATAATGCAAATAATGAAATAAAAAATTTCAAAGAACAAGCTAAAAGTCAATATCAAAGAATGATTTCAGAACATCAAATAACAGCAGAAGCAAGACAAGAAGCTCAAAGAATTCTTGAAGACGCTAATATACAAGCAAATAAAATAAAACAACAATCATATCAATATGTCGATCAATTGTTCTCTAAATCTTGTGATAATTTCAATCAATTAGCTCAATCACTAGAAAAAAATAGAAAACATATTTTAAATCAAAAATAAGATATAAAGTAAAAAATCCTCTTATAAATCAGAGGATTTTTTTAGTACTATTTTTTGTGTGAAATCACTATTTAGATTTCTATTAATCAATAAAGAATAGAGATTTGATGATCTAATCATTTGATCATATATGATTTTTTCATCATTTTTAATTTTGTCTTCATCTTTTTTTTGAATTATTACTGAAAGCTTTGTATTTTTTAAAAGTTTTGTAGACTTTTCATTAAAAGCAAGAACCTTAATGAAATTTATATCTATATCATTAAAATCTATAGTGTTTTCTAATAAATAATTAATTATGAGTCTCTTTATTCTAGATTCAGTAAATCTATAACTACTTGCATTTTTAATAAAATTATTATAAGTAGAATTATTTATAGCAAGTTTTTTTAAATAATTGTCTAAACCTTCTTCATAGCATAATATTTTATTCATGTCTTTATTATCAATTAAGATTTTGTATCTAAATAATTCATATATTTTTTCCATAGTTGGAAAAGATTTATATTCATTTTGAAATTTCATTATATTTTCATATGAACAAGGTGGAAGGTAAGATCTTAAATTTGTTTTACTTATATTATTTCTAATTGCAGTCGATGATGCGTAAGTATTATTATTTAAGCTTATATCCCTATTTAAAGATTTAATTCTTTTTATTGGAATGGCCTTAATATTGGAATTTATATTTTTCATTGCTCTAATATATTCCAAAGCTAGAATATTATTAGCTGAGAAAAAATTATCATTAATAGCGTAGGATTTGGAAGCCTCATAGGAAGCTTTTGAATAAGACATTCCTTTATTTAAAAGTTTTTTTATTTTTTCATTTATTAATTTATCATTATTCAAAATATTGTTAACAGAATTTAAAAAATCATTCTTGCTAATATTTTCTATACCAAATGCCAGATAGTCTACCTCTAGTTTATCTAAAATTTCAATATTTTTTCTAGCAAATAAATTCGCAGCTTGTAATGTGACAAAAGAAGGCATTTCTATTATTAAATCTGCAGAAATAAGCGCAGAATTGGCCCTTTTATATTTATCTATTAAACTTGGCTCACCTCTTTGAACGAAATCACCACTCATTATAGAAATTATAATATCAGCATTTGAAATTTTTTTAGCTTTTTTTTGTATATAGTTGTGACCATTATGAAATGGATTGTATTCCGATATAATTGCTAATTTTTTCATAATTACTCCTTAATATATTATAACAAATAAGATAATTGAGTGAAAAAATATTTTTGGTTTTTACATATTTTTACATAATAATTTAAAAAATTATTTAATAGTGGTATAATATTAGAAAAAGACCGATTAGGAGGATGTATGATATCAGCAAATGATTTAAGAAAAGGAATTACTTTTGAATATGATGGAGATGTTTATCAAGTAATAGATTTCCAACATGTTAAACCAGGAAAGGGTGCAGCTTTTGTAAGGGCAAAAATTAAGTCTGTAATGCAAGGCGGAAATAAAGATGTAACTTTTAATCCAAATGAAAAATTTGAACAAGCAATTATTTCAACAAAAGAAATGCAATACTTATACAATGACGGACAATTATATTATTTTATGGATCCAGAAACTTTTGAACAAATTCCTGTAGATAAGGATGCAGTTTCAGAAGCTATTCCTTATATTAAGGAAAATGATACTGCAACAATGAGATTTTATAAAGATAATCCTTTTTCAATTGAGGCGCCTAATTTTGTAGAGCTTGAAGTTGTAAAAACTGAACCCGCAATTAAAGGTGATACAGCTACTAACGTAACAAAGCCTGCAGAAGTTGAAACAGGAGCAGTTATAAATGTACCAGTTTTTGTAAATGAAGGAGATGTTATAAAAATTGATACAAGAAAAGGGGAATATTTATCCAGAGTGTAAAGGAGAAATAATGGCAAGAGCATTTAAATATGGAAGTGTAAAAATTGCTAATGAAACCATAGAAGTTATAGCTAAACAAGCTTGTAATGAAATAAATGGTGTAATAGAATCAAAAACAAAATCAAGTAAAGAAGCTAAAAAGGATACTAAAGTTTCTATAGTTAATGGTTTTGTAATTATTGATTTGAATTTAGTTATTAGTGCTGACGTCAATGTTAGAAAAACAATAAAAAATGTACAAGAAAATGTTAAAAGACAAGTAGAAACTATGACAGGCTTATCTGTAAAGAGAGTAAATGTCGAAGTAAATAGTTTAGTAATATAATGAACAGAGCAAATCAAAGAGACTGGGTCTTTAAATTAATATTTGAAAATCAAATAGAAAGTCCTAATGATATAAATCAAGCTATTATAGACCATGAATTGAATTTGAATAAAGACTCTTTTTTATACCAATCATTAAAATCTTATTTAGAAAATTATGAAAATATTGAAAAAACTATTGTAGATCAAATTGGTTCATCATCATTGAATAGACTTGCAAAAGTAGATAGATCAATATTGTTTTTGAGTGTTAATGAGATAAAATATTTAGATGTACCAGTAAGTGTTTCTATTAACGAAGCTGTAAATATATCAAAACAATATTCTACAAGCGATGGCTATAAGTTTATTAATAGCGTTTTAGGAAAAATTGCAGAAAAGAGTAACTAATTGAAATCTTTGAGTGTTAAACAATTTAACCAATATATAAAGACTTCTTTTAAACTTGATCCCTTATTTCAAAGTATAAGTATAAAAGGTGAAATAGCTAATTATAAAATTTCTCACAATCATATATATTTTTCATTAAAGGAAGAAGATGAAATTATTGATTGTGTAATTTATTATTATGAAGATAAGGATTTGGGAGATTATAATAATGGAGACGAAGTTATTGTTGAAGGTAATTTAATATACAATAGCTTTATCTCCAAAATTTCTATTTCAGTAAATGAGATAAAAAGCAAAGGATTGTCTGAAGATTTTTTGAATTTTTTAAGATTAAAAGAAGATTTTTATAAAAGAGGTTATTTTGATGACGAAAATAAAAAATCTATAGTAGCATATCCTAAAAATATTGGATTAATCACATCAGATAAGTCAGCTGCAATTGTTGATTTTATTTCAGTAATAAATAAGGAAATGTCTGATATAAATATTTATTTGTATCCAGTTAAGGTTCAAGGACAAAGTGCAAAAAATGAAATTATTAATGCAATAGAAATTTTAGATAAAAAATCTTTAGATGCCATAGTTATAACTAGAGGCGGAGGAAGTAAAGAAGATCTTAAAGTTTTTAATGATAAAGATATTGTAGAAAAAATATTTTCATCAAAATCTCCAATTATTTCAGCAATAGGACATAAAATTGATTTATCATTAGCAGATTTAGTAAGTGATTTGTCATTACAAACACCAACAGAAGCTGGAACTTATTTAGTAAGAAATTATAAGAAATTAAGGGATGATATAGATTTACTATATATAAATATTAAAAAGACTTTAGATAGAAATATTGAATTAAAAGAAATAAAGCTTAATAATTTAAGAGAAAAGTTAGAATTTTATAATATTGAAAATTTGATAGAAAAAAAATCAAATGATTTAAATGCATTATTTGATAAGTTAAAAGAAGTTATGAATTATAATTTAAAGCAAAAAGAAAATGACATTTCTAATTTAAAATATAGGCTAGATTCAATAAATTCAATTTTAGAGATAAAAAAGAAAAGTATTTATATAAAAGATTTGGATGATAATTTTATTTTTTCAAAAAATACTCTAAAAAATAAGGATAAGGTAAAAATTGTATTTGGTGATGGAGAAGTGAAAGCTGAAATTTATGATTAATGATACATTTGAAGAAAATTATAAAAAAATGGAATCTTTGTTGCATGATTTAGAAAATAACAAAGACAATATTGATAAAAGCCTTGAAATTTATAAAGAGGCAAAAGATATTTATGAAAAACTTAATAAAAAAATGAATGACTACAAAGCAAAGGTTGAAGTAATTAATAATGACTGAGATGAATAAAGAAGAATTTGAGAAAATTTTAAAAAACGACAAACTTATTATAGATAAAGCTTTTAAAGAAAAATTTATAGATGATAATCCTTTAAATGAAGCTTTATATTATGCTACGGATTCAGGAAAAAGAATTAGGCCAGTTATTTTTATAGAAACTTGTAAAATGCTTTTGAATGAAGACATTAATGAAGATATTATTCAGGCTGCTTTGTCTTTAGAAATGATTCATGCTTATTCCTTAGTACATGATGATATGCCTTGTATGGACAATGATGATTATAGAAGAAATAAATTTACTGTCCACAAAAAATTTGGCGAAGATATTGCTATTTTAGTAGGGGATAGTCTTCTATCATATGCTTTTGAAAATCTTTTAGACTTGAGTATTAAAGACCAACGTTTTCTTAAGCCTGCAAGATACTTAGCAAATGCATGTGGAAAAGATGGAATGATCAAAGGACAAGTTTTTGATATAAAAGCAAGTAAAAATGAAGATCTTCCATATATATTAGATGTTTATAAAAATAAAACATCTAGATTATTTATGTCAGCAATTATGATGGCGGGTTTGTATTCACAATTAGATGAAAAAAGTCTTAGAAAACTTGAAGACTATGCTTATTATTTAGGAATGGCATTTCAATTACAAGATGATATTTTGGACAAATATGATGAGAAAGAATTAAATATTTTATCTTGTCTTTCTATGGAAGATTCAAAAAAATTATTACTGGACTTTAATAAAAAAGCTAAAGAAAATATTAAAGATTTTAACAACAATGATTTTCATATATATTTAATTGATTATTTAACAGAGAGGATCAAATGAAAAAGTATACTAGACAAAGACTTATTTTAGATATAATTCAAAATAATGAGGTTAAAACTCAAAGTCAACTTTCAAGATTATTAAGAGATCAAGGAGTTGATGCAACTCAAGCTACAATTTCTAGAGATATAAAAGAACTTAGAATTTCAAAAGTTCAAACTGATGATTATGAATATAAATATACTGTAATAGATACTGTATACGATTCATTAAATGAAAGAATGGAAAAAATATTTAAAGAATCGGTACTTTCAGTAGAAAGATCATATCAATTAGTTGTAATAAAAACTATATCATATACAGCTACTGTTTGTGGACTATTTATAACAAATGCAAAACTTGAAAATATAGGTGGAATAGTTACAGGTCTTGATACTATATTTATTACACCTAAAAATATTGATGATATAGATGACTTAATTGAAACTTTAAGAAGTATGGTGAAGTAAGTGTTAGCTGAGTTATTTATTAATAACTTTGTAATCATCAAAAGAGATCATTTATTTTTTGATAAAGGATTTAATGTTTTTACTGGAGAAACGGGTTCAGGTAAAAGTTTAATTCTAGATGCTATTAATATTGTTCTAGGAAAAAGAGCAAATAAAGATGTCATAGGAAAATTTGACGATAAAACAATAATAGAAGCTGTTTTTGTTGTAGATAAAAATACACTTAAAAAATTAGAAAGTAAAGATATAACTTTTGACGATAATAAGCTTATAATTACTAGAACTATATCACAACAATCATCATCAATTAGACTAAATAATAGAGCTACAAATTTATCTTTAGTAAAAGAGATATCACCCTTATTAATTGATATTTATAAACAAGGTGATTCTAATGTTTTTATGGATAAGGATAATTACTTAAATATAATAGATTCCTATAAAAAGAATGATGAATCAATTTTATTAATAAAAGAAATAAAATATTTATATAATGAAAAATATAAATTAATTAAAAAATTTGAAAATTTTGATCTTTCACAAGAAGAAGTTTCAAGAGAAAAAGAACTTATTAATTATCAAATTGATGACATTGAACAAATAGATTTAGAAAATATAGATGAAGAATCAATATATCAAGAATTTAAAAAATTAAATTCAATAACAGAGCTTAGAGAAAATATTGAAAAAAGTGAAGAGCTAATATCATCATTTGATTATGATCAGGGTACAATCAGCTCTCTTTTAGCGAGCCTATCTTCAAATTTATCAGAATTTTCATCAATTGATGAGAGAATTGATGAAGTAAATGAAAAAATAGAAACAGTAATAGATTTAATAAATGAAGTTTATTCAGATCTTGAAAGTTATAAAGATACTTTGGATCAAAACCCAGAAAGATTATATGAACTTGAAATGATAAATCAAAAACTTTTTGATTTAAAAAGAAAATATGGTAATAATATAGAAGATATTCTAAAGTATTATCAAAAAATAACATTAAGATTGAAAGAGCTTGAAAAGGTATCAGAATTAAAGAAAAATATAAAAAATGATATTCAAAAAATAGACTCTAAATTATATGAAAAGTCAAAAAAATTATCTGAAATTAGAAAAAATAAGTCAAAAAGTCTTGAGATAGAAATAAAAAAAGAAATTCAATCATTAAATATTAAAAATGGTGATTTTAATGTTTTATTTAAAGAAAAAGAAAAAATAGATTCAAATGGTATTGATAATGTAGATTTTTTGATAAAGACAAACAAGGGAGAGGATTTAAAATCATTATCTACAACTGCATCTGGGGGAGAAATTTCTAGGATTGTTTTATCATTTAAAAAAATATTTGCAGATTATGATAAAATTGATACTATGATATTTGATGAGATTGATCAAGGTATAAGCGGTAGAACAGCACAAATAGTTGGTGAAAAAATTCTTGATCTTTCGAAAAAAAGACAAATAATTGCAATTAGCCATTTACCTCAAATTGCATCCTTATCAACAAATCATATCTTAATTGAAAAAAATGATGAAGAAAATTTGACAATTTCAAAATCAAAAAATATAAAGGATATAGAAAGAACTAAAGAAATAGCTAGATTATTAGCAGGTGTTGATATTACTGACAAAACAATGGAATCAGCAAAAGAGATGCTAGAAATGGCTGAAAATTTAAGAAAAGGAAATTAGTATGGATAATTATGAGAAAACAATAAAAGTTGATAATATTTATGAAGGCAAAATTCTTTCGCTCAGAGTTGAAACTGTTGAAATGCCTGATAAAAAATATTCCAAAAGAGAAATAGTTGACCATATGAAGGGAGTAGGAATTATAGCTTTTGATGGTGAAGATTCAATTTATTTAGTTCGACAATACAGAAAGGCTGTTGATGAATTTACCCTAGAAATTCCTGCAGGTTTGGTTGAATCTAACGAAAAACCAATAGAAACTGCAAGAAGAGAATTACAAGAAGAAATTGGATTTATGCCTTTAGATATTGAATATTTGTTTGATATGCATGCATCACCAGGATTTACAAATGACAAATTATCATTCTTTTTGGCAAAAAATTTAGAAGAGTCAAAACTAGAAGAAGATGAAGATGAATTTTTGGAAAGAAAATCATACAAAATTGATGATGTCTATAATATGGTAATAAACGGTGAAATTACTGATGCAAAAACCATAATAGCAGTTTTATATGCAAAAAGATTGATTGATGAAAAATAATAGTTTAAATATAGATTTAGAAGTTTATACAGGACCATTTGATGTCTTATTAAAACTTATTGAAAAGCAAAAAGTAGATATTTATGATATAAAAATAGAAGATATAACAAGCCCTTATATGGAGGCAATCAATGAAATGGATATTCCTATTGACCAATTAAGTGAGTTTATTTATATATCTTCTATTTTGTTGTATATAAAATCTAGAAAACTTATGCCCAAAGAAGAAGACGATACTATTGAAGAAGATTTTATTTCATATTTAATTGAATATAAAAAAATTAAGAGTGTTGAGAATGATTTTAAAATATTAGAAGAAGAATCGAGAAAATATTATAGCAAATACCAAGAAGACTTTTCTAAGTACAAAAATGAAGATGAAATAATTAGTAAAGATGTAAATATTTTAAAAAATGAGTTTGTAAAATTGTTAAAGGCTTATAATAATGAGAAAACCGAAAAACCTGACCTAATAAAGACAATAAAAAGACTTGATGTAAATGATTATATTTTAAAAATTAGAAATACTCTTAAATTTTCTACATCTATTAGGTTAAATTCAATTATTAATGAAATAAAATCTAAAGCATCCTGTATAGGGACATTTTTGGCACTTCTTGAGCTAGTTAGGTTAAAAGAAATTTATTTGAAAGAAGAAAAAATAAATGAATTTTTAATTATAAAAAGGGAAAAAGATGAATAATTATTATTTAAAGGGAATTATTGAAGAAATTTTATATATTTGGGGAGATCCTATAGATATAGATGATTTGTCAAGGATAATTTTTGATGCTGAAAAATCTGAAATAAGAAGTGCTATTGAAGAAATTATGGCAGAAAGAAATGAAAAATCTAGTGGACTACTATTAAAAAAATATGAAAATAAATATCAATTTTCTACAAGAGCTGAGCATGAGAAATATATTTCAAATATAGTAAAAAAATCAGACAAAAAGTTATCTAATTCTTCATTGGAAACTCTATCAATCATAGCTTACAAGCAACCTATAACACGAGCTGAAATTGATAAAATTAGGGGAGTTAAATCTCAATCGACAATTGATAATCTTATAGAGAAAAAATTGATAAAAGAAAGTGGAAGACTAGATAAGATAGGAAAGCCAATTATTTATGCTACAACCGATTTATTTTTAAAATATTTTAATATTTCAACTCTCGATGATTTGCCAAAAATAGATGAAGAACTTTTGGGAGAGATAGATGAGAATCAATAAATATATAGCAAAATCAGGTCTTGCATCAAGAAGAAAAAGTGAAGATTTTATAAAAAAAGGTCTAGTTTATATAAATGGAAAAAAATTGGAAGATTTATCTTACCAAGTTAAGAAAAATGATCTAGTAAAAGTTAATGGAAAAGTTATAGAAATAAAAGAAAAATTTTATTATAAACTTAACAAACCTACTGGATTTATTTCTTCAAACTATGATCCTCACAATAAAAAAGACTTAAATAATTTGATAAAAATTGATCAGAGGTTTTTTTGTGCAGGTAGACTTGATAAAGATTCCCATGGTTTAATGTTAATTACAAATGATGGAAAAGTTACAAATAAAATAATTCATCCAAGTAAGGAAATAGAAAAGACCTATATAGTTAAAGTTGATAAATTACTTAATAAAAATGAAGAATATATTTTTAAAAATGGTATAAAATTATCCAAAAAAGAGATAACTTCTGGTGCAAATTTAAATTTACTAGATAAAAATAGAAAAATATATGAGGTTATAATTCATCAAGGATTTAATAGGCAAGTAAGAAGAATGTTCTTATACTTTGGATCAATTGTAACTGATTTAAAAAGAATAAAAATTGGAGAAATCGAACTTGGAAATTTAGAAAATGGAGAATACGAAAAACTTGATAAAAGAGAAGTTGAGTATTTAGAAAGTTTATAGGAATATGGATATAGCAATCATAGGGGCAGGAGCTGCAGGTGTTTTCACTGCAATAAATGCCAAAAATAAAGAAAATAATGTATGTATAATTGAAAAAAATAACAAAATAGGAAAAAAATTATTTATAACAGGTAAGGGCAGATGTAACATTACAAATGCCAAATTTTTTGATGAATTTCTTGAAAATATTGTAGTTAATAAAAAATTCATGTATTCATCGTTCACGAACTTTGATAATTATGCCCTAATGGATTATATGGAAAATAAGGGTTTAAAACTTGTTGTTCAAAGAGGGGATAGAGTATTCCCAAAAAGTGAAAAATCAAATGACGTAATAAAATTTTTTGAAAAATTAATTATAAAAAAACATATAGACTTAAAATTAAATGAAAATGTAGAAAAAGTAAAAAAAATGAAAAAGAAAAATTTATAATAAAAACAAATAAAGATTCTTATGTCTTTGATAAAGTTGTTATAGCAACTGGGGGTCTTTCTTATCCCTTAACAGGATCAACTGGAGATGGATATAAATTTGCAAAAGAATTTTCCCATAATATCATTGAGACAAAGCCAGCTTTGTGTCCAATAAAATTTAAGGATGTAGATTTAGATTCATTAAATGGAATATCTTTAAAAAATGTTTCATTAAATGTTGAAACTGATAAGAAAAAATTAAGTGAATTTGGAGATATGTTAATTGGAAAAAAATTTATAACAGGACCAATAGTGCTTACCATGTCATCTTTAATAAATAGAAGTAAAATTAAGGAAATTTATATTGACTTAAAACCTGCCTTGGATTTTGAAAAATTAGATAATAGATTATTAAGAGATTTTGAAAATGATCCAAATAAAGATATAGTAAACATATTGAAAAAACTCCTATTAAATGCTTTTGTTGAGATTGTTTTAAAAAGAGGAGAAGTTGATTTTCACAAAAAAGCAAATCAAATTACAAAAGAAGAAAGGTTTAAATTAATAGAAGAAATAAAAAAGTTTAAATTAGAATATGATGGCCTAAGCGATGTTAAAAATGGAATAATAACATCAGGTGGAGTTGATTGTAAAGAAATAAATCCTAAAACAATGGAATCAAAAAAAGTTTCAGGCTTATATTTTGTAGGAGAAGTTACTGATGTAGATACTTTAACTGGAGGATATAATTTGCAAATTGCCTTTTCTGAGGCTTATGCTTGTGCTGAAAATTTAAGGAGTATTGATGAGTAATTATATAATAGCATTGGATGGTCCAAGTGGATCAGGAAAAAGTACAATAGCAAATTTATTAGCAAATAAATTAAAAATTTCATATTTAAATACTGGATCGATGTACAGGGCATTGACCCTTTATTTTTTAGAAAATAATATAAAAAAATCGGATACTATAGACATAAAAATTCTTAAAAAAATAAATATAGATATTAATGAAGATAAAGTTTTTTTAAATGGAAAAGATGTTAGTCAAGAAATCAGATATAAAGAAGTCACAGAAAATGTATCTTGGGTCTCATCAATTCCAGTTGTAAGAGAATATTTAGTAGAACTGCAAAGAAATATTTCAAAGAATAAATCGATAATTTTAGATGGGCGTGATATTGGAACTGTTGTCTTTCCAGATGCAAAATATAAATTTTATCTTGATGCATCATCTTTCGTTAGAGCAAAAAGACGTTTTGAACAAAATGAAATAGATAAAAGTTTTGTAGAAATAAAAAAAGATATTGAAAAAAGAGATTATTTGGATTCGCATAGAGAAGTTTCTCCACTAAAAAAAGCAGAAGATGCGATAGAAATAGATTCTTCTGATTTAACAATTGATCAAACAATTGAAAAAATTTTGGAAAAAATGGATAAAGAAGATGTTTTATAGGTTTATTTATTTTTTGATTAGGATAATAGCAACACCACTATTTAGGATTAGAGTTCATGGTATTGAAAATATACCAAAAGATGAAAAATATATAATATGTGCAAATCATAAATCTTTTTTTGATCCTATTTTTGTTGCTCTTGCTATTAATAGGCAGGTTCATTTTATTGCAAAAAAGGAATTATTTGAAATACCAATATTGAAAAATATATTAAAAAAATTAAATGTAATTCCTGCCCAAAGAGATGGAAAAGATTTAAGTGTGTTAAGAGATTCCATAAAATTAATAAAAAAAGGAAAAATTTTGGGAATATTTCCAGAAGGAACAAGAGTAAAAGAAATAAAGAGAGAAAATATAAAAGATGGTGCAGGTTATATTGCACTAAAATCAAAAACAGATATATTAACAATAGAAATTATTTCTTCTTATAAACCATTTTTTAAAACTAATTTATATATAAAAAATCTTGTTAAAATTGAAAATTTTAAAGAATATAAATCAAAAGATGCAATGGAAAAAATAATGGATGAAACATATGAGAAGATGTATGAAAATCATAAATTTCTAAGAAAGGTTTAAGATGAAAGTAATTGTAGCGAAAAATTCTGGCTTTTGTAATGGAGTTAGAAGAAGTGTTGACCTTGCAAATAAAGCAAGTGAAAATAATAAAAATACTTATACCCTAGGACCCTTAGTTCATAACCCTACTCAAGTTCAAATGCTTGAAGAAAAAGGTGTTGGCGTTATAGATGAAGATGAAGTATTAAATCAAAATAATTCACAAATCGTAATTAGAAGTCATGGTATTAGGGAAGAATTAAAAGATACTATAAGAAAAAATTTAAATGACGTAATAGATGCAACTTGTCCTGTTCTTTTAAATATTTATAAAAAAATAAAAGAAAAAGAAAATGAAGGATATAAAGTAGTAATTATTGGGGATAAAAATCATCCTGAAATAAAAGCTATGGCATCTTATGTAAATGATGGTATAATAATAAAAGATGAGACTGAAGCAAAAAATATTACAAATATGTCAAAACTTTATGTTGTAAGTCAAACAACAAACAGAATTGATTTTTTTGAGAATATTGCTCATGAGTTAGAGAAGACGAATGATGATGTAATAGTAGAAAATACAATCTGCAATGCAACTAGATTAAGACAAGAATCATGTAAAAGTCTTTCTAAAGAAGTTGATTGTATGGTTGTTGTTGGTGGTTTTAATAGTTCAAATACAAATAAGCTTTATCAAATAGCACAAAAGTATTGTAAAAATGTTAAAAGAATAGAAACTGTTAAAGATCTACCTTTGCAAAAGCTCTCAAATTTTAATATAATAGGGGTAATCGCTGGTGCATCCACACCAGATAAGGTTATCGAGGAGGTAGTTAATAGGATGGATGATTTAACAAATGAAGAATTAATGAACAGCATTGAAGATAGTATGAAAAAAATATATCCTAGAGATGTTGTAAATGGAACAATTATTGATGTGAAAGATGATGAGGTTTTTGTAGACATTCAATATCGTGCTGACGGAATTGTAAAACTTGATGAAATGTCTGAAGAACAAAAAGAAAATCCAAAAGAACATTTTGAAGTAGGTCAAGAAATTGAAGTATATGTAATTAAACTTGACGATGGAGAAGGAAATGTTTCATTATCTACAAGAAGAGTAGAAGGAATGAAAAATTGGAAAAACCTTAAAGAAGCTTATGAAAACGAACAAACTGTTGAAGGTGATATTACTGGATCAAATAAAGGTGGTTTAACAGCTAGAGTTATGGGAATAAATGGTTTTGTTCCAGCAAGTCAAATTGCACCATACTTTGTTAAAAACTTCAAAAAATTTGTTGGTGAACATTGGGATCTTAAAATAATTTCTATAGACGAAAGAAAAAATCGTCTTGTTTTATCAAGAAAAGATATAGTTGAAGAAAAACTTGATGAACAATGGGATGAACTAGAAGAAGGTCAAATAATTACTGGAAAAGTTGCAAGACTTACTGATTTTGGTGCATTCATAGAAATAGGTAGTTTAGATGGTTTACTTCACGTTTCTGATATAGCTTGGACTAGAGTAGAACATCCAAAGGATGTATTAAATATTGGAGATGATATTGAAGTTAAAATATTAAAACTTAACAAAGAAAAGAACAGAATTTCTTTAGGAAGAAAACAACTTTTAGAAAAACCATTTGCTGAATTTGTTGGTAGTCATGAGGTTGGAGATGTGATAACAGGAAAAGTTGTTAATTTATTAGACTTTGGTGCTTTCGTTGAAGTAAGCGAAGGAGTTGAAGGATTAATCCATGTTTCTGAAATTTCTTGGGATCATGTTGAAAAACCATCAGATGAATTAAACATTGGTGATGAAGTAGAAGTTAAGATTTTAAGTATTGACCCAGAAGAAGAAAAAATCGGTCTTTCAATAAAAGCTTTAAAAGAAGCACCAGAAAGAACTGAAAGAAAACCAAGAAGAAATAACGAAGAAAACAAAAACAGATCTAATGCAAAAGCTAAAAGAAGAGCAGAAAAGAAAGAATCAAATAATGAATTTGGTGACAATGATTTAAATAATAACATTGGATTTGCTATAGAAGAAGTATTATCAGGTATTGAAATAGAAGACGAAGATTCTACTGAAGAATAATATTTGATAAATTACAATTTTACAAAAAGAGATGATTAAAATCATCTCTTTTTGGTTTTAAGGAGATATATGCAATTAAAAAATAATACAATATATAAGGATTATTTTAAAGGTAAAAAATATAATATAACAACTTTTGGTTGCCAGATGAACGAACATGATTCTGAAAGAATATCCTATATTTTAGAAGATTTAGGTTATACACTGACAGACGATAGAAACGAAGCTGATTTTATTTTATTTAATACTTGCTTGGTAAGAGAAAATGCAGAATTAAAATTATATGGGCAAGTTAGCAGTTTAAAAAAATTAAAAGAAGAAAATCCCGAAAAAATAATTGCTGTGTCAGGTTGCATGATGCAAACAAGTGTAGCTAGAGAAGTTATTGAAAAAAAACATAGAGAAGTTGATATAATTTTTGGAACAAAAAATATAAATTCTTTACCTGATCTTTTATTTAAATATCTAGAAACTGGAGAAAGGGTTATAGATGTTTCTGAAGATAATGTCAAAGATGATTATGTAAATTATAATAGCAAAAATAATTTCCAAGCATATGTAAATATAATGACAGGATGTGATAATTTCTGCTCTTACTGTATAGTGCCTCAATCAAGAGGAAGAGAAGAAAGTAGAAGACCATCTCATATAATTGAAGAGATTGAGAATTTAGTAAAAAATGGCTATAAAGAGATTACTCTTCTAGGGCAAAATGTAAATTCTTATGGAAATAAGTCTGATTTTAATGTAACTTTTCCAGAACTTTTAGAAAAATGTGCACAAATTAAAGGTCTAAAAAGACTTAGATTTACAACAAGCCATCCAAAGGACTTATCTGATGATTTAATCAGGGTGATTAAAGAAAATGATAATATTTGCAATTATTTCCACCTACCAATGCAGTCAGGTTCCGATAAGGTTCTTAAAGATATGAATAGAAAATACAACAAAGAGCAATATCTAGAAAAGGCTAGAAAATTAAGGGAAGAAATTCCAAATATAGCAATTTCTACTGATATTATTGTGGGCTATCCTACAGAAACAGAAGAAGATTTCCAAGAAACTTTGGATGTTTGTAGAAAAGTTGGTTTTGATACAGCATTTACATTTAAATATTCACCAAGACCAAAAACAAAAGCAGCAAAACTTGAACCGATTGATGAAAAAATAGTTCAAGATAGGTTTGATAGATTACTAGATACCTTATATCCTGTATTTAATGAAAAAAATAGAGAATATGTTGGAAAAATTGTTGAGGTTTTATTAGAATCTGAAAGTAAAAATAACAAGAATGTTCTTACTGGAAGAACAGATACCTTTAAGCTAGTTCATGTTGAAGCTGATAAGAAATTAATAGGACAGATTGTAAAAGTAAAAATAACTGATAATACATCATTTACTATATCAGGCCATCTCGTTTAATATAAAGAAAGAAGGCATTATGAAAGCTTATGTAGTAAAAGCAAAAGCTAAACTTGGTAAGTTGCCTACAAAAGAAATATGTAGAGATTTATTGTATGAAGATAATTTTGAAAGAAAATTAGATATAATTAGAAATAATAATAGTGAAATACCAAATGTTAGTTCTAAAAAAGATTTAGAAATTTTTCTTTCAAATAAATTATATGATGATCTAAATTCATTTTTGAAATTTTTAAAAGGTGAAGAAAAGGAATTTTTCATAAAATATATTTCAAAATTTGAATTACAACTTATGCAATTAATAGTTCAAGCTATTATTAACAATCATTTAGATGACAGTTTAGATATTATAAAAAGAGAAAAATTTTCACATGATATAAATGTCTCAAAAGATGATGATTTTGAAAGTTTTGTAAGAAAATCTAAATCAAGTAAGTATTATAGGACTCTTTATCCATTTTTAAATGAAAACATAGAAAAGAAGTCTATTATATTTTTAATTTCAAATTCTTTAAATAAATTATATTATAGACAATTACTTGAAGAGACAAAGAAGTTACCAAAGAATATTGGCTTTGAATTAAAAGATTTTGTAGGTAAGCAAATAGATATTTTTAATATAGAAATGTTATATAGGTTAAAGAAAAACTTCTCTCTAAATAACTATGAAATATTTAATTATTTAATTGAGGGGGGTAAATATTTAAGAACAAAAGACTTGAAAAAATTATCAAGTTTAGATTTTAATAAATTTAAAGATGAGATTTTAAAAACAAATTATAAAGACTTATTTCTTTCTACCTATAACTTTTACAAGGCTAAAGAAGATTTGTTAAGTGAAAATTCAAAGAAATTATCAAGTTCTAAACATGACTTGTTAAATTTAATATATATAGTAGATATGATGACAATTTCAAATAAAAATATTATAAGTATATTAGAATTTGATGAAACATTTGATAAGGATGAAAAGAAACATTATATAATAAAGAGGTGATAATATGGCTGTCGAAAAAATGCACTTGGTTAATATTATGGCAAGGCTAGATAATCTTGATGATTTTTTAGAAGATTTAATAGATATTGATGAATTTGACCAAGTTGATGCTTTTAGACAAATACAAAACAGAGAATTTTCAATTAGAGCCAGTGAAGAAAATATTGAAAAAACTGAGGACTTTAATGATCTTGAAAGTTTTGATAAAGTAGATCCTTCATTTATAAATAAACTTGAAGATATAAAAGATTTTCTAAATTTAGATGATTCTAAGGGCGGTAGAAGAATTAATGATGAAAAACTTAAAAATTTGCTAGAAATATTTGAAGAGAATATTGAAAAGAAAAAAGCCTTAGAAGAAAGAAATGACAAACTTGAAGAGTATTTAAACAATTTGCAAGCTCTTGAAAATGAAGAAATTGATATAAACAAAATAACAAGTTTAAATTATTTCAATTATAGGCTAGGGGAAGTTAGTAAAGATGGAAGATTTATCTTAAAAAATAACTATGAATCTATTCCATCACTAATTATTCATTTACAAAAAAATGATCCTGATATAGAAAAAAATAAAGAGGCCTTAAAAAGTATTTATAGCATAGATGATGAAACATCTAAGCTAAGAAAAGATACAGATAATATCATTAAAAATGAAAAGGATAATATAAATAAAGTAAGCTTAGAATTGTCAAAAGATTACGATAAAAAAACAAAAGAAGATGCTAATAAATTATATGATGATATATTAAAAGAGGCAGATTATAAGAATAAAGAAATTGAAAGCTTCTATGAAAAGCAAAAAGTAGAAAGTGAAAAAGTATTTAAGGCTAAGAAAGAAAACTTAATTAAGGAATTTTTCAAAAAAATTATTGAATAATAAAGAAAGGAGGTTTTATGAATATATTAGAAAAATTTGGCTTTAAAGATAGGTCAAGAAATAACCGTGACCAATCTATAGAAAGTGGAAATGAAGATTATCTATTAGTTTATCCAAAAAGTGTAGAAGATGAAGTAAATAGGACTATATCTTCGCTTGGCTTTATTGACGAGGATATACCAGATGGAAAAAGTATTGATGAAATAAAAAAAGAATATGAAAATAATAAGGCTAAACTAAAAGAAATAGACAATAAACTTAAAAAAATAAAAGATGATAATATCGATGATCTTAAAAATTTACCTAAAACTATAGATTTTTATAAAAAATCATCAAAGCTTAAGGATAAAATGTTAAAGGGTCGAAAATATTTTTATTTATCAGGGTGGGTCCCAGAGTCTAAAATACAATTAGTTAGAGATACAGTCGACAAGTATGAAGATAGCTTAGTCGACCAAAAAAAAATAGCCAAACAATAGCTAATCCACCTACAAAGTTAAAAAATAATAAAATAACTAGGCCTTTTGAATTCTTGGTAAATATGTATGGAGCACCAAATTATAACGAAATAGATCCAACAGGATTTTTTGCTATAACTTATATGCTATTATACGGAATGATGTTTGGAGATTTGGGCCAAGGATTAGTATTTGTTTTAGCTAGTTTTTTGATAGAAAAGAAAAGTAAAATTTTCGGTCAATTAATTAGAAGAATTGGTTTTTCAGCATCGTTTTTTGGCTTGATGTATGGTTCGGTTTTTGGTATAGAAGATTTGATTCCAACAATTTTAATTAAGCCTTTTGATAATATAATTAAAGTTTTGATAGCATCTGTTGCTTTTGGTGTAATATTGATGGTAATATCCTATATTTTAGGAATTTACAATAAACTTCACAAGCAAAAAGATTTTGAAGAAGGTGTTTTTGGTAAAGAAGGATTTACAGGATTATTGATGATGATTTCATTTATCTTAATAATTTTAAATATAGTCAAAGTAAATCCTATGCCAATGACAGTTTCAATTATATTATTAATTTTATCAATAGTAATGATGGTATTTAAACAACCTATTTCAAGAAAATTATTAGATATTTATCCAATATATGACCAATCAAGTTCTGATTATTATATAGAGAGTTCCTTTTCAATTATAGAGGCTCTACTATCTGTATTTTCAAATCTTGTATCTTTTACAAGAGTTGGAGCATTTGCCATTAACCACGTTGGCTTATATATGGCATTTGAAGTAATGAGCAAACTTGTAGGTGGTGGATTTATTGGGATAATAATTTTGATCTTAGGAAATATTTTAATTATAGGTCTTGAAGGTATGATCGTATTTATTCAAGGTTTAAGACTGGAATTTTACGAAATGTTTAGTAAATATTACAAAGGTGATGGACAAAAATTTAGTCCGATTAGTAAATTATAAGGAGAAAAAAAATGATTTTAGTTTCAATTTTAGCATTAGCTTGCGTAGTAATGACAATTTATTCAGGTTTATACCTATTAAAAAATAACGAAGATGGCTCAAAGGATAAAATAAGAAAAGCATTAAAAATTAACTTATCAACATTTATTCCAATAATGGCAATGATTTTAGTATTGGTTTTACCAAATGGAGTAAAAGCTGCAGCAGCAGGATCTGCAAGTGATGCTGGAAATGGTTTAAAATATATTGGTGCAGCACTTTCAACAGGACTTGCAACAATAGGAACAGGTTATGCAGTTGGTCAAGTAGGATCAGCAGCACTAGGAGCAATTTCAGAAGATGCGTCAATTCTTGGTAGAACAATAATTTTTGTTGGACTTGCTGAAGGTATTGCAATCTTTGGTGTAATTATTTCAATAATGATTTTATTTGCTTAAAATGAAAGCGAAAATAATAACAAATGATATGTCTTTACTTCTAGGCTTTAGGCTTGGAGGAATTGAAGGTGTCATTGTAGAAAAAGAAAATGAAATATCTGAAAATTTTCAAAAACTTGCCAAAGAAAAAGATTTGGCCTTAATTATTTTTTCTAAATTTTGTTATGAAAAAATAAAAAAAGAAGTTGAAGATTATAGGGTAGATAATGCTACTCCTTTAGTAGTAGTTTTAGATTAGTAAAGGAGACTTAAATGCTAGATTTAAGTGCAAAAATTTCTAGTTTTAGAAAAATGGTCTGGTCAAATGAAAAAAGGAAAAGTGAAAAAGAATTATATGAATCTACAGATTCATCTTCTAAAACTTTAAATGAAATGAAAGATCGTTTAGACAAAAACTATAGGAAATATATTAAAAAGAGAAAAGAATTTGCTAATTCTAGAAAGAATGAAAAAAATTGCAAATATATCTCAACATAAAAAAACTTCATATAATAAGTTTAAGGAATCTTTGTTAAATCAATTAATAGAAGAAATCAAAGATGAATTAATTGAATATAGCAAAAGTGAACAATATAAAGAAAAACTAAAAAGTGAAGCAAATAAAGTTTTTAAAAAACTATCAGAGGATAATCAAGATTTAATTTTATGTGTAAAAAGATCTGATCAAGATCTGTTTGACTTTGACACTGATATTATAGATGATTCAAAAATTGGAGGCTTTGTAATAAAAAGCAAGGACTTAACTTATCAATATGATTATTCTTTAGAAAAAAAATTAGAAAACTATAAATACGAAATCGGAAGTAAATTTTATAATATAATTTCTGATGAATATGAAAAAGAAATGGAGGATGAAAATGACTCCAACAATTAAATCTATAAATGGACCTGTAATTCAAGCGAGAAATGCATCATCTTTAAAAATTAGAGAGATGGTTACAGTTGGCGATTTAAAACTAATTGGTGAAGTTGTATCTATTGATGGAGATCTTGCTACAATCCAAGTTTATGAAGATACATCAGGTTTAAAGGTAAATGATGAAATAATTAAAACAAACAGGGCCTTATCAGTTAGACTTGGACCAGGAATGATTGGAAACATGTTTGACGGTATTCAAAGACCACTTGACAAAATAAAATCTAAACATGGATCTTTTATCCCGTCTGGACTAGGACTTTCAAATTTAGATGAAGAAAGAAACTGGGATGTTAAAATTAAAGTAAAAACTGGTGAAGAAATTAAAAAAGGTCAAATATATGCCACAATTGATGAAACTTCAGTTATTGAACATAGGTTAATGTCAACTGTTTCAGGTGAAATTGTAGAAGTAGAAAATGATGGTAAGTATAAATTGGAAGATACAATTGTAAAAGTTAAGACAGAAAACGGTATAGAAAATTTAAAACTTTACCAATATTGGCCAGTTAGAGTTCAAAGACCTATAAAAAGATCTAAACCATTAAGCGAACTTTTGTTAACTGGACAAAGAGTCTTAGACATATTCTTTCCAATAGCAAAAGGAGGAACTGTTGCAATTCCTGGTGGTTTTGGAACAGGAAAAACAATGCTTCAACACCAGTTAGCCCAATATTCAAACGCTGATATAATTATTTATATTGGTTGTGGAGAACGTGGAAATGAAATGACTCAAGTTCTTGAAGATTTCCCAGATTTGATTGATCCAAATACTGGAAGAGGACTCATGGAAAGAACTATTCTTATAGCCAATACTTCAAATATGCCAGTAGCTGCAAGAGAAGCCAGTATTTATACAGGAATTACCATGGCAGAATATTTTAGAGATATGGGATATGATGTGGCATTAATGGCAGATTCAACATCAAGATGGGCAGAAGCCTTGAGAGAAATTTCTGCAAGACTTGAAGAAATTCCAGCCGAGGAAGGATATCCGGCTTATCTTGGCTCTAGGATTTCACAATTTTATGAAAGAGCAGGAGATTTTGATAATTTAAATGGAAGTCATGGTTCTGTTACATTAATTGGTGCAGTTTCACCAACTGGTGGAGATTTTTCAGAACCTGTAACTGAAAATACAAGAAGAAGTGTAAATGTATTTTTGGGACTTGATAAAAATCTTGCTTATTCTAGACACTATCCTGCAATAAATTGGTTAACATCCTATTCAAATTATTTAAATCAAATGGCTGGATACTATGAAGATTTAACTGGCGAGGATATAGTTTTGTTGAGAAACAGTATGATGGAAATTTTGACAGAAGAAGAAAAACTTCAATCCATTGTAATGTTAGTTGGTAAAGATTCTTTATCAAATAAACAAAAAAATCTTTTAGATGTAGCGAGTATGTTAAAAATTGCATTTTTGCAACAAAATGCCTTTAACGATATAGATAAGTATGTTCCACTTGACAAACAAATTCAAATGCTTAAGGTTATAAAAAATTACTATAAACTTTCAAACACAGCTATTGATAAGGGAATTTCCTACAATAAAATTTATAATAAAGGCTTAATAGCAAAAATTAATTCCGTGAAATATGATATTAAAAATGATGAACTTGAAAAATTTGTTGAATTAAATAATAATATTCGCTCATATTTTCAAACTTTAGAAGAAGGTGAAGAATGAGAAAGCAATATACAAGGATTAAAAAAATAGAAGCATCAATTATTGAACTTGAAAAAGTTGAAGATATTGCCTATAACGCTGTTGTAAAAATAAACACTTTGGGTCAAAATTTTATCGGTCAAGTTGTAAAGATTGATGATGAGACTGTAACTGTAGAAGTTTTTGGTAATACTCAAGATTTTTCTTTAAATGATATAGTTGTAGAATTTGAAGAAAAACCATTGGAAATTCCTTTAAATGAATCTATTTTAGGAAGAACATTTAATGGTATTGCAATACCAATAGATGATGGTGGAGAAGTCTATTCTGATAAATTTTATTCAGTTGAAGGAAATCCGCTAAATCCTGTTGCAAGAGAATATCCAAGAAATTTTATTCAAACTGGTATTTCATCAATCGATATTCTTACAACATTAATACGTGGACAAAAACTTCCTATTTTTTCAGGATCTGGAATGCCACACAATGAAATTGCTGCTCAAATTGTAAGACAAGCTAAGTTAAAAACTGACGAAGATTTTTGCTTTGTTTTTGCAGCGATGGGAATTAAAAAAGATGAAGCTATGTTTTTTGAAGATGCCTTCACAAAGGCCGGTGTTAAAGATAAGGTTGTAATGTATGAAAATTTGGCTGATGATCCAATTATGGAAAGATTAATAACACCTAAATGTGCACTAACAGCTGCTGAATATTTGGCCTTTGAAAAAAATAAACATGTTTTGGTAATAATTACTGATATAACTTCTTACGCAGAAGCTCTTCGTGAAGTTTCATCAATTAGACAAGAAGTTCCTTCTCGTAAGGGATATCCTGGATATTTATATTCAGATCTTGCAAGTTTATATGAAAGAGCTGGTATGATTGAAGGAATTAATGGATCAGTTACTTTAATTCCAATTTTAACCATGCCAAACGATGATATAACTCATCCAATTCCGGATTTAACTGGATATATTACCGAAGGACAAATTGTAATTGATAGGATGCTTGACCAAAAAGGTATTTATCCACCAATTAATGTTTTGCCATCATTATCAAGGCTGATGAAAGATGGTATTGGTGAAGGATATACACGAGAAGATCATGAAGATCTTATGAACCAACTTTATGAATCTTATTCAAAGGTTCAAGAAATTAGAAATATTTCTCAAATTGTAGGAGAAGATGATTTATCAGATGTTGATAAAGCATACTTAAAATTTGGTAAAGAATTTGAAAATAAATTTTTAAGTCAAGATCCTTATGAGAATAGGAGTCTTGAACAATCTTTGGACTTGGGATGGGAAATTTTGAAAATCTTACCAATTGAAGAAATTCATAGGGTAAGTTCAGAAAATAAAGAAAAGTTCTTGGGTGATAAAAATGACTGAGACAAAATTTGCTCCAACAAAGGCAAATTTAATGAAGGCAAAAAGTCAACTTGACTTGATTAACGAGGGGTATGATATCCTTGATAAAAAAAGAAAAGCCTTGATTGGTCAGTATAATGCAAAAATTAACCAAAGAAATGAATTAAATAATATAGTGAATTCTTCCGTAAAAGATGTTAAGAAAAATATTAAAAAAGCTATAGTTACTACAGGAGAAGATAGGTTAAAGTCAATAGCCTTATCTGTTCCTATTGATAATTCTATATCTTTAAAAGAGAAAAAATTTATGCAAACAAGAATTTTTGAAATAGATTTTGATGAAAAAAAATTAGACTTGTCATATTCGTTAAATCTAACAAATTCTTTGTTTGATGAGGCTCTTATTTCTTTAAATGATGTGAAAGATAAGGTATATAAATTAGCTGAACTTGATACAACTATTAAAAATTTGGATACAGAAATAAAAAGAACATCAAAAAAAGTGAATTCTTTAGAAAAAGTTCAAATACCAAATTATCAGTCTATAATTAAATCCATATCTAGTCAAATTGAAGAAAGAGAAAGGGAAGAATTTTCTAAGACAAAAATGGTTAAAGACAAAAAAATTCAAAAAGATAAGTGATTTATTCATTTATCTTTTTTTATTGGGTATATTTATAAAAGATAAGGGAGGACTTATGGATAAAATTAAAAATGATGTAAGAAATGCTTGTCTTGAAATTATTGAAAAAAGTGATGCAAAAGAGGGAGAAGTTTTTGTTCTAGGTGGATCTTCTTCAGAAGTTACAGGTTTTGATATTGGATCTCATTCTAGTGAAGAAATTGGAGAAGTAATTGTAAAAACTCTCCTTGAAATTTTAAATGAAAGAAAAATTTATCTTGCAGTTGGGGGATGTGAACATATAAATAGAGCGATTGTAGTTGAGAAAAGTTTAGCAAAAAGAGATGGGTATGAAATTGTATCTGTTGTACCTAAAATTCATGCTGGTGGTTCATTTGCAACTGCTGCTTATAAGAATTTTAAAGAACCTGTTGTAATAGAACATATTAGTGGAGACTGTGGAATGGATATTGGAGATGCAAATATCGGAATGCATATTAAATTTGTTCAAGTTCCTCTTAGATTGAATATAAAAAAAATTGGATCAGCTAACTTAACTGCTTTAAAATCAAGACCTAAATTAATCGGTGGAATTAGGGCGAGATATGAATAGATTTTATATAAGTACAAATAAAAATAGCTTTGCTAATTAGCAAAGCTATTTTTATTTAAAATATGTTAATTTTACTTACTCTTTTATTTTTAAATTTTAAAGTTTCATATTCACTTGTGTCTTCTATATCGTAAGTTGACTTTTGCATAGATGCCGATAAGGCAAGACCTATATTTACAAAACATATTAATAAGAATGTTCCTCCTGATGAGAAAAATGGAAGAGGAATACCTGTTACTGGCATTAATCCAATTGTCATTGCTACATTTTCAAATATATGAACAAAAAACATTGCACAAATTCCTATTGTCATTAATGATATAAATGAATTTTTTGAATTCTTACTTATTATTAATAGCCTATAAATCATTATTATGAAAGCTATTAACATTAAGATAGCACCAATAAATCCTAATTCTTCGGCTAGAACAGAAAAAATATAATCTGTTTCTTTTTCTGGTATATATCCATATTGAGCTTGAGTACCTTTCATAAAACCTCTTCCTTTAAACATACCAGAACCTATTGCAATAAGACCTTGTTGTTGTTGCCATCCACTTCCTGATGTATCTCTTGATGGATTTAAGAAATCGTGAATTCTATCAGCTCTGTATCCTTCTAGGTTTAAAATTAATATTAAGGATCCAATAGATGCAAGTGCTAAAAGAGCTAGTATCCATTTCCATGAAAGTCCAGCTGAAAATAACATTATAGCTATAAAGAAAATATAAACCATGGCTGTTCCAAAATCTGGCTGTAATAATATAAATAAAACAGGGAGACCTGCAAATATTAAAGTTAATAGTAACCTTGAGGGTTTATTTATATCTTCCTTATATTTTTCTAAATATGCTGATAATGAAAAAATTATACCAACTTTGGTGATTTCCGATGGTTGCAATTGAATAGGTCCAAGAATTAACCAAGAATTAGAACCCCATTGTTGCTCACCTTGTCCTAGAAAAATAGTTAATAGTAAAAGGATTAAAGAAATTACATAAATGGGTAAAGCTCCTTTTTTTATGACATCCATATCCATAGTACAAATTAATATTATAAATAAAAATCCTAAAATTGATGCTACAAGTTGGCTTCTAATTTTTAAAATATCGCCTGAAAAAGCTGAGTATAATACGAACAAACCATATATACTTAAAAAGGCTACACTCAAAAATAAAAGCCAATCAAATTTTTTAAATTCTTTTTTCTTTAAATTAAACATTTCATCACTCCAATTCAAAGTTAATTATATAATATAAAGAATGATTCTTCAATTAATATTTTTATAATAAGGGGTATAATGTTTATTTATAAAGAGGTGATAATTATTTTAACTAAGAATCAAATAGAAGAAGTAATAGATAGACTTAATAACATGTATCCTAATTTAGATAAGAGTTTTTTAGATTTTACCACACCTTTTGAACTTTTAGTAGCTACAATCTTATCTGCTCAATGCACTGATGTGAGAGTAAATAAAGTTACAAGTTATATGTTTAAATATGCTAATAAACCGGAAGATTTTGCAAATATGGATATAAAAGATATTGAATCCTATATTAAAACTTGTGGTTTATATAAAAATAAGGCGAAAAATATAAAAAATGCGTCGATAATGTTAATTAGAGAATTTGATGGAATAGTTCCAGATAATATGAAAGATCTAACAAAATTACCAGGTGTAGGTAGAAAAACTGCAAATGTAGTTATGAGTAATGCATTTGGAATTGATGCAATTGCAGTGGACACTCATGTACAAAGAGTTTCAAATAGGATAGGACTTGCAAATAGCAAGGATGTTTTAAATACAGAAAAAGATCTTAGGAAAAATCTGCCAAAAGAAAAATGGTCAAAGCTTCATCATCAAATAATTGCACATGGAAGAAAAATTTGTAAGGCTAGAAATCCTATGTGTGAAGAATGTGATTTAAGAGATTTATGCCAAGACTATAAGGAGAGAAAATGATAAAATTATTTGCTATGGATTTAGACGGAACTAGTCTTGATAGTAATTCAATATTACAAGAAAAAACAATAAATGCACTAAAAAAACTCGATGAAAATGGAATCAAGTTTGTATTTACATCAGGAAGAGCAACACCATCAGTAAGGTATTTAATGGAATCTACAGGTATAGATAATCCGTTAGTTACTAATAATGGTGCATTAGCCTTTATAAACAAAGAAAATTTAATATATCAAAATCCCCTAAAATATGAAGAAGTTGAAGAATTGATAAATTTTAGCCAAGAAAATAAACTCTTTTTTCAATTTTATGATCTAGATACATATTATTCGAATAGAATGTGTCCAGAAAGGTTTAATCATTTAGAAAAAGATTCTACTTATGGGATGAATTATCAAGTTAATTTTTCGTTTTCAATAAAACCATTAAAAGAATTAAAATTAAGAAAAAATTCAGCATTTAAGTTTCAAATATTCCTAGATAAGAATGATTCAAATAAATTAAGTACGATATTAGAAAAAGTTTCAGAAATGGGACTTTATGCTACAACTTCATCATATGGAATGATTGAAATAATGCAAAAAAACGTAAATAAATTTAATGGCTTAAGTGAGATTAGTTATCTTTTGGGTATAAGTAAAGAAGAAATGGCAGCAATAGGTGATCAAGATAATGATATTCCTATGCTTGAAAATGTTGGAATATCATTTGCAATGGGAAATGCTATTGATAAGGTCAAAGAAATTTCTGATTTTGTAGTTTCTACAAACGATGAATTTGGCCTTGTAGATGCAATAAATATAGTTTTGGAGAAAAATTCTAATGTTTAATATAGTATTAATTTCACCAGAACATCCAGGAAATGTTGGGAATATTTCAAGAACATGTGTTTTAACTGAATCTAGACTTCATCTTGTTAGACCTTTTAAATTTGATTTTTCTGATAAAAGTTTAAAAAAAGCAGGAATAGATTATTGGGATAAACTAGATTTAGTTGTGCATGATTCATTAGAAGAATTTTTTTCCTATGTAAAAAATAAAAATATGTACTTAATTGAGACAGGTAGTAATAAGAATTATGCTGATATATCTTATAAAGATGGAGATTTTTTTATTTTTGGTAGAGAAAAAGAAGGAATTGATAAGAAAATTTTGGAAAAATATAAAGATAGAATTTACACAATTCCAATGACAAAAAAATTAGATAGGTCCTTAAATTTGGCAAATTCAGTTTCAATTGTCCTATATGAAGGGCTAAGGCAAAATGATTTTAAAATATAATAGAGGTGATTAAATGTTAGATGTAATAATTATAGGAGCAGGTCCTGCAGGCCTTACAGCGGGCCTTTATGCAGGAAGAGCAAAATTAAAAACATTAATTTTAGAAAAAGATATTTCTGGTGGACAAATTGCTACAACAGAACACGTAGAAAATTATCCAGGTTCAATGAAAGGTGCAGGTGGGCTAGCTTTATCCGAAAGAATGGAAGAACAAGCAAAACAATTTTGTGATATAAAGTACCAAGAAGTAATAAAAGTAGATTTAACTTCTGATATAAAAAAAGTTTATACAAAAGATGAAGTTTATGAAGCAAAAGTTGTAATTTTATCAACAGGTGCAAGTCACAGAAAATTAAATGTAAAGGGTGAAAAAGAATTTGCAAATCTGGGAGTATCATATTGTTCAACTTGTGATGGTCCATTTTACCAAGGATTAGATATTTATGTAGTTGGAGGCGGTGAAGCTGCTCTAGAAGAAGCTCTATATTTAACAAAATTTGGAAAAAGTGTAAATATAATTCACAGAAGAGAAGGACTAAGAGCAAGTCAAACAGTAATAGATAGGTGTAAAGAAAATGAGAAAATTAATTTTTCACTTAACTACACAGTTAATGAAATTAAAGGTGATACTGAGGTAAAAGAATTAATTTTAAAAAATACACAAACAGGAGAATTAGAATCAGTAAAAAATGATGATAATAGTCCAATTGGGGTATTTATATATATAGGCAATATTCCACAAACTGACTTATTTAAAAATCAAATAAATCTTGAAAATGGTTATATACCAACAGATGAAGATATGAAAACAAATGTAAAAGGTGTATTTGCAGTAGGGGACACTAGAGTTAAAAAAATTAGACAAATGGTTACTGCTACAAGTGATGGATGTATTGCAAGTGAAATGGCAAACAAATACATCGAAAATGGTAATTGGTAGAACTAACTTGACAAAAAATCGTCAATTAGTAAAATAAATATTGTAAAACACATTGAGAAAGCACTTAGGAGGAAATAATGACAACAAAAGTAGCTATTAATGGATTTGGAAGAATAGGACGTCTTACACTAAGAAGAATTTCTGAAGTAGAAGAAAATATCGAAGTAGTAGCAATTAATGATCTTATTGACAAAAAAGGCTTGTTATATGCATTCAAATATGATACAGCTCAAGGAAGATTCAACGGAGACGCTGAATTAACAGATAATGGATTTAAAATAAATGGTAAAGAAATCAAAGTATTTGCTGAAAGAAATCCTGAAGATTTACCTTGGAAAGATTTAGGTGTTGATATAGTACTTGAATGTACAGGATTCTTTACAGAAAAAGAAAAAGCTGAAGCACATATCAAAGCTGGAGCTAAAAAGGTTCTAATTTCAGCACCAGGAAAAGGTGACTTAAAAACAATCGTATATGGTGTAAACCATGAAATCCTTGATGGATCAGAAACAGTAGTTTCTGGAGCAAGCTGTACAACAAACTGCTTAGCACCAATGGTTAATGTATTGAAAAATGAATTTGGATTTGTTTCTGGACAAATGTCAACAATCCATGCTTATACAGCAACACAAGCTATCCAAGATACACCAGCTACTAAAAAAGATTTAAGAGGCGGTAGAGCTGCTGCACAAAATACAATTCCAGCATCAACAGGAGCTGCTAAAGCTGTAGGTAAAGTACTTCCAGAAGTAGAAGGAAAAATTGATGGATCAGCATTAAGAGTTCCTACAATAACAGGATCAATTACAGAACTTTACTCAGTACTTGAAAAGAAAGTTACTGTTGAAGAAGTTAATGCAGCAATGAAAAAATACTCATCAGATGCATTTGCTTATACAGAAGATGATGTTGTATCAAGCGATATAGTAGGATACCCAGCAGGTTCAGTATTTGATTCTCAACTTACAAAAATAGTTGAGGGAGAAAATGGAACTCAAGTTGTTAAAACTGTTGCATGGTATGACAATGAAATGGGATACGTATCTAACCTAGTTAGAACACTTGATTACTTAGCAAATCTTTAAGAGTTGAACGGGCGAGATATAATTCTCGCCTTTTTTAGAGGAGAATTATGAATAAAAAAACTGTAAAAGACTTAAATGTAGACGGAAAAAAAGTTCTTGTAAGAGTTGATTTTAATGTTCCTTTGTCAAAAGATGGAAACAATACAATTTCTGACGATACAAGAATAAAAGCTGCTCTTCCAACAATTGATTATTTACTTGAAAATAATGCAAAAGTAATATTAATGAGCCATTTGGGAAGACCAAAGGGTGAAGCAAAACCAGAATTTTCACTAAAGCCTGTAGCAGCTTGGCTAGAAAATCATTATGGAGAAAAATTCCATTTTGTTCCATCTGATACTGTAGTTGATGAAAAAGTAAAAGAAAAAGTTGCAGATCTTGAAAATGGAGAATTAGCTTTACTAGAAAATACAAGATATGTAGGCGGAGAAACAAAAAATGATCAAGAATTTGCTAAAGAATTATCTTCTCTTGCAGATTTATTTGTAAATGATGCATTTGGAACAAGCCACAGAGCTCACTCATCAAATGTAGGTGTGGCAAATAATCTTGAAAGTGCTGTAGGATTTTTAATTGAAAAAGAAATTGAAATAATGGGAAAAGCTCTTGAAAATCCAGAAAGACCATTTGTATCAATCCTAGGTGGTGCAAAAGTTTCAGATAAAATCGGTGTAATTGAAAACTTGATTTCAAAAGTAGATTATATTTTAATAGGTGGAGGAATGGCTTATACTTTCCTAAAAGCACAAGGAAAAGAAATAGGAAAATCTCTACTTGAAGAAGATAAGATGGATTTATCTTTAGAATTAATTAAAAAAGCTGAAGCAAATAATGTAAAAATTCTTTTACCAAAAGATGTTGTTATTGCTGAAGAAATTAAAGATGATGCTGAAACAGAAATTGTTGATATAGATAATATTCCAACAGACAAAGAAGCCTTAGATATAGGACCAAAAACAGCAAAAGAATATGCTGATATTATAAAGAAAGCAAAAACAGTTGTATGGAATGGACCTATGGGAGTGTTTGAAGTTAAGGCATTTGCTAATGGAACAAATGAAGTTGCAAAAGCTTTAGCAGATTCTTCAGCTACTACAATAGTTGGTGGTGGAGATAGTGCTCTTGCAATTGAACAAGCAGGATTTAAGGATAAAATTACTCATGTATCTACTGGTGGTGGAGCAAGTCTTGAATTTTTAGAAGGAAAAACTCTACCAGGAATAGATTGTATTGACGGAAAATAAGGAGAGAATATGCGTACACCAGTAATAGTAGGAAACTGGAAAATGAATATGACACCTAGCGAAGCAAAATCTTTGCTAGAAGAATTAGTAAAACTTGATCTTGATGAAAGTGTAGAAAAAGGTGTTTGTGTACCAGCAATTGACCTTTTACTAGCTAGTGAAATATTAAAAGATTCTGATATAAAATTTGGTGCTGAAAATATGCACTATGAAGAAAGCGGAGCTTTTACTGGAGAAATTTCTCCAAAAATGCTAAATGACATAGATGCTGATTATGTAATATTAGGTCATTCTGAAAGACGTGAATATTTTAACGAAGATGATGAACTAGTAAATAAAAAAGTTCTTTCAGCTTTAGACCATGATATAGTACCTATTCTTTGTGTTGGTGAAACTTTAGAAGAAAGAGAATCTAACAAACAAGAAGAAAAAGTAAAGGCTCAACTTGAAAAAGATCTTAAAGGAATAGAAGGCTCAGATATTACTAAAGTAATTATCGCTTACGAACCAATTTGGGCTATAGGAACTGGAAAAACTGCTTCAGCAGAAGATGCTGACGATATGTGTTTATTTATCAGAAACTATATAAAAGATGCTTTTTGTGAAGAATGTTCTCAAAAGATTAGAATTCAATATGGTGGATCAATGAAGCCAGCTAATGTTAAAGAACTTTTAGCTAAAGAAAATATTGACGGTGGACTAATAGGTGGAGCAAGCCTTAAAGCAAGTGACTTTGAACAATTAATTAATTACAAAAAATAAATTTATAAGGAGATATTATGAGCTTAATAACAAGTGTATATGCTAGACAAATTTTAGATTCAAGAGGAAATCCAACAGTAGAAGTTGAAGTTGTAACAGAAGACGGTGGCTTTGGTAGAGCAAGTGTACCATCAGGTGCATCAACAGGTGAATGGGAAGCTGTTGAACTTAGAGACGGGGACAAAGATTATTATTTAGGAAAATCAGTTCTTAAAGCAGTTGAAAATGTAAATGAAATTATTGCTGAAGAATTAGAATTCACATATGATGTTTCTGATCAAATCGGTGTTGATAGAGCAATGATCGAACTTGATGGAACAGAAAACAAAGCAAAATTAGGTGCAAATGCAATTTTAGGAGTTTCTTTAGCAGTAGCAAAAGCAGCTGCAGATGAACAAGGTGTTTCACTTTATAATTATATTGGAGGAACAAATGCAAAACTTCTTCCAACACCAATGATGAATATTTTAAATGGTGGAGAACATGCTGATAATTCTGTAGACATTCAAGAATTTATGATTTTCCCACTTGGAGCTGAAAGCTTTGCTCACGCTTTACAAATCGGTGCTGAAGTATTCCACAATCTTAAAAAAGTTCTCTCATCAAAAGGCTATAATACAGCAGTAGGTGATGAAGGTGGATTTGCTCCAAACCTAAAATCAAATGAAGAAGCTTTAGAAATTATCTGTGAAGCTATAAAGACTGCTGGTTATGAACCAGGAAAAGATGTTTATATTGCTATGGACTGTGCTTCAAGTGAATTTTACAACAAAGAAGATGGAAAATATCACTTAGATGGAGAAGGTACAGTTAAAACAGAAGATGAAATGATCGACTGGTTAGAAGAATTAGTTGGAAAATATCCAATTATTTCTATAGAAGATGGTTTAGATGAAAATGACTGGGAAGGATGGGCAAAACTTACACAAAGACTTGGAAACAAAGTTCAATTGGTAGGTGATGACTTATTCGTAACAAATACTAATAAACTTGAAAAAGGAATTAAAGAAGGAGTTGCTAACTCAATCCTAATAAAAGTAAACCAAATTGGTTCATTAACAGAAACTTTAAATGCTATTGAAATGGCAAAAGAAGCAGGATATACTGCAGTAGTTTCTCACAGATCTGGTGAAACAGAAGATACTACAATTTCTGATTTAGTAGTAGCTGTAAATGCTGGACAAATTAAAACTGGAGCTCCATCAAGAACTGATAGAGTTGCAAAATATAACCAACTTCTAAGAATAGAAGATGAATTATTTGATACAGCACAATTTAAGGGACTAAAAGCATTTTATAATATTAATAAATAATTTTATAAAATAATAAATAGAGGGGTAAAATATTACTAAGCCCCTCTTTTTTATTGTAATAATTGTATTTTTGTGATATTATTAAGAAGTATGAAAACGGAGGTGTCAGATGACAACAGTATTATCAGTATTATTGATGATAGCTTCTGTAGTTTTGGTTATAGCTGTAACCTTACAAGAACCAAAAACTGATGGACTAGGTACACTTGCAGGTCAAGAAACAAATGTATTTGGTAGAAGCGCTCATAGATCAAAAAATGAAATGTTAGACAAAGTTGTAATTTTTGCTGGTGTTGTCTTATTTTTATTAAGTACAATACTACTTGCAATAAGCTAAGGGGTTTAGTAGAGTTTTTTAATTTGTAAGAAAGATTAAAAAGGCTTTACAGCCTCTTTTTTTATAGGAGAAAATATGAATTTTAAAGATTTAATTTTAAATATAGTTAATGATGAAAATTACAAACCAATGACTATAAAAGAAATGTTAAGATACTTGGACTGTGATAAATATATAAAAAAAGATGTAAAAAAGATTATAAAAAAGCTTGCTAAAGATAATGAAATTAAAATAAGTTCAAAAAAGAAAATCCATCCTTTGAGTATAGAAGATAAATCTTTAATTGGAGAGATAAATTTAGCTCAAGGTGGATATGGATTTTTTATTTCTGATAATAATGACTATGAAGATGTATTTATTTCAGCAAACAATCTTAATACTGCAAATAATTTAGATAGGGTCAGGATTAAAATAATAAAAAATAAAGAATTTGGAAAAAATGCTGAAGGTAAAGTAGTTGAAATTATTGAAAGAAATGCTAATAAGATTGTTGGCCTTTACCAAAAAAATAAAGGCTTTGGTTTTGTAGTTAGTGATTCTAATAATATATCTTCTGATATCTATGTTGATGAAAAAAATTCAAAAAAAGCTAAAACTAACGATAAGGTACTTGTTGATATAATAGATTATCCAAAAAAAGGATCTCCTGAAGGTAAGGTAATAGAAGTTTTAGGAAATAAAAATGATACAAATGTAGATTTAATGTCAATAGTAAAATCTCATGGATTAAGAGAAAATTTCCCCAAAAAAGTTAAAAAAGAAGCGGTTTTTATAGAAAAAGATTTAGATTTAAGCAAAGTTAAGAATAGAGAAGATTTTAGAGATCTTTTTACAGTAACTATAGATGGTAGAGATTCAAAAGATTTTGATGATGCTATATCAATTGAAAAAGATAATGAAGATTATATACTATATGTACATATAGCTGATGTAAGTCATTATGTCAAAGAAAAAAGTGAAATTGATAAAGAAGCTTACAAAAGAGGAAACTCGACTTATCTTTATAATTTGGTAATTCCAATGTTACCAGAAGAATTATCAAATGGTATTTGTTCCTTAAATCCTAATAAAAACAGACTTTCTTTAAGTTTAAAGATGAAAATTAATGATATGGGTAAGGTCGTAGATTATAAGATATATAAGGCTATTATAAGGTCTGATTATAGGCTAGTCTATGACGATGTAAATGATTATTTAGATGATCATAAGAAAGTTTATGATGATGAAATTTTATTGGAGAAATTGAATTTATTTAATGAACTATATATAATTTTAAAGAAAAAAAGAGAAAAAAGAGGTTCAATAGACTTTAATTTTACTGAAAGTCAAATTGATGTAAATAGTCAGGGTGAGGTTTTAAATATTTCTTTATTTGAAAGAGGATCAGCAAATAAGATGATTGAAGAATTTATGTTGATATCAAATGAGACAATAGCAAGTTTATTTGCTTTTATGGATTTTCCATCAATTTATAGAATACATGAAAAACCTAAAGAAGAGAAGGTTGAATCATTTAAAAATATGTTAAATACTCTCGGATATAATATTAAAGGAAAAGAACTACACCCTAAGGATTTTCAAGATATTTTAAAACAAATAAGTGGGAAAGATGATGAAAGTCTTATTAATATGTTGATGCTTAGGACTATGAGGAAGGCAAAATATACAAATTACACTGATATGCATTTTGGTCTTGCCACAAAATATTATACACATTTTACATCTCCAATAAGAAGGTATCCTGATCTTATAGTTCATAGACTTGTTAAAGATTTTGTTGATAATAAATTAGAAAACATTAACCAAACTTCTCTTGAAAAGAAGCTTTCAAAATTTGCAGAACACTTGTCTATAACAGAAAGAAAAAGTGAAGAGTGTGAAAGAGATGTGGAAGATCTTTATAAGTGTAAGTATATGAAAAAATTTATTGGTGAAAAATTTGAAGGAATTATTTCATCAATAACAGATTTTGGAATTTTTGTAGAATTAGAAAATACTGTTGAAGGTTGCTTTATGTATAAGTTTTCTGATAGCCATTTTGAATATATTGATGATAAATTAACTTGCATTAATACAGATAGTAATAAGAGATATAAGATAGGTCAGAAAGTATTGATTGAAGTTAAAAATGTTGATCTTGATAAAAGAAATAAAGATTTTGATTTGATGGAGGAATAATTTGAAAATATTAGCCAACAATAAAAAAGCAAAACATGATTATTTTTTGGAAGAAAAGTATGAAGCTGGAATTGAACTAAAGGGAAATGAAGTTAAAAGTATAAGGGAAGGGAAAGTTTCAATTAAAGAATCCCATGTGGGAGATTATAAGGGAGAATTATTTATCTATAATATGAATGTAACTCCTTACAAACAATCATACGAAAAAAATATTGATCCTATTAGAACTAGAAAGCTTTTACTCCATAAAAAAGAAATTGATAAACTTATAGGAAAAGTTTCTCAAGCAGGATATACAATGATTGTAAATAGAATTTATTTAAAAGAAGGTCTTATTAAGGCGGAAATTGCTCTTGCAAAAGGTAAGAAAAATTATGATAAGAGAGAAACTATTAAGAAAAATGATGCTAAAAGAAAAATAGAAAGAGCATTAAAAAATTATTAGAATTATGTCATATATAGAATTAAAAAATGTATATAAATATTTTAAAGTTGGGAAAAACAAGATAGTTGCTAATAATAATATAAATCTTTCAATTGAACAAGGGGAACTAATTATAATAGTAGGAGCTAGTGGAGCAGGCAAAACAACTCTTTTAAATATGATTGGCGGAATGGATACTTTAAGCCAAGGTGAGATTATAGTAGATAAGAAAGAATTATCTAATATGAATGAAAGAGATTTGACCAGGTACAGAAGAGATGATGTTGGATTTGTTTTTCAGTTTTATAATTTGATTCCAAACCTTACTAGTATTGAAAATGTTGAGCTTGCAAGTGAAATTGCAAGAGATAATATGGATGCAAGTAAGGCCTTGGATGAGGTAGGACTTTCAAATAGAAAAGATTCTTTTCCATCTCAACTTTCTGGGGGAGAGCAACAAAGGGTAGCTATTGCAAGGGCTATTGCTAAAAATCCAAAACTATTATTGTGTGATGAGCCAACTGGAGCATTAGATTATAAGACAGGAAAATCAATTTTAAAATTATTACAAAATACAGCTAAAAATTTAAACACAACTGTAATTATTATAACCCATAATGGAGCTATAAAAGATATAGCAGATAAGGTATTTGAGCTTAGGGATGGTAGAATAGTAAATTCATATAAGAATGAAAATCCAAAAAATGTTGAAGATATAGAGTGGTAAAATGAAAAAAAATAATTATTATAAGTCAATTTTTAGGGATATAAAAAAGACTAAGGGAAAGATTTTTTCTATATTTATAATGATTATGCTAGCTTCTATGGTTGTGGTTGCTCTTTTTATGACTGGACCTTCTATGAGAAAAACTCTAGGAAAAACTTTAAATAAAAATAAGCACCCAGATATTAGTATAAGGGCAAGTTATGGAATAAAAAATGAAGATAGGTTAATAATCGAAAAAGATAAGGATATAGATAAGATATCTTATAGAAATAATCTCGACTTGTACGCAAAAGATAAGCTTGTATCAGTTAAATCATTTGATAAAGATATAGAAAAATTAAATATTATAGAAGGTAAAAAAATATCAAATGATAAGGAAATAATCTTAGATAAATTATTTAAAGATGATTATAAAATAGGAGATTATATCAGTTTTAAAGCACTAGAAGATGATAAAATAAATGATTTACTAGAAAATAAAAGATATAAAGTTGTTGGTTTTGCAAATTCATCAGAATATTTAATGGAAGATTTAAGAGATATATCTTTAAAAGGCAAAGAAATGGTCTATGGATTTGCCTATATAAATAAAAATAACTTTAAAAAAGATCAAGTTAATCAAATTGATATAACTTATAAAAAAACAAGGAATATTGATAGGTTCTCTGATGAATATAAAACTTTTGTTAAAAATAAGAGAAAAAGTTTAAAAGAAGATTTTAAAAACCGACCTAGCCAAGTTCTACGAAAATTAAAAGATGATACAATTGAGAAACTTGATAAAAAAGAAGATGATTTAAGCGATAATGAGAAAAAATTAAAAGATGAAAAAAATAAGCTAATTGACGCCAATCAAAAACTATTAGATGGTCTTTCTGATTTTAATAAAGCAGAAAATGAATATAAAACAAAAATTCGAGGTGGAGAAAGGACCTTAGCTAGCACAAAAAATCAAATCGACCAAGGATTTAAAAAGTTAAATGATGGGAAAATAGAATATGAAAGAAATTTAGAATCATTTAAAAAAAATATTGGAGAAAATGAGAAAAAATTAGAATATTCTAAGATAAAATTAGATGATGGATATAAAGAATTAAATAAAAATTATGATGAAATAATAGCTAATAAGTCTTTAATTGAAAATAGTTTTTCAGATAAAAAAACTCCTTTAGATAATTTAGCGAAAAAAATTGATGATGAAAATTTAATCTTATCTAATGATGAGAAGAGCCTTGACGATATAAACTTAAAGATCCAAAATGTAAGCATTAAATTAGAAACACTTTCTAATGTAAGTGATAATATTTTGAATAAAGACCAAATATTAAAATTAAAAAATGAGTTAGAAAGTTTAAATGAAAAAAAATCAAATTTATATTTTAAGATTGAAAAAAGTAAGAGAATGATTTCAGCTTTAAATTCAGAATATAAAAAAGGAAAAGAAGAATTTGACATATCTTATAATAAGGCAATGGATCCAATAAATGAAAATTTAGGTAAGCTCGATAAGGTAAAAAGTGATTTAGATAATAAAAAATCTCTTTATGAAACATCTGTTAAGAAATTAAATGATGAAAAAGACCAATCATCTAAAAAATTAAGCCAAGCAAAAAAAGAACTTGATAAAAATGAAGAGAAATTAAATAATTCTTTAAGTTCATACCAAAAAGGACTTAGAGAATTTAATTATCAAAAAGAAAATGGAAAAAATCAATTAGCTAAGAATTTTAATGATCTTTTAGAAAATCAGAGAAAATTAGATCAAGCAAATAAAAAATTTGATGAGGAATCTAAAAAGGCCCGAAAAGAGATAGATGGAGGATATAAAAAAATAAAAGATGCAAGAGAAAATCTTGTTAATTTGGTAGATCCTACTTATGAAATTGATGATATATTTTCGAATAAATCTATAGATACTTATTATAAAAATAGCTTGAATATGGATGAATTATCTAAAGTTTTTCCTACATTTTTCTATTTTATCGCCCTTCTAGTTTCTCTAACTACAATAAAAAGATATATTGAAGAACAAAGGGTACAAAATGGAACCTTAAAGGCTTTAGGTTATAGTAATTTTGATATAGGAAAAAAATTTTTTATCTATGCCTTAATTCCTACAATCTCAGGATCTATTTTAGGATGTGTGATTGGTAAATATTTAATCTGTAAGGTTATTTTTAATGCTTATTCTTCTGGTTTTGATATTCTTTCATTAGAATTTATTAATTCTTTATGGATAGTTTTATTTACTATATTTTTATCTACTCTTTTAATTTCTTTAACTGTTTATTTTACAAGTATAAGTGAAGTTAAAGAACAAACGGCTGACTTATTAAGGCCAAAAGCACCAAAAAAAGGCTCTAGAATATTTTTAGAAAAAGTTAAATTTATATGGACTAGACTTTCATTTATGACGAAAATTACCTTTAGAAACTTATTTAGGTATAAGGCAAGAATGTTTATGACGATTTTTGGTATTGGTGGATGTACAGCTCTTTTATTTTTCGGTTTTGCAATGACAGATTCTGTAAAAGATACTTCAAAAATTCAAAGAAAACAAATTACTAAATACGATTATATTTCACTTTTCGATGAAAATGCAAAAGAAAATGATAAAAAAGCTTACCAAAAAATATTAAATGATGCAAAATCTTTAAAAATTTTATATAAAAAAGTTGATGTTTCTACAAAAAAAGGAAATATGAAAGTTAACTTAATAGTATTTGATGACGTATCAAAAGTTGATAAATTTATTAATATAAGAGATAATAATAAAAATAAGATTGATTTAGATGATAAAAGTGTCGTAATCAGTAAAAATTTATCTAAAAATATTAATTTAGATAAAGATTTAGAATTTGACTTAGATAATAAGACAAAAAAAGTTAAGGTAAAAGATATTTCTGAAAACTATATAGATGATTATATTTATATGTCTAAAGATGCCTATAAAAATATATTTAACAAGAATGTAAGTTTTAATGGAGATATAGTAAAGTCTGACAAGAAAATAAAGGATAGAATTTTATCTAATAAAATTAGTCAAGCTCTAATAGAACCAAACAAGTTTTATGAGAGAATGGATTCTTTGATGGCTAATTTAAACTTGGTAATTGCAATAATTACCTTGGTTTCAATGATACTTGCTGTTGTTGTTTTATATAATTTAACAAATATAAATGTTAGTGAAAGAAAAAAAGAGCTGGCAACAACTAAGGTTTTAGGATTTTACCCTAGAGAAACTACAGCATATATTTATAGGGAAACTTATATTTTGACAATTTTGGGTATAATGCTTGGCTATATTTTAGGTTTTATTATGCTAAGATATGTTTTAAATGTTGTTGCTCCTGATGGAATTTTTATGTCAAATAAAACCCACTTATCATCATATATAATATCAGCATGTATTACTCTATTTACATCATTTATAATAATGATTATTGTTCATCTTAAACTAAAAAAAATAAACATGGCAGAAGCAATGAAAGCAGGCGAATAAAAAGCATTCGAGCCTGCTTTTTTTATGTGTTATAATTAGTAAAGGTGATTATATGAAAATAATATTTTTAAGACATGGATTAACAGAATCAAATAAAGAATGGAGATTTTCTACTCCTGATACAAGATTATCTAAAAATGCTGGGATAGATCTTTTTAAAAGTAGGGAAAATTTAAAAAAATATAAAATAGACAAAGTTTTTACATCTAAATTAATAAGAACTCAGGAAACTGCTAAATATTTGGGATTTGAAAATTTTTTGGAAGATGAAAGATTAAACGAGCTTAATTTTGGTGATTTTAGGGGACAAAAAGTATTAGATACTAAAAAAAATTATAAAGAATTTTATGCTAGATTAAAAAAAGATCCTTACACTACAAGATATCCCAATGGTGAAAGTATTAAAGATTTAGTTAATAGATTAAATGATTTTATGGAAGAAAAATCTTCTTTTGACGGAAATATTTTATGTATAAGCCATGGTATAGCGATTAGATCTTCTTTATTTACAGTTTTAAAGGATCTAGACAATTTTAAAAACTTTTGGATAGATAATGGATCACTAACTGTTTTTGACATAAGTGATAATAAAAAAATGATAGAGTGTGTGAATTTAATATGAAATTTGCTCATATTTCAGATATACATCTTTCAGATAAAAATGATTTTGGTTCTACTTACAGTAAGTTAATTAGAAAAATTAAATGGAATAGTTTTGAAAAAATTCTTGATAATAATAAAGAAAAAGATTTTTTGTTAATTTCTGGAGATCTTTTTGAAAGAGACTTTTTTTCATTAAAAGATTATCAAAGATTATTCGATTTATTTAAGACTTTTAAAAAAGATATTTACTATATTTGTGGTAATCATGATTATATTGACTCTAAAAATGAGCTTTTTTTCTCAGATAAACCTTCTAATCTTCATATTTTCTCTAATCAAAGGATAGAATTTTTTGAGCATAAAAATGTAAGAATTTATGGTATTTCATATAAAGATAGAATTTTTGAAAAGAGATTTAATTATAATATTAATTTAAATCATGATTATTTTAATATATTTCTAGGACATGGAGAATTTAACCAAATTAATTCTTCTTATATGAGTATTGATATTGATAAAATAAATAATATGGGTTTTGATTATGTAGGATTAGGTCATATTCACAAAAGAGAAGTATTTACTGATAAAATTTTTTATGTTGGAAGTATTGAACCAACAAGTTTTAAAGATAAGAGTGATTATGGTTACAATATTGTTGAAGATGGAAAGGTGAAATTTATAGACTCTTCACTAATGAGTTTTAAAGAGATTGATTATGACCTTTCTGAATTCAAAAGTTATCAAGAATTTGAAAAAAGTTTTGAGAAAAATTTGAATAAAAAATATAATTTTATTACTTTAAATCTTTCAAATTACGAAGAATTTTCAATAAACGAGAAAAAACTAATAGATGATTTTAATTTATCATATTTAAAAGTAAATTTTCTAAAAAATCAAAATTATTATTCTGATATGGCAAAAATTTATGATAATACTCTATTATCTGACTTTTATGAAAGTATAGAAAGTTTGGATATTGGTGATGAGATAAAAAAAAGATGCTTAGAGATAGGTTTTGATGCTATATTAAGGAGCAAAAATGAATAAAATATTTATCAAAGAAATAAATTTGATCTCTTTTGGTAAATTTCAAAATAAAACTATAACTTTTGATAAAGGCTTTAATTTAATTTATGGAAATAATGAAAGTGGCAAATCTACAATTTCTGATTTCATAGAAGGTATGTTTTATGGTTTTGATACAGGAAATAACAAAAAGAACTTCTCCTACAAAAAAGAAAAATACAAGCCAATTGGCTCATATAAATATGCTGGTAATATGATTTTGTTTTTTGATGGAAAAAAATATAGGATTGAAAGAGATTTTGAAGATGGGTCTTATAGTATTTTTGACTTGTTATTAAATAAGAAAATACCTAGTAAAAAATCTAATTTAAATTATCCAGGGGAGTATTTCTTAGATTTAAACTATTCTTTATATAAAAATATTGTCAGCAACTATCAAATGCAAGGATTCGATAAAGATTCAAATAAAAATTTAATTAACTTTTTAAAAGATCCTTCTTCTGATCTTGTATTTTCTCAGTTAAAGTCTATTGAAAATATCGAGAATAGATTAAGTAAAATAGGAAGTATTCGAGCTTATACTAAGCCATTTGCTAAAAATAAGAAAGAATTAGATGAAAAATTAAATGAGCTTGAGAGGATCAAAAATATTAGAAATACCTATGATCATGACATCAAAAGATTGCAAAATCAAAGGGAAGAAATAAAAAAAATAGAGAAAAACTTGTCTAATCTTAAAACTGATAGAGATAATTACAGAAATTATAAAGCAAATTCAAATTTTATTGAGTATAAATCTAGGAAAGATTCTTTAAAATTATTAGATTCCAAGCTTGAAAAATATAAGAATTTTGATAAAATTGATAAATTATATTTTGAAAGAGTTGATAAATTGCTAGAAGATAAGAGCAAAATTTATAAAAATTCTAAAGAAAAATTTAATTATTTTTTATTCTTAATCCCTATTTCTTTATTGTTAATTTCAATTTTTAGTAAAAAATATTGGATTTTAATTTTATTGATTTCTATATTTTTATCTTTTTATATTTATAATAGAACAAAATATGTTAATAAAAAAGAAAAGCTAAGTGATTTAAATATTAAAATTAACAATGAATTTTCTAAAATTTTTGTAAATTCGAAATCAGCTTATGAAAATGTAAAAAATGATTATAAAGAATATGAAAAGTTAATAATTGAAAGAGAAAAAAATTTAGAAATATTAAAAATTCTTGAAAAGCAAGAAATAAGTGAAAATATTAGTGAATTTGATATTGAAGATCTTAATATTTCAAAAATAGAATCTGATATAAGAAAATATGAAGCTTCATACCATAATTTAATAGAAAATAATTTAAAACTTGAAAAAAAATTAGCTAAAGTTGAAGATGAAATATCAAAAGAAATTGACCTTGTTGATGATATCAATAAATTAAGAAATAATCAAAAACAGTTAGAAATTGAAATTATGGCTTGTAAAAAGGCTATTGAAATAATAGAATCTAATAAGAATAAACTTGATAATAATAGAAAAAAAATATCTACTAATTTAAGTGAAATTATAAAACAGATTTCTAAGGGAAAGTATAAAAACATAGATTTAGATCAAGAGTTAAATCCTATTATTTACAAAGAAAATAATGAAATAATCAGTATGGATAAATTATCTGTAGGTTTTTTTGATCAGGTTAATTTTTCTTTAAGATTTTCAATATCTAAGGATTTATTAAATAATTCTTTTTTAATCTTTGATGATGCCTTCATAAATTATGATAACATTAGGCTTAGAATGGCCTTATTATATCTGCTAGATTTATCAAATGAGTTTCAGATGATTTATTTTACATGTCATGATAGAGAAGAAAAAATATTGAAGGCTGAAGGTATAGAAATAAAAGTAAAGGATATAGATGAAATATGATATATGCTATAGCGGATTTGCATCTTGATTATACTGAAGAAAAATCTATGGAAGTATTTGGAAGTGCTTGGAAAAACTATCAAGATAAAATATTTAGAAATTGGAATAAAATTGTAGGAAAAAATGATACTGTTTTAATTCCTGGGGACATATCTTGGGCAATGAATATTGAAGATGCTTATGTTGATTTAAAAAAAATTGATAAACTAAATGGAAAAAAAATAATGCTAAAAGGAAATCATGATTATTGGTGGCAATCATTAAAAAAATTAAATGATTTGGAGCTAAATACTATAGAATTTTTACAAAATAATTCTTTTAATATAGAAGGTTATGATATTTGTGGAACAAGAGGATGGATTAGTAGGGATAATAGTGAATTTACTGATCATGATGAAAAAATCTTTAAAAGAGAGCTCCAAAGATTAAAAAATTCATTAGAATATAACAAGAAAAATAAGAAAAAAATTGTAATGCTTCATTATCCTCCAATCAATAGTGATAAAACATTAAATGAATTTTTTGGAATTTGCAAGGATTATCAAGTAGAATATGTAATGTATGGACATCTACATGGACCTGGACATAAGCAAATTTATGAGGGAATAGTAGATAATATAGATATAAAATGTGTAGCAGGAGATTATATTGATTTTATACCAGAAAGGATAAGTTAATGGACAGAGAATTAGAAATTAAGGTATTAAATATTGACATTTATCAAATGGAAGAAAAACTAAAAGAAAAAGGTGCAGAATTTCTTGGAGTAGAAATTCAAAAAAACCATACATTTGCACCTCAAAATTCTAAAGAATTTTCTAATGGTTATTTAAGAATAAGAGAAAAATCTTTGGATGGGAAAAAAGATGAAATTGAATTAACTTTTAAAGAATCTGTAGATAATAAAGATAAGATCAGAGTTAATAACGAATACACTACAAGAATTGATTCAATTTCAAATATGGTAAAAATTTTAGAAGAAATAGGCTTGACAGAAAGATATGTAGGAGATAAAAAAAGAATATCCTATAAGTACAAAGAACAAAGATTTGACATAGATATTTGGTCTAAAGAAGTTTATCCTAATCCTTATATGGAAATTGAATTTACAAATGTAAACTTAATGGAAGAAATATTAGATGAATTTGAAATTGATAGAAAAAATGTTACAAGTGAATCAATTAATGAATTGATAGAAAAGCGAAAATAAATCTTGACACAAAAAAACTCTTTTGTTATAATAGAAAAAACAAAAAAAGGAGTGTCAAATGCTAAAGATTAAAAATTTGTTAAGTGCAGAAGATTTATATAAAGATGATTTACTTGAAATAATTGATTTAGCAGAAGACATAATGAAGAGTCCTCAACAATTTTCCAATTTTTGTAATGGAAAGTTATTAGGGACTCTTTTTTTTGAGCCTTCTACTAGAACAAGACTTTCTTTTGAATCAGCTATGCTAAGACTTGGAGGCAGCATTGAAGGTTTTTCAAATCCAAAAGCGTCAAGCCAATCTAAAGGAGAAAGCCTACAAGATACAATAAAAACAGTTAGCCAATACGTAGATGTAATTGCTATGCGCCATCCACAAGAAGGAGCGGCAAAATTATCATCAGAAACTGCTGATTGTCCAATAATAAATGCGGGAGATGGTGGTCACCAACATCCAACTCAAACTCTTACAGATATTCTTACAATTTCAACTTATAAAAAAAGACTTGAAGGATTAAAAATTGGTATTTGTGGAGACTTAAAATATGGAAGAACAGTTCATTCTTTACTAAAAGTAATGACCTTATTTGATAATAATGAGTATGTTTTAATATCTCCAGATGAATTAAAACTTCCAAATTATATTAAAAAAGGTGTATTTGAAAAAAATAATATTGACTACATAGAAAAAAGAAGTCTAGATAATTCTATTGATGATCTTGATATTTTATACATGACAAGAATTCAAAAAGAAAGATTTTTCTCAGACAATCAATATACAAGATTGAAAGATTCTTATGTTCTAAATAAAGATAAATTAGCAAATGCTAAAAAAGATCTTGCAATCTTACATCCATTACCAAGAGTAAATGAAATTGATAAAGATGTAGATGATGATCCTAGAGCTTTATATTTTAAGCAAGTTAAATGTGGAATGTATGCTAGGATGGCACTAATTATAAAATTATTGGAGGCAAATAATGCTTGAGATTACTTCATTAAATAGAGGAATTGTAATAGATCATATAAAACCAGGATTAGGAATCAAAATTTTTAATCTTTTACATTTGGATGAACTTGAAGATGAAGTTGCGTTAATATTAAATGCAAATTCAACTTCTCAAGGAAAAAAGGACATTGTAAAAATTGCAAATAATTTAGATATCAATCTAGATGCTGTATCAATTATAGATTCAAGCGCAATAGTAAACTTTATTGAAGATGAGAAAGTTATTGAAAAAAAGAGTTTAGAATTACCAGAAATTAGTGAAGGGATTTTAAAATGTCAAAATCCTTCTTGTGTAACAACTAATGAAAGAAATATAAAGAGTAAATTTATCTTGATTGATAGAAAAGAAAAAATGTACAAATGTGCATATTGTGATCATATATATGATGTGGAGGAATAATGAAACAAATTTTTACAAACCTTGTTGGTATTGATGATATAAAAATATCAAGGAGAGACATTTTTGTAGAAAACGGGTTCATTACAAAAAAATTTAAATTAGATGAAGAAACTGAGATTATAGACTGTAATGGTCTAATCTTGGTTCCTTCCTTTGTGGATATGCACACACATTTTAGAGATCCAGGTTTTACTTACAAAGAAGATTTAAAAACAGGATCAATGTCCGCTCTTAAAGGTGGATATACTACAGTAAATTTAATGCCAAATACGAATCCTATTGTTTCAAGCAAAAAGGTATATGAAGATATTATAAAAAGAGCAGAAGATTTAGATTTAATTGATATTAAACAAGTCTTCTCAATTACAAAAGATTTCAAAAGTAATGATTTATCCCATTTAAAGGACTTGCCAAAAGGCCTTTTATTTTTGTCAAATGATGGCAAGGGAGTTGATGATGATTTTTCCATGTACCAAGCTATTAAAATTGCTAAAGAAAATAAGCTTAAATTTACACTGCATGAGGAATGTAAGGAAATATCAAAATATGATTATGAAATAGCTGAAGATTTAATGACATTAAGAGATTGTTATCTATCATATAAAATGGATGTTCCAATTCATTTTTCTCACGTATCTACAAAAGGATCAATTGAAGCAATAAAGCATTTTAAAGATTTAGGAGCAAAAATTACTTGCGAGGTTACTCCTCATCATATTTATTTTTCTAAAAGGAATGATTTAAAAGTAAATCCACCAATTAGGAAAGAAAAAGATAGATTAGCACTAATAGAAATGATAAAAAAAGGTTATATAGATTGTATATCAACAGACCATGCACCTCATACAAAAAATGAAAAGAATGAAGGAAAACCAGGCTTTATTGGACTTGAAACAGCTTTTTCTACATCTTATATGACTTTAGTTAAAAGTGGAATAATTTCATTGAATGATTTAGTTAGAATAATGAGTACAAATCCATCAAAATTATTAGAAATTAAAAAGGGAAAAATAGAAGAAGGATATTTAGCTGATTTTACATTAATAGATTTAGATAAAACTTATATATACAAAGAAGAAGATATTTTATCTAAGTCAAAAAATTCACTATTTATAGATGAGAAATTAGATGGCGAAATTGTTAGAGTTTATAAGAAAGGAATTTTAAAATATGACACTAATAGAAAGACTTTATAAGAAAATTGAAGAAAATGGCTTTGTTTGTGTAGGACTAGATACATCTGTCGATTATATTCCAGAAAAAATGAAAGAAAATAAAAGTATTTGTGATCAAATATTTGATTTTAATAAGGAAATAATTGATAACACCAAAGACGTTTGTGCAATATATAAAGTTCAAATAGCCTATTATGAATCATATGGGATAGAAGGTATGAAAGCTTATAAAAAAACTCTATCATATTTAAGAGAAAATAATTTATTATCAATAGCGGATGTAAAAAGATCAGATATTGCACAAAGTGCAAGTCAATATGCAAAGGCACATTTTTCTGGAGATTTTGAAGCTGATTTTATGACTCTAAATCCATATATGGGAATGGATTCAATATCCCCATATTTAGAATTTATTAAAAATAATGACAAGGGAATATTTGTTTTATTAAGAACATCAAACCCGGGAGCAAATGATTTCGAATGTTTAAAATTAGAAGATAGTAGTGAATTATTTTATACAATTGGGGATAAATTGAAAGAAATTAATGATAAATTAATAGATGAATCAGGATATGGTCCAATCGGACTTGTTGTTGGTGCAACTCACAAAGATGAAGTTGAAAAGATTAGAAACAGATATAAAAATATGTTTTTTCTAATACCTGGTTTCGGTGCTCAAAAAGCTGATTCTTTAAATGTATATAATTTATTAAATTCTCTAAATGGAGGAGTAGTAAATTCATCTAGGGCAATACTTAAAAATTATCAAAACTTTGAAGATGGAGAAGAAAAGGTTGGTTTTTATGCCAGAGAAAAATGTATAGAAACCAGAAAGGAAATTCAAGATAATGGAATCTTATAGAGAAGCTTCTGTAATATTTAATAAAAAAATAAAACAAGATATTTTCTATTGTAAGGTAAAAACAAAATTAAATGCAAAACCTGGTCAATTTTTCATGTTAAGATGTGATAGCTTTAGAAACTCACCACTTCTTTCTAGACCATTTGGAGTATGTGATCAAGATGAAGAAACTTTGACTTTCTTATATCAAGTAAAGGGAGTTGGCACAAAAATTCTAAGTGATTTAAAAGAGGGATCTAAAGTAAAATTACTTGGACCTTTAGGCAAGGGATTTGAAATAAAAAAAGGGAAAAAAGCTGCAATAGTTGCAGGTGGAATTGGAATAGCTCCACTTCTATATTTAGCAAAATCTCTTGATAAAAAAGCAGATTTTTATGCAGGATTTAGTGATGAGGAATATTTTACAGATTATTTTAAAGATTGTGTGGGAAAAACTACAGTAACTATTGATAAGAAGGACAAAATTTTTATAACTGATAAAATAGACACCGAAAAATATGATATTATTTATGCTTGTGGACCAAATCCAATGTTAAAAACTTTATCAAATAAAAATAATAATACAGAAATTCAAATTTCAATGGAAGCGCACATGGCTTGTGGTATAGGAGCATGTCTTGGATGTACTGTAGAAAATTCTAAAGGTGATTTTATTAGAGTATGTAAAGACGGTCCTGTATTTGATTCAAAGGAGATTTTCTAATGAGTTTAAAAGTTAATATTTGTGGAATCGAATTTAATAATCCAATAATAGCTGCAAGTGGAACTTTTGGTTTTGGTAAGGAATTTGATGATTATATAGATTTAGACAAACTTGGTGGAATATCTTCAAAAGGTCTAACCCTACATAAGAATTTGGGAAATAAGGGGGTTAGAATTTATGAAACGGCTGCAGGAATTATGAATTCAATCGGTTTACAAAACCCTGGTATAGAATATTTTATAAAAGAAGAATTTCCATTTTTAGAAAATAAAAAAGCAGTTACAATAGCAAATCTTGGTGGCCATAGTGTTGAAGACTATGTTAAAGGAAGTGAACTTTTAGATAAAACTAGTGTTCCAATAATTGAACTTAACATATCTTGCCCTAATGTGAAAGAAGGCGGAATGGCTTTTGGAACAGATCCTAAAAAAGCATGTGAAGTAATAGAAAAAGTAAGGAAAACAACAAAGAAAGTATTAATGGTTAAACTTTCTCCAAATGTTGGTGACATTAAAGAATTTGTTAAAATTTCAGAAAATTCTGGAGCTGATTGTATTTCTTTGGTAAATACCTTTAATGCGATGGCAATTGATGTAGATAATAAAAAAGCAGTTTTTGAAAATAAAACAGCAGGTCTTTCAGGTCCATGTATAAAACCAATTGCATTAAGAATGGTGTATGAAGCAAGTAATACTACAAACTTGCCAATTATAGGTATGGGTGGAATTTCAAATTACAAAGATTGTTTAGAGTTTATTATGGCTGGAGCAAGTGCTGTTCAAGTAGGAACTAGTAATTTTGTAGATTTTAATACAATGACAAATATAATTGATGATTTAGAAAATTACATGAAAAAAGAAAAATTAAATTCATTAGAAGAAATAAGAAATATTATTTAGGAGGATTAAAAATGGATAGAACTATAGAATTATTAAAAAAATCAGATGCACTTTTGGATGGACATTTTTTATTATCAAGTGGTAAACATACTAGAAAATACATACAATGTGCAAAATTAATTGAAAATCCAACTTATTGCCAAGAAGTTGCACAAAAAATTGCACAAAAAGTAAAAGAATCTGGAATAAAAGTTGATTTATGTGTAGGTCCTGCTATGGGTGGAATAATTATAGCCTATGAAGTAGCAAGAGCCTTGGGTATAAATGCAATTTTTACAGAAAGAGTAGATAACAAAATGACATTAAGAAGAGGATTTGATATAAAAGAAGGAACAAATGTAATAATTGTAGAAGATGTTATTACAACAGGAAAATCTTCATTTGAAACTGTAGATGTTGTTGAAAAATATGGGGCAAAAGTAAATGCTTTAACATCTATTGTAAATAGATCATCAGTAGATGAAATTAATGGTTTAAAATTAATATCAGCTACAAAATTAGAAATTGAGACTTTTGATCCAGATAATCTTCCTGAGGATTTAAAAGATACACCTGCAGTAAAACCAGGCTCTAGAAAATAATATTTGCAAACAAGTATAAGGAATGATATAATTTTCGTAACAGTTTTGTTACTATTTACATATCAAAAAAGGAAGAAAAATGATAAGAAATAATAAGTTTAAAATATCATTCTTATCTCTTTTGGCGATTGTCCTTGTACTTGTTTTATCTACAGGTTTTGAAGGATCATCTTTTGCTGCCAAAAATTTAGAAAAAAGAGATAATTTGATTGGTGGAGTAAACGAAATTAGCAATGAAACTTTAAGTTTGAGGAAATCTAGATTGGAAAGATTTGATAAATTAGAAAAAGATTTAGAAGAATTTAAAAATAATGATTCAGATAAGATTAGTAATAATTCTATGTTATACATAACAAATAAGACTAATTTGACATCTGATGAACTTGAAAATGGTCTTAAAAATACTAATTTAAAAGGACTCGGTAAAGATTTTAAAAAGGCTGAGGAAGAGTATCAAGTTAATGCTATCTTGCTTATGGCAATGGCAAAACATGAAACTGGAAATGGTCATTCATATCTTGCTAAAGAAAAAAATAATCTTTTTGGATTTAATGCAATTGATCAAGATCCAATAAATGCAGCAAGTAAATTTAAAGACAAAGGTGAATCAATACTTCACGTTGCTAAATTTTTAAAAGAAAATTATTTAAGTGAAGATGGAAAATATTATAATGGAATTTCTACAAAAGCAATAGGAAAGCTTTATGCTAGTGATCCTGAGTGGTCCGATAAAGTTGACTATATGATGATGGAAGTTTCTAAAAATATTATCGCAGAAAAATAGATTACAGCAAATAGTTGTAGTCTTTTTATTTTGGTTTTTTTCAAAATAATTTAAAAAGATAATAGACTAAGCACTTGATTTTCTGTTATAATTTTTTCATGAGTATAAAAGAAAATTTAATTATAAAAGTTTCAAAATTAAGTAGATTTTTATTAAAAATTACAAATCACAAGGCAACTAGCCTTCCTGGTAAAATTGCTTATAATCTAGACAAAGATATTTTAAAAACTTTAAGTGAGAATACCAAATTTATATTTGTTACAGGAACAAATGGAAAAACAATGACGACACATTTTATTACAAATATTTTAAGAAATCACTATGATCATGTTTTTACAAATGATTCCGGTTCAAATATGATTCAAGGAATTATTACAAGCTTATTGGATAATGATAAAAATGAAAAAACAGTAGCAGTCTTGGAGGTAGATGAAGCTAACTTAGTTAGAATAAGCAAATTTTTAAAGCCAGATTATGTTGTCTTAACAAATATTTTTAGAGACCAAATGGATAGATTTGGCGAAATTTATAATGTTTATAAAAAAATATTAAGTGGTCTTGAAAATTTGGATGATGTAAGAATAATTGCAAATGGAGATCTACCAATATTTTCCTATGATTCTTTAAAAAAATATAAACCGATTTATTATGGAATTAGAGAAGATGATAAAATTTCTAATTCTTATAATTTAGATGCTGAATTTAATAGCGATGGAATTTTATGCCCAAAGTGTAACAGCATTTTGAAATATAAGTTAGTAAATTATTCATCTCTAGGTGATTTTTCTTGTCCAACTTGCGATTTCCATTCACCAATACTTAATTATAAAATAAATAAAATTATAAATATGGAAGCTAATTTTTCTAAATTTTTAGTTGATGGACAAGAGTATGAAACACAAATTGGAGGCTTCTATAATATTTACAATGCTTTAAGTTCAATTGCCTTGGCAAAAGAATTAGAAATTTCATATAATAAAATATATGAAGGTTTAAAATATCAAGAGCATGTATTTGGTAGACAAGAAATAATTGATATAGAAGGCAAAGAAATTGTTATAAATTTAGTGAAAAATCCTACAGGATTAAATCAAATCATAAATCTTATGCTTCTAGAAAATAGTCCCATTAGTTTATATTGCATATTAAATGATAATTATGCTGATGGTAAGGATGTTTCTTGGATTTATGATTCTTATTATGAAAAGTTAAAGAAATTAGATATAAAAGTTATAAAAGTTTCAGGAATTAGAAAGACTGATATGAAAAGACGACTTGAAATAGCAGATATTTTTGATGGTAATATAGAAGAATTTAATTACGAAGATGAAATTCTAGAGAAAATAAAAAATGAGAAAACTGAAAAGATATATATACTTTCAACATATACAGCTATGCTTAGATTAAGAGAGGTATTAAAACTCAAATGATTATAAACATTTGTCATTTATATGGAAATTTATTGAATACTTATGGAGATGTCGGAAATGTGATGGCATTGAAATATTTTGCTCAAAAAAAAGGTCATGAGGTAAACATTGAAGTAGTTAGCTTGAAAGATGACTTTGATTATAAGAAATATGACTTTGTTTTTTTTGGCGGTGGACAAGACTATGAACAATCTATTGTAGAAAAAGATTTAGAAAATAAAAAAGAAAATATAAAAAAATATATTGAAAATGATGGACTTTTTCTAGCCATATGTGGTGGATATCAGTTAATGGGACAATATTATTATGATGCTTATGATAATAAGATTGAAGGTCTTAAAATTTTTGATTATTACACTAAAAACCAAGTAAATTCTAATAGATTTGTAGGAAATATTGAAATAAAAGATAATGAAAATGGTCAAATATATCATGGTTTTGAAAATCATGGTGGAGTTACGTTTTTAAAAAATAGAGAGAATGCCTTTGCTATTGTTATTAATGGAAATGGTAATAATGGAGAAGATAAAACAGAAGGTTTTAGGTATAAAAATACTTTTGCATCATATCTTCATGGTCCACTTCTTGCAAGAAATGAAAATTTAGTAAATACTTTTTTAGATATTATAGAAAATAATAAAAGTTAACTAATAAATCTTAATTCACTTTAATAAACTATTGCACTGAATGTGAATAGTTGATATAATATATCTGACAAGCAAATATTAAAAGTAAATTTAGGAGTTTAAATGAAAAAAGATATTGAGATTGCAAGAGAAGCGAAAATTAAAGATATCGAAGAGATAGCAAATTATCTTGAAATTAATGATTATGAAAAATATGGTAAGTATAAGGCTAAAATAAAACCTTGTTATGATGAAAATAAAAATTCAAAACTTGTTTTAGTTACTGCGATTTCTCCAACACCATTTGGTGAAGGAAAAACTACTATGAATGTTGCCTTATCTATGGGTCTTAATAAATTAGGAAAAAAATCTATTTCTGTTTTAAGAGAACCATCACTGGGACCATCTTTTGGTATTAAAGGAGGTGCTTGTGGAGCAGGTTATTCTCAAGTTATACCAATGGAAGATATAAATCTTCATTTTACTGGTGATTTCCATGCGATTACAAGTGCAGTGAATTTAGTAGCAGCGATGATTGATAATCATATTTATCAAGGAAATGAAAAAAATATTGATTTAAATAATATTGTTTGGAAAAGATGTGTCGATTTAAATGATAGAGCGCTAAGAGAAGTTGTTGTTGGTCTTGGTAAAAAAACTAATGGTATAGTTAGACAAGATGGTTTCGATATTACTGTAGCTACAGAAATGATGGCTGTATTTTGTTTGAGCAATGATCTTTTTGATTTTAAGAAAAAAGTTTCAAAAATGATAGTAGCTTATGATAATGATGGGAATTTCGTAACAGTTGACGATATTAATGCAACTGGACCAGTTTGTGTATTGATGAAAGATGCCTTAAAACCAAATTTATGTCAAACTCTAGAAAATACACCAGCTATAATTCATGGAGGACCATTTGCGAATATTGCTCATGGTTGTAATTCTATAATTGCTACAAAAACTGCTCTTTCAATTTCAGATTATGCAGTAACAGAAGCAGGATTTGGGGCAGATCTTGGAGCAGAAAAATTCTACGATATAAAATGTAGACAAGCTAATCTAAAACCGAACATGACTGTTGTAGTAGCTACTATTAGAGCATTAAAATATCATGGTGGTCAAGATTTAAAAGAAATAAATGAAGAAAATATAGAAACTTTAAAAAAAGGTTTCAAAAATTTAAAAACTCATCTTGAAAATCTTAAGAAATTTTCAAATAATATCGTAGTTGCAATTAATAAATTTGACCAAGATACACAAAAAGAATTAGATACCTTAAAAAAACTTGTTGAACGATTAGGATTAAAAGCTTTCGAATGTGATGTCTATCATAAAGGAAGCGATGGTTGTCTAGATATATGTGAATATATTATAGAAAAAAGTCAAAATGATAATAATTTCAAAGTTTTATATGACGAAAATTTATCTATTGAGGACAAGATTGAAATAATTGCTAAAGAAATTTATAGGGCAAGCGGAGTAAAATATTCAAAAAAAGCTCTAAGTGAAATAAAAAGAATTAATGATTTAAATTCAGATAATTTACCAATTTGTATTGCAAAAACACAATATTCTCTTTCTGATGATCCTAATAACTTAAATCCAGAAAGTGAATATGAAATTACTATCAATGATATTAGATTAAATCAAGGGGCAGGCTTTATTGTAGCCTTAACTCAAAATATTTTAACTATGCCAGGATTACCAAAAAGACCTGCTGCATTTGATATAGATATTGATGATGATGGTGATATCGTTGGATTATTTTAGGAGATAATGATGACAAATTCAAAATTAAAAAGCAAAGATTTAGATGAATTTTTTGATGCTATATTAATGTTAAAAGATAGAGATGAATGTTATAATTTTTTTGAAGATGCTTGTACAGCTAGAGAACTTCAATCAATTTCACAAAGATTACAAGTAGCAAAACTATTAAAAATAAGAAAAACTTATAGTGAAATTGAAGAACAGACTGGGGCTTCTACCGCAACAATTTCAAGAGTAAATAGATCTCTACATTATGGAACTGATGGTTATGATTTAGTTCTAGAAAAGTTAATAGCTAATAATCTAAAGGAAGAAAAAAATAAATAATTTAAGAATAAATTGCGAATTTATCAATTTGATAAGTTCGTTTTTTATTTTTATAAAAATTTTTATTAAAAATTATTCTATTATATTTATATCTTAGAATACTTATGCTCTTGTGGTATAATTAATAGGATGAAAGGAAGTGAATGATGGACTTATCTAATTTAAATGATAAACAAAAAGAAGCAGTTTTGCATGATAAAGGTCCTTTACTCGTGGTTGCAGGGGCTGGTAGTGGAAAAACGAGAGTACTAACTACAAGTATTGCTTATTTAATTAAGGAAAAATTTGTAAATCCTATAAATATTTTTGCAATAACTTTTACAAATAAAGCTGCTAATGAAATGAAAGAAAGAATATCTGATCTTTTAAACGAAGATGTTTCTCACTTATGGATTGGTACATTTCACTCTATTTGTGCAAGAATACTTAGAATGAATATTAATAAAATTGGATTTGATAATAACTTCACCATATATGATACAAATGATCAAAAAACTTTGGTAAAGGAAATAATAAGGGATTTAGATTACAAGGATGAAATAAGCCCAAAAGAAGCACTAAATGTAATTAGCTTTTGTAAAAACAAATCTATAAGTCCTGAGGAGTTTTTAAATATAAACACCTTTTATGCCAAACAAGAAGAATACTACAAAATATATAAAAATTATGAAAAAAAGAAATTTGAGTATAATTCTTTAGATTTTGATGATTTGATTTTAAAGACTTTGGAATTATTTGCAAGTGACCCAGAAACTTTAAAATATTATCAAGATAAGTTTGAGTATGTGTATGTAGATGAATATCAAGATACTAATAAAAGTCAATATGAGCTAATCAAAGCAATTGGGAAGTTGCATAATAACATTACAGTAGTTGGTGATGCTGATCAATCAATATATAGTTTTAGAGGAGCAGATATTAATAATATTTTAGATTTTGAAAAAGATTTTAAAAATGCAAAAACTATAAAACTAGAACAAAATTATAGATCAACTTCCAATATTATTAATGTAGCAAATAAACTAATTGAAAATAATACAGAAAGAAAAGATAAAAACCTCTGGACATCTAAAAAAGATGGGTCTGAAGTTTTATATAAAAAGTCCTCAGTGGAATCTGAAGAGGGAAAATTTGTAATAGACGAAATTAATTCCTTAATAAGAGAAGGATATAAACTAAAAGACATGGCTATTTTATATAGAATGAATGCTCAATCAAGAATATTTGAAGAATATCTTATGAAAAATCTTTTAGATTATAAAGTTATAGGTGGGCTTAAGTTTTATGATAGAAAAGAAATAAAAGATTTAGTTTCCTATCTTAAAGTTCTAGTTAATCCTAAAGATGATATAAGCTTAAAGAGGATTATTAATGAACCAAAAAAAGGTATCGGAAATAAAACTATTGAAAATTTAGAGAAAGAAGCAAGTAAGTTAGGTTTCTCATTAACAGAGCTAGTTTGTGATCCTTCTTTATTTTCAAACTTACCTACGAAATTAAAAACTTCATGTGAAAAATTCTATAATCCACTTGCAGAAATTTTTGATAATTATAAAGATTACAAAATAGTTGATTTAATTGAAGAGGTTTTGGATAAAAGCGGATATATAAAAGCTTTAGAAGAATCTTATTCTGTTGAAAATAGGTCTAGAATTGATAATTTAAATGAATTTATCTCTTCAGCAGCAGAATATGAGTCAAATAATCCAGAAGATAATATTCATGATTATCTAGAAAATTTATCTCTTTTATCAGACCTTGATAAAACAGAAGAAATTGATGATTCAATATCCTTAATGACAATTCACTCAGCAAAGGGACTGGAATTTAAGGTGTGTTTTGTTGTTGGAATGGATGATGGATTATTTCCATCAAAAAGAAGTATAGATGAAGGAAATATCGAAGAAGAAAGAAGACTTTGCTATGTAGCTATTACAAGAGCTATGGAAAAATTATACTTATCTAGTGCTGAAATTAGAAGACAATTTGGTCAGGCAGTATATTATAAGCCTTCTAGATTTTTAAGTGAAATAAAATCATCTATTAAACAAATTGATCAGGAAAAAACCCCAGCTTATTCTCCTTACGTAAAGATCAGAAGTAATGAGTCCTACATGAGAGATAAGGCTAGAGAAAGTGTTTTAAAGAAAAATACAGTAAAAGAATCATCAAAAGAAGAATTTAATATTGGTGATAAAATAATCCACACTAAGTGGGGAGAAGGTATGATAGTTCAAATTAAAAAATCTGATGATGGAAATGAACTTGTTGTAGCTTTTGACAAAAAAGGGTTGAAAAAACTTAATCAAGACTATGCACCAATAAAAAGGATATAAGATGGATAGTAAAGATAAAATTAAAATAGATGAATTAATAGATAAGATTAATGAATTAAATTATCATTATTATACCTTGGATGAACCAATAGTATCTGATGGTGAATATGATAAATTATATGATGAACTTAGAAATCTGGAAAAATCTACTGGGTATATAAATATATTTTCTCCAACGCAAAGAGTTGGAGGAACTATTTTAGATAAATTTGAGAAGCATTTTCATATTTCAAGGCTCTATTCCCAAGATAAATCCCAAAATATTAATCAATTAAAGGATTGGATTTTTAGGACTAAAAAATTAAGAGATAATTATAACCAAACTCATAATGATAAATTAGAAGAATTAGAATTTATAACTGAATATAAATTTGATGGATTAACCATAAATTTAACTTATGAGAATGGATATTTAAAAACAGCCTCAACAAGAGGAAATGGAATAGTAGGTGAAGATGTTACAAAACAAGTATTAACTATTCCAACTATTCCAACAAAAATAAAAGAAAAATCCTTGCTTGAAATTCAAGGAGAGGCAGTGATGCCCTTATCAAGTCTTAAAAAATATAACGATGAAAATGAAATTCCATTAAAAAATGCAAGAAATGCTGCAGCGGGTGCAATTAGAAATCTAGATACTAGTCAAACCAGAAAAAGAAAATTAAAAGCTTATTTTTATCAAATTTCTACAAATTCTTTAGATTTTAAAACAGAAGAAGATAAGTTAGAATTTTTAAAAGAACAAAAATTACCAGTTTATCCTTACAAAAAATTAATAAAAAATTTTGATGAAATAGTTAAAGAAATTGAATATATTAAAGAAGAAAGACACAATATAGATGTTTTAACAGATGGGGTAGTTATAAAGGTAAATGATGTAAAAACTCAAGAAGTTTTGGGCTATACAAATAAATTTCCAAGATGGTCAATAGCTTATAAGTATGATCCTGAAGAATACACAACAAAGCTTTTAGACGTTGTTTGGAATGTAGGAAGAACAGGAAAAGTTACTCCATCAGCAATTTTAGAGCCTGTAGATTTTTCTGGTGTAACAGTGCAAAGAGCAACATTAAATAATTACGATGATATTCTAAGAAAAAAAGTGAAAATTGGATCTAAAGTATTTATAAGAAGATCTAACGATGTAATTCCTGAGATACTAGGAGTTGTTGATGAATTTCAAGAAGGTACAAAAAAGATAGAAAAACCAAACAAGTGTCCATATTGTCATAGCGAATTAATTGAAGGAAATGTTCATATTTATTGTCCAAATTCAATTTCATGCACGCCTCAATTAAAAGCAAGGCTTGTGCATTATGCATCAAGAGATGCAATGGATATTGAAGGTTTATCTGAAAAAACTATTGAATTATTTATTAATAAACTTGGAATTAAAGAAATTTATGATTTGTATGATTTATCATATGAAGATTTAATAAACTTGGAATCATTTAAAGAAAAAAAGACAAATAATTTGTTAGAAGCTATAAAAAATAGTAAAGAATGTGAATTAAATGACTTCATTTACGCTATTGGTATACCAAATGTTGGTGTTAAAACTGCAAGAGATTTGGCTGAAAAGTATAAATCTTTAGAAAATTTAAGAAATGCCAAAGAAGAAGATTTGGTTGAAGTTGAAGATATAGGCGAAAAAACATCTCATGATATAGTTGAGTTTTTTAAAGATAATAATATAAAAGAATCTATAGACAAATTACTTGATAAAGGTATTAAGATTAATTATATTAATGAAAACGAAGTTTCTGATTCCTTAGATGGCATGAAAATTGTAATTACGGGAAGTATAGAAAATTATAAAAGAAATGATATTAAAAAACTTATAATAGACCATAAGGGAGATGTTACTTCTTCTGTTTCTAAGAATACTGATTTAGTTTTATGTGGAGAAAAACCAGGAAGTAAAAAAGAAAAAGCAGACCAGTTAGGTATAAAAATTTTAGAGGATGAAGAATTATTTGAATTTATAAGAAAATTAGAGGAGGATTAAATGGATAAAAATGAAGTTTTTAGAATTTATAGACTAGCAAATCTTGATTTATCTAACCAAGATGTAGATTTAATTTCTGATAAGTATAATAAAATTTTAGACTTTATTGACCATATTTTTGATGTTGATTGTAAAGATGTAAAAATGACTGAAATGTTGGATAATCATGAAGCTATTTTAAGAGAAGATGTGCCAGGAAAATCTCTTGACAGAGAAGATGCTCTTAAAAATGCAAAAGATACTGAATATGGTTATTTTAGGTTGGATTGGAAACTTTAAGGAGCAAGTATGGATATTAAAGAAACAATTAATAAATTTAAAAATAATGAAATTTCAGTATTTGAAAATACAAAAAAAGTATTAGAAAAAATAAAAAATGATAAATATAATGCATATATTTCTATTAATGAAGAAGATAGTTTAGAAAGAGCAAAATATTTAGATGCGAAATTAAAAAATAAAGAAGAATTAGGTTCCCTATTTGGAATACCAGTTAGCGTAAAAGATAATATTTCTTATAAAAATATGAAAATGACTTGTGGATCAAAAATGCTAGAAGATTTTAATCCAGTATTTAATGCAAAAGTAGTTGAAAATCTATTAAATGAAGATGCAATTATTATTGCCAAAACAAATATGGATGAATTTGCAATGGGAGGATCAGGAGAAACATCTTATTTTGGTCCAATAAAAAATCCATTAGATGAAACTTTAATTCCTGGTGGATCTTCTTCAGGTTCTGCAGTAAGTGTTGCAAAAGAAGATGTGCTAGTTTCACTTGGAACAGATACTGGTGGATCAGTAAGACAACCTGCAAGTTATTGCAATATTATAGGATATAAACCAACATATTCCTTAATGAGTAGGTCTGGAGTTGTTTCAATGGCAAATAGCTTAGATCAAGTTTCATTATTTGCAAAAAATGTAAGTGATTTAAGACAACTTGCATCCGCAACTCAAAGCCCAGATAAATTTGATATGACAGCATCTCTTGAAGATTATAATTATGAAAAAGAAAATTATGATTTTTCTGGCAAAAAAATTGCTGTAATTAAAAATGAAAATAATGTATATAATTTAGATAAAGAAGTAGAAGATGATTATAAGAAAGCAATAGAAATTTTAAAAGAAATGGGAGCTGAAATTTATCCAAGTGATTTAAAATATTCTAAATATGCAAACGAAGTTTATAATGTCGTAATGAGCTCTGAAGTTTCAAGTAATTTATCAAGATTTGATGGTATAAGATTTGGTCATCAAACTGATGAATACAAAAATGTTGAAGAATTATTTATAAAAAATAGGTCAGAAGGATTTGGGGAAAATGTCCAAAGAAGAATAGCTCTTGGAACAATGTATCTTTCAAGTGAAGATGATCAAAGAATTTATAAACAAGGACTAAAATTAAGAACTTTAATTGTTGAAGAATTTAAAGAAATATTTAAAAACTATGATCTATTAATCACTCCAACTACTGTAGATTTACCATCTAAATTAGGAATATATGTTGATGATCCTTTAAAGGATTTCACTTCAGATATTTTTAATGTCTGCGTAAATTTAACAGGATCTTGTGGAGTATCTATCCCTGTTAGAAAAGGAATTTCTGGAAGTATTCAAATTATAGGAGATAGATTTAAAGACAATGATATTATAAATGCTTGTGAAACTTTCGAAAGGAAAATAAATGAAGACTAGAACTATTATAGGATTAGAAATTCACGTAGAATTATCTACAAAAACAAAAATGTTTTGTTCCTGTAAAAATGAATTTGGTGCTGTACCTAATACAAATACATGCCCAATTTGTTTAGGTCATCCAGGAACTTTGCCTTTAATTAATAAAGAGGCTGTAAGATATGCAATCAAAGCTGGACTTGCACTCAATTGTGAAATTAGAGAATCAATGAAAATGGATAGAAAAAAATATTTTTATCCAGATCTTGTTAAGGGCTATCAAATAACCCAACAAGATGAGCCATATGCTATTGGTGGTCACATTATTTTGAGTGATGGAGATAAAATTAGATTAAACTCTATTCATATGGAAGAAGATACAGCAAAATCAAATCACGATGAAAATAATAATACTTTGATGGATTACAATAGAGCTGGCCTTCCTTTAATTGAAATAGTAACAGAACCAGATATGAAATCTGCTAAACAAGCTAGAGAATTCGTTGAAAAATTAGCGCAAACTTTAAGATTTTTGGATGTTTCAGATTGTATCATGGCAGAAGGTCAAATGCGTTGCGATGTTAATATAAACTTAGAAAATCTTGAAACAGGAGAAAGAACATCAATTTCTGAGATTAAAAACTTAAACTCTATAAAAGCCATCGAAGATGCCTTATTATTTGAGACTGATAGACATAAAAGAATGCTAGAAAATGGAGAGAAATCTATAAAAGAAACTAGAAGATGGGATGATGATTCTCAATCTACAATTTCAATGAGAACAAAAGAAACTGCAAATGATTATAGGTTTTCTATAGAAGCAGATATACCAAGAATTAAACTAAGTAAAGAATTTATTAAAGATATAAAAGATAATTTACCAGAATTACCAGAAGAAAAAGCAAAAAGATATATGAAAGAGTATAAACTTTCAGATTATGATGCGGGTCTTTTGTCAAATGATAGGAAATTAGCTAATTTATTTGAAAAAACAAATGATATAGTAAAAAATCCTAAGGAAGTTTCAAATTGGATATTAACAGAACTATCTAGAAGATTAAATGAAAGTGAAATTGAAGCTGATCAAATGAACTTATCAATTGAAAATTTTGCTAAATTAATAAAACTAGTTCTAGATAATAAAATAAACAATAATGTTGGTAAGAAATTATTAAGAGAAATATTTGAATCAGATGAAGATCCAGAAAAAATTTCAAAAGAAAGAAATCTTCTACAAATTTCTGATGAAAATTTCTTAGAAGATATAGTTAAAGAAGTTTTGGAAGAAAACCAACAATCTATTGAAGATATTAAAAATGGTAAAGATAGGGCATTCGGATTTTTGGTTGGTCAATGTATGAAAAAAACAAAAGGAAAAGCAAATCCACAACAAGTAAATGCACTATTAAAAGAAAGAATAGGAGAAATTTAAGAGCAGGCTTTTCGCCGCTCTTATTTATTATGAATATATTAATAGAAAACGTTAAGATCCTCACAATGTGTGATGGAGAAGTTATAAAAAATGGAAATATTTATATTGAAGACGGAAAAATAAAAAAATAAGCAAAGACAAGATTGATTTTTTTTATGATAAAAAAATAGATGGAAAAAATCATCTAGCTATGCCTGGATTAATAAATGCTCATACACATGTCGGAATGAGTCTATTTAGAAATTTTAGTGATGATGTTGAACTAATGGATTGGCTAAATAATAAAATATGGCCACTAGAAGATAAATTAACTGAAAAAGATGTTTATTGGGCTTCATTATTATCTCAAGCTGAAATGATAATGACAGGAACGACAACTTTTGCTGATATGTACTATTTCGAAGATCAAACAATAAAAGCATTAGAAAAATCTAAAATGAGAGCTCAAATTTCAAGAGGCTTAACACTAGATGATGAAAATTTATCTAAAATTAAAGAAAATATAAATCTTTATAAAAAATTCGAAAACAGCCAAGATGGGAGAATAAATATTGCCTTAGGCCCTCATGCTGTTTATACAACTGATAAAAAATACTTAGAAGAGATATCAAGAGTTTCTAAAGAATATAAGATTCCTATTCATATACATTTATCAGAAACAAAATTTGAAAACGAAGAATGTATAAAAAGATTTGGCCAAAGTCCAACGGAAGTTTTTGAAGAATGTGGAATTTTTGAAAATAAAACAATAGCAGCACATGGCGTGCATTTAACGGAAAAAGATTTAGATATTTTGTCAAAATATGATGTTTCTGTCGTTCACAATCCTTCCAGTAATTTAAAACTTTCATCAGGATTTTTAGATTGTTCGAAAATAATTGATAGGGGAATAAATCTTGCAATTGGAACTGATTCATCAGCAAGTAATAATAATTTATCTATGTTCAAAGAAATTTCAATAGCATCACTTGTTTCAAAGTATAAAGATCCTAAAAATTTAAGGGCATATGAAGTTTTAAAAATGGCGACTATTAATGGAGCAAAGGCTTTGGGAATGGATGAAAAAATAGGAAGTTTGAAAGAAGGAAAAATCGCTGATATTATTTTAATAGATTTAAATAATCCTAACCATACTCCTCAAAATAATTTGATTTCATCTTTATGTTACTCTACTTTCGATACAGATGTTTCATATGTTTTGATAAATGGAGAAATAGTATTTGATAATAAAAAATTCATTAATCTTGATATTGATGGAATAATTCAAAAATCTAAACAATCTTTCAATAATTTGAGGAAAAGAATATGATTGGAATTGATATAGTAAGTATAGAAAAATTTCGAAAAAAATTCGAAAAAAATAATTTTGAAAGTAAAATATTTACTGATAATGAAATTCATTATTCTAGGAAAAAAGAAAATTATATTCAAACTTTTGCGGGGATTTTTGCAGCAAAAGAAGCAATAATTAAGGCTTATAACCTTAATTTAGCCTACATATTAAGAAAAAAAATAGAAATTAAAAATTTAAATAATAAGCCTTATATTTATATTGATGGTAAAAAAATGAACTCAAGTTTAAGTATAAGTCATGATGGAGAATTTGCAATAGCAGTATGCATTAAAAAAGAAGAAAATTTTAAAGTTGATAAAAAAATTAAGTCTTTGCTTAATAAAAGATCTAAATTTTCTCATAAAGGGGATTTTGGCAAAGTTGCTGTTATTGGAGGACAAAAGGGGATGGCTGGCTCTGTATATATGTCATCAATCGCCGCTTTAAGATCGGGTGCAGGATTATCATATATAATTTGCCCTTCATCAATATCAAATATTTTACAAATAAAGTCTACAGAATGTATAATAGAAGAGGTAGGCTGCAATTATTTTTATAATGAAATTAATATAGTTAATAAAATATTACAATTAATCAAAGAAAAAGATGCAGTTGCAATTGGTCCAGGAATGGGCAAGGGTAAAGATGTTCATAATTTAATTAAGGTTATTTTAGAAAATTTTGATAAAAATATAGTGATTGATGCTGATGGTTTAAATTCTTTAGAAAATAATTTACATATAATAGATAGAAAAGAAAATATAGTCTTAACTCCACATGAGATGGAATTTTCTAGAATTTCAAACTTATCTTTATCGTATATAAAAAATAATAGGGAAAAAGTATCCATAGAATTTGCTAAAAAACATAAGCTTATTTTAGTTTTAAAAGGAAAAAATACAATAGTAACAGATGGAAATAGATGCTATATAAACAATACTGGTAATAGTGGTATGGCTACAGCTGGTAGTGGAGATGTACTTACTGGTATTTTACTAGCAAATCTTTCTATTATGAATCCATTTGAAGCTTCTGTTTTATCTGTTTATATTCATGGACTAGCTGGGGATATTTACGCAAAAAAATATTGTGAAGATTCTTTGATTGCAAGTGATATTATAAAAAATTTACCAAAGGCCTACAGATTAATGAGGTGTTAGAATGCAAGAAAATTATTTGTTAGTTGATTTAGACAAGATATACAATAATATAAAATTAATAAAAGAAAAATCTAAAGATTCAAAAACATGCGCTGTTTTAAAAGCAAACGGTTATGGACTAGGTGCTTTAGAAATTGCAAAATATATTGATGATCAAATAGATTATATAGCTGTGGCTCAATTTAAAGAAGCTAAAAATTTGAGAGAAAATGGCATAGAAAAACCTATACTAATTTTAGGATACTTACCTTTAGATAAGTATAAAGAGTGTAATAAATTAAATATTGATGTAGGAATTTATGACTTAGATTATGCTAAAAAAATTAATAAAAGTCTAGATAGTCAAATTAATTGTCATATTATTTTAGATACTGGTCACACAAGGCTAGGATTTAGAGACTTTGAAATAGATAAAATTAAAGAATTAAAAAAATTAGAAAATTTTAATTTTATTGGTGCTTTTTCTCATTTTGCTACTGCAGATGAAAAAGATACATCATATACAAAGATACAATATCAAAAATTTAATTACATAATAGATAAGATAAAAGATGATTTTAATTTAAAGTTGATTCATATTGCTAATACAGCAGCTTCTATGGAATATAATTTTAAATCAGATTTACTTAGACTTGGAATTGGAATTTATGGAATTTATCCATCTGATTATATAAAAGAAGTTTCAGAAATAAAATTATCTCAGGCTTTTGAATTCAAAGCTCAAGTATCTTTTGTTAAAAATGTGGAAAAAGGAACAAGTATTTCATATGGTAGAACTTTTGTTGCACCAAAAGATATGAAAGTTGCAACTGTTGCAGTTGGATATGCAGATGGATTTAAAAGATCATTTTCTAATATCGGAGAAGTTTTAGTAAATGGTAAATTAACTAAAGTTATTGGAAGAGTTTGTATGGATCAAATTATGATTGATGTCAGCGATATTGATTGTAAGATTGGTGATTATATTACTCTATATCCAGACATATATAAGGAAGCAAAAAAAATAAATACTATAGCTTATGAATTAATGACTTCAATTTCAAATAGAGTTCCTAGAATTTACAAAATTAATAATAAAATTTTAGGAGATGAAAATGAAAGTTAAAAGGGGAGATTTATTTTATGCTGATCTTTCTCCAGTCGTAGGAAGCGAACAGGGAGGAGTGCGCCCTGTAATAGTTGTACAAAATGATATGGGAAATAAATATTCTCCAACAATTATTGTTGTACCTGTTACTAGTCAGTTAAAAAAATCAAAATTACCAACTCATGTAGCTTTAAGTGGAAATAAATTTGGTTTACCTAAAAATAGCGTAGCTTTATTAGAACAGTTAAGAACAATTGATAAAAGAAGATTGAGAGATAAATTAGGATCTTTTGATAAGTCGATTATGTTAAAAATAGATGCTGCTATAGCTATTTCTGTAGGATTAGATTAATGAAGATAATAATAAAAAACATTATAATTGTTTTATTATCAATTCTACTAGTTTTTCTATTAATATATTCAAAAGAAGAAAAAAAAGAAAATTTAAAAGAATTAGAAATTTATTACATAGATGTAGGGCAAGGAAATGCTGTTTTAATTAAGACTAATAACAAGAATATCCTAATTGATGGAGGGAATAGGTCTAACAGTAGATATTATTATAATTTTATAAAGAATAAAAATATAAAAAAAATAGATTATATGATAGTAAGCCATTATGATGAAGATCATATTTCAGGTTTAATTTCAATTCTTGAGAATTTCGAAGTATCAAATGTTTTGTGTCCTGATTATAAAAAAGATACTAAAATATATAAATCATTCAAAAATAGCTTGAAAAAATCTAAAGCAAATATTATTTATCCCAAAAAGGGAGATAACTTTAATATTTCAGATGCAAGAATAAAAATATTATGGCCAAATGAATATAAAAATGGTATTGATAATGATAATTCTATAATTTTAAAATTAATTCATGGTAATATGTCATTCTTATTTACAGGTGATGCTAGTATAAATATTGAAAATCAATTAATTTATAGTGGTTTTAATTTAAAAAGTGATGTAGTAATGCTTGGTCATCATGGTAGTAAATATTCAACATCAAATGAATTTTTAGAAGAAGTTGATCCAAAATTAGCAATTATTTCTGTTGGAAATAATAACAGGTATGGACATCCATCAAATAGAGTTTTAAAACTTTTAAATAATAAAAATATTAAATTTCTTAGAACTGATATAGATGGAGATATTACAATAAAATGTGATGGTAATAAAATAAAAGTAAATACTAATAAAAGCAACAAAAATAGCAAGATAAACTTACGCTTATCTTGCTATTTTTTATTCTGAGATTCCTGCAATCATTTTTGCTAATTTATCAGAATCTCCACTACCAGTTACTATTACTTGATCATCCTTTTTAATATCTGAAAGAATATAGTCTTTTACTTGATCAAAAGTTGGCAAATATTTAGCTTTTTTTCCATTTTTAATTAAGGCATCAACAATATCCTTGCTTGATATACTAGGGTCAAAAGGCTCTCTAGCTGCGAAAATGTCAGTAATTATTATCTCATCTGCATCATCAAAACAATTTACAAATTCATTGAATAATCTTTTAGTTCTAGTGTAAGTATGTGGTTGCCATACACATATCAAATTTCCTTTAGTATGTTCAGAAAGAGCACTTAAATTAACTTGAATTTCTGAAGGATGATGACCATAATCTAAAATAATTTTACATCCTTCAACATTACCCATTAGTTGCATTCTTCTTTCTAATCCCTTATAAGATTGTATGCAATTTTTTATTGTTTTAATATCAACTCCACTTTCTAGAGTAGAAATTATTGCTGCACATGCATTATTAATATTGTGTCGTCCTAATATTGACAATTCAAAATGTTCAATACTACCATCTTTCATAATTAAATCAAATCTTGGTTTCCCATCTTTATTAAAAGTTATGTTAGTAGCGTTATAATCTGCATTTGGATTTTCTTGTCCATAAGTAATAAGTTCTCCTTGAACAGAGTCGATAACAAGCTTATTATTTTCTTCATTTAAATTTAATATAGTTTTTGAATTTTCATCTTGATTTTTTAAATAATTTTTGAAAGTTTCTACTATGTCATTTAAATCCTTATAGTAATCAAGGTGATCTTCATCTATATTTAAAATTATTCCAATAGAAGGATAATAATATCTAATATTTCCCTTATATTCACAAGCTTCAGTTACAAGAATTTCTTTATCTCCTACATGGACATTACCTTCAATTTCATCTAAATCTCCACCCAATAAAATAGTAGGATTTTTGGTAGAATTCATTAAAATTTTAGAAATCATACTAGTTGTTGTACTTTTACCATGAGATCCAGATACTGCGATAGAATTTTTGTAATTTTTCATTAAACCGCCTAAGAAAACTCCTCTAGTTACGACAGGCACACCTAAGGATCTTGCAGCTATTAATTCTTCATTATCATCAGAAATAGCGTCTGTATATATAACTAAATCAGGATTCTTTATGTTTTCTTTTCTTTGACCAATTACATAATTTATTCCATTTTTATCTAAATGTTTACTAGTTTCAGAAATTGACAAATCAGAACCTGTAACATTATAACCATTATTATTTAATAGGATTGCTATACCACTCATTGATATTCCTCCAATTCCTATCATGTGTATGTTTTTATATCTATGATCATTTAAATTAAATTCAAACATTTATTCTCCTTTTAAACTAAAGTTTATATCAATAAAATATTATACCATAATAAAAGTAGTATAACCATTGAAACAATTAATTTAAAATTAAAAAAATATAGTATTTCTAAAATTGACATTGATAGTTTAAAATGATAATCTTTATTTATAAACAATAGTTAGAGAGGTTATTAATGAAATATATAATAGGTAATGATCATGGTGGAATAGATCTTGTTGATAGTGTTGAAGAAAAACTTTTAGAACTCGGTCACGAAGTTGAAAAAGTTGGAACATATACAAAAGATTCATGTGATTATCCAGATTTTGCTAAAAAAGCTTGTGAGAAAGTTTTATCTAATGAATCTGATTTTGCAATTTTAATTTGTGGAACAGGATTAGGAATGAGTCTTGCTGCAAATAAATTTAAAGGAATTAGAGCAGCTTGTGTTTCTGATGTATATTCAGCAAAAATGTCTAGAGCTCACAATAATTGTAATGTATTATGTTTCGGATCAAGAGTTATTGGATCAGAAGTTGCAAAAATGATAGTAGAAGTTTTTGCAAACACTAAGTTTGAAGGTGGAAGACATAGTAATAGAGTAGAAAAAATTACAGAAATAGAGGAGAAAAATTAATGTTTAATGATATAGATAAAAAGGCTGTAAATGCAATAAGATGTTTATCAGTTGCACAAATAGAAAAAGCAAATAGTGGTCATCCAGGTCTTCCTATGGGTGCAAGTCCTATGGCTTATGTTTTGTGGAATAAAATAATGAATGTAAATCCAAAAATGAGTAATTGGCATAATAGAGATAGATTTGTTTTATCTGCAGGCCATGGTTCTGCAATGCTATATTCTCTATTACATTTATCTGGATATGATTTAAGTATAGAAGACTTAAAAAACTTTAGACAAATTGGTTCAAAAACGCCAGGACATCCTGAAAGAAAGCATACTGATGGTATTGAAGTAACAACTGGACCATTAGGACAAGGAATTGCTAATGCAGTTGGTTTCGCTATGGCTGAAAAACACCTTTCTGCTATATATAATAAAGAAAATTATAAAATCGTTGATCATTATACTTATGCAATATGTGGTGATGGAGATCTTATGGAAGGAATTTCATATGAAGCAATGTCACTAGCTGGTCATTTAAATCTAAATAAATTAATTATTCTTCATGATTCAAACGATATTTGTCTTGATGGAAATCTAAATACATCATTTTCTGAAAATATTGAACAAAGAGTTAAAGCTCAAAATTGGAATTATATAAAAGTTTCTGATGGTAATGATCTTGAAGAAATTTATAAGGCAATAGAAAATGCAAAAGAAAATACAAATGGACCTACATTTATAGAAGTAAAAACTATTATAGGATTTGGTTCTAAAAACCAAGGTACAAATAAGGTTCATGGTGCTCCAATTGGACAAGAAGATTTTGAAGAGGTTAAAAAAGCTTATAATTGGCAAGATGAAGATTTCCAAATTTCAGATGATGTATATGATATTTTCAAAGAAAATATAATCAAAAATGGTGAGAAAGCTTATTCCAATTGGGAAAATTTATTAAATGAGTACAAAGAAAAATATCCTGAAGAATACAAAGAATATATAAGTGGATTTGAGAGAAAATTATCTGAAAATTGGATTGATCGAGTTAAAAAATACTCACCAGAAGATGATAGTTTAGCTACTCGTGCTTCAGGAGGAGAAATAATTCAAGATATAGCTAAAGTTACTAAAAATTTCTGGGGTGGAAGTGCTGATTTATTCTCATCAAATAAGACAAATATAAAAGATAGTGAAAGATTTTCAGATAAAAATCCTGAAGGAAGAAATGTTTGGTATGGTGTAAGAGAATTTGCGATGAGCGTTATTGCAAATGCAATAGTTGCACACGGTGGTACATTCCATCATGTATCTACATTTTTTGTATTCTCAGATTATTTAAAAGCAGGACTTAGAATTTCTTCCCTTTCACATATTCCTGTAACATATGTATTTACACATGATTCAGTTGCAGTTGGAGAAGATGGACCAACACACCAACCAATAGAACAATTGGCTATGATTAGATCAATTCCAAATGCAATTATGTTAAGACCGGCTGATGCTAACGAGGTTAGACTTTCTTGGAAAATTGCTTTAGAAAGCAAAGATTCACCAGTCGTAATTGCCCTTACACGTCAAAATGTTAAAAATCTTGAAGGAACAAAAGATTTGAAAGATATTTCTAAAGGAGCATATATAATATCAGATTCTGAAAAAGAAACTCCAGATGGTATTATAATTGCAACAGGTAGTGAGGTTGAATTAGCTTTAGAAACAAAAGAAGAATTGAAAAAATCTAACATAGATGTTAGGGTTGTTTCTATGCCTTCAATGGAATTATTTAGAATGCAAGACGATGATTATAAACAAAAAATTCTTCCAAAAGAAATTACAAATAGAGTATCTATAGAAATGGCAACATCCTTTGGATGGAGTGAATTTACTGGAGATAATGGGTTAAATATTTCCATTGATAGATTTGGAATTTCTGGAAACTTTAAAGACGTAAAAGAAGAATTAGGTTTTACCAAAGAAGAAATTTCTAGAAAATATTTACAAAAATTTAATTAGATTTATAGGCAAGTATTTACTTGCCTATTTATTTTTAAAATAAATTAAAAAGTGATATCATATTACTAGAAATATTTAATAAGGAGTGATTATGACAATACCAACACCACATATTTCAGCAAAAAGTAAAGATGAAATAGCAAATACTGTTTTGATGCCAGGAGATCCTCTAAGAGCTAAATATATAGCAGAAAATTTCCTAGATGATGTTACTCAATTTACTGAAACTAGAGGAATGTATGGATATACTGGATACTATAAAGGTAAAAGAATTTCAGTGATGGGTAGTGGAATGGGAATTCCATCATCAATGATATATTTCAATGAATTATTTAATTTCTATGATGTTGAAACAATAATAAGAATTGGAAGTGCTGGAAGTATGCAAGAAAATATTAAATTACACGATATAGTTCTTGCAACAAGTGCATGTAGTGAATCTTCAATTAATGATAATTTATTTGGAAATATTAATTTTTCACCTACACCAGATTTCAATCTACTATTAGAGGCTTACAAAAAAAAGTCAAGATTTAGGATATATTACTCATTGTGGCCAAGTACATTCTTCAGATCAATTTTATAATGAGATGGAACCAAAAGTTTTTGAAAACTTACAAAAATATGGAGTCTTATGTGTAGAAATGGAATCATATGGACTATTTACAGTGGCTAGAAAATACGGAAAAAAAGCATTAGGAGTTTTTACAATTAGTGATTCCTTAGTTTCAAATGAAGCAGATAGTGCAGAAGATAGGCAAAGTGCATACACTCAAATGATGACTCTCGCACTAGAAATTGCACCAGAATAAGGAGTATAGATGTTAAAAAATATAATACTTGCAGCTGGAGAAGGTACTAGGATGAAATCTAATACCTCTAAAGTTATGACTAAAATTTTAAATAGAGAACTTATCACATATATAGTTGATGCTTGTTCATTCGAAAATTCTAACACTATAATAATTGGTGGAAAAAATAAAAGTTTATTAGAAGAAAAATTTCCCGAACTTGAAATAAAGGAACAAAAAATTGGGGATGATTTTCCATATGGTACAGCTTATGCAGTAAGTATGGCAATAGACTTAATTGAAGATAATGATGATTGTCTTATTTTAAACGGTGATATTCCACTTATAACAAAAAAATCTTTAGAGGATTTTATTAAATTTCATAAAGAAAATGATAATAATCTTACTGTTATGTCTACAAAAATAGAAAATCCTACAGGATATGGAAGGATAATTAGGAAAAATGATAAGTTTCAAAAGATTGTAGAAGAAAAAGATGCAAATATAGATGAGAAAAAAGTCAATGAAATAAATGTTGGAATCTATGCATTTAAGGGAAAAGATTTAAAAGAATCTTTGAAAAAAATTGATACAAATAATAGTTCTAATGAATACTATTTAACAGATTGTATTGAAATTTTAAACAAAGATGGTAAGAAAGTTGAATCTTTTGTAGCTTGTGATCCTGATCAATTTTATGGTATTAATAATAAAAAAGAATTAGCTTATGCAGCTAAATTATTAAGAGAAAGAATTAACGAATACCATATGTTAAATGGTGTAATTATAGAAAATCCTAGTATAGTAAATATTGAAAAAGATGTTAAAATTGGTAAAGATACTATAATCTCAGGGCCTTGTAAAATTTTAGGTGATACAGAAATAGGAGAAAATTGTATAATTGAAGGATCTTCTAGAATTGAAGATTCTATAATTAAAAATAATGTTAAAATAGATAATTCTGTAATTGAAAAATCTTTTGTTGATCTAGGCACTGATATAGGTCCATTTTCACATTTAAGACCTAAAGCAAAATTAGGAAAAAATGTTCATATTGGAAATTTTGTTGAAGTTAAAAATGCTAATGTTGATGAAGGTACAAAAGCTGGACATCTTGCATATATAGGAGATGCTGATTTAGGTAAAGATATAAATGTTGGATGTGGAGTTATTTTTGTAAACTATGATGGTAAATTTAAACATAGATCAAATGTAGAGGATGGAGCATTTATAGGTTCAAATTCTAATTTAGTGGCACCAGTTCATGTAAAAAAAGAAGGGTATATTGCTGCAGGATCTACAATTACAAATGATGTAGATGAGGGAGTTCTTTCAATTGAAAGAGCAGAGCAAAAAAATATATCTGGTTATGTAGAAAAAAAGAAAAAAAGAGATTTAGAAAAATTAAAGGAGCAAAAATAAAATGAGTGAATGTAGAGATTCATCACATATTGATAGGGGAGAAATTATTAATAGGGGAGAAATGATATTATTTTCTGGAAATTCTAACCCAGAATTGGCACAAGCAGTTGCAAGTTCATTGGGACTTGAATTAGGAAAAGTAGAAGTTAAAAAATTTGCTGATAGTGAAATTAATATAAAAATAAATGAAGCTGTTAGAGGTAAAGACGTTTATATTATCCAACCGACTTCATATCCAACAAATGATAATTTAATGGAATTACTTATTATGACAGATGCTTGTAGAAGGGCTTCTGCAAAATATGTAAATGTTGTTGTCCCATATTATGGATATGCAAGACAAGATAGAAAAACAAGAGGTAGAGAGCCTATTAGTGCTAAACTTGTTGCAAACTTGATTGCGGTTTCAGGAGCAGATCGAGTTATCACCATGGATCTTCATGCTGGACAAATACAAGGATATTTTGATATACCTGTAGATCATTTTTCAGCTGTAAAACTACTTTCATCTCATTTTAAAGAAGCATTTAATAATCCTGATGAGTATGTTGTAGTAAGTCCAGATTTAGGTGGTGTGACTAGAGCAAGAAACTTTGCTGATTCTTTAAAATTAACCATTGCAATAATTGAAAAAAGACGCCCAAGACCAAATGTTTCTGAGGTTATGAATGTTATTGGAGATTTTGAAGGTAAACATTGTATCTTAGTTGATGATATGATTGATACAGCAGGAACAATTTGTAATGCAGCAAACTATTTAAAAGAACATGGTGCAAAAGATGTTTCAATTGCTGCAACTCATGGTGTGTTAAGTTCAAATGCTTGTGAAAAATTAGAAAATTCATGTGTAAAAGAAGTAGTAATTACTGATACAATAAAATTACCTGAAGAAAAGAAAATAAAAAAAATAAAACAAATGTCCATTGCTCCATTATTGGCAGAAGCCATCAATAGAATTAATACAAATGAATCAATAAGTGGTTTATTTGATGATGAGAAATAATATATGTATTATATTGTAGGATTAGGCAATCCTGGATTGAAATATGAGAATACAAGACATAATGCTGGATTTATAACAATTGATTATTTAGCAAGAAAATATGATATAGATGTAAGAAAAATTAAATTCAAATCTTTAATTGGCCAGGGAGTAATTTCTGGCCAAAAAATTATGCTCGTAAAACCTCAAACATATATGAATAATTCAGGAGAAGCATTAAGAGAAATATTTAACTATTTTGATTTTGATCACGATAAATTAATTGTCATTTTTGATGACATCGATATTGATTTTGGTTCAATTAGGATAAGAAAAAAAGGATCAGCTGGTACTCATAATGGAATGAAATCAATTATTTATAATTTAAATTTTGATGATTTTCCAAGAATAAAAGTATCAGTTGGCAAAAAACCAGAATATATGGATTTGGCTAATTTTGTTTTAAGTGGATTTTCTAAAGAAGAAGCAAAAATTATTGAAGATGAAGTTATCTTAGCTGGTGATGCTATCAAAATGATAATAGAAGAAGGTATAGAAAAAGCAATGAGTATATATAATTCAAAAAGGTTAGTTGAAAATAATGAGTAATCTTATAGATGAAATTTATAATATAAGTCAAGTAAAAGATATAATTGAAAATTATAAAAAAATTTCACCTGTATTTCTACATGGATTAACTGACCAAAGTAAATCACACGTATTTGCAACAATATATAAAAAAATAAATAAACCTATAGTAATTATTTGTGAAGATGAAAAAAATGCACAAAATATGTGTGAAGATATAAATTCCTTAGTTGAGGATAAGTGTTTATATTTGCCTTCTACAGAAATAAATTTCTATAATATAAAAAACTTAGAAAAAAATAATCAAATTAATCGACTTGAAGTATTAACAAAAATCATAAATAAAGATAATCTTATAATAACTACAACTTTAGATGCTTTAAGAAATAAATTAACAACAAAAGAAATATTTGAAAAAAAATCTTTTAAAATAAATATTGATGATGAAATTGAAATTAAAGAACTAAAAAATGATTTTATAGAATTAAATTATGAATTCACAAAATTGGTTGAATCAAAAGGAGAATTTTCTATTAGAGGATCTATAATTGATTTTTGGCCAATTGAATATGAAAATCCAATAAGAATTGAATTATTTGATACAGAAATAGATTCAATTAGATTTTTTGATAAAGATAGCCAAAGATCTTTAGGAAATATAAATGAAATTTTGGTAAGACCAAGTAAAGAATTAATTTATGAAAAATCTGATTATGAGAATACTATAAAATTGATTAATAAAGAAATAGATAATATATCTAATAATCTAGGTCTTAATAAATTAAAAGATAAATATAATCAAATAATATCATACTTAAAAGATAGCTTATATATAGCTAATGATGATTTAATTACTCCATATAGAATCGATAATTACAGTAGTTTTTTTGATTATATTGATGAAGATTCAATTTTCATTTTTCAAGATCTTAATAGAGCAATAGAAAATTTTAAGAATATTAGAGACAAATTTAATTTAGATTTAACAAATCAAATTGAAAGTGGTGAAGTTTTTTCAAGTTTTAAAAATATAAAAATTGATTTCAATAAAATACTTACAAATATAAAATCTTATCCTGTTATAAATTCTTCTAGTTTATTAAAAAATAACGAAATTATAAAAGCGAAGAAAATAATTGAATTAAAATCAATAGAGCAAGAAAACTTCAATAAGAATGTAAATTATTTTGTAGATACAATTAAAAATATTTTAAAAAATAAAGAAAAGGCTTATATTTTTACATCTGACAAAAAATCTTTTGAAAATATAAAAAATATTTTTGATGAAAATAATATTTTTAATTATTCAACAGAATTTGAAGATAATGATAATAAAAAGGATCTTATATTAACCGATAAAAATTTGTCTACTGGTTATATTTTTACTGATTATAAAGTAAATGTATTCTCTTATAAAGATATTTTTGGAAAAGAAAAACATAATTATAAGAAAAAAAGAAAAAAAGCTCTAAATGCTAGAGACATAATTAATTATTCAGACATAGAAATTGGTGATTATGTCGTTCATGAAAATAATGGAATAGGTATATATAAGGGAATAACACAAATTGAAGTAAACAATACGAAAAAGGATTATTTTGTTATAGAATACCAAGGGAATGATAAAGTTTTTGTGCCTATTGATCAAATGGAATTGGTAAGCAAATATATTGGAAATAAGGGTGATAAGCCTAAAGTTTCATCATTGGGTAGCAATCAATGGAAAAAAGCTAAGCAAAGAGCAAAAAAAGCAGTTGATGAGATAGCTGATGATCTTGTTGAGCTTTATGCCAAAAGATCAAAAGCTAAAGGACATGCTTTTAGTAAAGATACTACATGGCAAAATGAATTTGAAGATTCTTTTATCTACGAAGAGACTGATAGTCAATTAAGATCAATAAAAGAAATAAAATCTGATATGGAAGATATAAAGCCTATGGATAGGTTGTTGTGTGGGGATGTAGGTTATGGAAAAACTGAGGTAGCTTTAAGAGCTGCTTTTAAAGCAGTAATGGATGGTTATCAGGTTTGTTTTTTAGTACCTACAACTATTCTAGCTCGTCAACATTTTAAAACTATGCAAGAAAGATTTAAAGATTTTCCCATTGATTGTGCAATGTTATCAAGATTTGTAAGTAAAAAAGATCAAGATAAATATATTCATAATTTAAAATCTGGAAAAGTTGATATAATTGTTGGAACTCATAGATTATTATCAAAAGATATAAAGTTTAAAAAATTAGGTCTATTAATTATAGATGAAGAACAAAGATTTGGAGTAAGACATAAGGATAAATTAAAGAAATTAAAAGAAAATATAGATGTTTTAACCTTATCTGCAACGCCTATTCCTAGAACATTACAAATGTCTTTAACTGGCATTAGAGATATGTCTACACTCGATGAACCACCTCAAAGAAGACTACCAGTTAATACTTACGTATTAGAGTACGATTTTTCAATTATCAAAAGAGCTATTGAAAAAGAGCTTGATAGAAATGGACAAGTTTATTTTGTATATAATAGGGTTTATAATATAGAAAAAATATATAATCATCTTAAATTATTAACTCCAAAAGCTAAAATTGAGATTGCTCATGGACAGATGTCTGCGAAGAGTCTAGAAAAAATTATGGAAGATTTTGTTAATGGTGAAATTGATATATTGCTTGCTACTACAATAATTGAAACTGGTATGGATATACAAAATGTAAACACAATTATAGTTTATGATTCTGACATGATGGGACTTGGCCAACTTTATCAATTAAAAGGTAGAATAGGTCGTTCGTCAAGATCATCTTATGCATATTTTACTTATGCCAAAGGTAAAGTTTTAACTGAAATAGGTGAAAAGCGTCTAAAATCTATAAAAGATTTTTCTGATTTTGGTAGTGGTTATAAGATTGCTATGAGAGACTTAGAGCTTAGAGGTGCCGGAAATATTTTAGGAGAAAGTCAAAGTGGTCAAGTAGAAGCAATAGGATACGATTTATATGTAAAATTTTTGCAACAAGCTGTTGATAAGGCTAGTGGAAAAGATATTGATTCACTTAATTTTAATGATGTTTATATAGATCTAAAGGTTAATGCATTTATACCTGAATCTTATATTGAAGATCCTAGCCAAAAAATTCAAATCTATAAAAGAATATCTAGCATAGAAAATTTGGATGATTATAGTATATTAGTTGAGGATTTAATTGATAGATATGGAGATATTCCTATTATGGTTGATAACATTATGTATGTATCATTAATTAAATCTTTGGCAGATAAGTTAGGATTTGAAGATATTAGAGAAATTAAAAATGAAGTAAAAATTTCCTATAAAGATAAAAGTAAATTTTCTTTCGAAGAATTATCTCGTATCAATGAAGATTATAATGGGGAATTAGCTTTTGACTTATCCGAAAATCCATCATTTAAATTACCTAATAAAAGTACAAAATTGCTAGATTGTTACGAATTATTAAAAGTTATTAAAAATATTAAGGAGACAAAATGAATAAAAAAATAATAGCCTTAGTTTTAGCTACAAGCTTTTTATTTAGTGCATGTGCTAATGATAAAGCTAAGGATAAAAAAGAAAATGGTTCAAATGAAACTCAAACAAGTGAATCTGCTAAGGAAGAAAATCTACCAGATGATGCAGTAGCAATTGTAGGTGGAGATAAGATTACAAAAGATTCTTATAAAGATGAGATGAGTTTTTATTCAGCTATGCTTGCTAGTCAACAACAACTAAAACCTTCAATTGTTCAAATGCTAGTTCAAGATAAACTTATAGCAGATGATATGAAAAAGAATAATGTAAAAGTTGATGATAAAGAATTAGATGATAAATTTTTACAATATATACAACAATTTGGTGGTCAAGAAAAATTTGATAAAATGCTTGAAGATTATAATATGAGCAGTGATAAATTTAAAGAAACAATAAAAAAAGATCAAATTTACCAAAAACATAGAGATTGGTTTGAGAAAAAACATCCTGTAAGTGATAAAGATGCTAAGAAATATTTTGATCAACATAAAGAGACACTAGCACAAGTTAAAGCAAGCCATATTTTAGTAGCTGATGAAAATACTGCTAACGAAGTTAAGAAAAAAATAGATGATGGTGCAGATTTTGCTGAGCTTGCAAAAGAATATTCTAAAGATACTGCAAACTCAAATAAAGGTGGAGATTTAGGATATTTTACAAAAGATAAGATGGTTAAAGAATTTGCAGATAAAGCATTTAGCATGAAAAAAGGTGAAGTTTCAGAACCTGTAAAAACTTCATATGGTTATCATATAATAAAAGTTGATGATAAGAAAGATACTGCAGATTCTTTAAAAGATGATATATCAAAAGCATTAAATGATAAGAAGTATTCTGATTATTTGACAAAATTATTTAATAAAGCAAATGTAGTGACTGAAGATGGTCCTCAAAAGAAAGATCCAAAAAAGGATACAAAAACAACAGAACCAATTAATAATGAAAGTTCAAACACAAAAGAAAATACTAATAGTAATAATTAGTTTATTATGTTTTAATTTAGCATCTTGTTCAAAAAAAGTAGACAAAGATAATAGCGTAGCTCTTATAGATAACGAAGTGATAACAAAAAAGCTTTATGAAAAAGAGCTAAGCTATTACCAAAAATTTTATATAAAAAAATATGGAGAAAATTTTTTAGACACGGATTCTAAGAAAGGTAATGCCAATTATAAAAAATTAGAAAAAAAGCTTTTGGATTCTTTGATTCAAGATCAAGTAATGCTCAATGATCTAAAAAAAAATAAAATAAAAATTAGCAAAAACGATTCACTTGAAATAATAGATGATTTAAGTAAGAAATCTCTAACAAAAGATTCTTTATTAGAAAATGTAAAATCATTTGGTGCTAGCCAAGATGAGTTTGATGAGATAACTTTTAGAGATTCTATAAGAAAAAAGCATAGGGAATATTTTTATAATAACAATAATATTAAAGATTCAGAAATTCTAGATTTTTTTAAGGAGAATGAGAGCTTACAAAAAAAATATAAATATGATTGCTTAATATTTGATGATGAGTCAGAAGCTATAAAAGTTCGATCTAATATAAAGAATTCACAAATGTTTAGGAAGTATTTAAATTCAAAAGTTAGAAATTTTGATGTTTATAGGTCAGATTTTGTCTATTGTGATAATCAAGTATTAAAGTTATCTTCTGTAAAAAAGACAGATCAAATAAGTAAGGTATTTAAATACAAAGACTCATATGTTATTTTGATGATAAATTCTATAAATAATAATAAAAGAGATCTATTATTTGATGCTAAGAAAATTTATCTAGAAGATGAATATGAAAAGTATTTAAAAAAACTTATAAAAAACTCAAATATCAAGCTTTTTATTTGATAATTGCTTGAAATAAATAAAATTTATATGTATAATCTAATTTAGAGTTAAGCAGAAAATAAGATAAAGATTGATTTATAAGGAGGATATATGAATAAATCAGAATTATTAGTTAATATCTCAGAAAAAAGTGGACTTAAAAAAGTTGAAGCAGAAAGAGCTTTAAATGCATTTATTGAAACAGTTACTGAATCTTTACAAAAAGAAGAAAAAGTTCAACTTGTAGGATTTGGAACATTTGAAACAAGAGACAGAAAAGCTAGAGAAGGAAGAAATCCTAGAAAACCTGATGAAGTAATCAAAATACCAGCATCAAAAGCTCCAGTATTTAAAGCAGGAAAAACTCTTAAAGAAGCTGTTAATAATAAATAATTTTTACTTATACATTTTAAAAGCCCAGCTAAGCTGGGCTTTTTTGTATCTTATTTTATTTTTTTATATAGTTTATCAGGATTAGTTTCCATATCTACAGTTATGGTTTTAAAGTTTTCGTAATAAACCATACCAAGTTTGGCTCCTTTTGCTTTGTTTACATTCTTTTTTTTGGTATAATCAACATCTACTTTTAAAGATTTAGTTTGGGAAGAATTTTTTGCTGCTAAATATGATGCGACTTTTATATCTTTTTCATTGAGTTCGGTAGTTTTTAATATAACATGGCTTCCTGGAGCATTTCTTACATGGAAGAAATAATCATTTTTTCCTGCTAATTTTAAAGTAATGTAATCATTTTGCCTTGAGTTTTTTCCTACATAAATATCACTGTTATCAACAGTTTTAAATTGCATAGGTTTTGATTTAGATTTGTTTTTATTTTTATTTTTACTTGTACGTTTTATTATGTTATTGTCGATTAACTCATCTCTTATCTCATCTAAATCCTTAATACTTTCGCTTCTTTCTACAAAATCTGCCATTTGATTTAGGTAATCTAAATATTCATTTTGCTTAGGAAGGTCAATTTTAGCAAAGTCAATAGAATTTTTTATCTTTTTATATCTTTTATAGTAGTTATCTACATTTTCCCAAGGATTTTTTTTATCATCTAAGCTGATTTTAATATTTTTATTTTCATCATAAAAATTGCTAAGATTAATTTCCTTATCACCCTTATTTATTTTATTAATATTTGCAGCTAATATGTCTCCTTTTTTTCTATAAATGTCCATAGAATTTTCTTTAGAAATATTTTTATTTAAAATTTGAATTTTTTTCTTTACAGATTTTATTTGTCCATTAATTTTTCTTTCTATATTATTTTTTATTTGGCTTAGCCTATCATTTGACCTGTTATACTCATAGAAATTTTCAATAGCCTCACTTATGGATTCGTATTTATCTTTGTCAAAACCTAAAGATTTTAATTCAAAAGAATAAAATTCCTTATATTTTTTCTTATTTTTATATAAACTTGGTCTATATCTATTATTTATTAAAGCATCTCTTAGTTCGTATAAGTTATTATTTAAAATGAGTTTTTCATCTTCACTTATGAGACCCCAATTTATTCTAGGATCGATATTAGATCTATACAATAATTCTTTGGCTATAGTAGGAGAGAAGCCCAAGTAATTTTCATAAATAACTTTTTTTGGTATTTGACTATCTGGTAAATTTTTGTCCAATTTTAGTATATCTTTAGAAAAATCTTTGTCTAAAATATTTATTTTGTCACTTTTTATAAATTTATATTCAAGACCTGGAAGAATTTCTCTAACAGATGACATTTTAAAATTAACTCTTTTGATAGAATCAATTATCTTAAATTTATCATCAGTTAGTATTATATTTGAATATTTTCCCATTATTTCAATAATTAATTTATTAGAAACATCATAACCCATTTCGTCTACCGATGAAATATGAAATATAATTACTCTATCAAGTTGATGTTGCTCAATTTCTATTATTTTGCTTTGGCTTAAGTGTTTTCTTAAAACCATACAAAAATTTGGAGGAGTTACAGGATTTTCATATTTTTTCTTTGTAATATGAACTCTAGCTTCGTTATTATTTGCGCTTAGTAATAATTTATAACTCTTTCCAAAAGAATAAATATTAAAAATAATATCATTTTTTGAAGGTTGGCTTATCTTTTGAATTTTTCCTCCTAATAATAAATTTTTTATCTCGTAAGTTACGGCTCTTGTAACTAAACCATCATAACTCATAAAATCACCTCTTTTTTTTATATAAACTATTATATCAGAAGAATATACTTGAACTAAATTTTTCCATAAAGTAAAATAGTACTAATAAGGAGGCACGATGAAAAAAGGATTTTTATTAGTAATATCTGGTCCGTCCGGAGTAGGAAAAGGGACAGTATTGCATGATCTTATGAATACACAAAAAAACTTAGTTTATTCAGTTTCTGTTACTACTAGGAAACAAAGACCTGGTGAAATAGAAGGGGTAAGCTATTTTTTTAAGACTCATGAAGAATTTGAAAAAATGATTGAAGAAGATAAATTTTTGGAGTATGCAAAAGTTCACGATAATTATTATGGAACTCCAAAAGAATTTGTCGAGGAAAAAATCAATGAAGGTAAGATAGTAATTTTGGAAATAGATGTTCAAGGAGCATTGAATGTTAAGAAAAATATTGACAATGGAGTATATATTTTTCTAGCGCCTCCTAGCCTTAGTGAATTGAAAAATAGAATTGTCAATAGAGGTACTGAAACTGAAAGCGACATTAATTTGAGAATGTCAAATGCTAAAAAAGAGTTATCTTATATTAAAAATTACGATTACTTAGTAGTTAATGATCATTTAAATTCAGCAATCAATTTGGTTAATGAGATAATAAACGCTGAAAAGCACAGAGTTATTAGAGAAGATATAAATTTTGATAAGGAGTAAATATGAATAATCCATCTTTTAAAGAGTTAGCAGAAATAAGTTCAAGTAGATATGAAATTTGCATGATGGCAGCAAAAAGAGCAAGAAGAATTGTTAATGGTTCAGATTTTTTAACTAAAGATATAGAAGATAAGCCTGTCACTCAAGCTTTACATGAAATCATGGAAGGAAAAGTAAAGAAAAATGATTAAGGGTAAAAATATTCTCCTAGGAGTTAGTGGGGGAATAGCCGCTTATAAAGTGTTAGAACTATGTTCTAGATTAAAAAAAGAAGGTGCAAATCTAAAAATTATTATGACAAAAGCAGCTTGTGAATTTATAAGTCCTTTGTCATTTGAAACTATGGGTAAATGTATTGTTTACTCAGATATGTTTGAAGGTCACCACGATAGAGTTTATCATATTGATTTACCAAAATGGGCAGATGTATTTTTAGTAGCTCCATTAAGTGCAAATACTCTTTCTAAAATGACTTATGGAATAGCAGATAATATGCTTAGTGCATCACTTTTAGCTTGTGATAAAGATATTATAGTAGCTCCAACTATGAACACAAATATGTTAAATAATGAAGCTACTCAAGAAAATTTAAAAAAAATAAGAGACAGAGGAGTACATATAATTAATCCAAATTCTGGTCTATTAGCTTGTGATACGACAGGTGATGGAAGAATGGAAGAACCTGTTAATATAGTAAAATATTTAGACTATTACTTTACAAAAAAAGATTTAAAAGGTAAAAAAATCATTGTATCTGCAGGTCCTACTGTTGAACCAATCGACTATGTAAGATATATAACTAATAAATCAAGTGGAAAAATGGGATATAATATAGCCATTGAAGCTTTTAAGCGAGGGGCAGAAGTAAAATTAGTCTCTGGACCAGTAAATCCTATAGATACTGACGGTATAGATAAAATAAATATAAGAACAAATAAAGAATTAAAAGAAGCAATAGAAAAAGATTTTGATGATTGTAATGCTTTAATAATGTCAGCTGCTCCAACTGATTATAAGGTTAGAGATGTAAGCGATAAAAAAATTAAAAAGAATGGAAACAATCTTAATCTAGAATTAATAGAAAATATTGATATATTAAAATATTTTGGTATGAAAAAGAAAGATCAAATTTTGGTTGGATTTGCAGCTGAAACAGACGATTTAATGAAAAATGCAAAAATTAAATTAGAATCTAAGAAAGCTGATTATATAATTGCTAATGATTTAAAGAAAAAAGGTGCTGGATTTGATGTAGATACAAATATTGCTTCCATTTTATCAAAAGATAAGGTGGAAAGATTAGATATTATGACTAAAAAAGAATTGGCTAATAAAATATTGGATCTTCTAGTTTAAGGTGATAGTTTGTATTGTAATGTAATTCTTGATAGTAAAAGTAGATTTTTAGATAAATCTTTTACTTATCATGTACCAAAAAAATTTGAAAACAAAATACAAAAAGGGATGAGAGTTATAGTCCCATTTGGCAAAGGCAATAAGAATACTATTGCCTTTGTTTATGATTTAGTAAAAAATATAATATCAGATTTTGAAATTAAAGATATTTTAGAAATTGTAGATTCAAAAGCTATAGTTGATCAAGAGCTTATAGACTTAGCTTTTTATATGAATTATAGATATTTATCTTCACTAAGATCATGTATAAAACAGACTCTTCCACCAGGTAAAATACATAAAATAAAAGAATACTATTATCCAAGTGAAAATTTAAAAAATAGTGATAAATATTTTAAAGTATTCAAAAGTAAAATTACCAAAGATGAACTTGTTGGAAAATATAAAATTGATATAGCTTTATTAGATGAATATGAAAAAATGGGGCTAATTTATACTGCTTTTGATATTAATTCAAATCAGAATATTAATTACGAATATATTATTAATTTGAAAGAAAAAGTTGACTATAGTAAAATCCCAGAAAATGCAAAAAAACAAAAAGAAATAATAGAATATTTAAATAAAAATAATGATGTTGAGTATAAAGAATTATTAAAAAAAACAAAATCTAGTAAAAGTTCTTTAGATTCTTTGATAAAAAAAGAATTTATTAATATAAAAAAAATCGAAGTAAATAAATCAATAAAATATAGTGTTGAAAATTATAAAAAGCCGATATTAACTAAAGAACAAAATATAATTATAAAAAAAATTATGAATCAACCTAACAGTGCATACCTACTAAAAGGTGTAACTGGAAGTGGAAAAACAGAGGTTTTTTTACAAATTGTAGAAGAAAACTTAAAAAATGGTAAAGACTCTATAATATTAGTACCTGAAATATCATTAACCCCACAGACAATTGAAAGATTTCAAGGAAGATTCAATCAAAAAATTGCAATAATACATTCAAAACTAACACAAAATCAAAGATTTCAGCAATGGAGAATGATTAAAAATGGTGAAGTGAAAATTGTTGTGGGAGCAAGAAGTGCTATTTTCGCACCATTTAAAAATTTAGGTGTAATTATAATTGATGAAGAACATGATAAAAGTTATATATCATCTCAAGATCCAAAATTTCATACTGATGAACTAGCTTTATTTAGACAAAAATATAATAAAGCTACACTAATTTTTGCATCAGCGACTCCATCAATAAAAACAATGACCAAAGCTATAAATGGAAATTACAAATTGCTTGAATTGAAAAATAGAATAAATGGTAATATGCCTAAAGTAGAAATAGTTGATATGAGAGAAGAATTAAAAAATTCAAACTATTCTATGATTAGCACCTCACTTTATGATAAAATTACTGATAAATTAAAAAATAAAGAGCAAGTAATTTTATTTTTAAATAAGATAGGGCATAATTCATTTACCTTTTGTAGAAATTGTGGTTATGTTGTTAAGTGTAAGGCGTGCGATGTTGCAATGACTTATCATAAAAATGTATCTAAATTAGTATGTCATTACTGTGGAAGAACCAAAAACCAACCTGAAATTTGTCCAGTATGTGGATCTAATAAAATTAAAGAATTTGGAGCAGGAACGGAAAAATTAGAAGAAGAAGTTAAAAAATTATTCCCAAAAGCAAATATCATAAGAATGGATTCTATGACTGCAAAAGATAAATCATCATATGATAATATGTATAGAATGATGAAAGATAATAAGGTTGATATTTTAATCGGTACACAAATGATAGCTAAAGGACTTGATTTTGAAAATGTTACTTTGGTTGGAATAATTAGTGCAGATTTATCATTAAATATAGATGATTATACTGCCTATGAAACAAGTTTTGAATTATTAACTCAAGTTTCAGGTAGAGCTGGAAGGGCAAAAAAACAGGGGCATGTTATAATACAAACTTATAAACCTGATAATTTTGTTATTAATGCTGCTAGTAAAAATGATTATGAATCTTATTATAATTATGAAATGCAAGCTAGGAAGGCTTTTGATTATCCTCCTTTTACAAATTTAATTACAATTAAGATATTGGATGAATCTAGAATTAAATGTATAGATATTTCAAAAAAAATTAAATATTACTTAGATTTGGAGTACAAAAAAAATAATAATATAAAAATTATAGGTCCAAATCCGTGTAAAATATCTCGTATAAATAATAAATACAGATATAATATTATTATAAAGATAAAAAACTCAAATTTAGAAGATATTTCTAATTTTCTTGTAAGACTTAGAGCTTATTTTATTAAAAATAACAAGAAAACAAGTATTATTATAGCTTTAAATCCAAGTGATATAAATTAAGGAGAAAAAATGTTTGATTTTTTTAAAAGAAAAAAGAATGAAAATGAAGAAAATCTTGAAAAAGATTTAAAAAAAAATGATGAAGAAGTAAAAATAGAAAATTCTCTCGATGAAAAAACAGTTGAGAATGAAAATAATGATCAAAAAAATTCGAAATCTAAAGAAGACGAAGAGAATAATATTATAAATGAAGATTTCGAAAAAGAATTAGGTTTTTTTGAAAAGATATCTAAAGGACTTACTAAAACTCGTGAACAATTTTCATCAAAATTAAAAAATCTATTTACAGCAAATGTTAAAATAGATGATGATTTATATGAAGAGTTGGAAGAAATTCTTATATCTGCAGATATAGGGATGCAATCTACTATAGAAATTGTTGATGAACTTAAAGATCAAATCAAAGAAAAATCAATAAAAAATGCAGATCAAATTTTCCCGCTATTAAAAGAGATAATGGAAAATAAATTAGATGAGAAAAATTTGGATAATAGTCTAAATATAACAGATGGTAAGTTGACAGTAATTTTAGTTATAGGTGTAAACGGTGTTGGTAAAACTACAACAATAGGAAAGCTTGCAAATAATTTGAAGAAAGAAGGACACAAAGTTACATTAGCAGCAGCTGATACTTTTAGAGCTGCAGCAATAGAGCAACTAGGATCTTGGGCAAAAGAATCAAATACTCAAATGATAGCACATAAAGAAGGATCAGATCCATCTGCTGTAATTTTTGATGCAATTCAGGCAGCAAAATCAAATGGTTCAGATATATTGATTTGTGATACAGCTGGAAGGCTTCATAACAAAAAAAATCTGATGAATGAATTAGAAAAAATTAACAGGACTATATCAACTCATGCAAATAATGCTAATAGAGAAAATCTACTTGTTTTAGATGCAACTACTGGTCAAAACGCAATTAGTCAATTAAGAGAATTTAAAAATGTATGTAATATTACAGGCTTAATTTTAACTAAGCTTGATGGAACGGCAAAAGGAGGAGTGATTTTTCCTCTTCAAGTTGAACTAGAAGTACCTGTTAAGTATATTGGTGTTGGAGAAGGTATAGATAATTTAGAAAAATTCGATTCTAAATCATTTGTAAAAGCAATGATAGAATAAACTTGTAATACAGAGTGTTTTATGGTATATTATTTTAGTACTATGCACATCTTTGGATAGATTTTTACGTTGCTAATTAATATTAGTTTAAAATTTAGTAGAAAAAGATGGAAGAAAATAAACGGAGGTAAATAATTATGTCAGTAGTATCAATGAAAAAATTATTAGAAGCTGGTGTACATTTTGGACACCAAACAAGAAGATGGAATCCTAAAATGAGTAAATTCATCTTCACAGAAAGAAATGGAATCTATATTATTGATTTAGCTAAAACATCAAATCAAATTGATAAAGCTTATGAAGTAATAAGAGATATCGCAAGTGAAGGCGGAAATATTTTATTTGTAGGAACAAAAAAACAAGCTCAAGATTCAATAGAACAAGAAGCAAAAAGATGTGGTCAATATTATGTATCTAATAGATGGTTAGGTGGAATGTTGACAAACTTCAATACTATTAGAAATAGTGTAAATAAGCTAAAAAAATATGAAACAATGGAAGAAGATGGAACATTTGATCTTTTACCAAAAAAAGAAGTTTTACAATATAACAAAGAAATGGATAAACTAGAAAAAAATCTTGGTGGTATTAAAGATATGGAAGAACTACCAGATGCATTGTTTGTAGTAGATCCTTCAAACGAACAAATAGCTGTTCACGAAGCAAGAATTTTGGGAATTCCAGTTATTTCAATTGTAGATACTAACTGTGATCCTGATGTTGTAGACATTGCTATTCCAGGAAATGATGATGCTATAAGAGCTGTAAAACTTATAACTTCTCTAATGGCTGATGCTGTTATAGAAGGAAATCAAGGTAGTGAATTTTCTGTAAATGAAGAAGATTTTGAAGAGTCTGAAGAAGGGTCTGTAGATTCAGTAGAAGATAATAAAGAAGAATCTATTGAAGAGTAATTAGGAGGATATAATGGCTGTAACTGCAAAATTAGTAAAAGAATTAAGAGAAAAAACTGGCGCTGGAATGATGGATTGTAAGAAAGCCTTAACTGAAACTGATGGTAATCTTGATCAAGCTATCAAATTATTAAAAGAAAAAGGTCAAGCAACTCTTGATAAAAAAGCAGATAGAATTGCTGCTGAAGGAGTTATAGGTTCATACATCCATAATGATAAAATTGGTGTTATTGTTGAAATTAATACTGAAACAGATTTCTCAGCAAATACTGATTCTGTAAAAGAATTTGCCAGAAATATTGCTATGCATATAGCTGCTTTAAATCCTTTATATATATCTGAAGAAGATGCAGATGAAAAAGATGTAGCAGAACAAAAAGAAATTTTAATCAAACAAGCTATGAATGAAGCTAATGATAATATGCCTGAAGACAAAAAAGAGATGATAGCACATAAAAAAGTTGAAGGTAGATTAAAAAAATATTTCAAAGATGTATGCTTATTAGATCAACAATATATTAAAAATCCGGATCTTACAATCGAACAATATCTAAGAGATACAGCAAACAGTGTAGGTGAAAACATTAAAATTAGAAGATTTGCTAGATTCGAAGTAGGTGAAGGACTAGAGAAAAAAGAAGAAGATTTTGCTAAAGAAGTTCAAAGTCAAATGAATGCTTAGTAATAAATTTAAAGAAAGCCCTAGGGCTTTCTTTTTTTAAAAATTAAATTCTTAGTATTTTACTATGAATTAATTGAAAGAATTTTTTTTTACAATATAATATTAGATAAATAGATATATTATAACATTTTAAAAGGAGTTAAAATGACAATTAATCAAAATGCAAAACAACTTATAGGTAATACACCTTTATTAAAGTTAAATTCTTTAAAAAAAGAAGGTAGAGCTGATATCTATGTAAAAGTTGAAAAGAATAATGTTGCTGGATCTATTAAAGATAGAATTGCACTTTATATGATTGAAGAGGCTGAAAAATCAGGAAAACTAAAAAAAGGTGATACAATTGTTGAGCCAACAAGTGGAAACACTGGTGTAGCATTAGCAGCCCTTGCTGCAGCAAAAGGATATAAATGTATATTAACTATGCCAAGTTCTATGAGTGTTGAAAGATCAAAACTTGCAGAAGCTTATGGTGCAGAAGTTATAAGAACTACTGAAAATGCATTGCAAGGTGCAGTTGATAAAGCAAAAGAATTAGCTAAAAAAGATGGCTATTTTATGCCAGATCAATTTTCTAATCCTGCAAATATAAAGGCTCATTACGAGACTACTGGCGTAGAAATATTAAATGAAATTACTCCAGATGCATTTATAGCAGGTGTAGGAACTGGTGGAACAGTAACTGGTGTTGGAAAAAGATTAAAAGAAAATAATGAAAATATTAAAATTTATGCAATTGAGCCTGCAGAAAGTCCATTACTTTCAGGTGGAAAAGCTTCAGGTCACAAAATTCAAGGAATAGGTGGAAACTTTGTACCTAAGAATTTAAACTTTGATTTAGTAGATGGAATTGTTGATGTTAAAGGTGATGATGCCATTGAGATGTCAAGAAATTTAGCTAAAAATGAAGCTTTGGCTGTAGGAATTTCATCAGGCGCAAATGTAGTTGGTGCAATTCAAATTGCGGATGAACTTGGTGAGGGGAAATCTGTTGTAACAGTTTTACCAGATACTGGTGAAAGATATTTATCAACAACATTGTATGATTTAGATTAATATGACATTTGAAGAATATAAGGATGAATTAGTTAAGGCAGCTTTATTAAAAGATCCTGCCTTAATTAAGGCTGAAGATGCAATTAGATTTTCTCCAGGAATCAAAGCGCTTTTAGCTCACTTTGAAGCTCATAAACTATATCTTGAAGGTGAATTTTCTAAGGCAAATGAAATTAGTCAAAATGCTAGAAAAGATACGGGGATTGAGATTCATCCTGGTGCGAAAATTGGTAGAAGATGTTACATAGATCATGGAATGGGTGTTGTAATAGGGGAAACTGCTGAAGTTGGAGATGATGTATTAATGTATCACGGAGTAACCTTAGGCGGTTTGATAAATGACAGAGTAAAGAGACATCCAACAGTTGGAAATAATGTGCTAATAGGAGCAGGAGCAATTTTATTAGGTAATATTACAATAGGAAATGATTGTAAAATTGGAGCTAATTCTGTTGTTTTAAATGATGTACCAGATGACTGTACTGCTGTTGGTGCTCCAGCCAAAATTATAAAACATAATCATAATTAAAAGTATAAGGACTGTTTTATTTAAAATCTTTGATAAGATTTGATAAACAGCCCTTTTATTTTAAGGAGTTAATATGTATAAAAAATTTAAGTGGTTTATTAATTATTACAAAAAAAATTATATAATTGGTATTATATTTTTGCTATTGAGTGATGTTGTTTCACTATTTTTACCATATATAATTGGAAAATTGATTGATTTAATTTATAATGGTTCAATTGACATGCATTATTTTAGTCAGATAATCATTTTTACAATTTTTATTATTATACTTAAATATTTTCTTGCTATGGGATGGTCTTACAATGTATTTAAGGCTAGTGGTAGTATTGAGTATCTAACTAGAAATAAATTGATGAAAAAATTTCTTGGCCAATCTCAAGAGTTTTTTGAAAAAAATTCGACAGGATCATTAATGGGAAAATCAACAAATGATATTTCTCAAATTTCAGTAATGGCAGGATATGGTACTTTATCATTAATTGATGCTACAGTACTACCTTTAAGTGTCATTTTGGTTATGATTTTTACTATAGATTTAAAATTAACTATATTTTCTATATTACCCTTACCACTTATAGCAATAATTTATTTTAAGATAGGAGATAAGATATATGATAAATCTAAAAAAGTTAATCAATCTTTTGATAAACTAAATGATACAGTATTAGAAGATGCTGAAGGAATTAGAATTATAAGAGTTTTTAATATTGTAGAAAATAGGAGAAAAATATTTTATGAAAATGCAGATAAGCTTGCAAAGCATAATATTACTCTAGCCAAATATCAAGCTTTGCTTGCTCCGGTTGAGAGGATTATTACTTCATTAACATTTGTTATAGCTATTGGTTTTGGTTCTTATCTTATGACATTAGGACAATTAAGTATAGGTCAAATTGTCTCATTTACTTATTATTTAAATATGCTAGTTTGGCCAATGTATGCTTTGGGTGATTTTATAAATTTAAAACAACAAGCTAGTGCTGCAATGGATAGAATAAATGAAACATTGGATCATAAAGAAGAAATTAAAAATTCAGATAATAAAGGAAAAGTAAAATCTCCAGTAAATATAGAGTTTGATTCACATAGCTTTAAGTACCCTACATCTAAAGATAATATTTTAAATGAAATTAATTTAGAAATTAAAAATTCTACTTCTTTAGGTATATTAGGAAAAACTTCTTCTGGTAAAACAACTCTTATTAAACAATTACTAGATTTATATAAAATTAATAAGTCTAGCATTTATATAAATGATGAAATTTCATCAGATATTTCTTTTAAATCTTTAAAAAATAAAATCGGATATGTTCCACAACAACACATGATTTTTTCTGACACTTTGAGAAATAATATATTATTTTCTAATGATAAAGCAAATGAAGAACAATTAGAAAGAGCCATAGATATTGCTGATTTCAGTAAAGATGTAAATGAATTTGAAAAAGGATTAAATACAATAACTGGTGAAAAAGGAGTATCTTTATCAGGTGGACAAAAACAAAGATTGTCCATTGCTAGGGCTGTACTAAATGATCCTGAAATATTAATTTTAGATGATGCTATGAGTGCTGTTGATGCAAATACGGAAAAAAATATTTTAAATAACTTATTAGAATATAGAAAAGATAAGACAACTATTATTATTATTGCCCATAGAATAAGCCAGGTTCAAAATTGTGATAAGATTATTGTTTTAGATGAAGGTAGAATTGTAGAAATGGGCAATCATTATGAATTGATGAACAATAATAAATGGTATAAGAAACAATACGAAAATCAAATTTTAGGTGATAAATATGAATAACTTAAGTAAAAAAGAAAGTTATAATAGATTGAAAAATTATGCTTTAAATGAAAAAAAATATTTGTTCATAGGTTTTATATTTTCTTTTTTTAGAACAATATTAGAAATAATAGGACCTATGATTATAGCTTATCTAATTAATAATGTATTGAAAAATAAAATGACTGATAAAGATGTTAAACTGATTTCTCTTCTATTAGCCTTATATTTCATTGTATTTATAGTTACTGGAATTCTTTTAAATAGATCTAGGGTTTATTTTCAGATTTCAGCAAATAAAATAGCCTCTAGAGTACAAAAGGATGTTTATGATAAGGTATCTACATTTCCAATTTCATACTTTGACAATCTTCCCTCTGGGAAAATTGCATCTAGAATCACAAATGATACTAATAAATTAAAAACTATGTTTCAATTACTTTTTTCAGATATTATTAATTCCTTAATATTAATAATAGGTTTGTATATAACACTGTTATTTACTGATACAATAGCTGCATTGATGCTCTTGATTCTAATGCCCATAGTATATATTATATTTAAAACTTACTTAAATAAAACTTATGCATATACAAAAGAAATAAAAATATATACAGCAGATATAAATGCAAAAATAAATGAATATATCCAAAATATGGAAATTATCCAAGTATTTAACAGAGAGGGTTTCATATTTAAAAAATTTGATAAAATAAATAAAAAAATCTACTATATTAATATAGAATTATCTAAATTAAGATCATATTCAGGCTACAGAGCTATGGATATAATACAATTTTTAGCAATAATAATAGTTTTAATTTATTTTGGCCTAGGTTCAATAACTAAAATATATTTAGTTACTGTAGGTTCTTTATATATGGCTATAGATTATACTACAAAAATTTTCAATAATATTAATACAATTATTATGAGGTTTGGTGATGTAGAAGATGCATTTTCATCTGCTAATCATATATTTGAATTACTGGAAATGAATTCAATGGAAAAATTTGAAGAAAAAAATATCGATTTAAAATCTGATATAAATTTTGATAATATTTATTTTTCTTATTCTAATGAAGATGTGATTAAAGATCTTTCATTTAAGGTGAAAAGTGGAAGTTCAATTGCTTTTGTAGGTCAAACTGGTTCAGGAAAATCTACTCTGATAAATCTGTTATTAAATTTTTATTCTCCTAGAAAAGGGAAAATTACAATAGGTGATGTAAATATAAATAAAATTGATAGAAATAAGTTGAGAGAAGATATGGCTGTAGTTCTTCAAGATGCTTTTTTATTTAAAGATACTATTAAAGAAAACATAAAAATGGGAGAATCTTTTTCTGATAAAGAAGTTATAAATTCTTTAAAAAAAGTAGGTGGAGAGAAACTTTTACAAAGAGGAATAGATAGCATGTTATTAGAAAATGGTTCTAATTTAAGTCAAGGTGAAAAACAACTTATAGCATTTGCGAGAGCATATATAAGAGATCCAAAAATTTTAATTTTAGATGAAGCGACTTCGAATATAGACACAGAAACTGAAAATATAATACAAAAAGGAATAAATGAATTAAAGAAAGATAGAACCACCTTTATAGTTGCTCATAGATTATCTACAATTAAAAACGTCGATAAAATTTTGGTTTTATCCCATGGTAAAATTATAGAATCTGGTAATCATGATCAACTAATGAACAAAAACGGTATATATAAAAAAATGTACCTAAAACAAATAAAAGAAAATTAAATTTAGAAAACTTTTTCGTATAATTATAGATTTATGATATAATTAATTACAGGATGAAAATCCTAAAAAATAGGAGGTGATATAATGAATTTTAATCAAATTATTCTATCTGTCGCCTTCATAATATTAGCTTTTTTTATAGGCTATCTTTGTAGAAAAAAAATAGGTGAATCAAAAATTTCTTCTGCAGAAGATTTATCTGCAAGAATTATTGATGAAGCAAATAGAGATGCTGAATCCCTAAAAAAAGACGCGATTATAAGCGCTAAAGATGAAATTTCTAAACGCAAATTAGAAAGCGAGCAAGAAATTAACAAAAAAAATAATGAACTTGCTACTAAGGAAGGTCATCTTTTGAAAAAAGAAGAAAGTCTAGATAAAAGATCCTTATTATTAGATAAGAAATCTGACGAAATCTCTAGTGACCAAAAAAAGTTAAAGCAAAAAGAAGACAGAATTGAGAAACTTATCGAAGAACAAGAGTTGAAGTTACAAGATATTGCTGGTCTAACTACAAGTGAGGCTAAAGATATTTTACTTCAAAGCTTAAAAAATGATGTTGTTCATGAACAAGCTAAAATTATCAAAGAGTTTGAAGAAAAAACAAAAAATGATAGTAAAAAATTAGCTTCAGAAATTATAGCAACAACAATTCAAAGATATGCTGCTGATGAAGTGGCGGAGAGTACGGTTACAGTAGTATCATTGCCAAGCGATGAAATGAAAGGCCGTATAATTGGACGTGAAGGTAGAAATATTAGAGCTTTTGAACAGTTGTCAGGGACTGATTTAATCATTGACGATACTCCAGAAGCTGTAGTAATATCTGCGTTTGAACCAATTAGAAGAGAAATTGCTAAGGTTGCATTAGAAAGATTAATTCTTGATGGTAGGATTAATCCATCAAGAATTGAAGAAATGTTGATGAAAGCAGAAGATGAAGTTGAACAAAGAATAATTGAAGATGGACAAAGCGCTATTGAAGAAGTTGGGATACATAATTTACATCCTCAACTTGTAAGACTCGTAGGAAAACTTAAATTTAGAACTTCTTATGGTCAAAATGTATTAAAACATTCTATAGAAGTTGCGAAAATTGCGGGAATGCTTGCTCAAGAACTTGGACTTGATGAAAAAGATGCTAAAAGAGGTGGCTTGCTTCATGATATTGGAAAAGCGATTGATCATGAAGTTGAAGGTACACACATTTCAATTGGAGTTGAAGCTGCTAAAAAATATGGTGAAAATAAAAATGTAATTAATTGTATACAATCTCATCACGGAGATGTGGAAGCTAATTGTATAGCTGCAATTTTAGTACAGGCATCAGATGCTATTTCAGCAGCAAGACCAGGAGCGAGACGAGAAAGTTTAGAAAATTATATTAAAAGATTAGAAAGTTTGGAAGAAATAGCTAATTCATTCGATGGTATAGAAAAAACATTTGCGGTACAAGCTGGTAGAGAGTTAAGGGTAATGATAAAACCTGAAAAAATATCAGATGATCAAATGGTTGTAATTGCTAGAGAAATTGCACAAAAAATTGAAACTGAATTAGAATATCCAGGACAAATAAAAGTTAATGTAATTAGGGAGTCAAAAGCGATTGAATATGCAAAATAAAAGAGAGAATAATTTCTCTCTTT
>NZ_HE578907.1:385929-547544 GCF_000321005.1 Anaerococcus senegalensis JC48
CAAACTTTAAAGGAAATATTGATTAAAAATATATTAAAATATTTTGAAGTAGACTTTTTTAAAAAAAATTATATTTAATCATATTTTTTTAAGTTATAGATTTATATAAAAGAATTATTCAAAGTAAATTATCTTAAAATTTTCAAGAATATAAAAAGATATAAATAGTAAAAAATAAACAAATATAGTATTTTAATCAAATATGAAGTAATTTTCTAAAAATTTAATTGCTTTGTATGATATTAGAATTATACTGGTACAAATATATTAGAAAAAATATAAATTCGCTTAAAACGTAAAATACAACTTAATTTTTTAGTGAGAATTTAAAGGGGTATTTTGAACTATAGTATAAATTATTTTTTTAATATTCAAATAATTGTATAGATTATTAGTTGGGAGGGATAAATTGGAAAATAATATTATTGCACAAAATAATAATTTTGTGCAATAATTGATATTTGTTTAGAATTGTGTTAAAATATTCTTAGTTAAAAACAATTAGGAGAATTTTTTTATGAATTTAACAACACCTTTAATTCTAGATGATTACCTATCTTATTTAAAATCAATAAGAGCCTTATCCGAAAAAACTATTAGAGAGTATCGATACGACCTTATTAATTTTGTTTATTTTCAAATTTTAAGAAAAGTCTACTTTAATGATAAGGAAAATTTAAATAATGATATTAAAAATGAAAGAATTAATATCAATAAGTTGTTTAACAGATCTTTTATAAACGATATTAATATTCAAGATATGTATTCTTATATATCGTACTTAGATAATGAATTAAATGATAATTCTTCTACAAGATCTAGAAAAATTTCTGCTTTAAGGTCATTTTACAAGTATTTACATCAAGAAATCGAAATAATTGATAATAATATAACAGAAAAATTAAGAAATCCAAAAATACAAAAAAGACAACCGGTTTATCTTACTTTAAGTGAAACTGAACTTTTATTAGATACAATAAATGAGGAAAAAAACGAATTTTTAAGAAATAGAGATTTAGCGATTGTTTTTACCTTTCTTACGACAGGTATGAGACTTTCAGAACTTGTTAGTGTTGATTTAAAAGATATTAAAGATGATCATTTTTCAATTGTTGGTAAAGGAAATAAAGAAAGAACAATCTATCTAACTAAAAATTGTATAGATTTGATTGATAATTATATTATGATAAGAAAAAATTATTTAAAAGAAATTAAAGTTGATGCTCTATTTATTTCAATCAGAAAAAATAGAATATCTAATAGAGCGGTCCAATCAACTGTTGAAAAATATTTAAAAAAAGCTGGATTTGATACAAGAGTCTATTCTACTCATAAATTAAGACATACAGCAGCAACTTTAATGTATAAGTATGGTAATGTAGACATAAGAGCTTTAAAAGATGTTTTAGGTCATGAAAGTGTTTCAACTACACAAATTTATACTCATTTGGATGATGAAGATTTAAAAAATGCTGTTAATAAGAACCCATTATCAAATTTAAAAATATAAACTCTCTATACAAGAGAGTTTATGTCTAATATTTTGTTGTCTATATATTTTTCTAAAACTTTCATCAAAGCTAATTTTCCATGGTACTTATTTAAACCACCTTGAAGATAAACTGTATAAGGTTTTCTAAGCGGTCCGTCGCATGATAATTCTGAAGTAGCTCCTTCTACAAAACCACCTGATGACATTATTACCTTATCTTCATATCCTGGCATATCGTCTGCAATTGGTGTTAGATTGCTATCTACGCTACAAGATTCTTGAATAGCTTTCGCAAATAATTCTAACTTTTCACTTGAATTTAATTTAATCGCTTGAACTATATCACTTCTTGGATCATCCAATCTTGGAATTATTTCAAATCCTAAAATATCAAAAGCTTTGGCAAATAACAAGGCTACTTTTATAGACTCAATTGTGGTTTTGCTTGAATAATAAAGTCCTTGTAAAACATTTCTCGTTGTTCCAAAACTTAATCCCTCATCTTTACCAATACCTGGAGCTGTTAAAGTATTTGAACAATATTCTATTAATTCTTTTTTTCCAGAAATATAGCCTCCGGTAAGAGCGATTCCTCCACCAAGGTTTTTTATTAGAGATCCTGCCATAATATCTGCACCAATTTCTATAGGTTCTTTAGTTTCAGTAAATTCCCCATAGCAATTATCTACAAATATAATCACATCTTCATTTACTTCACGAATAGTTTTGATAGCTTTTTCAATTTCTTCTATACTAAAAGCTCTTCTATTTGTATAACCGGTTGATCTTTGAAGCATTACAAGCTTTATATCATCTTTTAATATTTTTTTTATCTTATCGTATTGAAACTCTTGTTCATTTTTTAATTCGATTTTATCGTATTTTATTCCTTTAGAAATTAAATTTCCTTTTTTATTTCCTTCAATTCCTATAACTTGTTGTAAAGTATCATAAGGATCACCATTAATTGATAATATTTTATCACCGTAATTTAATAGTGAAAATAGGACTAAAGAAATGGCATGAGTACCAGAAACAATGTTGGGTCTAACTAAAGAATCTTCCGACTTAAAAATTGATGAGAAAATCGATTCAACAACTTCTCTTCCAATATCAGCATAACCATATCCAGTTGCAGAATTAAAATGAATGCTAGATAAATTATTATCTTTAAAAGCTTTTAAAACCTTAATATGGTTGTATTCGCTAATTTTATCTAAATTTTTAAACTTATCTTCTAAATCAGTATCAATTTTTTCAACATATTTTTCAATATTTTCATTTATATTATATAATTTATTATAAATCATATTTCTCCTTTGTTAATTTTTTAATATATGATAAATTTTCATCATCTGAAAACTTATCTCTGTAAATTTGATAAGAGAAATCATAGTTTAGGTACTTTTTCATCCAAGTTATTTGCCTTTTAGCGTAATGTCTGGTATTTTTTTTGATTTCATCTAATAAAATTTCTTTGGAAAATTTTCCTTCTATATATGGGAAAAATTCTTTATAACCTATAGCTTGAAGAGATTTTGAATTTTCACACAAAGAGTATTTTTCTACTATATACTTAAATTCCTTTTCTAATCCATATTCAAACATTAAGTCAACTCTTTTGTTAATTTTTTCGTAAAGAGTTTTCCTATTTTCATAGTTAATAAAAAAAAGCAAGGGATTAATTTCTTTGTTTAACTCTTTTGCACCTTTTCTTATTTGGCTAGGTTTTTTGCCACTTAATTCATAAGTTTCTATTGCTCTTATTATTCTTTGAACTTCATTCGGATGATATTTTTCTGCTGCTACTGGATCGATTTTTAATAATTTGTCATAAATATAATTATTTCCATAGATTTCTGCTTCATTTTCCAATTTTTTTCTCAAATTTTCATCTTTTTTGTATGTCCCATAATTCATATCAAAAATTATAGAATCTATATAAAATCCAGTTCCACCTGCAATTATAGGAAGTTTATTCCTTGAATTTATATCCTTGATTAAATCTCTTGATAAGTCTTTAAATTCACTAACTGAATATTCTTGATCAGGATATTTTAAATCTAGACCATAATGCTTGATACCACACATTTCATTTGATTTAATTTTATTTGTACCAATATCCATTTCCTTGTATATTTGCTGGCTATCAGCAGAAATGATTTCTCCATTAAATTCTTTTGCTAAATTTATTGCTATATCACTTTTACCACTCGCTGTAGGACCTGTGATAATTAATACCTTATCTGTCAAAATATTTCTCCAATTCATTTTTCTCAATTGTGATTATAGTAGATTTACCATCATATGTTTTGTATGGATTTTCAGATTTATTTAACTTATTAAGTGTAGCTAAAGCTTCAGATTCATCAATTTTATCACCTTTTCTAAAGGTATTTTTATTTATTAAAGAAGAAATTTTTTCTTTAAATAAAGTTTCATTAGAATTGTCAATATCTAATAGATTATAGAAAAATTCAAGATTTTCTGGATTATCGAAAACTATAGGCACAGACCTTATTATCAATTTATCAAATGAAAAAATATCTATTTCAAAACCAAGTTTCTTGAAAATTTCTTTTTTTTCTAAATACTTATTGTATTCTTCAAGACTTACTTTTATTATTTTAGCTTCTAATAATTGCTGAGAATTTATTTTATCTTTATTAAAATTTTCAATAAATTCATCAAACTTTATTCTTTGATCTGCCCTTCTATGGTCTAATAATAATATTTTATCAGAATTTATAAATAAAGAATATCTATTAAAGATGCTAGTCTTATATAATAGATTTTTAATATTAATTAACTGCTTTTTTTTGTTTTTTTCTATATTCTTATATTCTAACTTTTCATCATCCTTTTCTTCTATAAAATTTAACTCTTCCACTTCAAAAAAATCATCATCAACATTATTATAACTTATATCATCATGAAATTCTTGTTCATAGAAGTTTTTTTCTTCATTTACCCTATTATATAAGTTTAAGACTTCAGTATAATCATCATAAAAATTTAATTCTTCTTTATCTTCTTCTGGTGCTTTTACTTTTTTAAAATCAGAATTATCATATAAAAAATTAGATATATCATCCTCTAATAATTCTAAAAGACTATCTTCATAGGTGAATTTTATTTCTTTTTTATTTGGGTGAATATTTACATCAATATTACTAGTATTTGTGGCAATAAATAAGAAAAATGCAGGAAATCTTTGATTTGGTATTAATGATTTATAATTATTTTCAACAGTTTTAGTGATATTGCTATTTTCAATCAATCTATTATTTACAAATATATATTGAAAAGATCTGTTTCCTCTATAATAATTTGTACTTGAAATATAACCACTAATATCATACAAAGAGTTTTTCGATCTGATTTTTATAATATTATCCTTTAGGTTATCATCAATAAGTTTAAATATTCTATCTTTTAAGCTATCACTTTCTAATGTTTGAAAAACCAATCTATTATCTTTAATAAATTTAAATGAAATATTATCATAACCTAAGGCTAAAGCCTGGATGATTTTTGAAATTTTATTTGATTCATTTATATCAGAACCCAAAAATTTTCTTCTTACTGGAAGATTTGAAAATAGATTAAATACTTCTATACTAGTTCCATTGTTTGTAGCAATAGAATTTATAGATTCTAATTTTCCGTTTTTAAACTCTAATTTTTTTCCTATATCTTGATTTTTTGTTTTAGATACAGCTTTAACATCGGCACAAGATATAATTGATGAAAGGGCTTCACCCCTAAATCCTAAAGAAAAAATCCTATATAGATCTGAAAAATCCTTTATCTTTGATGTTGCATGTCTTTTAAATGCACGTTCAAAATCATCTTCATCAATTCCTATCCCATCATCTGTAACCCTAATATATGATTTTCCACCATTTTTTATTTCAACTATTATATTTTTTGCCTTGGCATCAATTGAATTTTCTACTAACTCTTTAATAATAGAAACAGGAGACTCTATAACCTCTCCTGCTGCAATTTGTTCAATGGTTTTATCATCTAATTCTATGATTTTCATCATATCTCCTTAATATTTTCAATAAGCTTACTCAATACATTCATAGCCTCAAGGGGTGTAAGCTCATTGATATTTATAGAATCAATATTTTCCTTTATCTTATCTACCTTAATCTTATAGATATCGTCAATTGTATTATTAACAATATTAGTACTATTTTTAAATACCCTATCATCTTCGTCTAATTTATCCATGAAAATTTTAGCATTTTCAATTAGTTCATCTGGCAAACCTGACAATTTAGCTACTTCTATTCCATAAGATCTATCAGTTTTCCCTTTTGATATTTTTCTTAAAAAAACTAAGTTATTATTTTCTTCTAGAATATCAATCTTTAAATTAACAACATTATCAAGCTTATTTTCAAGTATTGTAAGTTCATGAAAATGTGTAGCAAAAACAGTTTTTGCTCTTTTTTTCTTACTTAAATAATCAACCAGACTCATAGCAATAGATAAACCATCATCAGAGCTTGTTCCCCTACCAACTTCATCTAAAATTATAAAGGAATTTTCTGTAGAATTTTTCAAAATATTACTAACTTCATTCATTTCAAGCATAAATGTTGATTCACCTTTTGAAATATTATCACTTGCTCCGATCCTTGTAAATACTTTATCACAAACAGAAATACTGGCATTTTGACAAGGAACAAAAGATCCCATTTGAGCTAATATAATTATTATAGCCATTTGTCTCATATAAGTAGATTTTCCAGCCATGTTTGGGCCTGTAATAATTTGAATTAAATTATCATCTTCTCCTATATCAGTATCATTTGCTATAAATTCATTCTCTTTTAAATTTTTCTCAATTACAGGATGCCTACCTTCTTTGATTTTTATAATATTATCATTGGTAATTATTGGTTTTGTATAATTATTTTCTATAGCTAGTTTTGAAAGAGAATTTAATGAATCTATAATAGAAATTAGTTTAGACAGATATTGGAGTTTTTTTGTATTATCTAAAATAAAGTCACGAATTTCTCCAAAAATTTTATATTCAAGTTCATTAATTTTATCACTAGATCCAAGAATTAAATTAGATAATACTTCAAGTTTTTCAGTAGTATATCTTTCTTGATTTTTTAAGGTCTGTTTTCTAATATAATAATCAGGGACAAGGTGTGTATTTGCCTTAGTCACTTCTATTGAATATCCATTATTTTTATTATAATTTATTTTTAATTTATTTATTCCAGTTTTTTCTTTTTCATCTTTTTCGTAATTTATCAAATCTTTTTCAGCCGATAATGATGACTCTTTTAACTTATCTAAATCATCATTAAATCCTTCTTTAATAATACCACCTTCTGTAATTGATATAGGTGGATCATTAATTATTGACTTATCTAAAATTTCATAAATATTTGAAACATCTGGAATATTTTTTGAAAAACTTACTATATCTTTATTATCTAGTTTAGAAAGAAATCTCTTAAATTCAGGGATATTTCTTAAAGAAGTTTTTAAGGATATAAAATCTCTTGCATTTGCTCTTTTGTATGAAATTTTTCCTATTATTCTTTCAAGATCATAAATATCATCTAAGAAAAAAGAAATTTTATTTGAAATATCAGTATTTTGATAAAAATACTCTACCAAATCTAATCTTTTTTCTATTTTTGCTTTATCAATTAAAGGTCTCTCAAGCCATTCATTTAAAAGTCTAGATCCCATAACTGTATCAGCTCTATCTATTAATTTGATTAAAGAATTTTCCTTTCCTTTCTTATCAATATTAGAATGTAATTCTAAATTCCTCCTAGTATTTGCATCAAGTTGCATAAAAGATGATATTTCAAGAATTTCAATTTGATTTAAATGAGCTAAATTTTCTTTATGATACCTATAAACATAATCCAATAAATTTGAAATAGCAATTAGAGATATCCTTAAATTTTGAATCTTTTCAAAGTTTTTATCTCCCAAATGTTTTAATACATTTTTACTTAAAGTATCATAACTATTTGTTTCATCAATTTTGTTAATTAATATATCCTTGTTTAGATCTAAATATTCTAAAACTTTTTTATTAGAGAAACTAGAATTAATTATAATTTCTGATGGAGATATTTTTTCTATTTCATTAATCAATTTATTGGCACTAGAACTTAAATCGCTTCTTATTTCAAAAGCTATCAATTTTCCAGTAGAAATATCAGAAAAACAAGCTCCAAGTCCAAATTTATTTTCAAAAATTGATAATAAAAAATTATTATTTTTTTTATCTAAGGATTCTAAATCAACAACAGTACCTGGACTTATTACTCTTGTAATAGCTCTTTTAACAAGTCCCTTTGCTTTTTTTGGATCTTCAACTTGATCACAAAGTGCAACCTTATAACCATTTTTTACTAATTTATTTATATAAGTATCAATTACATGATGAGGTACTCCACACATTGGAGCTCTTTTATCATGACCACATTCCTTACCTGTCAATGCAAGCTGTAAAGATTTACTGATAGTTATGGCATCTGAAAAAAATGCTTCATAAAAATCTCCAACCCTATACAAAAGTAAAGAGTCTTTAAAATCATTTTTAATATCAACATAATGTTTTAACATGGGTGTTAATTTTTCGTATTTAAATTCTTGATTCATTCAATCACATCCTTAATAAGTGCTTATAACTCTTATATTGTACCATAATTAGCTATAATAAAAACTTATATTTAAAAATAGCTCATGTAAAAATGAGCTATTTAATATTTATTGTTTGTATATTTTTAATCCATTTGCTAGAATCTTTGTCTTGCTTATCAAGAGCAAATAAAACTCCTAATTTTTTATTATACTCAATACTTGGTTTTGAGTTTATTTTATAAACTAATAAAACTCTATTCACTTCCAATGCTGTTTCCATACTCAAGTTTGTTTTATTACCTTTTTGGTCTGAAAATTCTATTATATTATTAAGATTAGGATTGATTTTTTCTTTTTTTAATATTTTTTCAATTGAAATTCCAACTATGCTAAATTCTTCTCCATTTTCAAAAGTAACATTACTTTCTGTTGAACCTAGCTTACGCAAATCTTTTAGCGTTAAAGAATCTATCTCGCTATCATTATTTTTAATTACAAAAATCTCATTATCATAATTAGATAAATTTCTGTTAGATATATAGTTAACAAGCTTTGAGAATAAAATTAGACTTATAACAATTACAACAGCTAATAGAATAATATTATATTTATTTTTTCTAAATAATTTTACTATATTATTATTTTTACTTTTTCTCATTATTTTCCGGTTGAACCTATTCCGCCCTCTCCTCTTTCACTTTCACATAATTCATCAACTTTTTTAACTTCAACTTTTTCATAAGGTTGAATGACCATTTGAGCAAGTCTTTCACCACTTTTAATAGTTTGTTTTTCATTTCCAAAGTTGTAAAAGAATAATTTTATCTCTCCTCTGTAATCACTATCAATTATACCAGTTGAATTTGCAAGCATTAAATGTCTTTTGACACCTGTAGATGATCTAGGATAAATTGCTGCAAAAAATCCTTCAGGTATTTCAATATGTAAACCTGTTTCAACTTTTGCAGTTTCTCCTGGATTAATTACTATATCATTTTCGTTTGCAGAATATATATCCATTCCAGCAGAATATTTGGTCTTATATTCTGGTAAAATATTATCTGTTTCTATTTTAAGAATTTTTTTATTCATATACACTCCTATCTAATTATATGCTTTATTTTATCATATTATACTATAGATTTAAAATTAATATATTTTTATAAATATAAAACATTAATAGTATAATTAAATTAAAGGAGAAAAGTATGGAAAATATAACAAATAGATTTTTAAAATATATATCAATAGATAGCAAAAGTGATGAAAAGAAAGCAAAAATTATAAAACCGACTAGTAAAGGACAAATTGAGTTATCGATGTTACTTAAGGATGAACTAATTAATCTTGGTCTTGAAGCTAATATAAATAACGAAGGATTTGTTTTTTCTACATTAAAAGCAAATACAGACAAAAAAATTCCTAAAGTTGGATTTATTGCTCATGTAGATACTTCACCAGAAATGCCAGGAGGAATTAAAAATCCCCAAATACTAAAATATCAAGGTGGAGATATAAAATTAAAAGATAATATATATATAAAAGAAGAAGACTTTCCAGTTTTAAAAGATTTAATAGGTAAAACTTTAATTACAACAAATGGAGATACACTTTTAGGAGCAGATGATAAAGCTGGAATTGCTGCAATAATGAATGCAGTCGAATATTTTGTAAATAATCCTCAAATTAAACATGGAGATATAAAAATAGCTTTTACTCCTGATGAAGAAATTGGAACAGGTTGCGATAGTTTTGATGTAGAGACTTTTGATGCTGATTTCGCCTATACTATAGATGGAGGTAGACTTGGAGAATTAGAATATGAATCATTCAATGCAGCTGAAGCAAAAATTTTTATCAAGGGGAAGTCTGTTCATCCTGGCACAGCTAAAAACACAATGATTAACTCTATAACAGTTGCAAAAGAGTTAGATGATCTATTAGGTCAAGTACAAAGACCAGAACATACAGAAGGCTATGAAGGATTTTTACATATGATCTCTATTGATGGTAGTATAGAAAATACAGAAATGACTTATATAATAAGAGACTTTGATAGACATAAATTTGAAAAAAAGAAAGAATTTTTTAATGACTGTGTAAATTTCTTGAATAAAAAATACAACAATATAATAAAAGTTGAAATTAGCGATACTTATTATAACATGGGTGATATTTTAAAAGATAGAATGGAAATTGTATATTACGCTAAAAAAGCAATGGAGAACTTAGGTATAAATGTTATTGTTCAACCTATAAGAGGTGGAACAGATGGTTCTAAATTATCATTTATGGGACTTCCTACTCCAAACTTATTTACAGGTGGTTATAATTTTCATGGTATCTATGAATTTATACCGATAGAAGATATGAAAAAATCCAGTGATGTAATAATTGAAATTATAAAATTAATAAGTAAGCAATAAAATTGGTTAAAATTAATACAAAATGGTATAATAACTATAGATTCTAATTTTTAAAATTAAAAGGAGTAAAAAATGTCTGACGAAAAAAACATCACAAATGAAAATCAATACAGAGGAGATAAAGAACTCGACAAGAAAACTAGAGAAGATAATAAATCTGAAGGTGGCGAATCTTTAGATAAAAAAGCACACACAGATCAAGAAAATTTAAGAAGTATTAGCGATGAAGCTGATGAAAACTCAAACGTTGGAGCTGAAGCTAGAAGAACAAGATCTGATTTCTCTGAAAATCCATCAAAGGATAAATAATTATATTTATAGGCTGTAAAATGATTACAGCCTTTTTTATTTATAATTTTATATATAAGTTACTTTAAATAAAATTATTTAAAGTAATTATTCCTGAGCAATCAGAAATTTTTTTAAATTTCATTTTAGGAAAATAATTTTTAAACTCATTGACAACGAAATATATTTCATCTTTATCCCGCTCATTTTTAGCATCTATCATGCACTTATCGTGTTCTTTACGTGATGAAAATATAATATCTCCAATATATATACATCCTTTATTATTCAACAGTTTTTGTAGATCTTTCAAAAATTTAATTTTTTTCTTATTTGTTAAATGATGTAGTGAGTATGTAGCAATTATTGCATCATACTTATGTTCTAATAATGGATCTACTAAGCCATTAGAAAAATTTCCCAAATATAGTTTAGCATGAGGCATTTTTTCTTTCGAAACTTCTAACATTTTTTTAGAAAAATCTTGTCCATAAACTTTATATCCACACTCATATAACCTTGATGTTAATGTTCCTGTACCGAATCCTAAATCCAAAATATTACTATATGATTTACTTAAAATATCATTATAGATTTCATTTAGTATATTATTATATCCTGCAAAAGGATATAATCCATCATTATTAGAGATTTCAACACTTTTATCATACTCTTTAGACCAAAAATCAAAACCTTTATTAGTTAACAATTTATCCCCCTAAAAAATAGTAATTATAAGATTCTATTTTTATTATACATAATATTGTAAGTAATTCAAATGTAATTAAATATCTATATATATTGTAATTATATCTTTAAAAAGTTAAATACTTTTATAAACCTCAAAAAACCTTCTGATCAGTGCAATATTACCCTAATCAGAAGGTATCTATAAAAATTTTAAATATTCCATTACAATATAATATATAAAATTATTCTTTAATTTTACGTCTAATCATATCTCCTTTATTAAGCTCATGATCGATTTTGATATAAACAATTTGTTTTGCCTTATTTGCTACCTCTATATCTCCACCATTTGAATCTTTCATATTATCAATTTTAAATTTAATAAATTCTGGACTATTTCCAAAAATTTCTACTTCATCACCTAAAATAAATTTATTTCTTTCTTCAAGCTTTGCTACTTTGTTTTCTTTATCATAATCTAAGACAACTGCTATAAAATCATAACCTCTGATGTATGATGAATTTTCATAAATTTGTGAATCAGAGCCAGCTTTTTTATAGAAAAACCCTTTGGTAAAATGTCTATGACTAGCTTTTTTTATTTCATCTAAATATTTTTGAGCTATTTTTTCATCAAATGATCCGTTATAATAAGAATCAATTGCTTGCCTATAACTTCTTATTACTGTAGCAACATAAAATACAGTTTTCATTCTTCCTTCAATTTTAAATGAATCAATTCTAGCCTCAATTAATTTATCAATTTCATCAATAAGACAAAGATCTTTTGAATTCATAATAAAGGTACCATTTTCATCTTCACCTATAGGATAATATTCTCCAGGTCTTTTTTCCTCTTGAATAGAATATTTCCATCTGCAAGCATGTGCACAATCTCCCCTATTTGCATCTCTTCCTGTCATATAATTACTTAACAGACATCTTCCAGAATATGAAATACACATGGCTCCATGTATAAAGCATTCGATTTCTAAATCTTTTGGAACATTTTTTCTAATTTCTATTATCTCTTCAAGTGATAATTCTCTAGCTAAAATTACTCTTTTAGCGCCAAGATTATACCAAAAATTTATAGTATGAGAATTTGTAACAGAAGCTTGAGTTGAAATATGAAGGTCAATATTTGAATTTTCTTTAGCAATATTAAATATTCCTGGATCTGAAATAATTAATGCATCTACTCCAATTTCTTCTAAATATTTAATATAATCAATAATTCCATCTAAATCCCCATCGTGAGGAACTATATTCATAGTTATATGACATCTAACATTGTTTTTGTGAGCATAATCTACAGCTTCTTTTAATTCATTCTTATCAAAATTTTTAGAATTTTTCCTTAGACCAAAATTATTTCCTGCCATATATACAGCATCTGCTCCAAACTTTATTGCTGTTTTTAATCTTTCCATATCACCTGCTGGTGCTAATAATTCAACTTTGTCTCTCATCTACACTCCTTGCACTAATACTAATACCATCTCCTATAGGTATTATACTTGTAACGTAATCATCTAAATTTGTTATATGAGATAAAAACTTTCTTAGATTTTTAACTATGGTTATATCTCTTTTATTTACAATGTTATCATTTGTAATTTGTCCTCTAAATAGGATATTATCACAAACTATAATTCCATTTTTATTTAATAAACTTAAAGCTTTATTAAAATAATATTCATATTGTGACTTATTTGCATCTATAAAAACAAAATCAAAGCCTTGATTAATATTATTCAAGGCTTTTTTTGCATCCATATTTATTATATTGATATCTTTTTTATATTTTTTAAAATTAGATTTTGCTATTTCATACATTTTTTTGCTCTTTTCTATTGTTGTTATACTGGCATCTGTGTATTTAGAAAAAAGTAAAGAAGAATAGCCAATAGCTGTTCCAATTTCTAAAATATTTTTTGGTTTTTGTATAATTACCAATTGCTTTAAAAACTCCTTAGTTTCTAATTTCATTATTGGAATATTATTACTGTTTCCATAATTTTTTAAATCTAAGAAATCCTCATCTATATAGATATTGTTTAAATAGTTAACTATATGTTCATAATTAATATTCATTATTTTCCACTTCTGTAAGAACAGGTAAAATCATAGGATCTCTTCCAGTTTGATTATAAATGTAAGATTTTAGTGATTCTCTTATTTGATATTTTATTTGACTAATAGCATGTATTTCTTTCTTTTGACATTTTTTCATTGTTCTAATAACAATATCTTTAGAATTTTCAATTAAATCTTGATTTTCTTTAACATAGATAAATCCTCTAGAAACTATTTCTGGATTAGATAAAACTTTTTGAGTATGTTTTTCAATAGTTAAACTTACAACTAATAGTCCATCTTCTGATAAGTGTTTTCTATCTTTCAAAACTATATTACCTACATCACCAATACCAGATCCGTCTACTAATACATTACCAGCTTGAACCTTACCATTAATTCTTGCGCTTTTTTTAGTAAATTCAAATACATCACCATTTTGACCTACCAATATATTATCTTCATTCATTCCCATATCCATAGCAATTTCTTTGTGTTTTTTTAATTGTCTTGGTTCACCATGAGCAGGAATAAAATACTTTGGTGTAGTTAATTGATGCATTAATTTAATTTCTTCTTGGCAAGCATGTCCAGATGCATGAACTTTTGCTAATGAATTATAAATTATATTACAACCAATTTTAGTTAAATTATTGATTGTATTATTGATTGACATTTCATTACCTGGAATTGCGGATGATGATAAAATAACAGTGTCTGAAGAGTTTAAATGAACTTGTTTATGTTCATTATTTGCCATCCTTGTTAAAGCTGATAATGGTTCTCCTTGTGTTCCAGTTGATAATATAACTATTTGATCATCAGCATAATCTTTAAGATTTTTTATATCTATAATTGTGTTACTTCTAACTTTTAAGTATCCTAATGAAGATGCAATTTTAACATTATTTAACATTGATCTTCCTGATAATGCTACTTTTTTATTATATTTTTCAGCAGCATAAATTACTTGTTGAACCCTATGAAGATTAGATGCAAAAGTTGCAACTACAATTCTACCTGGAGCTTGTCCAAATAAATTTATAAATGTTTCTCCTACCTTTTTCTCACTAATCGAACTACCTTCAATTTCAACATTTGTTGAATCAGAAAATAGACATAATAATCCTTTTTTTCCTAAAGCAGCAAGTTTTTGAATATCTGTAGGTTCACCATCTATAGGTGTAAAGTCCATTTTAAAATCACCAGTAAATAAAATAGTTCCAATTGGAGATTTTACTGCAATTGAGCATGAATCTGGAATTGAATGGCTTACTCTAATAAATTCAGCACTTAAATTACCAACTTTTACAGTATTGTTAACATTAACCATTTTTAGTCTATTTGAATTAAGACCATGTTCTTTAAATTTATTTTCTAATAACCCTTTTGTAAGCTTAGAGCAGTAAACATTTGTATCTACTAATTTTAATAGATATGCAATTGCTCCTATATGGTCTTCATGACCATGAGTTATAAAAATACCTTTTAGTTTATCTTTATTTTCTTCAATATAGGTAAAATCAGGAATAACTATGTCTACTCCTAACATATCTTGATCAGGAAATGTCAAGCCACAGTCAATCATAATCATTTCATTTTTATATTCTACAACTGTACAGTTTTTACCTATTTCTCCAAGTCCTCCCAAAGGGATAACTTTTAACTTATTTTGCATTCTCATTTTTACTCCTTATATCTTCTTTACATTCGGAGCAAAAGCCATATATTCTTAGAGAATAATAATCTAATTGAAAATTATATTTATCTTTTAATAATTTTGATAAATCATTATTATCTAAAATTTTTTCTTCAACTATTTTTCCACAGTTTTTACAAATCAAATGATCATGGTGTTCATCATCTTGACTTATAAGCTCATATGTGTTTATGGAATCTGTAAATTCTTGTTTATTTACAATTCCCAAATCTTCAAAAATATTTAAAGTTCTATAAACTGTAGCTATACCCACTTGCTTATTTTCTTGATGTACTATAGAAAAAAGTTCTTCAGGTGTTAAATGCTTTGAATTAGAATTTTTAAGAGCATTGAATATTATTTGTCTTTGTTTTGTGAACTTATGACCATTTTTTTCAAATATTTTTTTTAACTGTTCAATGTTCATTATTTTCTTCTTTCATATTTTCATAAATATTTGCTATTTCATCTAACTCTCTATCATTTTCAATTGCTTTAAAGCTTATTGAGTCTTTCTCTTTTATCATTTCAAATATTACAATAAAATCCTCATCTAAGGGCTCTAAAACAGCATATTCTTTATCATCCACTCCGAATGTATCTATTAAATTGAATTCGACTTCTTTGTTATTTTCATCCATTAAAATTATTTTATTCATTACTTCTCCCATCTAAGTAGGTTTGTAAAATAAAAGATGCGGCAATTTTATCTATATATTTTTTCTTATTTTCACGTCTAACACTCATATCTGTTAAGACTTTATCAGATTGAATAGTAGTCATCCTTTCATCTTGGTATTTAATATCAATATCAATTTCTTTTTTTAATAAATCAACAAAAGAAATCACCTTCATAGCTTGTGGTCCTAAGGTGTTATTCATATTCTTTGGTAAACCAATAACTATTAAATTAACGTCTTTTTCTTCTACTATCTCCAATAATTTTTCAATATCTAAACTAGTTTTTTTTCTTTTTATTGTCAGATAGGCTTGGGCAGTGATAAAAAATGGATCACTTAAAGCAACACCTATTGTTTTATCACCCAAGTCTAAGCCCATAATTCTACTCATTTATATAATATTTTAATATTTCTTCAAGTATAGTATCTCTATCTACTTGTCTAATTAATTTTCTAGCATTATTATGACCAGTTATATAAGTAGGATCTCCACTTATAAGATATCCTATAATTTGGTTAGTCGGTTTATAACCTTTGTCTTCTAAAGCATTATAGACTTTTGTAATTATTTCTCTAATATCAACTTCTTTTTCATCTTGTGGATCAAATCGCATTGTTTCGTTGAAATTTTTATCTGACATAATATCTCCTTATACTAATTGATAAACTTTTTTTAAAGCCTCATCCAATTTGGACAAATCTTTACCTCCAGCTTGAGCAAAATTTTTCTTTCCTCCGCCATTACCTCCTGTTATTTTACTTATTTCTTTAACTATATTACCTGCATTATAACGATTAGTTAATGAGTCTGAGACTGAAGTTGTAAATACTATTTTATTATTATTAACTGTAGCAAATACAATTATTATATCACTGTATTTACTTTTAACTTTTTGTTCAAAATTTCTTAATGTGTCTAGATCTTCATCTTCAAATTTATGAACTAAAAGGTGTATTCCATTAATATCTTCTACTTCATTTTCTATATTTTTATAAATATCTTTATCATTAAAGTTTTTGAGTTTTTGTACTTCTTCTTTAAGATTTTTAATTTCATTATTTAGTGAGTCTATTCTAGTTAGAATATTGTTTGAATTAGTCTTTATTTTTCTACTTATTTCATCAATTAAATCAATATTATCATTTAAATATTTATAAACCTTTTTACCTGTAATAGCTTCGATTCTTCTTATACCAGAAGCAGCAGAAGATTCTTGTATTATCTTAAAGATTAAAACTTCAGAAGAATTATTTACATGACAGCCACCACATAATTCTTTTGAGTAGTCATCAATTGAAACTACTCTAACCAAATCTTTGTATTTATCCTCAAATAAGCCTATAGCTCCAATTTTTTCAGACTCTTTATATGTCATGACCTTTTTTGTCACATCAAGTTGTTGTCTTATTTTCTCATTAACCTCATTTTCAATTTCTTCGATTTGTTTCTTACTTAATGCAGTTGGATAGGTAAAATCAAATCTTAACTTATCTTCATCTACTAGTGAACCTGCTTGCTTTACATCTTCATTTAAAATGTTTCTTAAAGCTTGATCTAGTAAATGTGTCGCTGTGTGGTTTCTAGTGATATCTAGCCTTCTTTCTTTATCTATTTTAAAAGTAGCCTTACTTAAATCTAAATCACCATCTAGTACTTCTACATAATGAAATATTATTTCATTTTTCTTTTGAACATTATAAACTTTTGCCTTTGCTTTATCAGTTATAATATATCCAGTGTCAGCTACTTGTCCACCACCTTCAGCATAAAAAGAAGTCTTATCACTTACAACTATACCCTTGTTACCTTCTTTTATAAAGCTAACTTTTTTACTATTATCAAATAAACCAATTATATTGCCTTCTATATCAAATTTATCATAGCCTTCAAATTTTGTTTTTTCAAATTCATCTATGTTTATTGATTCTAAGGACCAACCTGAATCTGATTTTCTCGCATTTCTAGCTAGATTACGTTGCTTTTCCATTTGGATATCAAATTCTTTTGTATCTACTTTTAAATTATCTTCTGTTAATATTTCTTTTGTTAAGTCTAAAGGAAAACCATAAGTATCATATAATTTAAATGCATCTTTTCCATTTAATGTATCTTTATTATTTTCCTTCAAATCTTTAATATAATCATTCAAAATATCTAAACCACTATCTATGGTGTTTTGGAAATTAGCTTCTTCTTTTTTAATAATATTTATAATTTTATCTTTTCTATCAACTAGTTCGTCATATTCTGCTTTGTATGATTCTATTACATTATTAATTACAGAAGATAAAAATTCGCCTTCTATACCCAATAATTTACCATGTCTAAATGCCCTTCTTATAAGTCTTCTTAGTACATAACCTCTTTTTTCATTTGAAGGTTGAATTCCATCAGACACCATAAATGTCATTGCTTTTGCATGATCTGCAATTACTCTTATTGAAACATCATCTTTTTTATTTTCTTTATATTTTTTATTAGATAATTTTTCTATTTCTCTAATAATATTTTGATTTACATCTATTTCAAAAATATTATCCTTATCCTGTAACACCATAGCCATTCTTTCAAGGCCCATTCCAGTATCTATATTTGGATGAAGAAGAGGTGTGTATTCTTTATTGATGCTTTTATTAAATTGAGTAAAAACTAAGTTCCAAACTTCCATAAAACGATCCGAATCATCATTTCCTGGTTTATTATCATTTTCATTAATTGCTTTTTCAATTCCTCTATCAATAAATATTTCTGAATCCGGACCACAAGGACCAACTTCTAGTTCCCAGAAATTATCTTCTTTACCAAATCTTAAAATTCTATCTTTATCAATTCCTATTTCTTCATTCCAGATTTTAAAAGCTTCATCATCATTTTCATACACTGAAACCCATAGAAGATCTTTATTTATTTCAAGATTTTCTGTCAAAAATTCAAATGCCCAATGTATAGCTTCTCTTTTAAAATAATCTCCAAAAGAAAAGTTTCCAAGCATTTCAAAAAAAGTTCCATGTCTTTCAGTTATTCCAACTCTTTCAATATCTCCAGTCCTAATACATCTTTGAGATGATGTGGCTCTATTATTTTTTATCTTCTTTTCACCAGTAAAATATTTTTTAAGTGGTGCCATACCAGCATTAATTAAAAGTAGTGATTCATCATCTTTTGGTATTAGCGGAAATGATTTTAATACCGTATGATTTTTTTTTGATCCAAAGAAATTCAAATATTCTTTTCTTAATTCATTCATTCCTAGTTTTCTCATAAATTTCTCCTAATTATAGTTTTTCATTTACCATATCTTTTATAGTTATTGAATTAACAGCTTTATTGATAGCATTGTCTATTTTTGCAAAAACATAGTATGCTTCACAGTCTTCATTATTACAGTTTTTTCTATCAGCAACACATTGACTTGAGGTCATTTCTCCTTCTAAGGCTCTTAAAACATCACCAACAGTTATATCGTCAGAAGATCTTGAAAGTCGGTATCCTCCCTTTGCTCCTCTTGCTGATATTACTAATTTATTTTTTTTAATATTCTAATTAATTGTTCCAAGTAATTTTCAGGTAATTTTAAAGTATTAGAAATATCAGAAACAGAAATATATCCATTATCTTCATTTTCTGCTAAATAATGTATAGCTCTTAGTCCATACCTACCTCTTGTTGATAATTTCATATTTTCTCCTCAATCTACTACTATTATATCTTTCATTGCTTCAAAATATTTATCTCCAATTCCAGATACATTTTTTATATCATCAATTTTGTTAAATTTATTTTTTTGTCTATATTCAATAATAGCTTCTGCTCTTTTTTCTCCAATATTTGGAAGCGTCATAAGCAAATCCTTATCAGCGTGATTTATATTTATCTTTTTATTTTCATTTGTATCGGTAGGTGTTACTAACTGATTTTGTAATTGATCATTATTATCTTTATCATTTTTATTCGGAATTATTACTTTCATTTGATCTTCTAGTTTCATTGCTAAATTAATTTTATTAATATCAGCATTTTCTGTTAGACCACCTGCATCATTAACCAAGTCTTCTAGTCTATAGTTTTCTTTAATATCATAGACTCCCGAATTTTTAATTTCTCCACTTATATGTACTTTCATAGTGGAGTCATTTTCTGTTTTTTCACTTAAATCTTTCGTGATTGTATTATTAGATTCAATAGAAATTGATGAACTTGCATTTTCAAATACAAGTTCATCTTTTTTCTGATTATTTACAAAATTTTTAGACAAAATAATAACAATTCCAATTATCAAAGCTATAATAATCTTATCTTTTTTGTCAGTCTCCATAAAACACCTCAATTTATGATAATTATGACTCCCATAAATCTTCTATATTATAAAATTCTCTTTGATTAGATGAAAAAATATGAACTATAATATCTCCACAATCAATTAATATCCAGTTTCCTTCTCTTAAACCTTCGACTGATATAATGTCATATCCTTCTTTTTTTAAATTTTCTTCAATATATTCAAGCAAAGCTTTATTTTGATTTATAGAATTACCTGTTGCCAATACAAAATAATCAGCAACTGACGATTTATTTTCTAAATCTATTACTTTAATGTCAAAAGCTTGTTTATCTTCTAAAGTTTTTACTATTATATCTAATTTACCCATTTTTCTTCCTTAATAAATAATTTCTAGCTTTTATTGTTAGAGGAAAAATAATAATTTTTCTGTCTATTAGTGACTTAATAGTTCCATCCAAACTAAATAACACTGCATCATCTAAATTTTTAAAAGCTAATTTTCGTAAATCTTCAACACCTTCATAATTTCTTTTTTCTTCACATGCATCAGCTAAAAAAATAATTTTTTCTAAGTCATTCATATTTTCTCTTCCAGTTGTATGATATTTTATTGCATTTAAAATTTCTATATCATTTATTCCATATTCATTTTTAGCTACTATTGGTCCTAGAAAAGAATGTAGAACAGATTTGTTTGTAAGAATTTCTGTTGAAAAATCACATTGATTCTTATATTTTTCTAAAAAATGTTTTTCGTTATACTTAGCACAATCATGTAAAAGAGCTGCTGTAACTACTTTTTCCTCATCTATACCTTTATTGAGTTTTAATGCCATATCTTTAACCCTTATTACATGATTAAATCTTTTTTCACCTATATCATTTTTTAGCTTATCTCTATACTTAGAAAAATCAAACATATAAGTTCTCCTTCTTTATTATTTCAATAACTTTATCATTAACTAAATACTTAATACTTTTTTTATCTTTTACTAAAGACCTAATAAGAGTTGATGAAATATCCAAAGCAATATTATCAATTAGGTATATATTTTTATTATACTTTTTTATTTTATTTATTTCTGACAATAATGAAGAATTTTTTTCGCTATATCTTTTAAAAACTATTAAGTTTTCTTTTAATATTTGTTCATAATTTTTCCGTTTTTTTATATCTAAAAAAGAATCTTCACCAATTATAAAATAAAATTTATCGTCAGGATAAGTTTTTTTAAAATAATCTATTGTTTGATAAGTGTAGTGAATACTATTATTCCTGTAATCATAATCGTTAATTTCTATCTTATGATTATCATCTATAGCTTCTTTCACCATTTTTATCCTTATATTTATATCAGTTTTTTTGTTTTGTACTTTATGAGGTGGATTTGAATTTGGAAGAATATATATCTTATCCAAATTCATGGTATTGATCACATTTTCCATTACAATAAGATGACCTATATGGATTGGATCAAAAGTGCCACCGAATAATCCTATTTTCATTATAAATTAATTTTTTTATTGTTCTTGCTTTCTCTATAAATGGTAAATATATTACCCAAATGAGAAACAAATTCACAATTAAGTTTTTCAATTGCTTCGTCAATAATCTCATTGTTATCATCAAGATTATTATTTAATATCTTTATTTTAATTAACTCTCTTTTTTCTAAAGCTTCATCAATAGCTTCAATTACTTCATCAGTTAATGAATTTTTACCGATATTAATTATTGGTTTTAAGTCATGAGCTAAAGACTTTAAATAAGATCTTTGTTTTCCTGTAATCATTATTCCTCCTATTCATAATAGTCAAATACTATATCGCCGATTGCAACTAAATCGCCTTCTTGAATACCCATTTCTCTAAATTTATCAAAAACACCCATTTCTCTTAAATTTCTTTCAAAATACATACGGCTGTCATAATCATCTAAATTTACTTTTTCAAGCAACTTATCAATCCTATATCCACTGCATACAAAAATTCCTTCTTCTATTTCAAAGTTTAATTCATCACTTGCAACAGACATATCATAAAATTCATCTAGATAATCTTCATCTACTTCCTCATCTAGATTATATTGTTCATCATCAAAAGAATATAATACATTGCTAACTTCATCTATTAATTCCTTTATACCGTTAGTAGTAGCTGCTGAAATTCTAAAAATCTTGTATTTCTCAGAAAATTTTTCTTCAAATTTTTTATAATTTTCATTTAAATCTAAGTCAGATTTATTTAAAGCAATTATTTGATATTTATTAGCTAAGTTTTCATCAAATAATTCTAGCTCTTTATTTATTAGCTCAAAATCTTCAATTGGATTTCTTCCTTCAAATCCTGATATATCTACCAAATGTACTAAAATCTTACATCTTTGAACGTGTTTTAGAAAGTCATGGCCTAATCCTAATCCTTCATTAGCACCTTCAATCAATCCAGGTATATCTGCTACAATAAAAGATCTTTCTTTATCGATTTTTACAACTCCAAGATTAGGATCTAGTGTTGTAAAATGATAATTTGCGATTTTTGGCTTAGCTTTTGAAATCACAGAAATTAAAGTTGACTTACCTACATTTGGTAATCCAACAAGTCCAACATCTGCTAGTATCTTTAACTCAAGATTTACTGTAATTTTTTGGCCTTCTTTACCTTTTTGAGCAAAACGAGGAGCTTGTCTTGTGGAAGATTTATAGTGAACATTACCTTTTCCACCTCTTCCACCTTTTGCTATAAGAAATTCTTCGCCATTTTTCTTAAAATCCTTAATTATTTTGCCACTTGAAACTTCTCTTACAATAGTGCCAACAGGTACAAATAAATAAAGATCTTCACCTTTTTTCCCAAATCTTTTTTTCCCCATTCCATCTTCGCCGTTTGTGGCTTTATATTTTGATTTATATCTAAACTCTTCAAGAGTTGAAAGTGAATTGGTAGCTTTTATATAAATACTAGCTCCATCTCCTCCGTCTCCACCTGCAGGTCCACCCGTAGGTTCATATTTTTCACGTCTAAAAGCTACGGCTCCATCTCCACCTTTTCCTGCTTGAAGTTCAATTTTTGCATTATCAATCATTAAATTTCCTTTTACAAAAAAAGCTTGCCCGTAGGCAAGCTAGTTCTCTATTAAGCAATGTCTTGCTTTGGATATACAGAAACTTGTTTTCTATTTTTTCCTTTTCTTTCAAATTTAACAATACCATTGCATGAAGCAAATAATGTATCATCTCCACCTTTTTTAACATTTTCGCCTGGGTGAATTTTTGTTCCTCTTTGTCTAACGATAATTGTACCAGCATTTACTGCTTGTCCATCAGCTCTCTTAACGCCTAGTCTTTTTGAATTAGAATCTCTACCGTTTTTTGAAGAAGAAACTCCTTTTTTACTAGAAAATCTTTGTAAGTTAATGTTTAAAAACATCCTAAACCTCCCTATAATTTAAATTAACATATTCATTATAGTTTGTAAGTAAAGTTTTTATACCTATTTCAAAATCACTTAAAATAATTTCTGATTTATCATCTGACTTATTTAGTAAAACTTCCATGATTTCATCAGAATCTGAAAAATCAAAATCTATCTTATAATAATCCAGTGTATTTACTGCTGTGTAAGATAAAATAGAAACTGCAGCACAAACTATATCATATCCATGTTGATCAAAATTTGCATGACCTTTTATAGCAAATCCCAATCTTTTTTTCTTTTTTTTAATAAAGTAACATCAATCATTAACAAGAAATGTTGTTAATTTCTACTAAAGTATATGGTTGTCTATGACCTTTTTTAGATTTTGATGCTTTTTTAGGTCTATATTTAAACACAACTACTTTTTTATCTTTAGCTTGATCTTTTACAGTTGCTTCTACTTTTGCATTTTCAACTTTTGGAGTTCCAACTTTTAAATCACTATCACTTTTTACTAATAGTACATCTTCAAAGCTTACACTTTCTCCTACTTCTGCATTAAGTTTTTCAACTCTAACTAGATCGCCTTCTGATACTTTATATTGTTTTCCACCTGTCTTAATTATAGCGTACATAGTACACCTCCTATTTAGATTCTCGCCAGTCAAGGTGATCAGAACCCATACTGAGCGGTTTACCTTAACATATTACCAATTTTTACTTATTTTGTCAACTTATATATCAAATATTTCCATATTTTCTATCGCATTATTTTCAAGCTCTTCAATTTCTAATTTACTTTCACTTTCTTTTATATATTTCAATTTAGGTTTTGTAATTGGATTTGATGGAGCAAAAATTGAACAACAATCATCAAAAGGTTCAATACTTTTTTCGTAAGATCCTATAAATAATGCTCTGTCAATAATTTCTGTTTTATCAAGAGCAATTAAAGGTTTAAATATTGGAAGTTTTGTAGCATCTTCAATCACAGTCATAGATTCTACAGTTTGACTTGCAACTTGTCCTAAGCTTTCACCAGTGATTAATGCATGGTAATTATTTTTTTCAGAAATTTTTTCTGCAATTCTCATCATAAATCTTCTTGATAAAATTGTAGTTTGATTTCTACGACAATTTTTATTAATTGATTTATAAATTTCAGCCATATTAATAGAATAGATTCTCATTTTTCCAGTATATTGAGATAATATTTTTCCTAAATCAATAGCTTTTTGTAAGGCTCTTTTTGACGTAAATGGATAAGAATGGAAATGTAAGCAATCAATTCTCATTCCTCTTTTTGCCATCACAAAGCCAGCTACTGGAGAATCTATACCTCCAGATAATAACAATAATCCATTACCACTAGATCCTAAAGGAAGACCTCCAACTCCTTCATGTCGGTTTGCGTAGACATAAGCATATTTTTTAATATCTATAAATATTTTGAAGTCTGGATTATGAACATCAACTTTTAAATTGTTTTTTTGGGCATAATTTTTTAATACATATCCTCCCATCATTTGTGAAAGCTCTGGAGATTTTATATCAAATGATTTATCTACCCTATTTGTTATTACTTTAAAAGTTTTATTTTTTAAATCCATATCATCGAGTATTTCTTTTATAGCATTCTCTATTGAATCTAAATTTTTATCACATCTTTTAATTTCAGATATATAAATTATTCCAAATACTTTTTTTATTTCTTTTGTTAAACTTTCAAAATTCTTTTTATCAGCTTCTATATATAACTTCGAACTTTCAAGATACATATTATCGTATCCAATTTTTTCGATATTTCTTTTTATATTATCAATTGCAGTTTTAAAAAACTTATTTCTATTTTTGCCTTTTAAAAATAATTCTCCAAAACTAACTGAAAGTAAATCTTGCATTAATACACCTTTCTTATTACATCTACATATTCATTTAACTTATTGACAAGAAAATCTAAATCTTTTTTTGTTATTTCATGAGAAAATGAAAATCTCAAAGCTCCATCCATATATTTTTCATCCAAGTTTAAGGCTGATAATATTCTGCTGTTATTTCCCTTAGAGCAAGCTGATCCACTTGAAACAAAAATATTATCACTTTCTAACATATGAAGCAAAACTTCTGATTTTATTTTCTCAAAACTAATATTTAAAATATATGGACTAGAATTTTTAGTAGGAGAATTAATCTTATAACCTTTAAATATATCGGTGATTTTATTTCTTAAATAAATATTTAAATTTTTAATATACTCAAAATCTTCCTTTTCTTTTGATAATTCTAAGGCTTTTGAGCAAGCATATATAGCAGGGGCATTTAAAGTTCCTGATGAGAAAACTTCTTGCCTTCCACCATATAATACTGGTTTTATTATATTTTTAAATTTATTACTAATATATAATCCACCAATTCCCTTTGGTCCATGAATTTTATGGGATGAAAAACTCATAGAGTCTACTCCCAATTCATTAATATCACAAGATATTTTTCCAAAAGCTTGGGTAGCATCTATGTGAAATAAAATATCTTTATTTTTAGCTTTAATTATTTCTGATATTTCTTTTATATTTTGAATACTACCAATTTCATTTTGAACATAGATAATTGATACAAGCTTTGTATCATCATCTATTTTTTCTTCCAAATCTTTTAAATCGACAAAACCAAATTTATCGTTATTAATTAAGTCAACTTTTTTAAAGCTTGAATTTTCAAAAGCGTCAATGACCGAAGAATGCTCTAATTTTGTTGTAAGTGCTTTATTTTTTTCATTTGATAATGAACTTATAATTATATTATTTGATTCAGTGGCACCTTTAGTAAAATAAATCTCATTAGAATTACAATTTATATTTGAAGCAATAATGTCTCTTGCTTCTTTTACCTTATTTTCAACATCCATACCAAAGCTATGTAAAGCTGATGGGTTAGCAAAATATTTTTTTTCAAAATCTTTTTCTATATCTATTACTTCATCATACATTCTCGTAGTTGCTGCGTTATCTAAATATATCATTCTATCACATCCTTTAACTTACTTATTATAATATTTCAAAGAAAATAAATCAAATATAAGGTATAATACAAACATGTTATGTGTTAGATACCCTTTTAAAGAAAAAAATATAAAAAAAGATGAGTGCATTTTGGATATAGAAACAACAGGACTTGATCCCACTAAAGATAGTCTAGTGGTTCTAGGTTTAATATATTTTTATAAGGATAATTTCTATATTGACCAATATTTTGCAAAAAATGACAATGAAGAATTTAAACTTCTTAAAATTTATAAGGAAAAAATTAAAGATAAAAAGTTAATTACATATAATGGGGATATTTTTGACCTTCCTTTTTTAAATATTAGGCTAATAAATAACAATTTAGACCCTGTTTTTCCAGATAATAAGGATATTTATAAAATCATAAAATCAAAAAGAAAATTAATGGAATTTGAATCAATGAAACTAAGCAATATTGAAAAAAGATTTGGAATAGAAAGAAATGACCCATCACGTTATAAGGTAATTAGCAAATTAAATAATGAAATTAAAAACAGAAATAATCCATGGCCTATTTTAATTCACAATAAAAATGACCTTATAGCTACAGAAACAATATCAAATATTGAAGAATTAATTAATGATAAGCTTTCTTTTAAGATAAACAATTATAAGGTATATCTTGATAAGGCTTATATAAATAAAGATATTGCAAATTTTGAATTCAAATCAAATATGGATTTTGATGAATCGTTTTTTCAAGGATATAATTATAATTTTAAAATAAAAAATAAAACAATTATTCTCAAATTAATAGTTTTATATGGTAAGCTTTCTAAAAATTCTTCTGGTTTTGTATGTGTAAATAAATTTAATATTATTAACAAGGGAAATTATATCATAAATAATAACTTAATTAGTATAATGGAAGACGGAATATTTTCTACAGAAAATATTTTAAATATTATGAAAACTCTAATTGAAAAAAACCTAGACTTATAAGTCTAGGTTTTCTATTTGCCAATCAATTGGCTTAAAATTATTTTTTTGTAAAAATTCATTAGTTTTTGAAAAAGGTCTTGAACCAAAAAATCCTCTATGAGCTGCAAAAGGAGATGGGTGAGCACTTTTTATAATCAAGTGTCTATCATTTGTTATTAATTCTTCCTTTGATTGGGCAAATTTGCCCCATAATATAAATACAATTGGCTTACTTCTAGCATTCAATATTTTTATAATATTATCAGTTAGAATTGTCCAACCCAAATCTTTGTGAGAATTTGCTTGATGAGATCTAACAGTTAAAGTTGAATTTAAAAGTAATACTCCCTGATCTGCCCATTTTATTAAATTCCCATTATTAGGTATATATAAACCTAAATCATTGTGTAATTCTTTGTATATATTTTGCAAAGATGGTGGAGTTTTAATTCCTTTTTTTACAGAAAAAGAAAAACCATGGGCTTGTCCTTGACCATGGTATGGATCTTGACCTAAAATTACAACTTTTACATCTTTATAAGAAACTTTCTTTAAAGCATTAAAAATATCATACATATTCGGATAAACTGTATAATTTTTATACTCATATATTAATTTTTTTCTTAAATTAATATAATAATCTTTTTTCCGTTCTTCTTTTAATATATCATCCCAATCATTTCCTATTTGAACTGACATTATCTTCTCCATCCATTTTTCCAAAAATAATAAAAGTAATAAGAAAAACTGATCCTATAGTTACTAATATATCTGCTACATTAAAAACTGGGAATGAGAAAAACGAAAATTCTATAAAATCTACTACAAAGCCATGAAATAATCTATCATAGAAATTTCCTAATGCTCCAGAAACTATTAAAGATAAAGAAATATTTAATAATTTTGGATTACTTTTTAAATTACTAACAAAATAATATAGTAAATATGATACTACTACTAAGGTTAAAATTATAAAAAATAACCTCTTATCTTGTAATATTCCAAATGCAGCTCCCTTGTTCTCAACATAAATAAAATTAATCAATTTAGTGTAGACAGGATTTTCAATAAAATGTGATATGGCATAAGATTTACTTATCCTATCTAAAACTATTCCTAATATAATAAAAATCGTGTAAATCATTTATACTTCCTATATTCTATATGATAATTATCTTTTTTACTTTTTCCAATAACTTTGTCAAAAATAAATCTTCCTTCTTTTCTAATTGAAATCAAAGAATCTTCTTCTACAACTTTTGAAGGATTATCAATAATTTGGTAATTAACTTTAACCAAACGTCTTTTTATTAAAGTCTTTGCTTTTGATCTAGATAGATTAACAAGCTCACTTACAATATTATCGAGTCTTAAAGAAGAAACGAATCCTTTACTTTCAATATATTCAATTCTAGTAGCAGATAGACTATTATCTTTTTTAAAATCAACTTTCACTTTTTCATTTTTGATTTTTAATAAATTAAATTTAACAAAATCCTTATCTTTGTTTAAAATTACAAATTCACACTTATCATCCCCAATATAGATATCGCCTATATCATTTCTTTCTAGTCCCAAATTTAACAGCGCTCCTAATACATCAGGATGAGAGATATTATTTTGTTTAAATTCTAAAACATTAATATAAGAACTTTTTTCTATATAATCTGAATAAGGATTCGCTACAAATATCTGTCTTTCACTTGTATCATTACATGACAAAAAAACTATCTCTATATTATTAATTTTTGCTATATCATTTAATACAGAAATTTCAAATGGATTTAAGAAAAAACTTGAAACTTCTTTGTTTGTATAAAATGATTTTTCTAATAAAGAGATAGCTTTTTTAATATTTGCCCTGACAGATTTATCTTCAACAAAATCTATATTATATTCTAATTTCATAAAGATCTATCTTTAAATAATTATCTTAAAGTTGATTATAATTTCCGTTTGAAATTTGATCTTCTACATAATTATCAATATCTACACCTTTTGGACAAATTACAAAAATACCTTTAGATACTTTTTCAACTGTTCCTTCTAAAGCGTAAACTGCTCCTGAAACAAAATCTAAAATTTGTCTTTTCTTATCAACTTCAAGCATTTCTAGATTTAATACAACTACTTTTTTATCTAAAATATCATCTACTATTTTTGGACCATCTTCATCATAACTTAAAGGTTCTTGAATTGAAATCCTAAAATTATTTGATGAATTATGACCAAAATTTCTATTTGTACTATTCATGCTTACTATATTATCTCCTCCCCTAGTTTTTCTATTTTTATTGGAAGAATAATCATTTGAAAAAGATGAGAAAGAGCTAGTTTTATCATCATTTCCAATAGAATCATTAGAAAAATCATAAGTAGAACTAGGAGTATAAGTACTATCTGTAGTTATCTCACTAGATTTTGTTTCTTCTTTTTCATCTTCTTCTAATTCATCATCATAATCTTCGTAATCGTCGTTAATTCCTATAAATTCTTTAAATTTATCTAACATTTTTATACATCCTTTTACCAAATATTTTTGAACCAACTCTTATAATATTTGCCCCTTCTTCTAGAGCTATTTTATAATCGTGTGTCATTCCCATTGAAAGATATTCCATTTCAATATTATTATAACTTAAATTGGATAAATTATCGAATATTTTTTTAAGTCCTTTAAAACATGATCTAATTACTGAAATATCTTCAGTATTAGGAGCCATAGTCATTAATCCTTTTATCTTGATATTTTCTAATTCTTTTACTTGATCAATTATTTTATCAATATCTTCTTCAAAAAATCCTGATTTTGTTTCTTCTTTAGAGATATTAACTTGTAATAAACAATCTTGAACTATGGATAATTTTTTTGCCCTATTATTAATTTTTTTTAAAATTTTCAAAGAATCAACTGAATGAATTAGACTTACTTCTCCTACAATTTTATTTACTTTATTTGTTTGTAAATGTCCTATTAAATGCCAATTAATATCGTCTGGCATCTTTTTCTTCTTGTCTAAAAGCTCTTGAACTTTATTTTCACCAAAATCTCTTAGGCCATAATCATAAACTTCCATTATTTTATCAATTCCATGAGTTTTAGTAACTGCTAAAAGCTTTGCATCATAATCGTTCATATCAATTATTAGATTATCAATATTTTCTTTTATAGTCATAACACATCCTTTAATATTCGCTTTTTTTATCTCTATTCATCAATATTTCTACTGATTTTTTTGGATCTGAATTTTCAAATATCACTTTATATATTTCTTTGGTTATTGGTAATTCGATATTTTCTTTTAATGATAATTCATATAAAGCTTTTGTTGTAGGAATACCCTCTACAACAGTCTTCACCTTGTTACAAGCTTCTTCTAATGAATAACCTTTACCAAATAAAATCCCGCACCTATTATTTCTTGAATGCATACTAGTCGCAGTTACGATTAAATCTCCTATACCACAAAGACCATTTATTGATTTTGAATTTGCCCCTTGACTTACAGCAAATTTATTCATTTCATAAATTCCTCTAGTCATAATTGCAGCTTTTGTATTATCTCCAAATCCAAGACCTGTAACCATTCCTATTCCAAAAGCAAGTACATTTTTTATAGCTCCTCCAATTTCAGATCCAATTACGTCAGTTGAAGTATATACTCTTAAATAATCTTTAGAAAATAAATTTTGAATTTTTATAGCAACTTCTTCATCTTCACAAGCACAAACCAAAGCTGTAGGCATTTTTTTTATAACTTCTTCTGCATGACTAGGACCAGTTAAAACTGCATAAGTGCAATTTGAGTTTAATTCTTTTATAATTTCTGATACTCTTTTATAACTTTTCAATTCAATACCTTTTGACAAATTTATCAGTATCTTATTATCAAGCCTATCTTTTATCTTTTCTAAAACTTCTCTTATAGACTGAGTTGGAATTGCATTTATAATAATATCATTATCTAATAATTTTTCTAAATTATTTGTTGCCTTAATATTTTCACTTAATTTTACCTTATCAAAATACTTTTTATTTATATTAAAATTATTTATATTATTCACATCTTCAATATTTCTAGCATACATAAGTACGTTATTTTCTTTTGACAAGGAATCAGCAATAGCACTCGCCCAACTTCCTGCACCAATAATTGAAATATTCATATTACTACCTCAAAACATCTTTTTTTCTTCATGATTTTTAATTCTAATTATATTTGCCCTATGTTCTACAATAATCATTAATGCTACACAAGTAATAATTATTGTAAATAAACTCATCTGTTGAAAATAATAGGATATAAAGGGTGCCAAAATACAAGCACTCAAAGATGCCTTTGATACAGTTCTTGTAATTAAAAATATTACAACAAAAACAATAGCCAAACATAAAAACACTCGTAAATCATATGCAAATAGTGCTCCCGCAGATGTTGCTACCCCTTTTCCACCTTTAAATTTCAAAAAAATTGAAAAAATATGGCCTAGAACGACAAAAACTAAGGAAGTAAGAGCATATTTCTCGCCTAAAAAGAAATATGTTATATAAACTGCAACTAACCCCTTTGCCATATCTAGAAAAAGAGTAAAAGTTCCAGCTAGGGCACCAAAATTTCTAAAAACATTTGTAGTTCCAGGGTTCCCACTACCCATCATTCTAATATCTTTTTTGAAAAATATTTTTCCTATAAGGTAAGAAAAAGGTATTGAACCTATTAGATATGAAAAAAGTGCTACTAAAACAAATTTCATTTTTCTTTCCTTTCTCTAACTTCAAAAGTAAAAGGAACCCCTTGTAAACTATAGTTTTGTCTAATTTGATTTTCAAGATATCTTTGATAAGAAAAATGCATCAATTCCTTGTCATTTACATGTAATAAAAATTTTGGTGGAGCAGCTTGAACTTGAGAAATATAATATATTTTAAGTCTTTTTCCTTTATCTTGAGGAGGGGCTGTCATCATTATTGCATCTTGTAAGATTGTATTTAAAACACCTGTTTTAATTCTTGTATGGTAATTACTATTTACAATTTCTAGTAAGTTTAAAAGATCTGTAATTCTTTGACCTTTTAGTACAGAAATAAAAATAATAGGAGCATATAGAGCAAAAGAAAGTTTATTTCTTATTTCTCTTTCCATATTTCTCATAGTATTAGTTTCTTTTTCTACCTTATCCCACTTATTAACAGCAATAATTATAGCTTTTCTTTTATTATGTGCATATCCTGCAATCTTTGTATCTTGTTCAGTAACACCTACTGTTGCATCAATTAAAAATAAACAAATTTCTGAACTATCTACAGCATCAAAAGTTCTTTGGTTTGCATAATATTCGATATTATCACTAACTTTATTTTTTCTTCTTAGTCCTGCTGTATCAATTAAAACATAATTATTATCCTTATATTGCCAGTAAGTGTCTATTGCATCTCTTGTAGTTCCAGCAATATCAGTTACTATCATTCTTTCTTCATTTAAAAGGTGATTTACTAGTGAAGATTTACCAGCATTAGGTTTTCCTATTATAGCAATTCTTGTAGCATCAAGGTCCGTATCAAATTTTGAAAAATCTATCGATTCTACAACCTTATCAAGTAAATCACCTAAATTTTTTGAACCTTCCGCAGAAATTGTAACTAAATCATCAAATCCAAACTGATAAAAATCATATATATGATCAGGTATAATTGCTCTATCAATTTTATTAGCTACAACAATTACTTTTTTATTATATTTTCTTAACTCGTTAGAAATTTCAAAATCATGTGGATTTATACCTTCCCTACCATCAACGACAAATAAAATTAAATCACTTTCCAATAAAGCTTTTTCTACTTGTGATTTTATCTCTTGATTCATAATTTCCTTATTTGAAATATCTAATCCACCAGTATCTGCTAAGATAAATTCTTTTCCAAGCCAATCTACCTTATCATATACTCTGTCTCTGGTTACTCCATTTTCATCTTCTGTAATGGCTTTTCTTTTTCCAACTAATTTGTTAAATAATGTCGATTTTCCAACATTAGTTCTTCCAACTAGCGTTACTATTGGTGCCTTCATATTATTCTCCATCTATTTTTTTATAAACAAATAGATAAAGTTAGCTAAGCTAACCTTATCTATTAAGCTTTCCTTAATGTTACAATTTCTTTATTTTCATAACCCTTATCCATAAACCTTAATACTAAAATGGAAAGAGCTAGAAATATAAATATAAATAAAACAGTAAGTAAATTATTATCTTGAATAGCATCTTTGAATATCGTATTTGCCAAAACTGCTCCTGTAATCATCATAAAAACGGGAAATAGATAAGTAAAATAAGATAATCTATTTACAGTTTTTATATCAGAATCAAGATAAACAAAATCTCCAGGATTTAGATTTTCATTAGTAAATGTAGTGTAGTAAGATGGTTTTATTTCACAACCACCACAAGAAGAACATGAACCACATCCTGATTCTTTTTGAATCATTACTTTTACATTACCATTCAAATTTTCTACAACTATGCCTTTTTTACTAATAGTTTGCATTTTTTCCGTCCTTACTTTTCTACTTTTATACTTAATTCATTTAAACTTTTATCATCAACTATGCTTGGTGCTTGAGTTAATGGACAAGTTGCTGATTGAGTTTTTGGAAAAGCAATAATATCTTTGATATTATCAGTTTTTGCAAATAACATTACCATTCTATCAAGTCCATAAGCAAGGCCTGCGTGTGGAGGTGTTCCGTATTGTAAAGCTTCAATAAAGAATCCAAATTTTTGCTCAATATCTTCATCTGATAATTTTAAAGCCTTAAATACTTTCTCTTGAAGCTCTTGGTTATTTATTCTAACAGAACCTCCACCCATCTCATCTCCGTTTATTACTATATCGTAAGCTTGAGTTCTTACTTTCTCAGGCTCAGTTAATAATAAATCAATATCTTCTTCATTAGGCATTGTGAATGGATGGTGTTGAGATACATATCTGTCTTCTTCCTCACTGTATTCAAACATAGGGAAGTTTACTACCCAACAAAAAGCATATTCTTTTTCATATAGATTTTGATCTTTTGCAACTTTTCTTCTTAAAGCACCCAAACCTTCAAGTACTGTTTTGTTTTTATCTGCTGCAATTAATACTAAATCATTATCTTTAATTTCTAATTTTTCTTTAAGATTATTTATAATATCATCAGTTAAAAATTTCTTAATTGATGAGTTAATATCATCTTCTGAGTTAAATTTAATAAAGCTTAATCCCTTTAGACCATAATCTTTTACAAAATCTGTTAGCTTATCAAGTTGTTTTCTAGAATAATTAGATGCTTGTCCAGTAAAGTTAATCGCTCTTACTGAATGTCCTTCTTTGATATTATCAGTAAATACTTTGAAGTCAGAATCTTTAAATATTTCAGATATATCGTTAATTTTATATCCATATCTTAAATCTGGTTTATCAGATCCATAAGAATTCATAGCTTCAGAATAATCCATTCTAGGAATTGGTAATTGTAAATCGTAATCTGTAAATGTATCAAAAAGTTTTTTAAGAAGACCTTCATTAACTTTAATTACATCATCTTGGTCTGCAAAACTTAATTCAATATCTAGTTGTGTAAACTCTGGTTGTCTATTCGCTCTTAAATCTTCATCCCTAAAACACTTTACAATTTGAAAATATCTATCAAGTGAACCAATCATCAATAATTGTTTCATTAATTGTGGAGATTGTGGCAAAGCATAAAATTTACCTTGATTTACCCTTGAAGGCACTAAATAATCCCTTGCTCCTTCTGGAGTTGGTTTTGTTAAAAACGGAGTTTCAACTTCTGTAAATTTATTCTCATACATGTATTCTCTCATACATCTAACAATATCAGATCTTAATTTTAAATTTTTTTGAACTGATTGTTTTCTCATGTCGAGATATCTATATTTTAATTTTAAATTTTCGCTTACATCATCATCATCTTTTATATAAATTGGAGGTGTTTTAGCCTTATCTAAAATATTTATTTTTTCTGCAACTATTTCTATATTTCCTGTAGGTATTTCAGGATTCTTTGATTCTCTTTCTCTAACCTCTCCTTTTACCTCAAGAACATATTCACCAGCAACATCTTTTACTGTTTTATAATTTTCGCTGTCTTCTTCTCTTGTTACAATTTGTGTGATGCCAGTTTTATCTCTAAGATCAATAAAAACCAAAGATCCTAAATTTCTTTTTTTGGCAACCCAACCCATTAAAACAACTTCATCCCCTATATTTTCTTCTCTAAGTTCACCACACATGTGGCTTCTTTTAAATTCCATACTACCTCCTAATTTAAAAATGGATTATTATTTTTTTCAAAACCAATACTTGTAGATTCTCCATGTCCTGGATGAACCTTAGTTTGATCATCATATATAAACAATTTATCGTTTATTGAATTTATTAAAATATTATAGCTTCCACCTGGAAAATCACTTCTTCCTATAGATAAATTGAATAATGTATCTCCAGAAAAAATATGGTCTCCGACCTTATAAGACATTGAATCTAAACTGTGACCTGGAGTTTTTAAAGCTTTTATATTATACTTAGAAAACTCTTCCATATCTTTTAAATATTCATCAATTTCAACACTTAATTCACAATATCCTCTAGATAAATTATAATCTGGATCATTTGCTATAGCTTTACTATCTTCACTTGCATAAACATTTACTTTAAATTTATCTTTAAAATAATTTAGACCTAATACATGATCAAAATGAGTATGTGTTAATAAAATAAACTCTATATTAATTTTATTCGTATCTATATAATTTTCAATTTTTCCTCCAGGATAAACTGGATCAATTAAAAAACCATTTTTATTCTTATCAAAAACCAGATAGCAATTTGCCATCATAGAGCCTTCACTTACTTTTACTATATTCATTAATATAACCTCTCACTATCAAGTTGAATAGTTACAGGACCGTCATTTATCAATGATACTTCCATATGAGTTTGGAATTTTCCAGTTTTTACATCAAACCCATCTTCTTTTAATTTTTTAATTAATATTTCATAATATTCTTTTGCTTTTTTTGCATTTGATGATCTTATAAATGATGGCCTATTGCCTTTTCTAGCATCACCATATAGGGTAAATTGACTAACTATAAGCAATTGTCCACCTTCATCTTCAACTGACAAATTCATTTTTCCATCAGAATCTTCAAATATTCTTAATTTTTCTATTTTCTTTTTTATATAATCTATATCTTTTTCATTATCAGAATCTGTAACAGCTACAAAAACTAATAATCCATTACCAATTTCTGATATTAATTCATCAGAAACTTTAACACTTGCTTTTTTTACTTTTTGTACAATAGCTCTCATTAACTTTTCACCCTATATATGCTTTCAATCATTTTTATAGTTTTAAATTTCATAATTAATTCGTTTAATTTTTCTGTATTCGGTACACTAACTGTCAAATCAATTATTCCTTCATGATTTTCATTACTTCTTACATTCATAGCTTCAATACTAACATTTTCAGTTGAAATTAATTTTGTAATTTCAAATATAATTCCGGTGCCATCCTTTGTAGTAATTTGAATTCTAACAGGAAACATATCACTTGAACTATTTTGCCAGTAAACATCAATTAATCTTTCAGGAGTTTTTAAATTAGTTATATTGGGACAGTTTCTCACATGAACACTAATTCCATTTCCCTTAGTAATATATCCAACAATTTTATCTCCAGGGACTGGGTTGCAACATTTAGCAAATTTAACATCAACTTGATCATCAAGATCGCTCACCCTAACTTCATTCGAGAAAGATTTGTTGGTATTATTGGTTTTATTAATATCCAAACTTTCAGGATTTTTTGGCAATTCATCTTTGTGTTTTTTTATTAATTTTTGAATTATTTGATCAGTATTTGTTTTTCCAAAACCAATTGATGCAAACATTTCATCTTCTGTTGGATATCCTAAATCATTAGCAATTTCTGTAAGCCAATCATCTTTTATATCTTTTTTATAAATTTCGTTTGTTTTTCTAAGTTCTCTAAATAGAGAATCTTTACCAATTTCTATATTTTCTTCTTTTCTGTATCTTTTGAAAAACTGTTTTATTTTGTTTTTTGCTTGATTTGATTGAACAATATTTAACCAATCTCTTGATGGACCTTGTGAATTTTTACTTGTGAGAATTTCTACAACGTCCCCTGTGTTAAGTTTATGCGAAAATGGAACAATTTTTCCATTTACCTTTGCACCAACACACTTATTTCCAACTTCTGTATGAACTCTATATGCAAAATCAATAGCACATGAATTTACCGGTAAAGAATAAATCTCTCCTTTTGGAGAATAAATATAAATTTCCTTTGAGAAAAAATCACCTTTTAATGTATCCAAAAATTCTTTACTATCTACATCTTTTCCGCCTTCTTTTTGCCATTCCATAATTTGCCTTATAAAGGTTAATTTTTCATCAAATTCTGTAGATTTGCTTTTATTTTCCTTATATTTCCAGTGAGCAGCAATTCCATATTCACATTCATAATGCATTTGTCTGGTTCTTATTTGAACTTCAAATGGTTTTGAATCAGATCCAAAAACAGTTGTATGCAAAGATCTATATCCATTAGGCTTAGGTTGACCAATATAATCTTTTATTCTATTTGGTATTGGTCTCCAAATTGAGTGAACTTTACCTAATACTTCGTAACATTCAGCAACTGTATCAACTAATACCCTAACAGCAGTTAAATCATAGATTTCATTAAATTCAATTTTATTTCTACTCATTTTCTTATAAATAGAAAAAAGTCCTTTTGGTCTACCTGATATTTCATAATTTATCTTTGATGATGAAAGAGAATTATCAAGAGTTTCAATTATTTCATTAATGTATGCTTCTCTTTCTCTTCTTTTATTATGAACCATTTGAGCAAGTTCGTAATATTCTTCAGGTTTTTGATACCTAAAACATAAATCTTCAAGTTCCCATTTCATAGTATAAATACCTAACCTATGTGCCAAAGGAACATATATTTCTAGAGTTTCACTTGCTGTTTGTTTTTGCTTTTTTTCAGTCTTATATTCCAAAGTCCTCATATTATGCAAACGATCTGCTAGTTTTATTAAGATAACTCTAACATCATTACTCATAGCCAAAACCATTTTTCTAATGTTCTCAGCTTGTTTTTCTTCTCTAGTCTTATAATTTAATTTTTTTAGCTTTGTTACTCCATCGACTAAAAAAGTAATCTCTTCACCAAAAAGATCTTTCATTTGGTCTTCAGTTACTGGAGTATCTTCTAATACATCATGCATTAAACCTGCACAGACTGTCTGATCATCTAATTGCATATTTGAAATTGTTGTTGCAACAGCAATAGGATGAATAAAATAATCTTCTCCTGAATTTCTCTTTTGGCCTCTATGATGATATTCAGCAAAATCATAAGCTTTCTTTATTAAATTTATATCTGCATTTTCATTGTTTTTTAAGATTATTTTCTTAAAATTAATGAACTCTTTTTGAAAATCTTTTGCCATAATATCACCTACCTTATATCGATTAATTTTAATTGTAAATTTTTTTGACCTCTAAATTCATTAATATCAGGATAAAAAATAGCATCAATTTCTTCTCCTACTATATTTGAATTAAACTTATCTGATAGGTAATTATAGTCCTTAATAGCATTGAATTTTATAGCATCAATATCTCTTCCATTTTTATTAAGAGTCATTTTTAAGGTGTTTTTATTTTTTCCTATCATGTTAATTGATTTTATAATTAAGTTTTTATCCGCAAATTTTGCTTTAGGATTATCCTTTCCAAAAGGTTCCAACCTATTTAAGCTTTCAGCAAATTCAAGAGATAATTTGTTAATTGGAATTTGTGCATCTATATTTATGATTGTGTCAAAATCATCCTTTGTTAATTTAGATTTATCATTTAATCTTTTTCTAAATTCATCTACCCTGTCTTTTTTTATAGATAGACCACATGCCATAGGATGGCCTCCAAATGATTCTAGCATATCTTTTATTTCAAAAATTTCTGTATATATATCATATGCTTCTATACTTCTTCCAGAACCTTTTAGTATTCCTTCTTTATTTGAATTTGTCATTATAATAGTAGGTTTATTAAATTTTTCCTTAATTCTACCAGCTATAATACCACAAATACTTTCTTCAATATTTTCAACATCTACAATAATTATATCATCATTGTAATATTTTTTATCTTTTATAATTTCTATAGTTTTTTCAAGACCTATATTTGTCAAATCTTTTCTTTCATTATTCAAACTAACTAACTTTTTTGCGTATGAATAAATCTTATCTATATCTTCTTCCATTAGCATATCTATAGCGAGTTTTGCGGTTGAAAGTCTACCGGTTGCATTCATACAAGGCCCTATAACAAAACCTAAAGTATAGGCGTTTACTTCTTTATTCCAAGAATTTTCTTCAACTAAAGCTTTAATTGCTAATTTTTCTGTATTATTTATTCTATTTAGTCCTTCTTTAACAAATATTCTATTTTCATCAGTAAGAGAAACTACATCACATATAGTTCCCATGGCTACATATTCCAGTAAACCATACAAATAGTTTCTATCTCCCTCTAATCTTTGATACAATGCTTGCATCAATTTAAAGCTAACACCAGCTCCACATAAATCGTCAAATGGGTATGTATTATCTAATCTTTTTGGATTTATCACACAAGCAGCTTCAGGTAATATTTGTTTTACCCATTCTCCATTACTATCTTTTGAAACTTGATGATGATCTGTAACAATAACTTTAATGCCACTTTCTTTTAACTTTTTTACCTCGTTTATAGCTGTTATTCCATTATCGCATGTTATTACAAGGCTAACTTTAGCTTCAATGGCTCTTTCGATCATTCTATCACTAATTCCATAACCATCAATTACCCTATCAGGAATATCATAACTAATATCGTCATAAAAATATAACAAACCATCAAGCAAAGTCATAGTAGAACTAATTCCATCTTGATCATAATCTCCAAAAATTCTAATAGATTCTCCATTTTCCATTGTTTCAATAATTAAATCAATTGCCTCTTTCATATCCTTTAATAAAAAAGGATCATGTAATTTATCTAGGCTAGGATTTATAAAGCTTTCAACCACCTTTGGTTCAACTATATCTCTATTTGCAAGTATTAATGCTTCTAACTTGGTAATATTTTTATTTTTCAAATTTGATAAATAATTATTTTTTTTATTATATATATACCACTTGGTCATAAGTCCCTCTCTTACTAATAAATTATACCATTTTTAGAATCAATATAAAGATAGAGGCATTTAAGCCTCTATTATACTTTCTATACTATTTAGTTTTATTAAAAGATATGAATTTTTTTCTTCTGTACCTGTTATAATAAGGCATTCGTTTTTATTTATTTCTAAAACCTCTCCTATAATTTTACTTTCAGTAATTATTCTAGATCCAATTTTTAAATTATTTTTAACAAATTTTTTATTCTTTTTATGTTCTAAATCATCTTTTAAAGAATAAAAATAAAACATCAAAGCTAAAATAATTAAGATTATATATTCTAATTTAAGATTCATATCCATATTTTTTATAAAATTCTTTTTTAAAGTCTAAAAACCTATCTTCCATAATAGATTTTCTAATATCTTCACATAATTTAAGTAAGAAATATAAGTTATGATAGGTTAAAAGTCTTGCTCCAAGAATTTCATTAACATTTACAAGATGTCTTAGGTATGCTCTAGAATAATTTCTACAAGTATAGCAATCACAATCATGATCTAATGGAGTAAAATCTTCTTTATATTTTGCATTTCTTACTACTAGTCTTCCTTCAGATGTTATTGCAGTTCCATTTCTAGCAATTCTTGTAGGAAGCACACAATCCGCCATGTCAATACCAGCTTCAAAAGATTCGAACAAATAATCAGGACTACCTACTCCCATATTATATCTTGGCTTATCTTCTGGTAAAAGTGGGGTTGTATATTTTAAAAGTCTTATCATCTCTTCTTTTGGTTCTCCTACTGATAAACCACCTAGAGAATATCCATCAAAATCCATAGCACAGGTTTCTTCTACAGATCTTTTTCTTAAATCTTCATACATTCCACCTTGAATAATTCCAAATAAGGATTGGTCTTTGTAGGAATTTTTCTTGTGATAATCAAGACCTCTTTTTGCCCACCTAACAGTTCTTGCTACTGAATCTTCTACATATTTATAATCTGCAGGATATGGAATACATTCATCAAAACTCATCATTATATCAGAATGGATATCATTTTGAATTTCAATGGATTTTTCTGGAGTAAATAAATGTTTTGAACCATCAATGTGAGATCTAAAAACTACTCCTTTTTCTGAAATATCTCTGTTATCTGACAAAGAAAAAACTTGAAATCCTCCACTATCAGTAAGAATAGGTCCATTCCAATTCATAAATTTATGTAGACCTCCAGCTTTTTTCATAATATCCATACCTGGTCTTAGATATAAATGGTAGGTATTTCCCAAAATTATTTTTGCATCTATTTCTTTTAACTCTTCAACACTCATAGTTTTTACAGTTGCTTTTGTTCCAACTGGCATAAAAATTGGTGTTGGTATGTCTCCATGGTCTGTATGAATTACTCCACATCTTGCATTGGAATATTTATCTTTTTTTATTAATTCATATTTTATAGCCATTTTTTCTCCTATTTTAAAAACATAGCGTCGCCAAAGCTGAAAAATCTATATTTTTTATCAACAGCGTCCTTATAAGCATCTAATATTATTTCTTTGTTTGCAAGAGCTGATACAAGCATGATTAAAGTTGATTTTGGCAAATGAAAATTAGTTATTTGACAATCAATTACATTAAATTTAAATCCTGGATATATAAAAATATCTGTCCAACCTGAGTCTTCTTTTATTTGTCCATTTTTTTTGAATACAGATTCCAAAGTTCTTGTAGTTGTAGTACCTGTTGAAATAATTCTTTTATTATTTTTTTTAGTTTCATTTATTAAATCAGCTGTTTCTTTACTAATTTGATAATATTCAGAATGCATTTTATGATTTTTTACATCATCTACCTTTACAGGTCTAAATGTACCTAGTCCTACATTTAAGGTAATAAATGCTAATTTTACGCCTTTATCTTCGATTTTTTTAAGAAGATCTTTTGTAAAATGAAGTCCTGCAGTTGGTGCTGCAACAGAACCTGGATTTTTAGAATATACAGTTTGATATCTTTCCTTATCTTTTAATTTTTCTTTTATATAAGGAGGTAGTGGCATATTTCCTAATTTATCAAGAATCTCTTGAAAAATACCTTCATATGAAAATTCTACTACTCTATTTCCATCTTCTTTAATATTAATAACTTCAAGGCTTAATTCATCCGAAAAAATACACTTTGTACCAATTTTCATCTTTTTACCTGGTTTTACTAAAACTTCCCACTTATCTTTTTCAATGTTTTCTAGTAAAAATACTTCTATTTTTTCTTCTTTTTCTGGTCTGTGACCAAAAAGTCTTGCAGGAATTACCCTAGTATCATTCATTACAAGAAGATCGCCTTCATTTAAGTAATCTATAATATCATAAAAGTGTTTATCTTCCCTTTGTCCAGTTTTTCTATCAACAACCATTAATCTTGAAAAATCTCTTTTATCAGCTGGGTGTTGAGCTATTAATTCTTCAGGTAAATTATAATCAAAATCTTCTGTTCTCATTTTTTATCCTTATATTTTAATCCATAGTGCTCATAAGCTTTCTTTGTTAGAATTCTTCCCCTAGGAGTTCTTGTTAAAAATCCTATCTGTAATAAATATGGCTCATAAACATCTTCTATTGTAACATTTTCTATTCCAGTTGATGCAGCAATTGTATCAACACCTACAGGACCTCCATCAAAATTTTCATACATAGTTAAAACTATTTTTTTATCCATATTATCAAGTCCCATAGGATCAACTTCAAGTAATTCTAATCCTTCACATGAAGTTTCATAATCAATTATTTCATCTTTTTTTACAATTGCGTAATCCCTGACTCTTTTTAGAAGTCTATTTGCAATTCTTGGAGTACCCCTACTTCTTCTCGCTATTTCAAAAGCTCCTTTTTCATCGATTGGAATATCTAATATATCTGCAGATCTTTTTACAATTTTTGTAAGATCTTTTGTATCGTAAAGATTTAAAGATAATAAAACTCCAAATCTATCTCTTAACGGAGCAGAAAGCATTCCCGCTCTTGTTGTTGCTCCTACCAGAGTAAATTTTTCCAAATCTATTCTAATTGACTGAGCATTAGGCCCTTTTCCAACTATTATATCTAAGGCAAAATCCTCCATAGCAGGATACAAAATTTCTTCAACTGACCTATTTATCCTATGAATTTCATCAATAAATAAAACATCACCCTTATCAAGATTTGTTAGTATACTTGCAAGATCTGATGGTCTTTCGATTGCAGGCCCACTTGTAATTCTAATATTTACTCCAAGCTCATTTGCAATTATATTTGAAAGGGTAGTTTTACCAAGTCCTGGAGGCCCTTGTAAAAGTACATGATCCAAAGCTTCTTCTCTTTTCAAAGAAGACTCAATAAAAATTTTTAATTTTTCTTTTGCTTTATCTTGACCTATATAATCATTTAACCACTTAGGCCTTATACTTAATTCCTTGTATTTGTCATTTATTTGCTCATTAGAGCCAACTATTCTTTCATTTTGATCATACATATAATCACCCTAAATCATTCTCTTTAAAGCTTCTTTTATAATTTCTTCAAGGCTTAAGTCTGAATCTTTTAAAGTAGTTAGAACATTATCAATACTATTTCTTTGATAACCTAAGTTTATTAAGGCTTCTCTTGCTACATCAATCTCAGAGTTAGAACTTTTACTAGACTCTTCTAAAATTGATATATCATCATTAATAGCCATCTTCTTAACCTTATCCACAAGCTCAAGAATTATTCTTGAAGCAGTCTTCTTTCCTATTCCTTTAGCTTTTGTGAGAGTATCTATATCATTATTTACAATGGCAAGTTTAATCTTATCTACATTCAAAGTTGACAAAACTGCTATGGCATTTTTTGGTCCAATTGTTGATACACTTGTCAAAAGTTCAAATACTTCAAGTTCATCTTTTGATGAAAAACCAAATAAAGAAATATCATCCTCTCTAACATTCATTTTTGTAAAAATTTTAAATTCATTATTTATTTCTAATGTTTTTATAGTATTAAATGAAGAATTTATTAAATAACCTATATCATTATTTTCTATAACAAAATTTTCTTCGCCAATATATTTTATTTCACCTATTATATAACTTATCATTAATTCATCCTAAATTGTTCCTTAAATCTTTGACTAAATGCATGTGTGAGAGCAACTGCCAATGCATCTGCTGCATCATCTGGTTTTGGAATCTCACTTAAATTTAGTAAAGTTGTAATAGTTTGTTGCATTTGTTTTTTATTAGCCCTACCAAATCCAGTTATAGCTTGTTTTATTTGAAGTGGTGTGTACTCATAAATAGGTAAATTATTAATTTGCGCACATAAAACTTGGATTCCCCTTGCATGACCTACGGTAATAGCTGTTTTTACATTTTGATTAAAAAACAATTCTTCAATTGCAAACTCATCTGGATTATATTGCTTTATAATATCACTCAAATTTTCATATAAAATTTCTAGTCTTTTTGGAGTTTTTGTTTTAGATGATGTTGTAATCACTCCGTTTTCCAAAACATTATACCTGTTTCCATTAACTTCCAAAACTCCATAACCCATTATAGCAATTCCAGGATCTATACCTAAAATAATCATATTTTCCTTTCTAATCAAATTAAAAAAGGGCTTATTGCCCTTTAATGATACCTATTTATAACTTCTATGCAAAGCCCCTTCCAATAATAATCAGCATATACATCAATAGCTATATTGTAAAAAAGGCTTACTAACTTATCATTAATTTCCTTCGCCTGATTTATAGTAATATCTTCCGTATAAATCATATCCATATCAAATGCCAATTGTTTATTTGTATTTACATCTAAATTTAAAACTTTATACTTTAAATATGTATCTGAATACTTTTTTACATCTTTTCTAATATTAGCTATTAGATTTCTATCGTTATATATTTTTTTAATATATTTGTTTTTAGTTTCATAAACATATTTATTATCCTCTGTAAATATTTGATTTTCTTCAAATAAAAAAGAGTCCCCATAATAATTAATAGCACAGAACTCTAAGTCATCAATTAATTTTTTATCATTAAATGACTTGTTTTCACTTTTTATACTCAATAAAAATTCAAATTTATCAAGATCTTTTCCAATTGATTTATCTAAACTTCTAATAATCTGATCAATATCAGATAAGTACCAGAAATTCTTTTTTAGATTTTTTAAAATATATGATTTAACATAATATTTATTTTTATTAAAATTTCTAAAATTTTTGTTATCATACAATGACATCAATGTATTTAGTGATGAAATGTCATCATTAATTAAATAATCATATTCAAGTTTTTCAATTATTGGTTTTTTTTTCGCACTTGATGTCATATTTCCTATCCCTCTTTAATATTCTGTAAATAAATTTTAACATAAATTAAAATAAAATTATTTATGTTTATTTATGGATAAATAAAAATAGCTAAAAAATTCAGAAAAATTATTCAAATTTAATATGATTTTGAATAAAAGAAATCTGTTTTAGCTATTATAAAGTTTTCCATTTAATTTTATACATTTTAAAAAAATTAAAATTTATTGAATTTTACTTTTAAATCTGCTAGTGAAAAATTGTAATTCACATCTTTTCTTTCAATATGAATTGTTGTTTTATTTTTTAATCTTTCACAAGTATTAATTCTTTCTATTAGCTCAAAACTTGGATTTATTGCATGGGCGAATCCTACTTTTTCAAACATAGAATAATCTCCATTTGTATCTCCATATGCATGTGAATTCAACAAATCAATGTTATATTTTTCAGTTAAAAAATCTATAGATTTTTTCTTATTACCACTATCCCACATAGGATATATTTTCCCAGTAAATTTATTATTTTCATCAAATATATATTTAGTAGCTATAGTAAAATCTGCTCCATATATTTTAGCAAAATCATTTACCAAAAAATCAGGAGATCCTGAAATCACAAAGACCTTGTAGCCTTTCTTTTTATGATATTCTAAAGCATTCTTAGTTATTCTATAAACTTTATTCTTATTATTTTCAATTACTTTTTTTGCATAATAATTAATTGTTTCTTTATCTAAACCTTTTAAATTTTGTTGATATAGTAAAGACGCCTTATCTAAGTAATCTTCGTATGGTCCTTTTCTATTTTGATATTTTTGATACAATGGCTTTACATTTAATAGCCAATTTTCTTTATCTAAAATATTGTTTTCTGTTAATAAAAAATAATGTTCAATTAACAATGAATTTCTAAATAATGTTCCATCTATATCAAAAAAAGCCGCCTTACTTTTTTGCATTTTTTCTTACCTTTTTCTTATTATTAGTTTCACTAGAATTTTTTACATTTTCAATTAAATCTAAAATGATTCCGAAAAATATTCCTATTATTGAATTTGAAATTAAAATTACACCAATTAAGGCTAAATTTAAGCCAATCATTGAAGTTAAATTTAAAATTGCTATTATAGCAAATATTAAACCCGCAATTCCTATTATAAAAGACGGATAAAATTTTATAATTTTTCCATCACTATTACGGCTTACAATAAAAGTAACCCCAATAATTATAATTGATAAAATTGGTATAACCATTAATTTTGATATATTGTCTGCAACTAAGTTTATTAATCCTGCCATAATTTTTCCTTATTTAATCTAAATTTATTCTTTTTATTTTTAATCCTTTTTCTGTATCTATTATAACAAATCCAGCTTTATTATCTCTAGGTAAACTTGGAGATCCTGGATTTAATAAATATAAATCAAAATCTTTAAGATATTTATTACAGTAAGTATGTGTATGACCAAAAATAACAATATTACAATCATAGTCTATTGCTTTTTGAATAAGTAATTTATCTGTAAAATAAACATCTTCCTTATGTCCATGCACCAATAAAATATTATTATTTTCAATAGGTATGATTTGCTCAATCGGACTTTTATGATCACTATAATCATTATTCCCTTTTACTGTAATATAATTTACTCCGGTTAATTTTGATATATTAAATGCATCTTTTGTGAAATCTCCTGCATGAATCATAAAGTCTACTTTGTTATTATTAATATATTCACTTACTGAATAAATATCTCCGTGAGTGTCGCTAGTTACTAGAATTATCATTAAAGTCTTCTTTCAATAAAAATTCTTTAAATTTATTTAAAGCTATTGACCTATGACTATATAAATTCTTTTGTTCATCAGTCATTTGACCAAAAGTTTTATTTTTTTCTTTTACTTTAAAAATTTGATCATAACCAAATTCTTTATCGCCATATTCCTTATCACTTATTTCACCATCAATTTGTCCATCGAAATAATAATCATTACCATTTTGATCAATAAAACATATTGTTGTTTTAAAATAAGCATCTCTATTATTGACTCCCTTCAGTTCATATAATAGTTTATCTCTATTTTCTTTATCTGTAGGATTTTCACTAGCATATCTATGTGAATGAACACCTGGTTTTAAATCTAAAGCTTTTACAAATAATCCAGTATCATCTGCTAAGGTAGGTTCTTTAATTATATTATATAAAGTTTTTGCTTTTTTATATGCATTTTCTTTTAAAGTATTACCATTTTCTTCAACTTCAAAACTTTTTAGATCAAAATCTACTGTAGTATATACATCAAAATTATCACTTAAAATTTCTTTAATTTCTCTTACTTTATCTTGATTAGATGTTGCTAAAACTATTTTCATAATTACCTCTTTTAAATGTTATCAAAAATTACAAAGTTCAGTCAATATTTTTAGTATTAATGAATTATGATATTATTTTCATTAAATGATTTTTCCCATTTTTCAGCATAAGAACCAAGCCCTTGTTCAAACATAACAATTTGAGTAGAATTATTTAATTTTATAGAAAATTTTGGATTTGGGTCAATTAAGCCATTTTTTATGCTATAAAATAATATTTCATCTGGGCTTTGTACCGCTATATATTGACCATTAACTAACTCAAAATAATCTTTTGCTTGATTATTTATATTTTTTATTTGATCAACAGTAATATCTTTATTATTTTGACTTATAAAACTATTATTATAAGCCGTATCTATAGGAAAAGATTTTTGCTCAAGTGACCCATCATTTTCAATATTATAAGATGATTGCAGCTGCCACATTCCAAAATTTCTGATTAATCCAAAATTCGTATAATCATATGATAAATTCTCTTTTTTTGTAGACAAATTATTACTAACCTGATCATAAATCAAACCTTTAAATTGTTTTTCACTATCTTTATTGCCTGTAAAATCTGTGATATTTAAAAACGAATTAGATTTTAAGTCACCAGTTTTTACAACAGCGTATTTTGTAATTGGTAATTTATCATTGATTAGGTTATAATCGAATGAAATAAAATTTTCATTTACAAAATTAATTTTTAAATTAATTTTATTATTTTCTAAAATATATCTTTTTTTATTATCTTTCTTATTAATTTCTTTTTCTAATTTTACAGGATAAGCTTCGATATTATTGTAGCTTTTACTATTAATATCTGTTTCACATCTTAATCTCCAAAACTCCTGTTTATGCGGAAAAAAGATATGTTCAGATTTTTCAATCCTTGCCATTTTATCTGGTTCTAATCTTATACAATAAGTATAGTAGTAGTATTTTGGATTATTGGCATCTGTTTCTATTTTTTCTCTTACTCCAATTAGTACTGTTGTATCTTTTTCTACTTTTTCACCATTTTTTGTGGTTCTTTCTTTAGATGCTTTTTTTACGTATTTTTCAACGATTGATCTAGGTACAGATTTATTAACTTTTTTTAGCGTTATAGCGTAATCATCTTGTATGAATAGAATTTTTTTATTATTTAATATAATGAAATCTTTTGAATATAGTTGGCCTTGACTAGCAGATAAAATCTTTACATATTTATCAGAAGATTCATTAAATTCTATTGATCTACTTTCTAAATAGGATTTTAAATTTACAAATTTTGATGAGAATTTTGGAGGAAATGCATAGTCATTATTTAATGCTACAATATCATTATCAATATATAATTTATCATTTTTATTTATATTTAATGAATTGTTTTTACCTATTTTTCTAATTTCTGTTACTTTCCAAGTTCCCTTTAATATTGTCTCTTCTTGTTTGGGAGATTCTATTAACTCAGTCATATCTTCGGGACGACCAAAACTACAAGATGTAAGAATTAAAAATAAAATTATTAAAGATATTTTTTTTAATCTAATCATATTAATTTATCCTCGGTAAAACTACAGTAACTGATGTACCCTCTGTGTATTTGCTTTTTATGATAAGTTTTCCATCATGAGCTTTTACAATCTCCTCACAAATCGACAAACCTAAACCAGTTTGACTTTTTGATGAAGAACCTTTAAAAAATTTGCTTGATACAAAAGGTATTTCATCCTCTTTAATACCTTCACCGTCATCCTTAATTTCTATAACAACATTATCATCATCTTTTGTAATCATAAGATCAACATGACCATCCTTATCTGTAAATTTCATAGCGTTATCTATGATATTTATAAATACTTCCTTTATTCTATTTTTGTCACAATCAACAATAATATTGTCATAAGCAGTTTTAAATTCAAAATTAATTTTTTCATTTAAGCTTCTCGGATATAACTGATGGTAAACTTCTCTAACAATTTCAACTATATTCAAATTTTCTTTCTCATACTGGAATGATGATGAAGATAATCTTGAAAAGTTTAAAAGATCTTCTACCATTAATGATAGTCTTTCTCCTTCATTTTCAATAATTATTAAACCTTGGCTTAACATTTCTTCATTTTTTTGAATTTCTTTAGACTGTAAAGTTATAGCCCATCCTTTTATTGATGTGAGTGGTGTTCTCAATTCATGTGAAACAGATGATATAAAATCATTTTTCATATCTTCTCTTTTTACTATGTTCTCACTCATATAGTTAAGAGTTTGTCCTAATTCTGAGATTTCATTTTTTCCACTTTCGTTAGCTTTAACTTTAAAATCTCCCTGAGCTAATCTTTCGCCAACTTTTGTTAATTTTTTTATCGGTACAGTCCATTTTTTGGCCGCATAATATGACACAATTAAAGCAAAAAGATAAATAATTAATCCAAAAAAAAACGAATACAATCATTTGATTATTTACATTTTCCTTTACTTTCGATGTTGAAGATATTAATCTAAGAATTCCAATTTGTTTTTGATTATCACTTAATGGATAAGATAAGGCTATAACTTCCTCACCTGTTTTTTTATTCTTAATTTTTTGATAAGAATATTCACCTTTATTAGCATTATTAACATCTTGAGTCTTTATTTTTTTACCAATGTTGGAAGAGCCTTGTGAGTCAAATAAAACATTTGATGAATTATCAAGAATTTGAACTTGACTAATATTATCTCTATAAAAAGAATTCTTATCTCCTATAACTATTTCAGATAGATCATATCGAGATAAATAATTAGTGTATAAAACTTGATTATATTTAGCTTGATTTAGCATAGCCCCAACTAGAGCTGATTCATAATAATTTGTAATTGATCTATATGAAAATATTTCAAATCCAATTACTACAACCGTTACAAATATCATTATTATTTTCATAATGCTAAATATAATACTGTTAAATCTAAATTTTAAAAAATTATTTTTTATCTCCATCTATAGCCTGTTCCCCAAACTGTTTCAATATACTCAGGTTTAGCAGGATTTTCTTCTATTTTTGCTCTAATTCGTCTTATATTTACATCTACAATTTTAGTATCTGTACTATAATTATCTCCCCAAGTATCTTTCATTATTTCCATCCTACTCATAGCCTTACCCTTATTTAAAATGAAATTTTTTAATATCACAAACTCTGTTGGTGTTACATCTATTTCAATATTATTCTTATAAAAATTTCTAGAATATAGATCTAATTTAAATACTCCATCTTCTAATACCTTATCATTCTTTTCTTTTTTATCTTCTTCTGTAAAATTAACTCTCCTAATTAAAGATTTAACTCTTAATATTAATTCTTGAGGATTAAAAGGTTTGATTATATAATCATCACAACCTCTTTCTAAACCAAGAATTTTATCAATATCTTGACTTTTTGCTGAAACCATTATAATTCCAGCTTTTGGATATTTTTTTCTAATAGTATCACATACCTCATATCCACTTATACCTGGTAGCATAATATCTAATATAAAAACAGAAGGTTGTTGTTCATCTGCTAAATTTAGTGCTTCTTCTCCAGTTCCCGCCTCAACTATATCAAATCCAGCATATTCAAGATTTATTTTCATAAATTGTCTAATATGATCTTCATCATCACAAATCAATATTTTATTACTCATTTTTTAACCTTTCCATTGCAATTCTACCTGCACCAATCACACCAGCATCATTTAAGTATTTAGCAGGTTTAATTTTTATTTTTTCAGATAAATGACAGTAATTATCGAAATTTTCTAAAACTTCTTTCCACCAATAATCTTTGGAATTTATAACTCCGCCGCCAATTATTATAAGCTCAGGATCAAATATATTTCTTAAACTTGTTAAAAACCAAGCTAAATCACTTGTAAATCTATCAATGACTTTCTTAGCATTATCATCTGTTTTTACTAGTTTAAAAATTTCTTGACCCTCTAATTTATTTCTAGTAAGTTCTTCATAATGTCTAACAATTGCTGTACCACTACAATAACTTTCTGCACAACCACTTTGCCCACAAGTACAATACTCACCATTTGGGTGAAGAATTAAATGTCCAAGTTCTGCTCCTTGAAAATTACTTCCTGATAATAGTCCCATTTTTTTATTATATACAGCTCCACCAAGTCCTGTACCAATGGTAATCATTACTATATCATTAAAACCCTTACCAGAACCCAACCATTTTTCACAAACCAAGGCAATGTTAGCATCATTTTCTATAAAGACTGGTAAAGATGATCTTTTTTCTATTTCTTTTTTTAAATTAAGACCTGTCCAACCATCAATATTTCCAGCAAAAGTAACAATTCCATTTTCTGAATCTATAAAGCCAGGGGTACCCACTCCAACAGCTTTTATATCATCTGTTTTTAAAAAATCAATGATTTTTGAAATATTATCTAAAACTTTATCTTTTCCTTCTCTAGCACAAGTTTCAAGTCTGTATGTCTTTAATATTTCACCTTTCTCATCGATAACTGCACCTTGAATTTTTGTTCCACCTATATCTAAGCCAATTGTTTTAGTCATTATCATCTCCTATAAATTCTCTTAGTATTGAATTATCATCAATAACTTTTGTATCTTTCATATTAACAAAATACGATAAAATATTTTTTAACCTATCTACTATATAAAAATATCTAGAATCATTTGAAACTTGATTTAAACATTCCATTGCATATTTTTTTAGAGCATTATATTCATAAATTAAAGATGAATCCACATAAAAATCTGCTCTATTTTGATATGGGAATATATATCTTTCTTCACCATATTTTACTTTATCCCACGATTTTAATGTATCTAAAGTATTATATCCTCTATATTTATTATCTCTTACAATTCTTCTAATTAGTCTTGTCTCAGTTGAAGAAATTCTATTTGTTGAATCAATATTAATACTTGTTAATACAGAAACATAAATCTTATATTTATTTTTTTCTGGAATATAGTCAGTAAGTTTTGGATTAAGAGCATGAATTCCTTCAATAATTAATACAGTATTTTCTTTCATCGTAATTTTTTTATTTGATAAAGTTCTAATCCCTTTAATAAAATTAAATGAAGGTAAAATAACCTCTTTACCTTCTAGAAGATTTAGTAAATCTTCATTCAAAGAATTTAAATCTATTGCATCAATACTTTCATAATCTTTATTTCCATTAGTATCAAGTGGAGTTTTATCTCTATCTACGAAATAATCATCAGTAGAAATTACAAAAGCATCTTTTCCTAAAACTGCAAGTTGAATTGCCAGTTTTTTAGCAGTGGTTGTTTTTCCTGAAGAAGATGGTCCAGCAAGCATTACTATGTTCATATCATTACTAATAATATCTTTAGCACATTTACTTAATTGGTTATTGTAGTATGTCTCATTTACATTTATCAAACTTTCTATTTTATTACTTCTTACCAAGTTATTTAAATCACTTGCATAATTTATTCCTAATAAATTTGTCCATCTTTTTGATCTTTCATAAATTTTAGGTATATTAACTTGTTCTTTAAAGTCTAATAATTTGGAATCCTTATCTTTCTTAAAGTTGATTAATATCCCAGGATAATAATAAATTAAATCAAAATCTTCTATCCATGATGATTTTGGACATAAAAAATTGGTAAAAGAAAAACACTCTCCCAAAATTTTATAAATTCCTATACCATCTGTATATATACTCTTTAGCAAATTATATTTATCTAATTGGTTGCTATTTTTAAAGATTTTTAAAGCCTCATCTTTTGTATAAAATTCTCTAAAAAATGGAATATCTTTTTTTATGATATTATTCATTTCATTTTTTATTTTTGATAAATCATTATGTAAAACTTTAAAGCCATCAATTGATAAATATAAACAATTATTTACAGAATATTCAACATTTACTTTAACATTTTTATAAATTTCTTTAATTGCCAATATACATACTAAAGCAATACTTGATTCATAGCTAAGATTTGAAATGTGACTTGATTTATCTATAAGTAAAATTTCATCATTAGGTGAGATTTTATAATTTAGATCTTTAATTTTGCCATTTATATTTGAAAGTATATATTTTTTATAAGATTTAGGATACAATTCCCTAACTAATTCATGTAAAATTTCTTTATCAGTATTTATAAATTCCTTATTAATTGAAACCTTCATTAAATACTTCCTTTTTTAACCTATTAATTTCTTTAACTTGTTTTGAGATAAAAATTTTATTTTCTAAATAATCTAAACTTTTAATTTTCCCAAATTCTAACTTATAAGCAAGTAAAGCTTGACTATTAAGTTTTATCTTATTGTAATCTATGTTTGATTTTCTGTATTTTCTATCCCCAATAATAGGTGTAGAGTTTTTGTGTAAAGAATATCTAATTTGGTGAGTTTTTCCTGTTATTAATTCACATTCAAGTAGAGTAAAATTATTTTTACTTTCAAGAGGATGAAAATTTGTAATTATTCTTTTTCCATCTTTATTTTCTTTTACCATATTTTTATTTTTATATTTACTAATATTAGTATCAACTGTAAAATCTTTTTTTATTTCACCTTCTACTATAGTCAAGTAATATTTATTTATTTTTCTTTGTTTAATTGCTCCATTTAAAGCTCTTAAGGAATTAGCATTCTTTGCACCAATAATAAGTCCTGCTGTATTTCTATCAAGTCTATTTACTATACTTGGCCTAAATGTTAAATCTCTACTATTTACTTTGTTTGTCTTGTATAAGTATGAAGTCATTTGGTCAACCAAATTTTTCCCATAGTCACTTGAACTTGCAGCATGAGATAAAACTCCAGATTTTTTATCTATTATTATAATATTCTCATCTTCATAAAGTATATCAAGATTAAAATCACTTGGTTTAGAATCTTCTTTTCTAACCCATTTTTGGTAGTCTTCATCTTTAATGTACATCTTTATAATGTCATCTTTTTTTACAAAATCATCTTTTTTTGCTCTTTTATCATTTATTTTAAAATTTTTCTTCCTTATATTTTTTTGAATTATTGACAAGGGAGCATTTTTTAAATATTTTCTCAAAAATCTATCAAATCTTTGATTTGAATCATTTTCATTTATTTTAACTTCTATCATATTTAATATGACTTATTAACGTAAGAATCTATCATTGAAACTTTTGCCTCTTCTAAAAAACATTTTTTTTCCTGAAGTTTTTTCAATAGATTTTTATTTTTAGAATGTAGAATTAATTTATCATAATCTTTAATATATATTTCAAAAATCTCACCAGTTAATCTTTTAGATTTTAATTTTATATAATATGCTTCTATATCTTTATAGTCTATCAATTCTAATAGTTTTTCAGTAGCTATATCTTTTAGATAATAATAGTTTTCCCTATTATTTATTTCTTGTTTATATCTTTTCTTCTTTTTAGATATTAAATTTAATGCTATTTGGTTAGATCTTTTTGCCATAATATTATAATATTGATAATTATAGACAGCTTCTAAAACTGTAGAAATATTTGAAAATGGTTTTAAATCTAGTTTGACCAAATATTCATAATTTATATTTAAAAATTCATTCTTACAGATTTTTTTCTCAGTTAATAAATCAATACTTTCCTTTCTCCACTTATTGAAAGTTTCTAATTTTTTTACTTCATCTAACATAATATCAAAAAACCGTCTCAATGAGACGGCTTAAATTTAGTCTAATAATTTTGTTTCGTGAATTTCTGCATCAAGAGATTCAGGTATATCACTTGCTTTACAATCTAAGCCAAGATAGATATCAACCTTGCATTCATTAGAAAGTTTAGTTAAGCTATCTGAAAGTTTCTCAATATTTTCACTATTTATATCAACTATGTCATAAATACCATCAATATAAATTTTTCCAATATCGTAATCTCTTGCTAATATTCCAGCTATAAAACCTCTAAAAGATTCTACAGAATCGATAAAGAAATCTGATGCATCAATTAATCTTACAGCATGATCTAATGAATAAATTTGTTCATTATCACTATCTACAAATACTATATTTGCATTTCCCTTACCTTTTTCATCATTAGCTTGGTCAATTAACCATTTTGTTTTTCCACTTCCTGAAGGTCCTAATACTAAATAAATCATTTCATCTCTCCCTTTAATTTTTTATATTCTTTTAAAGTGCTAAGGTCACCTTGAAGAATATTATTTTCGTTCATATACTTAATTATTTCATCTCTTATCATCCACCAAGAAGTATCCCAGTTACAAAAAACTGAATCTTCTTTTGGAGCTCTACCAACTATCCTTTGAATTGCTATATCTTTATTTATGTGTCTTAAAAATAAAATGACATTTTTTTGATAATCTTCCTTTGAACAGATATTAAATTCATTATTTTTATACATTTTTTCAAGCTTTGTATTTTTAATTATAAATAATGAATGAATTTTAACTTCCTTTATACCAAGAACATTAATAATTCTAGCAGTTTCAATTATATCTTGTTCATCATCCCACGGTAGTGATAATATGACATGTGTACAAATTCTAAATCTATATTCATTAATCATATTACAAGCTTTGATAAAGTCTGCTAAATCCTCACATCTATTTAAAATTTTTAAAGTTTTATAATTAGCAGTCTGTAAACCTAGTTCTATAATTATATCTTTTCCAGTTTTTTCTGAAAATTCTTTCAAAAATTCTAGCCTCTTGTAAGTAATACAATCGCTTCTAGTTGATATGGAAATTGCATCTATATATTCTTTATCACAAGCTTCTATAACATCTACAAATTTATCATACTCCATATAAGTGTTTGAAAAATTTTGAAAATAAGCTATAAACTTTTTTGCTTTATATCTATTACCTATATAATTTTTATTAGTCTCTAATTGCTTGTCAACTGTCATGGACGATGGTAAATTTTCAAAACTACCACCACTTTCAGAACAAAATATACATCCTAGATTACTTCTTTCTCCATCTCTATTTGGACAAGTTATAGATAATTTAATAGGTAATTTATATACTTTTTCTCCATATTTAGTTTTATAATAATCTGATATAGGAAAATACGGTAAATTCCTATTCATCAATATCCCTATTTTCTATATCATCTTCATATTCATTTACAATTTTATCAATTGTATCATAATCCCAATAATGTGAAAATAGATGATATATTTCATCTAATTGCTCTTCATCTTCTAAAGAATTCAACTTAATTTCTCCAGTTTCTTCATTATCTAATTTATATAATAGTATGATTAATTCACTATTTTCAGAATCTACTAAAGCTATATAATCTTCTCCGTCAACTGAAAATATATCTATTAGATAACACTCACTAGGAACTTCACCAAGTTGTAATTCAATTATTGCTTTTCCTTCGTTCTTCTCAAATTCAATTTCATGACCATGAATTTCTATTTTTTTTGACATTTTTACTCCAAACTTCTATCTAGTCTAAATAAAACTTCTTTTATTAAAGAAAATGTTTTTAAAATATCTTTAAAATCACTGGTAGATTTTTTTATATCTACTTGTTTATATTTTACCCCAATTGATATCATATTAACATCAAATTTATAAAAAATTAAGTTACAATCTAAAGAATATTGTGTTTTTATTATCTTTATGTTGGATTTAAATAAATAATCATATGCATTTTTAAATACTTTTGCTAAATAATTATTTTTATTTTGCCATGATGGAATCATTAACCTATTTGTAAATTTACCTTTATTTACATTACAAGCTAATTTTGTTTTTTCAATCATTTGTTGTAAACTATCCTCTGATAATGATCTAAAAATCATAACAATATTCAATTTATTACTTGATGTAGTTGATTTTGCTAAAGTTGAAGATGATATTGTTGTTTTTGTATTGCTATCTACAGAAAATGTTCCATTCATAGCTAATTCTACAAACGATGAAATATGATTAAAAGATTCTTGAGTCATTGGGTAAAATTTAGTTTCTTCTATTTTTTCAATCTCAAATTTTAAATTTGGTTCTATGCGTAGATTAGTTGATAAATACTCACTTACAATTAATTTAAATACATCTAATAAATCATTCTCAAATTCTTTTTTACATACAAGATCAACATAACTTATGTATGGATTATTATCAAATCTTGTACCACCTCTAATTTCTATTACATCTAGATCTACTTTAGACTTAATTTTTCTTAAAAATGTCATTAACATCTTAGTAGAATTATTAAAGAAATTATTTATTTCCGAAGTAATATTGTTACCAAGTACATCATTTAAACTTATTCTATAAAAATAGTTTTGTTCCAAAAAGTTTTTTTCATTTATTTCCATTCTTTCAATTGGTATTTCAATAGTACTTAATGTATAAGAAGCAAAACTTTCTGCTATACAATTTGACTCATTAAGATTTAAATTTATTATATTATTTGATCTAATTACTGACCTAAGTTTGTTAAAATCTCTATTATATTCATTAAAATGATTATTTGTAAGTAATATATCAAAACTATCTAAACCATCTTCTAAAAGCAATATAATTGAGATAAGTCCACTTATCTCAATTATATTAATATTAGTTTCTATTTCAGATTTTTGCTCACCTATTAATTTTATATAAGATGATGAGTTGATTTTATCACTAATATTTAGATGTAAAACTGCTTTTGGATTTTCATTTTTTATATAATAGCAATCATTAATTAATGAAATTTTTAATTTTTTTCTTTTGCTTTTGATAAAACAAATTTTATTAGTGATTTATTATCATCAATAACTTTTATATATTCACTTAAATCTCTAGTTATAGATTTTAATTTATGATGATAGTTCGAATTGTCCATACAAAATTCCTTTTAGTAATATTTTTTTACATCTACCTTTTCTTTTATTTTATTAGTTTTTTCTAAATATTTTTCTTGTCTTTTAATCATTAATAAGGTGTCATGAATCTTATCTTTTATTTCATCAAATTCTGGTAAGTGAGCATCATGAGTGTGATCAAGTTTAATTATATGATAACCAAATTGAGTTTTTACAGGTTCTGAAATCTCACCTTCTTTTAATTTATCAAGAGCTTGTTCAAACTCTTTTACCATTGCTCCTTGTGGAAATTCTCCTAAATCCCCACCTTTACTAGCTTTATCTGTTGAATATTTATCTGCTGCTTTTTCAAATTCTAATCCAGAATTTATTTCTTCTAATACTTTGTTTGCTTCGTCTTCACTTTCAACTAAAATATGACTAGCCTTATAAGTTTTTGGTTGTTCTATAACTTCTTTATTGTTATCATAATATTCTTTTAATTCATCATCGCTTACTTTTATATCCTTAAATAGTAAGTGCATAGAATAATTCTTTAACATATTTTCTTTAGTTAGCTCTAGTTGATCTATAAATTCTTTATCTTGATCAAGTTTATTATCGATTGCATCTATATACATTAACTCTTGATTAACAAGTTCATCTGCAATTTGATGTATTCCTTGAGGATTTAAAAATTGTTGTCCTCCTTGCATTTGTGTTATAAAGCTAACTACATCTTTTTGATTAATTTTTTTTCCGTTTACTTCTGCTAAAATATCATTTTGTTTATCTGTCATTTTATCTCTCCAATAGTTCTATTTTTTTAGGATAAATCCTAATATATTTTTCTTTATAAAGTCTACCAATTGCTCTTTTATAAGCTGATTTTGAAAAACCAAATGTTTTATAAATTTTTTCTGGCGATGATTTATCACCTAAATATATAACACCATCATTCTCTTCTAAATAATATAAGACCTTTTTACTATCATCATCTATTTCTAAATAAGATCTTTTTCTATTTGATAATTCTATTTTCCCATCAGTTTTAACTTCTTTAACTCTTAATTTTAAGAGCTCACCTTCAATATGAACTCCTTTTAGCTCATTTATTCTTATTAAAGAATCATATTGATTATTAATAGCAACAAAGGCTCCTATATGTTTATTTATAGAATATATCCTGCCTTCAACAGTATCATTTTCCTTAAAATTATGCTCATTTGATAAAAGATTTCTAATTTTACTTGTTAATAAGGGCATATTTTCATTATCAAAATAAACTGCAACTGGATAAGTCATATCCTTAATGATTCTATAAGTTTTTTCACTAGATGGCATTAATAACTTTATCTTGTCCTGAAATAGAAAATATGCACCATTTTTTTTAACATCTATACAAGTCATGCTATAAATTTTATTAGCTTCTAAGTTTATATTTCTGCTAGCTCTTAAAGTATTATTTTTATCATAATAAATATAAGTTTCTATTTCATCACCTTGCTTAAATTCCATAATTTCATTTTTATCGATTGAAGCATTACCAAATTTTGTTTTAATGTATGCTTTATTTTTATTGAATCTTTTTATTTTTAACTTATTTATAAAATCACTCCTACTTAATTTAAAATATCATATGTAAAACCTTCACCCAAAACTTCAGAAATTGTATGTGTAAATACAAATGCATTCTTATCTATTTTTAAAATATCATCCTTAATAGGTATATATTTCCTAAAAGGTACAACTGTTAGAAGTATATCTCTTTTTCTATGAGAATATCCTCCCTCAGATTTATACAAGCTAACTCCTCTTCTATATTTATTTAGAATCATTGAATTAATTTCATCACTGTAGTCACTAATGATTGTAATGGCTATTTTTCTTCCTAGTCCTTGAATAAAGTAGTTAAAGCCAAAAGACTGTATTATTACAGACAAAACTGCATACATAGCCATTTCTATCCCAAATTCTTTAACAGCCATTACTACAACCAAAAAATCTATAGAAAATAAGCATTTTGCTAGAGCTATATTAAAATATTTATTTACAATAGCAGCAATTATATCTGTTCCTCCCGAAGATGAGTTATTAAAAAATATTTTACTTAAAGCATAAGATACTATACCTGATCCAAACAAAATATTTATTATTGTATCATTTGAAAATATTGTATTTGGAAAAAATTTTTCAAAGTACATTAGACTTAAAGATATAACTGTTGCGGACAGAACTGATTTACTACCAAATTCTTTTCCCATTAATATAAAAGCCAAAATAAATAGAATTAAATTCAAAAATAATGACCATTGTCCAACAGTAAAAAAAGAAAACCACTTTGAAAATATTAGTGAAATTCCTGTTACACCACCTGAAGCTATATTATGTTGCACTAGAAAAAAATACATTCCAAAAGCTATTAATATTGAATTAAAAATAATATTAATAGCTTTAATAATTTTACCACCCATTGCACTTATTTCCTTATAATAGTATTTATTTAAATTTTATCATATTTTATTATTACACACAATTGTATGTTAAATTATAAAAGATAGGAAATATAAAAGGCTAAGAAACAGACTTTCCTAGCCTTTTTCAAATCACCTTGCCCAAGAAGGTATAATTTCTGAAAAATTATCATACATATTTAATATTTCTTCTATTTCAAAGTCACTTAAATATGATTTTTTATTATCTCTTATATCTACCAGAGATTCTAGTATAAAATATGCCTGGTAAAAACTCAACAGTCTATAAAATTTTCTGGAAATCACGTCATTTTGATGATAAGAATCAATAACTCCCTTTGAAAATTCTGGATGTTTAATAGCTATTTTATTAATGTTAACAAAATCACTAACACCATCTCCTACTTTAATTTCTTTTAATCCACGTATATCAATTTCGCCCTCGTTGAAAATTCTAATGTTTTTAAAGCTAATATTTTGATATAGTGAATTTGAAGTTGTATTTTTGCAAATATATTTATTTGAAATTAAATAATCTACTAGTATATAATCATTATTCTGATTGACTTTATTCAATCCATGTCTATACAACAGAAAATTAACTTTTGTATCTATAGACTTATACCAATCAACTTCATCTTTTTTATCTATTTTTTTTATATGAATATTTTTAAGTATTCTCCCAAATTTAGATCCTATAGCATACGCTCTTTCTTTGCTAACTTTGTCCAAATATTCACCTAGAGACATTTCATTTCTATATTCAAATATTTTATATGATTTATTTATATCTGGCATAATTCCAATTTCATATAAATCTAATGTATCAAGCAAATCTATACTTTTTAAATAATTATTAATGATTTCTTCTTTTTTTAAATTTTCATAGTCATTTATATTGTAAAGGCCCAATACATATGATTTATTTACAATCTGAACTCGTAATTTATTTGAAGAAATTTCTTCTATTAAAGTAATTTTGTCGAATTTATCATTAAAAAATTTACTTCTTTTAATGATATCAAGAGGTTCATTATTCATATTTTTAACCATTAATTATGCTTTTCAACAGATTCCTTAACTTCTTCAACATCTTCTAAATCAAGAACTGTTAATGCAAATTTTTCTTCATTTTCAAAGTTAGAATTTCTTATTATATCTTTAACTTTAGGTAATTTTGAAGCTGATCCTGAGAATTCATCCAATCCAAGCCCCAATAATAATTTTGTAGCTTTTGTATCAGACGCAAATTGTCCACACATTCCTGTCCATTTTCCAGCTTTGTGACTTTCATCAATAACGTGTTTAATTGACCTAATTACAGCTGGATTAAAGTTATCATAAATATCTGAAATATTTTCATTACCCCTATCACAAGCAAGAGTATATTGAGTTAAATCATTAGTTCCAATAGAGAAGAAATCAGAATATTTTATTAGTTTATCAGCCATTATTATAGATGCAGATGTTTCAACCATTATTCCAAGATCAATATCCTTATTATAAGCTATTCCTTCTTTATCAAGATCTTTTTTCAATTCTTCAAGGATTATTCTTGTTTGCTTTATTTCATCTGTAGAAATTACAAAAGGAAGCATTATTTTTAAATTACCATAAGCTGATGCTCTCAGTAAAGCTCTTAATTGATCTTTAAAAATATCTTGATGATCTAGGCAAAATCTTATAGCCCTATAGCCTAAAAATGGATTTTCTTCTTCAGCAAAATCATAATAGTCAAGGCCCTTATCTCCACCAATATCCAAAGTTCTAACTACTAAAGGCTTTTCTCCAAGCATTTGAGTAGCTTTTTTATAAACTTCAAATTGTTCTTCTTCTGTAGGGAAGTGATCATTTTCCATATATAAAAATTCAGTTCTAAATAGTCCAACTCCATCACAGCCATGTTCTATTGCAACTTCTAGGTCAGCAATATTTCCAATATTAGCAGAAACTTCACAAACTTTTCCATCTAATGTTTTTGCTTCAAGATTTTTAACTTTTTCTAGTCTTTGTCTTTCTTCATTTTCTTTTTCAATTTTCACTTGATATTCTTTAACTTCATCTTCTGAAGGATTTATTATTAGTACACCTTGGTTTCCATCTATAATAGCTAATTCGTCTCCATTAATTTTTGTTGAAATATCTTGCATTCCAACTAAGGCCGGAATATCTAAATTTTGAGCAATTATAGATACGTGAGAGGTCTTTCCACCAAGATCTGTTGCAAAGGCTAAAACTTTTTCCTTATCCATATTTGATGTATCTGAAGGTGTTAATTCTTTAGAAATAACAATACATTCTTCATCCAATTTTGATAAATCTTTTGGAACTATATTTTTAATCTTACATAAAACTTGAAATCCAATATCTTTATAATCATCAGCTCTTTCCTTTAAGTATTCGTCATCAAGAGCTGACATAACCATAACCATTTGATCAACAGTTTCACTGGTAGCTAGTTCTGCATTTTTATTGTCATTTTGAATTTTTTCTTTAATTGTATCTGAGAAATATGGATCTTGTAAAAGTTCTTTATGAGCTCTAACTATATTTAAAACTTCTTCATTTTTTTCATTATTTTCTTTGTACTCTAAATCATTAAAGTAAGAATTAATAGCTTCATCTACTTTTTTTAAATGAAGATCCTTTTCATCATCTTGAATGCTTAATTTATCAATAACTAATTCTTCTTTATTAAATAAAAAAAGTTTACCTATAGCTACTCCATTAGAAGCTATAATACCTTTTAATTTATCTGACATTTTCAAATTCCTTTCTAAATTATAAAAATATAGGGGTACAAGAAGTACCCCTTAATTAATTATTCTGATAAGTTATCAATAAAATCAGCTAATTTATCTGCAAATGCTTCTTCGTCTTCTCCTTCAACAACAATACCAATTTCAGTACCTTTTGAAATTCCAAGACTCATTACATTAAATATGCTCTTAGCGTTAGCTTCTTTGCCATCTTTAACTAATTTTACATCACCAGGATAATTTTTAACGAATTGAACTAATGATGCAGCTGGTCTTGCATGTAGACCTGTTTCGTTAGTAACAACAATTTTTCTTTCTGCCATAATTGCCTCCTAAATTATTATACTATTATTTTAACATTTAAATAAGTTACATTCAACTAATGCTTTTTTGTACTATCTCTTTCTATTAACTGAGCATCTAGAATCCAATTGTTCTCGAGAATATCCTCTTCTCCTCTAATTCTTTTGATTAATGCTCTAATTCCAATAGCTCCTATATCATAGTTAGGGATAGAAACTGTAGTTAGTTTTGGCCTATATACTCTTGATATTTCAAAATCACCAAATCCAACAACTGAATAATCATCTGGTATTTTTATACCATTATCTAAGCAATAAGATATAAATCCTACTGCAGTTTGATCATTATAAAAGCTTATAGCACTTATATTTTCGCTTTTAGCTTGAGAAATAACTTCTTCTCCTATATTATACCCATCATCACTATTTTTTCCATCAGCTTCTATAATAATAGATTTTAAATTATTTTCTTTTATAAATTTTTCATATCCATTAATTTTTGTATCTGTTAAATAGTTATGATTTTTTAATGTAACATAAGCTATATTTTCATGCCCTTGTTCGTATAAATGTTTAATTAGCTCATATTGTTCTTTTTCATAATCTATTTTTACTGTATTAATTTTTTTGAAATCATGTAATTTGTCTAATAATAAAAATGGTATTTTATTATCTCTTAATTTTACTAATATTTCTGCAGATATGTCTTCACTTATAACTACAATTCCTTCAACTTGTTTTGTTGATAAAAATTCTATAGCATTTTCCAAAGCATTATCATCACCATAAGTACTTGAAAGAATAATATCATATTTATAGAGGTGTCCAATTTCTTCTACTCCCCTAATTAATTGTGCCATATATTCGATACCAATATCTTCAACTATAACACCAATTAGATTAGATTTTTTCATTACTAAACTTCTAGCAAGTTGATTTGGTTTAAAGTCAAGTTTATTGATAGCATCTAAAACTTTTTTTCTAGCCTCTGGGCTTACAGGTTTTGAATCATTCATTACTCTTGAAACTGTTGATATTGATACACCTGCAAGTTTTGCAACATCTTTAATTGTTGGTTGTGCCATATATGCTCCTTTCTATAAAACATAAATAAAGGCCATCATCATTGATGGCCTATCTTCCTGATATTACACTCTTTACAATGTCAAAAACATCCATTATTAATGAAGCATAATCATTTATTGAAGCTATTCCTTCTCCAAATGTATCAGTTGTATCTACTACACTTTCCCCAAAATAATTAACTGTGTCCTTTACATCAACAGTAATATCACTTACGTTAGAGATAGCTAGATTTGCATTTGATATAGCCATCTTTAAATTAGGATCAGAAACTAATTCGTTAACATTATCTACTAAAATATTAGCTTGATCAACAAGTGCTGGTAGTTTATTAATTACTCCATCCAAATTATCCTCATTTTTATCAACGATTTTTTGAATGGAATCTACTAATCCTGAAGCTTTTTTCAAGAATAAAGCTAAAAATATTATAGCGATGATGCCTACTAATAATAAGATAATATCAGCTATTAATCTTAAATTTATTGTAACCATTATCTACTCCTTATTTATTTTTTCTATCTTCAGCTCTTTTAACTTCTCCAGCTTTCTTTTTAGTATCCTTGGTTACATCTTTTACTTCTTCTTTGCCTTCTCTTACGTCCTTAGCTGCATCTTTTGCACCGTCTTTTGCAGCATCTTTAACATCTTTGGCATCTTCTTTTAATTTTTGCGCTTCATCTTTAACGTCTTTTGCGTTATCTTTTAAATTTCCTTTTGTTTTTTCAGCTGTATCTCTTACAACTTTTTTACCTTCTTCAAAACCTTCTTCAATTGGTTGTAATTCTGTATATGCTCTATCTTTAAAGTCTACATAAGAATCTTTAGCGTTTTCAATCAAATCATTAGTTGTATCTTTTACTTGATTTACAGTGCTATCTACAGAATCTTTAATATCTTTTCTTAAATCTTTTCCTGATTTTGGAGCTAAAAATAAACCAGCAGCAACACCTGCTAATGCACCAACCAAAGCTCCTTGAGCTCTCATTCTGCTATCATGATTTTTAACTTTCCAAATTTCATATTTAATTTCTCTTTGTTTTCTTTGTGCTTTACTTTCAATATAATCAGCTATACTCATTTCAACTCTCCTTAATTTTTATTTTATATAATTAATTTGTACCCATAATTCAAGTAAAATTAACATAGGTTTAAAAAATCCAAGGCGGTCCTTTTATTTAATACCTTCGCGTTTGTGAAGGTGGGTTTGCTGTTTAAAATTTCTGACTTCCACTCAAAGGAGGCTTGTCATCAAAGTCAAAACTCCGCAATCCCTTATAAATGTTGTAGGTTTAAATTTGGACCTTTCTCCTTGGAATATATTCATTATATATCATGAAAAGCATAATTGCAAATTAGTTATACTATCTTAAAACACTTGAATTTAAATGCTTATAAAAATCAGGTTTGGATAATATCGTTATTTTCTTTTGATCTCTAAATCTTTTAAATTTTACTCTATATGAATGTAATAAAAATCTATCCAGTTCATATTTTGATCCGTATAACTCATCGCCGATAATTGGATGATTTAAATTGGATAAACTTAATCTAATTTGATGAGTTTTGCCAGTGTAAATTTTACAATACATTAAAGTTAAATTTCCATAATTTTTTAAATTTTTAAAGTAAGTCTTTATATAATCTCCTTCATTATCAACTTTCATCTTTTTACTTACTTCATCATATTTAATAAATAGATTGTAGTAATTATTTATAATCAAGTTTCCTTCAACTATAGCCAGGTATTCTTTATCAAATCCATTTTTTTCAATTAGTTTTTGATAATAAGCCTGAGCATAGGGATTTTTTGCCACCAACATAATTCCAGAAGTATTCATGTCAAGTCTATTTATTAGTCTTATCTGAGATTTTATATTATTTTCTTTAAAATAATAAGCTATATAATTTGAAAGGTTTTCTTGATTTTTAGAATTTACGGTTAGCTTATGTGGTTTTTCAACTGCTAAAATATCATCATCCTCATACAGAATTTTAATTTTTTTATTTACAGGTTCATAATTTAAATTTTCATTTTTTATTATGATTTTTATCACATCTTCTGGTTTTAAATTAATATTTTTTCTAATTTTTTTATCATTTAATAAAATAGAATCTTTAATAATTTTTCTATACGCTCTGTTTGAAATATTTTTATTTTTCATAAATTGATTTAATTTTATGTATTCATTAACTTTAAACTCTATATTTCTCATTTTTACCTCGTAGCTTTTTTTATGTTATAATTAATTATATCTTAAGAAAGGTAAGTAACAATGACTAAAATAATCAATATTTTTAAAAATAAATCTAGATATAGCAAAAATATATACAATAAAACCAAGTATATTTTAAATGATTATGGGTACGAAGTTTCTGTTAATTTCAATCCAAAAGCTTGTTTAAACCTTGTAATTGGTGGAGATGGTACTTTTCTAAATGCTGTGAAAAACTCAAATTTTTCAACAATACCTTTTATAGGAATTAATACTGGTCATTTAGGATTTTATCAGGAAATTAATCCTGATAATATTGAAGATTTTGTTAAATGTTTTTCTGAGAAAAAATATTATATAGAAAATTTACCAATGCTCGAATCTAAAATTGGAAAAAATAAAATTAATGCTGTTAATGAAGTAGTAGTAAAAAGTAACAGAAATCAAATTGTAAGACTCAGACTTTTTATTGATGATAACTTTATAGAAAATTTTTCAGGTGATGGTCTAATAATTTCTACACCTCATGGATCAACTGCATATAATTTATCTTCAAACGGCGCAATTTTACACCAATCTTTAGAGGGATTTCAACTTACTCCAATAGCACCAGTATTCTCTAGTCTAAACAGATCTTTAAAAGCTCCAATAATTCTACCTAAAAATGCTGAAATTGAAATAAACGTAAGCAAAAGAGATAATTATCACACTGTTTTTTTATTTGACGGAAAAGAATTCAAATCAAACAATTTTAAAATAACTACAAAAATTTCAAATCATGAACTAAAAAAACTTATTTTAAATAAAAACCATTATTGGTCTAACATTAAAAATAAGTTGTTATAATTTTAATATAAAAACGGCTAAATATGAAATATAATTTTTCAGATTTAAACCGTTTTTTTAGTATTTTATTATTAATAAATATTTACATTATTTATTATATCATTAATCATTCTGCCGCCAATAGGAACTGCTACTTCTCCAGCTACTTCATCTGAATCTTCTACTACAATCGCAAAGGCCAGTTTTGGATCATATGCAGGTGCAAATCCTACAAACCAAACATCTATTCCACCACCTTTTTTATCAACAGTTCCAGATTTTCCAGCAATTTGAATTGATTGTAAATAAGCTGATTTTGCTGTACCATAATTAACCACATCAACCATATAATCTCTAATTGTATTAGCTATTTCTGTACTTGTTACATCTGATATAACTTCACTTTTGCTTTCTTTTATCACTTTACCATCTTTATTCACAACATTTCTTACAAGTCTTGGTTGCATCATTTTTCCATCATTTGCTATAGTTGATGCAATCATTGCCATATGAAGAGGTGTAACTTTTGTTTTTCCATAACCAAATCCTGTCATTGCTGTATCAACTTCATTTAAATCATCAAAAGGAATTTTAGGATTAACTTTTTCCAAATCAAATTTGTAATTTTTATTAAACATATAGTCTTCAGTAACTTTTTTGAAATCTTTTTTACCAATTTCATCTATTTTAGATGCGAAATAAGTATTTAGTGAATTCATTAATGCTGATCTAAGATTTACTTGTCCATAAGAATAATCACCAAAATTTGTAATTTTATAATTTTGTATAGTTACACTACCAGTATCATTAAAGTTTGTATCTATTCCACTTCTTAAAATTGTATCAGCACTTACAATTTTCATTGTTGACGCAGGTCTGTATATACCTTGGCTAGATCTATTTAATAATGGAGCATCAGTATTTTGAATTAACATATCCCAATTTTCATCCAGTGTATTTGGATCAAATGAAGGTTTTGAAACCATAGCCAAAACTTCTCCATTTCGTGGATCCATGACTACTATTGATCCAATATGATTTCCTAAACTGTTATAGGCAATTTCTTGTATTGTTTGATCTATTGTTAGATTTAAATTATTACCTTCCCCACTTTTTTCTACCATATTTCTAATCTTTGAAGTTGGCTGGTCTGATATATTTAATAAGTCTTTATTATAAGTTTTTTCCAAACCACTTTTTCCATATTTTACAGAATTATATCCTGTAAATGCAGAATTTATTTCTCCATTATTATATGCTCTAACATTATATCCATTTTCATCCTTTTCATTATAAACTAGAACATTTCCATTTCTATCATAAATATTTCCTCTATTAATTTCATTTTCATCTACCCACAATCTTTTATTATGACTATCTTCTGATAATTTATCAGCTTTAAATAATTGAAAATATACCAAATAAAAAACTATAGACAAAAACAATACAATAAAAAATATCATAACATATATTAGTCTTTTATTCATTGTTGATTTTTCTAGGATATGTTTATTATCTTCGTCATCCAATCTATGTTTTTTTTCTATTTCTAGCATTTTTTGAATAAATGGTTTTTGTTTATCTTTTTTCTTTTTCATTCTCATCACCATTTTCTATATTTTGACCGCAGTATTGAAGAATTGCTAGCAAAATAAATCCTGATACCATTGATGATCCACCAGCAGAAATAAAAGGCAAGGTTACCCCAGTTAAGGGTATTAATTTTAAAACTCCACCTAATATTATTAAAGTTTGAAGGGCAAATAAGACACCAATACAAAAAGCAAGTATAGAATAAAATTTATTTTCTTGTTGTAGAGATATTTTTATAGCTCTATAAACTAAAATAAGAAATAATAATACTACTGCTATTCCCATAAAAATCCCATATTCTTCGCATATTGCAGGAAAAATAAAATCACTTTCTGCTACAGGAATATAATCTGGCCTACCTAATCCTATTCCTGTTCCAAACAATCCACCACTTGCTAAAGCAAATAAAGATTGAGTTATTTGATATCCCTTGTCATCTATAACAGACCAAGGATCTAGCCATGTTTCAACTCTAACTCTTATATGAGAAAATAAAAAGTAAGCCAAAACTGCACCAAACAGTACTAAAATCAAATTTATTAATATTAATCTTCTTTCTCTTTCATATACAAATTGTGTTAATATCATAGTTCCAAAAAATATTAAGGCTGTTCCTAATTCTTTTTGTATAAAAAACATCATTATAAAAATATAAATTCCTAGAGACAAATAATATTTCCCAAAAGCTTTTTTTCTAAATTTATTATAGTTAGAATAAAAACTTGCAATAAAAAATATAAAAGGAACCTTAATAAATTCTGAAGGTTGAATACTTATTGGTCCAATAGTAATCCAATTTTTTGCACCTCCAGATGCAAAACCAAATATAATTGTTGCAATAAAAAGAATTATTGAAACTACAAAATAAAAAACAAAATGTTCATCCCAATTTTTATTTTTAGGTAATATAAAATAAGTAATAAAAAATATCAATACACCAATAAAATAAAATAACAATTGCTTTTTACCTAATGAGGGGTCTAATCTGTAAATCATAACAACACCAATAGAAAATAGCATATTAACTATTAGCAATAAAATACTATCACTTCTTGTATATTTATTTGCCAAAACTGTAGATAAAATAGTTATGGTTAGTATTGCTACATATGCATAAAAATCACCACTTTGTAATTTATCGGCATTGTATATCATCGATAAACTTAAAGATAAGAATTCAAAAACAAATAATAGAAAAAGAGCTGATGCCTTATATTTTTTTTGGTTAATTATATTCTTATTTTCTTTTTTAATCATCTTCATCACCATTAATAAATAAAAATTTTAATTCTCCAAATTTAATTATATCTTTATTTTTCAATTCTATAGCTTCGCTAATTCTTTCATCATTTAGATATGTTCCATTAGAAGAATTTAAATCTTCTAAAAAATATATTCCATTGTCTAAAATAATTCTTGCATGAAAACTTGATAAAAATTTATCTTTTATACAAATTGAATTTCTCTCATCTCTTCCAACTGTATTATTTTCACCTATATAATAATATTCTTGAACTTTAAATTTATGTTCTTGGTTTTGATTTATGAATTGTAAATATGTATCTGAAATTTGTTCTTTTTTTACTGCATATCTTACATCATAATAAATAATTCTTATAATTGAATAAATAAAGTACAATACTATAACAACAAAAACATATTTTAAAATTGTTGATAATAATTGATACAAAGTCATATTTCCAAAAACGTGAATCGAAAATACCTTATCTATAAAGTTAAAAAATTGATCCATACGACCTCCTTACTTTTATTTATTATTTTATCAAAAATATATAATTCTTTAAATTAAACTTGTTAAATACAATTAATATAAATACTTGCTAGATTTAAATTTATACAAAATATTATGCCTATGAACTTTAGCAAAATTTTATTCATAGGCATTTATTAATAATCTAAAATTAATCAATTTGATCGATTATTTTATTTACTTCTTCTTTTAATTTAGATTTTTTTTCTTCTGATTTTTCCATACTATTATCAATAACATTCAGATATAATTTAATTTTAGGTTCTGTACCAGATGGTCTTAATACAAACCATGAATCATCTTCTAGATAGTATTTTAATACATTTGATTTAGGAAGGTCAGTATCATCAAATTGATAATCTACAATTTTTTCAACATTTAATCCAATAATTTTTTCTATAGGATTTTTTCTGATTGCTTCCATAATTCTTTTTATTTTCTTAGCTCCATCAAGTCCTTCCAATACTATTGATTGAACTTCATTAGAATAATATCCATACTCTTCATAAATATTTTCTAATACATCTAATAAGGATTTTCCTTGTTTTTTATAGTAAGCTGTCATTTCACTTATAAGCATAGCAGAATTTACTGCATCTTTGTCTCTAACAAAACTCTTATAATTGTAACCTATACTTTCTTCAAATCCAAAAATAAATTCACCCTTGCCTACTTGTTCAAATTTATTTGCAACTTCATATATATTTTTAAATCCTGTTAATACTTCATAAACATCTACTTCAAATCTTTTTGCGATAGGTTTTACAAGATCTGTTGATACAATAGATTTAACTATAGCACCATCTTTAGGAAGTTCATTGTTTTCTTTTAAAGCTGTTAAAATATAATTTGTAAGTAATGAGCCAATTTGATTCCCAGTTAAAAATTTATATTTACCCTCTTTGTCTTTTACCTCTACAGCGCATCTATCAGAATCAGGATCAGTTGCTAATAATAACTCTGCATCTTTTTCATATCCTAATTCTTCTGACAATTTAAATGCTTTTGGATCTTCAGGATTTGGATAACCTACTGTAGAAAAATCTGGATCTGGATTTTCTTGTTGGTCTACAATATAAATATTCTTAAATCCTCTTTGATCAAGAATTCTTCTGACTAATTTGTTTCCACATCCATTTAATGGTGTATAAACTATTTTCACATCTTTATCTATATTATCATTTATTGTACATTCTAAAACTTCTTTTACATAATCTTCTATTAAGGAATCATCAATCCAAGAAATTAATCCTTCATCCATAGCTTTTTCAAAATCTAATCTTTTTATCTTTGAATAATCATCATAATCTTTCATATAATTTTGAATTTTAACAGCAGTATCTTCAAGAATTTGACTTCCGTCAGATCCATATGCTTTATAGCCATTATATTCTCTTGGGTTATGGCTTGCTGTAATCATTACACCTGCTATAGATTTTAATTTTCTAATAGCATAAGAGCAAACTGGAGTAGGTTGAATTTCTTTAAAAATGTTTACTTTTATTCCATTTGCCGCAAAAACTTCAGCAGTTATTTTGGAAAATTCATCTGATTTATGTCTAACATCATAACAAATAGTAATTCCTCTTTTTTTTGCATCTTCACCCATTTCATTAATTGTGTCTGCAAATCCTTGACTCGCTTTAGCAACTGTATATTGGTTCATTCTATTTGTACCAGCACCGATTTTTCCTCTTAAACCTGCTGTACCAAAAGCCAATTCTTGATAAAATCTATCTTCTATTTCATTTTCATCATTTTCTATTTTTTTCAACTCATCTTTTGTTTCATCATCAAAGAAATCATTGTTTAACCAATTTTTATATATATTTTTATAATCCATTTTTTTCTCCTTTTACATAAATATTTGCAGATAGTTTGCCAATTTTTTTCACATCAGATACACTTAATCTTTTATTTATAATACCCTTTTGATTAAAAATTTTAACAAGTGATTTATCTAAACCAAAAATTCTATCTCTCATGTTTTGATTAATATCAACTTCTTTATCTAAGGCATTAATTATAAAATAATAAGTTTTATCAAAAAATTTAATTTTGTAAGCAATTATGTGGTCATCTAAATCATCTATAAAAAAAAGGGAGTTTTTTATATCTGAAGACTTGGTCCATTTAAAAGCTCCAATTTTTTTTCTAATTTTTATAAGATCCTTAACAAAATCATACATTTCAATATTATTAATCTTATCTAACCAATTAATTCCATTGATATTTAAGTTTGAATTATATGAATTGCTATTATTATTTTTTGAATTATTAAATTCGTTTCCTTCATAAATAAATGGTTTACCAAATGATAAAAATAAAATAGAAAATCCTAATTTTGAAATACTGTTAATATCTGCTTCAATATTTAATGATACTTTTAATTTGTCATAAAAAATTAAATTATCATGACAATTTATATAATTAATTACTTCACTTGCATCATCTGCAAAGCCATTTCTTTTTTCATCATAATAAATGCTACCAGCTATCCCTGTTTCAATTTGATTTTTTAGAAAATAATTGCCTTGAATATATCCTTTAGAATATCCATTATTATCACCTTTTATAGCATCTCTAAACTTATCATTAAAGACAGAAAATCCATTTGACCTTTGACTTCCTATTAAAATCTGTTTTTCTAAGGCAAGCGCAGATTCTCCTCCCATCCAAGGTTCACCATAAATGATTAGGTGTGGCTTAATTTTTTTTAATTCTTTTAATGCTATTTTTATAGTATCAATATCTATAAGTGCCATCAAATCAAACCTAAATCCATCTATATCATATTCTTCAACCCAGAATTTGAGAGAATCTATTATTAATTTTCTAACAAATGCCTTTTCGCTTGCAAGCTCGTTTCCAACTCCTGATCCATTTGAAAAATATCCATCTTTATTTCTTCTATAATAATAACCAGGAGCTAAAATTTCAAGATTTGAATCAACCGTTTTAAAAGTATGATTAAAAACTACATCCATTATTATGTTTATATTGTTTTTGTGAATTGTTTGAACCATTTTTTTTAATTCATAAATTCTAGTTTTTGGGTTCTGAGGATTTATTGAATAGGAACCTTCTACATTAAAATATAATTCTGGATCATAGCCCCAGTTATAGTTATCATCATCAAAAAATTTTTCGTCTTCTTCAAAAGTAGTTATAAAATCAAAAATAGGCATTAACTGAATATGAGTAATTCCTAGGTCAACAATATTACTTAGACCAGTACTTATATTAGATAATTTTGTTCCAGTTTCAGCAAGACCTAAAAATTTTCCTCTATTTTTAACACCAGAATTTTTGTTTGATGTATAGTCTTTAACATTTAATTCATAAATAACAGCATCATTTTCATTATTTATAACTAAATTTTTTCTATAATCATCTGGATTTGTGGTGTTAAAGTCTACAATTGCAGACATAAGACTATTTATCGAACTAGCTTTTGAATAAGGGTCAGTAACTTCGTACTTATCTTCAACCAAATAAGAATAAAAAAAACCATCTAAATCTCCACTTATTTTACAGTAAAATATTCCAAATTCTTTTTTTGACATGGAAAATTTATCTTTTCGAGTTTTTCTATAATCATTTGTTAATAATAAATCAATGTTTTCTCTATCGGGAGCAAAAACTCTAAATTCTGTATAAGATTTTGTATATATAGCTCCCATTTTTATATCTTTTATATCTTTGTATTTGTATATCATATTTCTTTTTTAAATTTTTCTAAATAATTACGAAATTTAAATTCTTTTGCCCATAAAATATTATCTATTTCATTATCAATCCATTTATTTTTATCTAAATAATCCCTACTTATAATTGATCTAATATTAAATAGTTCTTGATTGTCATTAAATACAAAAAATGAATCATTATAAGATAATATATAATCATAAATGTTTTTAAAATTATAAGGCAATGTATTGTAATCTTCGTTTATCAAGTTGTCAACTGTATGTCTTATTATATCATTTTTATAGTAGAATTCACGAGCATCGTATAAATTTTCATTTTGAACTTTAATAATTTCTTCATATTCTTTTCCAAACTTATAAATTTTATTTGGTGAATTTATATTATTTAAAACTCCTGCCTTGCTTGAAACAATATTTGAAAAATTAAAAATTGAATTAAGCATATCAAAACTTTGATTGTCATAGATAGGTAAAGTTAAATGACTATAAATATCACATGCCGGATAAATTTTCTTTAATTTTTCTACGTTCAAATCTTCAATAAAAATGATTTTAATTTTTTCTTTAATCAACCTATCTTTATCTATCATATGCTTTAGTGCAAAGATAAATTTTATTATCTCTTTTGCCATATAATAGCTATCACTCGCTTTTCCAGAAAATATATAGGTTGTAGGTGTAATGAAAATATTAGAATTTTCTTTGAGCATATAATATGTGCTAGCAATAGTTATTGCATTTAGCAATTGACGCTTTGCCTCATGAAACATACTAAGTTGCATATCAAAAATTGAATAAGGATTTATAGAATTATTTCTATCTAAATTAAAATAATCAATAAATTTTATTTTATTATTGTATTTCATTATATCAATATCATTATAAAATTCTAGATTTCCTTTTAAGTCTTTTAATTTTTCTAGGTTATTATTTTCTAAGATATCTATATTATATTTTTTTAAAATTTCTTTAAGATTAATATTTCTAGACTGGCTATACATATATCTATCGATACCAAAATCAAGAGTAGAAAAGTCTTGTATAAAATCTTTATCATTATCAACAATTATCTTAGACAAGTAAAAATACTCATCAACAAAATAATAATTTATTTTATTATATTTTATTTGATCATTTTCTATTATATTTACATTTAAATTATTTTTAGCATATGAGTCTAATTTCAAAATTATATTATATAAAGAGATATCAACTAATTTAATCATTGACATATCATAGTATTCTTTCGAATCAGGAGTAACCAAAAAGGCAATATGATCAAAAACTTTCTTGCAAATTTCTACACATTTTTCTAAATCTAAATCATACCCAAAATGCAAACATCTTATAAATTCGATTATTGCCAAAGAAGGGTGGATATCACAAAGTATTATTTTTATTTTTTCGTAAATCTTTTCAATATTATCATTATTTTTAAAATATCTTCTAAAAATATCTTGAATTGTGGAAACACAATAGAAATATTCTTGTTTTAATCTAAATAATTTACCTTCATATGTCGAATTATCTAGATATAAGAATTGTGTTAGTGAATTATTATCTATATAATCTTCATAGTATTTTTTAAAATCTGAACTAATATTATTAGAGTAGTTAATCTTATTTATAGACTCAGCTTTCCATAATCTTAAGGTATTAACAAAATCGTTCTCATTATTATATATTGGCATATCATATGCAACAGATTTCAATTTTTTATCTCCTATATTAATAAGATATGAAAATGCCTTTTTGTGTTCCCATTTATTTCCTTTATAAAGCCATTCATTAGAATCTATAAGTTGAATTCCATTCATTATTTTTTGCTTCATACCTCCACTTTCATATCTTAAAGCATATGAAAGCGACTTTATTTTATTTTCACTCAGTTGTTTTGAAAGATACCAAGCACCAGTCCCAATTTCACTAATTCCAAGGCTCGCTTCTTTTTCATATTTTATTAAATCACTCATAGATATATTTAAAATAGATAAACATTCACGAACTTCGTCTTGATAATTTAATGAATCTATAGCATTTGATAAGAATTTTCCAGGATTATATTCAAAAGATAAAATGTATACTTCTTTACTTTTAAAGTTTTTCTTTGATTTTGACCAATTTTTACCAATATCTTGCATTAATGCTTTGACAAGTCCATCGTATATTTCACTAAGCCTTGCTTCTTTTATATCTTTAGCATAAAAAGAATACAAAAAATTTTGTATTCTTTTTAAAATAAAATTATTCTCTTTTTTCATTTCTAAGCCTTAATACTCTTGTACAAATCAATATATTTTTTTGAAGATTCTTCCCAATCATTCTTTTCATTCATTGCATTTTCTATAAGTTTATTAAAAGCATTTTTATTATTTCTATATAAATCTATAGCATTTTTACTAGCAAAAAGTAATTCATGTGCATTAATATTTTCAAAAGAAAATCCTGTACCCTCGCCAGTGTATTTATTGTATGCTTTAACCGTATCTTTTAATCCACCAGCTTCTCTTACTATTGGTAAAGATCCATATCTCATTGCAATCAATTGGCTTATACCACAAGGTTCAGAAATTGAAGGCATCATAAATAAATCACTTGCTGCATATAATTTATGGCTTTCTTTTCCATCATAATAAATTCTTGCAGCTACTTTTTCAGGATATTTCCACTCAAAATATTTAAACATTTCTTCATAAGTATAGTCGCCTGTTCCAAGAACTACCAATTGTATATCCTCTTGCAATAGTTCATCTAAAATATATCTTACAAGGTCAAAACCTTTCATTGACGTTAATCTTGAACAAATTGCAATCATAGGAACATCTGGGTTTACTGGCAAACCATACTCTTTTTGTAAATTTATTTTATTTTCTATTTTCTTGTCAATAGATTTCAAATCATAATTTTTATAAATATTCTTATCAGTTTTTGGATTCCATAGATCGTAATCAATACCATTTACAATACCTGATAATTTATTTTGATATTCCCTTATAACTCCATCAAGACCTTCACCATAAAATGGATACTTAATTTCTTCAGAATAATTTTCACTTACTGTATTAAAGGCAGTAGAATGAACAATTCCACCCTTCATAAAATTTATAGCATCGAAATATTTTAGATCATGCTCATTAAAATAATATCCGTCAAGACCAGTAAGGGTTAAATATCCAGAATCAAATACTCCTTGATATTTTAGATTATGAATTGTAAACAAAGTTCTTATATCATCAAAAAACTTATCCCCTTTTCTAAAATCATTTACATAAATATTTACAAGAGCAGTATGCCAATCATTAGCATGAATTATATCCGGCTTAAAGTCAATTTCTTTACCAAGTAAAGTGGAAGCTTTTGAGAAAAATATAAATCTTTCAGCATCATCGTCGTAACCATATGCATTTGGTCTATCAAAATATTCCAAATTATCTATAAAATAAAATTCAACATTATCCCATTTTAAAGAATATATCCCAGCGTATTGATGTTTCCAATCGAGATCTACATAAAACTCTTTTATTTTTTTCATTTTATTTTTATAAATATCATCAATACTTGAATACAAAGGCATTACAACTCTTATATCAATACCTTTTTTTACAAGTTCCTTTGGTAAAGAACCTGCTACATCTGCAAGTCCACCTGTTTTAATAAAAGGATCAGCCTCACTTGTTAAAAATAATACTTTCATATTGCCCCCTTAGTTAATGTGTTCTCCCTTATCTGTTAAGTAAGGATGGGTTCTGTTTCCAAATAATTTAACATCTTCAAATACTTTTGTATCTTTATCAGTAATTACATGATTTAAAATTGCACCTTCACCAATTTCTGAATTTTGGAATATAATTGAATTTTTAATAACTGCTCCTTTTTTTACAGTAACTCCTCTAAAAATAATTGAGTTTTCTATTTCACCTTCTATAATTGCTCCATTTGCAACTAAAGAATTTCTTACTTTTGAACCCCTTAAATATTCTGTAGATGGTTCATCCTTACTTTTCGTGTATACCATCCCTTGTTTATAAAATATTTCATCAAAATAATTTCTATCTAACAAGTCAAGACTTGCTTCAAAATATGTCAAAGTATCCATAATTACTCTTAAACTTTCTTTTGATTTATATAAGCCTAAAGATTTCTTCTTAGGATATTTAAATAAGGCATCTAGAATATTTGTAGAATTATTTTTTTCGATAGAATATCTTAGAAGATCCATAAAAACATCTTTTTTAATTAATAGAGATCCTGTAAATAAATTAATTTCTTCTTCAAGACCCAAATTTATACCAACACTTGAAGGATACCCATTTTCATTAGTGTTAATAATTCTTCTATTTAGATAGTAGCCATAATCATCTTTTTTAGTTTGGGTAAAAATTAAAGCGTCTAAATTTTCTTCTTCCATTTTTTCATAAGCATCTGTAATATTAACCTTAGAAATATACATTGGATTAGTTATATAAATATATTCACGTTTATTATCAATAAAATGTTTCATTGTGTTATAATAAGTTTCTATTTCATTAGCCAATCTAGATCTGTTGTATACTGGTGGATTTATCATCAAACCACCGCTTCTTCTATTTAATTCCCAATTTCTTCCATCACCTACATGATCAAGTGTTGACCTTAAAGGCTCACCACCATATAAAATAACACTTGATATATTATGATTCGTTATATTTGATAAGGTGAAATCAATAATTCTATACCTACAACCAAAAGGAAGCATATAATCCGGTCTTATCTTACATAGGGTATCGTAGTTTTTTTCATCAAATTCTGAACTATAAATTAAAGCAAGTATATTTTGCATCTTATTCCTCCTCTATTCCATCTTTACTAACAAGATAAACTGATGTAGAATTTTTATCTCCAATATTTTTTGTAATTTCCATATCTTCTGTAATAACAGAATTGTATACTCTCACACCTTTTTTTATAGTTACTCCTGATAAAATAACACAATTATTTACGCATGCATCTTCTTCAATTTTTACGTTAGAAAATAAAACAGAATTATTAACTTCTCCATCAATAATGCATCCTTCATTTATCAATGCATCATTCAAAATACCCTTACTACCAATTCTATGAGGAGGTAAATTCAATGCAGTTGTATAAATTTTCCAAGAATCGTCTTGAATATTAAGAGGATTTTCTGGATCTATTAAATCAAGGTTAGCTTGCCAATATGATTTTACAGTTCCTACATCCTTCCAATATCCATCAAACTTATAAACAAACAAATCTCTATCATTATTTAACAAATAAGGAATAATATCATGACCGAAATCATTTGTAGATTCAGAATTATTATGATCCTCAATCAGCGCTTGTCTTAACACTTTCCAATTAAAAATATAAATTCCCATTGATGCAAGATTTGATTTTGGATTCTTTGGTTTTTCTTCAAACTCAACAATCCTACCTTCATCATCTGTATTCATAATCCCAAATCTTGAAGCTTCATCCCAATCCACTTCCATAACAGCAATAGTTGCATCAGCACCTTTTTTTGTATGTTCCTCAAGTAGTTTAGTATAATCCATTTTATAAATATGATCACCTGAAAGAATAAGAACGTATTCAGGATTGATACTGTCTAAATAATTAATATTTACAAAAATTGCTCCAGCAGTTCCTTCAAACCATCTTCCACCTTCTTCAGTATAATATGGTGTTAAAATTCTTAATCCACCAAAATTTCTATCATAATCCCAAGCTGCACCAATTCCTAAATGTTTATTTAATAATTGAGGTTTATATTGAGTTAGAACTCCGATATCTCTAATTTCTGAATTTGTTGCATTTGATAAAGCGAAATCAATAATTTTATATTTACCACCAAAAGGTACAACTGGTTTTGCCATTTCTTTTGTTAAGGCTTTTAATCTTGATCCTTGCCCACCTGCTAGAAGCATAGCAGCAATTTTATTATTATTTCTCATAGAACCTCCAAATATTTCTAGATTAAATTAATCCAAATAACTTAATATAATAATACCCAAAACTAAGAAAAATAATTTTCACAATTTAATTTTCAATAAAAATATCATGCATAATTTTGAAATATATTTATAATTGAGTATAATAATAGCGTTAACTACTGCGGGGATGTTTTGGTTTCGACGTGCTTGTTAAGATTTAAGCTGCAAGTCGTTTATCAATTCGTAAAAATTGAAAATTAAATATAAAAGCAAACAATAATAGCGAAAGACAATTCGCATTAGCTGCCTAATTTAGGCAAGCAGCAAATAAAAATTAAGCCACAATAATTTTTATTTGTTTCATAATTTTATGTGGCAACTAATGTACAAAGCTTTGAGTATATTTAGTATTTATGAAGCTAGTCTAGTAAGTTATTTGTAAGTAGATAAGTGCTAGATGAATTTAAAATACTTACTAAACTTGTAGATGCTTTTATTAAGACTCGTGCGGATACGGGTTCAAATCCCGTCATCTCCACCATACATATTATAAACCTTGATTTTTCAAGGTTTTATTTTTTTGAGGTACTAAAAAGGTACTAAAAATTTTATCATCTTTTTATCATCTCTTTTGATTGTTTCAACGTTTATATTTAGCCATTTAAAAAATCATTTTTTTATTTTTTTATTTTGTTAAATATTTTTTATTTTTTCTTATTAATTAAAGTCCTTTTCAATCTCCATTTTCCAATAAAAAAAGCACTCAATACAGTTTTTTTATTTCTGTATCAAGTGCCTTTTTTGGTGTTACCTTGTAACATCATTTCACTTTTTATTATTATATTTCATTTCTTGAAATTTTGTCAATTTTATATTTTTTATTTCCTAGAGTTTATATTTTTTATGTTATAATATTTTTGTTATCGTTCCTATACTGATATCAGTTAGGGGGTGATTCATTTGAACAACTTTCTACATTCTCTCTTAGTGTCAATCATGGGTGCTATAATTTCTCACTATATCATCAAATGGTTAGATTGCCACTATAACAATAACGATAATTAGCCTAAACAAAAAAGACGGGAGTTCGTGTCTCTCGTCTTTTTGCGTGTTCATTGAACAACTTTCTTTTCTCATGTACATTATATTATCTTTTACCTTTAAAATCAAATTTATTTATTTGATATTGTAAAAGCAAAAAACGACAATTTGTTATGCCGTCCTTTGGTTAAAAATAATTTATATATCTATATGACTATATTATACACATTAGATTTTTAGTTTCAACTATTATTTTTTGGAGTTTTTTCAATTGTAGATTGATTGACTTTTTTTATACCTTAAATTCTTCATCATTTTAACTATATACATTTTAATTTCTCTAATAATAGAATTGTATTAGCATAAATATAAAATCGCTTATATCTCAAATAAAAGAGCCTTATTTTCATACTCATTTATTAATTTTAAAATTTGGAGATTATTTAAGGTTTATTTTTATATCCTGCCCTTATTTCTTTTTTAAAATCTTTCATAAAGTTTTTCATACACTTTTTTTCTCTTTTTTCTCTTGCAAATAATGTCGCCCATATTTGAGGATCTTTATTATTTGCTTTTGTTGTTTTATCCAATGAGTAATTAGTAGCTTTTAGATAACTTATTTCATTTTCTTGATAATATTGCTCTTTATATTCTTTGAATTGTCTACAGCTCTTTATCTTTATTTTTATGTTTTGCAAATTACGTCCAATTTGAGTTTTTGATAAGCCTATTTTCTTTTCTATTTCTCTATATGATAAATCATAGATATAGGCTAGTTTTATAAGTTCTATTTCTTCATCATTGAGTAAAATTTTAATATTTGAAATTATATCTTTATTTTCACATTCTTTGAATACATCTGCTTTTTCATCTTCTAGTAAATCAAGTCTAGTTACTTTTTCATCTTCATCTTCCATTGACTTTAAAAATTCGTCAAGGCTTGTATCAGTATTATAATCAAGTCTATATCGTGTTATTGATTTTATATAAGAAATCGCATAGGTTGAAAATGAGTACCCTTTTTCTATATTAAAGTTTTCAACTGCTTTCAATAAGGCTATAAATCCCTCTTGTTCTAGTTCTTCTTTATCGTGTATTTCTGCTATATAATAAGGTCTTATGCCTATGTATATTAAATTATAATTTTTTAGAGCTATTCGGTTTCTTAATTCTATATCTTTTGTTTCCTGATACTCACTTAATAATTTTTCATTATCTCCATAAGTAGACAATTTGCACCCCCTAACAATTGTATTTTTAGGTTATTATAGTTTTTAGTAAAAACGGGGGTATTTATTTATTGATTATACGTTCAAAGCTTTATTTTTACATATTTATCATTATTTTACCTATACAATTATATGTCTTGATTTTTAACTTGCCTTATATCGCATTTTATGAAGTCTATTTTTCTTGTGAATTAGATTGTTAATTTATTTTATTGATATTTCAATGTTTTTATTTTTGTATGTGATTATTGATGTGATCTTTAATATTTTTTATATGATTTTGGAGATTGTTTTACTATTTCTTTTATATTTTGGTTTTTGTTGATTTTAAGATTTTGAAATATATAATATTAGTATTAAATTACGCTCCTTATTTATGCTTTTTATTTTTTAAAGTATAATATTTTATGAGAAACATTATTCCTCTTATTTTTATATTTTTATGACTTCTAAATTTATATTTAGGAGTCTTTTTTTATGTAAAAAAATTAAGCATATTCCTATGCCTAATCTTTTTATCGCTATTTTATTTTATGATATACACCCTTTATTTCTCCTATTATTTTTTTCATTTTGATAATCTTCTTTGGAGATTATAAGTGCTTTATCATTTTTTACTAATGCTATTATTTCACTATCTAATTTATTTGTTTTTTTAAAAAATACTATATCACCTTTTAATATATTTTTAATATCTCTATCAGCTTTTATTAAGAAATCTATACCGTCAAATATATCAAGAAAGCTTATTTTATAAAAATCACTTTTCATTGTATTTATTTCCATAGCCTCTCACCTTTCTTGTCCATACTCTATTACATCTTCATTTATTGCTTTTAATAATTTTAAGGTATGACTACAAGCCTGACTATACATTATATCGGTTATTGATATATTATTATAAAATTGTATTTTTAGATAAACGCCTATTTTTGTTGTGCCTATTTTCACCGTTGGAAATCCCTCACATAGAGTTATTTCATAGCCTTTTGATGTTTTTTCTCTTTTACTTCCATATAGCAATATATCTTTTCCTTGATTTCTTATTTCTTTTAAATAAATTTCTTTGAAGTCGTCTATTATTTTAAATATTTCTTTTTGATCAACGTACATTTTAGATCTCCAATAGTTTTTCTTCTCTCATATTCATTTCATTTTCCATTATCATTTTTCTTATTTCGCTATAATGGTCTTTTGCTTTTGTGATTAATAAGTTAGTTATGGAGATATTTCCAAATAATTCTATTTTTAAATATACTCTTATTGGGCTTACTCCTATTCTTATTGTTGGTGTACCCTCACACATTACGACTTCACGTTTATTTTCTGATTTTTCTAATCTAATGCCTTTATTTAGTAGTTCAGCACCATAGTTTTCTATGCCATTTATGTATATTTCTTTTATTTGGTCTATTGTTTGAAATATTGTTTTTTCTGTAATTTCCATTTTATACCTCTTATTTTATTTTGAATTTGGTTGGTTGGTTATTTGTTCGGGTATAAATTTTTATTTCTTTTGAAGAAATATTTTATATATTGTTTTTTTCAATATATTCTTTTACAGCTTTTCTTATTAGTTCGGTTTTTGTTATTTTTTCCAATTTAGCAATTTTTTTTATTTCTTTATCTAATTTTTCATCTATTCTTATGCTATAGATATGTCTTTTCTTTTCGTTTGCTTTCATTGGTGGACGTCCTTTTTTTACTTTATCTAGTCCCATTATTTTTTTCCTTTCGTGATTTATTTTAACTTATATTTTTATTTTTTGCAATACATTTATTATATATTATCATACATTTTTAAAAGTATGAAATTACATTGTCTTTACATTTTATGATATACATTAATTAAATCATTTTTTATTATAATTTTATCGCTTATAGTGTTATAATTATGTTAGTAAAAACGGGTTATTTTATTATGAAAGGAGCATTAAAAACATAATGTTAGATAGTGTGAAAAAGTTAGAAAATGATTATGATAATTTTATTAGTAATCGTGATAAGCAAATTGGAGATATTGAAGATAAGATTGATGATAATACCATTGAAATTAATAAGCTTAAAAAAAGATTAAGTAATCCTGATGATATTGACAGTTATCTTGATATTAATAGGGAAATTGAGAAAAAGCAAAAAGAAATTAATGATCTAAAAGTTTTAAAGTCTAACTTAAAAGCTAAAAAGTTTGATATTAAAGCTTATGAAAAAAGTGTTATTGATGAAACTACTTCTTATTTAAAAAACAAGGAAAAAGAAGTTTTGAATTTATGTAAAACTGTAGATAGTTTAAATTCTGATGTTTGGAGCGTAGTTAATAAGTCGACTGATCTTATTGGAGATATTTATAGAAATGAAACTAAAACTGATAAGGGTTACTGGACTGAAAGAAATATATCTAATGAGCTCGATGACCAAACAAGATTCTTTTTGAAAAATATTGTTGAAACTTCATATTATAGAAATCGTTACATGAAAGAAAAGGGAGAAGACAAATGAAAGAAAACAATGGTTCATTTAACTTGGTAAATGATTATGATAATGATAGTGAATTATTAAAATCTATTAATGACAATTTAGAAACTATCGCATCAGTAGCAACAGGAAAATTAGAAGAGGATGAACTTAGAAAATTCGTTCATAAGTTAGATAACAACAATATTGAAGAAATGTCCCAAAGTAATTTAAATAAACTTTTTAAAAAAATTTCAGACGATATTGAGGAAAAAGATGAAGTAATTTATCATAATAAAAGTAGGGACGATTATAACAAACTATATAATGATCCAGATGTTAGAGATTGGTTAAGAAAATATGAATTTTAATAAGTAATACATGCAAAAATTTTATTCAAATTTAGTTAAGTATAAACTGAAAGGATATATCTATGCCCAAGGTTTTATTATGTGGGCTGATGAAAGAATTAATGAATTAATTAATAATAAAACATTAGCTTTTGATAATGACAATTCACATAATGAGTTGATTGGAGATAATGACCCATCAAGTATTGGTGATGAAATAGATATGTTGAGGACTAACATCAAAGAGAATGAAAGTATTATTGAAGAGATTGATTGTGCCTTTAATAACATAAGTGAAGCCTATAAAGATATAACATTAGTGATCTATGGAATGCCTTATAAAAATAATAAGATACAAGCTTTAAAGGATAGATATCATTATAGCAAGGCTAATTTATATAACATAGCTAACGATACATTGAAACATCTTTCTTTGAGTTTGTTCGGTAATTATTAAATAAAAAAATAATTAATAAAAATTAATTTAAAACGAATAATTGTATAGAAATTTCATAAAAATATTTTTAAAAAAAATTTTTTTGATGTTGAGGGGGAATACCCCCCCTCCCTCCAAGCTCGATCGGAGTTCCCCCATCACTGTACAAATATACACATGAAGTAATAAAGAAGTTTGTTAATTAAAAAAACAATATGAAAAATTATGTAAAAAAAATCATTTTTGTATGTGGTTTTATCGGTTCTGGTAAAACTACTTACGCAAATAAACATTATAAAACTGTTACTGACCTTGATTTTATGCCTGAATTTTCTAAGAAAAAGGATCAAATAAATCTTACTTTGAAATTATTAAAATATAATGATAAAGTATGCCATATTACTTGTTTTCCTACTGATGAGGAATTACAAGCTTTTAAAAATTATGATGTAGATTTTATATTGATTGATACATCATTAAAACAAGCTAAAACAAACATATTAATTAGAAATAGAGATAGGGATATAGCGAACTTGAATAACGTACTATTAGCAAATCAAAAGTATAAATCAAAGTTTAAAGATTCTAATATCCCGTGGCGTAAAATAAGGGTGTTTAATTGAAAGGGTACAAGAGTACTCTTTTTTTTATTTGATGAATTATCACCTCTAATCTATAAAGGTTTTCATTATAGAGTTTTTTTCCTTTCCTTAAAATTTTTTGGTATGTTACAAGGCTCTATTTTGAGTTTTAAGCGATTTTAGTATTTAAGCCATATAAATATATTGGTTTATATTATAAATCGTCTGTACGCTTAAATTATTAATTATTTTTAATACTTCCAAGCGATTGGAAATTAATTTTTAAGATATAGATTAAAATCTCCGATGTTTTATATCAGTCATAAGATCTAATATATTTTTTGATCTCTAATAGAAAAATTAAATCAGTCAAAGCTGACACATTTATATTTTAGAAAATCTTAGTAAACCTTAGCATTTTTCAATTCAAAATTTGACTAATTCATGTATTTATAATTAATAAAATTATAGTATAATATTTTATATGGAGGTACTTTCCACCTTCCACATTTGTGGGGGAGTGAGTTAGTACCTCTATTTTTTATTTAAATATCTTCAAACAAAAAACACGCCTTTAATAGCGTGCTTTAAAAAAATAGTAAACATACATTTACTTTATACCAGTATTTTATTAATTATAATGCCCTTTACATTGGAGAATTACAAGGCTATCACCGTCAATGAAATAAACCAACCTATGTTCTTTGTCTATTCTCCTACTCCATAAGCCTTTTAAATTTTCTTTTAAAGGCTCGGGTTTTCCTATCCCCTCAAATGGATTTCTTTTTGTATCTTTGATTAATTGATTAATTCTTTTAAAGTTCTTTTTATCTGCTTTTTGCCAATATAAATAATCGTTCCAAGCATCAAAATCCCATTTCAAACTATTAATTTTCATCTTCAATAATCTCATTTTCAACAAGTTTCATATTACCTTTTTTGTACTCGTTGAATTTTTCTTCAAGGTATGCAATATTATTTTTATTATAAAATGGGTCTGCTGATACCTCAAACGGGATTTTATATTCCCTACCTAATTTTTTTAAATAAATGTTTATAGCACTTGATAAAGAAATGCCTATATCATTACATACTATTTCAGCTTGTTTCTTTACTTCGTCATCTACTCTTAAATTTATTTGTGCCATATTATCACCTCTTAATTGTATTATATCATTATTATATGATTTGTAAAGATATATTATATTATTATTATTTCTTTTAAAGTTAAAATAAAAATATGAGTTCGTCTTTAATTTAACATCTTAGAGTTTTATACTAACAATTTCTAACAATTTTATATAATCAAGTTATGCCAATTTCTAAAATCTTAAATCATTGACGAGCGTTTATATTTCAACGATATATCTGTTTTAATACCCCCTCAAAAATTGACTTTAATTGATATTTTAAAGTGTTTAATTTTATACTAATAATCTACTAACATTTTATAGATATAAATTTAGGTTTTCTTAGTAGTATTTTTTTATATATATAAAATGTTTCCAACATTTTCCAACAATATTTCAATCTATTGTCAACATAAGCTTTTAAATACTAGGATTTTCTAGGTTTTTACTCGGTATAAGTATATATGTTATTTTTTTATCAGCATAGGCTTTTACACTCACATTTTCCAACATTTTTGTAATAGTGTAGGTTTATGTAGGTTTTAATAACAAGTTTTAACAGGTTTTCTGTCCTATATTTTCCATTATTTTTTATGATGATATATTGAGATTTGTTCAGGTTTTTAAGGTTATGAAATGTTAGTAAAATGTTAGCATTTGTTAGCATAGCTTTTTATGTTATGTTTTGTTAGTACTTTGTTATTGTTTTATCAACATAAGCTTTTATAACAGGTTTTGTAAGGTTTTATATATAAATATTTTCCACCTTTATCAACCTTTTTTGTTTCAGGTTTTTTCAGGTTTAATCGGTATAAATATATTAGAGATTATAAGAAGTCATAATTTGAGTTTTAAGGCTTTCAAGATATTAAGTCATATATTTATATACCCAACATAAAACAAATTGAATAGGCTTTATAATATGAATTATTTTGCCTATCTAAATACCTTTACTATCTCCAATCTGATATATACAATAAAAATAGACTAGCCAATAAAAGCTAGTCCATAAAAATATTATTCTTATTTCATCTTTGGAGATTGCAAACGACTTTTATATATCTTTATTAGTTCATCTTGTAATAAACTTTCAAAGTCGTCTTTATACTTATATACTTCATTACAAATTTTATCAGATATTTTTTCTTCTTCTTTTTCTCCCAATTCTGCATATTGCCCATACGTTGCCTTTTCATCTTTTATCAATAAGTCTATATACTCACTTGTAATCTTTTGCTTAATGATTATGTTTATAATCTCTTTTGCAGTTATGCCCGTTTCGTCTATATCTAATAAATAGGGCAAGTATATAAAATCATTTTTGTAACCTTGTTTTATAAAACTGGTTTCAAGTTTTTCAATACGTTCTTTTGTTTCGTCTGATGATTTCAAAACATCTTGATATGCTTTTAGTGTTTTATTAAATGTGTTTGTGTCCTTTTCTTCTTTTTCATTGTAGCTTTTATTATAGGCTTTAAAATAAAAATTCATTTTTTCTTCATTGTTTAGTGTGTCATTTTCAATTAAAGAAAGTTCCTTTTGAATATCTATCACTTCAATAGCTCTTGATATACTCTCAACCTTTGATAAAACGTCATTATATGCCCTTTCGTAACCGTGCCTATATCCTGCCATATAGTTAGCATTATAATCTTCTATCCCGTCAAGTTTTGATAATTCAAGTTGTTTGTTTTCTTGTTTTAAATATTTTTCTTTATCTGTATTCATTCTTTTTTTACTCCCAAGCTATAAAGCTTTTATTTAGATCATATTTATTTTCAACTTTGGAGATTGTTTATAATTCTTCTAATACTCTTTTAGGTTTTTTCTCAAAATTTAGAAAGTCGCCTAAATTATTCACTCCGTTTTTTAAATCTGAAAATAAATAATTTGTATCTTGTAAAATAAAATAGATCACATTGACTATATAATCATAGCCAATATTATTTTTTGTTTTCTCGTCTTCTATCAGCCAATCAATGTTATATAAAACAATTGAAAGCTTTTGAATTTGCTCTACACGTTCAATAATTGTGTTTAATGTTGTTAGTTCTACATCGTCATAAATTGACCCGTCTAGTTCATCAAATATATAGCCATACTTTATTAAATTTTCCCAATCTACAAGCTTATTTATTATCCTTTCACTCAATAACTCATGATTTTTAATAATCATATTGTGCAAAATCTCCAAGCTTTCGATTATAGTGTTTGTATAAGTAAAACAATCAAAGCCTAATGCTCTTTTAGTGAAATAATAGCCTTTGAGCATTAAATCAATATTTTGTAATTGTATAAAAGTTTTGTCTATAATTCTTTTTTCTTCATCAAGTTTTATAGTTTTTTCTTTCTCCATTATCTCCCCTATTTAAGCTTTATTTTTCTTTGAATTTTTAAGGTTGTCCATCGCTAGCTCTATGCCACTTGTTGAAATATCCCTAACAGCTCTTAAATAATCGATAAACATATTGATATTTTTGTTTGGTTTATCGTCTTTATATTCTTTGTAATTTTGTCGTTTTAAATATTCCAATGATGAAAACATATCATCAAAAGCTTCATTGTAGCCATAAATAAAGGCTTGTTTTTCCCTTTCAGTCATTTTATTTTCCATTATTTTTTTACGCTCCTAACTTATAATAATAATTTAATATCAAATCAATAACACGGGGTCGCTAGATGGACGAACCTAGTAAAATCAATACTTATATACGTTCATAATCTCTTATCATTTTCTTAGCTATTTCAATAATCTTATCGGGGTCATCAATCATTTCTTTTGCCTTTTGGTCAGTTACATACCCCCCATATTTTCTAATTGACGGTAGCACTTCATGAGTAACCCAACGTTTAAATCTTTTTGCGTTTTCTTGGTTTGACCCAAATATCGCCTCATAAAGTCCACTTTCATTTATCAATAACATTCTTCTAATATTTTTATTAGGTTCAACTGGTGTAGCTAAACGGACGAACCTAGTATAATCAATATTTTGTGGGTCAATCTCCATATAGTTTTTCTTATTTAAAAGTTTTCTCATGTTGGCAGTTTCTTTATATCCCAAAACTTTTGAAACATCTTTACCAACGAACCAAGGTTCGCCATCTTTATCTGTCATAATCCTAACCGACTTAAATTCGTTATCTTTAAAAAAATCTTTTATAGTCAATTCATTTTTCATTTTAACCTCATCATATTTTGCTCTCTATTTTACGTTTTAAGGCTTTTTTATATGTTAGTTATATAAATATATGTCTATACCTATATTTTTAATTCTAGTCTTATTCTGTGAATCATTTCGCCTATTGTATGCCCTCATTGATAGCTTGATTTTTATTTTCTACTTCTATTTTGTCAGTCGCGTTTTTTTGACTTCTTACCAAATCATAAATAATAGTTTCTAAATCGTCTACCTCGTCTTTTATTCTATCAACGGTTATATTTACAATATAATCAAAGCCTTTCATTCTATCTTTATCTACAATTACTTGATCACTCTCTTCAACCGTGCCTTTAAAATATAGCAAATCTTTCAAGGCTAATACGTCCATACCTAAAGTGTCTATATTGTTTCTTAAAGCGTTGTGATTATATTTTGTTGTGTCCATTTTCTTATATCTCCAATCTTATTTATTTTAATTTTTAATCTTTTAATTTTTCGTTGAATAAGTTATAATATACATGATTGTATATATTACTTGTTTAATGTTTAGGCTTTACCGTTTTTGGTAAAGCCATTTTTTATAATTTTTTCCTAAAACTATCACCATTTAATTGGTAAAGGTTCATAGCTCCGTTCATTCTATCCAATATTTGTTGAGGAGTTTTATTCTCATTAGAGCCACCCCATCTTTTAATCAATTGTTTTGCATTGTAATTTGATGTTATAAAAAGCCTATTACCTCGATTCATAGTTTCATCAATAACCCTTTTAATTGCACCTACGCTCCATTTATTGTCTGTATCTCCTAGCTCGTCTATAAATACTAAATCATGAGAGCCTATTTTTTTTATAATATCTTCGGGTCTTTCTGGAGATTTGGTATCAAAAGCTTTTGTTATCTCGTCAACCATTCCCATTTCACTTGAAAAATATAAGGTTTTATTATAATTTTTGACTATCTTTTTACAAGTTATCCCAATAAGAGTTGTTTTCCCTATTCCCGTTTCACCAATTAAGCCAATGCCCTTTCTAGTTCTTTTATAGTTTTTAACGTATTGTGATAAGTCTCTAATCATCTTGATGTTATCTTTATTTTCTATCAAGTCGGAAAACTCATATTTCTTAGCATTTTCTGGTAAAGATGAATAATCACCCTCACCCTTTTTCTTATAATAACTTTTAGATGTTTCATTGATTCGTTTTTGTAAATCTCTACATCTTTGTTTATATCGTTCTTCACCTAACTTTGAATATCCTTTCTCGTTTGTATTGTAATCTTCCATAGGTTTTTTCATTTACCAGCCTAATCCTTTCGTAAAATTATTTATATATTCGTCTTGTTCTGATACCTTATCAGAATAATTGCCCTCTAATACTTTGATAAAATTAGTAGGTTTCACAAACCAATCAATCGTGATTCTAAAGTCATTTACATAGCCTTTTAAAAAATTACTGTCTTTTATCTTATCAATAGCCTCTAGAACTTTCTCCAAGCCATGTTCATTTATCCTTGCCCTTAACATTTGATACCTTTGTGTATTGCTATTTAAAGCTTGAACTTTTGGTATATTCACATCAAGGTTATTCCATTTATCCAATATTTTTTCTAAAGATTCTTTACTTAATTTATTTGAATTATTATTTTTGATTTCTTCATCTTCATTTTCAGAATTATTTTTAAATTCGTGATTTTCATCTTTGACCTCGACATCACGACTATCCTTATCTGAACTCTTCTTATCTAAACTAATCTTATCTAATCTTATCTTATCTGTGTTAACCAATGGTAAACCATCGGTTGCCACTTGGTTGCCATCTGGTTGCCAAATGGTTGCCATATTTTTTTCATTAATGTAATATCGCTTATTTCTAACGTTTATAAGAGATAATTCATCTTTATAAATAGTTTCATTGTATCTGTCCTTTCTTAATTGGTTTGACTGTAAAAAATCTCTAACAACTAGTACGCCACTTTCAAAAACATAAATATATCCTAGTTTTTGTAGCTCGTATAAGTTTTCTTCATCGGCGTTTATTACATTCATATACATTCTGTAATTGTTGGAAAATCCGTCATCATCAACTAATAAGCCAATATGAAAATATAATAATTGAGACTTAATACTCATAGAAAAAAACTTGTCTGATTGTATTAATTCTTTTGAAAACATTCGTCTATTTGCCACTTTTCCCCCTTTCTTTCTGGTCGCCACTTGGTTGTCATCTGGTCGCCACTTGGTTGTCATCTGGTCGCCACTTGGTTGTCATCTGGTTGCCACTTGGTTGCCATATGGTTGCCACTTGGTTGTCAATATAACATTTGTTTAAATTCAAATATTTGGAGATTGTTTCAACTATTAAAATTCTTTTTTTACTATCTCCAAATCATCAAGACTTAAATTATATCTTTTGATTAAATAGTCGGCAGGTATTCTGCCATTAATTGTTAAATATCCGTCCTTTTGTAATTCGGCGTTTAATTCTCTCATACACTTATAGGCTTTTGATCTATTAACGTTTAATAGTTTCATTACTTGTTTAAAGTCTAATAACATTTTTTAGTCCTCCATTTTTACAATATTTTCAACTTCAACTTCAAGTGCTTTAGCCAGTTTATTAATTATATTAGGTTTAGCATAACCACGTTGTAAAATCACCCCTAACCATTGACGGGATACTCCCATCAATTCGGCTAACGTTCCATTGTTCAAATTCTTTTCAGTCATACATAATTTAATATAGGACTTGTTTAAATTCATTCTTTACCCCCTTAATTATAAATTTTAGTATTCACTTCACTTTAATTTCACTGTAATACTTTTTTTTTACTTTGTCAAGGCTTTTGTGTTGAAGTTAAAATTTTATTCTGTTATAATTTCAATAAGGAGAATAAACATGAATAATACAATCGGTGAAAATATAAAATCATTTAGAATTATGAGAGGACTGACACAAAAACAAGTAGCAGAAAATACCAATTTATCTATAACTTTTATATCTCAAATAGAAAACGGTATTTCAAATCCATCAATTGAAAGTTTAGAAAAAATAGCTGATATTTTAAGAGTTTCTGTTGTAGACTTAAAATCTAAAAATGGTTTTACAAATTTTAGAAGCGAAAGGCTAAGGATTGTAAAACTATTAACTGGTTTAACAAGAAGAAACAGAATAAAATGGGATATAAAGAAAGAAAAATTAATAAAATGTAAAACTGAAATTTTTGGTAACATTTATTACTTAACTTTTTCAGAAACTGAACATAAGAATTATAGCTATATTGATTTTATTTTAGAAAACAAAGAAAAAAATATGAAAATTAATTTTTTAGAAAATTCTACAGATGAAGTCTATGAGGCTACAATTAGTTTAATATCAACTATAATGCACCCTTATGAATATAACACTGAAAAAGAACAAGCAAATCAGATTATAAACGACCTTGAAAACTTACTAGACGAATAACCATGCCAGCATATAAAGACAAAGATAGTGGAAAATGGTTGTGTAAATTTTATTACCAAGACGGGAACGGAAATAAAAGACAAAAAAAGAAAATGGGTTTTGATACAAAAAAACAAGCTTTAGAATATGAAAGAGAATATCTTTTAAAACGTCAAGGTCAACCTACTATGTTGTTATCTAGCTTTATAAATCTATATGAAACTGACCAATTTCCACAATTAAGACAAAACAGTATAAGAACTAAAGGTTCAAGATATAAAAAAATTATAGAGACTTTTCCCGATATGCCTTTGAATGAAATATCTCCAAGAGATATTAAAGCTTGGCAAAATAAACTTATTAGCCTTGACCACTCTAATGGATATATAAAAGCATTGCAAACAGAATTTTCAATACTTTTAAATCATGCAGTTAGATTTTACGGATTGCCTAAAAATCCCATACACATGGTGAAGCTTGCAAAAAATCCTAACTATATACCCCCTAAAATGCGATATTGGACGTTTGAAGAATTCAGACAAGTATATAATCAAATAGACAATATAAAATCAAAAACAGCTTTAAATTTGCTTTATTTTACGGGTATGAGAAAAGGCGAACTTGACGCCCTAACATGGGAAAAAATAGACTTTGAAAACAAAACTATATTGATTGATAGATCTCTTCAAAGATTAAAGGGTAAGGATGTAGTTACACAAACGAAAACTTATGAAAGTCGTAAAATAAGCCTACCTAATACGACGCTTGAAATTCTTGGAGATTATAAAAATCATTGCTACAACATCAACAAAGAAGATAGAGTTTTCCAATGGGAAAAAAGATATGTTGAAAATGGTATAAAACAAGGTGTAGAAAAAGCCAATCAAGAAATTAAAGAATATAATAAAAGTCATGAAGATAAAAAGCCATTGATCAAAAGAATACACGTTCACGGATTGAGACACTCTCACGCTAGTTATTTGATAAATCACAATATCAATATTGTCTTAATCTCCAAAAGACTTGGACACAAAAACACATCAATCACCCTTGATACTTATAGCCACTTTTTCCCTATTGCTGAAAGTAAATTAATTGATGTAATGAATAATGAAAAACTATAAAAAAAGGTACTAAAAAGGTACTAAAAATTTAAAAACTATATAAAAATAGTGGATTTTAAGGGAGATTAAAAAATAAAGATGTTGAATTTTCAACGTTGTAAATTATAGTAAACCGTCTTTCTGTCTCCCGTCATCTCCACCATACATATTATAAACCTTGATTTTTCAAGGTTTTATTTTTTTCTGATAACAAATTGATAATATAAATTTTAAAAGTTATTTCATAATATTATTTTTAATATAAAAAAAGACACTCAAAATAGTTTTTTATTTCTATTCCAAGTGTCTTTATACGTTAAATTTTTTTATTTATTCCTTATAAAAATATAATTTTATAAAATTATATCGCTATTAATAATCTAAATGTATAGATTTGTTTAAATTTTATAAAATTGTAGTAATATATTGTTAAATAGAGACTTTACTACCTTTCGCATTTGTGGAGGGACAGTAAGAGTCTCTATTTTTATCATAATATTAAATAATAAATATTATAATTTTATCTAATTCAATGATTAGCAAATTGGTGTTACAAAATTTTTAGAATATATTTTTAATGATTCCAATATATCAAACTTACTTATTTAAATATATATTTATAATTACTTTTAATTTTAAGATATAAAAAAGATGATGTAAAATAGTTTTATCTATTTCTAACATCATCTTTTTTTAAAGTATTTTTTATATCTTATTTAATTTCTTTTAATAATTCTTGTACATATTCATAAACTCTTTGTACTGATTCTATTTCTACTTTTTCATCTGGAGAATGAGCTCCTGTGATATTTGGACCTATTGAAATTATATCCATATTTGGATATTTTTCATATAATGCTCCACACTCTAATCCAGCATGAATAACAATAGTTTCAAATTCCTTGCCTTCTAATTTTTTATAAATTTCTTGAGCAAGAGGTCTTAATTTTGAATCTTCTCTATATTCCCATCCTGGATAAATAGAATCTATCTTATAGTTTATTCCTAGATTTTCAAGAATTGTTTTTATTTCTTTTGATAATTCATCTAACACATCATTATCTGAAGATCTTAATGAAATTTCACTTTTTACTGATCCATCTTCTTCTTTTACTAAAGCTAAGTTATCTGAAGATTCTACTGTAATTCCGTCTTTCATCATTGAATTTTTACCAGATGGAATTTCTATTATCATTTTTATAATTTTTTCTGATAAATCTTTTGGATAGCTTTTTCCAGATGCTTCATTTATATCTATTTTTAATTCACCTTTCACATCTTCAAATTCTTCTATAGCTTTTTCTTTAGCACATTCTAATTCTTCTAGGTTTGATCCAAATATTTTTAAACTTGCTGATGATGGAATTATGTTATCAAGGCTTCCAGCGTTAAATTCTCCAATTGTAATTTCTGATTTAACATTTTCTAATATTTGAGCTAATACTTTAATTGAGTTTCCTCTATTATCATTGATATCCATTCCAGAGTGACCACCAAGTAGACCAGAAACTTTAATTTCAAAACCGTCTTTTTCTTCTTGATCCCCTATCTTTTCATCTACAAAAAAAGTAATTCCACCAGCAGATCCTACTGTTAATATTCCTTCTTCTTCAGAATCTAAATTTATTAAATATTCACCTTCTAAAACATCACTTGCTAAATTTAATGCTCCAGCCATTGAAGTTTCTTCTTCAGTTGTAACTAAGAGTTCTAATTGAGGTCCTACATAATTTTCATCTTCCAATAATGCAAGCCCCATAGCTACTGCTATTCCGTTGTCTGCTCCAAGTGTAGTATCTTTTGCAGTTAGATAATTACCATCTATTACAGGAATTATTGGATCTTTTAAAAAGTCATGATTTGAATCATCAGTTTTTGATGCTACAATATCCATATGACCTTGAATTACAACTTTAGGTGCATCTTCATATCCTTTTGATGCATTTCTTTTTATAACTACATTTAGGCTTTCATCTTGATATGTTTCTAAGTTTAATTCCTTTCCAGTTTTTACTAAGAAATCAGAAACTTCTTTTTCATGAAAACTTGGTCTAGGAATTTCCATTAATTTTGAAAAGTAGTAAAAAACTCTTTGTGGTTGTAAATTTTCCATTATTTCTCCTCCTTTGCATTCAATTGAACAATATTTTTCAAAACTTCGTATGATTTTTCCATAATATCAACAGATAATAATTCGTATCTGCCATGGAAATTATATCCTCCTGTAAATAAATTAGGTGTAGGAAGACCTTTATAGGATAAACTAGCTCCGTCAGTTCCTCCTCTTACAGGTTTTACTATTGGATCCATGTCTGCTTTTTTTATAGATTCTTTTGCAAGATCAACTATTTCTATGCAAGGTTCTACTTTTTCTTTCATATTATAGTATGAATCTTCAATTTTTAAATCAATAATTTTTCCATACTTATCGTTTAGGAAATTAACTGTTTTTTCTAAATATTCTTTCTTATAATTGAATGATTCTTTATAAAAATCTCTTATCAAATACACAATATCAACTTCAGCAGATGTACCATAAATTTCATCTAACATGAAAAATCCTTCATAACCTTCTGAATATTCTGGTCTTTGATTTACAGGTAGCATTGAGTTTAATTCTTGTCCAACTATAAGAGCATTTATCAAGACATTTTTTGCAGAACCTGGATGAACAGATTTTCCTTCAATATGAATCTTAGCAGTTGCAGCGTTAAAGTTTTCATATTCTAATTCTGCAACAGGTCCACCATCTATTGTATAGGCAAAATCAGCGCCAAATTTTTCTACATCAAATAAGTCTGCTCCCCTACCAATTTCTTCATCAGGAGTAAATCCTATTTTTATATCACCAAAATTTAAATCTCTATTTTCTGTGAAAAATTTAGCTATTTCCATAATTATAGCTATACCAGCTTTATCATCTGCTCCAAGCAAAGTTGTTCCATCTGTTGTAACTAATTTATGTCCTACTAATTCTTTTAAAAATGGATATTCTTCTTCGCTTAATTTATATTTTTCATTTAATACAATATCTCCACCTTTATATGAATCAATAATTTGTGGATTAACATTTTTTCCTGTAATCTCTAAAGCTGTATCCATATGAGAAATAAAACCAATTGTAGGAACATTTTTTACTGTTCCTTCTATTGATGCATAAACATATCCATTTTCATCCACATGAGCATTTTCAATTCCTATTTCTTTTAAATCCTCAACAATAACTTTTGCAAGTTTCATTTGTCCTGGTGTTGATGGACATGATTCATTTTTATCATCACTTTGAGTATCATATTTGACATATTTTAAAAAATAATCTAACATAAAGTCTCCATTCTAAAGTACAGTTTGTAATCCTAACATTACTATAGCTAAAATCAACAATATTCCCATCAATGGCGCTATAAATTTAATCCATTTATTATATGAAACATCTACCATTTCTAGAGTTGCCAAAATCAATCCTGTTGGTGCAATTATTGCCATCCAACCTTGTCCAAAATTATAAGCTGAAACAACAACATCTCTTCCAAGAGAAACTGTATCTGCTAGCGGTGCAATAATTGGCATTGATAAAGTAGCAAGTCCTGATGATGAAGGTATAAAAATTCCCAAGAATGAGAATAGAATCATTTGAACAGATGAGAATAATACACCATTTATTCCGCTGATAATATTTGATGCACCATAAAGCATTGTATCTGAAATCATTCCATCATCTAATATAATATTTATCCCTCTAGCAACACCTATAATCAATGCAACAGAAACTAGATCAGCAGCACCATCTAAAAATGATCCTACAGCTTCTTGTTCTGGAAGTCCTGATAAAATTATTAGTAAAATTCCAACTACTAAAAATAAAGTAGACATCTCTTCGAACCACCATTCAAGGTTCATAACTCCATAAATCATAATTGGAAATGCTAACATGAACACAATAAGCATTGCTATTCTTCTAAAATTAAATGGTTCTACGTTTTCAGGATCATAATCTTTTAAATATTGATCTTTAATTCTAGGCATTTCTTCAGCTATAATTGAATTTGATGCATCTTTTTTCACCTTTTTTGAATATCTATATATATACCAAAGTGAAATAGCTTGTGCTAAAACTAAACTTATAATTCTTATTCCCATTCCTTCTTTAAAAGAAATACCCGCAGCATTAGAAGCAACAACTACTGAAAAGGCATTAGTAGTTGAAAACATTGTCCCGATTGATGAACCCATATAAATTGCTGCAATTGTTACCATAGCATCAAAACCTGAAGCTAAGAAAATTGGCATTAATATGGGATAAAACGCTATTGTTTCCTCAGCCATACCAAAAGTTGTACCACCTAAGGCAACAATACTAGATAATATTGCAACCATCAAAAATTCTTTTCCCTTTGTTACCTTTGATAAAGCTGCAATTCCTGCATCAAATGTACCAGTTTTATTCAAAATACCAATACATCCGCCAAGAATCAAAACAAATACAATAATACCTATAGAATCTGCTACACCATCAATTGGTGCTCTAGCAACTTTAAAAAATCCTTGTGGTTGTTGGTCAAGTTTATGATAAGTACCTGGTATTGCAACAGGTTTTTTAATATCCTCATTTACAAACTTTTTAAGAGGAACTGTTATCTTCAACTTATCCAATACATCTTGGGTTGCTGGTAGTTTTTCTTCTTCTCCATCAACCCCTGTTCTTAGGAATTCATTTTCTTCCTTATTATATTCTAACCTATCATAAGATCCAGCTGGAACTATAAAAGTTAAAATAGACGCCAAAACTAATACAATAAATAACACTGTAAAAGCAGAAGGAAATTTAAATTCCTTTTTATTCCTTTTCTTTAATTCACTCATATCGATACCTCCAATCCAAGCATACATTTCTTTCTTTAATTTGTCAATTATTTATTAAATTAAAGTATTTAAAATAAAAGATTGAGCTAAAATTGTTATCTAATGTTATTAATCAATAGTAATTGCTTTATTTTTTCTATTTTGCATATTTATATAATATATTTAGTTTTTATATTTTATAACTCTTTATTTTTTATGTTTATGAAAATATAAATAATAAAAATACCAAGATTAAGGATCTTGATATTATAATAATTCGTTTTTGTATTTAAATATTTGTCCAATTAAATATAAAGATCCACAAAACAAAACTAAATCATTATCTTTAGCCTTGGATTTTGCAAATTCAACAGCTTTAATATTATCATCAATTGCTGTAACTTTATTATCAAAATAATCTTCAACTATACTTTTTAATTCTTCTGACTTGAAAGCTCTAGGGTTATCTATACTAGTTACTAAAATTTCACTTGCAACGCTTGATAACTTTTCAATTATATATTTATAATCCTTATCTTTAAGAACTGAAAATCCAACAATTAACCTATCGTATTCAAAGCACTTTAAAGATTCAATCATTGAATCTATAGATTCTTCATTATGGCATCCATCTACTAATACTCTAGGTTTTTTCAAAATCATCTGTAGTCTTCCTGGGTTTTCACTATTACAAATTCCTTCTTTAATAATATTTTCATTTAATTTAAAATCATTTTTGAAATAATCTAATAAATTTATAGCATTACAAGCATTATAAATTTGAACTTTTCCAATTAAAGATGTTTTAATATTAGAATAATTTTTAAAATCAAATTGATTATAAGTACTATTTTGTGATTTAATGTTTACCTCATCAAATGAAAAATTATATATTGAAGCATTTTTAATTCTAGCTTCTTTTTTTATTATTTTATATACTGATTCTTTTTGAGGATAAATAAAAACCGGTACATTTTCTTTTATTATTCCTGCTTTGTTTTTAGCTATTTCTTCTATATTATTTCCTAATATATTAATGTGATCCATTGAAATTGTTGTAATGAGTGTTGCTATTGGTTTTTTTACAATATTAGTAGAATCTAGTAAACCTCCTAATCCTGTTTCAATAACACATACATCAACATTTTTATCATAAAAATATTTAAACATTATAGCTGTAATTACATCAAAATAAGTATTAATGAGATTAACTTCATCTAATTTTTTACATATAGGTTTAATTTGCTGGCTATAATAAATAAAGTCCTCATCGCTAATCGGCACTCCATTTATTTTTATTTCTTCATTTATTATTTCCATAAAAGGTGAAGTAAAAAGTCCACATTTGGTAGTTTTTGATAAAGTATTTGCTATATAATTTGCTGTAGACCCTTTGCCGTTTGTTCCTGCTATATGTATCACTTTAATTTTATCTTGAGGATTCCCCAATTCATTTAAAAGTGCTTTTATGTTATTTAAATTTTTCTTTCTACCAGAAGAATTACCTCTGCTATATATCCAATCAACGTAATAATTTTTATTCTTTAACATATTACCTCTTTTCTAACAATTATATTATATAATATTGCAAAATAAAGTAAAATAATAAGAAAGAAGATTTTTTTAGAAAGGAATAAAATGAAAAGAAATTATATATTAGACAACTACAGAGGAATCACTATAATATCAATGGTTTTATTTCATCTTTGTTATGATATAAACTTATATTATAAACTTGATTGGTACAATAATTTTTATATTAATAAAATTTGGCAATTATCTATAGCTATATCATTTTTTATTATTTCAGGTATCTCTTCTAATTTTTTAAATTGGAAAAAAAATTTAAAAAGAGGTGTTTTTATATCGATATTAGGTATTATCATAAGCCTTATTACCTATTTTTTTGTACCTGATCAATTGATAATCTTTGGAGTTTTAAATGGATTAGGCTTATCAATGATTTTAATCTCATTAATTCAAAGATTTATTAAGATTAATAATAAGTTACTAATCTTATTCATTATTTTATTTGTAATAACTTACAATCTTCCAAATCAAAAAATATTAACAAAACCTATAAATCCTTTAATATATGAAAAAAATTTATTCGTATTAGGTCTACCATCAGCAAAATTTCATTCTACAGATTATTTTCCTATAATACCATGGTTTTTTATTTATATCAGTGGTTTTATTATAGGAAAAATACTAATAAGAAATGATTTTTATAATTATTACGGGAAAAAGACATGGCTTACCATTATAGGACAAAATTCATTAAAAATTTATCTAAGTCATCAGATTATAATTTACTTTTTAGTATATTTTATTTTTAAATTTATCTTATAGTAATAAAATAAAAAGTGATAAAATAGAATAATCTATCTTATCACTTTTCTTATTCTTTACAATTAGGACAAATTCCTCTAATTGTAAGATCAATATTATTAATTTTATAATTTTCTAATTCATCTAACTTTAGATTTTCAATATTAACATTTAAATCCAAAATATCTCCACATTTTTCACATATAAAATGTGCATGATTTCTTTGATAAAAATCATATCTTTTTCTAGTTTGATTAAAATCTAATTCGCTAATAATATTATTTTTAACAAATAAATTTAAAGTATTATAAATTGTTGCTTGAGAAAGAACAGGATCTTTATATTTTAAATCTTTATAAATATCATCAGCTGTGGGATGATTTCTATTATTTACTAAATAATCCAAAATCATCATTCTTTGATGACTAACCCTAATGCCATGTTTTTTTAAAATATGTTTTTCTACCTCATATTTTTTAGACTGGTCAACATTAACAAGAGAATCTATAATTTCTTTCATTTTATCTTCTTTCCAAAACTAGAATCTTTCAAATTTAATATACATTATTAGTTTCTATATGTCAATAAATATAATAAAAAAAAGGCTCCAAAGAGCCTTTCTAAATAGAAACTATGCTAATTCTATTTCAGCACCAGCTTCTTCTAATTTTGATTTTAATTCTTCAGCTTCGTCTTTAGCTACGCCTTCTTTGATAGCTTTTGGAGCTCCGTCAACTAATGCTTTTGCATCTTTAAGTCCAAGACCTGTTACTTCTTTAACTACTTTGATTACGTTGATTTTTGAAGCACCTGCTGATTTTAATACAACATCAAATTCTGATTTTTCTGCTGCACCTGCATCAGCTGCTCCTGCTGCAGCTGCTGGAGCTGCTGCTACTGTAGCTTGAGCTGTTACATCAAATTCTTCTTCTAATGCTTTAACTAATTCTGATAATTCTAATACTGTAAGTTCTTTAATTTCTTCTAATAAGTTTGTTACTTTTTCTGACATTTTAATCCTCCGATATTTTTAATTAAATTTTATATTAAGCTGCTTCGTTTTCTTTTTTTTCTCTAACTGCATCAAGTGCATAAACAAGTTTTGCATTGATTTGTGATAAATCACCAGCAAGTTTTCTAATTGGTGCTTGCAATGTATTAACAAGCATAGAAGCAAGTTCTTGTTGTCCTGGTAATTTAGCAATTGCTAACATTTCCTCTGGAGTTTGATAATTTCCATCAACTACACCAGATTTAATAATAAGCTTATCTTTGTTTTCATCATCTGCATCAATATATTTTCTAGCTACTTTTGGTCCATCAACCATTTCTTCGTTTGAAAAAATAAGCGCATTAGAACCTTTTAGCTCTTCAGTAAATTGATCAAATCCTAGTTGTTGGAATGCAAATCTCATCATAGTATTTTTGTATACTTTATATTCTGTATTTGCATCTCTAAAATTGTTACGTAAATCAGTAATTTCTTTTACATCCATTTTATCAAATTCAACAAGAGTTACTGATTTTGCATTTTCAATTTTTTTAACTATTTCATTAACAATTACTTGTTTTTGTTGTATAGCTTTTTCAGACATATTTCACCTCCTATGGCTTTGGGTAGGTATATAAAAATCCCCACAATAAGGCATAAAATTATGCCTACATCGGTGGGGATGTAGATTCTTATTCCCACCTATACGGAATAATTAAACTCTAAAGTCTCCGTAGTCTTTGGTAGCCTATTTATTTGACTTTGACAGTATATCACTTTAAATATCACTTGTCAAATTTTTTTATTTTTCAACTAAGTCCATTGCTTTTGCTGGAGATAATTTAACTCCAGGTCCCATTGTTGATGCAATAGTAATTGATTTTAAATATTTTCCTTTAGCTGAAGCTGGTTTTGCCTTTACAATAGCAGTAATTAAGGCACTTAAATTGTCTGATAATTTTTCTTTTCCAAATGAAACTTTGCCTGTTGGTACATGAACAAGGTTATTTTTGTCTGTTCTATATTCAACTTTACCTGCTTTAACTTCTTTAATTGCATTGGCAATATCATTTGTTACAGTACCAGATTTTGGGTTTGGCATTAATCCTTGAGGTCCTAAAACTCTACCAAGTCTTCCTACTTGACCCATCATGTCAGGGCTTGTAACTATAACATCAAAGTCCAACCAATTTTCTTTTTGGATTTTATCTGTGTATTCTTCACTACCTGCATAGTCTGCACCTGCATTTAAAGCTTCTTCAACTTTATCATCTTTTACAATTGCAAGTACTTTAACATCTCTACCAGTTCCGTGTGGAAGTACAACTGTACCTCTTACTTGTTGGTCAGCATGTCTAGAATCTACACCTAATCTTACGTGTAATTCTACAGTTTCGTCAAAGTTTGCTTTTGCAGTTTTTTCAACTATATCTAATGCTTCTGATAATTCATATTCTTTTTGAATCTCAAAAGATTTTTTTGATTCTATATATTTTTTACCTTTTTTAGCCATGTTGCCTCCTTGTGGTATAACGAGTTTCCTCTTCCACTTATTCTTCTACAGTAATTCCCATGCTTCTGCATGTACCTTTTATCATGCTCATTGCAGCTTCTAGGCTTGCAGCATTTAAATCTTGCATTTTAGTTTCAGCTATTTCTTTAACTTGATCAAGTTTAATTGAACCTACTTTATTTTTGTTTGGTTCTCCACTTGCTTTGTCAAGTCCAATTGCTTTTTTAATTAATACTGGTGCTGGTGGTGTTTTTGTGATAAATTCAAATGATCTATCCTTATAAATTGTCATTTCAACCGGTATTATCATTCCAGCTTGGTCAGCTGTTTTTGCATTAAATGCTTGCACGAATTCCATAATATTGATTCCGTGTGGTCCTAAAGCTGTACCTACTGGAGGTGCTGGTGTTGCTTTTCCTGCTGGTACTTGTAATTTAACTTTTGCTTGTACTTCTTTTTCTTTTGCTGGCATATTAAATCCTCCTTTGTGGTTTTTGGCGGGTTACCCCTCCCACTTACTTTACGTAAGCCAGTTTAAATTGTTTCAATATCTTCAAAACCTAAATCTATAATTGTATCTCTTCCAAACATATCAATTAAAGCTTTAATTGTTTGTTTTTCTGGATCAATCTCTTTGATTTCTGCAAGTAAATCTTTAAATGGTCCTTGGATAATATTTACATTATCTCCAACATTTATATTAATATTTAATACAGGCTTGTCTTCTTTTATTCCAAATTTTCTAACCTCTCTTTTTGTAAGTGGGACTGGTTTAGAATCTGGTCCTACAAAGCCTGTTACACCTTGTGTATTTCTTATAATATACCAAGATCTATTTGTAATGTTCATTTTAATCATTACGTATCCAGGAAACAATTTTCTAGTTTTAAGTTTTTTTGATTCATTTTTTACTTCAACATACTCTTCTTCTGGTACTGTTACATCGATGATATCAGGATTTTGTTCATTATCAATCATCATTTGGATCTTATCTTTGACCCTGTTCTCGTATCCAGTATATGTGTGAACTACATACCATCTTGGTTGTTTTTCTGAATCTTTAGAATCAATTTCTTCTTTAGTATTGTTTAATTCATTTGAACTATTGTTATTAGATAAATCTGTCATATCTTACCTACATCAAAAATCCAAGCATGTTTCCAAAGACTATGTCTAATAACCAAATGAGAAGTCCTGTAATCACACTGACAATTATAACAAGTAATGAGTAGTTTAAAGTTTCATTTTTTGTTGGCCATGTGATTTTTTTGAATTCTCTTCTAATAGATTTAAAAAATCCTTCTTTTTTCTTAGCCATTTAAAAACTCCTTACTATTTTGTTTCTTTATGAACAGTGTGTTTTTTACAGAAAGGACAATACTTTTTAAGCTCAAGTCTTTCTTGAGTGTTCTTTTTGTTTTTTGTAGTATCGTAATTTCTATTTTTGCAAACTGTGCATTCTAGTTTTACTTTATCTGCCATTAAAACACCTCCTAATTTATATGGATAGTCCCATACAAAAATATATGTTACCATCTATTACTTATCATGTCAATATTTTATCGACTTTTTTCAATTAATTCGTATAGTTTTTTTCTTTTATTTATTAAAAAATTTCTTAAATCGTCTAAATCGTGATTTGAAAAGCAAAAATCACTATAATCAATAAGTATATCTTCTATATCCGCTAGTTCATAAATTCCTTCGTCATACATTTTCCCTAAAAATTTATGATTTTTATCATAAAATATTTTAGGTGGATAACCATCAAGTTTTCTTGTATCCATGCTAATATATGAATTTTTCGAATATACTTTATTTCCTACTACAAGTACAGCTTCTTTTATATTTATTTCTCTACCTGTAAGATAATCTTTCATTATAGTCCACTTTTTTCTATAGCTTCTACTATATTATCTACTTTTCCGTTTGCTATTTCTTTTGTTTCAGCTTCTGCCATAACACGTATTAATGGTTCTGTTCCGCTTTCTCTAACTAAAATTCTTCCAGAATCTTTTAAGTCTTGGCTTTCTTTTTCTATGATACTTTTTATAGACTCATCTGATAAAACTGCACTTTTATCTTTTACTCTTACATTTTTTAATACTTGTGGGTAAATTTTTAACTCTCTTTTTAATTCTGATAAGCTGGATTTATTGTCTATCATTGCTTCCATTAATCTTAAAGAAGTAAGAATTCCATCACCTGTATTTGCATATTTTGAAAAAATAATGTGGCCTGATTGTTCTCCACCTAGTTCATAGCCGTGTTCATTCATTTCTAAATGAACGTATTTATCGCCTACTTTTGTTTTGCTATAATTAATTCCAATTTTATCTAGAGCTTTATATAAGCCAATATTTGACATAATTGTTGTTACAATTGTATTTGATTCTAAGCTAGCTTCTTCTTTCATATGTTTTCCACAAATGTAAAGAATTACATCTCCATCTACAATCTCCCCTTTTTCGTCAACTGCTATACATCTATCAGCGTCACCGTCATAGGCAAAACCACAATCTAGTTTGTTTTCTTTTACATATTTTTGTAAAACTTCAATGTGAGTTGACCCACAATCTACATTTATATTAAATCCATTTGGGTTGTTATTAATTACAAATGTTTCGGCTCCTAAGGCATCGTATACACTTTTTACTATTGATGATGCAGCTCCATTTGCACAATCTAATCCCACTTTTTTGCCTTTAAAAGATTTTGATACAGTTTGTATTAAAAATGCAGTATATCTATTTCTTCCACCAACAAAATCATGAGTTCTTCCAATTTCATCTCCAACTTTTAAATCAATATCTTTAATATCAGAATCAATGTATTCTTCCAATTTTTGCAAAAATTCATCATCCATTTTTTCTCCATCAGAATTGATTATTTTTATTCCATTATCATGATATGGATTATGACTAGCAGTTATCATAACACCACAATCAAAATCTTCACTTCTAACCACGTATGATACTGAAGGAGTTGTTGTTACGTGTAGTAAATATGCATCAGATCCTGAAGAAGTAATACCTGCTGATAAAGCATCTTCAAACATGTATGATGATCTTCTTGTATCTTTTCCTATTACAATTTTTCCATTTCCATTTTTTTCTTTATTAAAATAATATCCTAAAAATCTTCCAATTTTAATCGCATGATATAGAGTAAGATCTTGGTTAGCTTCTCCTCTAAATCCATCTGTTCCAAAATATTTCATTCTAACCTCCTAGTTTACTAATATAATTATAGATTAGTAAGTTCATTGATTCAAGTAATTCTTTGTTTTAAATAACAAAATATATTTTTGCTTATTTTATCCATTATTATATAATTTAATTATGGAAAAATTAGATTACATACCAAAAACCAACTTATACATGAAACATGTTGACAATTCTTATTCTTTTGGAATTGACTCTATATTACTTGCAAATTTTTCAAAAATGAAAAAAAATAAAACTTTAATTGATATAGGGGCAGGAAATGGAATTTTATCATTAGCTTGCCTTTCATATTATAATTTAAGTAGGGTTTATGGAATTGAAATTCAAAAAATAAAAGCAAAATTGTTTAATGAAAATTTAAAAATAAATTCTATCAAAAATATAGAAATTATAAATAATGATTTAAACTTGACAGATTTTCCAAATAATTTTTGTGATTATGTTATTACAAATCCTCCATATTATAAAAAGGGAGCAAATATTAAAAATGAAAGGGAAGAATTTTTATTATCTAGACAAGAAATAAAAATGAATCTTTCAGATATTTTTAAATTCTCTAATAAGTGCCTTAAAGATAGAGGAAAATTATATATGATTCATAAACCCGAAAGACTTATTGATATTATAAAAGGAAGTGGAAATTTAAAATTAAAAAGATTAAAATTTGTTCAATCAAAAGCAGGAGAAAAACCTGTATTTATGCTAATGGAATTTGTAAAAAATGCTAATGATGGACTTAAGTTTGAAGATCCTTTGATCATCTATGATAATGATGGAAATTATAGCAAGGAGGTTAGATTTATAAATGGATTATAGTATTTATTTTGTACCAACTCCAATTGGTAATTTAGAAGATATGACAATTAGGGCTATAAATGTTTTAAAAAGTGTAGATATAATTGCTTGTGAGGATACTAGGGAAAGTAAAAAATTATTAAACTATTTTGACATAAATAAAAAATTAACCTCATATCACAAATTTAATGAAAAACAAAAATCTCAAGAAATTATTAAAGCTACTCAAGAAGGTAGAACTTATGCAATTATAACAGACCAAGGAATGCCTGGAATTTCAGATCCGGGTCATATTCTAATTAAAGAGTGCATAAAAAACAATATTTCTTATACAATTCTACCAGGTCCCTCTTCAATTTTAACAGGACTTATAGCAAGTGGATTTGATAATACTAGATTTTCTTTTTATGGATTTATTCCAAAAAAATCTTCTGATAAGAAAAAATTATACCAAGAATTAAAAAAGGAAGACAAAACTTCAATTCTTTTTGATACTCCTCATAATTTAGAAAATACTATTAATGACTTTAAAAAAGAATTTCCAGAAAGAAAAATTGCAATTACAAGAGAGTTGACCAAAAAATTTGAACAATATCAAATTTTTGATATAAAAGATATTTGTGTAGATGAATTAACTTTAAAAGGTGAGTTCGTTCTAATTTTAGAAAAGAATATAAATAAAGATAATTTAGATATTTCTTATTTTAAAGATGAAATTTTAAATATGAAAAAAGAGGGAAAATCTACCAAAGATATTGTAAAATCTTTGAAAAAATCCACCTCTTTTTCAAAAAACGATATTTATAACTATGTTATTTCTTTAGTTTAAATTATCTAATTTATTTACAGGATAATTTTCTAAATATTCTATTGCCTCTTCCAAAGTTTGTCCTGCAGAAGCACTTACTGCAACTTGAACACTTGTTTCAACAATAGGTGTTCCTGATAGATAAACTTTGGATTTTTTTTCTTCATCTAGCATATCAATTGCCATTTGACAGTTTAACATTGATGAACCCAAATCAAAAAATATAACCAGACCATCATCTGTTGCATATTTATTGATTATCTCATTAATTTCTTCAAAATTTGATCCTATATTTCCTTCATTATCTCCACCACTAACTTGAATATTTACATCAGGAGCCATTTGAATCAAAATTTCTCTAAGTCCTTCAGCAACTTTTTTACTATGACTTGCTAATAAAATATTAATCATTTAATTCTCCTAAAGCACACTTAATACATAAATATGATGAACAAGCTCCTGGATCTATATGACCTATTGATCTTTCTCCAAGATAAGCAGCTCTACCTTTTATAGCTTTAATATCTTTTGTTCTTTCCATATTTTCTTTTGCAATGTCAACTACTTCTGAAAAACTTTTATTTTCTTTTAATGCATCTGCTACTGGAGAAAGTACATCAACCATAGTTTTATCACCAACTTTAGCTTTTCCTCTCATAATAACTCCATCTACTCCATTAGAAAATGCTTTTGTAAATATTTCTTTATCAATATCAGCACATCCATCAAGAGATTGAGCAAATTTCATAAAAAAAGTACCATATAGTGGTCCACTAGCTCCACCAACTGTTGAAATAAGAGTCATAGCAATTTTATTAAATAGTGATTTTAGGTCAGAAAATTCTTCATTCATAGCTTCTTTTACTTTTGAAAACCCTTTTTTCATATTATAACCATGATCAGCATCACCAATTTCCCTATCAAGATCTGTTAAATAAGCTTCATTCTCACTTATTAAATCAGCAATATTTACAATTTTTTCTTTTACTTTTTCTATATTCATTTTATCCCCTCACTACATCAACTTTTTCTTCTAAATATTTTAAAATTTCATCATCAACTTTAAACAGGGTTAAAGAAAATCCAGCCATATCCATACTAGTCATATAATTACCTAAAAATGTTTTTTTGATATTAATATTTTTGTCACTTAAATAATCATTTACAAAATTATTAACTATAAATAGTTCCATTTCAGTTGTTTGACCCATTCCGTTAACCATAAGAACAAAGTCACCATTTTTATCTTCATAATCATCTAAAATGTGATTTAAAAGTTCTTTAGAAATCTCATCAGCAGATTTTACTTTTTCTTGTTTAACGCCTGGCTCTCCATGGATACCAACACCAATTTCCATATCTTCTTCAGATAAATCAAAACTTTCTTTTCCTGAAATTGGATTTATACAAGCCTTTGTTGCCATACCCATAGACTTTATATTTTTTACAATTTTTTCAGCCATAGCTTTTATTTCTTCTAGACTTTTTCCTTCTCTTGCCATGGCTCCTAAAACTTTGTGAACAAAAATAGTTCCAGCTATTCCTCTTCTTCCACTAGTATAAGTAGAATCTTCAACTGCTACATCATCATTTACAATGATATAATCTACATTTATACCATCCATTTCAGCCATATCTTTTGCCATTTCAAAATTCATAACATCACCGGTATAATTCTTAATTACCATAAAAACACCTTGACCAGAATCAGCAAGTTTAATAGCTTCTAAAACTTGATCTGGAGTTGGTGAAGTAAAAATTTCTCCACAAATTGCACAATCAAGCATTCCATCACCAACATATCCAGCATGAGCAGGTTCGTGTCCACTTCCACCTCCAGAAATTAATCCGACTTTTCCCTCAATAGGTAAATCTTTTCTATAGATTATTTTTAATTCTTCGTTTAACTTTACCTTGTCTTGGTTTGCTTTATAAAGTCCATTTAACATCTCTTTAATTATCATATTTGGATCATTAATAATTTTTTTCATAAATACCTTCCCTTCTAAATAAAATATACCCAAATAGTTTTTTTTATTTATTACAGTAATAAAATTATCATTATTTAATTGTAAGCATGAATAAAAATTATCAAGATATATTTTTATAAATTTTTATTCACTTTATTTTAATAAATTAACTGAATTTTATCTATTATTACCTTGAATTTAAAATATTTTTACTGCCTGATACTAAAAATATTAACATTTACTTTTAAAATTATTTTTATAAGAAATGCAAATATAGATATCAAGGAAATGAAAAATCTTTGTTATTTTTTTATCTTAAAACCTTATAATCTCAAGGTTTTTTTATTATATTTAAAAAATAATTAAAAAATAGCTTGACAAAAACAATAAATGAATATATGATTAGCTTAGATGTTGATAGAGGTTATCAATATCAAAGAAATTTAAAGGAGAAAATTAATATTATGAAAAAAATTGCTATTGTTTACTGGTCAGGTACTGGCAACACTGAAGCTATGGCCAATGAAATTGCAGGAGAATTAAAAAATAATGATATAGAAATTGATTTATTTGATCCTAATTCTTTTACAAAAGATTCTATAAATCTTTATGATGGATTTGCTTTTGGTTGCCCAGCTATGGGTAGCGAAGAGTTGGAAGAAACAGAATTTGAACCTATGTTTGAAAGTATAGAAAATGATTTATCTGACAAACCTGTTTTAATTTTTGGTTCTTATCAATGGGCAGATGGTGAATGGATGGAAATTTGGCAAGATAGGTGTAAAAATGATGGAATTAATCTTGTTCGTGATGGATTAATGGCTTATGATACTCCTGATGATGAAGCATTAGAAGAATGTAGAAAGGCGGCATTAGATTTATCTAAAGCTGTAGGTTAGAAAAATGAATGAAGAATTATTAATTGATTATGCATCACAAACTCTGGCTAATAAAAAACTTGCTAATTTATTTACATTTAAAAATACCGACAATATAGACATTGAAAAAATGGTCTATGAGTGGAATGAAATACTTAATGAAAAAAATATGTACGTGGAAATACTTAAAAATAATCATTCATCCGCTCAAATTTATGCATACAGACCCCACAAGCTAAAATACGTATTAAATGATAAAAAAACAAAATCTCTCCTTAGGTCTTTGGGCTACAACACTCAAGACCTAAACCAATGCATAAATCATTTGAAGTTTAGGTATAAAATAGAAAACTTTCCCCATGAAATTGGAATATTTTTAGGCTATCCTTATGAAGATGTAATGGGTTTTATTGAAAATAAGGGTGATAAATTTCTAATTAACGGATATTGGAAGGTTTACTATAATCAAGATGAAAAAATAAAAATTTTTAATAATTACAACAAAATAAAGAAATCTTATAAAATCCTTTTTAATCGATACAAAAATATAAGTAACTTATGTGTAAATTAATAATTCTTCTATAAAAAAATTATGTGTACTTGCAAAAAAATAAAGGCTTGAGCCTAGCTCAAAGCCTTTATTTTTAATAAATCGCTAATTTTATCAATTTTATAATCTGATAAGTTGCCTTCTCCTTTTTTAGCATAGCCATACTTTGCAAAAATGGATATATTATCGTTTAAATAGCCTGCCTCTATATCGGATTTTCTATCACCTATTATTATAAAATTGTCTATTTTATTTATTTTTATTATTTCTGATTTATCCTTATAATCATAATCTTCGCCTATTAAATATTTACTAAAATATAAGTCTAGCTTATAAAATTTTCTTGCGGTATCAATATATTTTCTAGGACATGATGAAAGGATTATTAATTCGTGTTTCTTTTTTAGGATATTTAATACTTTTTTTGTATCACGGTATAAAGAACCAAAATCTTTCATATTTTCTATCATAAATTTTCCTGTTGTTTCTATTAACTTTTCTTTATCATAAGAATCATCAAGAAAATCATCCCAAATTTTTCTTGGTGGATAGCCAAGATAAGATTTTGGATCAAGATTTGGCTTTTTTATTTTATATTCTTTTAGGGTTTGGTAAAATGCTTTTTCGTAAATTTTATCACTTTTATGGATAGTTCCATCAAAGTCAAAAATTATTTTCATATAAGATCCATTAAATTTGCCATTTCAATTGCTGATATTGCAGCATCACTTCCCTTATTTCCTGCTTTTGTTCCTGCTCTTTGAACAGCTTGTTCTATTGTATCTGTTGTAACAACTCCAAAAATAATTGGCTTTCCGCTTTCAAGTGATACATTTGCAATTCCTTTTGAAACTTCTGAGCAAACATAATCATAATGAGAAGTATCTCCTCTTATAACTGCTCCCAAACAAATTACAGCATCATAATCCTTACGTGCTAGTTTTTTGGCTGCAAGAGGAATTTCAAAAGCACCTGGAACTCTAACAAGTTCTATTTCTTCATCTTTTACATCATGTCTTTTTAGTGTATCAAGGCAACCTTCTACTAGCCTATCTGTTATAAAATGATTAAATCTTGCAACAACAATTGCATATTTTTTTCCATTTGATACTAAATTTGCACTGTACTCTTTCATTTAAATCTCCTTAAATTCTCTTAAATCATGTCCCATTCTATCAGCTTTTGTTTTTAAATAAACCCTATCAATATGGTTTGAATGAATTTCTATTGGTACTCTTTTATTTACTTTTATATTGTATTTTTCAACTTGTTCGATTTTATCAGGATTATTTGTCAACAAATCAATTGATTTTACTCCTAATTCCTTTAACATAAGACAAGCAATTTTATAATTTCTCAAATCAGGTGCAAAACCAAGTTTTATATTTGCATCTACAGTATCGTAGCCTTCTTCTTGAAGGTGATAGGCTTTTATTTTATTAAATAAACCAATTCCTCTTCCTTCTTGTCTAAGATAAAGGATTATTCCTGATCCATTTTCATCAATCATCTCCATTGCCTTATGAAGTTGATTTCCACAATCACACCTATTTGATGAAAATACATCTCCAGTTAAGCATTCTGAATGAATTCTAGTTAGTATATTTTCACCATCAACCTTTCCTTTTATCAAGGCTAAATGCTCTTTGTTTTCAATTTTGTCATAAAAACTTATAGCTTTAAATTTTCCATGGTCTGTTGGAAGGTTAATTATATTTGTTTTTTCCAAAAAATCTTCTTCAGTTTTCGAAAAGTCTATCTTATTTTCTTTTATATATTTTTTAATTTCAGCAACACTGGTCATTTTCATACCAAGTTTTTTTGCAAGTTCAATTACTCCTTTACCTTTAAGCATGTGGCCATCATCAGCCATAATTTCACAGCATAGGCCTATTTCTTTTAAATTTGCGATTTTCATCAAATCTATCGTAGCTTCAGTGTGACCTTCTCTAACTAATACTCCCCCATCTTTTGCAATTAATGGAAATACGTGACCTGGCCTTCTAAAATCACTAGGTTTTGTATTATCATTTGCAAGAGCTCTAACGGTTTTAGCTCTTTCAAATGCTGATATTCCGGTTTCTGTACTAACATGGTCAATTGAAACTGTAAAAGCTGTTTCGTGATTATCTGTATTATTTTTAACCATCATATCAAGGTCAAATTGTTTGGCAATATTTTTTCCTATTGGTGTACAGATTAAACCTCTAGCATATTTCGCCATAATATTTATCATCTCACCAGTTACATTTTCACCGGCACAAATCATATCGGCTTCATTTTCCCTATTTTCATCATCAGTTACTATAATTATCTCGTTATTTTGTAATGCTTTTATTATTTCTTCCATAATTTTTTAAAAACCATTTTCTAACAAAAAGTTTTTATCCAACCTTTCTTCTTTTTTATAAGCCATAGATTTTTGTATAAACCTATTTATGATGTCCGTTTCAATATTTATTTCATCGCCTATTTTTTTGTATTTAAAATTTGTTCTTTCTATTGTTTCAGGTATAAGCGCAACCTCAAAACTCGTATTATTATCATCAGAAACTGTAAGAGAAATTCCATCAAGAGCAACTGAGCCCTTCTTTACAATCAAAGAGCAAATTTCTGGACTTGCTGAAATTGTAAATATATTTTTTCTTATATTTTTAATCTTACCAACTCCATCAACATGACCTTGAACTATATGGCCATCAAGCCTATCTGAAAGTCTTAAAGCTCTTTCTAGATTTACTTTTTTATTTAAGTATGAACTATCAAATTTAGTCATCTTCAAACTTTCATTCATAAGATCCGCCTTGTAAGTTTTATCAGTAATTTCTGTTACTGTAAGACAAACTCCATCAGTCATAATTGAATCCCCAAGTTTTGTATCTTTTAATACAACACTCGCCTCAATTTCAATTTGTACATGATCATTTATCTTTTTAAAAGATAAAATCTTACCCATTTCTTCAGATATTCCAGTGAACATTTTTAGCCTCAATCATAATATCATCATCAAATCTTTTTACATCTTCAATTTCAAACTTATATCCATCTTTAATTTTATCAACACCTCTTCCATAAAAAGGTGATTTTGAATTAAAGCCACCAATTATTTTGGGTGAAATAAATTCATAAATTTTATCAACTATATCTTCTTCTAAAAAACCGTAATTTAGAATTGATCCACCTTCAATCAAAATTGATCCTATATTCATTTCGTATAATTTATTTACTAAATCTTCTAGGTCAACATGATTATTTTTCATCTTGCATTTAATTAAATTTAAATCAGGATTGTCAGTGTCTTTACAAGTCGCTATATAAGTTTTTTTATCACTATTTAAATAAAAAATCTTGTAATCCTTATAATTTTTTTCTATTTCTAGATTTGTATCAACAATAACTCTAACAGGATCAATTCCATTTTCTATCCTTGAATTTAAGGAAGGATTATCGTGAATCAAGGTGTTTTTTCCTACAATTATTGCATCATAATCATTTCTTAGTCTATGGACATATTCTCTAGAAAATTCATTTGATATCCATTTTGAATCATTTGTATTTGAAGAAATTTTTCCATCCAAAGTTTGGGCATATTTTAATGCTATAAGAGGTCTATTATATTTTATGTTAAAGAAAAATTTTTCATTTAGTTTTTTACCTTCATCTTCAAGTAAACCAGTAACAACTTCAATATTATTATCTCTTAACTCTTTAAGACCATCGACTTTTGGATTTGTATCAACATTTGAAATTATAACTTTTTTTATATTTCTTTTAATAATTTCCAAAGTGCAAGGACCTTGTTTGCCCCAATGAGAACAAGGCTCCAAATTTACATACAAAATCGCTCCATCACAATCACTTTTTAAATTATTAAAACAATCAACTTCTGCATGAGTTTTTCCATATTCATGATGAAAACCCGTAGAAATAATCTCGTTATTTTTTACAAGTACTGCACCAACTAAAGGATTTGTTAAGGTTTTTCCTCTTGCTTTTTTAGCAAGTTCGAAACACTTTCTCATATAATATTTATCATTCATCTTGCCTCCTCCACAATTCTAGGCAAAAGAAAAAGTCCCCTTTCAGGGACTTAAATTATTCAAAAGAAAAATCAAAATATCTTCTCTCATCCAGACTATACTGTCGGTATAGGAATTTCACCTATTCAGCAAAAAGCTCGCGGACTTTACCGCCGGTGGGGAATCACACCCCGCCCTGAAGAATTGTGTTATTTTATTTACATTTTTATTATAATACAAATTTTATTTTTGTCAATCGTTTACATGATTTTTTTTAAAAACTTTTAAGCCAATAAAAAAAGACCCTATTGGGTCTTAAATTACTATTTTCTTCTTTTTTTTCTCTTTGCTGCCTCAGATTTCTTTTTTCTCTTAAGGCTTGGCTTTTCGTAGTGTTCTCTTTTTCTGTATTCTGTTAGAACACCGGATCTTGCGCATTGTCTTTTGAATCTTTTAATTGCACTATCAATTGATTCGTTTTCTCCAACTCTGATCTCTGTCATTTCTATCCCCCCTCTCGTATCACACATTAAGTTTGAAATCAACCTGGTGGCCATTGTAAGGACCTTTGTGCTAAAACATGAAAATGCATGTGTTTAACAGTTTGTCCTCCATCTTCTCCTGTATTGTTGACTATTCTATAGCCATCTTCGGCTACATTTAGATTTTCAGTTATTTTTTTAATAACCATAAAGATATGAGAAACAATATCTTTATCTTCTTCATCTAACTTCGCCAAACTTTCTATGTGTTTTTTTGGTATTACAAGAAAATGGATAGGTGCTTGTGGATCTAGATCATTAAATGCAATTACTTTTTCATCTTCATAGATTACATCTGATGGTATTTCTCCATCAGCGATCTTGCAAAATACACAGTCCATACTTCACCCCCATTGATAAATATAATATCATATTTTAATAAAAAGGTAAAATTTTTTTATAATTTTTACAAACTTATTTGTTTTATCTTATCTTTTTTTATAACAATTATTATTAAAGCTAAAATAAATCCTATAATTACTGGCATCACCCAGCCGAACCCTAGATTAAATCCTGGTAATATTGACTTAGCAAAGTTCAAAATATTTTGAATATAAATGGTTTTTGTAATATTTGCTGGTAGTGCTTTCAAAAAGTCAAAAATAGCAAAAATTGATGTAAAAAATATTGTAAAATTAAAAATAATCTTATTTCTACCTATTAAAGGATATAATAATGATAAAAATATCAATACTATAGCAAGCGGATATAAATACATTAATACTGGTATTGAAAGACTAATAATATTTTGTAAACCTAAATTTGCTATTAAAAATGAAATTGAGGTGAAAATAATAGCGTAAATTTTATATGATAATGAATTTGGATACATTTGTATAAAAATTTCAGAACACGCTATAATTAGGCCAATTGCAGTTTTTAAGCAAGCTATTATTACAATTGCTGCAAGTAAAATTTTCCCAAAATTTCCTAAATAATAAAAAGAAATATTAGATAAAATAATTCCACCATTATTTCCTAATTTCATAATTTTTACTGATGAAGATGACATAAAAGCTAATGATACATAAACAGTACTCATTGCAAATAGACAAATTATTCCACTTTTTAATGTTTCTTTTGCAATTTGATTTGAATCCTTTACTCCTAGTTTTCTAATACTAGAAATAATAATTATTGCAAACGCAAGGCTTGCCAAGGCATCCATTGTATTATAGCCGTCAAGAATTCCAACAAATAATGGATTATTTTGATATTTTTGTCTAGGTTTAATTTGTCCTAGTGGTCCCATAGGTTTTACAATTGCAAGAATAACTAAAACTGAAAGCAAAATCAAAAAAGTTGGTGTCAAAATTTTTCCTATATTATCCATTACTTTTCCTGGTTTTAGAGCAAAAGCTAAAACTGTTATAAAAAATACTAAAGAAAAGATAAGCAAAAATAATTTAGTATTTTTTTCCGAAATATTTGGCGTGATTCCAACTTCGAAAGCAACAGTAGATGTTCTAGGAATTGCAAAGAATGGTCCTATTGTTAAATACAAAGCTGTAGTAAATATATAAGCAAATTTATCACTAACTGTCTTTCCCATTTCAAATAAACTATCATTTTTTGATATTGCACTAGCTACAACTCCTAATAACGGAAGTCCTACTCCACTTATAATAAATCCTAAAACAACTTTGTATAAATTATATCCGGAATTTTGTCCAAGTTCTATTGGAAAAATTAAATTACCCGCTCCAAAATATAATCCGAAAAGAAGTGAACCTATAAGTAATGTTTGACTAAAATTTAGTTTCTTTTTCATAATATTCCCCTATTTTTTTATTAATATTTATATAAAATTTCCTAAATTTATACAAAATGTTTATATGAGAGATTATAACATAATATAAAAAATATTAAAATCAAATTTTTTAATAAATATAAAATTTTTATAATTAAAAATGCTGATAAAGATCAGCATTCAAAGAATTTAATATTAAGATTTATTTTTAACTATAATTTCTAAAAGTGATTCATAGATTGGTTCATTATGAAAATTCTCAGCCACTAGATATGAAATAAATGATACTATAACAATTGGCAAGAAAAAGTCTATTCTTCCACCAGTCATCTCTATAATTAAAAACATTCCTGTAAGCGGAGCGCGTACAATAGATGAAAAATGTGCAGCCATAGCAAGCATTGAAAAAATAATTATTTCACTTTCCCCAACCAAATTCAAATCAAATAAAACAGATCCAAAAAAATTTCCTAACAAAGAACCCATAGCAAGTAGTGGGAAAAATATTCCTCCAGGAATACCAGAACAAAAAGCTATTAACAAAAGTAATAATTTCATGAAATAAAAATAAATTATAACAGAAATACCAACATTTTCTCCTCCTGCAAGAGATATAAAATTTTCACCACTTCCCAAAAGTCTTTTATCAAAAAGTAAAAATAAGCTTGTAATAAAAAAAGGTATAACAGATTTTATTGTTTGACTTACTGGTAATTTTTTATACATTTTTTTACCATACAATATTCCCTTATTGAATAATATAGATGAAAAACCTACCAATATTCCTAAAAAAATTAAAAATATCCAAAATTTTAAAGATAAGTTTAAGGAATTTTTTACTATTATAACAGGATCATTTCCAATAACTAGACTAGTTACAATACTTGATGAAATAATAGTACTGGTTATGTAAATAAAATTATACCTAGAAGTTTTTTTCATTAATTCCTCAAGCGCAAAAGCCATTGCTGAAATCGGTGCAGTAAAAGCACTTGTTATACCACAAGCAGAAGATGCAATAATCATAGTTTTAGTATCTTCTTGATCTAATTTAAATTTTTTTGCCAATACTTCTCCTAGAGATCCACCAATTTGAACAGATGGGCCTTCTCTTCCTAAAGTTAAACCTGAGCCTATAGAAACAAGTCCTCCAATTATTTTATTTATCAAACAAGAAAGAGCACTATAATCTAATTTATTATGTAATTTTCCAGCTATTTGAGGTATGCCGCTGCCTCCGATCATTGGCTCTTTATTAACAGAAATTGATACAAAAAATCCAAGAAAAATAAAAATTAATACAAAAATTATAGAATTGATTATATTTTCTTGACCAAAAATTATAAGATTTCTTATCAAACTCATAATTTTTGGAATAATAAGCCTAAATAAACTAATAACCAATCCAGAACAAGCACCAATAATAATGGATATTAATAATAATTTATAAGATATTTTTTTTATCATTTTAACCCCTTTAATAAACTAACCAAATATTTACAATCTGATCCTTAATTCTCCCATAAGACCAAGTTTTTTCAGAATTTTTCATAGAATTAGGATCATTAATAATAAATCTACCAAACTGATAAGAATCTATTACTAAAATATGACCAAACAAAGTAAAATTACCTTTTTTTACTGAAACTATTAAACTACCTGTATCCAAAGCATCTAAAATTGAACTTTTATTATTTTCTATGCTTTGAATATTATATCCATACCTTTTCGCTTCATCAGAAAAAAATTTCCACTCAATTCCACTTGAGCTCATATAAGATTGAGCATCATTAGCTATATCGATTGGACTTATATCTAAATTTGGATCTAATCTTTTTAATACCATTGTCATAGAGGTAGGTCCACAACCAGCAAATCCAATATTAGAATCACCTAGCATATTATAAGCCCACCTGTTATCCCATTGAAGAAAGTATGGAGTCTTTCTACCATAATCAACACTTACACCTGGATAATAATCAAAATTTACTTTATTATTTCTTAAATTGTAAATAAATTCGCTAGCATCTATATCATTTCCAACAAGATACTTGTCTTTATCTTCTAAATTTTCAAAATTTTCGTACATCCACATAGTTTTTTCATTGTCGTCTTTATGTTTTTCAACATTTCTATAAAGAATTTCCATATCATCTGTTTTTTCTTTAGTAAAAATATTATCAAAAAAATTCAAACCTCCACCTTCATTAGAAAAAGATTTAAATGAAAATAAGAGCATTACTACAAAAATTATAGAAAATATAATATTAATTAACTTTTTCATATAGTAATGATATCATAAAATAAGAAATAAAAAAAAGTCGTAAAAATTTACGACTTTTTTAATAATCTTTTAAATCTTCAATTGAATCAATTTCCATATATGATGGAACTACAAATCCAATTTTTGCATTTTTTAAGTTTGGACCTAAATCATCAACCATATCGCCATATTTATCCATATAATTTTTATGAGTTAAAGGAAGCCAGGCTGACGCTGTTACATCTGCTGATCCATAAGCAATAGCTGCAAATAAAGGACCAACTTCTACTGCCATCATTCTAACTTCAAATCCATAATCTTCTAAGATAGCTTTTAAAACATATGCACTACAAAGTTCACTATCCCAAATAACATGAGCAAGGCTTATAACTTCACCATTGGATCTGTCAACTCCCTCATACATTTTTTTAACTTCATCTTGATGACTATCTACCCATTTTCTGGCTGCATCTTTTACATCCATTCCATCATTTAAATCTACTAATACTTCTTGCATATCATCAACTGTCCAATTAAAATTATCAAGTAATTTATATGCATTAGGCTTATCTTCTTTTAGTCCCTTTCTTGCAAGAGTATGAATTTCTTCAGGTTTTCCAAATGAACCTTTTGGATCATCTAAAAATTTCAAATCATATTTTGCAAATTTCCAATGGGGTGTCCAACCTGTTACAACAATTGATGCTTTTTCTTTTATAGCATCTCCCAACATTTGAGTCATAACAGCAGAAGAGCCTGAAGTCAATTTTTGTTTTAATCCATAATCTTTCATAGCGTTATTTGCCGCATCCATTGCTCCAGCTCCAGGTTCAATGCCAATAATATAATCATTTGGAGCATAATCAAAATCAACTTCTTCTTTCTCATTATCTTTTTGATTAGAACTGCATCCTACAAGTACAAAAGCAAGTATAGTTATTATAGAAAATAATTTTTTCTTAATCACTTTATCACCTACTTATCTATTATTTTTTTTACTTAGAGCTTGAGTTAATCTATCAAGAATAACAGCTAAAATAACAATAGCAATTCCTGATGCAAATCCTACTCCTACATCATTTCTTGAAACTGAAGTATAAATTACATTTCCAAGTCCTGGTGCTCCTATCATTGATGCAACTACAACCATTGAAAGAGTAAGCATTAATGTTTGGTTAATTCCAGCCATTATTGATGGTTTTGCCATAGGAAGTTCAAGTTCAAATAATTTTTGTCTTGGAGTTGATCCGAATGAATCAGCTGCTTCAACTAAATCATTAGGAACTTCTTTTATTCCTAAATTTGTCATCCTAACAGCCGGTGGCATGGCAAAAATAACTGAAGAAATTACTCCAGGCGCCATTCCTATTCCAAAAAATGAAACTGCTGGTATTAAATATACAAAAGCAGGCATTGTTTGCATAAAATCAAGTAATGGCATAATTACTTTTTCTACTCTTTTACTTTTAGAAGTCCAGATTCCAAGAGGAACTCCAATTATTATTGCTATTAATGCTGATGTTACAACTATAGAAAGTGTAATAATCATATCATCCCAATAACCTAAATTCCATATTAGCAATAAGGAAAGAATTGAAAATATTGTTATTCCTTTTATTTTTTTTGTTAAATAATAAGCCAAAAATGCAATAATAACAATAAAAAGTAATGGTGGAAAAATTGAAAATATTTTTATAAATAGTTCAACAGTGAAATTTATAAAATCTCTTATTGGATTAAATATGAAACTTGCGTGAACTCTTAACCATTCTACTAAATTATCAATAAAATTAACTAAGGGTATAGTAGGTATATTATTCATCTTCCACCTCGTCTTTCGATAATGCTGCAAGAACTGTACCTTTTATTATAATTCCTTTAAATACATCTCCATCTACTACACAAATAGGAATTTTAGCATCTTGAATATCACTAACAATATCTTCTAATGGATAATCCATATTAATCTTTAGCATATCATTTCTCATTATTTCTTCAAGATTTTTTTGTCCTTTTGCATATGCATTTGAAGCATCTTCTGCAAGAACATATCCTAAAAGTTCTCTTTTATTATTTACAACGAAAATACTTGAATTTCCACTCCTTAGCATTTTTGATAAAGCAGCTTTTGGTCCGTGTCTATGAATATTAATAGTATCTGGTCTTATCATTACATTTTCTGCCGTTAATACTTTTGACCTATCAACATCTTGAACAAACTCTCTAATAAATTCATTTTTAGGATGTGATAGAAGTCTTTCAGGAGTGTCTACTTGAAGAAGGGATCCATCTTTCATAACTGCAATTTTATCACCAATTTTTAAAGCCTCATTTAAATCGTGAGTGATAAATAATACAGTTTTTTTCATCTCACTTTGTAAATACACAAGTTCATCTTGCATTTCTTTTCTAATTAAAGGATCAAGTGCAGAAAAAGCTTCATCCATTATTAATATATCTGTATCAGTTGCAAGAGCACGAGCAAGGCCTACTCTTTGTTGCATACCACCAGATAATTGATCAGGATATTGATCTTCATACCCTTCAAGACCAACAAGTTTTAATGCTTCCATAGCTTTCTTATTTGCTTTTTCACTTTTACCATTTTTAATTGTCAATCCATAAGCTGCATTTTCCAAAATTGTATAATGAGGAAAAAGTGCAAAATTTTGAAAAACCATAGACATTTTTTCACGTCTAGCATTTCTCAAATCTTCTTCATTTAGGTCAGAAATATTTTCATCATCAATAAAAATATCTCCATATGTAGGCTCTATCATCCTATTAATTAATCTAATTAATGTTGATTTTCCTGAACCTGATAGTCCCATTATTACAAATAATTCACCATCTTCAACTTCAAATGAACATCTATTAACCCCAACAGTCAAACCAGTTTGATCCAAAATTTCTTTTTTAGATTTTCCTTCTTTTAAAAGCTTAACTGCTCTTTTTGGATTATGTCCAAAAATTTTTGTCAATTCTCTAACTTTTATTTTTTTAGACAAAATACCTCCTAACATTTATTTATGTCACATATTACATTTTAGTTATACTATTTATAATTAATAATCGCAAGATATTTTATAATCTATTAATTTTATTTTATAACTAATTACTAGCTTTTGGTAGATAAATTTCTATATGTTTTTTCAATATTTCTATATCACATGGAAGTTTTCCATTTACTTCCCCATCCATATCTAGCTCAATTTCCTTATCTTCTAAATTTTTAATTGATATTTTTTTACAAGTAAATGATTTTACATTTTCATTTTCATCAACTTTCCCAAAAAGCATATCTTTTGCTGCATTTACTTTTGACATTAAACCTTCTTCGGTCATTATAAAAACATTTAAATCTCCATCGCTAAGATCTCCGTCATCGTTTGAAAATTCTAAATTCCCAATCTTATTTACAGTCATTATATAAACTAATGATGCATTACATTCAAAAGTATTATCTTCATAAGATATTTCTATTTTTACATTTTCATCATTTGGAATAGTTTTTAAAACATTTTTTACATATGCAAATCCACCTAACTTTTCTTTTTCTGATGAATCTGTTGATGTTGTAGCTTCTATTAATTTTCCAAAACATACATAATAAGAAAAATAACTGTCATTGCATTTTCCAATATCAACTTTTTTTGTCTTTTCAAATGATAAATTATCTATTGCCTCTTTTAAATCATTGGAACCACCTATTAATTGCATATAAGTATTATTTGTTCCGCCAGGCAATAAACCTACTTTTGGTCTATAATCCATCTTAGATATACCATTTATTACCTCATTAAATGTTCCATCTCCTCCAACTACAAAAATAGAATCAAATTTTTCATCACATGCTCTTTTAGAAAAATTTTCACCATCATTTTCTTTTTCTGTCTTTTCATGAACTACTTGGTCAAATTCTTGGTTTAATTTTTTGTTTAATATATCCATAAATTCATCATTATTAGCTTTTCCTGAATTTGGATTTTCAATAATCATACATTTTTTCATAATATCTCCTAGTAAAATAAAAATGGTACTTAACAAGTAAATACCAAATCGTTTGAATTTTAAAATTTATCTTCAATAATTTTATACCCAAACAGAATAAAAAAGAACAGATTTTTCTGTTCTTTTTTTAATAAATTATATATCAATACTCATAAAAATTGGAGTATGATCTTGTCTATCTCCAGAATCTATCATATCTGATTCTTTAATTTTTTCCTTTAATCTATCAGAAACAATAAAATAATCAATTCTCCAGCCAGAATTATTTATTTTACTTGTTTTTACTCTTTGGGCCCACCAAGTATATTTACCCTCAATATCACCATGTAAATATCTAAATGTATCGACAAAGCCTTTATTTAATAAATTTGTGAATCCATTTCTTTCTTCATCAGTAAAACCAGCTGATCTATGATTATTTTCCGGATGTTTAAGATCTATTTCTTTGTGTGCGACATTGAAATCCCCACAAGCAATTACTGCTTTATCTTGATCTAATCCTTCTAGATAACTCGCAAATTTTTCATCCCAAATTTGCCTTAAAGCAAGTCTATTAAGTCCACTACCAGCATTTGGAGTATAAACTTGTGTTAAATAAAAATCATTAAATTCTAATGTAATTATTCTCGCTTCATTATCCATTGTATCTGGTGCACCTAAAATTGGAAAAGTAATTTTTGGTTCAAGTTCTTTTTTATAAATTGTTAAACATCCAGCATAAGATTTTCTTGCAGGTTCTTGAGAACTTACCCAAGAATAATCATATTGTGGAAAATATTTTTCTAGTATTTCTTTGTGTTTTTTACTAGGACCTGTTCTTGGTAATTTTGTCTCTTGCAAACAAATTATATCTGCATTCTCATCAATTATGGTATTTAAAACATCTCTAGACATTTTCGCCCTATTAGAATCACTTGTCAAGGCTGCATTTAGAGAATCTATATTCCATGAAATAAATTTCATTTTAACTCCTTTACGTTCTTATCATTAAAAATACTTTACCAATTTTAATATTTTTAGCAATTGTTGGAAAATTTAAATTGATTTAGGGTATCATAAGAATAGAAAATAATTTGGAGGTTAAAATGAAATGGAAAAATAGACGTAAAAGTTCTAACGTAAATAGAGGTTCAAGTGCACCAGTTGTTTTTGGCGGCGGAATCGGTGGTTTAGTATTGATGTTAATATTTTATTTCTTAGGAGCAGATCCTTCTGTAATTAATGATAGAAATATTGATCAAAAACAAAATAGCCAATATGAAGAAAAAATTTCAGAAGGTCAAAAAGAATTAGAAGATTTTTTATCAGTTGTACTTGCTGATACCGAAGATATGTGGCATGAAAAATTTAACGAATATAATAAAACTTATACTGAACCAAAAATGACTCTTTATACTGGATCCACAAAATCTGCATGTGGAGTTGCTCAATCTGGTATGGGACCATTTTATTGCCCGCTAGATCAAGCTGTGTATATTGATGTTTCTTTTTATGATGAATTAAAAAATACCTTTGGAGCTGGAGGAGATTTTGCTTTTGCATATGTTTTAGCTCATGAGATTGGTCACCATGTACAAAATGAATTGGGAATACTAAACCAAACTCAACAATTACAAAAACAATTATCAAAAACTGAATATAATAAATATTCTGTAGCACAAGAATTACAAGCAGATTACTTTGCAGGTGTATATGCATATTACTCAAAAGAAAAGGGATATCTAGAAGCTGGCGATATTGAAGAAGCAATGAAAGCAGCTTCATCCATAGGCGATGATAAAATTCAACAAATGTCTGGTTCAAATATAAATCCAGATAAATTTACTCATGGATCAAGTAAAGATAGAAAAAATGCATTTGATATGGGATATAAATATCATGATATAGAGCATTCTATGGAATTCTTTGAAAATCTTGATTACAAAATAAAAATAAATATATAAAATAAATTGGTGCAAAAAGAAGATTTTTGCACCTTTTTTTACAAATTTTTCCCCTTTAAAATTACATTATATAAAAATTCACTCAGCTTATTTTCATCTGCCTCATAAAACATTTCTTTTCCCTCTCTTTTAGATTTAATTATCCCTGAAATTTTTAGTATTTTTAAATGATGACTAACAGCTGGTGATGACATATCCATGATTGCAGCAATATTTAATACGCATTCTTTTCTATGGCACAATAGCCAAAAAATTTGAAGTCTTTTGGGATCTCCTAATTGTTTAAAAGCTTTTGAAATATTATCAGATATTTCTTCTTCTAATAAAAAATCAATTTTGTCATCATCTTTATAATGTTTATGTGGTAATTTCATATTTCTCTCCTTGTATATACTTTACCACAAATTGTTGTTAATTTAATAAATGTTTAATCGTTGACTTTTCTTTAAAATAATTGTATTATGATTTTAGAACAATTAAATATATGTTTAATCGAAAATTTAAAGGAGTTAATTATGAAAAAATCTTATAAAATCGAAGTAGATTGTCCATCTTGTGCAAACAAAATGGAAATTGAAGCAAAAAATACTCAAGGAGTTATCGACTGTAGTATAAATTTTATGATGTTAAAAATGAAAGTTAATTTTGAAGATGGTGTAGATGAAAAAGAAGTTATGGAAAATGTTTTGAAAAACTGCAGAAAAATCGAAAAAGATTGTGAAATTTATTTTTAGGTAAAATTATGAATAAAAAACAAAAAAAATCTTTAACCAAAATTTCTATTTCTGCTCTACTTTTAATTATTTTACATTTTGTTAGCTTTAATAGATACATTGACTTTATCTTATATATGATTTCTTATCTTTTAGTTGGATATGAAGTTTTACTTGAAGCTTTTAATGGAATCAAGAATAAACAAGCATTTGACGAATCATTACTAATTTCAATTGCAACTATTGGAGCAATAATTCTTGGACTTTATACAAACAGTGGTGATTATGTTGAAGCCGTTGCTGTTATGCTTTTTTATCAAATTGGAGAATTTTTCCAATCCTACGCTGTAGGAAAAAGCAGAAAGTCAATCGCAGATCTTATGGATATAGCTCCAGACTATGCTAATTTAGAAGATGAAAATGGAAAAATAATAGAAGTCGACCCAGATGAAGTAGAGATTGGATCTATTATTGTAATCAAACCTGGTGAAAAAGTTCCTTTGGATGGAGAAGTTGTTGAAGGTAAATCTTCTCTTGATACCAAGGCTTTAACTGGTGAATCAATTCCAAAAGATGTAAATGAAGGATCTATGATTTATTCAGGTTCTATTAATCTAAATGGTTTAATAAAAGTTAAAACAACAAAGGAATTTGGAGAATCCACTGTAACAAAAGTCTTGGAATTAATAGAGGATGCATCAGAAAGAAAATCCAAGTCAGAAAATTTTATTACAAAATTCGCAAGAATATATACACCTATAGTAGTGTATTTAGCCTTAGCACTTGCAATATTACCACCAATTATCTCATTACTAATTGGAAGTAATGCTAATTTTTCTACATGGATATATAGGGCTTTGATATTTTTAATCATATCTTGTCCTTGTGCTCTTGTAATTTCTGTTCCCCTATCATTTTTTGCTGGAATAGGTTCAGCAAGTAAAAAAGGTGTCTTAATCAAAGGATCAAATTTCTTGGAAGTTTTATCAAATGTAGATCAAATTATTTTTGATAAGACTGGAACATTAACAAAAGGAACTTTTGAAGTTACAGCTATTCACCCAGAAGTTTTATCAGAAAAGGAATTACTTCATATAGCAAGTCATGTTGAAAGATATTCAACTCACCCAATAGCAGAATCTTTGAAAAAAGCTTATAAAAATGAAAATGATGATTGTAAAGTTGAAGATATTAAAGAAATTTCTGGTTATGGAATAAGCGCAAAAGTTAATGATGACCTAGTCTATGTAGGAAATACAAAAATGATGGATAAATTTAATATAAATTGGAAATCTTGTGATAAAACTGGAACCATCATACATGTAGCAGTAAATGATTCCTACCAAGGCCATATTGTAATTTCTGATACAATAAAAGAAAATTCTAAAAAAGCTATTGAAAATTTAAAAAATAATCACATAAGTAAAACTATAATGCTTACTGGAGATAGTAAAAAAGTTGGTCAAGACGTTTCAAATACTCTAGGATTAGACAATTTTTATAGCGATCTTCTTCCTCAAGATAAGGTTAAAATTTTAGAAGAAATACTAGAAAAAAATACCAATGAAAATAAAAAAATTGCCTTTGTTGGAGATGGAATTAACGATGCCCCATCACTTACAAGAGCAGATGTAGGAATTGCAATGGGAGCTATGGGATCAGATGCAGCGATAGAAGCTGCAGATGTAATTTTAATGGACGATGATCCATTAAAAATTTCCACAGCAATAAAAATTTCAAAAAAATGTCTAACTATTGTGAAAGAAAATATTTATTTTTCAATTGGAGTAAAAATTATTGTTCTAACACTTGGTGCATTTGGAATGGCTTCTATGTGGGCTGCTATTTTTGCAGATGTAGGTGTTACGGTTATAGCTGTGTTAAATGCTATGAGATGCATGTATTTAAATGATAAAAATGATTAAAGCTGTTTTAATTGATATTGATGATACAATTTTTGATTTTGAAAAATGCTCAAAAAATTCCTTTAAAAATACTTTGGAAAAATTAGATTTAAGCTATAAAGATAAAGATTTTTCTTATTTTAATTTTGTTAATGATATTTTGTGGACCAAACAAAAATTAGGCACGTTAAATATAAATGAAGTATTTATGAAAAGATCTGAAATAATGAGTAAGTATTTTAAAATGAATATTGAATATGAAAATTTTAATGATTTATTTGTAAAATATTTATATGATGAGATAGTGCTGGTCGATAAAATTGAAGATTTACTATCCTATTTATCTAATAAATACCAAATTTATGCTGCAAGTAATGGAATTTATGATATGCAAGTAAATAGATTAAGAAAATCAAATCTTGATAAATATTTCGAAGGTATTTTTGTATCAGATAAAATAGGATATGAAAAACCAGATAAAAGATTCTTTGAAAAAATCATGAACTTAACAAAATATTCAAATAATGATTTAATTATGGTTGGAGATAGCATAAAATCAGACATAATAGGTGCAAAAAATTCAAAAATCAAATCTATTTATTTTAATAAAGAAGACAAAAAAATTACAGATAAAAATTTCACTTACCAAGTAAAAAATTTATCTGAAATTAAAAAAATATTGTAAAAAGTGCGAAAATTAAATTCGCACTTTTTTAATTTTATAATTTTATATCTTTTCCTTCAAGAATTAAATTCATGTTTCTAGCTGAGCACATTGCTCCACACATGGTGCAAGTTTCTTCCTCTTCTGGATTAGAAGATGCTCTATATTTTCTACATTTTTCAGGATCAATTGCAAGTTCAAACATTCCTTCCCAATCAAGTTTTTGTCTTCTCTTACTCATTTCAAGATCCCATTTTCTTGCATCTTTTAATTTTGCAATATCTCCTGCATGAGCTGCAATTTTTGCTGCAACAATCCCTTCTTTTACATCATTCACATCTGGAAGTTTCAAATGTTCTGCTGGAGTTACATAGCAAAGGAAATCTGCTCCATGACTTGCTGCAATTGCTCCTCCTATTGCACTTGTAATATGGTCATATCCTGGAGCAATATCACAAACCAAAGGTCCCAAAACATAAAATGGCGCGTTATGACATAATTTCTTTTCAAGTTTCATGTTCATTTCTATATCATTGATTGGAACGTGTCCTGGTCCTTCAATTATTACTTGAACGTCTTTCTCCCACGCTCTTTTTGTAAGCTCACCTAGAGTAATCAATTCTGCAATTTGAGCAGGATCTGTTGCATCGTGAATTCCACCTGGTCTTAAAGAATCTCCAAGTGATAAGGTAACATCATATTCTCTTAAAATATCCAAAAGTTCATCGTAATATTCGTAGAATGGATTTTCCCTATCATTCATTTTCATCCAACCAAATAAAAGTGAACCACCACGAGAGACAATTTCATTTACCCTTCTATTTCTCATAAAAATTTCTGCATTAGCCCTATTAATTCCACAATGAATTGTAACAAAATCAACTCCATTTTCCGCATGATTTCTTACCACATCCAAAAATTCACGAGCTTTTATAAAACTTAACCCCTTATCCAAAAATCCAACTGCATCATACATAGGAACAGTTCCTATCATGGCTGTAGATTTTTCAATCAATCTTTTCCTAAATTCTTGAGTTTTACCATAATTTGACAAGTCCATAATTGATTCAGCACCCATTTTAAGAGCCATATCAACTTTTTGCATCTCAAGATCAAGGTCATTTAAATCTTTTGAAATTCCTAAATTTACATTAATTTTTGTCTTTAAACCTGATCCAATTCCTTCTGGAGAAATAGAATTGTGATTTTTATTTCTAGGAATTACAATTTCGCCTTTTGCAATTTTTTCTAAAAGAAATTCTTCACTAACATTTTCTTTTTTAGCAACAATTTTCATTTCATCAGTTACAAAACCATGTTTTGCAGCTTCCATCTGTGTCTTATATTTCATAAATTAAAAAAACCTCCTAAAATTACTTATAGGAGAATAAATATGCTTCATCCCTTGCAGGCATTATCCTGTCCGGTTTGATGGTCGAAGTCGAACTTCCTCTCAGCACATAGCTCCCATAGATCATTAATTTACATCTTTCATTATAGTAGAAAAATCACATTAAGTAAAATAAAGCTTTAAATTTATAAAAAAATAGAGTCATAATGATATGACCCTATCCTATTTATTTAAATAATTTTCCAAATTTTTAATAGCTTTGTTTATTTTTTCTGCTTTAAATCCCTTATTTTCATTTCTAAGAAGAATTTTTAAATCATATTCATCCATTTTACAAATATCTAATAATTCTTTGAAACTTAAATTAGAGTTTTGTGCTAAAGTTTTAAACTTATCTATACTCTTATAAAAGGATTTTTCATAAAATGCCTTAGACATATTAGATAAAAATAAGCCAAGAAGTCCAGCATAAATATTTATCATTTTATATAGAGCAAAGCAAATTATTATATCACAAATTCCATAAAGAAAATACTTATAATATAATTTATTCATCCAAAACCTCTTGGGCAAGTTTATAATTTTCTTCAAGATCTTTACATGATTTATCAAACATTTCTTGTTCTTTTTCTGAAATTTCCATTTCAAGAATTTTTTCACATCCATTTGCTCCAATAACTGTAGGAACTCCTGTATAAAGACCCTTATTATTATATTCACCATCAAGATAAGCAGATGCCATTATTATTCTTTTTTCATCAAGTAAAATTGCCCTTGTAAAATCAACCAAGCAATTTGCAATCCCAAAATGAGTTGCGCCCTTGCCCTTAATTATTTTAAAAGCCTTATCTCTTATTTTTTCAAGAACATCTTCTTTGAATTTTTCTTCATCCCCAACATTTTTTAAAAATTTATCAATAGAAATTCCTTTTATTCTTGCATTTGACCAAAGAGCAACAGAAGAATTTCCATGTTCTCCCAAAACATAAGCTTCAACATCTTTAGGATTACAAGAAACTTCTTGAGCTAAATATTGGATAAATCTTGCTGTATCTAGATTGGTTCCACTACCAACAATTTTATTATGATCTAGTCCTGAAACTTCTTGAACAACTCTTGAAATTACATCAACAGGATTTGTAGCAAGTAAAATTATTCCATCATATCCATTTTCCATAACTTTTGGAATTGTATCCAAAACCATTTTTGTTGCAATTTTTATATCATCAAGTCTATTTGTAAGATTTTTTTGACTATTTCCATAGCATAAAACGACTAAATCTGCATCTTTGCAATCTTCATATGATCCTTCTTTAACCAATGTAGGACATTCAGTTTTACAACTTGCATCCATTAAATCATTTACATCAGCTATTGATTTATCCTCATCAATATCAATTATTGAAAGTTTTGTAGCAAGTCCTAAGTTAACCAAAGCATAAGCATATGATGAACCAACAAAACCACTACCAATTAAAACAACATTTCTACCTAACTTATTCATAAACTCCTCCAGTATATTTATTTGCATATTTATTATACTTTTAATGACAAAAATTTAAATTTTTAAACAAAAAAACTGTTACAAAATATTTTGTAACAGCTTTATATTTTACATTTTAAAATTATTATAATCTCCACGGTCAGTATAAAGACTATTATTTTCTTTATCCCAAACAGGTTTTTTACCCGCCTGTTTTTGATCTTCATAATCATCTAAAACAACTTTTACAGACTTAAATAAAAACACAAGAGTAATAACATTAATAAATACCAAGATACCTACAAAAACATCTATCAATCCCCACACAATGTCAAGAGACATTTTGGTAGAAACTATAAACATTATTGCCGCAAAAATTCTATAAATCCAAAGTGGTATTTTGTACTTATCTTTAAAAATATGGATTATATTTGCTTCTCCATAAAATAAATCTGCAATTAAAGTTGTAAAGCCAAAAAATGCCATAGATAAAGCAACTACCCATCTTCCTATATAACCAATTTGTGCAGAAAAAGCATCTTGAACAAGATTTATACCATCAGAACCATTTCCTAAAACTCCAGTTAATAAAATAGCAAAAGCAGTTAATGAACAAATTATGCATGTTGTAACAAATGTACCAAACATTCCTAAAAATCCTTGTTCAGCTGGGTGATCAACGTCTGCTGATGAATGCATAATTCCTGCAATTCCATTTCCTGCATCATTTGAAAATAATCCTCTGGCTACACCATTTCTAAAAGCATCCATTATACTATGACCAATTATTCCACCTACAGCTGCTTGAGCGCTAAAAGCTGATTTAAAAATCAAGGCTATAACTGAAGGAAGTTTTGTTATATTTGTAATTATAATAACAAATACAATAAGTACATAAAATGCTGCCATTATTGGTACCAAATAACCAGTAACTTTTGTAAGTCTTTTTACACCACCTATAGTAATTATTCCTGCAAGTATTGTTACAACAACTCCAACTATAATTGGATTAAATTCGATAACTCCTTGAAATCCCTTAGCAATTGAATTTGTTTGCATAAAAGCAATACAAAGGCCAACTCCAATTATGTACAAAAAGGCAGTTATTATACCTAAAACTTTTTTCCCTAAACCATTTCTAATATAGTAAGCTGGGCCTCCTCTATAAGTACCATCAGATAATTTAACTCTATAAACTTGACCCAAAACAGTTTCTGCAAATGTAATTACCATACCTAAAATTGAAGTAATCCACATCCAAAATATAGCTCCAGGGCCACCAGCTACAAGAGCTGAAGCAACTCCTACAAGAGATCCTGTTCCAACTTGTCCACCAACAGCAGCCGCTAAGGCCCCAAATCCTGAAACATTATCATCGCTTTTTAAATTCTTTTTTAAAACATCCTTGATATCTTTAGCATATTTTATTTGAGGAAAACCTAATCTTAAAGTATAAAATAAACCTACCCCTAATAAAACATAACCTATTATATTGCTCCATAAAAAATCTGCAATATTAAGTATGTTATCTAATAAAAACATAAATCCTCTCTTTCTAATAAATATCTATTTTTGTGTGTCTTTATTATATTTTAAAATCTTGAGATATTATTATACTAGTAATTTAGAAAAAGTAAACTAATTTAGTTAATTTTTTATCATTTATAAAAACTAAAAAAGCAAAATGTTTTCTTTTTATTAAAAACATCTTGCTTTATCTTAATTACTTTTATTTTTTAAAACTATCATAAAAATAAAGATTGCTATTACACCAAATATTAATGGAATAATTGGAGATTTAGTGTAACCTGCAATTATAAATGATATTGTCGATATCGTTGCAACTGTAATACCATATGGAAGCTGAGTTCTAACATGATCTACGTGAACACATCCAGCTCCTGCTGATGACATTATAGTAGTATCTGAAATTGGTGAAATATGATCACCACAGACAGCTCCTGAAAGGCAAGCTGAAATTCCAATAAAAAATATTGGATCTGTTGGCTTAAACATAGAAGCAACTATAGGAATTAAAATTCCAAATGTTCCCCAACTAGTTCCAGTTGCAAATGCTAATAAAACTGCTACTACAAATATTACTGCTGGTAAAAATGTACTTAAACCCTTTGCAGCATTAGCCATAAGATTTCCTACAAACTCGGTTGAACCTAGTAAATCATTTGAAATATTTTTAAGACTTGTTGCCATAGTTAAAATCAAAATAGCAGGGACCATTGATTGAAATCCTTCAGGTATTGCATCCATTGATTTTTCAAAACTAATAACACCACGCCCGACAAAATATATAATTGTAAGGATTAATGTGGCTATAGCACCCATTGGAAGAGCTACAGTTGAATCTGTATTTGCAAAAGCATTTACAAAGTCCAAATAATATTCACTAGACTTATCAAAAAATCCACCTATATGGATAAGTGAAACTACAGAAATAATTATTAAAGTCAAAATTGGTAAAACCAAATCTCTAACTTTACCATCAGGATTTCCATCTTCGGCGCTTACTTTTGATTTAGCAATATTTCCTAAGTCTCCATTATTAATTGCATTATCTTCAAACTCTTTCATTGGACCATAATCATTTCCAAATAAAATAAGTGATACTACAAAAAATAAAGTTAATATCGAATAAAAATTATAAGGAATAGCTTTGATAAATAATTCAATACCAGAAAGACCAGTTCCTTGAGCATATCCTGATACTGCAGCTGCCCACGATGAAATTGGTGCTATCATACAAATTGGAGCAGCAGTTGCATCTATAAGATAAGCTAATTTTGCCCTAGAAATTTTATGTGAATCTGTAATTGGTTTCATTACAGATCCTGATGTAAGACAATTAAAATAATCATCAATAAAAAGCATCAAACATAGACAATATGTTGCAAGTTGTGATCCCTTTCTTGACTTAATTCTTTTATCTGCCCAATTTCCAAAGGCTCTTGATCCTCCAGAATGATTTATTAAAACAACCATTATTCCCAAAACTATTAGGAAAATAAAAATTCCTGAAGTTTGTGAAATTGAATTTGTTAGACCTTTAACAACTATATTATCTAATACTTTTGCAAAAGATCTTTTTGATGCAAGTATAGCTCCTATTACAATTCCTAAAAAAAGTGAAGAGTAAACTTCCTTAGTTAATAATGCCATTACAATAGCAACTACTGGAGGAAGTAAAGCCCAAATACTTGCATATGTTTCAACACCACTTGCTACAATGTATATTGAAACTAATATTGGTACTAAAGAAATTACCAAAATCGATGGTAATTTTCTTTTTTCGTTCATTTTTAAACTCCTCTCAAAAATTTTTTACAAAAAAAGCCATGACAAATGCCATGACTTAAATATTAAACTATATAAAATATATAATAATTATAAACCACGACAGCTCACCATTTATTAATGGCAGTACGATAGATTTTATCAAATCGTACCAGAAATTTTAAATCTTGGGTAGGTTTAAAATCCCTCACTGGAAGACCCTTTCAAATATTTTCAATTCCCCAAAAAAATATTTTACTAATGTTTTCCATACCTCTATCACGCTTTTCAATTGCACTAAAAATACTACCATTACTGAGTTTTTTTGTCAAATTATATGATTATTTAAATATTTTATAATTTTATTTTATTAATTTTTTTGTAATTAATTCCAATAATCAAGTTTATCCATAATTCCTATGTGATCTGATTTAAAAATAGGATTCTTTCCTTCACTTCTTTGTTTTTCATAATCTTTTAAGCAATCAATAGCTTTTTTTGATAAAACTAAAATTGAAGGTAAGTTTATCAAAGCCATTATTCCCATTAAAAAATCTGAAATATCCCAAGCTAGCTTTACTTCGCTCATTGCTCCAAGAAGGATTACCAAAACTGCAAATATTCTAAATATTAACATAAATCTTTTTGATGGTGTTTTTTTATGAATATAAGATAGATTACTATCTACATAAAAAAGATTTCCAATTAAAGTTGTAAATGTAAATAAGGCTAGTGAAAATGAAATAAAATAATTTCCAAATCCACCCAAAAGTGTCGATAAACTTTCTTGCACATATGGAGCTCCACTTAAAGCTTCACTAGGTTCAATTCCTGAAGATAAACACATAAATGCTGTAGCTGTACAAATTAAAAGCGTATCTATAAAAACTGATAGCATTTGAACTAAGCCTTGTTTTGCTGGGTGAGAAATATTTGCACTAGCAGCCGCATTTGGTGCTGAACCAATACCCGCTTCATTTGAATATAATCCTCTTTTAATACCATACATCATTGAAGATGAAGCAAGACCTGCAAATATTGCTCTAAAATTAAAAGCATCTCTAAAAATATTTGCAAAAACTGTTGGTATATAATTTATATTTACAATAATCATAATAATTGCAACTAGAATATAAATTACTCCCATAAATGGAACAATGGTTGATGTAAATTTAATAATCCTATCTCCTCCACCAAATACACAAATACCTGTAATTGTTGCTAGAATTAATCCAACAATAAAAGGAGTTATATTAGGATCATAGAAATCATAAGTCATAAATGATGTTTGTAAGTTAAAAGATGCAAGCATATTAAAACCTATTGCATATGTTAAAATTAAACTAATTGCAAAAATAACACCAAGTTTTCTAGATTTTAGGCCTTGTTCTATATAATAAGCAGGTCCTCCGTATGACTTATTATTTTCATCTCGTTTTTTATAAATTTGAGCAAGAGTAGATTCAATAAATGCACTTGCCCCTCCAATAATTGCAACAATCCACATCCAAAAAACTGAACCATATCCACCTAAGCAAATTGCTGTAGAAATACCGACAATATTTCCAGATCCTACTCTAGATGCAGTTGATACCATCAAAGCTTGAAAAGATGATACTGATCCTTTTTCTTCTGGTTTTTCCATTACTACTTTAATAGATTCTTTCAGTAATCTTACTTGTAAAAAATTAGTTCTAACTGTAAAAAATATTCCTATTGTAAGAAGTAAAATTATTAAAATTGGATAATATAAGATTCCATTAATTGGACCTAAAAAATTACTAATTTTTTCTAACATATTCTCTCCTTTAATTTAATACAATAATGCTAAGTTGTATTAAAGTTCTATGATTTAGTAAAATTATATCATAAAAAATATTTTAAGTAAATTTACGATAAAATTAATAAATATATTAAAATAGTTCATTTTTTCTTTTCAAATTTAAAAACATTTTAATTTAATTAATACTTTTCACATAAATTTGGCAAGGATTATCTTTCGACCAAATTTCTTCAATTACTTCAAATTTTCTAAATCCCAAAGCTTGATAAAATTTATTTGTTTTATCATATCCATCGTCTATTCCTTCTTTTAAAGTTTTTACTTGAACAAATTCATAATTATACTTTTTTAAAAATTCAATAGATTTTTTAAATAAATTTCTTCCTATATTTTTTCTGTGATATTTTTTCAAAACTCCCATTACAAATATTTCAACAGTATAGTCTGATGTTTTTTTATAAACGATAAATCCGAGATTATTTGTTTTTTCACTTGCTTTAAAAAAATAATAATCTTTAGATTTTTCTATATAATTTTTTACAGCATTCTCATCTTCAAACCATGAACTTAAATCATTTAATATGTAAGATGAAATATTTTCTTTTTCTAATTTATTTTCAACTAAACTAACTTTCATAAGTTCCCCTTTATTTATTATATGTCATTTTAAATTTATTTAACATAAAAAATCTGTTAAAATTAGTAAGAAAGGATGTCTTATGTATATAATTAGAAATATTAAAATTCCATACGATTTGGATAATGATAAAAAATTAAAGAAGGCTATTGAAGAAAAAATCAATAGAAAAATTAATTCTTTTAAGATTTATAAAAAATCAATCGATGCAAGGCGTGGTATTTTTTACGTTTATCAAGTCTTACTTGATTGTGAAATTGATAAAAAAACTAGGAAAAAATTAAAAAATGATATTGGGGAATTTGTTGAAGAAGATTTAGATTTATCAAATAAAAATAGAATAAATTCTGCCGTTATTGTAGGTTCTGGGCCATCTGGACTTTTTTGTGCCTATGCTCTTTGTAAAAATGGTGTTAAAGTTACTATTATTGAAAGAGGAGAAAAAATTGAAGATAGGGTAAAAACTATCGACAATTTTATTAAAAATTTAAAATTAAATCTCGAATCGAATATTCAATTTGGCGAAGGTGGTGCTGGAACATTTTCTGATGGTAAACTTACTTCAAGGTCTAAGGATAAAAGATCTAGGGAAGTTTTTAAAATTTTGGTTGAAAATGGTGCTCCAGAAGATATTTTATATACTCAAATGCCACATGTTGGAACAGATCTTTTAAGAAAAGTCATTATAAATATTAGGAAAAAAATAATTGAAATGGGCGGAGATTTTCATTTTAATGAAATTTTTACTGATTTAAAAATGAAAGATGATAAAATTAATTCTATTCTTACAAATAAAAATGAATATCAAGCAGACGAATATGTTCTTGCCTTAGGAAATTCTTCTCGTGATACTTTTATAATGCTTGATAAATATATAGATATTAGTCAAAAGAATTTCGCAGTTGGTTTTAGGATTGAGCATTTGCAAAATGATATTAATTTAAGTCAATATAAAATTATTGATGATAGACTTCCGCAGGCTTCCTACGCCCTTAAATATTTTGATAAAAAGAAAAATATTTCTGTTTATACTTTTTGTATGTGCCCAGGTGGCTATGTTGTTCCTGCATCAAGCGAAGAAAATCGACTTTGTGTAAATGGAATGAGCTATCATGACAGAGGAAATTATAATTCAAATTCTGCAATTGTTTGTGCGATTGATTCAGAAATTTTGGGAGATGATAATCTTGCTGGCATTAAATTTCAAAGAGAAATTGAAGAGAAAGCTTACAAGCTTGGTGGTGGAAATTATATAGCTCCTGTTCAAAAAGTTGGTGATTATATTAAAGGACTTGTATCAAAAGATTTTGGTAAAATCCAACCAACTTATAGACCCAGTTATAAGTTTGCTGACTTAAACAAAATTTATCCTGAAAAAATAAACAAGGCAATAAAATTTGCCCTAATTGATTTTTCAAAAAAAATTGATGCTTTTTCAGATGATGATGCAATATTAACAGGCGTTGAAACAAGAACTTCTTGCCCAATTAGAATTGAAAGAAATAAAAATTATTCCACTTTAAAATTTAAAAATTTAAGACCAATTGGCGAAGGTGCAGGTTACGCTGGAGGAATAATTTCATCAGCTCTTGATGGTTTAAAATGTGCAATAGAAATATTAGAAAATTAAGATGATTTTTACCATCTAAAAGCGTAAACAAAGTCAGTTTAGTAATTCATTATTAATTTAAATAAATTACGATTATAACCCATCTCGACTAGATGATTGTGCCTTGATTTGGCACAATCATCCCTAAAAACAAGTGCGAGAGCACGAAAAAATTTGTGGAGCAAACGTGTTTTAGTGTGAGTGAAACGAACGCATGGAGAGATCTCATGAGATTTCTCGACTCACTACGTTCGCTCGAAATGGGAGAAAATTTAGTTTGTTAACAGCCTAAGATGGTTTTACAATCTTTTTTTGACTTCATTAAATTAAATTGCTAATATTAAATTAGCATTAAAGAAAGGAGAAGAAAAATGAACAGTAATATTAATAATAAAGAGGAGATTTGTAACTTGTAAGTGAGGAAAAGCTCCTTGACTTACTACAAACAAGGAGGATGCCGTTTAGGCTTTTTATGAAAGAATTAAAATATATTTTTAAATCAATGGCTAAGTATGAGCCAAGCATGTATTTATTAATCATACTTTACTCCATATTTATAGGCTTAAAACCATTTATATGGATTATTTCGCCTGCCTACATATTGAAAAATTATCAAAATGGACTTGATTTTATGTTTGGCTTTTTTATTTTATTATTAGTCCTATCAACGATTATAAGTTTTTTTGAATCTTATATCATGGGTAATTACCGTATGAAAATGAATAATATTAGGTATAAATATATGAATATGGTAACAAAATACGCCCTCTACCTTCCCTATGAAGAAAAAATGAAAAAATCTGAATCCGAAAAAATAAATAGTGCCAATAAGGCTGTCGACAGTCCATTTTTAGGAGCAGGTGCTGTAATGATGACTATGCCAGAATTTTTAGCATCCCTAACTTCTATTGCAGGATTTTTGTGGATTTTTTTAAAAATTGGTGGAATTTTTTTGGATTTGATAATAATTTTGACAATTATTTCAACCTTTATTGCAAATAAAATTCCTAGAGAATTTTCTAAATTTTGGAACGACCAAAATGAAAACTACAATAAATTTGCAAAATTAAATAATGAACTTAGGTCTCCCTTGTCAAAACAAGATATACTTATTTTCGATTTTATAAATGTCTTTAAAAGTTTTTACAAAAAAACCAACCAAGATAGAATAGCCTACCTAGTTAGAACAGATAAAAAAACTTTTAAAATTTATAGTCTTGTAAGACTTATTAATTTTATTAGAGATGCTTTTATTATGTATTGGCTTATTACAAATCTTATGAGCGGAAATCTTGACCTTGGTGATTTTTATATTTATTTTACAGCAATTTTAGCTTTTGTTAATTTTAACAATTTGTTTATGTGGATCTTCAATGATTTTTTTGATAATCTTACAAGATTTAAAGCATTTTTTAAAATTATAAATCCTTATCAAAAACAATTTGAAAATAGTAATTTACCAAAAAATTTGAAAATTGAACTAGTAAATTTATCATTTAAATATCCAAACTCTGATAAATATGTCCTAAAAAATATAAATCTAACAATTAATAATAATGAATCAATAGCCTTAGTTGGAGAAAATGGAGCTGGAAAATCTACTCTAGCTCTTATTCTTGCAGGTTTTTATAAGTCTTATGAAGGGGAAATTTTTATTAATGATAAAAATTTCAAAAAACTAGATTATGATTATAATAGCTTGGTTTCAGCTGTCTTTCAAGATTCTCAAATTTTTCCATTTTCTATTAAAGAAAATATTTTGTTAAATTATTCTAATAAAAATCTAGAAAAAACCTATGAGCTTACTCATTTGAATAAAATTATAGAGTCTTATGACAAAAAAGATAAGCAAACTCTTCTTAGAATTTTAGATGATGATGGAGTTGATCTTTCTGGTGGACAAAAGCAAAAATTATATTTGGCAAGAAGTATTGAAAAAAATTCTTCAAAACTTTTAATTTTAGACGAACCCACTGCCCAACTTGATGCTCTTGCAGAAAGAGAATTATATACCTTGTATAATGATCTAACCAAGAACAAATCTTCAATTTTTATATCTCATCGTCTAGCATCAACAAAATTTTGCAACAGAATAGTCTATCTAAAAGACGGAGAAATAAAATCTACCGGAAGTCACGAAGAGCTTATGAAAAGCGATTCTGATTACAAAGATTTATACAATCTTCAAGCAAAAAATTATAAGGAGGAAGTATGAATAATATTTTAAAATTATTAAAAAAAATAAATGAAATACACAAAAATTTCATCAAAAAATTTGTAATTTTTTCTCTTCTTATGGGAATACTTCCTCTTTTTTCTATTATTGCACCAAAATTAATAATTGATGAAATATACGGACAAAAAAGATTAAAAATAATTTTTATAATCGCTTTTTTAGTTTTAATTTTTGATTTGATTAGGGGATTAGTTAATAAGTTAAATGCAAATTTACTCACGGAATCTTTTGAATCATTTTTTGATGTCTATACTTTTAAATTAAGTGAGAAAGCTATTAAGCTTCCAATAGAAAAATCTGATAGTAAAAAAGTTCAAGATGAAATGGAAAAAGCTCATTATGCTATTTTCGAAATTTTTAAAATATATGATTTATTTGCAATAACAATAAACTCCACAATTACAGGTGTTTTTTCTTTAGTAGTTCTTATGAACTTATCAGTTTTTGTTGTACTTATAGTACTTATTTTAATTCTTTTAAATAAAAAAATTGTAAAGCTAATTAAGAAAAATGAATTAGACTACCAAAAAAATGATATACCAAAACTAAGGGCTTACAGATTTTTTATAAATTTTTCTCAAGATCACAGGTATTTTAAAGATATAAAAATTTATAATGGAGAAGATTTTATTTTAAAAAAATCTGAAATTTTTCACCAAAAATTGGTCAAAAATTCAAGCGTTTATTATACAAAAAATGGGATTTATGTTGGGCTTATGAATGTATTTTCTAATTTTTCTATACTTGCATCTTTGTTTTTTCTTGTAGTTAAGCTTATAGAAAAAGCTATAAGCCTTGCTGATTTTACTTTATATTTTAACTCATTAATAAGTTTAATAAATGCAAGCAAGGAAATACAAAAAAATTATGCCCAAGTAATTGCCTTTAATGAGCAACTACAAAGTTTATTTGATTTTTTAAATCAAAAAGAAGAAAATTTTGATGAAGGAAAAATAACAAAAATAAACACAGAAAAAATCACTATTAAATTTGATAATGTTAGCTTTAAATATCCAAAATCTAAGGAAAATATTTTGGAAAATTGCTCTTTTGAAATTAAAAATGGAGAAACCGTAGCTCTTGTTGGGAAAAATGGTGCTGGAAAATCTACAATTGTAAAACTTTTGTGTAAATTTTATAAACCCACAAAAGGAAATATTTATATAAATGGGATCAATATAAATGATATTGATACAAAAACATATTACAAAATCCTCTCCCCAACTTTTCAAGATTTTAGATTATTTCCATTTAGAATTTCTGAAAATATTTCAGCAAATTTATTAGATGAGATTACAAATTATCAAAGAGAAAAAATGGATGAATCTTTTTATCTTTTAAATTTGAAATCTTGGATAGAAAAGCTTGTAAATAAAGAAGATACATTCTTAACTTTTCTTTTTTCAAAAGATTCTGTCGAGCCTTCTGGTGGAATTGGGCAAAAACTTGCTCTTTCAAGGTCTATGGTACACGAAGGAAAATTTTTTATAATGGATGAGCCAACAAGTGCTCTTGATCCAAGAAGTGAACAAGAAATTTTTGAAAAAATGCTGGATATTTCAAAAGGACAAACTTCGCTTTTTATTTCTCACAGGCTTTCATCAACAAAATATGCTGATAGGATTATTGTTTGTGATAATAAAAAAATTACAGAAAATGGGAATCATGAAAAGCTAATGAAAGATGATGGACTTTATAAAAAAATGTATTTAAGCCAAGCAAAACTTTATGATTAATATAATTTATTACAATAAGAGACTATTCTGGTATTGTAATTTTGTTGAATTAATGTAGTATCTTATTAAGAAAAATGAAAGAGGTATGAAAAATGAAAAAGAAAAGCTTTTTCAATTCATTAGTTTTTAAACTAGCAATGGGAATTATTGTAGGAATTTTTGTTGGACAAATTTCAAATGAATCTGCAAGTTTGGTAGTTAGTTCTATAAAAACAATTCATGGTGATTTGATTGGCTATATTGTCCCTTTGATTATTCTAGGTTTTGTTACACCTGCAATTGTTTCACTGAAAGAAAATGCAGGATAAATATTAACTGCAACACTTTTAATCTGCTATATTTCATCAGTTGGTGCAGGAACTTTTAGTTTTTTGGCTGGAAAAGTTATTATTCCTCATTTAAATATAGCATCAAATGTAGTAGGAGCAAAAGAAATTCCAGAATCTATTTTTAAATTAACAATAGATCCGATAATGCCAGTAATGACTGCTCTTGTTACATCAATAATTTTTGGAATTGCTGTAATCCTAACTAATTCTCAAACTTGAGAAAATTTACTATTAGAGTTTAACAATATAGTTTTAAAAATAGTAGATCTTATTGTAATTAATATGCTACCTTTTTATATAGTATCAACTTTTGCGGTTTTATCTTATGAATGAGTAGTTTTACAAGAATTGCCAGTATTTTTAAAAATAATTCTAATAGTAATTGTTGGCCACCTTATTTGGTTGACGCTTTTATATTCTTTGGGAGGATTATTTTCAAAAACAAATCTAAAAGAAGTTTTTGGTAATTATTTTCCAGCATACCTAACAGCTTTAGGAACAATGTCATCAGCAGCAAGCCTTTCAGTTGCTTTAAAATGTGCTAGAAAATCAAAAACATTAGATCCTAAAATTAGAGATTTTGTAATACCACTTTGCTCTAATACTCATCTTTGTGGGTCAGTACTGACAGAAGTATTTTTTGTAATGACAGTTTCACAAATTCTAACAGGACAGTTGCCATCAACTGCAAACATGATTGTATTTATTGACCTACTAGGAATTTTTGCGATAGCAGCTCCTGGAGTTCCTGGAGGAACAGTAGTTGCTAGTTTAGGATTAATTATTTCTGTTTTAGGATTCAATGATACAGGAACAGCCCTAATGCTTTCTATCTTTGTTCTTCAAGATTCTTTCGGGACAGCTTGTAATGTTACAGGTGATGGAGCAATTGCACTTATTGTTACAGGAATTTTTGATAGAGTTCCTAATAAAGAAAAAAATTAGATTTAATATTATTGATTCTAAATAAATATAGTAAGATTAAAAAAACACTAGGTAAAATTATATTTCATCTAGTGTTTAATTTTTTTATTTAATATTATGTTTTTCCATTTTTTCTCTAAAAAGATTAGTTATAATTTCTCTAAGCTCTTCTTTCTCTTTTTCTGGTAAATCTCCAGGTTTTTTTGCTATTTCATAAAGATCAGGATGTTCATTTGCAATTTTTTCTACTGCTTTTGTTGTAGAATGTTTCCTAACAAAAAAAGGAATCTTTTTAATCCATTCTTCTGGAACAAGAGAAAGTATTTTATCTCCTGCTTCCTTATCGCTAATTTGAGCAGTAGAAAGTCCTTTTTCTATTTGAGCTTGGTCTTTTTCCTTAAAATCTTTTAATTTCATTATTACTCCTTTATCCACGCTATTTTAAATTCCATTTAAAATTATAAATTTAAAAATTTCAAAGTATCTACAAGTAATTTATAATTAAAATATACTTTAATAAAATTAATATATCAAATTTATTAAATAATTCTCAAATCACTATAAAAACTTACCTTATTCTAAAATTATTTAGAAATATTAGGAGCTTTACCTTCAAGTCTCATTTTATTTAATCGCGAAACTGCATATTTTTCTATTTCCTTAGGACACCTAGCTTTCTTTTTCATTTTTGTTTTACCAAAAATATTAGTGTATGATCCATCTGCCCAAAATATATTTCTTTTAAAATATGCTGTTAAAAGAGCGTAAAGTGGATTTAATAGATTTACAAATGCAAAAGGAAAATAATATATAGGGCTAACTCCTAAAGTTTTCATTTGATATGCACCACAAGCAGTCCATGGAAACATTACTGCCCACAATGTACCGGCATCTTCCAAAGTTCTTGAAAGATAATTTCTTGAAAGACCCATCTCATCATACTTATCTTCATAAAGTGGAGCTGGAACCCCTATTCCTAAAAATTGATCACACATAGTTGCATCGCAAAAAATTGAAGTTGTCATAGTTGTAAATACAAGTCCACCAATGGAATTGATTTTTTCTTTTAATTTTGAAAATAGTTTTTCTATAACTCCTGATTTTTCCAAAGCTCCTCCAAAAGAAACAGCCAATAAAATCAAATTTATAGTCCACATTTGATTGTCCATTCCACCTTTAGCAAGCGCTTGATCTACAAAATTATTTCCAGTTTCAATTTCAGGTCCATAGTGTAGGATAGAAAATATTTCGGCAAGTGTCTTTGTTTCTTGAAAAATTTGAGAAAAAATAATTCCAACAAATACAGATATCATTACACCAGCCAGTCCTTCAATTCTTAGTACACATACAAAGACTATTATTAAAATAGGAAGTAAAACTAAAGGATTTAAATTGAAATTATTTGCGAGTGATGTTTTTATTCCTTCAGCAACTGAAGGATCATAATTAATAACATTTGCTCTTAGTCCTAACATTGTGTATATAAAAAGTGAAATTATAAAAACAGGACCAGTTGAAGAAACCATTGCTCTTACGTGGTCAAATAAATCAGTTTTAGAAACTGCTGCAGCTAGATTTGTAGTATCAGATAAAGGAGAAAATTTATCTCCTATATATGCACCTGAAATTACCATTCCTGCAGTAATTGCAGGATTTATTCCAAGACCTTGACCAATAGTCATAAAAGCTATTCCAATAGTTGCTGTAGCAGTCCAAGAAGAACCACATGCAAGACCAACAATTCCCGTAATAATACAACCAATCGGTAAAAATAATTTTGGATTTAAAAATTCTAGTCCATAATAAATTAAAGCAGGAATAGTTCCACTAATCATAAATGAAGAAATTAATAAACCAACAGTCAATAAAATTAAAATTGCGTCTAAAGTTGTAGTAATTCTATCAATCATTCCTGAAAGCATTTCTTTAAATGAATAACCACATTTCATTCCAACTAAACACGATATAATAATTCCACAAATTAAAGGCATATGGGCACTATCATAGATAGACTCTAATTTTCCATTAACTTCTTTTTTTGCAAAAACAAATATATAAATCATTAATGAAACCATAGTAATAATTGGTAAAATAGCTTCAATATATGAAGGAAGTCTAATTGATTTATTTTTTTTCATTATTTTCTCCTTTTTGTTAATTATTTAAATAAAATTAAATGTTAATTTTTATCATAGAATTATTCTATAATATAATAAATAATTTGTCAATTTATCCTCTATTTAATTTTATATATTATTATGATAAAGTAAATACAAATAATAGACTATTTTATTAAATTTTAACAAAAAACACCTAAAACATTTTTTTGTTATAGGTGTTTAATAATTTTTAGTATTCTAATACAAATATTTTAAAGATCAAGGTCTGCTACAATTTGTATTGTATAATCAGGATAAAGTTTCCCTATTTCTTTTTTGATTTTTTTTATAGCATCTTCCGATTTTATATCAAAACTCAATACTACATCAAATCTCATTGTTTTTATTTTTGTATCTGCATAAAAACCATGCACTTGTAATGCCCAATCATTTTTTAAAATTTCCTTTTCAACTGTATTTCTAATTTTGCTTGCTTGTTTATTTTTTGTATTAAATGAATAAATACCAAGTGCTATTAAAATAATTCCTGTTTTTTTATATATCTCATATTGTAATTTTCTTGTTAATTCATCAACTTCGTCTACCTGCATTGTATCTTCAAGTTCAACGTATGCTGAAGCATAATATTTATTTGGACCATAATTAAATAAAGCTAAATCATATACTCCAATAACTACCTCTTCTCTACTTATAATATTTTTTAATGTTTTTACTTTATTACTATCTGCTCTATGTCCGATTAAATCATCGATTGTTGATCCAATCATCTCAAATCCAGCTTTTATCATAAATATTGAAATTATTATTCCTACATATGCTTCTAAAGAAATATTAAAAACAATGTAAATTATAGCTGAAACAAAAACTGAAAATGATAAAATAGAGTCAAACATTGAGTCTTTTCCAGAAGCTATTAATGCTGTAGAGTTTACTTTCTCCCCTTGTTCTTTGACATATTTCCCTAGTATATATTTTACAATTACTGCCAAAGCTATTATAAAAATTGAAAGTTTAGTATAAGAAGCTTGACTTGGATTAATTATTTTTTTTATACATTCAACTAGGGATGTTATACCTGCATAAAGAACAAGTGCAGATATAACCATAGATTACAAATACTCTATTCTACCATAACCCATTGGATGCTTTTTGTCAGGAGATTTGCTTGCAAATTTTTCACCTATAATAGTAACAATTGATGATAAAGCATCTGATAAATTATTTACTGCATCCAAAGTCAAAGCAATTGAATTTACAAAGACTCCTAGTATAGCTTTAAAAACCGCCAAGAAAACATTAGTTAAAATTCCAATAATACTTGTTTTTACAATTACTTCTCCACGGTTTTTAGCAAATGATGTAATATCATTATTTTCATTAGACATTTTTGACCTCACTTTAGATTAGTTTTTTTATAAATATTTATTAAATTTTAACTTAGAAATAATTAAAATAAAAAATTTAACTTTATTTAAGAATAAAATATATTTTTACTAATTATTTCTAATTATTTATTAATAATTTACTCTATATCAATATATATACAATTAATGATCAAAAATTTACAGGTATCAATAAATTAATAAGTTTAAATATTTTTTTAATTTTTATTTTACAATAACTTTTAAAGATTTAAATAAAAAGTAAAATCCTAATGCCATCAATATATGAAATACTCCTGCAATTCCTGAAATTGACATATCCATTGCTTTTGTCAATTGGCTTATATTAACTTGTGTTAAATCGCCTATATATTTTAAATAATTTTCAAAAAATATAGGCGGGTTTATTTTACATATTATCTTTTACTGCTACTGCAACCATTTTTGCTTTTGCTCGAATTTCTCCCTTGGCTATCATTTCCATATTTACAATTGCTTTTCTTTGTCCAAGTTCTTCAAGTTTTGCTATCACTTCAATTTCTTCATTCATAGGAGTTGGCTTTTTAAAATCAACTTCAAGTCTTGCTGTTATAAATCTTCCAATTATCGTATTCTTATCAAATACCAACCCTTTATTGATATGAGCAAAATATGCCGCTGATGCTGTTCCATGACAATCAAAAATCATTGCAATCATTCCTCCAAATAAATTTTGAGGAACTCCTCCTGTATAGATTTCATATGGAATAATTTTTGCCATAACAGTTTTTTTATCCTCGCTTGGAAAAGATTTTAAATGTAAACCATGGTCATTTTTGGGACCACATCCCCAACAATATTGAAATCTTTCACCATAAGTTTCTTGTATAGAAATTTTTTTTACATCTTTCATAAAAACTCCTTAATTTAAATTTTCTTTTAAAATACTATATAAGCTTATATCTTTTTTACCCTTATTATTTAATTTTTCTTGCCAATTTTTAACTTCAATCCTATCCAAATATTGGCACAAAAGTGCTCCAGATTCGTAAACTATTTTTTCTCCGATTATACTTTGATTAATTTCTCCTTTTTTTATTGTAGGAACTATTTGGTCAAATTTTACATTTTTTGTATTATCAAAATACAAAATCCCATAATCATATTCAACAATTTTTGCTGGCTTTATCGATACATAATTTGCAGTCCCTTCCATTGTTTCTTCAAAAATTTCAGCTTGGGCTTTTTAAGGATCAGTTTTTTCAAACCTTTCATCCATTACCTTTAAATATTCTTTACCCAAATTTTTTAAAGTATTTTTATTAGCATTATCATCAAGAGCATTTTTAATTTTTCCTAAAACTTTATACTCTTTATCCAACAAATCCAATTGCTCATCTTTATAAGAATATCCCTTAAAAGTTAAATCCTCCCAATCTTTTTGCATATAATAATGCAAAGCCTCATGACTTAAAAAAGTTAAAAAATGATAAGATGAATATTTTTTACTAATAGAATCTTGATCATATTTTACATAAAAATATTATCTTTTCCCAAAATATTATAATTTTTGTCTTCAGTATTAAAATTTCCAATCTAATACTCAAATCTTTTTGGATGAATTTTGCTTATTCTATATACATTTATTTTACTATTATCAGTTTTAATTTTTTTGACAAATAGTCAATTAATATTTCTATCTTTAGTAAGCAAATATAAATTTCCTAGAATGTTCTTATTAAATATTAATACATCCTTCTCTTCAAGTTTATAATCTTTCCAAAATTTATTATCACTTTTTTGAAATTTACAATATTCTTTTATAACTTGTCTATATAATTTTGGCAAATCATTAAAGTCAGTTTTCAAAAATTTATTAGAACCCAAACTTATAATAAAACAAGTGAAAACTAATAGAATAATATATTTTAAATTTCTATATCTTTTAACTTTCTTCTCCATTTTTCATCTTTTCATAAAAACTAGATTTTTTAAAACCAATTTTATATTACAAAAAATCCATAAAATAATGAAATTATTTAAAATAAAGAAATAAAAAGCATTTAAGTACAGATGCCTTTAAGCTATAATTCTATAATATTTACTTCATATCCTATATTATCTAAAAATTTATACAAATCTTTTGTTTTTATAAATAAAGTTTTTTGTTTGTATTTGGATGAAAAGTCATTATTTCTTGATCTGAAATTTCTTTATCAATATAAAATTTAATATAATTGTCTTCATTATTTAATAAACCAAAAGAAGAATTTAATAAACCAAAAGAAGAAACTGTTCCTGATGGAAGTTTATTTTTTCCATCAAAGAATTTTCAGATGCCATTTTTATTTTTTTTCATCAACTATACCTTTAAAAAGATCCATGTCTAATCTTTTATAATCATCTAAAATAACTAAATAAAAATTTCTTTTTTTTCTGTCAGTTAAAAACATTGATTTAGTACGAACACCCTCGTGTCCTTCTATAAATTTATCAGCTTCTTCTGTTGTCAAAGCAGGTGGATGCTCAACTATTTAAATTCAATATTTAATTCATCTAATTTATCCTTAACCATTTTGTATTGGTTCATTATATCCCCCTTTCAAATTCTTACCAATACTATACCCATAAGAAAAAAAGGCAAGCAATTTCATTCATTGATAAATAATTTTTATAATATAGAATAATCAAATATTAAATCAAAATAAAATAAAAGTTTTGACATTATTAATAAGGTCAAAACTTTTATTTTTAAATTATTCAAGTAAATAATATTATTTATTTAAAACTTCTTTCCCTAATGCATCAGTTGCAATTATTGCGGCGTACAACTCATCTGGAGTAACATCTCCTGCTAAATTGTGAATTGTTTCTCCTTCAACGCATGCATTTTTTGCTATAGTTTTAATTTCTTCATCAGTGCTAACTCCAAGTTCTTCTAAAGTAACTGGAAGACCTACTTCTAGGCAAAATCCTTGAACATCTTCAAATTCTTCTTTTGAAACGCCTTCTAAAACTAATTGAACTAGTGTACCAAAAGCAACACAAGATCCATGATATGCTTCGTGTCCACCTAATGATGTTAAACCATTATAAAATGAGTGTGCTGCTGCACAATTTACATTATCTGCACCTACTCCTGACATATATGTATTTGCTTCAATTATTGCATCTAAAGCTGGTGTTACAACATTATTTTCACATGCTTTTATAGCTTGTGATCCATATGCTCTTAAAGTTTCATAGCACAATTTTGCAATTGCAAGGCCTGTTCTTGTAATTCCTGTTCCTTCCAAACTTGGTGATTCCGTTCTTATAGATGCTCTTCCTTCAAAATAAGTTCCCAAAGCATCACCCATTCCTGCTATTAAAAATTTTACGGGTGCGTTTGCTATAACTTGGCTATCAACCAAAACTGCATCAGGATTTGTAGGATAAAATAAATAAGAATCAAAAGATCCATCATCATTATAGATTACAGAAAGTCCAGTACAAGGAGCATCTGTAGCAACTACTGTTGGAACTATTACTATATGTTTTTTTGCATAATAAGCTGTAGCCTTTGCAGTATCAACTGCAGATCCACCACCAACTGCAACAACTGTATCAATCTTGTCATCTTCGACAATTTTCTTCATTTTTTCAATCTCGCCCTTACTAGAAATTCCACCAAAAATTTCATAGCGTCTAAAGTCATCTAATCCTTCGAAAGATTTTTCTATCTTATCATGACAAGATTTATACCCACTATTAGAACAAATAAATAACCATCTTTTTCCCATATATTCCATTTCTTCGTGAAATTTTAACAAAGCATCCTTACCTTGTACATACTTTAGTGGTTCGCGCATGGCTCTTAATAATTTCATAAATTTCTCCTTTTAAATTTTTTATTTCCTTTACACTTATATTATATACTTGTGTATATTTTTTAACAAGTAAATTATATTTGAAAAAGATTTTTAATAAAAATATATCATGATTCGAAAATATGAAATCATTTTAATTATAAAATTTTCCAATAAATTTTAATAAAATAATATTTAAGGCCCATTACGATTATCCATATATAAGAGCATGTTTTTGGTATCATTAGCATACCAATTTTGGGATATTTTTTACTAAATAAGGTTACTGGTAAATAACAAGCAAATGAAATAATTATTGCCCAAACCATCCTGTACATCCTCAAACCAAATATGTTTCCAGATATAGTATAGAGGATTATTATTCCAAGTCCACAGATTAAAAATACTGAGTTTCTAATTATAGAAAGAGTCTTATTTTCATTTCCACTGGTCCAATTATTTTGGGGTAATAAACAAATAAATATCCTAATAAGTGCGCTAAGCCATATTAAAATTTCTATTATGGTTGGAGCTTTTAAATTTTTAAAAGTTTCTTTCCATATATATAAGAGCAAAATATAAAATATTGTCATAGTAATAGATGAAACTTGGAGGCCAAAGCCCATTTGTTTTTTAGTTTTTTCATCTATGCCAAATAAGGATTTTTTTACCCTTGGAATAAGGTGAAAGGCATCCCCAAAGCATAGGATAAGAGTTAAAATCCCATATAGAATAAATAATTTTTCACCCTTTGAAAATATAAAAAATAAAATTCCTCCAATTAGGTCAAAAATTAAGTATCCTATATCAAAAATCACTTCAAAAATATCAAAAATTTTCATTTTATAATTTTTTTCTTTCATTTTTATCTCTCCTTTATTATTGAAAAATAATTTTTTATAAAAATAAGTCCTGCGAGTGCCAAAGAAAAGCCAAGTCCTGTATAGAAAAATCCAATGAAATAATCTGGCAAAATTTTCATTGACCTGAGTCCTATGCCTCCTCCCATCATAAAGGCCATTATTAAATAAGATTTTTTATCAAAAAATTTCCAAAAATATATTTTTCTCTTATAAGCCAATATCCTCTTTGTATGTTTTTTAGTCATCTTATAAAACATAAATCCAAATAAAATAAATATAATAAGGGAAAAAATATATAAATTAAATTTTTTCTCTATTGTAAAAAATGAAATTAGCCCAAGTCTTGCAACATTAAATCCAGCTATTAACCAAACAAGACCTGCAATAATTAGTAAGCTTTTGCTTTTAACCTTAAACATAATATCTCCTAGCTTTTTAAATGAAAATCTGCATTTTTGCAAATCTTATCAAAAACTTTTTTAAAAATCACCATATCATCTTCACTTATTCCTTCAAACAAGTCTTCTATAAATTGCTCTTGTATCTTTTTGCCATTTTGGATTATTATATTTGCTTTTTCTAAAAGAAAAATTTCATAATATTTTCTGTTTTCTTTGTTTTGTTTTTTAAAAATCAATTTTTTATTTTCCAAATTTTTTAATGATGTAGAAACATGTGATTTGGTAGATTTTCTAATTCTTACTATATCGCTTGCTGTATTATATTTTGGATTATTATATAAAAACATTAAAATATCATATTCCAATTGGGTTAGTTTATATTGTTGGCAAATTGAACTCGTTAATTTTTCATAATAATTTGTAATATTTTTATGCTGATCCCAAAAGTGCATATAATCCTCCTTATAGTTCTATTTAGAACTATAATACTTTCATATAAATTTTTGTCAATTAAAAAAGCGAAAGAAATTCTTTCGCTCAAATTATTTTTTCTTATTTTTATTATAAACAAACCTACATTTAGGAAAATTGGAACAAGCTATAAATTTTCCATATTTCCCTTCTTTTTCAACTAATTTTCCCCCACACCTTGGACATATATTATTTTCTATTTTTTTCTTATTTTCTTTTTTTAGCTTTTTTATATCCCTGGTGTGAGAAAAATCTGATTGGTATGATTTATTTTCCTTTATTAAGATTTCAATCTTGTCCAAGTCTTCTTCTTTTAGAATTTCATCTTTGGATAAGTCTTTTATTAAATCATTCACCTTTGAAATTTTACAAATTTTTGCTTTTTTTACTTCAATTGAATCTGGATTTGCCTCTGCAGAAAAGGCTATTATTGAAAAATACCTCATATTTGGATAAGAATTTTTTAAAATATTTTCAACAGCCTTTATATGACCATAATTTTGTAAAACTGGATTCATAAAGTGATTTTTCTGTTTTGATAAATATTGTACCCAATCCTTAGAAAATTCTTTGCCATATATTTTTCCCTTATATCCCTTTGTCTCTATACAAAAAATTCCATAAGTTGAAATAATCAAATGATCAATTTGGCTAGTTTTTGTATGATTAGATGTATTTTTTAATTTTATATCATTTATTTTTCTGTATTTATTTTTATCAAGATCTTTAACATTTAAGGCAAGGGCAATCTCCCCTATATCCCCCTTAAATTTAGACTTAAAAACAGTAACAAGTAAGATTGAAAAAATTAAAAATCCAAGTGAAATTTTTAGTTCCATAGCCTTCTCCTAAAATATTACTTTATTAATTTCTTATCCTTTAGATAATCTCTTGCAACATCTTTTGCTGACTTTCCCTCTACATCTACAAGGTAGTTCATTTTTGTCATCTCCTCTGATGTAATTTTTCCAGAAAGTTTTTCCAAAATTTCCTTCAATTCTGGATGATTTTCTATTGTTTCTTTTCTTAAAAGAGGAGCCGCTTGATAAGGTGGGAATAAATTTTTGTCATCTTCTAATACCCTTAATTTGTTAGTGATAATTTGACTGTCGGTTGAATATACGTCTGTTAAATTAATTGATCCATTAGAAATTGCTGTATATCTTAGGGCAGGCTCCATTGTTTTTACATCAAAATTTAAACCATACAAGGATTTTAAACCCTTATTTCCATCTTCTCTGTCATTAAATTCTAAAGTAAATCCAGCAATAACATTATTTTCTACCTTTTTTAAATCAGAAATTTTTTCTATATTGTTTTCTTTTGCATAATCTTCTTTTATAGCTAAGGCATAAGTGTTTTGAAATTTGCTAGGCTTTAAATATACTAATTTATCTTGGTCATATATCTTATCTCTCGCTTTTTTATAAACTTTTTCAGGATTGTTAGATATTTTACCCACATCTTCTTTTAATAAAGAATTAGTAATTGTACCAGTAAATTCTGGATACATATCTATACTTCCGTTTTTCAAAGCCTCATACAAAAAGCTAGTTTTTCCAAAATTCGCCTTAACTTCTACCTTAATATCAGAATTTTCTTCAATTAATTCTTTGTACATATTAATTAAAATTTCTGGTTCAGCTCCTAATTTTCCTGCAATTGTGAGCTTATTATCTTTTTTACCAAAGGAAAACAAGCTCATTATCGTAATAATTATAGTAACAATTAAGGACATCAAAATATTTATTGGCTTTTTATTTACTAATGATTTAATTAAATATCCAAATAAAATTGCAAGTAAGGCTGAAGAAATAGCTCCTAATAAAATTAGGGCTGAATCATTCCTATCAATTCCTAAAAGAATAAAAGATCCAAGTCCTCCTGCTCCAACTAGGGCAGCAAGAGTAGCTGTTCCAATTATCATTATGGCAGAAGTTCTAACTCCTGACATAATTATTGGCATAGCTAAGCTTAGCTTGTATTTTTTTAACTTTTCCCATTTACTCATCCCAAAGGCTGTTGCTGCCTCTTCTAGTGATGGATCAATTTCAGAAAATCCTGTAATTGTCGCTTGATAAATTGGAAAAAGTGCATAGATTACAAGGGCTGTAATTGCAGGAACTTTTCCAATTCCCATAAAGGGAATAAAAAGACCTAGTAGGGCCAAGGAAGGTATTGTTTGAAAAACTCCCGTAATTTGTAAAACCCACTCATTCAATTTTTTTCTATGAGATAAAAAAATAGCTAGAGGTACTGCAATTAAAATAGATACTATTAGGGAAATCATAGAAATTTGTAAATGTTCAAATAAGGCCTCAAGCCAGTCTGATTTTCTTTCTATAAAGGTATTAACTAAATTGTTCATCATTTATCCTTTTTTCATTATCAAAAAATTCACTAACAAAATTATTTTCTGGATTATTAATTATCTCTGATGGGCTTGCAATTTGAATAACCTTACCATCCTTCATTACACAAATCCTATCAGCAAGTTTTAGGGCCTCATCCATATCGTGAGTTACAAAAACTGTTGTAATTTTAAAATCATCATGGATTTTTTTAATCAAATCTTGAAGACTGGTTTTGCTGATTGGATCTAGGGCAGAAAAAGGCTCATCCATTAATAAAACTTTTGGATTTGCAGCAATTGCCCTCAATATTCCTATCCTTTGTTTTTCACCACCGGATAGATCTTCTGGAAGTCTATTTTTATAATCTTTTGGATCTAAATCTACACTTTTCAAAAGCCTTTCTACAATTTCTTTTATTTTCTTCTTATCCATCTTTTTCATCTCTGGAATAAGAGAAATATTTTCTCCAACTGTCATATTAGGAAAAAGTGCAATTTGCTGAAGAACATATCCCATATCAAGTCTTAGATCTCTTAAAGGATAATCTTTTAATCTTTTTTCATTAAAATATATATGGCCTTCACTTTGTTCTATTAACCTATTTATAAGTTTTAATGTAGTTGTTTTCCCACTACCACTGGGACCAACAATTACAAAAAATTCTCCTTCTTTAATTTCAAAATTTAAATTATCTAATACCTTAACATCGCCTGTATAGGACATAGATACATTTTCATATTTTATCAATTTATCTACCTTTCTTTTTTTATAATTATCAAAGAATATATCAAGTTTATTAGTTTTTATACCCATAAATAGCTTGTAACTGATAAAATTTCTAATAAAAAAAACAGCCTAGTTATCTCTAAGCTGTTTTATAATCTAAAGACTATTTATAAATCCTTCAAATACATGAATGAAAATCATTGAAGAAGTAGCCACAACTAACCAGGTTAAACTACCTGTGATAATTGGTTTTAGTCCTTTTGTAAATAAATCTTTAAATTTAATTTTAAAACCTACACCTGCTAAGGCAACTGTTACAAAAAATTTGTAAGCAGGTCCAAAAATTGCTCCCTTATATGGTAAAATTTCAAAAACTCCCATTGTATTTAAAAGAGCCATAAGTAAAAATCCTACAATAAAAAGTGGGAAAGATCTTTTAAAACTTTCTCCAATAGATATATTTTCTGAATTATGTGAAGATTCTTTAACTTGTAGGGCTGTAATTACCAAAGCTAATGGTATAAGTACAGTTGTACGAGCAAGTTTTACTGTTATAGCATTATTTAAATTTACTCCATTTAATGCGTTATAAGTTGATTCAGCTGCCGCTACTGATGAAGTATCATTGATTGCAGTTCCTGCCAAAAATGCAAATTGATTTTGTGAAAGACCAATTGCACCTGCAAGGTAAGGGTAAGATAAGGCAGCTATAACGTCAAATAAGAAAATAGCTGTCATCGCATAGGCAATTTCTTCCTCTTTTGCCTTTAAAATTCCGGAAAGAGTAGCGATTGCTGTTCCTCCACAAATTGTAGTACCTGATCCAACCAAAATTTTTGTATTTCTTGATAATTCAAATTTTTTACCAACAAAATTTGCAACAGTAAAAGCAAGACATAAGTTTGTTAAAATTAGTGGCATAGCCTTTACCCCAAATCCTAAAACTTGAGCAAAATCTAATGTTCCTCCTGCCAAAATAATACCGAAATTTAAAAATTTCTTACCAACAAAACTTGTTCCAGCTTTAAATTCAGAATCTATTTTAGGCATAAGATTTACAATAACCATACCAATTAAAAGACCTATCATAGGTCCTCCAACAAAATTTTGTAATCCAGCTAAAAAAGTTGCAACTATTCCTATAAGAATACATACTATAATTGCACTTGTTTTTTTATTTATATTTCCTCCTATTAAAATTAATCTTTTTAAAAGACATGATAGATATAGTATAACAAATAATTCAATTAAAAGATATAAATGAGTATAAATAAATCAATTAATTTAATAAGTGAAATATAATAGATTAATATTTTCTTTATTTATTATTACATGACGATACTTAGATAATAATATTGAACTATATTT
>NZ_HE578907.1:548109-667648 GCF_000321005.1 Anaerococcus senegalensis JC48
GATCTCAGCATATACTGAGATCTTATATAATAAAATTTTAAATTGAACCTTCTCTGTTCCAAAATCTTTGCTTACTTAGATTTTCAACAAATTTATCTATATCTTTACTATCTTTTGTAACCATAACTCCATCTGCTTTTTCTTGTTTTTTATCTAGAATACCAGAAGTATCTCCAATAATCCATAAAGGTTTGTAATGATTGAAAGTTTCATTTACAAATTCATTTACATTTTTACTAAATTCTTTGGATGGTTTTTTAGGTACAACTACTATTAGTGCATCTTCAAGAACTGGATGAATTGTCGCATATCTGTGACTTACCTTTTGTCCATCTTTTGTATTTTTTAAATCAGCTTGAATAATTTCAGATTTAGCTTTATTCTCTTCGATTTTTTCAACTAAAGATTTAAAATCAAAATCATCATCACTATCAGAATAAATACCTACTTTTAAAGTATCAACCTTAAATATGGTATTTTCTTGAGAAAATTCAGGCATTCTAACTTTTAAAGCTTCTTTTTTTGCTTTTAATCCAGAAGGATCAAATCCACGTTCAGCATCAGGTTTTTCGCATCCTACATTTTCTGCTATCTCTTCTGCCATTTTTTTATCAACATTTGCAAACATATCTACGACATTTTGTCTTATTTCTTCTCTTTTAACTTTAGAAAGTTCAAATGAAAAGGCATTTATAATATGTTCTTGCTCAACTTCACTAATTGATTTATAAAATGCTGTGGCTTGGCTAAAATGATCTCTAAAACTATCATCTCTTGCCTTTATAACTTCTGCATCTATTTTTTCTTGGTAATGTTCGTAGCCGCCATTTTCTGGACTTTCATAGAAAGGTGATTGGTCATCAATAGATGATTTCATATATGAAACCGGTCCCTTATTTATCATATGTTGATGCCATCCATCTCTTTGATTATTGTGAACTTCAGAAATCGGTCTATTGATAGGTATTTGAGCAAAATTTGGTCCACCAAGTCTTAGAAGTTGAGTGTCTGTGTAGGAGAAAAGTCTTCCTTGAAGTAGAGGATCATTTGAAAAATCAATTCCTGGAATTACATTTCCTGGATTGAAAGCCACTTGCTCAGTTTCTGCAAAATAATTATCTACATTTCTATTAAAAATCATTTCTCCAATTTTAATCTTTGGTATATCTTCTTCAGGCCAAACTTTTGTTGGATCTAGAATATCAAAAGTAAAGTCATGTTCTTTTTCTTCTGGTAAAAGTTGAACACAAAAATCCCAAACTGGATAATTTCCTTCATCAATAGCTTCGTATAAATCTTTTCTTTGACTATCAGGATCATTTCCAGAAACTTTAAGTGTTTCATCCCAAACTCTTGAGTGAACACCTAATTGAGGATTCCATTGATATCTTACAAAAGTTGCTTTTCCTTCATCATTTATCCACCTAAAAGTATGAACACCAAAACCATCTATCATACGTAAATTTAGAGGAATTGCTCTATCACTCATTTGCCACATTACCATGTGAGCTGATTCTTGATTACGAGTTACAAAATCCCAAAAAGTATCGTGAGCTGATTGAGCTTGTGGAACTTCTGTGTCAGGCTCAGGCTTTACTGCATGAACAAAATCCGGAAACTTCATCGCATCTTGAATAACAAATACTGGCATATTATTTCCAGCTATATCGTAATTTCCTTCTTCTGTATAAAATTTTATAGCAAAACCACGAACATCACGAGGAGTATCAGTTGAACCTCTTGATCCTGCTACTGTAGATATTCTTGAAAATAAAGGAGTTTCTTTACCTTTTTTAGTAAATAAACAAGCTTTAGTATATTTGCTCATATCTTTTGTACATTTAAAAATACCATGAGCCCCAACACCACGAGCGTGAACTATTCTTTCAGGAATTCTTTCATGATCAAAGTGCATTATTTTTTCTCTTAAATGAAAATCTTCAAGTAAAGTTGGGCCTCTTCTTCCAGCCTTAAGAGAAAACTCTTCTTCAGCCATCTTTAAACCCTTGTTAGTTGTAAATGCCTTTTTCTTATTGTCAACCTTATTTTTTTCTAAATCTTTAATTTTATCATTATCCTTAACAGGGTCAATCTTTTTAACTCCCTTTGGTGTCAATGGAGCCTTAATAAAACTATCTTTGCTTTTATCTTTTTCATTTACCATATTTTCCTCCTGATAAATTTCTGTTTCATTCTATTAATACCCTTTTTAAAATAATTCAAATATTATTAGATTTTTCTAATATAAATAATCCGTCTTTATTTGGAATATCACTTTGATATTTTCTCTTATAGCCCAATTTTAAATAAAAAGATTTTGCAGTAATAGAAGAAGGAACCATAATTTTTTTTGACTTTCTAGCATATTCATCCCTTTCAAGACTTTCAACGATTAACCTTCCTAATCCCTCTCCTTGATATTCTGGTGTAACAAAAATAGTATAAAAACAAGACTCTTCCTTATCTCCATCGTATCCGATAGATCCACATCCAATAATTTTTTCACCAAGACAAACCACATAAAAATGTCTAGTGCAAGCTTTTTCTATTATATTTTTAGCATTTAAAATCCTTACACCTTTTTCAATATAGGCTTTTGAATAATCTTTTATATTAGTAGTTCTTAAAGTTTTTATAATAAGTTTGGAAACTTCTTTAGCATCCTTTTTTTCAAATCTTCTAACAAGCATACTTTCTCCATTTCTAGTTTATATTTTTATTATATAACTTAGCTAATTATATTAACAATTTATAACTCATAGAAATGAATTTTTTTAAATTGTCCTAATCAAATCAATGGTTGGTCTGTCTAAAATTCTCTTTAAGGAGAAGTGATAGATTAGTAAGTTTATACAATATACTATTAAAGAAAATCCCAGAAAAATTTTGTAATCATAATAATTAAGTAAACTTAAAAAAGTTAACCTCGATGAGAATATAGAAATTATAAACATTATACCTATGCTAGTTAATATAACTATAAGCAATGATTTTATCTGTTCATTTAAATATTCTTTTTCATAAACCTTCTTAAGTTCATCCAAATCCATTCCACAAGAATATAGACTGCCTATTTCTTTTTTTCTGCTCATGAGACTTAAATTAATGGATGAGTAGCCATTGATGATATTTAGTACAAAGATGATTGATGCAATTCCTATTGTAATTTTCATTAAACTTTTTAAATCTTTATATCTATTTTCTCTCTGCTCTTCACCTGTCATAATATTAAATCTGTCTTCAGGGGAAAGTTTTCCTCTAATCATTGCTTCTACATATTCTTTTATATCTTCAGTATCAGAATCATTTATTCTCATATCTAATGTAAAAGGATAGTTTTTATATTTTTCATCATCTGCTTTTTGCATTAGATTATAAAATGTATCAAAATCTGTGTAAATTTTTACATCAAATGGCATTGTTCTAGATTTAAGTTCCCCTAAATCTTCTATTGCTTTAGAAATTTTAATACTTGTTTCGTAATCATCTCCAATACTTATATCAAGACTTGTTGGATTTTCAAAATATGGTATCTTCTTCGCTTTAGATATCGGTATAGATGAATCCTCTTGGATCATATTATAAAGTAGAAATTCTCCCTTATTTCCTCCAAGCTCTTTTAAATCATCTTCTTCTAATGCAATTAAAAATCCGTCCATTCCTTCTGAGTTATATTTTTCTATATCTTTCTCAGCTTCTTTATCTAGACCCGCATTTTTAGCTTCTTGTAAAAAGTTTAGATTATTTTTAACTATCACATATTTCTCTTTAAATATATAAGATTTTTCATTAGGTGTCTTCTCTCTAATTTCGCTAAGTGCCATCGGGACTTCATCTTTTTCACTATAATACTCTACAGAAAAGTTATATCCAGTATCATAGTATGAATAATCTCTAAAATAACCTGAAATACCAATAATAATTATAAAAACTGAAATAATGAGTATACCTAATGCAGAAATATATCGTTGAGACTTTATTGAAGCTAGGTTATTAAGTCTAAGTTCCTTCCAAAAATCATTGGCTCTTTTCTTTTTAGATTTTGAAAAATCTATATTTCCTCTTATTCCATCTATAATATTGATTTTAGAAATCTTTTTTGCAGGAGATTTTATAGCCAAGGCAACAATTATAAAAGAAACAAATAGTATAGCTAAACTTAATAATGGATTAAATCTTACTGCTTCAAAGGCACTTACTCTCTCACCTTTTTGTATATTTCTATACAAATAATATATAAAGAAAAAACCAGCTATATGACCTAAAAGTATTGGAATTGCTGATATAATTAAACCTTCCTTTAAAAGCATCAAATAAATTTGACCATTAGTTGACCCTATAGATTTATATATAGACAGCTCTCTAATTTTTCGAAGACCCCAAACCCAAAAGATGTTTTTTATAAAAAACACAAAGATTGCTACACATCCAAGAACTGATAGAACAAGAACAGCCTGGCTCATTATATTTTGTGAGGGTTCGTTTTCCACTCCATAATAGTTTATAAGACCTTTAGAAAATTCTAAATGAACATCTTTACCAAGTATCTTGTTTATTTCATTTTGAATCTTATCTTTATTTTTGTAAGCTTCTTCAAATGAATGAAATTTTATGAAGGTTCTGAAAGTGGTCATTTTATCTTGTCGCCCTAGAGCAAAATTCAGTTTACTATACTTGTTGTAGACATCTCCGTAAACACCGACTAAAGTAAAGCTTTTAGAACCTTTAATCTCAAATTTTTCCCTGTCAGTATTTGCACTTGTGGGACCTACCTTTTCGCCATTTAGAAACCTTTTGCCCAACTCAAGCTCTACCTTGTCGCCTATTTTAAGATTATTTTTCTTTACGAGGCTTTCAGATAGTACAATTTCGTCTTCCTTTGTAGCAAATCTTCCTTCCATAAGTCTTGAATACTCTCTCATCTTATTGATTGCTTGGTCTTGGTAGTTTATAACGACTAAATCGTCAGCAAGTTTTCCATTATCAGGATTAAGAGACATTTTTCCGACCAAATCTATATCTTCAATGGACTTTAACTTTTTAACATCTTCACTTGAGAGTTCTTCTTTAATCTCCCCATGATAAAAGCTTGAAGCCATATAATAACCATAGTTAGCCTTCATATTTGTATATCCGTAATAAAAAACCACAGTAAAAAACAGACTTACAATAAATAAAGAGATGAAAATAGGAAAATTCTTTTTATTCATGTTTCTCATCTCCTACAATTTTTCCATCTACTATTGTAATAATACGATTTGCTTGTAAGGCTATTTCTTCGTCATGGGTGATTAGGATAATCGTCTGTTTCATGGTTCTATTGAAGTATTTAAAGATTTCTATAATTTCCTTAGAATTTTTCCTGTCCAAATTACCTGTTGGTTCATCCGCTAATATGATAGATGGATTATAGATAAGACTTCTGGCTATGGCAACTCTCTGCTGCTGACCTCCTGAAAGCTCACTTGGGAAAGAATCAAGTTTACTTTCTATACCAAGTTTTTTTATTATATCTGAAAATTCATCTTGATTGATTTTCCTTTTATCAAGTTTTAATGGAAGTTCTATATTGTGACGAACTGTTAAGTTGGGAATCAAATTATAAAATTGATAAATTAGTCCGACTTTCCTTCTCCTAAAAAGTGCTAATTCTTTTGATGTATATTTTGAAATGTCATTGCCGTCTATAAATATTTTTCCAGAACTTGGATTGTCAACTCCACCCAACAAGTGAAGTAGAGTTGACTTGCCTGATCCACTTGGTCCAACAATTGCAATAAATTCTCCTTTTTCTATTTTTAAATTAACATCATCAATTGCCCTTACAACATTTTCTCCACTTCCATAAGTTTTTGATAAGTTTTCAGTTCTAACAATTTCCATATGTACCTCCCTCTTTTTGTCTCAATAATAAAGGGTTAAAATGACTTTTAAGTGACATTGTAAAATTTAATTTTAAAAATCGCACCATCTTTTCCATTTTTTACAGATATATCTCCATTGTTTGCCTCAACAATTGATTTTGCCATGGCAAGTCCTATGCCAAAGCCCTTAGAGTCAGGACTTTTGTAAAATCTTACTAATATTCTTACTCATAAGTCCCTCCTAGTCAAATCCTCTTATCAAATCAATGGGATCGATCTTTAAAATATTTTGTAAAGTTGTCTTGTAAATTAAAATATTTATACCATAAATCAAAATTCCAAAAGCAAGGAAATATTTATATTCAAAATAAGACAACAAAATTTTCATATCCAATGTTGGAGATATTTTTGCAATTACAAATAAAGCAGCAAAACTTACTATTAAAACTATTGCCAGTGATTTAATTTCTTCTAATATAAAATCTCTTGTATATATATGTTTTAGTTCTTCCTCATCTATTCCACAAGAAATTAAAGATCCAATTTCTTTTTTCCTTGCCATTAAACTCAAATTAATGGAAGAATATCCATTAGTTATATTTAAAATGAAAATTATACTTGCAATAGAAATTATCATAAGGCCAAAAGTTTTTACATCTTTCATGCGATTTGCCTCTACATCTTTGCTTGTAGTTAAATTATAAGTTTCATTGTAGGCAATGGAAGAATCTAATCTCTCTTTAACTTCATTCTTTATATCGTCTAACTTATTTTCATCAACTTGCATTGATAGTTCATAGGTGTTTCTTCTCAATTCATTGTTGTTTTTTAAATAATATTTATTCCATTCATCTAATAATTTAAAATATGTTTCAAAATCAACGTATAAATTCACATAAAAAGGTAGTCTTCTTTGCCTAAAGTCCTTTGTGTCATCGATTAATTTATCTACTTTGATTGAATAATTGTAATCTTTTTTCTCTTCTGTTATAGAGTAATTTAAACTATTTATGTTTTTAAAATATTTTGTTGTTTCTGATCCATCAATAGGTGCATTTGGATTGACTTGGACCCTATTTAATAGCAAAGCCTCTCCCTTTTTGCCACCTATTTTTTCAAAAGTTTGATCATCTAAGGCCGTAATAATTCCATCGAGATAAAAATCTTCGCCATTATCATAATATTTGCGGATTGTTTCATCTAAATCAAGAGACCTAAACTCATCTGAATAATTTTGATCCTTACTAAGGGAAATATATTTTTCAGTTGAAAGGAAGGCTCTGTGATTTTCTGTAGTCTTCATTATATCCTTTAAGACATTTGGAACTTCAGCTTCATTTGAATGAATTAGTATATTAATATTCGTATTGTAAGTGTAAGTATTCTTCACCCTATTGTACTCTGCCATAGAGAAAACTATCAAAAAAATTGATACAATTATCATTCCAATTGCAGAAATATATCTCTGAGAAGAAATAGTTTTTAAATTATTTATCTTTAATTCCTTCCAAATATCTTTATTCCTTTTTAGTTTTATATTTTTGTCACTAAAGTTGCCCTTTATACCATCAATTATATTTATCTTTGCGATTTTTTTAGCTGGAGCAAATATTGATATGAAAATTATAAAAAAGCAAATTAATAGAACTACAAGTGAAAGGCTTAGCGAAAATTCTATATACTTGTACTTTTCCTCTACCTCTACAATCCTTTGAATTCCAAGATTGAGGAGGTTGATTCCTCCATATCCGAAAATATGTCCCAAAACTATTGGTAAAAATGAAATTTTTAATCCATCTTTTAAAAGCAATTTATAAATTTGATAATCTGTTGAACCAATTGATTTGTACATTGAAATTTCTCTTATCTTTCTTAGACCCCAAACTGTAAAAATATTTTTTACAAAAAATATAAAAATGAGGATTGTAGCAAATATTAAAATAGAGTCTACAATCACCTGCCTATTTTGTTGTAAAAGACTTCCATCAACATTATAGTAATCTTTCATTATCTCGCTAAATGCAAGTTCTACTTTATCTTTATTCAAGGCAGATGCTATTTCTTTTTCTAAATTATCTTTATTACTATAGGCTTTTCTAAAATTATCAAATCTTACAAAGCTATTGGTTTTTTGACCCTTTCCTATGACAGTAGAAGCATAAAAAACCTTCATATTTTCATTGTAAAGATTTCTTGTGAGACCACTTATTACATATTCTTTGCTATCTTTTCTTATAAATTCTTCATCCTTAGTAACACTTGAAACTGCTTTTATTTGTTTTCCATCAACCAATCTATTTCCAAATTCTACTTTTATCTTATCGCCAATTTTTAAATTTTCTTTTTTTGCAAGACTTTTTGGTATGGTAATTTCATTATCTTTTGTAGCAAAACTCCCCTCTTTTAACATACTATCTTCTAACATCTTGTTAAAACCCTGGTCTATGTAATTTACCACTAAGACATTTTGAGATAGCTTGGCAGAATTATTTTCTACTGCAACTTCTCCTACTTCTTTAATATTATTTATTTCTTTTAATTTACTTGATTCACCAAAAACTGTATCAGAAATAATTTTAGCATCATAAATTGATCTATTCCTAAAATGTTCATAATCAAACTTATTATTTACATATCCAAAGTAAACACAAAATGTAAAGAAAATTGCAGTTATAAAAAGTGAAAGTGAGATTGAGAGATTCTTCTTATTCATTATTCTCATCTCCCACTATTTTCCCATCGACAATTGTTATTACCCTTTCTGCCTCTAGGGCTATAGACTCATCATGGGTGATTACTATAATTGTCTGTTTTAAAGTCCTGTTAAAATATTTTAAAATTTCAATTATTTCTCTTGAATTCTCCCTGTCTAGGTTTCCCGTTGGTTCATCAGCGAGTACAAGAAACGGAGAATAGATAAGACTCCTTGCTATGGCAATCCTTTGTTGCTGGCCTCCTGATAGTTCACTTGGAAAAGAGTTAAGTTTACTTTCTATACCCAATTTTTTAACTATATCTGAAAATTCATCTTGATTTGTTTTTCTTTTATCTAGTTTTAGTGGAAGTTCTATGTTATGACGAACTGTTAAGTTGGGAATCAAATTATAAAATTGATAAATTAGTCCGACTTTTCTTCTTCTAAAATAGGCTAGTTCCTTTGAGGAATACTTTGAGATATCGTTACCATCTATATAAACCTTACCATCATCTGGGCTATCTACTCCTCCTATGATATGTAGGAGTGTTGATTTACCAGATCCACTTGGTCCTACAATGGCAACAAATTCTCCTCTTTCAATTTCAAGGCTAACACCGTCTAAGGCAATGACCTTAGAATTACCCTCGCCGTATTCTTTTCTTAAATTTTCAACTTTTAATATTTCCATACTTGCCTCCTTTTTCTTATGTCAAGGTAAGCATATAAAAGTAAAGTGATTTTTAGGTGACATTGTAAAATTTAATTTCAAATCTTGCTCCAGCATCAATATTTGAAACAGAAATTTCTCCCTTGTTTTTTTCGACAATTGTCTTCGCCATAGCAAGACCAATTCCAAAACCATTTGAGTCGGGAGTTTTATAAAAGCGTTTAAAGATTTTTTTCATATTCTCTTTTTCTATTCCTCCGCCATTGTCTTCAATGATTAAGCTTGTATAGAGGGGATTTTTATATGATGAAAGCACAATTTTGTAACAAGTCGGTCTATTATAAGCATTTTTCATAATATTAATCAGAGCTTCTGCCAGCCAATAAAAATCTCCAATGATACTATTTTCTTTTAAATCCGTTCTCTTTTCTACATTTATAGATTTCTTTAAATTCAAACTATCTAAGGAATAATCTACTAATTCATCCAAACGAATTTGTTCTTCTTTCATTAAATCTTTGTTTGCATCAAGGCTTGATAATTTGAGCAAAATATCTGATAGAGAGTTTAATCTTAAGAGTTGTCTTTTTAATATCTCTATATCTTCATTAGCTGGAAAGTCCATCTCCAAATTTTCTATGGAAAAAAGCATAGATGTGATGGGAGTTTTAATTTGGTGGGCGATATCTTCTAGGTATTCGATTTGCTTTTCACTATTTCTAGTACTTGCCTCTTTGGCTTCCACTATTTCTATAAAAAGTTTGTAAATCTTATCTTCTAAAATCGAAAAATCGTCTTGCTTCATAGGAATTTTATAGTCTTGATTCTTCATGTTTTCTATTAAATCTATGAGATCATTTATTCTATTCTTCTTTCTTTTTTCTAAAAAATAATATAGAAGTAAAAGACTTATTATCCAAAATAAATATAGCATCTCAATCCATCCTATAACCAATTCCTCTAACAGTAGTGATAATTTCCTTGTCAAGCTTTTCTCTGATTCTCTTAATAGTTGATGTGAGAGTATTGTCATTTACAAACCTATCCCTATCTTCCCAGAACATTTCTAAAAGTTGGCTTCTTGTGAAAACCCTGTGGGGATTTTTGATAAATAACAGTAATATTTCATATTCAAGTGGAGTTAGGTCTATTTGATTAGCCTTAAAATAAACTTTTGAATCATTAAAATCTATTTTGATATCCTTGTAAGTAATTATTTTGTCTTGACTTAGAGGGATTGTCCTTAAAACCGCATCGATTCTAGCCCTTAATATTGCAAGGGAAAATGGCTTAGTTAAATAGTCGTCTGCTCCTTGATCTAGGGCAGCAATTATAAAATCTTCATCGTTTTTAACTGTTGTTACAATTACTCTTATGTCCTTATCTTTTAATTTTTCTATCAAATGTTGACCTTCTTTATCTGGTAGATTTATATCAAGTAGTGCCACATCCATGTCTACATTCATCATATAGTTTGCTTCGTAAAAAGATGATGCAATCTCTACTTCATAACCATTATTAATTAAATACTTTTCCATTTGTAAAGCAATTTCTTTATTATCCTCTATAATCAAAACACTCTTCATTCTAACCCTCTCATGTATCAACTTTGATATCTATTAAATTATTATCTTTTATAGCTTGCATCCATAAGCAAATTTAGTCTATAGTGAAATAATCATATTTATAGTATACCATTATCACTTATATTAAAAACAGACCCTATACGGATCTGCTTGCTTTTAAATATTTATTTTATTTTCTCAAGAAGAGAAACTGATTCCACATGCATTGTCTTTTGCTTGGGAACATAATTTTTTATCCTCGTTATTCTTGTAGGAGCACAATTTATTAATGTCATTGTCTTTGGCATTTTTTCTTTTATCTTTGAATTTATTAGAATTTTGACTATCTTTAACTCCTGTTTTGAAATAGAATGTTAAGTCATATGGATGAACTGTTCTGTTAAATTCCTCTATAATTTTTTTATTTTCTAATACTTTTTTAAATTGCTTTAATCTTTCTTTATTAGAGTCTTCATTTTTTATTGTTAGTTCCAGTGTTTTCTTTTCATCAAGTAATTCTTCTTTTTGTTGTAGGGTCATAGTCGTATTCAAGGCAAGCTTGAAAACCAATAAGACAAACAATTTCTAGCTTAAAACGGATATTTATAGTATGCATAACTGTTAAGCCTTTTATGAATAAAACTAATATCAATCTGATAGTATTTGGATTAAATGGAGCATTATAAGAAAAAGTAGTCATTATGCAATGCCTGCTTTTTCAAAGTGTTTCTTGAATAGAGCCTTGCCTATATATGCTCCAATTATTGCCTCTAGTAAATAAATTCTTCTGCCATTTTTGTCTTTTCTATTAAGTTCCTATAAACTTTTGATTTTTGTAAAAGCTCTTCATGTTTGCCTTGGCTTTCTACTTTTCCATTTTCAAGAACTACTATCTTGTCAGCATTTTCTATGGATTTCATTCTGTGTGAAATGATTACAACCGTCTTATCTTTAATCAAATTATTTAAAGACTCTTGAATCTTTTTCTCATTGTCAACATCAAGGCTTGCTGCTATTTCATCTAAGATTAGTATTGGTGCATCTTTTAAGAAGGCTCTTGCTATTGATAATCTCTGTCTTTCTCCCCCTGATAGCTCAGCACCGTTCTCACCAATAAGTGTATCGAAACCCTTATCCATTTTTTCTATAAAATCTGTACAATTTGCAAGTTTTGCTGCTCTTTTAACTTCTTCGTCACTTGCATTTTGATTTCCCATTCTAATATTTTCCATAACGCTTTGATTAAAAAGAACTACATCTTGGAAAACTATTGAAACCTTATCAAAAAGAGATTCTGTCGATATTTCTTTTATATCTTTGCCGTCAATTAAGATTTGTCCCTTGTCATAGTCATATAGTCTTGATATGAGTTTCAAGATAGTTGTTTTACCCTACAATGTCAAGCAATTGTTACATAAAATTAGACGATATTTCTATCGCCTAATTTATAAACAAAACTTTTATTTTAACTTTTTTATACGTTCACTTTCTGTTAGAATCCTCATTTGCTCAATAGCAATTGCATTTAATTTTTCTATCCTTTCAGTTGCATCCATTCCCTCATTTATAAAAACAGCATTTAAGTTCTCAAGATTTGATAAACACACTAATTGTGATATATCAGCATAGTCTCTCATATTTCCTTTTAACTCTGGATTATTTTCACGCCATTCTTTTGCTGTCATTCCAAACAAAGCTACATTTAATATATCTGCTTCACTTGCATAGATATAGTTTATTCTTTCCTTTGATAATTTCTCAGGGACAAGTTTATTCTTAATTGCATCTGTTTGAATTTTGTAATTTATCTTAGCTAAATTCCTCTTGATATCCCAACCTAATTGTTTTTGTTCTTCTTCTTTTAAGCGCTCAAACTCTTTAATAAGATAGAGCTTAAAATAAGGTGATACCCACGACGCAAATTCAAAAGCTATGTCTTTATGTGCATATGTTCCACCATATCTTCCTGCTTTGGCAACAATTCCGATAGAATTCGTTTTATTGACCCATTGTTTAACCGATAAAATAAAACGATTAAAACCTGCTTCATTTTTAATTCCCTCGAATTCGGTGGAATTAAAATTCGCATTATACATTTCTTCCCATATTCCTAAAAATTCAATTGTATTTTTATTCCTTAGCCATTTTTCTATTAGTGCCACACCATTTTCAACATTTCTAACCATGTCGGTTAAAGAAATATAATCTCTATTATCTATGGCAATAATGCTAATTTCTGATCCTTCTACATTTATTTTAGACACAAAAATCACCTCATAATATCTCATTTTAACTATAATTATATCATTTTTTTATTTATTCCTAAATATTTACCCTATCAACTCATAGTAAACAGTACTATTTATTTCTGCGAATTTTCTCGCCATTATTTTCATTTTGGCGTATTAAAATTAAAGTTGGTGAGATTATGAGTTGCTTTTAATACCATCCATCTATATTTCTACAATTTCTATTTCTCCACTTCTTGATACAATTATTTTATCAATTTTATTGTCTACATAAGCCTTCAATAAACTATCTTCGTCTAAGACTGTAATATCCGTTTCTTTCCTTGAATCAATCTTCTCTGACTTCAATTCTTCCAATTTACTCTCCAATAATATCTTTTTATCTTGGATAAAAGTTTTTTCCTTTAAATAGTCATCTTTTGAAATATTTTTCTTTTTATAGTTTTCATAGATGATTTGTAAATTACTGTTTAATATGGATATTTCCTTTAGAATCTCGTCTTTCACATTCTTGTGTTCTATGACTTTCTCTTCATTTAATGTGTTTTGTATCTTAAAATCTTTTAATTTGGGTTTTATAAGTTCAATAATATCTTTCTCTTTGATATTGTTTGGTGTTTTCTCAGCTTTACATAAATTACAATAATAACTTTTATACTTGTATATTTTATCAGAATTCTTCTTTTGTCTACTGTCACATCGAAAACTCATATGTCTACCACATTCTTTACAAAAAATCTTATCAGAAAAAATAGAACGATTTTTATTTCCTGTATATCCCCCAAAACTTCTTTTTTCTTTTATTTTCTTAACCTTATCAAACACTTCTCTGGAAATAATAGCTTTATGGGTATTTGGAAGTATTTTCCACTCCTCTTCAGGAAGTAAAATTCTTTTTCTTCCACCTATTTTTGTTTCTTTGAATTTATTATATACATAATCTCCTGTATATAGTTCGTTCCTTGTAATCTGTGAGATAGCTGCGTTTGTCCAAACTCTTTTCTTTACTTCACTTCCAGTAATTAAATTTCCAGTATAATCAGAAAGTTTCAGTTCTTCTTTTCGTTCAGAGCGTGTAATATAACCTTTTTCATTAAATATATTAGCTACTTGAATACAGGAATATCCTTTTAGCAATAAATCAAAAGCTTCTTTAACTATAAAAGCTGTTTTTTCATCAATGATGATACTATGTTTATCTTTAGGATCTTTAATATATCCAAAAGGCGCTGCCCAATTTATATTTTTCCCCTGCGATTTAATTTGCCTAATAGAACTTCTTACCTTTTCAGATAATTCCTTACTGAATAAATCATAATACAATGTCTTAAACTGTGTATCTGTGTCTAAGCCATTACCTTGTTCTTTTAAAGAATCATAGTTGTCATTAATAGCAATAAATCGTATTTTTAGAAATGGTAATATATTGCTTAAGTAATCCCCAAGCAAAATATAATCTCTTGAAAACCTAGACATATCTTTTACAATTATAGTTCCTACTTTACCACTCTTTATATCCTCAATAAGCCTTAAAAATGAAGGTCTATTTGTATTAGTGGCAGAATATCCATCATCTACATATTCTTCTATTTCACAACTTTTTAAAGATGTTTCATTTTCAATGTAGCTTTTTATATAATCTCTTTGATTTACTATACTTACACTTTCATCTACTTTGTGATAATCTTCTTCAGAAAGTCTTAAATATATAGCTATCTTATTCATGCTCTACCTCCAACTGCTTTCCCATATCTTTATCAAGATTAAACTTAAAATATATGGTAACCTGCTTATACTCTGATATTTCTATATGGCTAATTAATGTATCGACCAATTCTTTATCAACTTCTATGCTTTTAGCATCCAAGCAGCAAAATAGTACATCTATAAATTCTATAATTTCTCTTTTTATCTTTTTTATATTTCTTATTCTTTCATCAAAAACTTTTAACTCATTTTTTAAGGTTTTTATTTGATTATTTATTTTTTTACTTTCTATTTTAAAATCACTTAAAAGAATATCTCCTTTAACATATTTTTCATATTGTTCTTGTAGATTGATCCTAAGAGAAGCAATCTTTTTATTATTTACATCTGTTTTTATAGAAACTTGATTTATCTTTTCAGCACTTATATTTTCTAAATATATTTTTAGTTGTAATCTTTTATCCTTTTTATAAAAGCTTGAAACCAGTCTTTTTAAGGTATCTACTAAAATTTTGTCGAGGTCTGTCTCATATATTCTGACATGAGATTTTTCTAATTTTAATCTGTCTCCACCTTTACAATAATAACAATAGCAAATCTCATCATGATATTTCAGTCCTCGTGGTCCATATTGTTTTTTCAAATTTCTACCACAAACACTGCATTGTATGAGGTCGTCATACTTTCCTTCTTTTTTATGATCTCTTTTAATTTTTACTCCAACATTTTCTTTTCCGTCTTTTATTATGTTTTTCAGTGAATGGTAAGGTAGATAGTTTTGTTTTTTCTCCTTTATCTCTCTGATATTTTCAAATGTAGTTTTGTCTATTAACCCTTCGTGGGTGTTCTCTGTTATAATCCACTCTTCTTTATCACGAAACTTACTTTTCCTACTTGGATCATGTCTATTTGAGTATACTCTTTGAATCAAATTCCCAATATATACTTCATCAGAAAGCATTTTTGATATATAAGAAATATCCCATTGTTTTGTATCTTCTTTATCCTTAAAAATTTTACCTGTTCTTTTATATTCATCAGGTGTCGTATATGTTTTAGTCAATTCTCTTGCTATTTGCATATTGGATTTACCTTGACCTGCCATATAAAAGATAAGTCTTACTACATCTGCTGCCTTTTCGTCCATCACCAGAACTCTTTTTCCATCAATTTTATCAACCTTATAGCCATACGGAGCCATCGCTCCTATAAAAGACCCTTGTTTCATTTTTATTTCTTTGGAGGCTTTTATTTTCTTTGAAATATCTTTTGCGTATAAATCATTGAAGATATTTTTTATTGCTATTTCATAACTCTGATCTGATTTTATACCGTCTTTAGTATCTAGATTATCATTTACGGAAATAAATCGAACTCCCAAAAATGGAAATACTTTTTCGATATAGTTTGCGATTTCTAAATACTCTCTACCAAACCTTGACATATCTTTTACTATAATACAATTTATCCTGCCTGTTCGAATATCTTCCATCATTTCAATAAATGCAGGTCTTTTAAAATTTGTTCCAGAATATTCATAGTCCTTGTATACTCTTAAAATCTTTATATCTTTTTCTTTTGCAGCATTTATACAAAGTTCTTCCTGCATTTCAAGTGAATTACTTTTATCCCTGTAAGCTTCCTTTCTTTCCTGTGATAATCTAGCATAAATACCGGCAATGTATATTTTTTCAATCACTTTTCCAACTTCTGTTTCTGATTGTGATATATGCCTATTTTTTGTTCTAGCCACAGCATACCTCACTTTCAGCACTTACAAGACTTTTATTCATAACAGTGGGGATAGTTTTTGACTTCCTGCTTATATCGATACTTTTCTTTTTTATGGTGTTAGATTTAATGTCAGACTTATCCATTTTTGTCATTTCTTCAAGTAAAGACAATTCTTCGGTATGATTAAACCTAACATCTATCGTTTTATCTTCAGAAATAAAAATTTTATCAATGAGCATCACAACAGACAATCTATCTATTTCCGATAAATTTTTATACTTGTTAATGTCGATGATCCAACTCTTATTTTTGTCAATCTTCTCCTTAGTATATTCCTGTTTTTTCAATCTATACTCGATACTTTCATCTAATTTAGTCAGTTTCTCTGTATAGTTTTTTCTAAAAAGTTGATATTCTTCTTTACTAATAACATCTTCTTTTAGGTCAAGGTATAGAGAAGATAAGAGTTCTTCTGTCATCGCTTTTTCTCGTTTTAGTATAGGAATTTGATTGTCTTTCAAATTTTTATCTATATCTATACGCTGAACTTTAGAATATAGATTTTCATTAAATTCAATGTAGGACTTCATTATTTTAGATACTGCTTTTATCAAGGTTTCTTCTTTTATGCTGTGTCTTGTACAAGATTTTTCCTTGTTATACTTTGAGCATATATAGAAAACCTCTTCTCTTTTTTTATACTTTACAGTCCTTCTAATCAAAGAACTTCCACATTCTTTACAAAAAAGCATTCCTGTAAAAATATCAATTTTGTCCTTTCCACGAGAATTATTCAAATCTCTTTTTAACATAGTATTTGCAATAGTAAAAACTTCTTTACTTATAATTGCTTCATGGGTATTTTCTACTCTTATCCATTCTTCTTTCTCTTTTTCTATCTGCTTTTTATTTTTGTAACTTAAAGTAACACTCTTTCCTTGTAAGGTATTTCCAATATATACTTCATTTTCTATAATTCTATTTACTGTCTTTGCTGACCAATTTCCACCATTTATATTTTGAAATCCATTACACTTAAATCCTTGACTTTCTTTATATTTTCTTGGAGTTAAAACTCCTAAATGATTTAGTTCATCTGCAATTGCCTTTGAGGAATATCCCAAGAGTTTCATATCAAATATATTTTTGATAATATCCGATATATCTTTATCAATCACTAACTTGTTTTTATTCTCCTCAGACTTTTTATAACCATAAGGTGCAAAAGCACTGATAAAGTCTCCTTTTTCTCTTTTTATCTTCTGAGAGCTTTTTACCTTATTGGAAATATCTCGGCAATAACTGTCATTAATGAAATTTTTTATAGGAAGTATAAGATGTGTATCGTTTATATCTGCACTTTTACTATCGTAATTGTCATTTACTGATATAAATCTTATACCATTTTCCGGAAATATTCTTTGAATATATTTTCCAGCTTCTATATAATCTCTTCCGAATCTTGATAAGTCCTTTACAATAATTGTATTGAACTTTCTATCATAGGCAGCCTTTATCATTTCTTTAAAATTGGGACGATCAAAATTTGCACCTGAATATCCATCATCTACATACTCTTTTACTATTGGAATTTGATTTTTTCTTGCATAAGAGTTTATAATTTCTCTTTGATTGGATATAGAGTTACTTTCTGTTTTTTCGCCATCTTCTTTTGATAATCTTAAATACATAACTGCCAAATTTTCTTTTGCTAAATTGTTTTTAAACATAAAAAAGCCTCCTTTAATTCAATTTACATACAATAAATCGAACCAAGGTTAGGCTTCCACAAAAATATTATAACGCTCCTTATATTTTTTGTCAGCCCCTAATAGACAGAAAATTTTTCTTTGATGTATTCCTCTACTAAATTTTCTAAACTAAATCCATTTTCATTAAATTTAACTTCTATATTCCAACCATCAATTTGATTTATCATCTGTTTATCTTTTTTATCTGTTTTCATTTCTGTATTTATATTATGTTCATCACACATAATACCTTCTCCTTATCTTCAATATTTTTAAGTTTTTTGACATTAACAGGCGTGTAGGTCACGACATTGGAATTTCACCACCGCCCCTTTTCAAGATGAGCCGGCAACAACTGTAGAAGTATCATTATCCCCATTTGCTTCAACGCATCAGTTTCCTAGGCTGAATATATAATTTCTTTTTGTCGCTCGTTTTCTTTTATCCTTCTTTTAACTAGAGTATTTATTTAAACCGAAATCCTTATCAGCAGAAAAGTTATGGCGAAGAAATTATAAAGCTCCACAAATGGTTAATGTCCTGTCTTGGTCTATTCAGTTGTCAAGGTTCAAATCTATATATAACGAGGTTTTAAAAGTCCCTCTATATATAAACCTTACTTTCAGGACAATTTTTAACACTTTTTTGAATATTTTTTTGAAATTTTTTAAAAAATAGAGGACAGAGAGATTTTCCCCTGCCCTCTATTTGATTTACCTATCCAAAAGTTTTCTCAGTTTCTCTAAAATCTTATTTCTTAATCTACTGATTTTCATTGGATTTGTATCTTCTTTCTTTGCAACTTCTGTGAGAGTTTTATCCTCAAAATACAGTGATTTAATTAGGTTTCTCTCTTCGTCATTTAGACTGTCTAATGCACGATACAAATCTTCTATACGCATTTTGGTTTCAATGATTTTTTCAACATCAACTGTATTATCTGCAATATCTACAACACTTGTATTAAAATCTCCAAAATGAAATACACCATGCTTTATATCCAGTCGATTCAAATGAGCTTCATGATTAATCTCTTTTTTATATGCTCTATACACTTCATCAGGTACATATATTTTTTTACCCTTAATATAAATGTATTTTTCTTTATCATTATCTGACATCCTTTGGTCCTCCTTTTTTTACTCGTTTTTCGATTTTTGAGCATAAAAAAGGAGGACTACGGCATTTAGGCATGTCGAGTCCTCTGAAAAATAGGAGTTTTAAAACTAAAAACTGTTTTCTGTTAAACCTAAAAAGTTAACATAAACATGATATTAAAATAGATAGGTATTCTTATCGTGGTTTTATTTATAGTTTTATTCATTGATATATCTACCTCCATCACATTTATATATATCACTAAAAGTAGATATATTTGCATTAATTCTGCTTCATATCTAAAAATTCTACAGAAAGTGTTAATAGCTCTAGATTCTCATAAAATTTATTTCCTTCCAAGCATATGAACTTATCCAAGTTTTTCTTGTTAAAATAATCTATAAACCTTAGTTTTATTTGTTTATTCAATTTTGATTAGCTTCAGATTCAACTAAAAATATGGCATATATAAACCTAAATTCATGACATTTGAACATATTATCTATAATTTTTTTCTAATGTTTGTATTAAAAACTCTATCTACCTCATTCAATGTCAATTCTAGAAAATTTATAAGACTAAATCTTTCAAAAATCAATTCAGATAAAATATAATTCTTATTTTTCAATAGTTATACAAACATCCTGCGCTTATTCCTGCTTGTTTATATGTCTGTCTTTGTTGTCTATGCAAAACCTTTAGAAATAAATACTTCTACACTAGTTTCTTGTATTTGTAATTTTCTTTTATTAGCAGGTAATCTTTCAATTTTCTTTACTGATATATTATTTTTCCCATAAAAATATTATAAAAATCAAATCTTTAATTATTTACATTCATATTTGAAAGAGCCTTGGCTTGCATTACTAAACCTACCATTATCATAGTAAAATCTACAACCGGTTCTGTCCACCAAACAGCCCCTGCTCCAAATATTCTTGGCAATATAAGTAAGGCTGGAACAAGTAGTATTAACTGTCTTAGCATTACAATCATTCCAGCTTTTTTTCCATCCCCTATCGCTTGGAAAAAAGTTATTGTCATAATCATAATTCCATAAAGAATAAATACTGAATAGAATATTCTGAAATTATTAACTCCACTTGAAATTATATCCTGACTTACTTTAAATAAACCAAGTAACTGTTTTGAAAATACTTGTGCTGGTAACCAAAAAATTGCTGCAAGTACTGTTCCTCCTATAGAAAATATCTTCATAGTTTCCTTTACTCTATCGTATTGTTTTGCTCCAAAGTTTGTACCAATAATCGGCTGTAACCCCTGACTCATTCCCCAAATTGGTATAAATGAAAATCCATAAAATCTCAAAGTTGCTGACATTAATATTGCATTTGGATCTCCTCCATATCTAAAAGCTTGTCTATAAAGCAATGTTTGCTGAACCATGAAAAATACTTGCATGATCATAGCTGATACTCCTACTCCAAACATTTCCTTTGATATATCTTTTTCTTTTTTTATTTTCCCTATTTTTACATTTTCACTTTTATTCTTAAAATAATAAAGAGTAATAACAGCTTGAATTATTTGTGCTGTTACAGTTGCTATAGCTGCTCCCTCAATGGCATAATCACCCATTAATTTCATTAGTATTGGATCAAGAACTATATTGATAAAGGCACCTAGTCCCATGATACTCATTGCTCTTTTCATAAGCCCTTCACCACGCATAACCATATTGGCTGACTGGGTAAAGTTTACAAAAATTGAGCCTAGAAATATTATTCTTAAATATCTTATACCTAATGCCTTTATTTCTCCTGTTGCTCCAATTAAATCTAAAAAATATGGTCCTAGAAGTATTCCTCCTATTGTTATAATCGTTGAAAAAAAGATAACCCAATAGATAAGATTTCCCATAAGTTTGTCTATAGTATCTTTATCACCTTTTCCCATGGCTCTTGATAAAATCGATGCCGAACCTATCCCTATAAGCGTTGCAATCCCATTATTAAAAAATGTAAGTGGCATGGCTATTGAACAAGCTGCCATGGCATTTTCCCCTATTATCTGTCCTGCAAATATTCCATCCATAAGTGGATATAGGCCTATAACTACCATCCCAATTACTGCTGGTATAGATAATTGAAACATTAAAGACAATGGCTTCTTGGTCAACAACTGTTCTTTCATGTTTTGTTTCATTTTTAATCCCCTCAATATATAAATTCTTCTGCTAATTTCGTTTTTTCTAATAAATTGTTATACAATTTTGATTCTTCTATCAGTTCTTTGTGATTGCCTTGGCTTTCCACATGTCCATTTTCTATGACTATGATTTTATCTACATTTTCAATAGATTTTAATCTATGGGAAATAATAATAACTGTTTTATCCTTTATTAATTTATTCAAACTTTCTTGAATTTTCTTTTCATTGTCCACATCAAGACTTGCTGATATTTCATCTAATATAAGAATTGGTGCATCCTTTAAAAAAGCTCTTGCAATAGAAAGCCTTTGTCTTTCACCACCAGAAAGCTCTGACCCATTTTCCCCTATAACTGTATCTAATCCATTAGGAAGTTTATTAATAAAATCCATACAATTTGCAAGGGTAGCTGCCTTGATAACTTCTTCATCGCTGGCATCTTTTTTACCTATACGAATATTTTCTAATATAGATGAGTTAAATAAAGTAACATCTTGAAAAACAATAGATATTTTCTTAAATAAAGAATCTGTGGAAATGTTTTTTATATCCTTTCCATCTATTAAAATTTGACCTTTATCATAATCATATAATCTTGATATTAATCTTAATATACTTGTCTTTCCAGAGCCAGAAGCTCCAACTAGAGCCGTTACCTCTCCCTGTTTCGCAGTAAAGCTAATGTCCTTTAAAACCTGATTATCATCATAAGAAAAAGCTACATTTTTAAAGACTATATCAAACATATTCAGTTCTACATCTTTACCCTCTTGAATTTTTGTTTCCTTAATCTCCCTAATCCTTTCAACACTTGGATCTATAGAGAACACTTCTAATAATCCTTCTTTTGATAAATCGAAAATATCTTTTATCTTTATGGCAGCCATTAAATAACCTAAGAGATATAAAATGTCAATCTCCCCAGATAGAATAAGGCTAATACCAACATAACTAACTACTGCTATACTTACGAAAGAAAACATAGTAGATAAACCTAATGTTATAATAGAACTCTCTTCCACTTTTAAATGTATTTTTTCACTTTCATCCATCTGTTTATAAAGTGATGTCTTCACTTCATCAGATAAGTTGAAACTATTTATTTCTTGTTGAAGTTCAATAGTTTCTTGGAATTTTTCTGAGTTTTCTCTAAGTACCTTGTGATATTTCTCGTTTCCTTTTACCTGCGACTTTTTAGCAATAGGTATTAGTATAAAACTTAAAATAGTTGGGATCATTACTGCTAGCCCCATCTTAAAATTGCCTATCATTAGCATAATTCCAATTAGTGGGAAAAATAAGACCATTCCTCCTACTTTAGGTATTGAATGACTCATAGCATGTTCTACTTTTTCCACATCAGCCATAATCGTTTGAGATATATCTGATAAATTATGTTTTGAAAAGTAGGATAGGGGAAGTTTTGATAGAGTTTCAGCAATATCTATTCTTAAATTAGCACTCTCTTCATAAGTTGTAGTATAAAGATCATCATATTCTTTGGCTAACAAAACATACATTATTACTAATGTAACAACAGAAACGCCAAAATATAAATAAGGGCTTTTAACATTTTTCAAAAGAAGCTGATCTGTTAACATCATTAAAATAAAGGCAGGAACCATATTAATACAGTAGACCAAGAAACTTGATATAGTAGATTTAGTAAGAGCTTTAGCCCCTTTATCAGTCAGACAAAAGCGTTTTTTATAAAATTTCCTCATCTTTAACCCTCCATTGATTTGCACTATCATAAAGCTCTAATAATTCCTTATATTTTCCACCTTTTGAAATAAGTTCTTGATCACTGCCTCTTTCAATTATTTCTCCATTCTCTAAAACTAAAATTTCATCAACAGAACGAATACTACTCATCCTATGGGCAATCATAATAACTGTTTTATCTTTCATAAGGTTTTTAAAGGCCTTTTGAAGTTCATACTCATTGTCTGGATCAATAGAAGCACTAGCTTCATCCATAATTACAATTTTAGATTTTTTGAGCAAGGCTCTTGCAATAGCAATTCTCTGTTTTTCTCCTCCTGATAAATAGACTCCTTTTGAGCCAATCATGGTATTCTCCCTTTCAGGAAACTTATTTAAAATAACATTACAACCTGCAAGTTCCATGGCCTTCATTACTTCTTCCCTACTTGCCTTTCTATTAGCAAGAGCAACATTTTCGTAAATAGATTTCTTAAAAAGTTTGCTATCCTGAAAAACAAAAGAAATTGTATTTATTAGAGCATCTTTACTATAAGATTCTAAGGGTCTCTCTCCAATCTTTATACTACCACTATCTACTTTGTAAAAACCAGATAATAGCTTTACAATAGTCGATTTACCTGACCCTGAATGACCCACCAAAGCATATTTTTTTCCCTCTTGTAATTTAAATGATAAGTTTTCTAATACTTTATTTCCATTGTAGCCGAATGTTACATTATCAAACTCTATATTATAATTTTTGAAATCACTATTCTCTCCATAAGACAATTTATCTTCACTCATTTTTTTATATAAATCTTCCAAAGTATCTACAGCATACCTAGCATTAAAAATATTCATGTTAGCCCATATGATTTTCATAAATGAAACCATCATTACCCCACTTAAAAATAAAATCATGAATAGTTCAACAACAAGCAAATTAGCATTATTTACTTTATTTATAGTAAAAACTAATGGAATAGATAAAATTGCAATAATGCCAAAAAATATCCACTGATATAAAACATAAGGTTTTTTAGAACTAATAGAGTAATCAAGAGCATACTTAGAGTAATCCTTAATCGCCTTATAAAGATTTTTAAAAGACGCTACAGTAGCTCCAAATATTTTAACAACCTGCATTCCTCTAACATATTCTACTGTTTCACCACTTAAAGCTTCTAGAGAATCCTGATAAAGTTTCATAAACTCTCCTCCACCCATCATGTTTTTTAAGATAGTAGCACCCACTATTGTTAATATGAGAATAACTATTCCCACTCTACTACTAATAGAAAAGGCAAGTATTAAAGATAAGACTGGAATTAAAAAAGCTTGTGAATTATCTGGTATCATATGTGCTACTGCCGTATGAGTTTTAGCTGCATTATCATCAATAGTTTTTCTTATAATTCCAGATGGATTTAAGTCATAAAAACGAAAACTTGCTCCTGTAAGTCCATCTATCCCTTTCTTTCTCAAATTAGTTTCTAAACGAAATCCGAGCTTATGGGAAAATAAACCTGATAGTAAATATACCAAAGCTCCCAACGTCAAACACAAAACAGTTTGAATAGACATTGCTTTAGCAACTAATAAATCCTCCTCAACAATTGAACTTCTTAAAAATTTATACAACAATGAATATCCGTACACCATCAGAAACGCAGATAGTACTGATAAGAAAACTGCTATATATCCATTATGTTTTCCCTCAGGCACATAGGAAAAAAGCCTTTTGTAAATTTTCATATTTACCCCCTTAATAATATTTTGATAAATTTCAAATAAAAAATACGAATTACTTGATAACTTTTATCATAAATATATTGTAAAATATTTTCGTTTGTTTTACAATATATATAGGTTTATATGTCTAAACGTGTTATTGGAGGTTTGTATGGAAAATTTTGAAAGTTTAATAAATGCTTATGTTTCATCGGAATTAAAAGACGAGAATTATTTTCATCCTCTAGGGAGGTATTATATAGCTAATACGAAATTATATAATGGTTATTACTGGTATTACGAAAGTAGCGACTTTATAATAGACATTCATAATCTTTTCATAAAAGAAGATTTTGTAGAAGATGCCCTTGAATCAATGCAAAATTATGTTGCATTAATTTCCAATTTTGTAATATCTGGAAACGGAGAATGGTTTAATCACTATCAGTCAATTGAACCTTTTTCTATGTTTGTTATGGATCCAAGAGACAAAAAGAATAGATATCTTATACATAAAAATTCTAGATTGTTTCTTGTAGGTGTAAAATTTAAAAAAAGTTTTTTAGAAAAATACTATCCACCATATTCTTACTCAAATAATATAGATGATTTAAAAGATATATTTTTTCAATCTAAAAATTCAATTGTTAATCCAATAAGTAGGATTGTTAAAGATATTTTGACTTGTAAACTTGAAAATATTGAAGCTAAACTTTTCTTTGAGGAAAAGGTAAAAGAGTGGTTTCATATAACTGTTGAGACTAGTGAAGATTTAAAAAATTTTAAGCCTCTTTCGACAGAAGATGAAAAACTTATTGAGAATGTAGAAAGATATATTAGCGATCATTATTCTAGCAACATACCTCAATCACTTCTAGAAAAAATCGCTTGTATGAGTGGAACAAAGTTAAAGGAAAGTTTTAAGAAAAAAACCAATTTGAGTATTACAGAATTTACCCAAAGAAAAAGAATGAATATAGCAGAACAGCTATTGTTAAATACGGACCTAGAAATTAGATATATTTCAAAAACAGTAGGCTATACTTCACCTAGCCGATTTAGTAAGCTTTACAAAAGATATAAAGGTGTATATCCCATAGAAGTTAAACAAATGATTAACCTAAACAAATGATTATTATATATAATATGAGAAGGATGGTAAAATTTTTTTACTATCCTTCTCATTCCTATTTTCAAACCATTTTATATATCCCATCTGCTACATTGTTTAAAAACTCATAATCATGCGAAACAACAATTACAACTTTATTGGATTTTTTCGCCAAATCTTTTATAGCTTCTGATACAATTATCATATTTTTGAAATCTAAGCCACTTGTAGGCTCATCAAAGATTATGATTTCTTTATCTGAAAGTAGAGCTAAGGCAATTGTTAACCTTTGTTTTTGTCCTCCTGAAAGCGACATTGGATGCTTATCTTTATATTTATCTAATCCAAGCCTGTTAAGAACTATATCTACCTGATTTAATCTATACTCAGGCAAATTTAATTCACACTCTTCTTTTACACTTCGAGTGAATAATTGTGAATTAATGTCTTGTGTTACAAGGTATGTATTTTTTAATCTATCTTTATTATTTAAAAGTTTATTGTTTAAAAAAACACTTCCTGTATTTTTCTTCATAAGTCCTGAAATACACTTTAACAGACTTGTTTTTCCTATACCATTTTTCCCAACTATACCTAATACTTCACCTCTATTCAAAGAAATATTAATATCTTTAAATATGAAATTTCCATTTATTGTATACGATAAATCTTCACATACATACTCATCATTTTTATTAAATTCTTTTTCAAGAACTTTCAACTTCGGAGTAGATAAAGTTCTAATTTTGAGATTATTTTCTTTTTTTGAGTTAAATAATTTTATCTCTTCTTGTGTAAAACAATCCTTAATTATACCTTCGTCTATATAATATGCTTTATCAATTATATCTTTTAAATAATATAATCGATGTTCTGCAACTATAATTGTCTTGCCTTCTTTTTTAAATATTTCAATATTATTTTTTATCGTTTCAATTGTATCCATATCAAGATTTGAAGATGGTTCATCCAATACGACAATATCTGTGTTTAATGCAAAAATAGATGCAAAAGCTAAAATTTGTTTTTCTCCACTTGACAATGAGATGACATTTTTCCCCAGTAATCTATCTATGTTTAATCTATTAATAGTTTTTTTCAAGCTTTTTTTTATTAACTCTGGATCAGCTCCCATGTTTTCAGGGCCAAATACAATTTCTCCCTCAACATCAGAATTAAAAAATTGAGATTTTGGATTTTGAAATATTGAACCAACTTTTTCTGAAATTTTATATTGTGATATATTTCTAGTAGATTCTCCATCTATTAAAACTTCTCCAACAAAGTCAGTTTGTTCTTCAAAATGTGGTATAATTCCATTTATTAATTTAGTCAATGAGGTTTTGCCTGAACCACTTAGTCCCATAAGTAGTATACATTCCCCTTTTTCAACATTCAAATTGATGTCTTTTAATATTTTATATCCCGTTTTAGATGTACAAGTTACATCATTTATATTAATATAATCCATTACAACTCACCTAAAATATAGCCATAATTAAAACAACAGATAAAATCACTAATACATCATAAACAGTAAATTTAAAATCAATTATTGTTGTTTTTCTACCTGGATTCTCAACTCCTCGTGTTACAGCTGCCTTAGATAACTCTTCAGACATATCAATCGCAGAATTTATTATAGGTACAACAAATATATCCATGTTTTTAATCATACTAATCCCCCTTATTTTCATTGATTCTCTAACACAATGTATATCTTGTCTTAATGTGGGAAAATATCTATAAGTTATCATAAATGCTAAAATAAAATTTTCTGAGAATTTAAATTTTCTAAAAACTCCTGCAATTCCTCTTACAGTCACCGTTTTGTATAACAATGTTCCTGCCATTATGCAAGGAAAAATCTTCCTTGCATAAGAAACAGGTACAATAAATGTCGTTACAATCCACTTGGGTGAATGGGGAAAAACAAAATAATTTATTATTAAAAAAGTAATAAAAGTTAAATATACTTTTAATCCCGATTTAAAATTTCCGCAAACCGTCAATATAATCAACAAATAGCTCATTAAAACTAATTCACTTGCCACCGTTCTACTTTTAAAGAAAAATATATTTACCAATAAAAGCAGTATTATTGAGGTTCTAGGATCTAATTTTAATCGCCTGAACATTTTAATTTCTCGCCTCAAAATTTTTATATAGAAATGATTTTAAAATCCCACAAGATAATAATCCAAAAACAAATGGTGTTACAATTAACACAATTAACATTGGTGTATTAATAAAGCTTTTTAATGTATTAACATAATCTACTGGCATTCCATTTTCAAGCATTTTTGATATGAATTCATCTTTTAAAATCCATACTTGTGCTGGAGAACCTATCATACCTAGTGAAAAAAAAGCATATGAAAGTGAATCCCCTTTATAACTATCATACTTTGATAGGTATCTTATTAGCTCTGCCAATATACTGGCAATTGCTAATGATGCAATTATTATTAAACTAAATTGACCAGTTAAATAGTATATTATAGCAACAATAACCCCCATTATTATGACTGCTCCTGTTTTTTTAACTTTTTGAACCATAATCATATATGGGATAGAACCAACTAAAGCTATAAAACCAGGCATAAGCACCCACATTAATGGATGAAGACCTCCTAAAAGCATAAAACCAAAATTGATTGCAAAATATATTGCAGTAAATATACCTATCGTAATAACATCTTTTCCTCTTAAATTTTTCATTTTTTCCTCCTTATTTTATTGTTAACATATTAGCTAACTCTAATACTTGCTTATCATCTTGAATAATACTATAATGATTTCCTTCTATATATTTCTTGTTTACCTTACCTACTAAAATAGAATCCCAAATTTTTAGAAGTTCTTCAAAATCTCCAAAAGCTCCTTCATGATTCGTTGTAATATAATAATCAATATCGCCAAAGTAAATGTTTGGCATATAATGCTGAGCCTCATATGATTTTTTAAAAGTTAAAAATGCTTCCTTAAATAATTCATGCGGTATATAAGAGTTTTTTGATTTATCTAGCATATTTGAATAAATATTTAATCTTTCTTCCTCACTTTTTGAATTCAAATCACTAATAATCTTTTTATCGTTTGGTTTTTCTAAACAATCAATAATGCTTTGAATAGAAAAATCATTAACTCCTTGATTTCTCATGTCTTGAATAACTGTACTTTGTTGTATTCCGAAATCTTGTAAAGTAATTCCAAACGCATTCAAAAAATTCAAATCTGTTATTATACTACAAATATCTATATCGGGAAAACTACTACCCTCTATTATAGATAAGTTTTCTACTGCAATACCATTTTCCAAAAGCATTGAACCTAACTCCAAAGCAACATTCCCACTAAAACTATAACCTATAATCTGGATTTCTCTAAATTTAATTTTACTTATTTCCTCAAAAAATTCTTTAGCTAACTCCCTTACTAATATTTTTGAATCAATTCGCAAAAATTTATTTACATCCGAAACAGCCATCAAGTAAACATCTCCTTGCCCTTGACTAACCAATTCATCTATCAATTTATCTAGTAAGCGTGTTCCCCCAAATGCTCCATGTAAAACAACCCTTATTTTTGAATTACATTTATTCTCATTTTCTTTAAAGGATTTTACCGTAATCATTTTATCTAATTTAGAATGATCTTTCATCCCTTCATTAGTATAATTATCTTCATTTAAGACTATTTCTCTAATAGTACTTATAGATGGAGACATTAATAGTTTTCTTAATACTTGTTCAAATCTTAATTTTAAGTTAAATTTTTCTATAAGCTGTGTTGAGATCTTAGTTATTATTAATGAATTTACCCCTAGTGAATATAAATCTTCCTCAGAATCTATGTTTGTAACATCAATGACTTCTGAAAGTAATTCTTGTATTTTTTTTGTTAACTCAACATCTGACTCGGAAATATAGTTTATGTTTTTTTCGTTCAATTTTACTTCTTCTAATTTCTCTAATAAATCATTACTGATAAACTCTACATTCTCCATATGATAACCAACGATATACTGCAGTTCGAAATATCTATCTATAAAGTCTAAAAAATCTTTTGGTATAAAATTTGAATTCTCCAAAACATAGTTTCTTTCTTCTGTACTTAAATTTTTAGCATCATTTAATTTACCTAATTCTACATTGTAAAAATCATATTTAATTGGATTACAATCTGAACTGACTAGCAACCATTTATTGTCCATAAATTTGTTTTTATAAATAATAGATTTTAATGACATAAACCTTACTTTTAAATAAATAGCTATTTTAGGCTTCTTTAGGTTTCTATTTTCAAAATCAATTTTCACATTGAAAACTTCATCCAGCGATAGAAGATATGTTTCTATTTCACTTAATATATAAGAATAATATAGGCTTTTTTCATCTATGCTATCACTACAAATTATTTCTCCAGAAAAATTTTCCCATCCATACTTTCCTGTAAATTCATCAAAAGTATTATCGTGTCTCTCAATTTTACCTACACATAATCTAGGGCAATAATTCCCATCCAATCCAAGAATATCATATTTTGTCAATCTGGTGTTATAATTAACGAGTGCTTTTTCATCTTTGTGCCAATTCTCAGTGTTCTGTGATAATTTAACTACTAAAGACTTAAAATCATAAAACATTTCTTCTATTAATCTTTCATCAAATACGCCTTCACGTATGTCCCAATTAATTTGCAAGCCATCACCGAACTCACTACATTGACAATCTATAAATACCTGAGGACTCTGAGATATACCATAATCAAATTTTCCAATAAAGTCTATTTTAGGCAACCCTATAGCACTTGTAAAAACATATGGCATTAAGATTTCTTTATGCTTCATATTTGAAAGATCCCTTATTACATCAACACCAGAATAACTTTTATTATCCAATGCCTCAAAAAGTATATTATTCAAATTTCTTGTATAATTAATAAACCCATCTTTCATATTATCTTTAATAGATATTAATAGAGTATTAGTGAAATCTCCTATAAGTTTTTTAGTATATTCGTTGTAGTTAGTCTTGCTAAAGTTTGTCATATTTATAGTCATGTTTTTATTTATACTATATTTTTTTAGTGTTACAGCATATGCCGCCATTATTGTAGCAGTTGGTGTGACTCCAACATTTTGGGATATTTTTCTAATTGAATTCCATTGAGTTTTGCTAAGCATGAAATGTAATCTTTTAAATCTATTTAATTCGTGTTTTTTTAAATAGTAATCACTTTTTGTTGGTAAAATTGGTGATTCATAAATTTTATTCAGTTTTCTTTGCCAAAACAATTGACTTTTTTTTGAATCCACTCTTAAAGCATTCTTTATTTCATCAATTCTGTAATTTCTAAAAGTATACTTTTCTTCAGAATATTCTTCTAAGGCTTTATTAAAATAATAATCTTCAAATTCTGAAAGCAACTGCATAATCCCTGACCAATCTGAGATAATGAAATCTATTGATATGTGTAAAACTGAATTATTACCATCGCTAGATAAGCCTATATCAAACATTGGCCAAGAACCTAGTTCATACTGTTTGCATTCAAGACTATTCCTTATATAATCCCTTGAACCGACAATAATATTATAATCACTAACTTTTTCCAATATTTGTTGAAAACCAGATTGAAAAATCACAGCTCTTAACATTCCATGTTTTTTTATAAGTAAATTCCATATTTTTTCGACTCTATCTTTATTTAATCTTGAATATTCTATCTCCTGATATATATGACAAGATACACCTCCATACTGATAAATGTCACTTCTTCCAATTAGATATGCAGATTGAATTGGAGACAACGGAAAAGGCTGTTCCTTATTTTTTATATGCTCTTCTACATTTCTAAGATATTCTTTTATACCTTCCTTATGTTTACTTATTTTCTGTATTTCATCTAAACTAGGTTTCCCTCTTAAGGATTTATACTTGAGTTTATCGTCTTCTAAGTATAACTCAATTCCTAAACCTAGTAATTCATCAACTATTGATTGATAATTATCCATAAAACCTCCTTTTCCTTTACTCAATAACTCCTGAATCTTTAAAATCTATATTTTCTAATATGCCATCATATATTTTGAAAAATAGTGATTTGTCAATAGTTTTCATGATATCAAACATTTCCATTAACATGTTAGTTTCATACATCTTAAAGACTCCTGTTCTGTTTTCTTTTAACGAAAAAATACTCATCGCTATCGCTGCTGTTGCAGTTAATTTGCTAGCTGAAGTGCTTTTTAATAAAACAGTATATTGCTTATTTGTCTTTGTTGTCACATAAACAACAAATTCCTCCTTGACAGGCAAAATCTCTGTGTCAAGCATAGATGCTATAACTAAATTTTTAGACAATTCATTAATATCAATATCTATATTTTTGATGGACTTCAACAATTGGTATACTTGTCCATTAATAAAACATATAGAAAACTCCGCATTTTGTATGTTTAGTATAGAACATATTCTTTTGACAGTGTCATCAGTATAAATAAGTTTTTTATAGCTTTCATCTCCCATAGTTATATTAGTATCTAGACATTTATTGGGAACTACTGTACAATTTTTTATTGATGTCATTGGTGATATTTCATTTCCAAAAGTGTATTCTAAATATTCTTTTGCACCTTCATACGAAAATTTATCATTTACAATATGCATTAATTTTAAACGTTCTATTTCTCCAAATTTCATTTTACAAAATGCAGGTATTGCTTCAGTCAGTCCAGGAGAAACACCAACATTTGTATAAACTATATTTTCTTTACTATAATATATTTTATCGTCACGATGGACATCAATAACATTAGTATGCGTTTTTTTCGCAATAGATAATAGTGTTCCCATCTCTCTTACAGATGTACAATTAATTACACACCTACAATCTTTTAGGAATTTTATACAAGATTCCTCATTATTTATATCAACTTGTTCACTCATATAAAACCTATCTGAATCTAGGTCTGGAGACCTATTGCCTACTTTAAATGGCATTTTTTCATATTTTTTTAAAAGATTCACACATTCATTTCCTATATTTCCTTTACTTCCTATCACTCCTATCATATTTCACCATAAATTACACTTTCCTGGCTGTCTGCCAATCTATTAATTAATTCCAACATATCTTCAAATATCAAGTTCTCAAAAATATCTTTCATACTTATGTTACAATTAAATGCATCATTAATTTCTATTAATAACTTGGTGGCAGATAAACTATCTCCTCCCAATTCAAAATAATTTTTATTGTATAAATCAAGATTTGTATTTTTTAAATTTAGCTCCCATATCTCCTTTAACTTTTTTTCATGATCATAAGCAGTTAAAAATTCTTCATCTTTATTAATCAACTCATTTTTTTTAAGTTGTGCAGAGCAAGAACAAATATGCATTATTTGTTCTACATCAATGTCATTACATAATATTGATATATCTTCCATCTCTAAATTTATGTCTTTTGATATATCTGTTATTATTTTCTTATAATCATAGTTACAGAATCCTTCTAGTAAATACGAGTGATGTTCCCCTATTACATTAAGTTTAGTTTCTGTAAATATTTTTTGAAATATTGTCAAAATATGTTCTCTCTTATAAAAAAATTCATTTCTAACATCATTCTTAATATCAAGATTGTTTAAATTATAGAAAATCCCAAATAACAATGCCATAGAATTCATTTTATCAAAATCAGAAGTAATTAATTTTCCGCCTTTTTTTAAAAGTTTTTCTAAAAAACATATCACAGTCTCTGGCTCTTCATAATTATGAATATTGTTTAACATTATTATATAATCATACTTTGATACCTTATCCCCACTTATTGAAGTTATATTTATATATTTATCCTCCAAGTTATATTTCGTATCATTTAATACTTCGCTTAATCTAACATAATAACACTCAAATTCATTTGGTAGCCTTTCCGAAAGAATTTTAAACAGTTCATGAGAGTCAATTATTGCGATACTTGCACCATTCTTTTCTTGCAATATAATATCTTCTATATGCTTTAATATTAACTCACTTTCTTTGCTATGAAGGCTTATAGCATTTGGAGATAATTTCTCATCTTCTAATAATAAATATCTATTGTTATAATCTTGAAGCATTTTGATAAATGTACCTTTGTTAGATATTAAAAACTTGTATAACTCATTCGTTTCCACGCTTTCTTTCCCATAGTCTTTAAAATCTTTAATGTATTCAGTCCACTTATTAATTATAGGTCTATTGTTTTTATCTATTATTAATTTTTCATCTTTCAAATCTGTTAAAATCTCTAAAATAAAGCTTTTTACCGCTTTCATCCTTTCGTGTTCAATGGTATCAAAATTATATTCTAAATTATCATTTAAAATTGAACTCTTTATAACTTTGTTATTAAAGCTATTAATACTAAATGAGATTCCAAGTTTATATTTTTCATTGCTTTTAAATTCTAATATAGAACAATTCATTTCTTCATTTATTGGTATGTTTGTTACATTATTTTTGTTTACCATATTCCCCCCTAGATTAATCCTTCTAACATTAATTTATACTCTTCCAATAATCTATGAATTTGAGAATCGCTAAATAATTCGACTACATAGTCAAACGAGATAGCTAAACAACCATCTATTTCTCTTATGTGATGATCTAAAATTACTTGAGGAGTTTGACTTATGCAATAAACTTCAGCGAATCCTTTATAAATTGATTGATAATCTACTCCTAGCATACTTGTCACAACCACAGGATAGTATTCTACTCCATTTTTCAGTTTCCTTATTATATTAATGCCATCATATAGTCTATAATTCAAAGCTTGAATAACTTGCTCTTGAATATTTTTTGAAGATTTTATTATATCTTTTTCTTTCGAATCATATTCTATTAAAGCAATATTGCTAAATTCACCTATTAAATTTAATGCTTTTTTATTGTTTATGTTTTTCCCAAACATCGTTAAATTTACCGCTATATCTTTGTTAGAACTGTATTTTGATAATACACACATGTAAACACCAATTATTAGATTTGAAAAACTGACAGAGTTATGCATTGCGATACTTTTGAATTTTTTTGTTGTCTCCTTGTCAAAAACATAACTGACTGTTTTGAAAGTCATACTTTTAACAGTGCTTATATCTTGTTTAGTTTTTAACTCAGGTGGTTTAAACAAGTTCTCAGATTTAACAGTCCAATATCTATCAGCTTCTTCTATTAAGTTTTTATTAGCTATTAAATGTTTATTAAAATCTCTTAAATAATCTGTATAATTATAATCTTGGACTTCTATATTTTCTCCTGAATATTTTTTAAATAACATCTTGGTTAAAATATCTATACTCCATGCATCAAGTATAGAGCAATCATATATCATATGAAGTATGTCTTTGTCTTCAAAAGATTTTCCTACACAAACGTCAAACATAGGCCATGTTCCATAATTATAAGTTTTGTGAGACATCTCTTCCCTATACTTTATCCTCTGTTCATAGGTTTCTAATTTATAGGACTTAATATTATAGTTAGGTATGTTTTCAGAGATAATACCTTTTCCTTCCCTAAAAATAACCATCCTAAGAGCTTCGTTTTGGTTGATAATCCAATTAAGTGATTCCTCTAATTTTTTAACATCTATATTTTCTTTTTCAAATTCTTGATAATACGTTGCATTTACTGTGTTTAGTGCTATTTCCTTTTCTTTTCCCATAAGATACGCTTTTTGCATATATGTTAGATCAAAAAACCTTTTTTGATACTTTCTGTAAAAATTTAATATGGGTTCTTTTACTTCCTTTATTTCTTTTATAACACTCGGTTCTAATGCTTTTCTCGTTTTAGAATATAACTTATCTTCACTGTAAACAAGTTGTATGCCATTTTTATTCAATTCAAATAAGTACTCTAAAATATCAGCATCATTTTTTAAAACATTCATGCCTATCCATCTCCTTGCTCTTTTAATAAATCAATTATATTAAAATGTTTTAACTCATAATTGATACTTTTAGGGAATCCAGATATTTTTGTACATTCTGACCATTTATCTGAAACCAAAAAATCTTTTTGTGCATTAATTGAGTTGTCTTTGCTGTTAATACAATCTATAAAAGAAATAATATCTTCTGCTATAGCAATAGGATAATTTATATTCATAAGTTCAGAGTAATCTATTTCTTTTTCATCACATACCACATAGCAAACATCGGAGTTTTTAGAGTCATCAAGAGTATCGTTGAAATTTAGAATATTCATTCTTGATCTCCATATTACAGATCCAAAAGTATCATTTAGTTCCAGCCTCCCACTTTCATAAAAGAAAATAACTCTATGAAGAATATGCATGTTATCATTTGGATGCTTATCATCGACCTCATTATGAATTTGAATGTGTACTGTAGTATTATTGATTTTACCAATAATATTAGCAAAGGGATATTTATTTGCTTCGCCTTTATTTGAAATCTGAAAATCCCCAAAATCATTCACAGCCTTAGCTAAAATGGATATTAATGAATACAATCCTTGACTTGATGTTAATACGCTAATATGCTCAATATTTTCTAAGTTATTTAATAGATTAGCTGTTTTTATAAATGTTTTTACTGAATCTAATCTACTATATAAATCCCCTATCTTATATTTCACTCCATTTTGTAGCGATAATTTATAACACTCAATTATTTCTCCACTACTTAAAGGATGTTCTTGAATTACATTGATTTTTTTATTTAAAAGTGATTTTGCAATCTCAGTACCATGACCGCCTAGTATCGATGATTTTATTGCAACAATTCCAATACTTATATCATCAGGTATCTGATCTACTTTAGTGAAAATTTTAATATTTTCTTTGATTGCTAACTGCTTTGAACGGTTACTGCCAGTAGATAAAATTCCGATTAATTCAATATTTGGTATATGTTTAATCGCTTCTACATACATTGACCCAAATGTACTTCCGCATATCACTACTTTATAATTCATGATGTTCCCCCTATTTAATATTTAATCATCATCCTTTTCTTTGCTATTTCTTCGTTTAATTACTTTTGCTAATGATTCTATCGTTGGATAATCAAATATATCTTTTACAGAAATTTCCACACTAAGTTCATTTTCTATTCTTGCTATGAGATTAATTGCAGATAAGGAATCTCCGCCTACTACAAAGTAATTATCATCTGTTTTAATTGAATGTAAATCTAAAACATCTTCCCATATTTCTTTAAGCAGTTTTTCAATATTTAAAATCTGACCCTTAGATTCTTTTTCTATCTTTTTGTGATTATTCTTTATTGAATATAAATAATTTTCAACTAACTTTTTCTTATCTACTTTGTTATTTTTGCTTACCGGAAAACTAGATAATTCTATAAAGGTATTGGGAATCATGTATGCCGGTATTTTTGATTTTAAATATGTTGAAATTTCATCAATATTTATCTGTTGTTTTCTTATTATAAAAGCCACTATCATATTTGGATTTCTAACGTTTAAAACAACAACATTCTCTATGCCTTTGTATGACTGTATAGCCTTTTCTATTTCCCCTAGCTCTATTCTATGTCCTTTAACTTTAACTTGAGTGTCTTTTCTGCCGAGAAATTCTATAGTACCATCATTCCATATTCTTCCGTTATCACCTGTTCTATACCACCTTATATCATCTTCTACAATGAATTTTTTATCAGTTAACTCAGTATCTCCTCTGTACCCTTTAGCGACACCTACTCCTCCAATTAATAACTCACCTTTGCAATAATTAGGACAAGTTCTACCAAAGTCATCTACCACCTTATATACTTGATTCTCTAGAGGTTTCCCATACGGTATCGAAGCCCAATTGTTTGGAATTTCTTTAGGTACATTTAGATAGTTTGACCATATAGATGCCTCCGTAGCCCCACCCATGGCCACAACAACAGAGTTATTACTCATATTATAAAATCTTCCTGGTAGATTTAAAGCAATCCAATCTCCTGATAGCATAACAACTCTAAAAGGTAATTTCCTCTTTTTACCTTCAGCCATTGTAACTAACATATCAAACAGTATCGGAACTGAGTCCCAAACAGTAACGTTATATCTATCAATTAATTTAAGCCAATCATCTGGAATTCTGTAATTGTCTTCACTTGTGGTAATAAATGTACCACCAGCATGTAAAAGTCCAAATATATCAAACACAGAAAGGTCAAAATCTATAGAAGACACCATTAAGACAGTATCATTAGTATTAATGTTATATTTCTTATTCAGGTCTATGCAGGTGTTGATAGCACTAGTGTGCATTATTTCAACGCCTTTTGGCACTCCTGTTGTCCCTGATGTCATAATAATGTATGCACTGTCATATGGACTAACTTGAACAGGCATTTCTAATTTCTTATCGCTATTCATTCCTTTATCTAAATCAATAATCTTAACTTCTTCGTTATCCAAAGAACAACTAATTATTGTTTCTTCATCACTTATTATGTGATTTATACCAATTTGATTATATATTTTACTTCTTCTTTCATTAGGCTGTGTAATTCCTATAGGTACATATGCTGCACCGCTAAATAAAATTCCAAAGATAGCAAAAATTTGTCTACTTCCTCTTGGAAGTGTTATTCCTATATAATCACCCTTTTTTATGCCCTCTGATTGTAAATAAAAAGCAATTTTTAAAGCATTATCATAAAGTTCCCCATAGCTTATCTCTTCACCTGTAGAAGAGTCTATAATTGCCACTTTATTTGGATTTGATTTAACATTTTTAATAAATCCATCGTAAATTCTTTCATCTGGATATTTCAGTGGAATAATAGCTTCAATTTCCTGCCTTCTAATTTCCTTTTGTCTTTGAGATAAAACATCTGTTTTCTTTCCCCAATTTTCTTTTTTAGTTAAGGAAATAAGGAGTTCATAAAAAGCATCAAACATATCATTTAATAATTCTTCTGGGTAAAGTTCTTCCACAGCATCCCAACATAAAATTAACTTTTCATCTGTTACATAAGTCTGAAAATCCAACCAAACACCTGGTGTTTGAGAAATCATATATGAAATTCCCCCAAGTGCTTCTCTTGACTTTTGCGTTTCTAAAGGATAATCAATATTACAAGCAAACACAATAGGAGCCACGTTATTATTGTTACCTATTTCTTTATACATATCTCTTTGAACTTGGACGCCAGAATATGAGCTATGGGCAACATTCTCTAAAAATACTTCACTAACCCTCTCTATAGTTTGTATCAATGTTTCCCCTAGTCTTCTCTCATAATCTACCAATAATAAATTAGTAAAATCTGCAATCATATTACTTAAATTACTGTTTTCAGTATCCCTATTAAATAAAGGCATATTTATTAAAAACTTTTCTTGATTAGTCCATCGTTCTATTACAAGACCATAGCAGGCCAATAAAACCATTGATGGTGTTACTTTATGCAAAGAGGCTAGTCTTTTTATTTCACTCCAACTTTCTTCATCTACCACTTTCTTTCTTCTAATAAACTTAGTTTCTTTAACCATTTCAGGCCTAATTTTTAGTGGTAAATTAGGTGTTTCCATAGGAAAGTCATTTTCAATTTTTGTCTTCCAAAAGTCCTTATCCTCTTCTAATTGTAATTGATTGTCTTTATTATCTCCAATATAATCTTTGAAGGTATAGTCTATAGAATGTTTTTCACCTTCTCCTACATAATTTCTTGTTAATTCTTTAATCATAATGCTTAGACTCATAACATCTGCAACCAACAAATCAATATCTAAAAAGATTTTTGTCTTTCCCTCAGGTAATAAAGCAATTCCAAGACCTGCTACTTCACCTTCTTCGACCTTTAATTTCCTATGAGATATTTTTTCTCTAATTTCATTTAAAGAATCCTTAATTTCTTTATTATCTAGATTCTCTAAGTTGTATACACTAATTTCGTCTGTGTAAGGAGACTCCATGATTTCCTGAGTGCCATCACTGTTAAATTTTGCTCTCAACATTGGATGATCTTTTTGTAATTTTATCCACGCTTCATTTAATTTTTTAACATTTATATCTTTACCATCAATTTCTAGATAGGCATGACACCCTACGCCTCCCAAAACCTGATCATCTTCTCTACCAACCCAGTAAGCATATTGCACATCTGTTAACGGAAATTTAATACCAACATATTCTTTGTTCTTAACTATTTCTGCTTCTTTTGATATAAATTTATCGTTAATTTTTGCACTCTTAATTAACATTTCCCATTCATTAAAAGTTGGTTTTTCCATTAATTTAGAGAATGATATCCTAATACCTGATTTTCTTAACTTATTAGATATTTTCATTATCATAATAGAACTTAATCCTCTTTCTATAAGATTATCGCCCTTCTCAAAATCATCGTTAATTTCCATGCGAATATGTTCTTTAATGGACTGTATCACTTTGTTTTTTATATCATTTATCTCCATTGCTAATTCCTCCTATAAGGCAGATTTTCTAAGTGTTTCTTTACTTATCTTACCAACGCTTGTCAATGGCCAAGCATCAACCTTTTTAACTAAATCTGGTAATTTGAAATGGGCTACTCCATGCTCTTTTAGAAATGTTCTGATTTCATTTAGAGTAATCTCGTTATCTCCTGAAAGGACAAAAACTCCTATTTTTTCTCCTAAAATTTGATCTGGAATTCCTACAACTTGTACTTCTACAATTTTATCGTGAGTTAATAGAATTTCTTCTAGCTCTGTAGGGGTTATTTTTTCTCCAGCTCTATTGATCATTTCTTTTAGCCTTCCTACAATTTGAAAATTACCATCTTTAAGCTTTCTAGCTTTATCACCTGTTTTGAAGTAACAATCTTCAGTTATACAGTTCTTATTAATTTCATCTAAATTATAATAACCATAAATTGTATATGGGCCTCTAACTATAAGTTCTCCATACTCCTCTACAGGTAATTCTTTCCCTTCTTCATCAACAATCAATACCTCATCATATTCACTTATTGGTTTACCTTGTGTATTGTATATAGTTTCACTATCATCATCTAAACTTGTAGTTGATATTAAACCTTCAGCAATTCCAAAAATTTGCTGAAGCTTACAAGAAAAACCTCTCTCGATTTTCTTGGCTGTAATTTGGTCTAAAACAGAACCACCAATCTGAATCAATTTTAAAGAGGATATATCATATTCATCCATTTCTAAAAACTCTATACACATATTAGCCATGGCAGGAACTAATCCAGTAATTGTAACTCTCTCTTCTTCAATTAACGGTATTATCTCATCAGGGCTTGTAGTAGGGCAAATCACTATTTTCCCTCCATAAAACAATGTTCCCATTATTCCAGGGCATCCTAAAGGAAAGTTATGAGACATCGGTAAAGCAGCTAAATATACACTTTCTTCAGTTAACCCACACCTTCGTCCCGAATACTCTGCTACATATAAGTAATCACAGTGTCTCCTTGGGATTAATTTCGGTATTCCTGTTGTTCCTCCAGATAACAATAGTAAACCTATGTCTTTATAATCAACATTCACATTTTCTTCAATAGGCGTATTTGCTTTGATTTCTGTTAGAGATCTGAACTCTTCATTATCTCCCTGAATAAAAACTTTTATATCTGTTCTATTTTCTTTAATAACTTCTCTAATCATTTCCGTATAAGAAAATCCTAAATACCTATCTTGTGCGATATATGCCTTTGCTTCTGATAATTCAATTATTCCACTAATCTCCGTCTTTCTATGAGCTGGTAAAGACATAATTGGAATTACTCCTATTTTAAAAAGAGCAAAAGCCACAAAAATCAATTCAGCACTGTTTGGTAGTTGTAATACAACTTTATCACCCTTTTTAAAGCCTTCTTTTAAAAATCCCTTTGCATATCTATTAGAGATACTTTCAATCTCTTTATAAGAATACTCGTTTCCATTTTCATTGATGGCTATTTTTTCACTATATTTATTGGAAACTTTAGTTAAAAAATCACCTAGAGATAAATGATTCCAAACCTCTTTGTCATAGAAGTCTTCTAATTTTTCTTTAATTTTTATATTCATTTTTCCTCCGTTGTGCAAATTGCCCCTATATACCCTGAATTATCTCTAATCATTCTAAGTTGTTTATTGTAGCCTTTACTATCTCTTAACTCAGCCCAATTCTTGCTAATATTTATAACTTCTATCTCCTTAGTATCTCTGATTAGACCAATACCATCACATTTTAAGTAAGCTTCCTTAATCGTCCATAATTCATAAAATTTGCAGAAATCCTTATCTATATATTCAATTTCTGAATCTGTAAAACAATTATTTACTATATCTTTGTACTCAAATCTCTTATTTATCCATTCTATATCTACGCCTATTTCTTCTTGAGAGAATCCAACTATTACAAGACCATCTGTATGGGAAATGTTGAACTTTATTCCTTTATTGTTTTTAACAAATGGTTTTTTGTACTTTCCATTTAATACCTCTATTTTTTCAACATCTTTTCTTAATATAAAGGAAAAAACTTTATTTACTACGCTTCGAGATACAATATAATTTATCCTTGCTACCTCTGATTTAAATCCTTGAGCATGTTTAATTTCTTCCTTTTTTAAAAATTTTTCTGTATAATATTTATCCTTAAATTCAGATGTGTTAATTGTTAATAAAGCTACTTCATTATCAAAAAACCTATCAACAATACAGTCGATTTCATCAAATTTAAACACTTGTAAAATTTTTGTATCCATTCTAATCGTTGATATATTTTCTCAATTCTTTAATTACATCTTCTTCAGAAGTGTTTATAAACATATGTTCTCCTTCGATGTACTCATATGTGAAATTCTTTGTCGTATATTCACTCCACTTAGTCATTTCTTCTAAACTCATTTCCTTATCAATTGTTCCCATCAAGCCTAGTATATCACTATCAACTTTTTTATATTCTTCATCTTGATAGTCCTCATCTATGATAAAATCTGCTCTTAAAGTAGGTAAAAAGATACCAATTAAATCCTTGTTAGCTAATATTTCATCAGGAGTTCCACCATATCTTCTCAATCCTTCTATAAATCCATCATCATCTAAATGGTAGATAGGATTTGGCTCTTTATAGCATGGCGCCCTCCCCGCTGAAATAATTAAGCCTTCAGGGTTTGGAAGCCCACTCTCTTTTATTTTCAATGCTAATTCATAAACTATCTTAGTCCCCATGCTGTGTCCAAATAAATAATATGGTGATGTAAAGTCAAAAACTGTTTTCATAGCTTTAAATAGTTCTTCAACTAATTCTCTGATATCCTTAATAGCTTTTTCAGAAAACCTATTTTCTCTACCTGGATATTGAGCAAAATACACACCGCTATTTTTAAAATGTCTTCCCCAATTTTTAAAAGAAGAAGCTCCTCCTCCAGCATAGGGAAATATAAAAATGGTATTCCTACTCTCTTGTATTCCTATTTCATTGCCATGTACAAACCACTTACTCAAATTATTACCTCCTGAAAAATATTAAATATTAGCATTTGTTAGTTTAAGCTAACTTAATAATAGCATATATTGATAGCATTTTTCAATATCTATTGATATTTTTTATAAAAATATATTTTACTATTTACAAAATCTAATTATAGTTTTCAAACTAGATATATCTATTGTTTGTTTTCCATCGCTCCAAGCATTTTCTGGATTTAAGTGAGATTCTATTATGATTCCGTCAGCACCTGCTGAAATTGAAGCTTTAGATAAGGGACCTATTAGTTCCCTCTTTCCTGTTGCATGACTTGGATCTGCGATTATTGGTAAATGTGTAATATTTTTCAAGAAAGATATGGCAGCTATATCCATTGTGTTTCTTGTATAATTTTCGTAAGTCCTAATTCCTCTCTCACATAAAATAACTTTTCCATTGCCACCAAGCATAATATACTCAGCACTTAATAAAAATTCTTTTATCGTTGCACTTAATCCTCTTTTAAGTAAAATAGGCTTATCTAGCTTCCCTAATTCTTTTAATAGTGAGTAATTGTACATATTCCTAGCACCTACTTGTAAAATATCAACCTTATCTATCATATAGTCCAGTTCTCTGATATCCATTATTTCCGTTACTACAGGTATCTCAAGCTCTTTACCAATCTTATTAAGAATGTCTATTCCCTTTCTACCTAAGCCCTGAAATTCATAAGGAGATGTTCTTGGTTTAAACGCTCCTCCTCTTAATATATCTGCTCCTGCTTTTTTTATACCTATTGCTATATTTCTTACAATTTCTTCTGACTCAACAGAACAAGGTCCTGAAATAACAACAGGTTCTTCTCCTCCAATTTCGATCCCTTTTACATCAATTATGGTTTTCTCTTTATATCTTTTTGTTACTAAATATCCATTCTCAATAGAAATATCTTTTGTATTTAGAAAAGCTTCTTCCTCATTTTCTATCTTTGAACATAAAGTATTATCAAAAACATTGATGATATAATAATCTTTAATATCATAATCTTGAAATAGAATATCTTCTTTTTTTAAGTATTCCACACATGCTTTAAAGTCTTTTTTTCCCTTCAGAATGTATTGCATTTTATCACCCCTTTTCTACTTTTTAATTAGGGATTCAATGGCTTGTAAATAACCTTCAAACCCCTTACCGTAGATTGTCATCTCAGCATGTTCTGAAATAAATGACTTTTTCCTATAATCCTCTCTATCCATTATGTCTGTTAAATGAACTTCTACCGTTCTTATTCCTACAGCTTTTAAGGCATCTAAAATAGCTATGCTGGTATGAGTATAGGCGCCTGGATTAATCACTATTCCATAATATCTACCATAAGATTTTTGAATTATGTCTATTATCTCTCCTTCATGATTAGATTGGAAAGTATCCACTTCAATATTTATCTTATTTGCATATTCTTTGATCTCCCTACACAAATCCTCATATGTTTTTACTCCATAGATTTCCGGCTCTCTAATTCCCAACATATTAAGGTTTGGACCATTAATAACTAAAATTTTTTTCATAAACTTTTACTATCTCCTCTACTGTTTCTAGAAGACTTTTATTATTTTTAACCCTATAATCTGAAAGTTTTTTATAAATAGGATTTCTTTTCTCATAGATATTATTCAATCTATCTATTCCTCCTTGCGAAAGAGGACGTCCCCTGGTGTCAAGTTGATCTAAATCTCTCTCTATATAAATAACTTGTGAATTGTATTTTAGATATCTCCAGTTTTCTCTATCCTCAATGACCCCTCCACCAGTAGAAAACACTTTTGAAAAAGATAATAGCTCTTCCCTTACTACTTCCTTTTCAAGTTCTCGAAAAAAACGTATCCCATTTTTTTCAATTATTTTTTGAATAGTCATTTTATGAAGATTTTCAATACAATTGTCAATATCAACGAATTCCCTGTTGATTCTATGTGCTAACTCTCTTCCTATTACAGTTTTTCCACTACCTGGCATGCCAATCAATACGATATTTAATAATCTTTTTCTTATCTTTCTTTCTACCTCATCTATTAAGCTATCATCTATTTTCTTACTCAAGAATATTTCCGCAGCTTTTTTCCCTTGAGCAACTAGCATTGAAAGACCTGAGTTTGCCTTACACCCTAGTTCATTTGCTTCTATCATCAGCCTCGTGTTTAAAGGATTATAATTTAAATCAATGACATGCTTTAATTTAATCAGTTTTTTTATTTCTACAGGAAAGCTTTCATCAACAAGTGGATAAACTCCTATTGGTGTACAATTTATAAGTATCTCTGTGTCTTTAATAAGTTCTTCAATATTATGGTTTTTTATATCTTCTCTAGAAATTATTTTTATTGATTGACATTCTAAATCTTCTAGGACTACCTTACTCATCCTTGCTGTAGCTCCTGATCCAATGATAGAAAACGGACTTTCTTTCTTTATGGATTTTATCTTCTTAATCATGTGTAAAAAACCATAATAATCTGTATTATATCCATACAAACTGCCATTTTTATTTACTATCGTATTTACACAACCTGTCTTTCTTGCACTTTCATCTAACTTATCACAATATTCTTTTGCCATTATCTTATATGGATTTGTAATGTTTAAGCCTTTAAATTTCTTTCCACTTAAAATTAATCTTATATCTTCTTCACTACATTCTACTAATTCATATTCATAGTCCCCAAAATACTTGTGTATCATTGGAGAAAAACTATAAATTAGTTTTTTCCCTAGTAATCCATATTCCATACTTGCTCCTCTAACTTGCTATCTATAATAAATAGTCTAATACTACTAAAGACACTATCGCCTCAACTACTACAACACCTCTTATTGCTATACAAGGATCATGCCTTCCTTTTATTTTTATCCTAGTATTGCTCATTGTTTGTATATTCACTGTTTCTTGTTCCTTCCCAATAGATGGAGTTGGTTTAAAGGCTACCTTTAAATTTATAGGCATTCCACTGCTTATTCCACCAATTATTCCACCAGCATGGTTAGTCTTGGTCTTTATTTCTTTTCTTTCATCAATATAGAAATTATCATTGTTCTCTGAACCTAATTTCAAAGCACCCTCAAATCCAGATCCGAATTCTATTCCTTTAACTCCCGGTATGGCAAAAGACATCTTAGCAATATTATTTTCTAAACCATCAAATACAGGGTTTCCTACCCCAGGTGGTAAGCCAAATACAGAACACTCTACTATACCTCCTGTAGAATCCTTTTCTTTTACTAACTCCTGTAGGACCTTATCAATTTTTTCAATATTTTCCTCATTAATTATGGAATATCTATTATTCTCAGACTTCTCTACAGCCTTCTGTATGTTTTCTATATCATTATGTCTTGTGTCTTGAATTTCTCTAATTCTATATAGGTGAGCAGATACGAGAATATTCTTGCTTTCAAGGATTTGCTTAGCGATACCTCCAAAAGCAGTTAAAATTGCTGTTAGCCTTGCCGAGAAATGCCCACCACCAATTAAATCTATATGCTCTCCAAATTTTTTCTTAGCTGAAAAATCAATATGTGAAGGTCTTGGAGTATACGCTAAAGCTTTATAATCCTCCGGTCTAATATTATTATTTTCAATAATAACTGCCAGTGGATCTCCCATAATAATAGAATCCTTTATCCCTGATAAAAATTTTATTTCATCTCTTTCTTTTCTTTGAGTTACATATTTCCCAGAACCTGGTTTTCTTCTTGCCATAAATTTGTCTAGTTTTTCCATATCAACTTTTTGTCCATGAGGTAATCCATCTATTACTCCTCCAATAGCAAAACCATGAGATTCTCCAAAAAGGCTTATTTTTATGTTTTCTCCTATACTAACTGATGACATCAAAGATCCCTCCTACTTTTTTAAAGTCGTCAAAAAAATTAGGATATGATTTTTTTACCGCTCCTGCATTTACTATCGAGACAGGTTCTTTACATTTAATAGATGCCATGGTTGCTGACATAACAATTCTATGGTCATTAAAAGAATTCACAATTCCACCATCTAAAATTTCCTTCCCTTGAATAATCAGTCCATCATCTCTTTTTTTTACGTCTGCCCCTAAACTTTTTAACATCTGAAATGTACTTTCTATTCGATTGCTTTCTTTAAGTTTTAGTCTTTCTCCACCTTTTAAAATACTTTGTCCTTTTGATAATGCAGCCACTACTGATAAAATTGGAAATAAATCAGGTGTTTCGGAAAAATCTACTTCAAAGGAGTTTAAATGGCTTCTATTAGAACTTATAAAATCATCAGAACAGGTGAGAATTGCTCCAGCCTTTTTAAGAATTTGAACTATCTTTTTATCCCCTTGACTAGATTCTAAATTTAAACCAGACATCTTTATTGAGTCTCCTAAACAACCTCCTACAAGAAAGAATGCTGCATTAGACCAATCCCCTTCGATTTGATATTCTTTAGGTGGGAGTATCTTGTCTCTCCCCCCATATATTTCAAATACACCCTCTTCTAACTCATTAACTATTATTCCAAAATCTCTTAATACTTTTATTGTTATATTTACATAAGCCCTAGATTCTAATTTAGTAGTAAGATATATTGAACTTCTTTGATCTAGTAGTGAAGAAAGCAAAAGCAAGCCACTGACATATTGAGAACTAATATCACCACTAATTTTAAAAAAATCAGTGGTCACATTTCCTGAGATGTTAATTGGAAATCCCTTTTCCTTGAAATATAACCCTGATTCTTCTAACGTTTCGATTAATTCTCTAATCGGTCTTTTTCTAAGACCCTCAGAACAATCTACTGTTGCCTCTTTTGAAAATGTACTTACAAGTGGTAAAAGTAATCTAAGTGTTGTTCCACTCTCTTTACAGTGTAATTCAACTTTAGATTTCTTTATGTTTCCAAGGCTTGTAATTCTAATTGAATCTCCTTCCACCTTAGTTTTAGCTCCTAATTTTTCAATACAAGTAAGTGTAGCTTCTATATCTTCTGATATTGTATTTACCTGTTCTAATATGATTTCTCTGTCTTTTGCTATTCCACTTAATATAATTGCTCGATGTAACAGCGACTTTGATGGTATCGACTTCATCTTTCCCTTAATTTCATTCGGCTTAATTTTTACATTCATTCGACAACCACCTTTCATAAGCAATGTTTTAACACTTCTAATAGGTTAGACTTATCTACAATATCAATTCTGCAATCACCTATTAATTTTGGATATATAATATTTATCTTGTCTCCATTGCTTTTCTTGTCTTTTAAAATTTCGCTGTAAAGTTCCTCTGCACTATAACTACAATGTGTTGGTAGATGATATTTTCTAAGTATTTCTTCTACTCTTTTATAGGTTCTCTCATCTGTTTTTCCCATATTGTAATATCCTCTAGTTATCATTGCCATTCCAATTGCAACACCATAGCCATGTGGTAAGGTATAGTCGCTTAGTTTTTCTAAGGCATGACCTATTGTATGACCAAAATTTAAAAGTTGTCTTTCTTTTGTTTCTTTTAAATCCCTCTCGACAATTTCCTTTTTAATTTCAATGCTTCTTTTTACAATCTTCTTTATTATTTCTTCATTGTTTAAATCGCTTTCTATAATTAATTCGAATAGTTTTCTATCTTTTATAATCGAAGCTTTAATTGTTTCAGACAGTCCATTTAGAAATTCTTTTTGAGGAAGGTTTTTTAAGTAAGTAAAATCTATAAACACAGCTCTAGGATTATAAAAACTTCCGATTAAATTTTTCCCGTCTTCTGTATTGATTGCCGTTTTTGATCCAATGGATGAATCAACCATAGCTAAAAGACTAGTAGGTATTTGAATATAATCTATGCCCCTCATATAAGTAGAGGCCACAAATCCAGCTAAATCACCAACTACCCCACCACCTAATGCAATAATTAAATCATGCCTATCCGCTTTTATTGAGGTCAAATATCTTATTATTTTTTTTATAGTATGTTTCTATATTTTTGGACTTTTCCCCTGCTTCTATAACATACTTATAAAGCTTATAATTTTTTAAATTAAAACTGTTGCCTATAAAATGGTCCACATTGCTATCTGTTATTACTATAATGTTCTTGTACTGTTTTTTGCTTGAAATAAATTCATTTAAGTTTTTTAAAGCAACGCAATCTAAATATATTTTGTATTTAGATTGCGTAGTGTTAATAAATATATCCATCTCTTAATCTTCTATATAAACTAACTTGTCTAAAATGCTTCCTGCTTTTTCTTTAGTTTCTTCTAATTCTCTTTCTGCTTTTGATAATTTTACAATTCCAGCACCTACTCGAATCCATGTTTCTTTGTCTGTTTGAAATGCAGTTCTTAAAGCTAATGCCACATCCATTGTTCCATTTTGATCATAAGTTAGTACGCCTCCGCTATATAATCCTCTTTCGTCTTTTTCTAACCTATCTATAGCATCTATACACTCTGCTTTGGGTATTCCAGATGCGGTAACTGCCGGGAAAAGAGCAGTAAATGCATGCCATTCATTGAATTCTTCTTTAAGCGTCCCTTTCAACCTTGATGCTAGATGCTGAACTGAACCCCTCTCCAAAACCTCCATGAATTTAACTACCGATATACTATCCTTTATACAAACTTTTTCTAATTCTTCAAAAGCTAACTTAACAGAAACAGCATGTTCAGCAATCTCTTTAGGATCTTTTAATAATTCACACTTTAATTCCTTATTCTTTATAGGATCATCTGTTAATGCTCTGGTTCCAGCTAGAGGAAATGTGTATACTTTTTTTTCTTCATCCACCTCGACAACAGTTTCTGGACTAAAACCTATAACTTCAACATCACCAATTTTCAGACAATATGAACGTGCAGGGGTATTGTATTTTCTCCCTAATAAAAAACTATCTTTTAGCAAGATTTTTTTCTCTAACTTAATTTTTCTGGACAAAATAACCTTATCATACTTACCATTATTAATTTCTTCTATTCCTTTAGAAACAATCTCTTTGTAGTATTCACTATCTATTGATTTTAGCTTTTCTAAAGCAACTGGCGAAGTATTTTTTTTCAACTCTTCTTTAGTAGAATTTATTGCACATTTCTCCACTGCTGAAATTATTTCGTCGATATTATCAACAGATTTTATTTCTATTGAGCTATCTAAAATTCTAATGTCAGTTCTTGGAATAAACATCTTTAACAAAACTTCCTTATCACTCACATTTTTCAAAAATGTATGCTTTGCATAATTAAAATCAGCGATTCCATACATTCTCCAGTCAGTAAAGTTTATATTTTCGAAAACCTTCTTCATGTCTTCACTTAGATCGCTTACCTTATGTTCTACAGTATCGCCATTTTCAGTTATTAGGATTTTGTCTGTATACACTTCAATTCCAATATATTCTCCTATAGCAACTGATATTTCATTGAGATTTTCATACACCACATAAGGTTGAATTTCATTAGCTATATCTTCTATTATTTTTATCGCTAACACAAATGAATTCAGATTGTCATTATCTGAAGTATCTATAGTGGCCTTACCATAAGTTTCTCTGTTTATTTTAGGCATATTATCCTCCTTTATCAAGTTAGTCTTAACTAACTTGATTTTAACATATTTATTTATAAAAATCAATATGTCACTTCAAATAATTTTAAAATTTGTAAGGAGGTATAAATTTCTACATAAAAAAAGCAATTATAATTAAATCAACTTAGATTTACCTAATAATTTAATTAAAACTGCCTAACTGAAAATATTTGCTTATTTTTTACTGCTTTCTTCTAAAAATGCTTTAATCTTTTTAAATGTTTCATTTGATATTACATGTTCAACACTACATGCTTCTTCATTTGCTTGTTTAGGTTCAACACCTAAATCTAAAAATAGATTATAAAAATAAATATGTTTATTATATAATTCTTTACCTATTTTTTCTCCTTTTTCCGTTAGCTTTATTGACATTGATTTCCTGTACACATACCCCTCATCTATTAAATTATTTATAGCCACACTAACTGATGGTTTGCTTAACTTCGTATAGTTAACAATATCTTTATTATAAACATCCTCTTTTTCTCTCAATAAAACATAAATTACTTCAATATAGTGTTCCTTAGAAAAAACTTTTCTGTGAAGCTTAACGCCCAAAATCATACCCCTTTTCTTTTTTATATTTTAATGTATACCCCATTAAGGTAATTATAAAATATATTCTCTAACATTACAAATATATTAAAACCCCTTAACACTTATTCAGCAAGCACAGTAAGTGCATATGCACTTACTAAAAATGAAATAAGAATACTACGATTATATCACTTATTTTTTCCCATTTTACTTGTTGGGGAATATCCCCAAACCCCTAAATTTATAATAATTAAATTCAGCAACAAACGCTTATAATAGCCCCAAAGTAAACTTGAATATTATATCAAAAAATGATAAAATATAAGCAATAAAAAATTAAATCAGGAGATTTCCAGACGAAATATATAGAATAAATTAAACCTGTAAGTCAAGTTATCCTACTTGAATTTACAGGTTTTTCTTTTTTATTTCGATTAATAAATTTATTAGAAAGAGAACTTCAAGGAAGCTTACTACGAGCTCTATCTATATAATTATTATCCCATAAGAAAGAGGGATTGAGAACAAAATGTAGTATTTATTATTACAACTACAATATACGAGGAGGTTAAATTATGACAAGTAGATTTAGAAATAACGGAATCTATTTAATGTTATCTGATGAGGAGTTAGAATTGCTAAATGAAAAATATAAAGCATCTAAGTGTAAAACTCTTAGGCAATTTATTATGAAATGTATTTTAGAAAAAGATATTTATGTATTAGATATGGATGTCTTTCGTGAAATGTCAACAAATATAAGTCGTACTTCAAATAATATAAATCAAATTGCTAAAAGGGTAAATACTACATCAATTATATATAAAGATGATGTAGAAGATTTAAAAATCTTATTAGAAAATCAAGCAAAAGATATTTTCTCTATGCGTAAAAAAATATACTCTCTTACTAATTCTAATAGCATAAATACTGAGAAAGAATAATGGCAATTACTAAAATTCATCCTATAAAATCCACTTTAAAAGCGGCACTTGATTATATTATGAATAGTGATAAAACAGATGAAAAAATTCTAATTTCCTCCCTAAACTGTAACCCTATAACTGCTCATTTAGAATTTGAACAAACAAAAATAGAATGTAATTCTAAAGCAAAAGTTTTGGCAAGACATTTAATTCAATCTTTTTTCCCCGGAGAAACTACTGCTGAAGAGGCTCATCAAATAGGAATAGAACTATGCGATAAAATCTTAAAAGGAAAATATGAATATGTTCTTACTACCCATATAGATAAGGGGCATATTCACAACCATATACTATTTAATAATGTTTCTTTTGAAACTGGTAAAGCATATCAAAGTAACAAAAAAACTTACCACCAAATTAGAAATCATAGTGATGATTTATGTAGAAAATATAAGCTCTCTGTTATAGATGAAGATTATGTAAAATTTAAAGAAAAGTATAAAACCAATGGTAAATCCTACAAAGAATATATTGAATTTAATAAAGGAAAATCTTGGAAACATAAACTTCAAATTTCTATTGATCATGCTATTAATAAAGCAAATAGCTATGAGAATTTCTTAAAGCTTATGGAAGAATATGGCTATGAAATTAAACTTGGAAAATATCTTTCTTTCAGACATAAAAAACAAGGAGAAAAAGGGCGATTCATTCGTGCGAGGGAAACTACTCTTGGAAAAGATTATACAAAAGAGAAAATAAAAGAAAGAATTGAAAATAAGGTAAATGAAAATTACAAAAATAACAAAATTTGTTATGATAAAAAATCTTATAAGAAATTTGATAATATAATAGACACAGAAAGTAATGAAAAGGTTAAATCTTCTAAAGGTTATGAAATATGGGCAAGAAAGCATAACATGAATACTATGGCGAAGACCTTAAATCAGCTTAGAAAATACGGTCTATCATCTAGTATGGATTTGGAAACTAAACTCCAAGAAGAGGCTGTTAATAGGCAAGAAATCCTAAATAAAATTAAAGATGTTGAAAAAGTTATGAGCGAAATTTACGTAGCTATTGAAGACATTAACACAATAAAAATAAATAAGGTTATCTATAAAACCTATAAAGAAAATCCAAATGATAAAGATTTTTATAGTGAATATAAGCCTCAAATTATCGCATATGAAAAAGCAATAAATGCTTTAGAAAAGTGTCAATATAAAAATCTAAGTATAAAAGAGTTGTCAAAATTATATGATGAATACAAAAATAAAAAAGATATTCTTATGGATGACTACGCCAACGAGAATATATTGATAAATGAATTGACTCAATTAAGAAAGAATACTGATAAGTATATTTATAATGAATTGTATAAGTAAGGATCTGGTGTATCAGCTTCTTCGGATAGATTTTGAGCTGATATTTTTTCAATATAACCCATCATTTTTCCTTAAAGACAACCAATAAAAAAATATAGGAGGCAGACTAAAACCTGCCCCCTATAATCTTTTACCTTTCTATGCTATTATCCTTTTTCTTATTTTCATCCACTTTCATATCCCCTTTAGTCTTAAATTCCTTTAATTTCCCTATTGTTGATGCTTTTGCTTTTGTATGCTCTTTAGCTTTTAATAACTTTGCAGAGTATACTTTTAGACTTGTGTATTCCTTATTATCCTTTCCCATACTTTTCTTTTCTTTTCCAAATAGGTGTACAAAATCTCCTTTTTTCAAATTTTTTACTTGATTGATTTTGTCATTATAGGCGTAGCAGCTGATGAATTTTGCATTTCCTTCCTTGTCATTTTCAGCAATAGAAAAGGAGGCTACTTTAAAGTCCCTCCCATCTTTCGATTTTAAATCTTTAATTTCTATATCAGTTGCTATATTTCCATCTATATTTACTGTATCCTTTTCTTTATTATCTATATCTTTCATCTCTTTATCTCCTTGTTCTTGATTAGCTTCTAAATTTTCTTTTAACTCTTCTTCGTCTATATATTCAATAAACTTTTCATCAATAAGACCCATAACTGAATCGTTCATATAATTATCATAGGCATTATTAAGAACATTTTCATTTTCTACTCCTGTTTCAAGAGATATAATACCTTTTACAAATTCTTTATGATTATATTCTGCTAAAAAATCTATTGTATTTTTCATGCTTTCAAAATTTGTATTTTCCATATTTGCTATTGTTTTTATATCACTTGCGTATCTAACAGAATTCCATTCATACTTTCCACTTTCTTTATTAAACTCTACTCCTGTGGCTAAAATAAATTGATTTCCGTCAAATAAGGTAGCTTGATTATCTTTCACATCCAATACCATAGTGTCTCCAAATTCAGTTTCAATTACATTTCCCTTTTTTATATTCATTTTTATTCCTCCATTTCTATTTTTCTCTCTCTTATCTGTTAAATCTTTTATTTCTTCTTCCTTTCCATCACTAATAATAAATTGTTTTATTTCTTCAACTGTTGGATCATCGATTGTAGTCTGAATAAGTTCAACTAATTTATCTTCTGAAGTGGCAAAATTTTTAATTCCATATTCAACTATATTGTTAATTATTCTCTGAGTAGCACCATCAAAAGAAAAATTTTCTCGAATAAATTCATTAAAGCTATATCTATCAAATTCCATATTCTTTTTCCTCTAATAATCTCATTTAAAGCTTTATCTGCCACATGGTTCACTATTATTTATTTCTTTTATATTATTATTTACTGCTAAATTCCCCTTATATTCCTTTAATTTATCCATAATAGATGTTTTTTCTTTCCTTTCAAAATCCCCTATTTCCTGAACTTTACTATCTCTAAAGTCAGCATCATTTCTATCTATTATTCCATCTAAATCCATATCTTTAGATAATGGGTCATAGAAGTTGCCATCATCATCTATTTCAAATCCCATTACTTCTCTCAGTTTTTCTTCATTTACTGATACAAGCTCACTAAAATTCCAAAAGCCAATAGATGTCTTTATCTGTACTAGCTCTTTTAAATCACTTGCATCTAAGGGATCATAGGTGTATTGAAAGCTGTCAATTAGGTTCTTATCTACATAGGTGTTCATCTTGTAATTTATTAAATCTAAACTTACCTGTATTTCATGTTTTTCATCTGGTGTAGTTGTATAAGCTATTCCTATATCTGTTAAGTCAGGAAATATAGTATCAAAGTCCTCTAACCTGTTTTCTTCATCATATTCTCTGTTAAGGAAGTCTATCAATTCTTCCTTTACTTCTTCTAGTAATGGATTATCTTGGCTTATATCTTCACTTTTTCCCATATCTAGTAAATTATTTACTTCTGCAAGTCTTAGTGTCTTATCCTTTAAAAGATCAGCTTGTGGAAATGTCTTTTGTATTTCAATTTTAGCTGTTTGAAATTGCTCTTCTGTATCTTTTAGTTTTGAAATTGTATTTTCTAATCTTTCTGGTAATTTATCTAATACATTATCCATTCTTGTTATATTACCTATTTCATCTGTTCCAAACTCTCCTCTATATTCTCCCTTACCTTTTAATATAAAGTTATATTTATTGAAAAAAGAATCATATTTTATGGATAAATCAAAATTTCTATATTCACCTATTTTTTCTCCATCTTTATCCATTTCCCTATATATTTTAACTCCCTTAATTTTGTTCAACAAAAACTCTCCAGCTATTTTCTTATCTATATACTTCTTTCCGTCAATAATTAGAGAGGTAAATTTATTATCTTCTTTTAAATTTTTATCTACTTCTCTATAAGGCTCAACATTTTTAATATCTTCCTTTAAGTTCTCTATCCTTTCTTTTAATCTTTCTATTTCCTTTGGATAAAATTTAACTACTTTATCTTCCAGCTTATAAAGATTTGATTTAAAATTGGACTCTAGCATTTTAAGTTTAGAAACTTCAACATCAAGGTCCATCTTCTCCTTTATTAATGGATTTCCTGTTGCAAGAGCTTTTATTTCGGCATAGTTTAATGTGGCTTCGTCTACATCTTCTGCAACTCTTACAGGAGTCTTTGACGTCATAATTTGGGAAATATATTTTTGTTTATTCTCTAAGGTTTGGAATAGGTAGGCATCAAAAGTATTTTCTGTTACATATCTAAATATATGGACTTCATTATTCTCATTTCCCTGCCTCACAATCCTGCCTGCCCTTTGAGAAAGATCAGCAGGTCTCCATGGTATATCAAGATCGTGAATTGCAATTAGTTTGTCTTGGGCATTAGTACCTGCTCCCATTTTCTGTGTTGAACCAAGTAAGACTCTTATTTCTCCCTTTCTTACCTTATCAAAGATAGCGTCTTTTTCCATATTGTTTTTCGCCTTATGAATAAATTCTATTTCATTTTCAGGTACTCCCATATCTATAAGTTTTGTTTTAATATCATCATAGATATTAAAATCACTACTTGGTGTAGACATATCACAAAATATTAATTGAGCAGATTTTTTATCTTTATATTTATCCCAAATGCTAAATACATTTTTTATACAGGTATTTACCTTACTATTAGGATTATCAGGAAGTAAAGGATTGATTAATCTTTGATCTAATGCCATCTTCTTCCCATCATTTGTTATTAATAGCATATTATCAACACTTGAATCTACCTGCTTATCACGAACCTTATCTGCTCTCTCGGAAAAAGTTTCAAGAATTTCTTTTTGTTCTTCGGTAGGCTTTGTTTTTATAGTTTCATAATGGGCAATTGGTGTAGGAAGATTTAAAACATCAGCTGTTTTAATATCCATAAATCCTTTTACAGTATTCATAAGTTCAGGAAGATTATAAAATTTTGCAAATCTGGTTTTACTCCTATAACCATTACCCTCAGGATTTAATTCTATTGCCGTTATTGTTTCTCCAAAAGTAGACGCCCAAGAATCGAAATGTTGCAATTTCATCTTTTTTAATTCATCATACTGTAAATATCTCTGCATGGTATAAAGTTCAGCCATACTGTTGCTTACTGGTGTACCTGTGGCAAATACTAATCCTTTATTATTAGTAATTTCATCCATATAGCGGCATTTCATAAGCATATCTGATGATTTTTGTGAATCTGTAGAAGTAATTCCTGCTACATTCCTCATTTTAGAAAATAGATAGAGGTTTTTGTATGCGTGGGCTTCATCTACAAATAACTTATCTACTCCCAGTTCCTCAAAGGTTACAACGTCATCTTTCTTATAATCAGCATTTAGTTTTTCTAACTTTGTCTCTAATTTTTTCTTTGTTTTTTCTAATTGCTTTACAGTAAATCTTTGATCCCTTTCTCTTTTATATTCATCTATATAGTCAATGATTTCATCAATTTGACCTTGCAATTCATATTCTTGTCTTTCTTTTGATATAGGAATTTTTTCAAATTGACTGTGCCCTATAATAACAGCATCAAAACTTCCTGTAGCAATACGACTACAAAATCTTTTTCTTCTATCTGGTGTAAAATCTTTTTCTGTAGCACATAATACATTAGCTCCTGGATAAAGTTCATTAAATTCTCTTCCAAATTGCTCTACAATGTGGTTAGGAACAACAAACATTGACTTATTACTCATTCCAAGTCTTTTTGACTCCATGGCTATACCTATCATTTCAAAGGTTTTTCCTGCTCCTACTTCATGGGCAAGTAAAGTATTTCCACCAAACAAACCTCTTGCTATGGCATCTTTTTGATGTGCTCTTAATTCTATTTCAGGATTCATTCCCTCAAAAGTAAGATTAGATCCATCATATTCCCTTTGTCTTATGGAATTGAATCTTTCGTTATAATCTTCTACTAATCTATTTCTTCTTTCCACATCATCAAATATCCAGCTTTTAAATTCTTCTTTTATCATCTCTTGCTTACTTCTTGCAAGCATTGTTTCTTTTTGATTAAGCACAGATTTTTTCTTTCCATCACTGTCTTCTACTTGGTCAAATACCTTAGTATCTCTTAAATTTAAAGTATCTTCTATCAATTTATAGGCATTTACCCTATTTGTACCATAGGTAAAAGAAGCAAGGTCATTGTCCCTATCAGAGCTTTTTCCTTCAACTCTATACTCTCCTGTAAAGTCAGAATACTTAATATCTATATTCCACCTTGATGAAACTGGTGTTTTCAACAAGTCAAACATAAATTTTTTGTAATCTTGTTCCGGTATCCATGTTGCGCCCATTCTAACTGTAATTTCACTTGCATCTAGTGCTTTAGGCATAACTTCCATTAGTTTTGCTTTTTGAAAATGTAACTTTTTTAACTCTTCTTCTAACACCTCTCTATCTGCTGAATTTTCTTCCTTTTCTAATTCTCTTTCAATATTTTTAATATAAGAGTCTACAACTTTAATTTTATCTCTTATATTTCCTGACAAGTATTCATCAGCACTTACGTAAGGTCTTGAAAAATCTCCTAGCTCATTAGCAGACTTAAATGGATTTATATCATTAGGTTCAAAGGAATCTAAATTTAAAAATATTTCTCCCTTTAATTCTTCTATTAATTTATCTCTTGTTTTTCCTGTCAATTCTTCCATATAATCAAAATTTATTTTACCTTTTTGACTAATAGAGAGTACCAGAGCATCTATTGCCCTATCTGTATGATCTATTATTACAGCTTTTTTTATAGTTCTCTTGTTAAAGATATCAGATTTTCCTATAAAGTTGCCTTCTTTATCTAATTTCTCCAAAGTTGAAATTAAAGAAAAATTGGCATCTTCTCTAAATAACTTTTTATTGGTTTTTGAATTTAGTCTTCCATGTTTGCTATTGAAATCATCGTAGAATTTATTTAGATTTTCTTGTTCTTTTTTTATATCTTCATCTGAATAGTCTTCTCTTTGATAGGTTATAACTTTCCTTAAACTTTCATTTAATCTTAAATATTCTTTTACCTTATCTTTATCCTTTTCGTTTAAAGATATTTTTTGCATAATTGAATTTTCTCTAAAATATATTTCATCATCCACTAAAGCAAAAGAATAGTTTTTAACACTATCATCAGCTGGTATTGTTTCTTCTCCTAAATCATCATTTATTTGAGCTTCTTCATACATACCTTGGATATTTTTAATGGCTTTTTTTAGTCCTTCTTCTAAAGAAATATCTTTATTTTCAATACATGCAAGGCTTGTCCCAAATCTTGACGGTATTTCTTCCATAGTCCCTATTACCATCTGAGGATTATCTACAAAGTATTTATTATATATTAGTCCTTTTTCGTTTTCATCTAGCTTTACCCAGTCTTCATCTAGCTTTAATAGCCTATCTCTCTTTTTTAAAAAGATTATATCTGAAGTTACTTCTGTACCTGCTACTCCTTTAAATGTTCTATTAGGTAGTCGTATTGCTCCTAAGAACTCCGCCCTTTCTGATATATATCTTCTAACATCTTCACTTTTTTTATCCATTGTTCCTGAAGATGTTATAAATGCAATGATGCCGCCATCTCTAACCTTATCTAAAGTTTTAGCAAAAAAATAATCGTGAATTAGAAAGTTATTTCTTTCATACTCACGATCTGCTACTTTAAATTCTCCAAAAGGAATATTTCCTATGGCCACATCAAATAGGTTATTAGAAAATTTGGTTTCTTCAAATCCTTTTATTTGTATATTGGCATTAGGGTAAAGTTCTTTAGCAATTTGTCCACTAATCCTATCTAATTCAACTCCATAAAAGTTTGACTCTTTCATTTCTTCAGGTAGATTTCCTATAAATCTCCCTGTCCCAGCACTTGGTTCTAATAAATTTCCTTTTTCAAAGCCAAGATTAGAAAGACTTTCATAGATAGAGTCTATAACTACTTTCGGCGTATAAAAAGCTGTTAGGGTTGATTCTCTTGCCCTATTATATTCTTCCCCAGTTAGATTTTCTTTTAAAAAGTTTCTTGCATCAAGCCATTGACCTTCCTTTTCTTCATCAAATACATCAGAAAGTCCTCCCCAGCCGATATATTTTGCCAAAATTTCCTGTTCATCTTTTCTTGCACTTCTATTTTCTTTTTCTAAAACCTTTAAGACATTTATAGCTTCAATGTTGTTTTTTAATCTCTGTGAAGGTGGTAGGTTTTCTTCTTCATTAATAATTTTATAGTTTTCTAAAGAAACTTCAGAAACCCCTTCTATATTTTCTCTATCAGTCCTTATTAAATCATTATTTTCTTTCCATTCCTTATATTCTTCTAACTTCTTATCAATAGTTTCTTTTCTATGAGTGGTTAATTTTAATGAATTACCATCTCCGTCAATTTTGTCAATTCCTTTGAGGTAAGAAAAAGGTAGAGTAAATTCCCTATAATTTTTTGGATTAGACGAACTATATACTAAAAATTCTTCCTTTTCATTATCTACTCTTACTATAAACTGATCAGCAACAAGAGAAGATTTATTATTTATTACATCAAGGCTTTTATGTAAAAGCCTTGAATTGTCTTTTTTAACTTTTTCTTCGTTATTATTGTCAATATCTTCAAAGCTAATTTGTTCTACTAATTCCTCTTTATTGATAGATTGTTTTTTACTTAATATATCTTTTTCACTAGATTTATATTCTTCTAAATCTTCCTTTCTTACAAAAATATTAGAAACAGGTCTTTCTCTACTATATATTACTTCAGTAATACCACTCTTATCTATTGTACTTAAAGCTAATCTACCCATTCCAGCTTCATTAAATTCATTTTCTTTAATTAAATATTCCTTGTTTCTAAATTGAACTGGTAAGCCTAAAAGACTATAATCTTCTATTTCTAACGGAATTAATTCCTCTTTTTTTATAACTTCCAAATCAAGATCTTTGTAGTCATTAAAAAGAATTATTTCGCTTCCGGTAATAAAACCATTCATTAGTCCTGTGCTATCTTCTAGTTCTATAGTTTTAGGACTTGTAGTATCGTTAATGGCAGTTATAGTGTATTCTTTTCCTTTGTATCTAACATTCATACCTTCTTTAAATGGATTTTCTTCTTGTCTTGTTCTATCATTTTCAATTTGCTGATTTAAATATCCATTTAAAAGCACTTCTCTATGTTTATCATCAAGTAAATAAGGTAAGTTACTTAATATGTCCTTATAACTTTTATATTTTATAGCTTGATTAGAATTTAAAATATACCCATTGTATCGTAAATTTTGTTTAAGAGATTTCCCCTTAACATCTAAGATTAGCTCTACCTTATACCCTTCTTTTCCATCTATAATATTTTCTGGTTTTTTTAATAATCCATCTTCTATTTTCTTTGATAGTAGTAAGTATTCTTCATTTTGAGGATCAAAATAGTATTCTCTTTTTTCTTTGATATCCTTATCTATTAACTTGGAAATAACTTCTTTTTTATCTCTTATTTCTTCAATTTTGGATTTTTCTTCTTGCGATAAATTTATATTAAAAGTAATTTTATTTTCTTCATTTATATGTGCTAAATTTTGATATGCTCCATTGATTTCAAGATTTTTATTAAAAACATATATATCATTATAATAATCTGGAAATTGCTGATTAAAGCTTTGAACATCTATATCATAGCCTTCCTCAAATTTTGTAACTTTATCATCAGTAATTTCAAATAAACCTTCCCTTTCCAATTCTAATACATCATTTAAATTTGTAAGGTTTGCTTCTTTCATTTTGGCAGTAATTTCATCAAACAAACTGTCTATTTTTTTGCTATCTTCAAAAGATTTCCCTTTATATAAAGTATAGATCTTTCCTTGTGAGTTTTCCTTTCTTGGATAAACTCTAATTCCTGTCTCTTCTAGTTCTATATCCTTTGTTTTCTCTTTATCTACTAAAGCGTAATAAATTCCTACTTTTACTGCTATTTTATCTTCTACTATCTCTTTTGTTAATTTTTCTTCTACTTCATTTCTTAATACTTCTAAAGCTTTTAAATCCCTTTCTTTAAAGGAATGTGAGAATAGTTTTAAGTCCTTATCAAAATAGGCATCATATGAATAATATGTTATTTGATTATGGTTATTATCATATCCACTGGAAATATTTTTTATTTTTAAATATTTATTATCCTCTGTTTTAACTATATCTCCCACTTTTATAGAGAGTATCTCCTTATCATCTTCTATATTGTTTTCAAGTGAATTATTTAAATATTCTCTATATCTATGTTCTATTCTAATGCCTAATTCTTTAACCTTATCTATTGACTTCATATCATCTGGAAGATTTCCCTGCTTATCGGCAACTTCTCTCATGATTTTCGCATATTCTCTTTGAAATACAGAATTAAAACTTGCTAAGGTATTATTTCCTAAGTTATCTCTTGCCTTTATAATTTCATTTTCTAAAACTTTATCCTTAACTAATACATCGAAAAGTATATCTTCAATTTGGTCTATGGAAATTATTTTTTCATCTATCTTATTTTCTTCTATAGTTTGATTAAGTTCTATCTGATTTTTTCCTATTTGTTCATAAAGAAATTCAAAGTCTCTTTGGTTGATCTCGTTCACATCACCTATGTCCATCTTATAGTGATCAACTATTTCTCCATCTACTATATGGTTAAAATAGAATTTGGAATACCCCTCCCACTTATCAGTCATCTGACCATACTCATCTTCTCCTAAGGTCTTATTATGAAGTCTTATCTTTTCATCTATTTCCCTTATTTCATCTAATAGTTCTTTAGTCAGCCTTTGTCCTGCATAATCTTTTTCTATTAGACTTGAACCCTCTTTAAACTCAATTATCCAATAATCATCTTTTATATGGCTATCTAAATCAAAACCTATATTCTCTTTATTTTTATTAGTATAAAATTCCTTAAATTCTTCAAACCCATTTACTATATCATCATCTATAACTTCTTTGTTAGAATTAACTACAATATTTGGAATATCATCATATCGACTTTGACTTTCTAAAAGGTAATATTCTCTTCCTTCTATTTCTTCCTTTTCTTTAATATAAAAAGTGTCATGTATTCCCTCAAGAATAATTCCATCGTCTAACTGGTCTAATGGTATATCTAATTGTTTTTCAAAGGCTATGGAATATATATCTTCTTTTAAAAAGTTTGGTATAAATTCATCATAAATGATAAGTTTTCCATCATCACCTATACTTGCTACAGACTGTCCTTGATAATAATATATAGAACTATTATTTGTTCTTTCTATATATACATCATTATCAGTTGGAGGCAAATCATCTTGATAATTTATATACTCCTGGCTTTCTTTTTCTGTTTTATTGATTTCCTGATCTGTTTTTTTCTCCCTATTTTCTTCAAAACTTTCTTCATCTATATATCTATTCTTTTTAATAAGGTCATTAATTCTTCTTGAAACATTAGACCAAGATAGTAGTATTTCTTTTGCATTACCTTTATTATATTTTATTCCCTTCGCATCGTGCCACTCACTACTTTCTCTTGCAGCAGATAGTGCATGAGAACTTCCACCTACGCCATATTCATTTTTCAAGAAGTCTGCTTGTTCTTTCAAATCATGCTTTTTAGTGAAAAATTCATATATTCTTTTCTTTCCATCAGAAAACCCACTTCCTCTTTTTAAGTTTTCATCTATCTCATCTTGTGTTATGAAACTCTGAATAGGTGCAATATCCTTTAAATTTGACCTATATAATTTTCTTTCTATTTCTAGATCATTGATATCATTGTAGATTCTAGATAATTTATAATGATGAAATCTTAAAATATCAGGATTAATCTTATATTCTTCTAAAAATACCTCGTATTCTTTTCTGAGTTTATTTATAAAATTTTTATCTTCAAGTTTTTTCCCGAGATTTTCTTTTTCATCTGGGAAGCCTCTTCCTTTTATATCATTAAGAATCGCTAAATATCTGTCCTTAGTTTCATCAGAAAGATCTCTCTTTAAATACAATAATTTTTCTGCTATTTTTTCTCTTTCATATGTGGCACTTTCTATAACCTCCACGTTGCTAGCAAATTCTCCTCTATTTAATAAATCATTAATATTATTAGCTAAATGTTTCCAAGAAACTATTTGCCCTTCTCTATATCTTGCCTCATCTCCATCTTTAAAAATTGCTCCTTCCTTTCCAAACCATGCAGATATCTTTCTTCCTTCAATTTCAAGACCATTGGCTCCCCTATATATTTCTTTCAAAAAGTTTGCCTGTTCTTCTAAAGATTTACCCTTAGAAAATTCTGCTATTACTGCCAATCTTCCATCTTCATGATTTCCTCCATGAATTAAAAATGTATCTATTTCTCTTTGACTTATTGGATTTGAGAAGGATATTTGCTCTCCCTGATTTTTAGCAGAAAAAAAGGAAGTAGACTCTACTTCCTCTTTTTTTAGATTAAGATTATCTCCTTTTCCCCTATTTCTTGTAGGGTCATATCCATGTTCTTCTTCAATCTCAGATATTTCAGATAGTCCTCTTCTTTCAGTTCTTCTGTCAGACCCCAAGTTTCCATCATTTTGACTTCTTCCCTCGTTATAAAGTCCTCTATCTCTTTTTCCTTTGATAGAAGATGATCCATCAATGTCCCTTGCAAATACATTATCTGATAATCCTCTTCTTTGTTCTCCTTGAGAAAGTTCAATCTCATCCTTCCCCATCTGTTGAGTTTCTTTAAATCTATTTCCTTGGGAATTGCCATATTGGGTATTAGGACTTCCATGCCTTCCTCCAATTCTTCCATCTTGTATGTCCCTCCCTGTCTCTCGAAGGAATTCTCCTTGACGATTGGTGTGTAAATCCCCTCCTCCATGAGGTATTCCTTGCCTGCCAATGTTAATTTCTCTTTCATCTTCCAAGCCTCCTTTAAAATTTATTTCACCGTTTATATCAGAACTTAATTTATTATAACGCTCCTTAAGCTCTTTTGTCTGCTCCAAATCTTTTCTTTCTTGAATTTTCTCTAAAATTTCTAACCTTTTTATTTCACTTCCCAAATCAAGTAAGATATTTTTACTTATATTAGAGCTTATACTCAATACTTTGTCTATGTCCGAACTTGATATTTTAGACAGTAAAGATAAGTTTTCTTCTTTTAGCTGATATGAGACCTCCATTCTCTCGCTTATGGAAATTTTTACGGATTCTTTTAACAAATTAAAAAGGTCTACCTTTTGAATACTTTTTAAACTTTCATCAGATAGACTTTCTAAAATTTTATTGAATTTTCCTCTAACATTACTCTCTACTAAGGCATCAATTTTATCTTCTTGGCTTAATAGAAGCTTACTATCTTTTTCTTTAAACTTATCTATCAGTTCATCTAGTAAGTTTAAATGCTTTTTGCTATCATATTTCCATAACTTTACCTCAGAAATATTATGATTAATACTTACTGTTTGTCTTATGTCGAAGATATATTTTATCCTTCCGCTATCTATATCTAAAAGTGGTATTCCTTTTTCGCCTCTTTTAACGCTTCTACCTATACTTTTCCAATAATCAAATTCTGCACAGGCTGTTGCTTTTGGATCCATATTGTATATAGATATTTGATGTATATATGGATACTTATAGTTATTGCCTGATACCTTTAAATATTCCTCATATTTTTTTATATCTTTCTTAAATTCTTCTTTTGCAAGATAGATTGTTCTGCTTAAATCTACTATATCATATCTTGGCATTTTATCCCTCCTCATTATAGTGATAAAAATGAACTAAATTTTTATATATTTATTTATTAAACTTTATTTCTTTCTATTTTTTTAATTTCTGTAAGCAAAGGATAACTTTAAATGTCATTTACGCTATCTTGCTATTGCAATAAAAAAACGATTAGATTTTTTACTTTTCTAATCGCTTTAACTTCCTTTATCCTATTGTTTCCAATCCAACATTGCTTTTTCTAACTTTGAAAAATTGCAATTTGCTCTTCTTATAATTCCTGTTTTCTTTTGATTTTTGTATATTTTTTCTACCTTTATCAAGATCTTTGTTTTTATTTTTAAACAAAAAGCATATTCTTTTTGAAATAAGTCTTTATATCTGATATCTTCAAGTTCGTTAAAATCAATTCTTTCATAACAATCAGTCGGTACAGGAATCATTTTCTTAATATCCAATATAGATAATATGTGCATTTTTTCTTTATCAGAATAATATCTGTAAATATCTCCATCTATAGTAATACTATCATCGATCACTTCATAAATTAAAAAATGCTCATCAGAAACATTCTTTCATTTTTTGCGTTTTCCTTTGCAGAAGAAATTGGAATAAAAAAATAGAAAGGTTTTAACCTCTCTGTTTGCTTTAATATTTTACCTTTGGGATGTAGGTAGTGATACACCTTCTTTAATGCTCCACCTTTAACGGTAGCGGGACACCATCTTTATCTGATAAGAGTATAACGTATATTTATAGTAATGTCAAATAAGCAAATTTCCTAATGCCTACTCTTTTATCACTTATATTATACCCTATTTCTTTCATAAATCATTCCTTTCTTCATTCCTATAATTATATTCAAGTTTTTATAATCAATTTACTTATAATATTTACCTATAGTATTTTCTATTTCTTCTTCAATTTCTTTTAAAAAATTCTCTTTATATTCCTTACCCTTTGCTATATCACTTAATCTCATTTCCCATTTTGCTGTTGTCTTTGGAGATTTAAACTCATCTATAACTATAGTCACTAGGTTTAATCCCTTTCTAGTTGATATTAGATTTTTCTTTTCTCTTTTTATATAACCTTTGTATATCAAATTTTCTATTATTCCCGCTCTTGTAGCAGGAGTACCAAGTCCTTTTCTCTCAACTTCAACATCCTTAACTAATTCATCATTCCCAGCTATTTCCATTGCTTTTAAGAGTGTGTCTTCAGTGAAGTGTTTAGGTGGATTTGTATACTTCTCTTTTATATCTTTATTTTCAATATATAAAAAATCTCCTATTTTTACATCAGGAAGTTGTATATCTTCTTTCTTCTTTGATTTATATTCTTCTAAATATTTTGTAAATCCTTCTTCAGCAATTATTTTATAAGTGTTTATAAATTCAAACCCGTCAAATTCAGCCACTATCTTTGTTGTATTTTCTACAAGAGGATATCCAAAACTTGCATAGAGTTTATTTGTTATAAGTCTATATACTTTGGCTTCACTTTCCGGGAGATTTGAAATATCCTTATTTAATGAACTTATCGTTGGAATTATTGCATGATGATCTGTAACTTTTTCAGAATTAAAAACTACCTTAATTCTTTCTGTGTCAAAATCATTTTTCCCTATAATATTATTTACAGTGCTTTCTATCATGTCTACTGTCAAATATCTTGAATCTGTTCGTGGATAGGTAATATACTTCTTTTCATACAGGCTTTGGGCATAATCTAGGGTTTGTTTTGCACTGTATCCAAAATACTTATTACATTCTCTTTGAAGTGTTGTTAGGTCAAGGGGCAGATTAGGCTTTGTAATCTTTTCTTTTTTAATTACATCGGTTATTTCAATTTTTTCTCCGATTAAATTTTTAAGCTGCTCTGCCACTATCTTGTCATCAATTCTATCTGTCGACAGTGTAAATCCATTCATGGAAATCTCCACTGTATAATATTTTTCTTTTTTAAAACTATTTATCTCATCATCTCTATTCACAATCATTGATAAAGTTGGTGTTTGTACTCTGCCTACACTATAATTTTCATTATATAGACAGGAGTAAAGTCTACTTATGTTCATTCCAACAAGCCAATCAGCTATGGCACGAGCCTTAGCTGAATCAAAAAGATTATCATAATTACTTCCATCTTTTAAGTTGCTAAATCCTTCTTTTATGGAAGAGTCTTCCATTGAGGAAATCCAAAGACGTTTCATTTTCTTCTTACAATTTGCCATCATATATACAAGTCTAAAGATAGCTTCTCCTTCTCTACCAGCATCACAAGCATTAATAATGGTGTCAACTTCATTACTATTCATTAGTCTTTTAAGAATATTAAACTGTTTTTTAGTTGTCTTCGTTACCTCATACTTGTATTCTTTTGGGATAATAGGTAAATCTTCAATTCTCCACTTCTTATATCTTTCATCATACACATCAGGATTTGCCATTTGTACTAAATGCCCAACACACCATGAAACAATGTATCCATTCCCCTCATAATATCCATTATTTCTATTTTTTGCTCCTATAACTTTTGCTATTGATGCTGCAACACTTGGTTTTTCTGCGATTACTAATTTCATTTTTCCTCCTTTAATTTTTTAATAAAAAAATGAGAGATTAAATTTTCAATCCCTCATCTTTTTATAGCTCTACTGATTTTTTATTTTTTCTATAATATTTATTCCATTATCTATTACATCTTCAAACTTTATGTCTCTAACATAAAGATTTTTCTTCGAATAAGAATTCCATCTGTATAAAAAAGCTTGATCCGTTTTTAGCATTCTCATTAAACTTATGATTTTATCTATATCAAATTCCGTTTTTCTATAATCAAAAGTTCTAATACATGCTTCTTTTAATATCTTGGTATCAATTTCTTTATCTTTTAATTTATAAATTATATAAAGATCATAGTAATCCTTACTTCTACTATTTAAAAACCCCCTAGAGTATATTGTTTGAATTTTTTCTGCCACAATTGTTTCAATAGGATAGGCTTTAATTAAAATATCTTCTTGCCCAAAAGCACTTATATATTTATAATCTATGGGATGTGGTGTGATAACATCACCTGTTGCAATATCAAGAGGTACAATTTGTCTTATATTCTCCATCCTACAAAGTATACTTACACGAAACCCTCCATACTGGTCATCTTCCTTGATTGTACTTATTCCATGTACTTTATAGGATATATCATCTGAATGACTTGCTTCTAGTAATTCTTGTATTATTTTTAATACATTTTCTTCTGATAAATGCATATTTCTTAAAAGAAGATCTATATCTACTGTGCTTCTTGAATCTATGCCTACTACATTAGATAAAAGAAAACCTCCTTTAAAAATAAATTTTTCATGATACTTACTCTGTGCTAATTTTTTTAATATGCTTTCCAAAAAATAATATAACATTACTGAATTAAATGGGAGTCCTGATTCTTTACTTATATTATGACAAATGGCGGTTAACTTTGCTTTATTCATATACCACCTCCATAACTTCCCTTACTTTATCTTCTATTCCCATTTTTCTTGCTATTTCATATAGAGAATGTATATCCTTATCCTTATATTTAAAATAGGAACGAATGAGTTTTATATAAACTTCAGTATCCATTTTTTCTTTGTTGGAAATAAAATCACAAAGTATTCTTTCGTAGGAGTAAACATTCACAGTGTTTCCAAACATTGTCTTTTTCTGTATAATTCCTAGATTATAAATAGATTTTTTTACATAATTGATATTAAGTGTATCTTGCTTCTCATTAAATTTATATCCATTGTATACTGTAACATCTATTCTCCATGGAATTTTGTCCGTTACCCCAAGTAGAAACAAAGCTGTCTCATAGGAAAATATCGCCTTTCTATACTGATATTGGAAAAAATAATACTCATCGAAATCACCATCTTCAATAATATATATTCCTTTTTGAACTCTAAACAATTTCCCCTCTTTTGCTAGTCTACTTAAATATACTGTAGGTATGTTATTTTCTCTGCAATAAGCAGATGTTATAATACCACCTGATTTTTTTAGATGTATTTCAATTTGCTTTCTATAATTCATTATATTCATCCCCTTGTTGTGTTTACACTTATATTATATATTTTTATAAGTGTAATTGCAACAAAGCTTTGAATTTCTATCCCAATTTGTTTCAAAAATTATCAAGAAATTTCATATCATCAAATTCTTAATTATACAATCAATCATTTCTACTTAGCTTTCCTTTTATATTAAGTTTGGGCTGTCGTTTTGTTCATCGTTTTTTATTAAAGTTCCAGAATTCTAATTGTACTTTTCTATCGTATGTTTATAAATTTGCACGATAATTAAGTTTATTGTTGTCCTTAATCTACTGCTTAAATCATTGAGAAGATTAAAATTCATCTTCATCTGGAATAATTTCTGTATCTTCCTTATCTTCAAGATCATAATCCTCCCCTTCAGATTCATAATCATCTTCTAATTCATTATAATCTTGCTCATCTTCAAAACTTGCTTCTTCATTTTTTTTATAGATTTTGAAGTAATATCCTGCACCCATTACACCAACAATAATTAAACCCATAAATAAATAAAGTCCTATCCCTGATTTCTTTTCTTCTTTCTCCTCTTTCTTCGGTTTTTCCTCCACCGGTTCTTCTTTTTTCACTACTTCTTCTTTTGGCTTTACTTCACTTTCTCCTTCAATCATATTTAGTAGATCTTGTTCTCCAACTTCTGTTAGTAATTGTACATTTTCTTGATTTTCGGAATGATCTACAATGAGGTGCATAGTTTTTCCACTCTTTGTTTGAAAGGTTAAAAATTGTCTGACATCTATTGGATTTTCCTTCTTTTCATCTCTTGATGTTTGATCTTCTACTTTCGGTGTAATATCCTGTCCATTTTTATCTACATTTTCTATAACTGTTCCTCTTGCCTTATTTTCTTCTGTGGCTAATGGATTAATTGCTTTAGTATTGCCACCTTTAACAAGCTTAGATGGCTTTTCTTTTTTATCTACTTGCTCATTTTTTATGTTATTTTCTTGTATTTTCGGCACTTCCTGATAAGGAATTTTTTGACTCTCATTAGATGGTTCATATATAGCTTCATCAAATAAGCTTTCTAATTCTTTACTTTTTTCTGGCAAATAAATATCATTTGACTGATTTTTTATTTCATTATCATTGCTCTTAGCTATGGATATGCTTGGCATACTTAATAGTAAAAGGAGTAGCACTAAGGCTACCCCTAATCTTTTTTTCTTCATAGTTATCTCCTTTTCTTACTTTATATTCTTAAAGACATAAACTGCCTTTCTGCTATTATCCCATTCTATACTTTGATCTTTTTCATCTCTTATATCCCCACAGCTTGCATTAAAAGCTTTAGCTATATTGGAAATAGATGCGTGAATTCTTCCATTTATAATTACAGGTTTAGTGTCAGAATGATAAATGTTTCCTTGACTATCTTTCATAACACCAGTATCTATATTTAATCTTAGAGTTTTTTTAGGTAAGGCTGTATTTTCTTTATTTGAAAAGATAGCCTCTCTCTTACTATCATCATATTCTACATTAAACCCAAGAGTATAGGCTGCATATCTAACAGGTAGCATAATGCGATTATCCTTAATATATGCTTTTACATCCATATACACAGTAGTTTTCTTTCCATCTTTTATAATGTTATAAAAGTTTTTGTCTACTTGAAAAACTGCAAATTCTTTTTCATCTTTAACTTGTTTTTTACCTTGTTGTTCCTCTTGCTTTTTCATCTTGTTAAGATCAATTTGATTTAGAATGTTCTTGTCATCAGCTTTCAAAAGCTCGTCCAACTTCTTATCTTGAGATTTCTTATCTTCTTTCTTCTCTTTGTTTTCTTTTTGGAGTTTTAAAAGTTCATCTAATTTCTTAGATAAGTCTTGGTTTAGATTTTTATCTTTTTCATCTTTAGCTTGTTTTTCAAGTTCTTCTTTTGCTTTTTTATTTGCTTCCTCGATTAACTTTTTTGCTTCTTCAATTTTCTTATCTAACTCTTCTTTTAGCTTTTTAATTTCTTCTTCAGAAACTTTTTGTTTTTCTTCTAGTTCTTTAATCTTATCTTCTAATTCCTTTTTTGTATTTTCAGAAGATTCTTTTAAGCTATCAATAGCCTTTTGAAGCTCTTCAATTTTTTTACAGCATTCTGACTTAGAATTTTCTATTTCTTTCTTCTTAGACTCTAGTTCTTTTATCTTAGTATCTTTTTCATCAAGCGCTTTTTCTAAGTCCTTAATTTTATTATCTTTATCCTCTATTTCTTTAGTCTTCTTTGCAAGTTCCTCTTCTAAAGACTCGAGCTTTCCTTGCATTTCTTTGATTTTATTTTCGTTTTTATCTGTCTTTTCTTTCTCAGCCTCTAGCTCCCATTTTGTAGATGAATAATCTTCTTTTAGTTTTGCATTTTCATCTTGTAATCTTTTTAATTCATCTTTAAGCTGAGTAATTTCTGCTATTAGTTCATCATTATTAGAGTTTTTAAGATTCTCAATTTCTTTATTCAATTGAGCAATCTTATTGTCTTTATCTCTAATCTCTTCTTCTAGCTTAGCTTTTTCTTGCTTTAGTTTCTCTCCATTATCTTTGCAAGATTCTAACTTTTCCTTTAATTCATCTATCTTTGATTGGTCTTCTTGTTTCTTATCATTTAAGTCTTTGATCTGATTTTCTAAATCCTTAATGTTTTTAGTTAAATCATCAATCTTATTGTCCTTTTCATCAATATCTTGCCCTGTTAAATCTGTTTGAGTGTCAATGGAATATTTATTTGGATTGTATATAGTCATCTTTCCTTGATACATATCATTGTTATAATCAAATTCAAGTTCTACACTATCTACATTCTTATCAAAGATAAACTCTCCATTTTCAAACCTTAATCCATTAGGAATAGATTTGAATCCTTGATTTCCGTTGAAACCAAAATGATTTTCGTAAAATGGATTTTGTTTTGGTCTATATTCAACTTTTTGATTGTGGAATACTCCCTTACTGTTAATATTTGGATTGCCTAAAACTTTTACAGTGTGCAGTTTATTTCTTGAAAAAGCATACTGTTCAATTGTTTTCACAGACCTCGGTATAGTTATTTCTTGAAGGTTATTTCTTTCAAAAGCATTATGTTCAATATTTACCAAAGTATCAGGTAAAGTCACTTCTCTAAGTCCACAATTGAAAAATGCTAAACCACCAAGATAAGTTAGACTATTTGATAGTTTTACCTCGTCTATACTTGCATCGTAAAAGGCAGCATAACCTAAATGCTTAACAGAATCAGGAATAATTACTTTATCCCAATGTTTGCCACGTCCAAATTCTCTTTTATATCTAAGTTCATCGTTTGAATGACTTAAAGAATAATTTCCATTTATAGATTTCGTTCCTTCAGGAAATACTAGAATATTTGTCTTTTCTTTCTTTTCTAAGCCCTTATCACTAAAGGCAATTATATTACCCTCAGAGGAATACATAAAATCATCTTCCGTCCACTCTACCTTATAATCTGTACTTGCATATACAGGGCTTACAGCCACTATATTCACTAAACTTACAAGTAGCATTATCACAGCTAAAATTCCACTGGTTATTTTTTTCATAAATTTTCCTCACTTTCATTTGTATCTTCTCTTTTAAGTTCTTGTCTTTCTCTATTTTCTTCTTCCTTATTTTTTCTAACAATAAATAAAAATTCATCAAGAGATATTTTTCGACTTCGAAATTCCTTGATGACCTCTAAATTTTCTATTTCTTCTTGTTCCTCTACTAATAACTGAAGTTCTATTTCAATTTCTTCTTTTTTCTTTCTTAAATTCTTCTGTTTTTCTATGTTTCTGATTAATTTTTTATTCATAGATTTTTACTCCTTCCCCTTATTTTGGTCTACCAAAGGAATAAAAGTGATTTTTCCAATACCTTGAGTTTATACTGGCATATTGGATAGGATCTCCTGCATGGAGCATCATTCCATTTCCGGCATATATCCCTACGTGAGAAATTGGCGTACCGGAATTATATGTGCCTTTAAAGAAAATAATATCCCCAGGTTTTGCCTCGCTTGGAGATATTGGATTACAATAGTTTTTATAAATAAGCCAAGCTGTAGTTCTTGGCATTCTCTTTACACCAGACTTTGTAAATGACCAACATACAAAACCTGAACAGTCAAAGTTAGATGGTCCACTTGCTCCAAACACATATCTTTTGCCTATGTGTTTTTCTGCTTCATTAAATAAGGCTTTGGCAGTTTCAGAATCAAAAGCAAGACCGGGATTTCCAAAGTTTGGATTGTCTATAATCTCTCCCAAGTTCCCATAGCTTGATCCAAAATATCCACTCATATTTCCCTGACTATCAAGTAATGCTAAATAATGAGCCATATTTGTTTCATAGTTTGCAAATTCTTCTCTTGCTATTTCATCAATACTTTTCTTTTTTATAGTTAATGTTAGAATTCTATAGGTATATGGATTTCCTTCACTGTCATATTTTGTAATAGACTTTGAAGTATATTTTTTCTCATACATTTGATTAAATAGTTTTTTTAATTCCTTTTGTATCTCTTCAGCTGACTTAATCTCTCCATATCTTGCTGTTAAATAGCTAAAAAGCTTGTGTAGATCATGACCAACAGAATCTCCTTTTATATGATATTCATCATAATTTGGATAATTTTCTTTAATACTATCTATTTCATCTTGTAATGCATATTCATAACTTGTAAATTCATTATTAATATCCATTAAAACTTCTTCTTTTGATAGATAGCTTGTAGCTATAACATTACTTGTTAATCCTGAAGTAAGACTGCCAACATTGCTAATTCCTTGAAATAGCATAAAAAAAAGTCCTAAAATACAAAGGGCAATTAAAATTTGCTTATATCCTTTGTTTTTTAAAACTTCCAATGTTTTCTTTCCAATATTAGCGAAAGATTTCTTTATTCTATTTACTAAACCTTCCCCGTGTTTCTTCCTAAAATCTCTCTGAAACTTCTTTTTCATAAAAAATCGATTCAATTTATTAGAGTTTTGATAAGCTTTAGTCTTCTTCAATTCTTCAAAATTTCTTTGAAAGATGAGTTTACTTTCTTTCTTATAAATTTTTCCTTCTAAAGATTTTATTTTTCTTTGAGTTTTTAAAGGTTTTTTTCTTCTAAAATAGCTAATTTCTCTACCTACAACTTCGGTAGTTCTACTAAGCTTATAAGCAGCGTTAACACCTGCATTATCATCTTTCCCACTATATAGATAGTTTGCCGTCATAGCACTTGCAAAAGTAATCGGTTTTTCTAAACCCGCTTTTTTCGACTTTTTCTTATCCTTAATTAACTCTTTTTCCTTTTTATTCTTTTTCTCATATAGTTTTGATATTTTATCTTCCTTTTTATAAAACTTATCTTTTTCACTTTTGTTATCTTTTTTAGAATGGAATTTAGTTTTATTTTTTGTATCTACCTTATTTTTTTCAGATACATTTTTAGAATCCTGTACTTCTTTTTTTGTCCTGGTGTATTCTTTCTTTGGATCAAAGTTGCTTTTCTTTATAATATTATCAAAAGCGTCTTTTATTTGTCTTTTCTTTCCCTTGTTTTTATTAGAAATTCCACTATGATTTAAATCAAGTTCATCTACTTCAAGATTCTCATTTTTTATTACGTTTTTTTCCTGTTTGAAGATTTCTTTTTTCGTGCCTATTTTTTCTTGATTCTTTTTATTTATATTATATTTATCTTTATTTTTTTCAGATTCACTTTTAAATACTTCAGATAGGCTATCCTGTCTAAATTTCCCACTAGAAACCCTCCCCATTAGCATATTTTTTTCTTCTAAATTTCTAACTTTGCCTTTGAAATATTTGCTATTTTGTTTTTTATTAGTATTCAGATCTTGAATTATTTTTTTATCTTCTTCATTTGCCTTATATGATAAGTCTTTTCTTCTAAACTTCCCATTTAAAGATTTTAATTCTGCTTTTTCCCCTTTGTCCTTAAACTGACTTTGAGATTGATAAAGTTTTTTTAAGGTGTTTTTTTGAAAGCTTTCTTTCCCTTTATTACCAAGAATAGAAGAACCATCCCAATTTTTTCTTTGCACATCAGAAGATGGTAAATACTTATAGTCATCTCTTGTGTCCCTATATGATACATTGCTATCACTAAAGTTCATGTCATAGCGATCTATGACACCATCATTATCTGAGTCCTGCGATAAGGGATCATATGTTGAACTTACCTCTATATTAAAATTCTTATCTTCTTCTTTTCTAAATCTCCTTATTTTTTTCTCTGGCACATCATTAAAACTTTCACTCTCAACGTTTTTCTTCCATTTTAAATTACTATTCCCCTTGCAATTTTTTTGAGGAGAAATGCTACTTTTTATATTAGAGTTAGTTGAAATTACTCCACCATTAAAATCTTCTTTAAAATTACTTAGCCTATATTCTCTTTCTTGCCCGTGATATTCACCATATCTACTTTCCTCATTTTCTTCCATTTTTCTATGCTGCCGTTGCGAATATTCCGGCTGATATTCATTATGATATGAGGCTTCTGCAAGTTTTTCCTCATGGATTTTTCTTTGTCTTCTTTCTCTATTTGGCTTTTCTTTTTCTTTGAATAAATCCTGACTATTTTCTTGCAAATGATCTGAGTAATATTTAGAGTTTTCAACATTATTGTCTATGTTGTTCCTGCTTTTTACTTTATTTATTTCTTTTTTTGAAAAATCTGATGGTCTCTCTGTATTACTGAATTTTTCATTACTTTCTTCTTTCTTTTCTGATATAAGCTTGGTCTTTGGTACATCTCTTGGGTTTACTTTCCCTTTCTTTTTCATATACACCTCCTATTTCATGTTTTTCTCAATCCTTTCTTTAGCTATTTGACAGTAGTCTTTGTTTATGTCAATTCCAATATATTCTCTGTCCATCCTAATAGCTACCATTCCAACAGTTCCTGAACCCATAAAGGGATCAAGAATTAAGCCTTTTTTAGGACATCCTGCTTTTATACAAAGTTCTACCAGTTTTGGTGGAAATACCGCATAGTGTTTTCCTTTAAACGCACTGGTGTTAATAGTCCAAATATCTCTATTGTTTCTAAACTTAGGGACATTATCTCCTATATATTCTCCATACTCTCTTGCTTCATTTATGCTCTGTCTTTTAGCTCCTGTGCCTTCTTGTAAATACTTATTATCTTTTCCTCTTGCCCTCATATATCTTTTCTTGCTTATTTCTTTTATTGGTTCTTTCATAGCGTCAAAGTTATAGAAATACTTTCTTGCTTTTGATAGTAGGAAGATATGTTCATAAGACCTTGATGGTCTATCCCTACAAGACTCAGGCATGGCATTTTCCTTATGCCAAATAATATCGCTTCTTAAATACCAACCATCCTCTCTTAATTTTAAAGCTAGTTGCCAAGGTATCCCCATTAAGTCTTTTGCCTTGTAGCCACTGAGTTTTTCTGTAATAGACTCTTTTTGACCACTTCTTCCTTCTATGTTTTTAGGATCTTTATATTTTTTTTTGCTTCTTGTCCCTGCATAAGAATCTCCAATAACTACCCAAAGTGTTCCTTCTTTTTTTAATACTCTTTTTACTTCTCTAAAGACTTCAATTAATTTATTTAAATATTCCTCCGGACTTTCTTCTCTTCCAATTTGTCCTTCTGCTTTATAATCTCTAAGTCCATAATATGGAGGAGATGTAATACAGCAATCAAATGTTTTATCTGGAAATTCCTTTAGAGCAGAAATTGCATCTAAATTAATAATATAGTTAGTTTTTAACTTCTCTCTGTCTATCAATTTCTATCCCTTCCTTTAATTCTTCTGGTTTAGTTGTCATTAACTTATACAATTTTGTATCTTTAGGAAATCTATCTACAAAAGGTACTATTGTGTTTCCGTAGAATAGTAATCCCTCTCCCTCATTGGAATTTGTGACGTAGGATAACTGATAAAGAGATATATTTAACTTGTTAGCTAAAATTTCCCTATCACCACTAGCTTGATTAAGCATTAAGATAAAATCAGTGTTATCAAATATATTTTCTATTTCAGGACTGGCTAAAAGGTCCTTTACATTTTGTGTTAATCCTGTTGGAATTCCTCCCCATTTTCTAAATCTCTTCCAAATTTCTATGGAATATGAGGCTGTTTGTTCTTCTCTTAAAAGCAAATGGAATTCGTCACAGTAATATCTGGTTTCCTTCTTATTTCTATTAATAGTTACTCTATTCCACACTTGATCTTGAACAATTAACATACCTATTTTTCTAAGTTGCTTTCCTAATTCCTTAATGTCATAACAAAGAATTCTATTTCCTGTATCTACATTAGTCCTATGGTTAAATACATTAAGACTACCTTTGACATAAATTTCCATTTCTACCGCTAATTTTTTCCCTACATTTTCTTCTTGTTTTAAAAGTAAATTATATAAATCTTCTAAAATTGGCATATTTTCAGGAATGGGATTGTCGAAGTAATCCTTATATAATATCGGAAGACATCTATCAATTACTGAAGTTTCTTCTGCACTTAATCCTTCCTTTCCTACTACAAGTTCAAACAGTGAAAGAATAAAGTCAGACTTTAAAGATAAGGGATTGTCTTCATCGGCATAGTCTACATTTATATCCAACGGGTTTATATAATCCTTACTTGTTGGCGATATTTTTATAACTTCTCCACCTAGTGCCTTAGTTAAATTTCCATACTCACCTTCCGGATCACAGATAATGATGTCATCTTGTGTAATTAAAAAAGCATTGGTAATTTCTCTTTTAGCCGAAAAAGATTTACCACTACCAGGCGTTCCAAGTATTAAACCGTTTGGATTCTTTAAAAGCTTTCTATCTGTCATAATGATGTTACGACTTAAAGCATTTAATCCGTAGTATAAGCTCTCTCCTTCTAAGCACAACTCTTCTGTTGTAAAAGGAATAAAGACTGCTGTAGAGCTAGTTGTAAGTCCTCTTTTTATTTCGATTTCATTTTTCCCAAGTGGTAGGGAGGAAATTAGTCCTTGTTCCTGTCTATAGTTAAGATTTTTCAATACACAATTATGCCTACCTGCTATTGAATTTAGTTGAAAGATTATATTACTCAATTTCTTTCTACTTTTTTCCATATTTGTAAACAAAATAGTTATGACAAACATTCTCTCATTATGATTTTGAAGTTCTACCAATAGTTTCTTAGCATCATTACCATAGGTAATTAAATCGCTTGGAAGAATATCAATATCATATCCTGATCTTATAGCCTTCTTATTTTCTTCAATTTTCATTTTATCCAAGTCCGTTATTTTTCTTTTAATCATCTTTATAGCTTCTGTTTGATCAATGGAATTTATGTGAAATGTTACAATCATATTTTCTTCAACCCCTAAAAATTCTGATAATAATCTATCTGATAATTCAGGTGCTAGAATTTGCAGAAAGTTTACTTCTCCAAAGTATTCTCCAATTTTAAATTGATTGTGAGATGAAAAGTTAAATGATGCTGGTACTATATAATCCTTAGTAGATAGTCCACTATATTTTAGGTCTTCAAAGGAAAAAACAAAATTCTTATTCGGATTTAAGATATCGTGAATAACCTTTAACCTTTCATATCCACTTAATACATAAGCTTTTACTCCCATCTGCTTAAAGTTATTTAATATATCCATTTCCATTCTTTCAAGTCTTGTAGTTGCCTCTTTTAAATCTTGTGCTTGTAAGCTAAAGGTGATATACATATATTTAGTAAGTCCATTATTTCCTTTTTGACTCTGGTTTTTTAGCATTTCCCTGTACTCTTTTCGTATTTCATTATATGAATCGTTTCTATCCGGAACATTGATATTTTTTTCTACTTCTTCATTTTTTCCTATACGATTAATATATGAAAGTTCTATATCAACACTTGGATCAAAATAGTTTAAAAAACTTGAAAATTCATTAAATATACTTTCCTTATCTTCTTCTGTTGAAAGCTGGTAGTTAATATCTAAAAAACGTATCATTTTATTAAATTTGTTCTTCTCAACTTGGCAAATCCCATTTCTCAACATTCTTAAATAAGGGATTGTTTCCTGAACGCTCTTTTTCTTCTTCCCACCAAAAAAGGAAAGCTTCTTTTTGGGCTTTCCTTTTTCTTTAGAAATATTTGCTTTTTTCATCTTTTTTTGACTTATACTAATGCTTTTTAAATCTTCTTTTTGTTTTTTTAAATTTCTTTTTTCTTGATTTAATTTTTTCTGTTGTTTTTTCTGTATTTGATTCATTTACTCCTTTCCTTTCTTTGTTTCTTTATATCATAAATACATTCTGTCTTGTATATCCTTATACTTGTCTGTCTTTTCTTATCTATAATATACTTTAAATATTTTTCAAAATAGATCCCGTCCTTTTCATAAAGAGTTGCAAATATTATAGGAAAAGACACACCTATCATAATTAACATAGATAGGTCATTAGGCAGCACTTTTTTTACCATTAAATATACTGGAAAGCCTATTAGACCTGCAATTGTAAAGCCAATTAATTGTCTTTTTGTTAGATTTAGAGCTACCTTTGTTTTTACTTTTGTTAAGTCCTTTGGGACATTTACATAAGCCATTATTCTAAACCCTCTAAGTAAAAGCCATATATATCTTCTCTGTTCAGATCTTCTAATGATTTTCCCATATTCACTGCTATTTCTAATACTTTTTCATTCGTTTCTTCTCTATTATCTAAAACTTCCGATGTTTTTCTTATAATCATTCTATTTTGTATTTCTCTTGTAATATATCCCCCTATTAAAAGTATTGGGAGTCCTATTGTTCCAAGTGTTTTTAAATTAATTTTTTTGTCCTTTTTTCTTCTAATTTTCATCATCTTCTCCTTTTTTATTAATGAGCATTTAAAATTGATTTTGCAATACTTCCTGATTTCATCATAGTTATACCAAGTATTAAGGTGTATCCTAGTAATTCAAAAATACTTTTGTGTATGTCTGATATATTTAAAGTCTTAACAAGTACGGCATAAATTCCTACGCATATAAGTAGGAATAAACCTTGCAAGCCAAGTGCGAAGAGCCCTCTTATATAGTTTGTTCCAATACTTCCCCATTCTTTATTGCCCATTGTGGCAAAAGGTATGGCGCAAACTGAAGTATAAATATATATTTCTATCATCCTGCCGTATAGAATAACTGTAATTAGTATTGATATCCCTTGAATTATCATCTTTACAATTGATGTCTCTAGTACTATAGTCATTAATTTTCCTATTGACTCTCCTTTTAGGCTATCTACCATATTAGCTATATCACCTGGAGAAACTTTTGCACTAGCATTTGCCACACCTGCTGCCTTTCCTATTAAATTCTGTGCCACATCAAATACTGCCATAGAAAAGTCAAAAGCATGAGATACAAGCCATACTGCTATCCACATTTTTATCATATATTTAAAAAAATCAAAGGTATCTGTGTCATGCATATTATTTTTGTTCATTACCATTTGAATTAATTCAATACATAGTACAGCCGTTATGATAAGACCTGCTATGGGAAGTATAACATTTTCTGAAATAGACTTTATGAAGTGGAAAACCTCCGAGTTCCATCCACTCGGAGTCTTTCCTACCTCATTTGCTATCGTTGATACTTTGTCATTTATATCAAGGAGCATTCCGCTTAAATTTTCCTTGATCATATCAATAAGTATCTCCGAAAAAAACTCTTTGATCTTATCTACTATATTAAACATTTTATTTTAACACGTTTGCTAATAGCGGTATTAGTTTTAAACCTATGAGTACAATTCCCCCTCCAGCCATAAGCTGCTTAATACCTTGAGATTTAGCACCAGGGTTGTCATTCCCATAACCTTCCATCAGGTTGATAACACCCCATGCTCCAAGCCCTGCACCAATTGCTGTAACTAATATTTTTAATACATTTACTGCTTGTGTAAAAAATTCCATTTATATTTCCTCCTCTTTTTCTTCTTTTTTAATTTTATTTATGTGCTTTACGATAAAATTTTTAAATGTCTTGTCTTCTTTTTTTGTTTCCTTAAAATATCCAAAAATATGGATGTATTCTCCACTTTTAAATTCCTTCACACTTTTTGCCTTTTCACCGTAGAGATTACAGTAGATATATTCTTTTTTAACCTTTCCTTCTTCTTTGTTCTTTCTAACTATTGTGAAGTTAGCTACCTCTTTTTCTCCTTCCTTTGTATCTATTGCAGTTATTTTTATTTCTCCTACTAGATTTCCATTAATATTTAGCATGTCTCTTTCCATTTGTTCTATCTCCTTTATTCCATAAAAAAAGCGATAGTTTTCTCTATCGCTTCTACTTCTAATTCATTAATATTTCATTTTTCTCTGTATCTTATTTTTTCGGCTCATCTCTTATATATTTCATTCTTCCTCCTTTGGGCATAAAAAAACACCGAAATGTTTTTTTTCGGTGTAAATTTCTCTATTTAATTTTATGGTTTTAGTAATTCTTTCCAGTTTTCTATAAAACCAACATGTCTTAATTCAATATTTTCATATCTTGCTATTAGTTCCGTTAGATCATGATAAAATTTTTTGTAATTTTCTTCTTCAGAAACTATTTTAAGATTTACTAATGTAGCAAATATTGTGTTGTTTGAAATATTCTTTTTTAAATAATCTTTATATAGCTTTGGTGATTTTGTAAGCTTTGCTCCATATAGCCTGCCATAATGGGCACATATATTTCTTATATAGGCAAAATTTTCTATCCAAGATTCAAAGTAATGGTAGTCTGTATGAAAGACTTTTGCAATTTTACTTTTATCTTCATTTTTCATATTCTTATACATTTTAGATAAAGTTCCAAAACTTGCTACTTCTATCACTGCATAGAGTGGAATTTCTCCACCTTCATAATTGTCTTTAAAGTTTTTTATAAATGGTGAGCGTCTATTTCTTTTAACTTCCCTTGCTAATTCTTCTAGTACCCTTTCTTGTTCCTTTTGTTTCTCAAAATTATTCATATCTTTATATGAAAAGTTCCCATATCTTAAAGAAAAATAGTTTGTGATAACTGCTCTTAAAGAAACCTCAATATGCTCTATTGTTTCAAATATAAGCTGTCTAAGTTCTCTATCAAATTTATATAAACTTACAATATCTTCAAAACTTATTCCTGATATATATCTTCCATCTTTTTTTAATGTGATACTATAAGCTTTAATCAGCCTGTAATAGGATATTCTTCCAAGAATTTTCTTAGCATAAGTTTTATCTTCTACTAAAAGTCCTAAGTCTATTAAGTTTTTTACTTGATTTTCTATACTAATCGGTTCTTGATGAATTTTTTTCATTTTTTCTCCTAAAATCAAATGACCCGACTTGGTCCGCATTGTTAAGAGGCGTGTCGGGTACTGTTGACATTATTATATGTTATAAAATATTTTTTGTCAAGTATTTCCTTTTAATCTTTCCTAAATAGCTATCTTACTTCTAATTTTAAATTTATTCATCTAATATTTCAACTACCATACTCTCTTTTAACTTAACCTCATCTTTTCTCTGCAGGTATTTCTCTATGTCAAATATATTTCTCTTATCATAATCTTCAAGGAACTTATAATTCTTATGTTTGGTTATGTCAAATTTATCTGAAAGAAATGGTCTAACTCCTCTTAATTGGTAGATACATTTCCCACCATCCATTACAGTTATTTCATCTTGACTCATTAATTCTTTTCCAGTTTTTTGATAGTTTAAACCAAAACTCTTTTGATTTGATCTTGTTTCTGATGTGTTATATAGGTCTATGGTTTCTTTGCCTAGGCTTTCAGATAATTCTTTTAATGTTGTTCTTTCTTTGCCTCCTAAAAATAACGTCGAATCACAATTGCCAACTATGGTATCTGCATTATCTTTATAGATACTTTTTAGTTGTGATTGTGCTTGTAATATTATACAAGCTGATATTTCTCTACTTCTAATAGTTGCTATCAGCTTTTCAAATTTAGGAATTAAGCCGATATTTGCGAATTCATCAAGTAGGCATCTCACATGAACAGGAAGTCTTCCGCCATATTCATCATCTGCTTTATCACATAATAGATTAAATAATTGTGAGTACATTATTGATACTACAAAGTTAAATGTATCATCTGTATCCGATATTATTACGAATAAAGCTGTTTTCTTTTCTCCAAGTGTATCAAGCTCCAGTTCATCTTCTTTCATTAAGTCCCTAAGTTCCTGAATATCAAATGGAGCAAGCCTTGCTCCACAGGATATAAGGATTGATTTGGCAGTTTTTCCTGTAACAACTTGTCAAGGACTTTTTAATCATTTTTTATCGCTTTTTGATGTTTTTCTCTATCCATTTCTCTAAGAATTATGCGTTTTAATTTGTCTTGCATTGTTTCCGTTGCATTTTCATTAAAGTGAACAACAACCTCATAGGTTGCTTTACCAATTTTCTTTATAGTTTTTGTTCCTGTATTCTGTTCATTTTTATTTTCGTGCATATATTTTTCCTCCTGTTTGTTTCGATAAAAAAGACGATTAGATTTTTAATTTTCTAATCGCCTTTTAAGTGTCATATTTACATTTTTATTATCTCTGGCATACTTTTATACCTTTTCATACTTAAAGTCTTTAATAGTGGCTTTCCACCTCTTTTTATCTATAAAGATTCTCCTACATCATAGTTCATTTTTTTATTTCCTCCTTGATGTCTTAGTTTTTCTTTATCTTCTTCATACCATTTTAAGATTGTTGCATAGTGGTTTTGATAGGTCTTGCCACTACTTTTCATGTATCTTGATAGTTTATTTATCATTATTTCTGTGTGTGAGTTTAATTTTTCTTTAAGGTTCTTGTATTCTTCTTTGCTTAACCTTACATTTTTGAATTCTCCATAAAAGATGGGGGTGGACTGTTCTTCTCTCCCCTTATCTATACTAACCTTATCTAATCTACCCTTATCTATACTGGGTTGACCACTTGACAACCTTTGGTTAACCAGATGACAACCAACTTTTTCTTCTGAAATATATGCTCCATTTTCCGTCTGATAAAGCTGTTGTTTCTGCTCTATATACATTGTTGGCTTATATCTGTCTTTTCTAATATAGTTATTTATCTTCCAATGAGTAATGACGATAATTCCCTGATCAAAGACTATCACAAAGCCTTTGGCAATAAGTATTTTTAGGTCATCTTCATTAGCTCCGATAATTTTGATGATTTTCTTAGGATTATTTACAAAACCGTCATCATCTGCCCTCATTGATAAATGAAAATACAGGCATTGACTACTTAGTGGCATATCCAAAAATAAGTCGCTATCCACTATCTTTAGTGAAAACATTCTTTTATCTGCCATGCTATCCTACCTTTCTTCAAATAAAAAAAGACGATAGTTTTTACTTCTACCGCCTTTTGTTAGTTCATATTTTATTTTTCTGAATCTAATTCTTTTATAGACTCTTCTATTTCTTCAATAGATGGTAAGCTACTTTTATATTCCTGCTCAAGTAATTTGCTAATTTCATACTTACTTATTCCTATAGGCTGTGAGATATTTTCAAGCGAATATTCAGCGACTACATTATCTTTATCTCTGCAAATTAGTATTCCTATAGTTTGATTATCACTATTTGATTTCATATTCTTATTTACAGCTGTTACATAAAAATTGAGTTGACCTGCAAATTCCGGCTTAAATTTTTCTGTCTTTAATTCTACTACAACATAGGAGTGTAGTTTAACATGATAGAAAAGTAAGTCCATATAAAAATCACTTTCTCCAACCTTGATATGGACTTGCCTACCCATGTAAGAAAATCCTGTCCCAAGTTCCAAAAGAAAAGAAGTTATTTGATTTACTAATGCTTCTTCCAACTCTCTTTCATCATATTTATCCCTTATTGTTAGAAAATCAAAGTTGTATGGATCTTTTATTGTTTGCTTAGCTAATTCAGATTGGACAGCCGGTAATCTATTATCAAAATTAGTAACTGCATTCCCAACCCTTTTATATAAATCTCCATCAATCTGATGTTCCAAAACCGTCCTGCTCCATCCATTTTCAATAGTCTTATCTATATAAAACAAAGCCTCTTTGACATCTTTACACTTATACATAATCCTTTGATTATGTCCCCAAGGAATACTTTTTATTCTTCTTTCAATATCCGATAATTGGGTTACAGCTTGTAACCCAATTAGGTAATCATTATAAAAGTTATACCAATATCTTATGTGTTTTAAGTTTACGGCTGAAAATCCTCCCATGTCTGGAAATTCTTTTCTTAAATCACTACTCAATAATTTTAGAAAACTATCACCCCAAGAATATTGCTTTTGTTTTTCAACAATTTCTTTACCTAAGTTCCAATACAAATCAAGCAACTCATAATTAACTTTTACTGCTGCTTTTAATTGACTGCGTCTAACTTTTTCCTTCAAATCTGAAAGTAATTTTTTATATTCACTATCTCCTATAATAGCTACATCTTTTTTATCCATTCTAATCACTCCAATCTGATTCTTTATTTTATTCTGTTTCTAACGCCAATGGTGGGAGTTTTAATATTTTTATCACAATCAGCTTACGGTAAACAAGCTCATTTTATCATTACACATTTAGTTTAATTAATGTGATTATACCAAAAATGTTAAATCTTTTCTATCTCTCCCTCTCTCTCTTTATCTATCTCTTTATCTATCTCTATATCTTTCTCTATCTCTTGTCGGACATGGGTTGGACTCATTAAGGACAATGTCCTCTGTTTATTTTATCTGTGAAAAATTCCTCTTTTAATTTTATCCAATAATATCTTTTGTTTGTTGCCATATCTGCTCCTCTCTTGATTTTCGATAATCGAAATTCTTGATTTCCGATTTTCGGAAGTCTTGTTATTGTGGTTATTTAAGGGTGTAACTTTTCGTTACTCCCTTAGATTTCTCTGGTCATATCTTTTTTGTTTGGTTTTACTTTTTCTTTTACTTTCCTTTTGACTTTCTCTTTTGTCTTATCCTTGTTCTTGGATAGGTCTTTGTATTTCTTTATTTGTTTTAGGATACTTTCTTTTTCTTTTTTATTTTCTTTGGCTATGACTTGTTTAAAGGCATATTCCATTACTTTTATGTCTTTGGCTTGGAAGAATACTTCATAGTTTTGGGTTTCTTTGTTTTTAATTACTGAAAAGCTTACTCCAAGTTTGTTTAGTTCTTTTTTTAAGTCTTTGAGGTCGCTTTGATCTATGCTTATATTTTCTAGTTGTCCTTTCTTGTATAGGTCTTTTATTTTTATTTCATCGCCCATAAGTCTTTTTAAGTTTCCGTTTGCTTTTTCTAAAGTTTCATTCATCTTTTTTCTTATTTCTTTGTCTAAGTTGATTGATTCTTTTGCTGCCTTTATTGTGTATGTTATTATGGTTTGTGCTGCTTGCCCTGCTTCTTTACTTATTTCTTCGTTTATCATGTTTTATCTCCTTTGTTTGAATTTAAAAAAGGGAAGTATAGGTTTTAATTTTTCTATACTTCCCTTTGATTGTTTTTATTTGATTGTTTGTGGTGGTGGAATGCTTTATTTTGATGTTTTTATATATTTCTTAGGTCTTTGTACCTTTTATACTTTTAAATAGCTTACAATACCTTTCCACCTTTAGTAGTTTGTGTGTGTTCTTTTGTCTGATAGATAGTTTTTCATGTTGGAATATATAATCTGTATTTCTTCATTGCTCATCGCTTTTATTTCTTCTGTGCTTTTATATGTTTTGTATGTTCCATCTTGATCTGCTTTTATGAGTTCATCTATTAGCTCTTGCCTTTTATTCATCTCTATTTCCTCCTAGATCTGCCTTTATTTTCTTGCTCATATTATAGCTTGGATAAGATATTTTTACCAGGTCTTATCTTTCTTGATTTTTGTAGTAGTCTTTGGTCATTTGTCTTTTTTTATTAAACTTATCACTATCTTGCTTATACTCTTTAATCTTTTCTATGATACTTTCTTTTTCTCCTCTCTTAATCGCCTTGTCAATTTCTATGGATAGGTCGATACCATATTCTTTATTCACTACTTCTACTGCATATTTAATATGATTTATTTCCTTGTATCTTTCCCTTATCTTTTCTGACTCTGTATTTAGTTTACTGATTTCATCTTCTAAGCTTTTAATTTCTCCTAACCATTCTTTTTCTCTTAAAGTTTTCTTTCCACTAATTTTTTCAATTAAGGTTCTTGCCCTTATATGTTGGTCTATTTCCTTTTGATTATTCTTGTAAAAGCTTTCTTTGAATATTTTCTTGCTTTCATAGTCTTGGTAGGTTGCTTTTGTTTTTCTTACAGTCTTTGCATAGGCTAAACATTTGTTAAGGTCTTCTATCTTTTGACTGTTTTCTTTTATGGTCTTATATATTTCAGAGTTTTTGCTTCTTAGGGTGTTTATATGTCCTTGTAGGTCTGATATGGTTTTTATTTTGTTTTCTCTTAGATAATTTATTCCACTTGCATATCTTTTTAGATCATAGATTGCTTTGTTTCTTTTGCCATAAAATGATAAGTCAGCTCTATTGTTTTCTTGCATTTCTTGATAGAAGCTTAAATATTCATAGAGGTTAAAGAGTCCTGATTCATTTTCTATTTGCTTTTTACTTTGGTCTTTATATTCCTTGTATGATTCTTTTAGCTTATCTTTGAAGCCTGCTAACCATGATGTTATTTTCTTTATTTCATTGCCTATATTTTTTAATAGTTCATTCTGTCTTTTTATTTCTCGATTTATATCTCCTTTTTCTGTCCTTATTCCTTTTCTTTCCATTGCACTAGCACTTGCCCCTAGATGTATTGTTGGTATTTGTTTTATGCCTTGCCTTTTAAAACTCCTATGGTCTACTCTTTTTTCTGCTCCTGCTCTTTCTAAATATTTGTTACAAAGATCTGAAAAATTTTCTCTCCATTTTTCTACATTGCCTTTATCGTTCCAGGTTGTTAGTTCTACTTTTCTTGTCTTAGGTTTTCCATTTTTGTTTAATACTTTTTCTCCTTTTTCATCTAGGATATATTCTTTTTTACTTTTTTGCCCCCATGTTCCATCTTCATTTATTGGTCTTACTATGGTCATTATATGGGCGTGAATGTTTTGATTTCCCTCTCTACTTTCATCATGAATTGCTAGGTCTACTATCATTCCCTCTTTTACAAAATTGTTTTGAACATATTCTTCTATCATCTTTTTATTTTCTTCTATGTTTAACTCTTTTGGTAATGATATGATAAAGTTTCTTGCAAGTTGGGCATTAGAGTTTTTCTCAAATAGTTCTACCGAGTTCCACAAGGTTTTTCGGTCTTTATATTCTTCTGGTGCGTGATCTGGCAAAAATATTTCTTTGCTAATTACTCCTTGTTTTTTGGTATAGTCATGGGTTACTCCGTCCCATTCATTTTTTATTTTTTCTCCACTTATATATGCTGCACTTGCTACTGCACTTTTGCCTTTTCCTCTTGATATTATGTTTACTGAAAAATGAAAACTGTCTGCCATTTTTATCACTTCCTTTCTTTTTTTGTTGTTTTAGGTGGAGGCTTAATAGATTTTTTATATCCACTTTGTGAATGAGCGTTTTGAAATGATAGAATAGAAAAAGCCGTCTACTGAATTAATTTTTTGTTGTTTCAGTATGTCGGCTTAATTGTTTTGTTCATTTCAAATTTTAAAAGTCAAGGGCGAGCCTTAGCGAGTTTATTTACCCTTGATTTTTAAAAAGCGAATGGTTGTTGGTCGCTTCAGGGTTTGGCTCCGCAAGACGCAAGCACCCTTTAGGGTGTATAATTGCGCCCTTAGAAAATCTAAGGGAGATTTGATTATTTTATTTTCCCTAATTTTCTCTCATTATTTTTAGTGTTTCTTTAAATTCTTTTGTCTTTGTTGCTTCTTCTAGTAGGATTTTTATTTCTTCATCTGTTAGTTCTTCTGCATTTTCTATAAGGCTTTCTAAAATTGCTCCTCTTGTTACTAGCCTATGAGTTCTTTCTTTTCTTCTTTTCACTATGTCTTGTTTTAATATCTTCTTTTCTTGATTTTTTAGTTGCCTTAATCTTTCTTCTGTATGGTCAATTTTATCTTTTATTTCTTTTGATTCTTTTCTGATTTGTTCTAATTTTTTCATACAAAACTCCTTTCTTGTAATAAAAAAAGACGATAGAGTTTTTAATTTCTATCGCCTAGGTTATTTCTCCTATTTATTTTTATTTTACACCCTTTTCAATTTTGCAAGCTATAGGTATCTCTATAAAAAATACTGTATATTGTCCAAACTCACTTGTTGCTCCTATGTCTCCTCCCACATTATTAAGTATTTTTTTTACTATTGATAAGCCTAATCCCATTGATTCTTTATCAGTCGTCCTAGCTTTATCCACTGTGTACAATGGATTAAATATTTTATCTAATTCAGATTTCTCTATGCCCTTTCCATTGTCTTTAAATTCTATTATAACAGTATCTAGGTTTTCTTTTGCAATTATATCAATTTCCAATGGGTTTTCCCCTCTATATTTTATAGAATTTGAAAACAGATTTTCTAATATGATTTCAAGCATCCTGTCAGATAAACCTATCACTGTACTTTCTTTTATATTATTTTGATAAAATAAATTTTCTATTTCAATTGTAAATGATCTATTTAATTCATCTACAATTCTATCTAAAGATTCTCTAGCTTTGATATGATTTATTTTTTTGTCATATATATCAAGTAATGAATAGTCTTTTAGTTGTTTGATTCGATTATTCAATTGTTTGATCTTTTTGTTTATTATCCTTATATATTCGTCTTTTTTTTCTTGGCTATCAGCAACTCCGTCACTTATTCCATCTATGTGGGCTTGTATTACAGATAAGGGAGTTGATAAATCATGGCTTATAGAGGCTATCAGCTCTTCTCTTTCTTCTTTTGCTTTATTTTCTCTTTCCCTATATGATTTTAAGGACGCTACCATTTTATTAAAATTATCTAATAATTCTCCTATTTCATCCACCCTATCATTTTCTATATATAAATCATATTCCCCTTTAGATAGCTTTTTAAAATTATCTAGCAAATCATATATAGGCTTTATAATAATCTTATCGACGTAAGCTAAAAATATAGTCGATATAATGACAATTACTATAGCTATTAATATAGAAATTGATGTTAAAGATAACAAAAGACTTTTAGGTTCTTTTTCTGGTATTCCTAAGACCAACAAAAATAAAATTGGTATTAGAATGATTGATATGACAAATACTATTAAGTTTTTTTTAAGTGATTTAGATTTCAAATTTATAACCTACTCCCCAAACTGTTAATATATATTTTGGATTCTTTGGATTATCTTCGATTTTTTGACGGAGTCTATTTATAGTAACGGTTACAGTATTTAAATCTCCATAACTATCGAATCCCCAGATTCTCTCATATAGTAGTTCTCGACTAAAAACTTGTCTTGGATTTTTAGATAAAAATACTAAAAGTTCAAATTCATTTCTACTTAAATCAAGATCCCTACCATTTTTTTCTACCTTATATTCTTTAGTATATATTCTGATATTTTCTATGTCTATTATTTCAAGAATTTCCTTATTAAAAACTTGGCTTCTTCTAAGTTGAGCATTAACTCTTGCAAGTAATTCTCTTGGTCTAAAGGGTTTGGTAATATAATCATCTGCTCCAAGATTAAGTCCCTTTACCTTATCAAATTCATCAATTTTTGCTGACAAAATCAAAATCGGTATTGTAGATTTCATTCTTATATTTTTGCAGATTTCATAACCATTCATACCTGGAAGCATTAAGTCTAGTATTACTAAGGACGGCTTAAATTTATCAAAAATTTCTATTGCCTTATCTCCTTCTGTACAAATTTCTACCTCATATAGCTCTTTTACTAGATAATCTTTTATTATATTTGCTAAGTCAAGTTCATCTTCTACAATTAAAATCCTACTCATCCTACAATCTCCTATTTTAATATTTCTACCCTTTTAAAATAGGAAATATTGACAAAATATAAGATTAAAATACCTATTAATGAAGTAGCAATATACAAGCTAAGTTCAATACCAAATTCCCCTTTGATTAATAAAGATGGTATTTTATAAACATGTCTTACTAAAAATAAATATTTTAATTTTTCAGGACCTATTAAGCTTAGAATATAATATAAAAATCCCATTCCCATAACACTTGAAGCATTTTTTAAAACAAGACCACCATACACAATAATCATAGCTAAACATATTAGTGGCAAAATAATAGAAATTTCACTAAAAAATACACTAACAAAGGCTCTTATTCCCTCTAACTTTACTCCTCCAAGCAAAATAGCTTGCCCATCAGAAATCAAAACTGTTCCATCATTAAGCATTATTTTTCCAACCAAAAAAGATGAAATTATATCAAAAATCACTAAGGCTATTAGCCACATGATTATAGTTAATATTTTTGCTTTTATAAATTTTTTTCGATCTCCATTTACCATTATTGGTAATTTGATAAGACCTTTTTCATACTCTATAGCTGTTAAGTCTGAGGATATATAAATCACAAATAAGACCAAAAACAAAACTGTATCTGGAACTGAAACTAAGGGCAATGACATCCAATTCATATCTGTATGAATAAATTGATTCGCTTTTATTATATGAGAAATTAAAATTATTAGAAAAAATAGATAATAAAATTTATTTTTCCTTTGTTTGTATAACTCAAAATCTATAAACTTTTTCATATCTCACCCTAGTATAAAATATCTTTCTTTTCTAAATAAATATTGCTTATTATTAAAAATAAAGCTAATAATATCCCGCTTGCTATTATTAGAATACTAATTTCATTAGCAGACACATTTTTTATCATTGTAAATTTTTCTCCCATACTTGTATTAAAGAAAAATATAAGACCAACAATAGAAATGATATTTGCTAGACTTACATTTTCTATAAATAATCCTATTGACATACTTAATAATCCGTAGGTAATTGTTGGAAAAAGAATCTTCCCATAAGTTAAGAATGTATAGATTAAATCACTAGCTTTTGTAAATCCTGGTCTTATTAAAGATAAATCACTCATATTTTTAAAATATAGGATTCCAAATAAATAGCACAAAAGAACAAAAATTGTAGTTGCCATTATACAAAATATTATAAAGGCAATTTGTTTGCTGACTAAATTTTTAATTCTTGACGGTTCTTTCAATATGCTCAATTTCATTGTGCCTGCTACTAGGTCCTTAGTTACTAAGGCATTTGCTAAAATTGGTATAAAAAATATTAATATTTGCATATAAATATCTAAAAGGCTTGCAGGAAAAGTATAAAAACTATCAATATTCCAAACGCCTTCTTTTGGATCATACATGGTAATATTCATCCAAATTAAGAGTCCGGCTGACAATAAAAATACATATCCTATCTTTGATTTAATGATTTTCTCTAATTCATTAATAATTAATGCTTTCATTTTTCCCACCTACTTTATCAAAGAAAAGTTCTTCAAGATTAGATACATTATTTTCTGAAACTAATTTTTTTACATCACCTTCTATACATAATTTTCCGTCATGTAAAATTCCAACTCTATTGCAAATACCTTCCATTTCATGAAGAAGATGGGATGAGATTATAAATGTTTTATTAGAAGTTTTTGCCAAAGATACTATAAGTTCATTTATATCCCTCATTCCATACGGATCTAGTCCATTAGTAGGCTCATCTAAAATTATTAAATCTGGATTTCCTAATAAGGCGTTAGCAATGCCAAGTCTTTGTTTCATACCCATGGAGTATGAGGCAAATTTATCTTTGCCCCTATCTTTTAAACCTACTAATTCAAGTAATTTATCAATATCTTTATCACTTGTACCATCAATTAGTTTTGCCATCAATTTTAAATTTTCATATCCAGATAGATTTTCATAAAACTTAGGAGCTTCTACCATAGCACCTATATTTTTAATTGCTTGATCTCTATTTTTTATTACAGACTTCTCATTTATTAAAATTTCTCCAGAATCAGACCTAATTAATGATGTAATCATTCTAATAGTAGTTGTTTTCCCCTCTCCATTTGCTCCAAGAAAACCATAAACATCTCCTTTAAACACAGTCATATTCAGATTATTTATAATCTTTCTTTTACCATAAGATTTACATAAATTTTTTATTTCAAGTACTTTTTCGGACATAATTTCCTCCTTTGATGATTCTATTATAAGAGGTAAATATAACAAAACTATAAAAACAACATAATTTTTAACTAATTTTTGAATAACAATCAGTAATATTATTTTAATTGGTCTTTAAATTTCATATTAATGAATACGAAACTCGTACCATTATCTTCACAAGCCATAGTTATTGCAGTGGCATTATTACAAGTCCTGCTATTGTTATTCTTAATAAAAAGATTTGGTTATTTTATTTTTATTAATTTTCTCTCATTTTTTTTAGTGTTTCTTTAAATTCTTTTGTCTTTGTTGCTTCTTCTAGTAGGATTTTTATTTCTTCATCTGTTAGTTCTTCTGCATTTTCTATAAGGCTTTCTAAGATTGCTCCTCTTGTTATGAGTCTATGAGTTCTTTCTTTTCTTCTTTTCACTATGTCTTGTTTTAATATCTTTTTTTCTTGATTTTTTAGTTGCCTTAATCTTTCTTCTGTATCGTATATTTTATCTTTTATTTCTCTGGACTCTTTTCTTATTTTTTCTAAATCTTTCACACATAACTCCTTTCTTGTATTAAAAAAAGACGATAGAGTTTTACCTTCTATCGTCTAAGTTATTTATCCTATTTATTTTACGCCCATTTCAATTTTGCAAACTATAGATATCTCTACAAAAAATACTGTATATTGTCCAAACTCAATTCTTACTACGATGTTCCCCCCACATTATTAAGTATTTTTTTACTATTGATAAGCCTAATACCATTTATTCTTTATAACAGGAAAATGTATCGCTTATATTGAGTTTGAAGCCTTAGCTTTTTTTAACTACTGGAATTATAACTTGTACACAGGCATATCCCTCTGGAGTGTTAGATAGATATAGTTCTCCACCATTTTCTCGTATTACTCTTGCTGTGAAATACAATCCGACACCTTTTATATTTTGTGTGTAATTCTTTTTTTCAGAAAAGCCTTTGTCAGTTGCGTGGACTAAGGCAGCATCTGAAAAATGTGATCCAGAATTTGTGATTTTGTATTCGGCTTTCCCGTTTGAAACGATAAATGTTAGATGAATTGATTGGGGTGAATGACCATGCTCACAGGCATTAAGAATAATATTAGTTAAGGCTTGATGAATTGCACTTTCCTCTGTGGTTGTATAATCATCTGTATCTTGAAATTGGCTTTTCCACTCATTCCCATATTGCTCACTTAATATATGTCCTTCTTGATTTATTTTGAGATTTAAACTATCTAATGGCAATGGTTCCTTGACAAGTTGGTCGTTATTTTCATTACTAAGTTGTAGTTGCAATCTATCTGCTACCTCTTCCAATCGATTCAAATTAAAAATAATGGATTCGGTATATTTCAATAGATTTTCATTCATTTTTTCTTTATCATCGTCAGATAGGAATAGAGTTAATTGACTAAGATCTTCTTTCATAAACTCAGCATTTGCACGAGCAACGGTCAACGGAGAACGATAATCATGTAGCATTTGGGTTGTTTGTTCTCTTATTTTATGCTCACTATTCCAAAGTTCTTCTAATGTTGCTTTTAGATCAACACGCATGTGGTCCATAAGGTTCCCTAGCTCTCTAAACTCTGATATTGATAGGGAGGAAGGGACAGGTATATTTAGATCTCCATTTCCTATGGAAACAAGAGCTTTTTGTAGCGGTAATACATCTTTATAAATATGTCTGGTAACAGACTTTGCAAACCACATGGTTGGAATAAGAAGCGTAAGAGCAATTATGAAAATAAAAAGTGATTCTACTCTTGGAAGATGTGCATTTGCCCAATCTGAAGAATATAACACACCTATCCTGTATTTAAATACGCAGACTCTATTATTGTATACAACCTTTGAAAAATAGCCTTTAGAAAAAGGGATTTGTTTTCCATCTAAATAGTCTAAAGCATTCTCTTGATCCTCTATCTTCATATTTGAATTAATAACTTCATTTTCATTATTTAGCTGAATGTAGCCAATATTATCAGGTACCCAAGTTGAGTTGAAATTTTGGCTAGAAATGATTTTTTCCCTTAAGATTTCAACTTGTTTTTCTTCGTGGTTGGCAAAAGTATATAAACCATGCCTAACTCCATAGTGGAAACCGATAACCAATAAAAGAAAAAGAAAACAAATGATACCTATGAACACTAAGGAATATATAGATAATATTTTCCTTAGTGTATTTTTCTTAGAATATATATTTTTTATTCCCATTTGTAACCGACTCCCCAAATTGTTTTAATTGGATCAAGTTGATAAGTTGAAAATTTTTTTCTGATATTTTTTATATGTTCAACTATAGCTGCAGACTCAGATTCTGTCCAAAATCCACCGACTTGTTCGAGAATATGTTCTCGTGAAAAAACTTGTCCCTTATGTCTAGCTAAGAGTTCGCAAATTTCATATTCCATTTTTGTGAACTTGATAGTTTCTCCCTTTATTTGTATTTCTTTGGCATTCAAGAGAAAACGAATATCTCCAAAAGATAGGTAAGAATGATGAACACGCTCTTCCCTTCTTAGATGTGCTTTTACTCGACTGACTAATTCCAATGGTGTGAAAGGCTTGCGAATGTAATCGTCCCCGCCAAGCGCTAATCCCTCAGCGACATCTGCTTCTTTGGATTTGGCTGTAAGAAATAATATTGGACAATCTACTTTTTCACGGACATTTCTGCAAAGTTCAAAGCCATCTATATCGGGCATCATCACATCGAAAATCATCAAATCAAATTGATCGAGAGATAAACTTAAAGTTTCTTTTGCTGAGGCACAAGTATATACAGAGAATTGAGCACGCTTTAAACTTGTTTCAATAACAGATCTAATTTGCTCATCGTCATCAACTACAAGTATGTTTTGACCCATATATTCACCTCTCCTTTCATTAAATTTAGCCTGAGCCAAAAAGAGTACTTATATTATGAGAGCACTCTTATCATTCAAAATCATAGTATGATATGGAGATCTTGAACTTTTAAATAATTTAATATTATTCATCACTATTATCGGCTCTACCATCCCATTTATTAAACCATATAGGAATTAAAGTAACAAGTGCAATGGTTACTATGATACATATCAATAGACCATATCTCAGCTCAGCTGCAATCTTAAGAATATAATCTGTATGAAAAGTATCTAGAATCATTAGAGATGAAAATCTAGCTGCCCATGTTGGCGGAAGGTAATACCAAAACTTATCCAAAAGTCCAGTACATCCTAAAGCCCCAACCAGAATAAAAATGACTCCAGAACCTATTGACCATGACGTACCAAATTTAAAAGCGATAAATAGATGGATAAAAACTAGGCAAATAAGTGGAATAAGCATAAGAATAGTAGTCAAGACGTAGGATATGGTAATCATCTTTCCATACAGCAAAGCAAACCCAGCAACAGCAATGATTAAACTAAGACCTGTCATAATAACCAATAAAATAACAAGTGATATTAGCATTTGAATTCTTGATTTTCCAACACATAAAATATTAAAAGAAGAACCCGCACGTTGTTCCTGCTGAACAATACCAGTACACAACATGACAACCAAGCAATCCATAAATAAGGATAAGGCTTGAAAAAATCCAGATATATTTTGCTCATTGCTCCATGAAGAAACGGAATAATAAGCGATAAAAAGTCCTACACAAATAATTGGCCAAAGAATGGTTATATAAAATAGCGGACTTTTTACTATTTTATAAATATGCGAATGTAAACATTTCAACATCAAAATCACCTCGCTTCTGATTTTTTATAAAGGGTGGTGGAAACAATGGACAAAACCATCGTTAGTACCACAGATGCAACAATTGCAATTAAAACATCATAAGATTGTGTATAAATCAAATCTTCTTCAACAGGCAAACCATTAGGTAAAAGCCCTAAAATAGAAATCATGGAACGATTTACCCATGCCCATGGGCAAAACATCCAATATGGTTTTAGTGCTAAAAACACACCTGAAAAAGAAATAGCTAAATTGACCACTACCGAAAAGATCACCCCTAATTTTTTTGAAATTATAAAGCTAAAAGGGATTTGCCACATGGTTGTGATAAACATGACTATAATCCCTAAAAATATCGAAGCAATACTTAATTGCTTAATTTGATTAATTCCAAACAAACTAAAAATAAATGGTATACAAACCACAGCAACACTTAATAGAAAACAGGAAAGAAGAGCATATCCTAATACAACCAAAAGTTTAGAGCTCCATATTTTTCCTTGAGAAACTGGTAGACAACGGATTGCACGAAGTCCGTGCTTTCCGTTATCTATATTAACAGCTGTTGCACTGATTAATGCGAATGTAGCAGGTAAAAAAACTACATAGTACCAGTTGAATAAATTCAAGGAAAAATAACCTTGTTGAACAATAGCCATTAGTGCTAAGCAAAGAGGACTAGCAATAGCAATTCTTCTTGTTGCAGTTCTTTTTGTTTTCAAGAACTCGGCCATTAATATAGTTGAATTACTCATTGAAACCTCCTTGCTGATTACTAACAACTTTCATAAAAAGTTGCTCCAAATCCATTTTTGAATCAAATGCACCTTGATAACCTAAATGTCCTGATGCAATGATTCCAATATGATCTGCAATATGTTCGACTTCAGATAAAATATGAGAAGACAGAATTACAGTAGTTCCTTGTTGTGAAAAACCTCTAATAAGTTCTCTCAATTCCTTTATTGCAATGGGATCAAGACCATTCGTTGGTTCATCTAGAATTAAAAGTTTTGGATTACTAAGTAAAGCCAAAGCGATTCCTAATCTCTGCTTCATTCCCATTGAAAATTGTCCAGTACGTTTTTTCCCTGTATTAGTAAGACCTACAATCTGTAAAACTTCTTGAATTCGCTCTTCTTCAATCCCTAAAGCTATTGATCGTACACGACAATTTTCATAGGCAGTTAAGTTTGGATATAGTGGTGCATTTTCAATCAATGCACCAATTTCAGAGAGATTTGAACGATTCCAAGGATTATTATTGAATATGATTTCACCAGATGTAGGTGTAATCATACCGCAAATCATCTTGAGAAGAGTAGACTTTCCGGCTCCGTTTGGTCCCAATAATCCATAAATTTTTCCTCTTGGAACATTGATATTAACGCAGTCCACCGCTTTTTGTTTCCCAAACTGCTTTGATAGATTTCTAGTTTGTAATATAAAATCATCCATAGTATATTTCCTCCTTATCATTTCTTTACGTATGTAATTTTAGGAGAAAAAAATAAGGAAATTATAAGGATTTAAAAATTTCCATAGTAGGTAGTAAGTGAGCCTTTTATTTTTCGACATATGATCATCATATAAACTATATAGTAAACGTATCACTTTTAATCTTCTCATAATAGCTGACTAATATACCTATTTTTTTCTAAACCTTTAATTTCTCCTGTTTTTCTGCTCTCGTCTTGCCTTATACCTTTCCTCATACTCCTGTTGTTTTCCATTTGCTTTACGCTTTAGATAATTTTGATGAAGTCTGTCCCTTCTCTCATTAATTTTTCGTTCTTCTTCCTCAAGTTTTGATCTTTCTTCTTCGCTTAATTCTTCTTTTGGAACTTCATAATTCCCTATGAAGTTAAAATATATTTCTATCTTTTGTTTTGATGTTTGACTGCCTTTCCTATCCCTTTCATGAATGATGATCTTCTCTACAAACTCATTTATCATTGAGTTTGTGAGTTCATCAAAGTTTTCATAACGACTAATAAGGGATATGAATTTTCTTACCTTATCTGTTTCATTCTCATATCTTGATATTTCAAGCTCTAAGTCTTCAATCTCTTTACTTAGGGCTCTTTGCTCTGTTTCGTATTGGCTATTAAGTATCTCATATCTACTACTTGGTATTTTTTCTAGTATCATATCCTCGTAAATACGGCACATAAGCCTTTCTAATTCTTGTATCCTCGACTTATTATTAATTAGCCTTACTCTTTGTTTTTCTATCTCTACTTTTTCCATTTCTTCCATTTCATTTTGAATGGAACGGGTAAAGGCTTCATTATCTTCATCAAGATAATTTTTTATATCTTTTAATGTTTCTTGGATAAGGTTTAAGACTACTTCTGCTTTTATCCTGTGAGCTGATGGACAAAGTGTCCCGCAAGGTACTTTCTTATAATTACTGCAAACATAATAAGGAATATTCTTATAGTTATTTGTCCTATGAACATACATCTTGCTCCCGCAATCTGCACAATACATCAATCCTGTTAGTGGGTGATATTCGCCCCAACCATCAGGATACCTTTTTACATTTCCTCTTATCCTTTGCACATTATCAAAGGTTTCTTGGTCTATGATTGCTTCGTGAGTATTTTCAAAGATGAGCCATTTATCTTCGGATACATATTTACTTTTCTTATCCTTGAAATGCTTTCTTGTTTTAAAGTTAACTGTATGCCCTAAGTATTCTTTTTTCTTTAAGATACTAGCAATTGTGGAACTACACCAACGATAAGGATATTCAAAGTTTTTGCTTTGATGTAATCCATATCCCATTTTTTGCTGATGATAAGCGGGTATATCTATCTTATCTGCTTCCAGTATCTTTGCTATTTTGTATGGTCCTGCTCCGTCCATTGTAAGATTAAATATTCGTCTTACTATCTCGGCTGCTTTTTCATCTACAACCCACTTATCTTTGTCTTTTTCATCTTTGATGTAGCCATAAGGTGGAGTGCTTGCAGTATGCTTTCCGCTTTCTCCTTTTGATCTAAATGTAGATTGTATTTTTCTTGAAGTATCTCTTGCATACCATTCATTCATAATATTTCTAAAAGGGGTAAAATCATCTTCTCTGTAAAAGCTGTCTACGTTGTCATTGATAGCAATAAGTCTTACGCCCTTTTGTCTTAATATCTCCATACATTGACCGACTTTGAGATAATCTCTGCCGAGTCTACTCATATCCTTTACGATGATACAACCGATATTTCCAGTATTTACTCCATTCATCATTTCCATAAAGCCTGGTCTATCAAACTGTGTCCCGCTTATTCCGTCATCTGTAAAATGGATGATGTTGGTTAAATTATTCTTACTTGCATATTCTTCAAGGATTTTCTTTTGATTAACGATTGAATTACTTTCTCCTTCAAGTTCATCATCTCGACTTAATCTTTCATAGAGTGCTGTTATCTTTTCAAAATTCCTCACTTTTTCCTCCTTCCTCTTAATTTCTTAAATAAAAAAGAATTAAGAAGTACATATTTCACTAAAACAGTGATTAAGTGTTCTCCTTAATTCTATTACTCCTGCTGCTAGTTTGTATTTCTTATATTGTTTTACTGCAAAATGATTTGGCTTTTCTTTTTCTAATGCTTCAAACATATAGTCTACTGCATTTTTAAAATTTTCATCTTCTTCTCTTACCTCACTTGCATCTATCATAGCAAGTAAAGTTGTAAAGTTCTGTTCTTCTTTAGGAGCTTCATACCAGATATATCCTATAAGTGCTGTGTAATAGAGTTTTTCAGCTTTCACCCAAAAATCCTCAGTTGATTTTTCTCCTTCTCCCTTAGTATTTGCAATTATTGTTTGTACTAATTTCAAAATATCTTTTTCACTTTTCAAGTATGCAAAGGGATTATATCTCATGGATTTTTTAAAGTTTATTGTGTTTAGTATTTTTATCTCATATCCATTTCTTTCCAACATTTTCCCACATTCCAAGACTAATGTTCCTTTTGGATCGGTTACTACATATGAAGAGTGCATTTGCATGAGATTTGGCTTTACAAAAAACCTTGTTTTACCACTACCAGAACCTCCAATTACCAATACATTTTTATTTCTCGCATATTTTGGATTTTTAGGTCTATTGTTCATGGTAAGTCTTTCAGTTTGAGTTAATAGCACATTGTTTTCAAACTTCTTGTCAATGTATGGCTCAATATCTTTTTCATTTCCCCATCTTGCCGATCCATATTCTCTGCCCTCTCTAAACTTTTTTGCTTTTTTCTTTTTCTGTATAAGGATTAACTTAATAACTACTGATAGAATTAGACCGGGTATCAGATTTTTTATTTTTAATGATGGAATATATTTTAAAGTATCTATTTGACTAAAAGCTACTAGAATTCTATCTATTATATCTCCTCCTACATAAGAGTTGACATGGCTTGCAAAGATATTTCCTATATAAAAAAATAAGAGGTAAGGAAGATTTTCTAATACAAATTTCTTCTTATCTCTTATCTTAAAAACATTTTTTATATCTTTTATTATTTCATTTAGTATTTTCGAATTAATCACTTCCTCTCCATAAAAAAGAGTAGATTTCTCTACCCATTAGTATCTTATTTATCTTTTTTATATATTATTACTGGAACTTGTTTTATTTTTTTACCTATCTTTTTTCTTTCCAAGACAAAAATCATATTCTCATTTCTTTTAAAATATCCTAAATCTCTATGATAGCTTATACCACACTTGCAATGTAATAGACCTATAAACTGTTGCTTCATCTTTGAGTTACATATGGGACATATTCTTTTATTTGTCATTTTAAACCACCATTATACTTATATTTTACTTTCAAAGGTATTTTTTAGTTTTTTCCCTAATGCTTCTGTTCTCATTTTTTATCTATAGATAAGAGAAATTCTTCTACTGGATGATTCCATCTTCTTTTTCATAGTATTCAACAATAAAGCTATTCATGCCTTCTCATCATATATATTATATATCTAAGTGCTTTTATTATAAACTTTGTTCCTGATGCTTATGTTTAACCTTATCTCTGTCAATAGTATCTTTGACTTTATCCTTGAAGTTATTAAGCCTTTCTATTACAGATTTTCTTTTTCTTGACTTATCTTTAGTAAATTTCTGGACTGTCTTTTTAAAAGCTTGTTCCATCACTTTTATATCTTTTGCTTGAAAAAAGATAATGTTGTTTCCATTTTCTAAATCTTTCTTTATGGAAAATTTCACCCCATATCTTTTTAATTCTTTTTTCAATGCTTTTAAGTCTATGTCATTTAATTCTAAGGTTTCTACTTTACCTTTTTTTACAAGATCTTTTACTTTTACTTTTTTAAATTTTTCTAAGGGTCTTGACTGTTCTGTCTGCGCTTTATGTTTATTTATTTCTAATATTTTCTTCATCAAATTTATAACTTGCTTGGCTGTAACTATCCCCGCTTTTTTTACTATGGCTATTGTTCTGCTATTTATATCATCATTTTGCATTCACTCACCTACTTTCATTCTTTTTTTAATATTTCATAGGCTAATTTTGATTTCTCCTTCATTTTTTCTATTCTTCTATTTTCTCCTGTAAATATAATGGGACTGCATATTTCAAGTATCCTTGAGTAAATTCTTTTATCTTTTATAGTTTCAGGATTAGTTAAAGCTGATATATTTAAGTTTGTTGTTATAATTAGAGGTTTCCCACTTCTATATCTACTATCTATTATGTTAAAGATATGCTCAGCTGCAAAATCTGTATCTCTTTCCATTCCAAAATCATCAATAATTAATAGTTTCTTATGATTTAGGTTATCTATATACTTACTCTTATCAATCTCAAAGTTAGTCATATCATTTAAAATTACTGAAAAATTTGTCATTTTGACTGATATTTCTTTTTCTAGTAAAGCATTTGCTATAGCACTTGCAAGATATGTTTTTCCACATCCCACATTCCCTATGAGAATTAATCCTATATTATTTTCATATATTTCATCAAATTTTTCCACATAATTTTTTGCTACTTTTTCATGCTCACTATCTTTGTCCATATTTTTAAAATTCCAATTTAATAAGATAGGATCAGAAAAACACTCTTTTTTTAAGTGTTCAATTTTTAAAAGCCTTTTATTTTCTTTTCTTTTTTCTTCCTCTAATTTTTGTCTTTCTTTTTTACATTGACATAAAATACCAACTTTTTTTATTTCTCCAAAGAAGTCTATTTCTTTTTCAATTGGTGTTTTACATTTTGCACAATATTTTAATCCTGTTTCTTGATCTATATAACTCCTATTTTCTTCATCTTTTGATGGACTATTTGTTTCTGCATTTTTTATTTTCTGTTCTAGGATTTCTTTTATTAATTCCATATGCTCCTCTCCTATCAAGTATTTAAAATTTCTCTCCATATATCCTCATCGTTACTATAGTCATAGTTTTCTCTTTTCTGATCTTCTCTCTTTATGACTTCTATGTTTCTAATATTTTCATCTGCATTGTATAAGAGAGTCAGTAGATAAGCATTAATGTTTCTAATATCCTTTGGAGCATTTTCTCTTAGGTATTTCAAAACATAGTCTATGTGTTTATAGTTAAGACTTAGAAATTTTTCTTTAAAATTTTCATTGGATATATGCCTCCCTCCTATTTTAATGTTTGTAAAGCTAGTTAAGGCTTTTACAAGTACATTTATCATTACATCTACTTGCTTCTTTTCTTCTATTCTTACTTTTTCAAAGATTTCATAAGATATATTCTTTTTTATAGTTTCTTTTAATTCTTCCTCCTCCAAAGTTTTTTTTGATTTTTCTCCTAGCTTTTCTAAGGGGGATATGGGGGTGGTATTATTAAAATCAGTATTATTAGTTTCAGTATTATTAATATTAGTATTATTAGAGTCCTCTTTTGAAACTTCTTGAGGTTTGTTTTCTAAACTTCCTGAAGTTTGTTTTTTAAACTTCTTGAGGTTTGCTTTTGAAACTTCTGTAGTTTTATTATTTTCTGTGTAAATAAAGTTCTTTACATAGAGTAAATTTGGCTTTCCAAGTCCTAACCTCTTTTTTTCTAATAATCCTATCTCTTCAATTTCTTTCATTACTTTGACCGATTTATTTCTCCCCCAATTTAATACTTCCATAATTTCTTCTATGGTATAGATAATGTATACCTTGTTTTCTTCATCTAACCATTTATTCTTAATTGACAAGCTCATTCTATCGAGTAGAATTCCATAAAGAATTTTTGCTTCTACGGATAGTTTTTTAAAATTTAAGTCGGTGAATAAAGTTTTGGGAATCCTAAAAAATGAATATTGTTCTGATTCATTGCCATAATAGTATTCAAATTTAACTATTTCTTTCATCATAACCCCCTTTCTTTTCATATAAAAAGAGATAGCTTTGATTTTGCTATCTCTTTTTCATCGTTTTAATCTATTTATTTTTATATTTAAATTACTTTTATTCTTTCATTCACCCCTTCTATCACTTCTATAATAAAATATCCTAGCACTGGTAAACCATAAGGACTAAAAAGATATGCTAGTATAAACGCATCTATAGCAAGTGCTTTTTCTCCATGATAAACAGATCCTAAAAATCCCATAATAGCGATAAATGAAATCAGTTTGAAAAATATTGTGCTGAGTCCTAATACAAACGTTAAAAATAGAATTATGATACTTAACGCTATCCTAATAGGAAACAATATGATTTTGAAAAAAACTCTAAATATTATCATATTCTCTTCAATCCTTATTACTTATGTTTTCTTTTCTTTTTTGTTAATTTAATAAAAAAGATGACAGACTTAATCCTAAATCGTCTTGTTTAAAAGTTTTGTGGAAGCCTTTAAACTTTGATTTTAATGGATTTATTGTATCTGTCATCATTATATCACTGTCCCCGCAGCCGCTTGCTCCTACCAAAGCAGTAACCTCTCCCTGCTTTGCTTTAAAGCTTAGGCCATTTAAAACTTTTGCATCATTATTATAAGCAAATCCAACATCTTTTAAATCAATATCAAATTTTTTCAAATTATAGTCTTCGCCCTTTTGTAATTCTTGATTTTGAATTTCTTTAATCCTTTCAATCTTTGGTGTTAAATAAAATATCTCCATCATGCCCTCTTTAGATGCATCTAAAGAGTCTTTTAACTTCATAGCAGCTAGTAAATATCCTACAAGGTAGAGTGGGCTTATTTCTTTATTAATAATTAGATTTACGCCAACAAGTATTACGACAGCAAGGGATATAAAGCTAAAAATTGATGAAAGTGACATAGTTAAAATAAGTCCTATTTCTGTCTTTAAGTGTACTTTTTCACTTTTATCCATTTTTTTATAGAGCTTTTCTTTCATTTCCTCTGCTAAGCCATAGGCTTTGATTTCCATTTGCATCTCGATATTTTCTTGAAAACTTTCTGAGTTTTCTCTTAAGACCCTATAATATTCTTTCTCTCCCTTAACTGAATGTTTTTTAGATAGTGGTATAAATATAAAGCTTAGAACCGTTGGAATAATTACAGCCAAACCCATTTTAACATTGCTAACTAGCATCATGATGGATATTAATGGGAAGAATAATACCATGCCGCCCACTTTTGGTATTGAATGGCTCATTGCATGTTCTATACCTTCAATATCAGCCATGATTGTTTGCGCTAGATCTGAAATGTCATGTTTAGAAAAGTATGAGAGAGGTAGTTTTGATAAATTCTCCGCTGTCCTTATTCTTAAATCTGCACTTTCTTGATAGGTTGCCCTATATAATTTATCGTATTCGACAGAAAGCAAAATATACATTGCTATCAAGGTCAAAACTGAGAATACTATATAAAATCCCTTGCTTCTACTCATATTTTCTAAAACTTCTTGTGCAAAAATCATTAGTAGTATGGCAGGGACCATGTTTATACAATAAACGAAAAATGAAGCCAGTGTTGCTTTAGATAAATTTCTCGCTCCTTTATCTGTAAGAGCAAATCTTTTTTTATAAAATTCCTTCATTTGAAACCCTCCATTCATTTGCACTGTTAAACATCTCTTGCAGTCTCTTGTAGCTTTTGTCTTTTGACATTAATTCTTTGTCAGATCCTCTTTCTATAATTTTTCCACCATCCATCACAAGTATTTCATCAAGATCTTTAATTGTAGATAGCCTGTGAGCAATCATGATAACTGTTTTATCTTTCATAAGATTTTTGAAAGCTTTTTGTAGTTCAAACTCGTTATCTGGGTCTATGGATGCTGATGCCTCATCCATAATAATAATTTTGGAATCCTTTAAAATTGCTCTAGCAATTGCAATTCTCTGTTTTTCTCCACCAGATAAATAAACGCCTTTTGAGCCTATGATTGTATTTTCTCTGTCTGGGAATTTTTCTAATATCAAATCGCATCCAGCTAATTTTAAGGCTCTCATAACCTCATCTCTGCTAGCTTCTTTATTAGCTAAAGCAACATTATCATAAATACTTTTCTTGAATAATTTTGAATCTTGAAAAACAAAGGAAATGGCTTTAATTAAAGCTTCGTCAGAATATTCACTTATTGGAATCCCGCCTATCTTAATCCTTCCTTCATTAACATTGTAAAAACCTGATATAAGTTTTGCTACTGTTGATTTACCTGATCCAGATGAACCGACAAGTGCATAGGACTTGCCCTCTTCTAATTTAAAGGATAAATTTTCAATAACAGCCTTATCATTGTAAGCAAAGCTTACATTGTCAAACTCAATATTATAATTTTTAAAATTATTGACATTACCATGGACCAATTTATCTTTTTGCATATCTTCGTAAAGTGCCTCTAAGGTATCTACTGCATAATTTCCTTGAGAAATGTACATGGAGTACCACATCATTCTCATAAATGAAACAAAGAGAACTCCCGATAAAAATAAAATCATGATAAGCTCAAGTAAAATTACCTTTGCACTGCCTAAGCTAGTCATAAAATAAACTATAGGAATAATTAAAATTGCAATCAAACCAAAAAATAACCATTGGTACAAAACATAAGGTTTTTTACAAGATAGGGAATAATTATAAGCATACTTAGAGTAATCTTTTATCGCCTTGTAAAAACTTTTAAATGATTCGACATTTGCTTTAAATATCTTTACTACCTGCATTCCTCTAACGTATTCAACAGTTTCAGCACTTAGTTTTGATAGGGCTTCTTGGTATATCTTCATAAATTCTTGCTCACCCATCATCGCCCCTAAAATTAAGCACCCAATTATTGTAAGAGCAAGCAAAGTGATACCAACTCTTATACTTACTATAAAGCCAAGCACAAGTACAAGTATAGGTGTAATTATTGCCTGAGAACTATCGGGGATCATGTGCGCTACAACCTGATGAGTCTGTGCTGCATTGTCATCTATAATCTTTCTTATTTGACCAGATGGATTTAGGTCGAAGAACCTAAAACTAGCTTTTTCCAGACCATAGATTCCCCTTTTCCTCAAATTTGTTTCAAGCCTAAATCCCAAGATGTGTGAAAATGTTCCTGAAACAAAATAAAATATCGCCCCACTTGTTAGTGTAATAACAGATTTTAACGCTAAACTCTCTGCACCAGATAAATTTGAATTAATTATTAACTTATCTAAAAATTTGTAGATCAAATAATATCCATATACTGTAAGTACAGCAGATATAGCAGAAAAAACTATAGCTAAAAAGCCAAGATATTTTTTATCCTGTACATAAGCAAATAGTTTTTTGTAAATCTTCATAATGACATCTCCTTTCTTTGATATCCCTTTTAGATATAAATTCGCTTATTTGATAATAACTATCATTGTGTTTTTATTATACATCGGTTATAATTACTAATACAATAGTTTTAAATTAATAAGGCTAATTGGAATATTGTCTAAAAGGGATATATGTATTTTGACTTATTTTGATTTTGTAAAAGATTATATGAAAGTAGATGAATGTAAGAATAATAAGAAGTATTCAAGTGCAGGCCACACTTTTTGTTGGAAAAAAGAGGACTCTACTTATGGAAAAGGCCTATATTGGTTTTATGAAGGAGACGTCTTCATTATCGATATACATGATTTTTATATCAGAGAGGAAGTAGTTCAAAATAACACTTATAGTATGGCAGACTATGTTTCAATTTATTCAAGCTACATTGTCAGCGCAAATGGAGAAAAGTTTAGTCCTTATCAAACTTTGACCGCAAACTCCTTATGCACTCTTGATTTTGATAATATAAAAGATGACTTCCTATTTTTATTACACGAGAATTCATATTATCTTTGTGTTTCTATTGGATTTAAAAGAGAACTTTTGGAAAAGCACCTATCATCCATTAATATTGATCCAGAATCATTTTATGGGGCTTTGCTTGAAACTAATCAAATAATACTTACAAAGTCTTTAGAAAAAGTAGCAATGGAAATTTTAAATTGCAAGATGGACCCTCCTGCTGCGGATTTTTTCTTTAAAGCCAAAGCAAATGAATGGGTAAGTATAGTAATTGATACCTACTTAAATAGAAGGAAATATAAAATTGAGTCAGACGATAATAAAGCACTTGAAGATGTAGCAAAATTCTTAGATGATCATTTCGCCATGAATGTAAATCAAGAAACCCTTGAAAAAATATCTAAAATGAGCGGAACAAAATTAAAAAATTTGTTCAAAGAAAAATATGGTCGAAGCATTACAGAATACACTCAAAGAAAAAGAATGAATGTGGCTGAAACTCTTCTCTTAAATACTGAACTGCATATAAAAGAAATTGCTGAGTCTGTTGGATACACATCACATAGCAAATTTTCCATTTATTACAAAAGATACAAAGGAAAACTTCCAAGTGAGGTTCGTAATTTAGTTTGCAATGATCACAAGTTAGAATGTGATTGCAGTGATTAAACTATTTTTTTATTTCTTGTGTTAGTTTAAATAGATATACATAGATATCTGTGTTGGTGTGTATGAATTTGATAAAATATTATCAAAAAAAAATAAAGGCAGTCCGAAGACTGCCGATATTTACCTCTCTGCACCTTTGCTATGGTATTTTTTGTTTGATTTAGTTTTATCGTCTGTATTATGACTTTTTATTTGCCTTAATATAGACATTTTATCCTTTAATTGATACATTTTCAAGTATCATTTGTTATTTGATTTTCTTTGTTAAATTTCTTGTTTCAAGCATAATTTCCATATATTATTCCTCCATTTCTTATGTAATCAATTCTAACAATAAAAAATAACCAAATTATAATTACGGTATTTTTTGAAAAAATATATAAACTTTGAAAGGAGCTTTAAAAGAAGCAAGCACAGTAAGTGTACGGACACTTACGAAAAAATTAATGGAGCAGACCTTTACGGAATGCTCCATTAATTTTAACCTTGTTAGGGAGAACCCTAAGACCCTTACACCTCTAGTAAGGATTTTGGGATTCTTGTTAAGCTCTAATATTTATTTTAAAATAGATTGTATAATTGACCTAGAGCGACTTTGTCTACTGGGTCACATGTTATTTTCTTTTCTTCAATTGTTACTTCGTAAGTTTCTGGGTCTACCTTGATATTTGGTGTTTCTAAGTTTAGTTTCATGTCTTTTTTGCCGATGTTTCTACAATTATGAACAGGTAGTACCATTCTTTTTAGGTCTAGTTTTTCTTTTATGCCTGCTTCATAGGCTGCTTTTGAAACAAAGGTCATGCAAGAGTTTCCGATTCCTCCGCCAACGGCTGCATACATTCTTCTATATATAACAGGTTGTGGTGTTGGTATGGATGCGTTAGGATCTCCTGATGGTGCCATTATTATTAGACCATTTTTTAGGATTTGTTTTGGACGAACTCCAAAGAATTTTGGCTCCCAAAGAACAAGATCTGCACGTTTACCGACTTCGATTGAACCAATATATTCAGATACTCCGTGGGCTATGGCTGGATTTATAGTATATTTGGCTACATATCTTTTGGCCCTAAAGTTATCGTTATTATTTCCTTCATCTTCTTTAAGGGCTCCACGTTGGTCCTTCATCTTTGAGGCTGTTTGCCATGTTCTCATAACAACTTCGCCAATCCTACCCATGGCTTGAGAGTCTGAAGACATTATTGAGAACACTCCCATATCTTGGAGGACATCTTCTGCAGCTATTGTTTCCGGTCTAATCCTTGAGTCCGCAAAGGCTACATCTTCTTCTATGGTTTTGTCAAGATTGTGGCAAACCATAACCATATCCAAGTGCTCATCTGATGTATTTATGGTAAAAGGCATAGTTGGATTTGTTGATGCTGGAAAGACATTGTTAAAGCCAGCTGCAACTATTTGATCTGGTGCATGTCCTCCTCCTGCTCCTTCAGTATGGAAGAAATGTATAGCCCTTCCGCCTATGGCATCTAGGGTATCTTCGATTGTACCGCCTTCGTTAAGGGTGTCGGTATGGATTGCAACTGCTATATCGCACTCATCAGCAACTTCAAGGCTGGCATTTATAACGGCTCTTGTTGCTCCCCAGTCTTCATGAATCTTTAGTCCGCAAGCTCCTGCTTTTATTTGTTCATAAAGTGGCTCTTTGCTTGAGCAGTTACCCTTACCTAATAGTCCAACATTTACTGGATATCCTTCTACTGATTTTAGCATAGCTTCTAGGTGGTTAGGGCCTGGAGTACAGGTTGTAGCATTTGTTCCATCAGCAGGGCCTGTTCCGCCTCCGATTAGGGTAGTAGTTCCTCCTGCTAGAGCGGTATTTGCTTGATCGGCTGATATAAAATGAACGTGAGTGTCAATTGCTCCAGCAGTTACGATTTTATTTTCGCCTGAGATTATTTCAGTGCTTGCCCCTATTACAAGACCGGGATTTACATTATCATTCATATCTGGGTTTCCAGATTTTCCTATTCCTGTAATAATACCATCTCTAATGCCTATATCTGCCTTGTAGATGCCAGTATAGTCTAGGATAATTGCATTTGTAATTACTGTATCACAAGTTCCTGAGGCATAGCTTGCAGTTGAAGATTGATTCATTCCATCTCTTACAGTCTTACCACCACCAAATATTGATTCATCTCCATAAATTGCATAATCTTTTTCTATTTCTATTATAATATTTGTATCTGCTAGTCTAACTTTATCGCCTGTTGTTGGCCCATACATAGAGCCGTATTTTTCTCTTGAGATTTTAAATGACATCTATTCCTCCCCATCACTATTGATATTAGCATAGCCTTTTTGAATTAGGTTTTTCATGGCTTCCTCTTTTTTGATATCATGGGTTATACCATTTGTAAGTCCATTAAAGCCTATAACCCTTCCATTTCCGCCGATATCAATTAATCTTACCCTATGGGTTTGACCTGGTTCAAATCTAATAGCATTTCCTGCAGGAATGTCTAGTTTTTTGCCAAAGGCCTTTTTACGATCGAATTTCAAATATCTATTTACTTCAAAAAAATGAAAATGAGAGCCAATTTGTACAGCCCTATCGCCAGTATTTGTTACTTCTAGTTCTATAGCTTCGAAATCTTCATTTAAAATTAAATCTTCATCTTTATAAAAAATTTCACCTGGAATCATTTTTGCCTCCTATACGATTGGTTGATGGACTGTTACAAGCTTGGTTCCATCAGGAAATGTGGCTTCGATTTGTACATCCTTAATCATTTCAGGAACCCCTTCCATGACATCTTCCCTTGTTAGAATCTTCCTGCCTTCTTGCATCAAATCTGAAACAGTCTTGCCATCACGAGCCATTTCATAAAGCTCTGCACTGATTAGAGCGACTGCTTCAGGATAGTTTAATTTAAGTCCACGTTCTTTACGCTTTCTGGCAACTTCTCCAGCTGTAAATATCATCAAGCGTTCAATATCTTTTGGTACTAAATGCATATCCTTCCCCCTTTTTCAATCAAATAATCTATTATTTCTTTTTCACATTCTATTAGATCCTGGCCCATCTTGCCCAAAATCCTGATTTGAATATCATTTCTAAAACTTAAACTTGCCCCACCTTTTAGGCCTCTTTTTTGGCTATGCTTTTCAATTATTTTTCGGATTTCGCCAATGTTATCTTCATTGGAAAAATTTATAGCAACCATAGACAAAAAGTGGTCATAGCCTTCCATCAGGCCAAGTTCATTTATCTCTTGTTCTCTTGGCCTTATGAGGTTTTTTTCGGTGTAGATAAGTTTTTCATCAAGATTGATATCTAGATTAGTCTTGTAGCTTTTAAATTCAAAACTTTCACCTCTGCCAACTCTACCAGCTACAAAGCAGTTAGAAAAAATAAGCCTGGCATCTTTTTCTAAATCGACCTTGATAACCTCCCTAAAATCTGCATCCTTGTAGAGAATCATGGGTAAAAGTTTAAAAATAAAGTCAGATTTTTCTTCTCCACGAATTTCGACCCTACGACTTGCGAAAGAATCCTTGTTCATCTTATAAACTTTTTCATATGATTGAGAAGAAAGCAAGACCTTGCTATTCTTTTTTGCATAGAATTTTTCTTCTTGCATATCGCCTTCCAGGATACCTGGGCTTGAGCTCATAATCATAGCCTTGGTAAAGTCTCCATATTTAAATGTATGCATAAGTAGAAATGGTGGCGAATTGTAGATATCTTTTAGGATTGTTGTATCATCCTTATTTTCAAACTCTAAATATAATCTGCTGGCTCTAGCGTATGTTTTTTTCATTATTTTAAATCTTCTAATAAGACTTGCTTTCTTATCCAGTCATAGACCTCATTTAGGCCATCGTCATTTTTGATATTAGTAAAGATAAATGGACGATCTCCTCTTTGGGCTAGGGTATCCTTTCTCATAGCATCAAGGTCAACGCCAACATAATGAGCTAAATCTTTTTTGTTTATGATAAGAAGATCTGATCTTAAAATTCCTGGGCCTCCTTTTCGTGGTATATCCCCACCTGCAGCTACATCTATTACAAAGATGGTGGCATCTGCAAGGTCAGGACTAAAGGTTGCTGATAGATTGTCTCCACCACTTTCGATAAAGATTATTTCTATATCCTTAAAATTTCTGACTAAATCCTCACAAGCTTCAAGGTTCATAGAAACATCATCTCTTATAGCTGTATGAGGACATCCTCCAGTTTCTACTCCTCTTATCCTATCTCTTTCAAGAATCCCCTGATCTTTTAGGTAGTTTGCATCTTCTTCTGTATATATATCATTAGTAACTACTGCTACCTTGTAATCTTTTTTGAATTCTTCTACTAGTTTTTCTATCAAATGTGTCTTTCCGCAGCCAACAGGGCCTGCGACACCGATTTTTACGTAATCCATAAGCCTCCCTAAGACATATAAAGTCTTGAATATAATACTTCATGTTGCATTGAAGCAACTTCTACACCTGGATATGAAGTAAAATAATACTCCTCATCCAATTTATCTATCTTTGTAACTAAATCTATTATCAAGTCATAGATTTCATATAAGATTTTCTGCCCATCAAACTGGCTGATAGGAACAGTCTTAACCGCTGTAATAACTAGATTCTGTGCCATATTAAAAGCAAAACTCAAAAGAGATGCGGTCAAATCAATATCAAGACTTGCTGTAATTAGAGCATAGGCGACTGAGTGATGGATGATAATGTCATTTTTCTTATGATAATCTAGGTAGTCATAGTATTGTTCTGACATAGCTATGTCCATCTTATGAACTGTCGATATAAGTCTTGAGCCTAACTTCTCTGAAGCTTCCCTTAACTCTTTTTGGCTTTTTTGAGCCTGTAATCTTATATTTAAATCTAAAAGCTCATCTTTTTTTCCTTCTATAAAATAATTGTAAGCTAGATATATAGCTAAAAGGTCATTATAATAGAAGCTAGTTTTTAAATAGTTAATTAAATATTTTTTTATATCTTTCGAATCTTTAATCAAATTCTTTAGGATATAATTTTCGAGTCCATAAGAATGAGAATAAGAACCTATAGGAAATTGACTATCATTTAATTGAAGGAGGATGAGCTCTTCTTCATATTTTTTTCTATTCATGGTGATGGTGGTCATGATTGTGGTCGTGATGGTGACTATGGTGATCTACTACTTGACCTTGAGGTAGAATTGCCATCAAGTTGTTTTTTGGCAATAATTTAGCCATGACCTTATCAATCTTTATCCCTTCTACAGTCTTTAGCATATCTTCAAGGGTCTTCTCATATGGCGTAATTAAAGATTCGCCATCTTCTGACCAGTATAATTTTGCATGACGATTGCCAATAATATATGCCAAGTTAACAAAGAACTTAGCATCATCTATGGAGAGCTTTAAGCATTCTAGCTCTTCGATATTGATAGCATAAATTACATTAGCTTCTCGATAAATTATATCTCCATGCTTTAGACCTCTTTGTCTATCTTCTTCAGAAAGCTTTAGACCCAAATCCAGACCCTCATATTCAAATCTTTGAATTTTCTTGCGGGCATGGTCGTAAGGCATATTAAGCCAGTTGATTATTAAATTTTCTTCATTTATATCAAAAACATTTCCAATAATTTTTTCTATTATCACTTTATTCACCCCTTTTTTACAAACTTAATAGTACCCCTTAAAACAAAAAAAACAATGATTTTGCATTTTATTAAGTGTAATTTTCTTTATTATACTTTTTGAAGACAAGCTTAGTAAAATTCCCACTTAACTAGGTGGGTGCAAAGTGGGTGGACATTTTAACGTTAACATCCTGTGCACTCGACCCTAGAGCATTGATATCTTCCCCATACAGCCAAAATACGCTCAAAAAGCGCACCGAGCCAGCTTACAACCGCCAATCATTAAACCTTTTAACGATAACTCTCGCTAAGCCCTACTACACAAGGGCAAATTTGCACCCACCTAATCAGCCTTTGACATCAATACGACACTCTCAACGGAACTATCATTGTCCAAACTTAAATTGATATCCTCATCTATCAATGGAAGCTTGAAAATAAGCGATTTAACCCATCTACCCGATTCGGTCTTTTCTCCATATATTTCTATTTTTTCTATCAATTGATTGAATAATCTCTTCTTATCGACGTCTGAAAGCACTGAATATAGCTTATGAAAATTAATCAAAATCTTATAAATATTATCAGAAGTTATCTTTTCTTCTAAGATAGCTTCTTTTCTTTTTCTGCTGTCTGAAATCTGTAATTCTACATAATCTAATTGATCATAGATTGCATCTAACCTTAGATTTAAATCTTCAAATTTTCTTTCATAATGTTTATCTTCAAAATCTAAAGAATCAATTTGATTTATCAAAGATGCTTTTGTTCCCAATAATTGTCTTTCTTTAGCCATGTGCTTGTCAATGATTTTATCTATTTCATCAGTATCTATTTGTATATTAATTTTTTCTTCTAATTTTTTTGCGAAACTTGGATTACTAATTATTTTTGTTATTATTGTTGCAACTTCACTATCGATTGCATCCGCCTTAATTTGTTTACTGAAGTTACACTTATATCCATTCATCAATTGTCGATGCTTACATGAGTAATAGTAATAATCCTTGTAGTGTTCTCCATTATTCTTGCGTTTACGACTTTTATTTCCATATAAACCTGCACCACAAACTGGGCATTTTATAAGGCTTGACAATAGATAAGTTTTCTCATCATTTCCTCTATTTATCTTTTCATATTTCTTAGCTTGTGACTTTCTCTTTTTCTGCGTTAATTCCCAAAGTTCATCGTCAATAATAGCTTCATGTATTCCTTTACTTATAATATAATTATCAGCTTTTTCTTGCGAAATTTTCCCTGTAATTTTATCCTTTTTTGTCTTTCTTCTACCATAGGCAATTTTCCCATTATATACAGGATTATCTAAAATTTGGCGAATTAATGAAGCAGAAAAATATAGTGATTTTCCATTTTGTCTGATAGGTTTTCTTATGTCTAATGATGCTAAATATTTTGCAACTCCATTTGCTCCCATATCTGAATTAGTGTATAAATCAAAAATCATTTTTATTGCTTTAGCTTCGTCTTCATTAATTATCAATTCTCCATCTTGAAGCTTATACCCAATTGGAGCAAAACCACCATTCCATTTTCCTTCTCTTGCTTTTTGTTTTCTGCCTTCCATGGTTTGAGCGATGATGTTCTCTCTTTCCATCTCAGCTACTGCCGATAGTATAGTTATGACTAATTTTCCTGCATCTTTTGAACTATCAAGGCCATCATCAACTGATACCAAATATACCCCATGCTCTTCCATTACTTGCAAAGAATTTAATGTATCAGCTGCATTTCTACCAAATCTAGATAATTTGAATACTAAAACACAATCAACGTTGTCTTTTTCTTCTTTGATATCATCTAACATAGTTATAAAATTGTTTCTGCCAATTATTGATGTCCCTGATTTTCCAGCATCTTTATAAACATCTACTATCTCTATATCATAAGCTTTAGCATATTGTTTTATTCTTTCTTCCTGAGCATCTAGGGAATAGCCATCAATTTGCATAGAAGTAGACACTCTAGTATAAACATAGGCTCTTTTCTTTTTCATGGAAACACCTCCTTTAAATAAGTTTGGATAAAATAGCAAGTTCTTTTATACACTATATTTTACTATATTCCAATTTAAAAACCAACAAATAAACTAATTTGTTGGCTTTAAGTCCTCATTATTATTTTCATCATTTTTCTTATCCAAATCTAAATTAGATTCTAAAATTTCTGGTGGCATATCTAGGCTTTTAAAATCTATTTGATCTGCATATTTCTCTATAAATTCTTGTAGTAGACGAGCAAGCCCGTCTAACTCATCAGCCATGATAACCACCTCCTTAAAAAATTTCTTCACTTTTTATATGCCATAATTTTTTTAGAAAGGTGTTTTTTTAGTTTTTAATATTCATATTCTACTCTTTTTTTTATCCAAATGACTTTATTACATATTAAAAATAGAAGATTGAAGAAATGGAGATGAAAAAGGAGGAAACACAATTTGACATTCGTAAAGGAAAAAAGAGATGATATAACTCTATTATCTCAAAAGGTATGTCTTAGATATACCTCAATTATATCACCAGATAAAAAACGGTAGTCCTACTTGCTAGGCTCAACTATTTTCAAAGTAATAAGGTCCGGCTACGGTAACTTTATTATTTCAAAATAGTCGAAGGTCTTGAATTGATGCCATTAAAATTCATGATCTCAAGGGTTCTTCGATATGTATTTATTAGAAGAACCTAAATGGTAATTTTTAAAGAGTCATCTTTGAAAATTACCAGTTTAGGCAGGAATATTATGGTTTAATAAATAATTTATGAAATATTAAGGATAAAATGAGGAAAAATAAAGAATGAAAATTACCTGTTTAATCAAATGGCAAAATCTAAAAGTTATATCAAGACGGTGTCTGCTGAATTGAAATAACAATAATATTTAAGCCTATATTATTTAGATTTTTTAGAGCATCTTAAGCTCGTAAAAAAAGGAGGAGGCTAATTAACAATAATATAGAAACCAAATTTATTTAGGAGGATTCCAGAATGTCAAGAAATAAAAATAGCTTACAATTTGAACTATTTAAGAGAGCATCTGAAGGATTAAAAGGAAATACAACCAGAAAGCAATATAAATATGCCTGTAAGAAATTTGCAAGCTGGTGCAAAGAACAAGGAATTAAACAAATAGAAAAAGTAGATAAAGATTTAATACAAAAATACTCAAACCATTTACAGGAAGATCCTTTTAAGTTTTCTGCTGGTACTATTCATACCTACCTTGCCCCTATTTGCAAGGCTTGTGGAGTAAATATGAGAGATATTAATAAGCCTAGGAGGAAATCTAATACCATAACCAAAGGTAGACAAGAAGCAGAAAATCCTTTTGGAAAATTACAAGAAACTTCACCTGAATTTAAAAGGCTAATTACCTTACAAAAAGCTGTTGGTATAAGAAGAAATGAACTTGAAAATCTAAAAAGAGAGGATTTTATTAAGGGAGAATATGGCATATATTATGTCCATGTAAGAAAAGGAAAAGGCGGAAAAGAAACTTTTCAAATGATTCTCCCTAAAGATGTACCTATAGTTAAAAATATATTCGAAGAAGTTCCTACAGGTCATAATGTATTCTCAAAAGATGAGATGAATAATAAAATAAATCTTCATGCCCTAAGAAGAGAACACGCTAATGATTTTTACCAATTCTTTGAAAATACAATATTAACAGTTAATGGATTCGCTAGATCATTAAGAGAAAGACTTATTAAAATGTTTGAAAGAGGAAATTATGATTTATATAAAGCAAATCCCCAAAAATATGAAGCTAAATTAAAACGATTTATTGATGATATGAATGATACTCCCTATGAACTCAGAGGAGAAAATAAAAAAAGAGCTATCCAAAATGGGAAACCCGT
>NZ_HE578907.1:668955-677450 GCF_000321005.1 Anaerococcus senegalensis JC48
AAACCCGTTATCTATAATCGTCTAGCCCTTATGGCTGTTTCTGTACTGGCTTTAAGTCATTGGAGATTAGATGTTACTGTAGTAAATTATATTGTATAAATCGAGTAGGAGGTAAATGATTAATTCATCTGCCGACCTCTCACACCACCGTACGTACGGTTCCGTATACGGCGGTTCTACCGTTTAATTTGAACTTTATTGTAATAGCTGACTAGGGATATATAGCCCCTTTCAGCTATTCTTTTGTTGTTAAGAGCTCTGCTCAGTATTGGGCTTTTTGCTATTATCCAATAGGATTTGCGCGTATTTGCCCATTTCCAAGCTTGATATTTAGCTGTACCTAATTTTACTAAGTTTTTAAATTTGGTTTTTACTTTCTTCCAGCCTTTCCACGCACACATTCTGATTCTTCTTCTTAACCATTCGTCTAAAATTTGAAGATGTTTTCTCATATTTGCAAGTTTGAAATATTGTATCCATCCTCTTACGATTTGGTTGATTTTTATTCTTCTTTGCCTATAGCCTAGTGCATTACTTCTGCTTGTTACCGCTTTTAGTTTTGCCTTTAGTTTCTTTAGGCTTTCTTTGTGTGCTTTTAATTGGGTTCCATTGTTATGGTAAAATCCATATCCTAGATATTTTGTTTGGCTTAATTTTCTTATTGAGGTCTTTTCCTCGTTTACTTTAAGTTTTAATTTTCCTTATAACAGATTTTTGACTCTTTTATAGTATCTTTCGGCTGCTTTCCTATTTCTTGCGAATATTAGCATGTCGTCTGCATATCTTACAAATTTGTATCCCCATTTTTCAAGTTCTTGGTCAGCTTCATTTAGGTAGATGTTTGCGAGTAATGGACTTAGGGGTCCACCTTGTGGTGCTCCTTTGTATGATTTTACTTTTATCCCATCTATCATTATTCCTGATTTTAGATATTTGTGTATTAAGGATATTACATCCCCATCTTTTATTTATTCTGATAGGATGTGTATGAATTTGGATTGATTTACTGTGTCGAAGTATTTTTCTAGGTCTAAATCTACTACCCATGTGTATCCTTCATCTGCTATTTCTTTTATCCTTTTTAAGGCATCGTGTGCACTTCTTTTTGGTCTAAATCCATAGCTGTCTTCTGAAAATTTCTTTTCATAGATGGGGCTTAGTATTTGTGCTATTGCTTGTTGTATCACCCTATCTGTTGTTGTGGGTATTCCTAGATTTCGTTTCTTACCATTTGATTTTGGTATTTGTACCCTTTTTACTGGTTTGGGTTTGTATTTCCTTGCTCTTATTTGTCCTAGTATTTTATATTTGTTTTCTTTTAGATGTTTTAGGAGTTCTTCTGTTGATATTCCATCTACTCCTGCTGAACCTTTGTTGGATTTTACTCTTCTAAAGGCTTCGTTTAGGTTGTTTCTATGGAATATCTTTTCAATTAGTTCATTTTTGGTATTTTCTTCTTTTGAGTTAATCTTATCATGACTGTGTACAGCTAATTTATTTTCACTTTCCGAGTTATCTTTGATTTGTCTGGTTAATTTTCTACAGTCTTTGTCATGATTAGTTTCTTTCATAAATTTATACCTCCTGTAGTTCGGTCCTTCCTAGTTTTAACTAGTACTATGACTTTTGCTGACTTCTCATAGTTCGTTGTTACTACTAAGTCGCCTATTAGACCTCCTCGGGTAAGGGCATATTCTTTCCTCTCATCTATCTGCCACATTTACATTTACGTATTCCGTGTAGTTATTGGACTTTACTTTGTTTTGCAAGCTTATCCTACGTAACTGCCTTATGTGATTTCTGTTCGTCAGACCAAGAGTTTGCCTATGGCTTCCTTCAGATTCCACCTCACGATGGACACCCTTGCCTTTGGCTATATGTTTCCCACTACCGGGCACACTTAGGACTTACACCTGTTAGAATATGCTCATGCCAAGCACACAAAAATACCAGAGCAAGCCTAAAGCTAACTCTGGCATAAGGTCTAATATTTGCTTAGCTTATATTAGGTCTTTTTTATTTTCTTTTTTTAGTCTTGAATAAGGCAAGGCTTGCTGCAAATAGTCCCATAACTACTGATGATAGGCTCTCTACTCCTGTTTTAACATTTGTACTTGTTGGAGCTTTATCATTGTTTGCTTGTGATTTGTCATCACTTCTTTGGTTCTTATTTTCCCTTGCTTCTTCTTTATCCTTATCTTCCCTTGGAATTTGAACTAAGTTATCGTCTTTTGAAGGATCTCCTTTAAGCTTTTTAGTCTCTGAGCTTACCTCTACTACTAATCCTTGATTGTCTTTTGGATTTTCACTCTTATGAGCTATATTTGTTTCTGGAATTTGTGGATTTTCTGAAGGTACTTCTGATGGTTCTTCGCAAGGATTGTCTTTTGGATTTTCACTCTTATGAGCTATATTTGTTTCTGGAATTTGTGGATTTTCTGAAGGATTTTCTGAAGCTTCTTCTGATGGTTCTTCGCAAGGATTGTCTGAAGGTTCTTCTGTATCACTTGGGCAAGTTATATTCCAAATCTTTGAATAATCCTCATCTTTTTTCTTTGTTTCATCAAAAGTTTGTTTATTTTCTTCTTTAACTTCTTTATGAAGCTCGTAGAAGTCTGGTTCAACACTTAGATCAGACTCAGCAAATAGGAAGGAACCTTGTGCTTTGATTTTTTCTTTTCCATCTTTGTCTTTGACTTTCCAACCCTTAAAGCCTTTACCTTCTGGAAGTTCTCCCTTGTATTCTGGTAATTGGAAGTCCTCTCCCTTTACAAGTTCATTTTCCTTATTACCTATTGTAATCTTGACTTTTTCGGGATCTACAGGAGTTAATGAGCCAGTTTTTTTGTCAAAGCTAAATTCTTTTACCCTAGTATTGTTTGCAAAGTCTTTTACTACAAACTTAATTGTTAGCTTATCATCCTTGATATCTTTGATATCTTCTAAGGACTTGTATTCTTTACCATTTACAAAGATTTGTTTGTCTTGGATTTCTCCAGCTTTATTGCCATCTCTCTTATCTGTAACATTGAATTTGATAAATTTATCTTTTTCATATTCAATAGCTGTGTTACCATCATCTTTTTGTTCAATTTCTGGTTTTACAGTATCATAGAGGAATTGATAGTGAACTCCAACAGCCTTGGCATTAAGATTACTATAACCAGTTTGTAGATAGACATTGCCATCCATATCTTTGACCTTGTCTGGGAAGCCATTAGCCTTGTAGTCCTTCATTCCCCAATCCATGATGTCCCCATTATTTACATCAAGCTTAATGTTAAAGTCTCTTGTATTATCTATGTGTAGATCACCATAGATTAGGTAGTTGTCTACGACTGACTCATTAACTCTCATTTCCCAGTTGAAACCACCCTTATCTCCTATCTTTCCTCTAAGATAGAATTCTGGTTTTCTTACATAGATTTTATTGTCCTTTGTTGGATTGAAATAGTTTCTATCCATAGTCAAATCTACTGGTTTTGCATCTATAAATAGCATTGCTCCGTCTTCTTTGATGGCTTCTACGTTGGATTTATCATCTCCAAGGTATTCCTTGCCATCTTTGCCAAGAAGAACTAGTTTAGAAGGATCATCTACAAGATTTCCATCTTTATCTATAGCTTCTCCCTTGTCATTAGTTTTGAATTTAAAGACTTGATATCTAACTATATTAAATCCGTCCAAGGCTGACATGAGAACTGATTGAGTGCTTCTACCATCTTCAACATTTCTACTATCACAGTAGATTGTTTTTTGTGATAGGGCCTTGATGTTAGGGGCAGTATTTTGGATTTTTTCTATAACTTCCTTGCTATAAACTCCATTACCATCAAGCATATCAGTTTTTCCTGGGTTAAATGTCGTAACTCTTAGGGCATATCCATTTCTTACAATCATATTATCATTTAATACATATTGACCCTTTTCATTATCGAAGAACATCTTGTTTGTATCCATCTTGCTTGGATCTTTTGGTTTTTGTTTAGTTAGTTCACCTTCACCTAGTTCGATAATATTTCCATAGCTTGAAGCATATGGTGAAGCTTCCTCGGCTTCATCCTTCTTTTCTGGCATTCTTATTATAGTTTTAGCTTTTGTTTGGTCCTTATCTTTTACAAGGATATTCATATCTCCAGTAAAGGATAGACCATCGACTACATCATTTGTGTTTGCAAATAAGTCAAAGGTTAGAGTTTTTGTTTGTGGGTCGTATTTACTTGCCTTGATTTCTATTAGTTTAAAGTCATTACCATAGTAGGCCTTAGCATCTTTTGATACATTATTTACTTCTCCAAGAATTTCAAAATGGCCATCCTTTGATGGACTTAACACTCCACCAAGCCTTGATTTAACATCATCAAGTTTCTCAGTTTCATATTCTAGATCACTTCCATCTTCGTAGGATTTTACATTTCCTTTTTCATCATATAGATAATCAAGCTCTACTGTTTTCATTCCACCAGTTGTAAAGTCTTCTATTTTCTTATATTTCTTTTTAATTAGTTTCTTTAGGTCTTTATTTTCAAATTCTCTAATTGTTGAAATATTTTTATCTATTTCAAGGCTAGCTTCTCCCTCAACTGAACTTTCTTCAGCTGGTTTTAAGTCTTCATCCTTAGCTTTATTATTATTGGTATTTTCCTCTGAGCTTATTGCATTTTTGAGTTTTTCTTCAGAAATTTCTCCAAGTTTTTTGTAAGAAGAAGAATCTTTGTCAGGATCTACTAGGTAATAAGAAATCATTCCCTTTGCATCAGCTTTACTATCAAATTTTATCCTATGGATTTTGGTGAAGTTGCTTGCACCATCTAGGGCTATTACTTCTATGATTTTTCCTCTTAAATCTCCAGCTCCTTTAATTTCGTAGATAGTATTTCCTTTAGCATCAAGCTTTCTATGTCTACCTTCGCCTTCTCCTGCATATTTTACATCAAGGTTTCTTTCAACATCACCGTACTCGTCAACTATAGCTGCACCTGCATACCATACTTCGTTGGCTACTTCTTCAAATTTCTCTGGATGGTCTTTTTGATCTCTTACAAACAAGGTTTCGTTTTTGTACTTATCTTTTGCCTTGTGGTAAGTATCTTTTGCTATTAATTTGATTTTGTTTGGATCAGAGAAATCAACATCGACAATTGTTGGAGCTGTATTGTCAACTTTTACTGGTATATAAGAAACTTGCCATGGATAATCCTTAGTTAATCTGTATTTGAACTTGTAGAAGTATTGACCCTCAGCTATTGGTTCAAATTGACCCCTAAGTTTTGTTTCCAAGTCTTGGTTATTATTATCATCATTAGCGCCTTCTTCTCTTCCTCTAGGATTGTAAATAAGGCCATCCCATTTCAAATCTCCCATAACTTTTAACTTGGATGACTTAATACCCTTAGCATCGTTTCTCTTTGAGTTTAGGATTCCTTTGATGAAGTGCTCTCTTGATACAACCTTGAGGTCTTTTTGTCCTTCGCCCTCTTTGTCTGTATTTACAATTGAGATTAAGCCTTCTTCTGCACTTCTTAGAACGAGTGGGGAAGGTGTTAGCCCTCTTTCTATTTGAACTTCTTGTGTTTCTCCCTTATTATCAAGTGGATAAATTCTTGCGACTTTTGATTCGCTTTGTGATGGATCAAATAATCCTTGATTGTTATTTAGTGCAAATAAGTCAGGATCTTGATCAAGTGATTTTGTATTTCCATCTTTTCTGTTTTGGATAACGGCAGCTGGATTGAATTTATCGATGTCATGTTCTCCACCTATACCCTTGTTCAAGGTTCCAGGTATTTTGGGTTTACCATCATCGTCATAACCTTCCATGGTTTTTGATTTAGAGCCTTCTTCCCAAGCCCACTTGTCAAGGATTGGCTCCTTGTTCCAGTTTCCAGCAAAGCCCATAAGTGGCATTGATAGAGATGGTTGGAATACTGTCTTGTTTTCCCCACCACACATTGCCTCAAGTTCTTCTTTAGATTCAAGTCTAATGAAAGATTCTACAAATTGGTTTTTATCTTTTGCTTCTCCTACATTTATTACAGCCTTCAATTCATATGAAGAGTTTGGAGCAATTGTAAATACATCGTGTTCGAAAGTAATATTTGCACCCTTAATCTTTGCTGGATGAATTTCTGGAACAATTTGTTTGCCATCTAATGATTTCTTATCCTTGTAAGTTTCATCAAGTTTTAGCCTATTGGTAAGGGAATCTGTGGTGATTGCAGATGATGAAGCCTTAAATGTAAGAGGCCTATCTGATGTATTAATCAACTTGATTGTGAAATATTTCTTGTCTCCCTTAATTTCTCTAAGTGATATAGATCCATATGAGTTTACTAGACCTGCGGAGTCAACATTTTTAAAGCTTGCTATAACATCACTTCTTAGTGCATTAGCAACGTTAATTAGACCTGCACCTTGTTGTCTTGGCGAAGCATAATATAGTGATTTTTCCTTCCAAGCTGTTGGATCCATCATTGGTCTTGCTGTGTTTTGTAGGGCAATCTTTGTAAGAGTAGTTAAGTCGATTTTATCCTCACCTTCTAGGTTTTTGAGGACAGATTTTTCGAGCATCTCTTTTAGTTTTGGTCTAATCAATACTGTTGATGCTGCGACCACTGGTGTTGCCATACTTGTTCCTGACATATAACCATAAGTTGATTTGCCATCAATTACATTTAGGGTTGATTTGATGTTCTTTCCTGGTGCTGATACATCTGGTTTTAGTAGGAGGTCAACCCTTGGACCCCATGATGTAGAAGCTGCTGGCACGATTACTTCTTCTTTATAAAGTTCCTTGTCTGTATCAGGAGCAAAGTTAAAGTCTAGCTCTTTCTCATCACCAAGCTTTGGACGGTTTTTGTTGAAGCTTTCCATATCAATTGGATAGTATTGGTCAAGCTTATCTTTGAAGTCTTCTTTCTTGTTTCTCTTAACCTCAGTTTTATTGGCTGGAGCAATCATATTCCAAATTTTAAGTCCATCATCACCAGATACTGAAAATACTTGGCAAGTTGTTCCTTCATCTTCTTCGTAGCCCATGGCTGGAAGCTCTGTCCAGTTATCTCTGTTGTAGTAGTTAACTGTATTTACAACCATGATTGCACGAGCACCCTTATCCGCAGCTCTTTTGAAGGCATATTTTAAATCTTTGGTATAGATTCTATCCATAACGGCAATTTTGCCTTTAAGATTAAGACCAACTAAATCTTCATCTTGACCCTTGCCTATATAAACAAATTTTACTTTGTCAGATAGCTTGCTTCCGTCTTCATTTGTAATAATCTTATCCTTATCGAAGAAGGTACCGATATTTCTATACTTGAAGCTTTCGCCACCAATATTTACCTTATCAAACTCTACTATTTGATTTTTGGCTGATGCAACAGCTATGGCATCTTCGTGGGCAGCAGTTCTTGTTACATTTCCTGTATCGGTCATCCTTAGTTGGTTATTAGCAGCCAAGTCCCATGATGAGCTTGAAGCTGATGTTGCGTAGTTACCAGTAGCAACTACCATAGGAATACCTGCTTTTCTTAAAGCTCTAACTGCTTGCCAATATTTCTCACCAATAAGGCCTGTTCCTGTAAATCCAGAAGATACAGATACTACATCAACCTTATGTTTGATTGCATCTTCGATAGCGTGAAACATTGTTTCATCACCAGCAAAGCCATCACCTGAATCTGAGTACATCTTGTAAGAAAAGATTTGAGCATTAGGTGCTATACCGTCTATTCCATTGTACTTAGCTATATCTTCATCAGTATCATTTCCAGCAAGGATTCCTGCTATATGCATACCATGTGGATCATGATAGTCAGAACCATCGTCATATTTTTCGACAGTGATTTTGCCACCATTATAATAGTTAAAGGCGTGAGGAATTTTATCACTCAACCAAAAGTCCTTGTCAGTTCCCTGCAAGTCCTCTTTTTTGTATCTCATAAAAGGCTTAGCATCATCATCAATTCTCATAGCCTTGTGTCTATAATCAGTTCCAGTATCTATGTTTGCAATTACCATACCCCTACCATCAAACTTCATTATCATGTCTTTGTTGATAGCTTTTAGGTAGTCGATAGCTTCGTTGACACCAATTTCTTCCCTAGCGTGATTCATCATTGGCTCAACTTTTTGGGATCTTTCTACAGATGAGATTCCTTCGATGTGTTTAATCAAATCAAGATTATCTTGTTTTGTTTCAATTGCACAACCATTAAAAATTGTGTTATAGGCATACAAAACTTTTGTAGAAGAAAGTTTTGATATTTCCTTCATTGCCCTTTCCCCAGCCTCTTTATCTTTAAATTCGGCTATGTATATGAGCCTTCCCTCGTCTTTCTTTTCTACAGCTATATCATCTTTCTTTTCTTCAGTAGATGAATCCTTATTAAGGTCAGCTTTATGTGTAACTTCTGTTGCTTTCCCTTCTTTTTCAACAGACTTATCTTCTTTGAGGGAAGTTTCCAAAGCAGGAGCTTTGTCCTTGTTTGCAT
>NZ_HE578907.1:678145-792858 GCF_000321005.1 Anaerococcus senegalensis JC48
CTTCTTTTTTTTCTACAGTTGCTTCATTTTCTTCAAAAAGACCTTGGTTATTTGCTTCTAGCGGTTTTTCTTCTTCGCTACTGGCAAAGGAAGGCTCGTTAAATAAGAATGAAATAGACAAGGCGGCAATTAATGTCGCCTTAATAATTCTTTTATTATTCATTTATTCCCCATATCCTCTACTAAATATTTTTTTAACATGTTAAATATTAATTCATATGAATATACAAAATATAAAAATGTGATAGCGATTTTCAGTATCACAAAAGCATAGTAACACTTTTATATCAGCTTGTCAATATAATCATTAAATATTTTAACACTTTTTCAAGATTTATCGCACTCGCTAGATTAAGCTTATATAGCCATTTATTTTGTGGTTAGCAAATAATTTAAGCATATATGAATACAAAACTTTAGCTTCAATAGAAATACTCTCAAAAATTTCATCTTTCATTAATACCATAGGTAACCTAATGAAGTAATACATCTCAGATTGCCTATTATAAAAATAATCAAAATTCATCCTTACCTCCTTTCTTTGAAATAAAAAAAGACGACAGAATTATTACTTTCTATCGTCTGAGATTCACATATTAAATTTTCATCATTAGATAACCTTAAAAACTCTTTTTCATCCACTAATATTGTCTTTAATATATATTTTCCCTTTTATAATTTCAGGTATATGTTTTGATGTAATCTCATATTCTATTGATTCTGGAAGGTTTTTAAACATTAAAATAGAAGGAAATGCCATTGAAGAGTTGTGTTTTAAATACTTTATATCGAAAATCAAAATATCAGAATCTGAGTTTTCAAATTGCTTATATGAAAATATGTCATCTAATAAATCTCGATAATCATATTTGTTATCTTCATATTCATCCTTAATGCTTTTTGTTAAAATTGGACTAAGTCTATTAACATGTCTAAAATTTAAATTATCCACTTTTGAATCTTCATATCTATTAACAGTATCACTCTCTTGAATTGAAAATATGAAATCAAAAAGTTTCATTTCAAGTAAGTCTTCTATAATATTCATGCCTGGATCAGGTAAATCTTTATGTTTAAGAATGTATCCTTTTGGTATAATCAATTTAATATCAATATCTTCATCAAATGTATTACCTAAATTTGAAATCATTAATTTAATAACTTTAACATTATCTATATATCCAAAATACTCGTTATATTCATTATATTCTTTTATACTAATATAAAGTTTTTTTAACAACGAATAGCGTTTTTTCTCCTCATCAGTTCCATAATACGAAGGTCCACTACTCCCAAATGGAAGCTGTAGCTGAGAACTATAACTCTTTAAGTTTCCCAAATTCCAAAAATTTTCTTCAATGTTAATTTGATTTTTATTAGCAAAATCATTAATAGCTTTTATCCATTCGTCACTAATTTCTACATAATTATTTATCCCACTAAGTTTACTAATTTGTCCATATGATTTGTTAATATTAGTTAATTCGTTAAAATTATATTTTTCTGAACTTATATCTTTACTACGTTCTGGCAAAATAAAATTATTTAAAGTTTCAATACTCTCTATTATTTTATCTTTTTGATTGTTAATAGATTTTGACTCTAACAACTTATTCATACTTATTGAACAATATTCTTCTGAAAATGTATTTAAATCTCTTATTTTTAATATAGGATTTAATATTTCACTTTTCGAGTTTCCTGAATCCGAAATTAATGATAAAAAATATAATGATAAATGATTGGTAAATTGTCGCTGAAAATCAAATTTATCATCAACTATTGCGTATATTCCTTTATCCTTATATTTTCCTCTAAATTCTAACACTTTTTGATATTGTTCTTGATTGAATTCGGAAGGATTAATAGGAGCATTCAAAAAATACATAAATACTTGCTTATTAGCTAAAAGCATCTCTTCTATTTCCTCTTCTGTACCAGATCCATACTTATCAGTTGGTGTACCAAATCTTGTCCAAAAAACTGCAACTGCAGCATCACAATTTCTAACAAATTGTTTATTTAATAATTCTTGTGGTTTATCACCTGATTCAGGATAACTATTTGTAGACCAGTGTTTAGTAACTACTTCGATATTATTTAAATCACCAAAAGTTCTATTAAAGCTTTCAACACTTTCTTTTATTATTTCTAAAAAATCTGTAACATCGCCTGGACAAGATATTAATAAATCATATATGGTTACCCCTTTTCTTGGCATCTAACTACCTCCTTATGTTGATGTACTCTTTACAATAATTATTATATAATAATTACTCTAAGCAGCACACCAACTATTTATTTTTTGAGTTTTAAAATTTGGTAGAAGTTTTGAACTCCTTATATTTACATAACTATTTGCCTCTATCACTATTATGACACGAAACCCACAAGCAAGTTCAAGCACCTCCATGTCTTTATTCAAATGAGGACGAATGTATTCGCAAACTTTATCATATACTCCTTTATTTTTTTCATGCAAGGAGCATATAGCTTAGCAAATTTATCCCAAAATTTTTTATTGCTTTTATCAATCATTTCAACGCTCCTTTAAATATAAAAATGATCATATCAATCTTTATATTGAGCTTGTTCTCTCACTGATACCTTGTAAGAAAGGAATAATAGCTGTTCCTATACCGAGCATGAATGTCTTAAATGCTGAGAGTCATAGGCAGTCATTCCTTTCTATTCAATCATTTTGAAGTGTCTCAAGGCATCCGTGATGGCTTCTTCTTTTTCAGGTGTACACTGTGGAATATTTTGTTTCTCCTTTTTAGACTTATTGTAATGTTCTCGTAATTCTATTCCACATTTCCTTTTTATCTGTGCAATATATAATGTTGAAACTTTTAATTGAAATTTATTCCAAACATATTCTTTGATTTGAGTATATGTTGCTTTGCTCTCCGCACTTGTCAAATCCATCTCATCCAGCTCAATTTCAACACTTATGTGCTTATCGACATCGAGTTTGGACAAAAGTGCTACCGTCTCCACATGCATAGTTTCTGGAAACATATCGCATCCTTTTATTTTTTCTAATTTATAAACTTTGTTTTGAAATCTATTTATATCTCTTGCTAGTGTTTGTGGGTTACAGGATATGTAGACTATTTTTTTTATTTTTGTTTTTGCTATGGTTTTTATTATTTCTTTATCAAGGCCAGCCCTAGGTGGATCTACTACTATGGCGTCTATTTTTTCTTTTTTTATAAATTTATGGTCTATATAGTTAGCATTTTTTGCTATAAATTTATAATCTGTTAATCCGTTTGAGTCTGCATTTTCTTTTGCATCTTTTATGGCGTTTTTGTTTATTTCTATTCCTACTACATGGTCATCATTTATAGCTATGGAACTTGTCGCAGAGCCACAAAATAAGTCTAGAACTTTTTGATTTTGACCTAAAAATTCTTTGGAAGTTTTATATAATTTTTCTGTCATATAGTCATTTACTTGGTAAAAATCGTTCATAGATATTTTGAATTTTTTTCCCAACAGATTATATATGATATAGTCTTTGCCTGAAATATTTATTATTTCTTTTTTATTTATTAAGTTAATGTTATAAGTTGAATCTTTATATTGATTTTTTATGTATGAGATAATTTTTTCGTCTTTTATTTTTATATTTAAAAGTATTTCTTTTTTATTAGCCCTAATTGTTATTTCCTCTAGGCTATCTGGATATTTTTTTGAAATTTCTTTTGTTATATTTTCAATTTGTCCTAAATTTTCTCTAATTAATTTTTTTGCCAAAAGACAATCTTTTATTTCTACAAGGTCATTAGAATATTTTTTATTATAGGCAAGTTTTCCATCTTTTGTAATTTGTAGTCTTATTTTATTTCTATAGTAAAATTCTTTACTTTGAAGAACTTCTATATCCTCTAATTGTATTTTTGCAAATTTAAGTAGAGCATTTTTTATTAGGTTTTCTTTTAATTTTATTTGACTTTGATAATTTATATCCATAATAGAACAACCACCACATTCATAATAATATGGACATGGTGGTTGTTTATAATGACAGCTTTGTTTTTTTGTTTTTATTTTTTTTGCTTCAATGAAATTTTTCTTTTTATTTATTATTTCTATATCGCAAATTTCACCAAATATTGCTTTTTCTATAAAGTATACTTTAGAATCAGCTTTTCCAACTCCTCTGCCATCTTGTAGGATATCAACTATTTTGATATCTTTTATTTGCATTATAGTACCTTTGCTTCTCCCTTGTAGATTATTCCTCCAAGTGGATCAATTGTAATTATATCTCCATCTGATAATAAATTAGTTACATTTTTAACACCTAAAATTGCAGGAATTCCAAAGTGAATTGATACAACAGCAGTATGACTTGTTAGTCCACCATTTTCAGATATTACTCCTGAAGATCTTTCCATAAATTCATTGATGTCTTTGTCAGTATATTTTGCAACTATTATATCTCCATCTTCAAATTTTTCTTCAAGTTCTTCTTTTGTAGATCCTACTACAACTTTTGCAGAAACTGATTTATTACCTACTCCAGTACCATTTGCAATAATATCACCTATTACATGAACTTTTATTAAGTTTGATGTTCCAGATACTCCAAGTGGTATTCCTGCTGTTAATACTGTTAAATCACCTTCTTGAACATAATTTTCTTTTAGGGCACCAACTATTGCTCTTTCAATTAATTCATCAGTTTCGTGTGCTTTTTCAACTATTATTGGATATACACCCCATGAAACTGAAAGTCTTCTTGCAACTTTTTCATCAATTGTACAAGCTATAATATTTGTTTTTGGTTTAAATTTAGAAACTGCTTTTGCTGTATTTCCTGATGCTGTACAGGTAATAATTGCTTTTGCATTTAATTGACTAGCTATTGTACATGTTGATTTTGAAATAGCATTTGTTGTTGTAATTTTTCTATCAATTTCTGTTTGATATATATTTTCTTCAAAGTCATCAGAAAGTTCTGTTGTTATACAGATATCTCTCATTGTTTTTACAGCTTCTACTGGATATTTTCCTGCTGCGGTTTCTCCTGATAGCATTACACAATCTGTTCCATCTATAATAGCATTTGCTACGTCAGTTGTTTCTGCTCTTGTTGGTCTTGGGTTTCTTTGCATTGAATCAAGCATTTGTGTAGCTGTAATTACTGGTTTTGCAGCTTTGTTACATTTTCTAATAACTTCTTTTTGAACTAATGGAATAAGCTCAGTTCTAATTTCTACACCAAGGTCTCCTCTAGCAACCATGATTCCATCACTTGCTTCAATAATTTCATCAATATTATCAACACCTTCTTGTGATTCAATTTTTGATAAAATTAAAATATCTTCTCCACCGTGATCTTCTAGAACTTTTCTTATATCATATATATCTTCTTTTTTTCTTATAAATGATGCTGCTATCATATCAATACCATTTTCGATACCAAATTTTATATCATCAACATCTTTTGGAGTAATTGCTGGAAGATTTGTTACTCTTCCCGGAAGATTTACACCTTTATTATTTGAAATTACACCATTATTTTGGACTCTACAAACAATATCTGTTCCATCTTTTATTTCCATAACCTCTAATTGAATTAATCCATCATCTATAGAAATAATTGAACCTTTTTCAACATCATTTGGAAGTCCTTCATATGATACTGATACAATATCTTTATTACCTATAACATCTCTGGTTGTTATTGTAAAAATATCATCTGGTTTTAAGAAATATTCTTTTTCTTCAAATCTACCAATTCTAATCTCTGGTCCTTTTGTATCAAGCATTAATCCCAAAGGTACATTTAATTTTCTTCTTAATCTTTTAATAGTTTTTATTTTTTCAAGGTGTTCTTCATGAGACCCATGAGAGAAATTCAATCTTGCTACATTCATTCCATTTCTTACCAATTGTTCCAAAACTTCAGGTGATTCTGATGCTGGTCCAATTGTACATACAATTTTTGTTTTCTTTAAAATATCTGGTTTCATAACTTATCCTCCTCTAAAACTTTATTTTGACAATTTATTAGCTAGTTCATAAAGATCTTCATTAAAGTCGCCTTTTATTGATACTGCCTCATCTAAGCTTACTTGAGTGATTTTACCATCTGTATAACCTAATGCTATATTAGTTTTCTCTTCGTTTAATAATTCTGCAGCTTTAGCTCCCATAATAGATCCTAATAATCTATCAGTTGATGATGGTGATCCGCCTCTTTGAACGTGACCTAAAACTGTAACTTTTGTCTCAACGCCACTTCTTTCTTCTACTTCTTTTGCTACAGTATATGGATTACCAACTCCTTCTGCAAGCACTATAAGGTGATGTAATTTACCTCTTTTTCTTCCATGATTAACTTTTTCAACTATTTCATCAATTGAAAATTTATGTTCAGGTACAATAATTGATTCAGCTCCACCTGCAAGACCAGAAAATAAAGCTAAATCTCCGCAGTTACGTCCCATTACTTCAATTACAACTGCCCTACCATGAGATGAAGATGTATCTCTAAGTTTTCCTATTGCATCAGTTACTGTTTCTATCGCAGTAAAAAATCCTATTGTAAAATCAGTATATCCCATATCATTATCAATAGTACCAGGAATTCCAATAGTATTTATTCCCAAATCACTAAGAGCTTTAGCTCCCTTATATGATCCATCTCCACCAATAACAATAAGGCCTTCAATACCATAATCTCTAAGAATTTGAGCACCTCTTTTTTGACCTTCTAAATTTTTAAATTCAGTTGATCTTGCAGTACCAAGAATTGTTCCTCCCTTATGTATAATGTCTGCTACAGATGATACATTCATTTCATAAATATCACCTTTCATCAAACCATCATAACCATTTCTAATTCCTTTAACTCTCATTCCATTATTTAGAGCTGTTCTTACTGCTGCTCTTATAGCTGAATTCATTCCTGGTGCATCCCCACCACTAGTAAGTATACCTATTGTTTTCATAGTATCTCCTTTAAATTAACTTAACATTATCCTTTCCAATCTTCAACTTTAGATAATCTATTATATCTGAATTCGAATCAATCCACAAGCTTTTATCAAGTTTAACTGTCTTTTTTTTGTCAGTAAAATAAATTATCACTGGCGTTTTACCGTGATTATCTAATAAATCTTTTCGTATCTTATTATACCTTATATAATCCATTTTTATATATAAATTTTTAAAAGAGTTCTCATCAATTTCCTTTATTTTTGATACAATCAATTTCAATTCATCATCACCAGATTGAAGATTGCCCTCTACTATAACAAGTGTATCATTTTCAATAATCTGTCTAAAATCTTTATATACATTTGGAAAAATAATCATTTCAATTGATCCAAACATATCTTCTAATGTAGAAAATGCCATTAGAGTATCTTTTTTAGTCATAGTTTCAGATTTATTTGTTATAATTCCTGCCATTCTAACTTTTTTATTATCATAGTTATCAAGATCAATTGCTCTTAGTTCACTTAGTATTTCTGTTGTAAAATTAGTGTATCTTTTTACATTATCTCCTAATGAATTTAAAGGGTGATCAGAAATATAAAAACCTAAGACTTCTTTTTCAAGTTTTAATTTTTGCTTGTTTTTATATTCATTAATTGGAGGAAATTTTATATCATCAATCTTATCGTTTTTTTCTTGATTAAAATCTAGTAAATTCATTTGACCCTTTAAATTAACTTTTTCATTATCATGGATTGATTGTAGAGCCGATTCATGAACTGCAATTAGCTCTGATCTTTTATATCCTAAAGAATCAAAAGCTCCTGCTTTTATCAAAGATTCCAATGCTTTTTTATTTAAAGCTGTAGGATCATTTGATTCAATTTTTTCTAAAAAGTCTTTAAATGTTTTAAATTTTTCTTTTTTTCTTAGCTTTACAATTAAATCTATAAGTTTTTCACCAACATTTTTTATAGCAGACATTCCAAAAATTATTTTATTTTTCTCTGCAATAAATCTTCTTTCAGATTTATTTATATCTGGTGGAACAATCTCAATTCCCAACCTTTTTGCTTCCGAAATATAAAGATAAACTTTGGAACTATCACCCATAATTGATGTCAATAAATTTGCCATATATTCTTCCGTAAAATAACATTTTAAATATGCAGTTTGAATTGCAACTAATGAATAAGCTGCTGAGTGGGATTTATTAAAAGCGTATTTTGCAAATGAAATCATTTCATCATAAATCTTATTTGCATTTTTTTCAGATATGCCGTTATTTACACAACCTTTAATTTCAAATTTTCCATTTTTATCTTTTTTACCATGAACAAAAACTTCTCTATTTTCCTCCATTACAGACATTTTCTTTTTACTCATAGCACGTCTTAAATTATCAGCCTCTCCAAGTGAAAATCCTGCTAATTGTTGGACTATTTGCATAACTTGCTCCTGATAGACTATTATTCCATAAGTTACTTCAAGAATAGGTTTTAAAGAAGCATCTATATAAGATATATTTTGAGGATTCATCTTATTTTTTATATAATTTGGAATTTGATCCATAGGACCTGGCCTAAATAATGAATTCGCAGCAACTAAATCATCAAACCTTGTAGGTTTTAAATTCTTCAAAAAATTTCTCATTCCTGCAGATTCAAATTGAAATATCCCTATAGTTTCTGCTTTTGTAAATTGATCAATAACTTTTGGATCATTTTCATCAATTTGATCTAAATTTAGGTCTATATTTTTATATTTTTTTACATCCTTTATTGTATCTTGAATTACAGTAAGATTTCTTAGACCCAAAAAATCCATTTTCAATAGGCCCAATTCTTCAATTTCTGTCATGTTAAATTGGGTTACTATTTGATCATTTGATAAAGCAAGAGGAACTATATCTGTTAAAATTTCCTTGCTAATTACAACTCCTGCAGCATGAATTGATGTGTGTCTAGGAAGATTTTCTATATTTCTTGCAGTATCAATCATTCTTTTTGTTTCTACATCATTTTGATATTCATAGGCTAATTTTTCTGTATTTTCTAATGCTTTATCAATTGTCATTCCAATTGCTTGTGGAATTAATTTTGCAATTTTATCTACTTTATTAAAAGAAATGTCCATAACCCTGCCAACATCTCTTATGGCATTTCTTGCCTTCATCCTTCCAAATGTTACAATTTGTGAAACATGGTCTTTTCCATAAAGATCATACACATAGTCTACAACCCTATCCCTATTCTCATAGCAAAAATCTATATCTATATCGGGCATAGACACTCTTTCTGGATTTAAAAATCTTTCGAAAAGTAAATTATATTTTATTGGATCAATTTGTGTAATATCAAGAGCGTAAGAAATTATAGATCCTGCAGCAGAACCTCTACCTGGACCAACCGCAATTTTATTTTCTTTAGCATATCTTACAAAATCCCACACAATTAAGAAATAATCAACGTAGCCCATATTATCGATTACAGATATTTCTTTTTTGGCTCTTTTTTGAATTTTTTCATCAATTTTTTCGTATTTTTTTAAAAGTCCCTCATTTACCAAATATTTTAAATAATCTAAATTTGTCATGTCATTAGGGACTTTTGTAAAATATGGTAGATGGGGATTGTGAAATTCTAAGTTTACATTACACATTTTTGAAATTTTCTGACTATTTTCATAGGCTCTTGGAAAATCTTTGAAAATTTCTTCCATCATATTCTGATCTTTTAAGTAAAATTCATCACAAGGCATTTTCATCCTTTTTTCATCTTCCAAAAGAGAGCCTGTTTGAATACAAGATAAAACATCTTGATAAAATGCGTCTTTTTTTTCTACGTAATGAACATCATTAGTGCAGACCATTTCTATATCCAAGTCTTCATGGATTTTAAGTAAAGTTTCATTTACTATTTTCTGCTCTCTTAATCCATGATTTTGAATTTCTAAATAAAAATTTTCTTTTCCAAATAAATCTAGATATTTTTTAGCAGTAGTGTATGCCTTTTTTATATCATTTTCTAAAATTCTTTGATTTATCTCACCATTCAAACAAGCAGAAAGAGCTATTATGTCATCCTTATATTTCTCAATAACTTCAAAGTCAATTCTTGGTTTATAATAAAAGCCTTCTGTATAAGCTTTTGAAACAATTTTTATAAGATTTCTATAACCATTATTATTTTTGGCTAATAGTATTAAATGATAATATCTTTTATTTTGGGGATTTTTAATATTGTGGTCATTTTCACTTATATAAACTTCACAGCCAATGATTGGTTTTATCCCATTATCTATACACTTTTTATAAAATTCTATAACCCCATACATATTTCCATGGTCTGTGATGGCACAAGAATTCATTCCTAATTCTTTTAACTTTTCTATTAATTTATCAATTTTTGTAAAGCCCTCTAAAAGAGAATATTCAGTATGGAGATGAAGGTGGGTAAAATTATTTGTCATTCATCCTCACTTTCTGCAAGTTTTATAAGTTTTTGTAATCTATAATTTACTTTAGCTTTAGAAAGAGCCGGCGTCATCATTTTTCCTAATTCTTCTAAGGATATATATGGATAATTTAATCTTAATTTTGATATTTCCTGTAAATCTTCTGATAAGTTTTCTAAAATATTTTTATCTTTCAATTTATTAATTGCATCAATTTGTCTAAAAGCTGCCTTTACCGTCCTATCAATATTTGCCTTATCAAAATTTGTTTGTCTATTTATATCATTCCTAATTGATTTCATAGCTCTAACATTTTCAAGATCAAAAAGAGACTTATTTGCTCCAATAATCGCCAAAAAATCAGAAATTTTATCAGAATCTTTTATATAAACGCAATACGCTTCATTTCTTATATTTAATTTAGGATCAATTGAAAAATCTTCCATTATTTTTCCAATCAAAAGCGCTTCTTCTTTTTGTTGAACATTTATTTCAAGGTTATAACCTCTATAAGGATCATTTATTGAACCTTTTAGTAAAAATGCTAGTTTTAAAATTATCTTTTTTTGATCACGATTTTTTAAATTGTCATAAAATTTATCAGTTTCATATAAATTATATCGATTAGCAAGTTTTAATATTTTATCTGAAACAAGACTATCTTCAACCAAAACTACAAATGATCTATCTTTTGAAAATTTTCTTTTATTTTGTATCTCCATTGCTGGAGAATATTTATATTTTTCTTTAATTATTTTATAAATATACCTAGCTTCTATATTTTCACTTGCTTTAAATAAAATTTGATAAGAATTTTTTACAATTCTAATAGAGCCTTGAAAATACAAATATGATAATAATTCCATATCAATTTCTTTGTAATCAGGCTCTTTTTTTAATATTTCTTTTTTACATCTTTTTGAAAAAGACATCAAATCACTCTCTATTCAATCATTTTTTCTTTTAATTTTTTTAAAGTTTTATTGTCTATTCCTACTTTTTCTAAGTAGAATTCTATATTTTTGTATTTACTTATAATATAATCCATAGCTTCTTTTATATTGTATGGACTTGTAATTCTAAAAATTGATTCTGCCTCCTCTGCCTTAAACATATCTATATAGCCTAAGTTTGCAGAAGAGACTTCATAATCAGCCATAATAATTTCTCTTGGTGAATTTGCTATTAAAAGTAAAATCATAGAAATTATTCCGGTCCTATCTTTTCCTTCTTGGCAGTGATACAAAACACTTCCATCAGCAAATGCCAGTATTTCAAGAATTTCTTTGATAGCTGAGAAATTGTCTATCAAGGATATATATGAATTTCCAATAGAAATTTTTCTTTCAATAATTTTTTGTATATCTTCTTGTTTCATAGGCAAAGGCATAAGGGAAATTTGCTTATAGGTAAAATTATTTTTTATAATTTCAATTTTCTCACCATTGTTTTTTGTCTCTTCTTCTCTTCTTAAATCAATTATTGTAGATACATTTAAATCTTTTAGTAAAGCCATATCATTTTCTGTAAGACTATCAAGATTTGCACTTCTTATAAAAGAATCCCATGAAGTAATCTTTCCATCATAAGTTGGGTATCCTCCCAAACTCCTGGCATTTTTTATATTCTCAAAGGGTAAGATTTTTAAATACTTTATTTTTTCCATTTTTCCCTATCCCTATGTTTTTTTACCACAATATAATTGCTACCTTTCAAAAGCTCATATATTTTTTCGCACATATAAACCGATCTATGCTGGCCACCAGTACAACCAAATCCTATAGAAATAGAATTTTTGCCTTCTTTTACAAAATAAGGTATTAATTTAGTCAAATTTTCATAAACTGTGTTTTTAAAATCTTGTGCAATTTCAAATCCATCAAGATAGGCTTGAAGTTTTTTATCACTTCCGTTTAAGTGTTTTAATTCCTTTATATAAAAAGGATTTGGTAAAAATCTCAAATCAAATACAACATCAACATCTAGGCTTAGACCGTTTTTGTAACCGAAAGAAAATAGGTTTATAATGAAATTTTCCTTTTTTTCAGAAACATCTAAAATTACCTTTCTTAGGTCTTTATTATTATAGTTACTAGTATCAATTATTAAATCAGCTAATTTTTCGACGCTCTTTAACTCCTTTTTCTCTTTTTTAAGCCCATCTTCTACATCACCGAAGGATCCTAAAGGATGAGGACGCCTAAGCTCATTATATCTTTTCATTATTATTTCATCTTGGCTTGTAAGATAAATTATTTTAGTATCCTCATTTATCTTTTTAAGATTTTCAAGATTTTTAACTAAATTTTTATCAACTTCCATAGACCTAAAATCAACTACACAAGCAAGCTTATCAATAGGTTTATCTTGAGACATATTTAATTTAATAAAAGATTCAATCAAGCTTGATGGGACATTATCCATAGCATAATAATCAAGGTCTTCAAAAATTCTAAGAGCAGTTGTTTTTCCAGAACCACTAAGCCCTGTTATAATTTTAACCTTCATTATATTTCACCTATAACTTTTACTTCTCTTTCTAGCTTAAAACCTGTTTTTTCAAATACAATACTAGCAACTTCTTCTATAAAATCAATCATCTCTTTATAAGTTGCATCCCCATTATTAATTAAAAATCCACAGTGTTTTTCACTAACTTGACAATCTCCTTTTGCATATCCCTTAAGTCCACAATCATCTATTAATTTAGATGCGAAAGATCCTACAGGCCTTTTAAATGTAGATCCAGCAGATTTTTTTTCTAAAGGTTGTTTTGACACTCTTCTATTTGTAAAATCATTATATTTTTCATAAATTTCTTCTTGATCTCCATTTTTAAGTTCAAATGTTGCTTCAGAAACTATTAAATCATCATCAAAAACTTTTGAATGCCTATATGAAAAATCCATTTGAGAGTTTGATAATTCAATAATATCACCGTCTTTTGAAATCAATTTAACACTTTTTATAATATCTTTCATCTCAACGCCATAAGCACCTGCATTCATTGCAACAGCACCACCAACAGTTCCTGGAATTCCTGAAACTTCTTCCATTCCTGTCAAAGAATATTTAAATGAAAATTTACTAGCTTCAGATAAAAGAGCACCAGCACTAACTTTTAAGAGATTGCCCTCTACAGAAATTCTATCATAATTTTTAGAAATTATTATAACACATCCTCTAATTCCTTTATCAGTTACTAAAATATTAGTCCCATTTCCAATGATTGTAGTTTCTATATTATTTTTTCTATTAAATTTAACCAAATTCATTAATTGGTATTCTTCTTTTACTTCAACTAGCACATCAGCACATCCCCCAATGCCAAAATTTGTGTAGTTTTTTAGTTTTTCATCAAATTTAATAATTCCAAAATCTTTAGTTTCATACAATGATTTATAATCCATAAACACTCCTTCTAACTAACTAAAATCTATTTTTATTATACTCTTGTTTGATTTTTTGTCCGTTTTTCTATATAATAGCAAGTAGCGATTATATTTGTAAATTTTTAATAAATTTGGTATAATAACTAAGATAAAATTAAGACTTGGAGGTGTAAAGTATGGCTAGAGAATGTGATATCTGTGGAAAAGGTACAAAATTTGGTAACAAAGTAACTTTCTCACACAGAAGACTAAACAGAAACTTTAAACCAAACGTTCATAAATTAAGAGCTAAAATTAATGGAAGCGTAAAAACAATCAACGTTTGTACAAAATGTATAAAAAGCGGTAAAGTAGAAAAAGCTTAATAGAAATTTTATAGTGCTATAAGCACTATTTTTTCATTAAAAAAAGAAAGTAGTTAAATGCTACTTTCTTTTTTTTAATTCATTTTTATTCATTGATTATATCATAATATTTATTTACTTGTTCTACTATAGAATTTTTCTTATGGGAGAAAATATCAGATCCACTAACAACGACATCCACTCCTGCATCTATAACTTTTTTTAAATTATGATCTTTAATTCCACCATCAACTTCAATTAAACAAGATAGATTATTTTCATCTATATATGACCTAAGCTTTTGAATTTTTCCAATAGAATCTTCCATGAAACTTTGACCACCAAACCCAGGTTCTACACTCATTACCAGACATAAATCAATTTTTTCTAAATATAGAATTATATTATTAATATCTGTTTTTGGCTTGAAACTTAGACCTACTTTAAGTCCGCAAGATTTTATTTTTTCTATAGTTTTATCTAAATTTGAGCATGCTTCATAATGAATAGTTACAAGATCAGCTCCACTTTTTTTAAATTCATCAATATATCTAATTGGCTCATCAATCATAAGGTGAGTGTCGAATATAAAGTCATTATCTTTTCTAATCGCCTTAATTATTGGAAATCCAAAAGAAATATTTGGAACAAATTTCCCATCCATAATATCAAGATGCAAATATTTGATATTAGTTTTTTTCAATTGATCTAAATCATTTTGTAAATTAGCAAAGTTTGCTGATAAAACTGATGGTGATAATTCTACCATGTTTGTCTCCTTTTTTTATTTCTTCAAATAAAGTTATATAATTTTCGTATCTTGTTTTTTCTATCATATTTTTAGAAAGATCTTCTTTAACTTTACATTTTGGCTCATTAATATGGTTACAGTCCTTAAATTTACACGAATTATTATCAAATTCTCTAAAACAATATTTTAACTCTTTTTCATCATCAATAAAGTCTATATCAAAACTATCAAAACCTGGTGTGTCAAAAATATTAGTATTTTTTTCTAAATTAAAAATTTCAATGTGTCTTGTTGTATTTTTACCTCTTTTAGATTTTTCTGAAATAGATCCAATTTCAATTTCATTTTCAACTAGATTTGATAAAAATGTAGACTTCCCTACACCTGAAGATCCAGAAACTGCGGAAGTTTTTCCTCTTAATATTTCTAAAATTTCCTTTTTTGGGAAATCATTATAATTGTCAATAAAAATCAATTTATAACCAATTTTTTCATACATTCTCAAAAAATCTAATTCTTTTTTATCAGCCAAATCTTTTTTAGATACAATAATAATAACATCTATATTTATGTATTCACACATAGATAGATACTTATCTATATTAAAAAGATTTAGACTAGGATTTTTTATAGTAATAAAATATAAAATTTGGTCTATATTTGCTATATTTGGTCTTTTAATTTGATTTTTTCTCTCTAAAATTTTTGTAATATAACCTTTAGAATCTTCCGTTACATCAAACTCTACATTATCACCAACTAGGGGTTTAATATTTTTATTTCTAAAAACTCCCCTAGCTTTACACATAAATGTTTTTTCTTCAGTTAAAACATAATATATTTCTTTTTGAGATTTTATAATTTTTCCAATCATTGATTTACTTCATATACTCCTTGTGATTTATCATCTATAAGTATATTCACCTTAGTTCCAACAACAGATTTGAAATCTAAATTTAAATTACCACTAGAATCTAATTCATTTTTTGTATGATTTTGATTATATAATAAATCTGAATTTTTATTATTATCCCCAACTTTATATACCTTAACATTGAATGAGTCTTTATCTGTAGGAACATTTATAGTAAATTTAACATTGACTTCTTGAGATTTTTTTTCAGGTTCAGAATCATCTTCATCACTATTATCTGAATCCGGATTTGTTCCACTTGATACAACAAAATTAATTGTAGAATTTTCTGCTACTTGTGTATTAGCAGGGATTGATTGACTCATAACAACATCTTTTTCATATTTGTCAGAATATTTATATGTTATATTGCCAACAGTAAGCTTATTTTCAACTGCAATATTTATTGCATCTTCTTCATAATTTCCTACAAAATTTGGAACTTTTACATTTTCTATATCAGGCTCTTCTTTACCTAAACTCACAGTAACATCTACTTCACTTCCAGCTTGAACTTTTTCATTTTTTCTAGGTTCTTGATCAATTATAGTGTCTTTTTTTACACTTTGACTAAAATCAGTACTTGTTTTACCAAGCTCTAAATCCATTTCTTTTAATTTTTCCTCTGCTTGATCTAAAGTCATTCCAGAAAGATCTGGAACTTTTACTTCCCTACCTTCGCTTATTACTAGATTTATAGTAGAATTCTTTTTAACTTTTGTTTTAGGACCTGGATCTTGTTCCATTACTTTTCCAGGTTCATAATTATTGCTTTGAGCATAACGAGATATATTTGCCTTAAGATTTTTATCTTCCAAAATTTCTACAGCCTCATCTTCACTCAAATTTAAAACTGTAGGAACTTGAACCATATTTGAATTACTAGATTTTACATAGTAAATTCCACTAGCAATAATAGCTAATAAAAGTAAAATAAATGGCCAAATTTTTCTTTTTTTCTTATTTTTATTTTCTTTATTTTCAGAATCTTCTGTCGGTGTTACATAAACAGCTTCATTTTCTTTCTTTTTTTCTTGTACCTTTTCTTTTTTCTTTTTATCTTCAACTGCAGGAATAAAAGTTGTTTCATTAATATCTTCTGGTTTTTCGATTTTTGCTGTATCAGACTTACTTACAAATCCTATATCATAAGAATTATCTTCCAAAGCTCTTATTAATTCATTAGCATTTTTAAATCTTTTTTGAGGATCTTTTTCAAGAAGCTTCATTATTATATCATTTAACCTTGGTGATAAATTTTCATTTAATTTTATAGGACTTTCAGGTTCATCTTGAATATGCATGACAGCAATTCCTACAGAATTATCAGCATCAAATGGCACTTTTCCTGTAGCCATTTCATACATTACAACTCCAAGAGAATACAGATCTGACTTTTCATCAACAAATTTCCCTTTAGCCTGTTCTGGAGAAATATAGTGCACTGTACCTAAAATTGATGATGTGTATGTTATAGTTGCATTTGTTGAAACTCTTGCTATACCAAAATCTGTTACTTTAAGTAAACCATACCTATCCATCAAAATATTTTGTGGTTTTATATCTCTATGAACTATATTTGATGAATGGGCTTGATTAAGAGCCTGAGAAATCTGAATTGAATAGTCAATAATATCATGATTTGATATAATCTTTTTTCTATCAATTAAATCTTTTAAAGTTTCCCCATTTACATACTCCATTACAATATAATGAATTTTTTTTCCTTCTATTAAATCTTCACCAATATCATATACACTCACAATGTTTACATGTGTAAGTCTTGCAGCAGACAATGCCTCATTTGAAAATTTTTTTACAAATTCATCATCTTCTGCATATTGGTCTTTTAAAATTTTAATTGCAACATCTCTTTGTAGAAGTCTATCAGTAGCCTTGTAAACTTTAGCCATACCTCCCACGCCAATAAGATCTTGCAATTGATATCTATTACCTAAAATAATATTGTCCATATTTACCTCAAATCAAAATTGTAGTTACAGTGATATTATCATGACCACCATTTTTTATAGCTAAATCAACTAGGCTAGAAGATATTTTATCAGCCGTTGAATTATTAGCTATAATTGATTCAATTTCAACATCACTAACTTCATTTGTTAACCCATCAGTTACCATAAGTAAAATATCGCTGTCATTCATATCAAGTGATCTTGATTCAGGTTTTATTTTATCAGAAACACCTACAGCTCTTGTTATAGTTGATTTATTTGCAAAATTTTCTGCCTCATCTTCTGTTATTGAACCAGAATCAATCAAATCATTAACCAAAGAATGATCTCTAGTTATTCTTTGTAGCTTTTTATCAGAATATATATAAGCTCTAGAATCACCTATATGAGTAATGTGGTATGATTTTTTTTCATAATCAATACAAACACAAACAGCAGTAGTACCCATATTAGAGTATTGTTCATATGATTTTGCTAAAGAATAAATCTTATTATTGGCACTTCTTAAAGCTTCTTCTTGTAAGTCAATAATTGAAGAAAACTCCTTAATGTCTACATTTTTTATAAAATCTATATAATATTTTGTAGCAAGTTTTGATGCAATCTCGCCACCATTATATCCACCCATACCATCAGCAACAATAAAAAAACAATAATTCTCTAATTCTAAATTACCATAATAATCCTGATTTTCACTTCTTACCTTGCCTATATTTGAAATAGTACTAAATTTCATTTCTACCTCGCATAGTTATTTCTCAACTGACCACATGACGCATCAATGTCAGATCCCATAGATCTTCTTATTGTAGCATTTAGGCCTTTTTGTGTAAGTTTTTGTTGAAATTGACCCATTACATTAGATTTAGTTTTAGAATGATCAAATTCTTCAATTGGATTTAAAGGTATTAAATTAATATGAATATTTTTACCTTTAAAAAGTTTTTCTAATTGATCTATATCTTCGTCTAAATTATTAACCCCATCAATTACAACATATTCATAAGATACTCTTCTTTTGGTCTTTTCTAAATAATAATCACAAGCTTTTATTATATTTTTTATTTTATACCTTTTTGCACTTGGCATATATGTCATTCTTTTTTCATCAAAAGCATAATGTAATGATACTGCAAGATTAATATCATATCCTAAATCTGCAAGATCATAAATTTTATTAACAAGTCCAACAGTAGAAACAGTTATGGAACGATGTGATAAGTTTCTGCCTTTTTCATCTGTTATAATTTCAATAAATCTTTCAATATTTGAAAAATTATCCAGAGGTTCTCCAATTCCCATAACTACTATATTATTTATATCAGAATTTTCTCTTTCCAAAAGATATATTTCTTCAATAATCTCTGATGCTGATAAAGATCTTTCTAGACCATTTTTTGTTGATGCACAGAATTTACAACCCATTCTACAACCTACTTGTGAGGAAATACAAATAGTCTTTCTGTCTTTATATTCCATAAAAACCGCTTCTATAATATTTTTATCATCTAGTTCAAATAAATATTTTTTTGTTTTGTCTACATTAGAATTAAATTCTTTTAATATTTTGATTTTTGGAAAATAAAAGAAATCGTTTAATTCTTCACGCATTTTCTTTGATAAATCTGTCATTTTAGAAAAATCATTAATTTTATTTATATGAATTTGTCTAAAGACTTGTTTTGCTCTAAACTTTTTAAAACCTAAATCCAAAAAAATTTCTTCTAATTGTTCAATTGTTTTATCGTTTATTGTTTGTTTCATAATCATATCTTTTCAAATTTTGTAAGGAAAAATCCGTCTGTCTCATCTTCGAAAGCATTATATTCTAAATAATCTTTCCCATCAATTTTTAAATTTTTAAGCCTTTTTTTCTTGCTTAGATAAATAAAATTATCTTTATTTTCAATATGTCCAATTGTACATGTTGAAAACACTAGTATTCCACCTTTTTTAAGATATAAAAAAGCTTTATCTAATATGTTTTTTTGCAGTTTAGAAAGATTAATAACATCGTCCATACTTCTATTATATCTTATCTCAGGTTTTCTATCTATAACACCTAGTCCTGAACATGGTAAATCACATAGAATATAATCAAATTTTTCTTTAAAATCATCCTTTACAATACTAGCATCAAAATTTGTAATTTCTATATTTTCAAGTCCAAGTCTTTTTATATTTTCATTAATCTTTGAAAGTTTATTAAATGAAATATCATTTGCTATAATTTTAGAAGAATTATCACAAAGTTCTGCTAATAAGGAAGTTTTTGTTCCAGGAGCTGCACATAAATCAAGAATATTAGAATTTTTATTTGGATTTAAAACTTCACAAACTTTAATAGATGCCTCTGATTGTATAGTAAATAAACCATTTTTAAATTCTTCTGTTTTTGCTAAAGAACTTGGATTATCAACTATCAAACTTAATGAAGAAATTTTAGAATTTTCTATTTGAAAATTTTTATCTTCTAATAAACTTTTTAATTTATTTTTTTCTATTTTATTCTTATTTATTCTTATAGATAACTTTCTTTCTTTATTCAAAGAATATAAAAAATCTTGTGTATAATTTTTTCCATAAGATTCATTTAAATATTTGATAATCCATAAAGGAATAGAATATTTTATCGACTGGTATTCTTCTTTATTTTTTATATTTATTTTTGATAAGTTTTCTTCATCTCTGATATAGGATCTTAATATAGCATTTACAAATGATTTAGACTTAAATGAAACTTTTTTTGTCAAATTTACTAGTTCATTTACTATAGCATAATTTTTTCTATCTAAGAAATGAATATTATAGATTCCAATTTCTAAAATTAATAGAACTTTTTTATCTAATTTTTTTAATTTTATTTTAGATAATTTTCCAATAATATATTCAAGATACAATTTATTTTCTAAAATACCATAGATGTTTTTTGTAATATACGATACATCATTAACTTCTTTTGCAAACTCATTTATAATATCTGTGGATTTTTCTTTTTTATAGCAGATCCTATAAAGTCCGTCTAATATTAATTTGAAATCTTCCATATTAATCTAAATAAATATCCTCTTCAAAATCATTACCTAATAAAAAAGACTTTGTGTCCATGGCTTTTTTCCCTGGAAATTGAATTGTATCAATTCTTATCCCGCCATTCTTACAGCCTATTATTATTTTATCATTTTTATTTGCCTTATAGACAAATGATGCTTTTGGATTTTCAATATCAACAGGACTTGCCTTTAAAATTTTTACATTTTCTCCATTATAGGAAAAATAAGCCTTGGGAAATTCTACAAAGGCTCTAATTTTATTAATTATTTCTTCTTTACTTTGTGAAAAATCGATTCTTCCCATTTCTTTTGTAATTTTTTGTGTAAATGTTGCCTTTTGATTATCTTGTTTTATACTTTTTCCAATAAGATCATTGTAATTTAATAAAGAATACAAAATTGCCCTACTTCCAAGTTTTGATAATTTTTCACTTAATGAAGTAAAATCATCATCTTCTTTTATATCCAATTCTTTTTGATACAAAATATTACCAGAATCCATTCCTTTTTCTATTAACATAGCTGATGCATGAGTTTTTTTATCACCATTTAATAGTGTAAATTGAACAGGACTTGGTCCCCTATATTTTGGCAATGAAGATGGGTGTAGATTAATAATTTTATTTTCAAATTCATCTAATAATTTCTCTTTTATAAGCTGTCCAAAAGCTACTACAACAATAAAATCTACATTTTTATCCTTTAAAACATTAATAAATTCATCAGTATTTACACTATCTGGGGTAATAACTTCCAAATTATTATCCAAAGCATATTGTTTAATTACTGTTGGTTTAAATTTATTCCTATTTCTTTTTTTATCTTTTCCACTTACTACTAAACTTACATTTATATTTTCATTTTCATTAAGAATATCCAAAGTTTCTAATGAAAACTTTGGACTTCCCATAAAACATATATTTAATTTTTTAGTCAAATTTAACTTCCTCTTCATAATTATCTATAAATAAAACTCCGTTTAGATGATCTATCTCATGACAAAGAGCTACAGCTTTTAATCCTTCAGCTTCAATTTCTTTTTCATCTCCATTTTCATCTAAATATTTTACAATTACATGGGCAGGTCTTTTTACATTTGCATTAAAATTGGGAACTGAAAGACACCCTTCAACTCCAATTTGCTCTCCATCTTTTTCTATGATTTCTGGATTTACAAGTTTAATTAATCCTTGTTCATCTCTAATATCTACAACTATAACTCTTTTTAAAAGTCCAACTTGTGGAGCTGCAAGTCCAACTCCATCAGCCTTATACATAGTTTCTGCCATATCTTCTAATAAAACTTTAATTCTATCATTTACTTCTTTTACTTCTTTTGAAGTTTTTCTTAAAATTGGATCTCCAACTTGTCTTATATTTCTAATAGCCATTTTCTCTCCTTTAATTTTTTTCTTCAAAATCTATAGAATAAATTTTTGATATCCCACCATCTCCAATTGTCACTCCATGAATTTTTTCTGCAAGTTGCATGGTAGTTTGTCTGTGAGTTATCATTATAAATTGAGTGTTATTTGATAGGGATTTTAGATAATCTATATATCTTTTTATATTAGATTCATCCATTGCTGCATCAATTTCATCTAATAGTGAAAATGGTGCAGGATTTGTTTCAAATATTGCAAACAAAAGTGCTACTGCTGTAAGTGATTTTTCCCCGCCGGATAAAAGTGAAATATTTTTTGTACTTTTCCCTGGAGGGCAAGCTGAAATATCAATTCCAGCATCAAGTAAATCATTTGAATCCAGGCTTAATTTTGCATTTCCACCCATAAATAATTCTTTAAATATCCTTTGAAACTTTTCATCTATTATATTGAAATTTTTGATAAATTCATCTTTCATTTCATCTTCAAGTTTTTTTATCATTTTTTCAATATCTTTTTTTGACTCTTCCAAATCTACTTTTTGCCTATCTAAAAACTCAAATTCATCATTTACTTTTTTGTAATTTTCTTTCGAATTTTCATCAAAAAATCCTACATTTCCAAGTTTTTTTTGAAGATAAAATAAATCTTCCTTTTTTACACTAAAATCTTTATCATTATATTTATTTTCTTTTAATTTTTCTAATGGTTTTGAAATAAATGGTCTTATTTCATCTTCCAAATTTTTCAAATCCTTACTTATAGCCTCAAGTTTATAATTAAACTTAACTATTTTCATAGAATATTCATTTAAGTCATTTTCTATTTTTTTAGATAGGGATAAAAGTTCATGATTTGACTTCTTTTTATCCTCAATTTCTTTACTAACTTCTAATTTATTCTCTTTTAATTTTTGTAAATTATCCTTAGATGATTTTATTTTATTTTTACTAAGATTAATTTCCTCTTCTAAATCTTCTAAAGTTTTTTCTAAACTTGACTTTAATTTTTGATTTATTTTAATATTTTCTTCTAAATTAACAAGACTATTTTGATCTTCATTAATTTTGTTTTCTAAAATATTTAAATCCCTTTTATTTATTTCAATACTATTTTTATTTTTAAATATTTCATTAGACAAATCATTTATTAAATTATTTTTTATATTAATTTCTTCATTTAAATTATTGACTTTGTTTCTAACAACTTCTAAATCTGATTTTATTTTTTCAATATCTTTAAAATCTTCGTCTTCTAAGGATTCATTTAATGATTCTTTTAATTCTAAATATCTCTTACTTAAAGTTTCTATCTGATATTTTTTTCTTTCCACAAGTATATTAATACTTGATAATTTCTCATTCAATTCAAAAGATATTTGTTTATTTTTATTTAATAAATTATTATTTTTTTCAATTTCTGAGTCTATATTATTAAAAGAATCCAATAGATCATTTCTTTCATTTCTAAGGCTTACTATTCTTTTTTTAATTTCATTTATTTTTTTATTTCTGTTTAGAATATTAATATTTGATTTTCTCGATTTATTTACACCCGCAACCATTGAACCCCAAGTATTTATAAGGTCAAGTTGTAGAGAAATAATCCTATAACCCTTTATTTTATTTGAAAGACTGATTGCATCATCAATATTTTTTACTACAACTGTATTAGATAAAAAATGATTTACAATATTTTCAAGCTTATCATCATAGCTTACAAGGTCATAGGCCATTGCTATAACTTCTTTTTCATTAACTCTAGCTTTTTTATTTTGTTTAATTGAATCAAGAGGCAGGAAAGTTATTCTACCAATTTTATTATTATTGACAAAATTTATAATTTCTCTTGTATCTTTTTTTGACCAAGTTACAATATTTTGAAGCCCTGATCCAATAAGATTTTCAATTACTTCTTCATATCCCGATTTTACAGTTATAAGATTTGCAAGTGTATTTATATAATATTTTTCAATTTCTGTATTTTTTGTTTTTTTCAAGAAGTCTGATACTGCATAAAAATATCCATCATTTCTTTCTAATATAGACTTTTGAATCTTATATTTAGATATTTCCTCTTTACATGAAAGATTATTTTGATTAATTGATTTTTCTAGAATATTTTTTTGAGAATTTTTATCTGAAATTTTCTCTTTTACTTGATTAATTTCTTTCTTATTCTCTATAATTTTTTCAGAAATTACTTTTTTTTCTTCTTCATGATTTAATAAATCATTTTTTAATGCAGAAATTTCTTTCTCAAATTCAAGAATTTTCTTTTTGATTTCCTTATTATTCTGATCTCTTTGCTCTTTTAATATTAACCTTGTTTTTTGGTCAATATCATAATCATAGATTAATTTATTTAAGTTCTTTTCAGATTTCTCTAAATTTATAAGATCACTTTTGATTTTCGTTAAAGTGTCATGACTTTCATTTTTTTTATCTGAAAGCTCCTTATTTTTATTTTCTAAATTTTCAATAAGAATTTTTGTTTGTTTTAGTTTATTTTTTTGATCTTCAAGTGATAATTTATATTTTTTTATTTTTTCATCATAAGATTTAAAATCATTTATATTTCTTTCCAAATCTTTTTGGTTGTAGGATAATTTTTGGCCATCTAATTGAATTTTATTGGTGAATTTATCTATGTTTTTTTCATTATTTATAATTTCTTGACAAGTATTATCATATTTTTTTTCAAGTTCTCTTATTGATTCAGCAATAGGAAGTAATGATTCATTAACCTTATCAAATTCTCTTGTTTTTTCATCTTGTAAATTTTGTATATTTTTTATTTTATTTGTTAATTCTATATTATTTTCTTCCAAAGATTTAGATCTACTTATATAAAAATAAAATGATTTTTTATCTAGCAATTCTTCAATTTCATGATATTTGTCAAAGTTTTTAGCTTCTATTTCTAATTTATTTTTATCTTTATCTTTATATTCCCATTCTCTTTGGATTATTTCCAAGTCATCATCGACTTTTGAAAGTTTTTTTAACGACTCTTCTCTTCTATATTTATGAGTTGCAATTCCACTTGCCTCTTCAAAAATATTTCTTCTTTCTTGGTTAGAAGAATTCAATATTTCATCAATTCTACCTTGACCAATTACAGAATAGCCTTCCTTACCAATTCCTGTATCCAAAAATAATTCTTTTACATCTTTAAGCCTTACTCTTTTTCCATTTAATCTATATTCATTATCACCATTTCTAAAAATTCTTCTAGAAATTTTTACCAAGTCATAGTCACTTGATAAAGCTCTATCTTTATTATCAAAAGATAAATTAACTTCTGCCATATTCATAGGTTTTTTTTCATCAGAACCTTGGAAGATAACATCATTCATCTTTTTTCCTCTCAAGGATTTTACTGATTGTTCTCCCAAAACCCATTTTATTGCATCCGCTATATTAGATTTTCCAGACCCATTCGGACCAACTACAGCAGTTATTTGATTATCAAATTTTATTTTTGTTTTTTCAGCAAAGGACTTAAATCCCTTAAGTTCTACACTTTCTAATCTAATATAAATCACCACCGTAAGCTTTTTCTACAAATTTTTTTATAAATTCATCAATATCATAAGGAATTTTTTTATCTTTATATTCAATAAATTCTTCATTATTATTTTCAAAATTTATTTTTAAGCCATAATTTTTATAAAAATAATCTTTATTTGATTTTTTATTCCCAGCAATTATAGAAATTTCTCTATTTGGTACATGGATTTTAATATTTTCTTTAAAGTTAAATTTTTTAATCAATTCTTCCAAATAAATTTTGTGTATATTTGACTCCACTAATTGTCTTATTGATGGATGAAAAGGTCCTGCTACAACATCTTTTTTATCATTTATATTTTCTGTTGGCTGAAGACCTATTCTTATAACTGGTATATTTTTGTAAGAATAAATCATGTAAAGTTTACTAGAAATATCAATAGCCTCATCTAAAGTCAATGGCTTATATAAATTTTCTTTATATAATCTTTCAAGTTTTGTGTCTTTTATAACCAAAGTCGGGTAAATTCTTACCATATCTGGATTCATGTTTATTGATTCTAGTCCTGTTTTTATAGATGAATCATAAGAATCCTTGTAAAGACCAGGCATGATTTGATGTCCTAATTTAAATCCGTAATCTTTTATTAATTTACTTGCCTTTATTGAATCCTCTTTGCTATGACCTCTTTCATTCGCTTTTAAAATTTTATTATCAAGAGATTGAATACCAAGTTCTATTACATCTACCTCATATTTTTTTAAAATATCAAGAATAGAATTATTTATATAATCAGGCCTTGTAGATAATCTGATTCTATCAATAATTCCCTTCTTTTTATAAGTTAAAGCAATTTCAAGATAAGAAATCATTATATTTGTTTCAAGACCTGTAAATGACCCACCAAAAAATGCAATTTCTTTAGGATTATCATTATTTGGAAAATAAGATAAATATTGGTCGATTTGCTTTATTGTATTTTCTTTATTTATACTATCTTTATAATTTGTTATTTTTACTTGATTGCAAAAAGCGCAATCATGTGGACAACCTAAAAATGGTATAAAGATTGGTATTATATATTCTTTTTTACTCATGATTTAACTTCTTATAAGCCTTCATTGCTGCCATTTGTTCGGCTTCTTTTTTATTTTTTCCTTTTCCTGTACTCAATTTTTTGTTTTTAGCATAAACATCCATATAAAATGTCTTGTTATGTTCTGGACCTTCTTCTTTTGCAAGTTTATATTTCAAAATTGTTCTATTTGTCCTATTAAATAATTCTTGTAACTTTGTTTTGTAATCTATAAAAAGTAGGTCATTATCTAAAAGTTCTTTTACAGTTTCATAATAATTTTCCATCAAAAACTTTTTTAAAAAATCATAACCTGCATCAAGATAAATCGCAGCACAAAAAGCCTCAAATGTATCGGCCTTTACTGATTTTTTTTCTCTTCCATTATGACTTATTTCACCTTTTCCAAATAGTAAATAAGATGAAAGATTAAATTTCTCACTAGCCTTTGAAAATGATGATGTACAAACAATTCTTGACCTAATTTTCGTAAGTTTTCCTTCTGGATATGACTTATGATTTTTATATAATTCTTCACTAACCACCAAGTCCAAAATACTATCTCCTAGAAATTCTAGCCTTTCATTTGATGATCTTTTTTTATCTTTACTTTCATTTATATATGAAGAATGAGTAAGGGCTACATCAATCAAATTTTTATTTTTAAAGTTGTAGCCAATACTTTCTTCAAGTTTTTTTAAATCTTCTTGTCTTTCTTTACTTATAGTCATTAATTTTTGCTCTCTATCAAGGATACTACATCTGAAAATTTTTCGATTTCATCTAACTCATCATCAGAAAATTCTATATCGTATTTATCTTCAATAGCCATAATAAAATCTAACATATCAATTGAATCTATATCATAATCTGAAATCGCCTTATCAAAATCTATCTTCTCTACATTAATATCTAAATTTTCCTTAACTAATTCTATTAATTCTTCTCTTATCATTTTAATTCTCCTTTTATTTTTTCTATTGTATCTGTACTTATATAATCTATTAAACCAAGAATTGCTGAGGCAAATGCTTTTTCATTTGAATTACCATGAGCCTTATAAACATATTGGTTTACTCCCAAAAGTGGTGCTCCACCAATACTATCAGAATTATACTTTGATAAATTTTCTTTTAGGCTATCTTTAATTAATGCTCCACCAATTTTTGTTTTAAATGATTTATAAATAGCATCTTTTATTTCTTTACTAAATAGACTTATTACACCTTCTGCCGTTTTTATAGCAATATTACCATCAAATCCATCAGCTATAATTATATTAGTTTTCCCTGTAAATAAATCTCTAGCTTCAATATTTCCAACAAAATTAAGATTAGATTCATTTAATAATTTATAAGTTTCTTTACTTAATTTATTTCCCTTATGCTCTTCGACTCCTACATTTAGTAAAGATACTGAAGGATTTTCAATATTCAATACATTTTTTGCAAAAACATGTCCCATAATAGCAAATTCTTTTAAAAATTCTGCCTTACAATCCATATTTGCACCAGTATCTAATAAAAGAGTTGTATTTTCAAAAGTTGGAAGACTTGTGGCAATACAAGCTCTTTTTATTCCTTCTATTCTTCCAGAAATAAAAAGTCCACTAGCAAGAATTGCTCCAGTAGAACCAGAAGAAACTAGTCCATCATAACCGTCTTCATTTAATTTATTAAATCCTTTAACAAGACTTGATTCTTTTTTCTTTCTAATTGCCCTTACTGGATCTTCATTATTTTCTATTTTTTCATTTGCATCAATTATTTCGTAGGATTTTATTCTACCATCAATTATTTTTTCTATTTTTTCTTTTTCACCAGAAAAGCATGGTATAAATTCTTTAGATTTTAAAGCTTCAATTGCACCTTCTATAGGAATTTTTATACCATCATCAGCTCCAAAAGTATCTATAATTATTTTCATAATTTCCCCTTATTTTAGATAATAAAAAAAGATAGTGTTACCACTATCTTAATTTAACTCAAGAACTTCTTTGCCTTTATGATAACCACAGCTTGGACAAACTCTATGTGGTAACATTGGTTCATGACAATTTGGACACTCTACATAAGATGATTTATTTAATCTGTAAGCTGAAGCTCTTCTTTTATTTTTTCTTGTTTTTGATGTTCTTCTCTTAGGTACTGCCATTCTAACACCTCCTAGTTATGAGTTTTAGCAATCTTAAACATTATATAAGTAAATGTTAAAATTGTCAAGTTAAACTAGTTTTTTAGTGTCTCTTGCAATCATCAATTCTTCGTTAGTTGCTATAACAAATACCTTAACTTTAGAATCATCTGTAGATACTAAATGACATCCACCACGAACATTATTTTTTTCTGGATCAATTTTAATTCCAAATTGTTCGAAGCCACTCATTATATCTTCTCTCATTGTTATAGAGTTTTCTCCAATTCCACCTGTAAATACTATAGCTTCTACATTTCCAACTTCTGCCATGTATCCAGCTATATATCTTTTTGCTCTGTTAGCAAACATTTTAAGTGCAATATCTGCTCTCTCATTTCCGTCTTTTGCAGCATCTTCTAGATCTCTAAAATCTGATGAAACTCCTGAAACTCCCAATACTCCAGACTCTTTATTTAAAATATTATCCATTTTTTTAGTATCATAACCGTATTCATTCATCAAAAATGTAACAACTGTTGGATCTAAATCACCACTTCTTGTACCCATTACAAGTCCTTCAAGTGGAGTAAGTCCCATTGTTGTATCAAATGATTTTCCATTTTTAACAGCACAGATTGATGATCCATTTCCTAAATGGCAAGAAATCATATTTAAATCTTTTTGATCTTTTTCTAAAACTTCTGCAGTTTTTTGTGTTATAAAATCATGGCTTGTTCCGTGGAAACCATATTTTCTTACAGCTTGGTCTTCATAATATTTATAATCAATTCCATAAAGGAAATTTTCTTCTGGCATTGATTGGTGGAAGGCTGTATCAAATACTGCAACATTTTTTACATTTGGAAGTAATTTTTCACAAGCTTCAAGTCCCATCATATTTGCTGGATTGTGTAATGGTGCAAATTTTGAATATTCTTTCACAGCTTCTCTTACCTTATCATCGATTACAACTGATTTTGTAATTTTTTCTCCACCATGAACAAATCTGTGACCTACTGCGTCTATTTCTGATAAATCTGCTATAACACCATTTTCTTTATCAGTTATTGCATCAAAAACATGTTTTACAGCTTCAGTATGGTCTTTCATATCTTCTTCAATTATATATTCGTCGTCGCCTTTTTCTTGTTTAAGCCTTGATCCATCAATTCCTATTCTTTCTACAAGACCTTTTACTAAAACTTCTTCATTATCCATATCAAATAATTGATATTTCAAAGATGAAGATCCACAGTTGATAACTAATATTTTCATTTATTCCTCCATTAAAATACTTTTTTCGATTTAATTTTTATATATTTCGGATTTTCTATATCATTAATATAATTTAGTGATTTGTCCTTATCATAAGAATATTTTACTAAATTAGTATAATCATTTTCTGATATTATTTGCCCATTTATTGTAAGTTTACTATTATTTTTTGAAATAATATCACCTTTTATTATAAGTAAACCATCCAAAATCAAATCATTTTCCAAAATTAAATCATTTCCAATTATTACTATACCACTAATTCTCATCGGTGCTTTACTTTTGTCGGAATAATTTTCATCTTCATTTATTAAATTATTTTCATTTTTTTCTTGAATTTTTTCATCGGATATTTCCTCTGATTTATATTTTTTATTAATTATTTTCAAATCTTTGTCAATTTTCCAAAAAATTTTTTCCTTGTCTTTTTTTGTCTCCTTATTTTCATATTCTTTAAACTTTTTGCTTTTAAAATTTAAACTTTTATAAAATTCGTCAAACTTTTCAGATAAAATAATTTTTTCATCTTTTTTAAGCCAATATTTTTCTTTCAAATATAATAAAACTTTTAATTTAGCATTTGAATCACCTATTTCATTTATACTTTCTATAGAAAAATACGTATCAGATATTTTTTTACACCTATACTCTTCTATTTGTTCAAAATATTTAATTTTATAATAGTGCCATAAGTTATCATTAATTTTATTAACTTCTTCTAAATTTTTTATTAATTCTTTTTCGTCATCTATTATAAGTTCATATATAGATTCTTCTTTGTAGATAGCCTTTTTCCTATTGTATATATCATCATTAGAGTCTTGATTATTTTGTGACTGGTTATAAATAAAATTTAAAGTAATTGACAATAATAACAAGATAAAAAGAACATATATCGATAAAAATCCTCTCTTTTTCATCATAATCTCCTAATATATGTTCTATAATAAGACTTCTTATTTTTTTCGTAGAATTCTATTGCTATAGTGAATGAATCTTCTTTTTTATCATAAGATATTCTAGATGATTTACAAAATCCTATAGGAATTTTTCTTTCTGAATCACTTTCTGAATTTATATTATTTATATATACATAAAGTACGTCTTTATCTTGAGCAAACCTGTATGTTGATATATGATCATCACTTGTTATTTGAAGTTTAAAATTATTTTCATCTTTGATATCAATCACATCATCTGAATTTCTTATAATATTTTCAATGTATAAAAGACAATTAGTAGAGTTTTTGTAGGATAATTCTTCTTCATATGTTTTCTTACTTATATTTAAATTAGTTTTTACAATATTGTTTATTAAAAGTATTAAAATAGAAGAAATTGCCAAAACACATATTAATTCTATGAGTGTAAAACCTTTTTTTCTCATTTTTTGACCACCACTTCTAATTTATATTTTGAATTTTCTACTTCTATGTATTTTAATTTATCATTGTAACTTTTTACATTTGTATAAAAAGTTATCCCATCTATTTCATCCTCATACTCTCCAATTTTTCTAGTTTTAGATTTTTCTAATACTTCTTGTAAGATAAATAAAGTTTTAGAATCATCTTTAATTTTCTTGGAATTTTCATATACACTAAAAATAGAAGGTAATAAATAAAGACTAATTATTCCAATTAAAGCTAAGCTTACTATAATTTCAATTAGAGTAAATCCTTTTTTCTTTTTCACTTCTAATCCTCCCAGCAATAGGTGAAACAACAATTTTATAAGTATTATATTTCGAATTAACAACGATTGTCTTTGCTTTACCAACACTTCCTGTTGGTTTAAATGTCATACTATATTTTTTTAAAGAAGTAAGATATTTTAAATTAACTTCTTTTACTGAAGTATTATCACTCCACTTAATGATTTTATAATTATCACCTTTTAATTGCATTTCAAAATCATTTCCAGTTGCTAAAGATTTTTCTCTACAATAATTAAAATCTGATATAATATTTTCAACTTCTTTTCTCTCCTCAAATTTTGATATTATTCCTGTTTTTATCATAATTACACTTGATATCATTGATATTATAGCAAGTGCAATTAATAATTCAATTAAAGTGAAAGCTCTTTTTTTCATCTCTTCCTCACAAAAGTGCTATCATATAGGCTAAAAATATATAAGGGCAAAAAGGCATTATTATTTTTGTGCTCTTATTTTTTATAGCAAGGTAGATAGCAGGTATTGCCCCTATCCAAACCGATCCTAATAATAGGTATATTATTTTTTCATTTTCTAAAAATAAAAATAAAGATATATAGAAGAAATAATCCCCGTCTCCTATGTTTTTCTTTGATAATAAATATATTAAAAGAAATATAAGGCTAAATATCAAAAATATTTTTATAAGTCCTAAATAATTTTTAATATAAAAAACCCTATAAATAAATCCCAAAATTCCTAAAATATAAAGATAGGTCATATGTATTTCTAATGTTTTAAAATCTATAATAGAAATTATTAGTCCAATTAGTAGGGATAAAAATATAAAAATCCCCTGAATCCAAATATATTCTTTAAATGCAAATATAAATAAAAGACCCCCTACTATTTCACTAATTAGATATGAAATCGGGATCTTTTTGTGGCAAAACCTACATTTTCCTCTTAAAAATAAATAAGAAATTATAGGGATTAAGTCTCTTTTTAATATTTTTTTATCACAATATGTACAATGACTTGGTGGAAAGGCAATATTTTCTCCCTTTATTGACCTTTGACAGACCAGATGGGCAAATGATCCAAAAATACTTCCTATAAAAAAATAAAATAAATTTATCATTCTTTAGGACCTGGACTAATGCTTATTGATGAATCTTTCGGATTTATTGTGACCGTATATTGATTAACCTTTATATCTTTTAATCCTTTAGGAACTTTTGGCCATTTATCTATATAATTTTTGTAATCTTCTTCTTTATCTGGCCATTGTATAGTAGCATCACTAGAACTTGATTCATTTAATTTTAAACTAGCTGCTGTTTTTAGCATTGAAATATTTGCATTATGGGCTGTAATTGCTGCTTTTTCTTTTGAAACTTTGTATTTTGGAATAGCAATTGCAGCAAGTAAAGCTATAATTGCAATTACAATAATTAATTCAATTAGAGTGAAACCCTTTCTTCTTTTTTTTTGCATAGAATGCTCCTTAAATGTTAATATTATTTACTGAATCAAACATAGGAATTGCTACTGAAAAAACGACAAATCCGACAATCAAAGCCATAAACAAAATCAAAAATGGCTCTGCCATACTGGATACTCTTTTTAATCTATAAATGTATTCATTAGCATAATAATCAGATGCTTTTTTTAGAGATCTTGTCATATCTCCACTATCTTCCCCTACTTTAATCATAGCTATAAATAATTTAGTGAAAACTTTTTCATTATTCAAAGAATCTGATAAACAATTCCCCAATTGAAGGCTATGTATAACTTTATTTAATATACTTTTTAAATATAAATTATTGAAAGAATTCTTGATTATTTCTATACTTTCAATTATATCTACATCACCTTTTTTTAAAATAAATAAAAGTGAAGTTATTTGATATTCAACATTTAAAATCCTAAATTTTTTTAAAAAAATACTATTAAAAATAGCTTTATCTATAATAAATTTATATTTTTTCTTTTTTCTTAGGATAGTTATAGATAATATTAGAATAAAAACTAAAATTAGAATATTCAATCCATTTTCATTTATAAATGAAGAAATTAGTAAAAGAATTTTTGTAGGTTTTGGAAGTTTGGCTCCATTATCTTTAAAAACTTCTATAAAGGTTGGTAAAACTTTCGTAAGAATTATTACTACAACAACTATCGTAACAATTAATAAAATTATGGGATAAATAAGTGCTTCCATAATCTTATTTTTATTTTTACTTTCTTCATTTAAATATGTTGATAACTCATCAAGTATTTCAGACATCTTACCACTGGCATCTCCACTTTTTATAAAAGCAGTAATAATCGGACCAAAGGACTTCTCCTCTTTTGAAAAAGCTTCATAAGCTCCATTGCCATTTTTTAAATCTAAAGATATATTGACCAAAGCTTTGTTCAATTTTTTATCAAGCCTTTGGTCAATAATTATCATTATGCTGTCATATATTGATACTGATGAATTAATAAGTAGACTCAATTGTTTTAAAAATAAAGATAAAATATTTGAATTAATTCTTTTAATTCCTATATCTTTATATAAAATAGCCTTTAACTTATTAAGTTCTTTCATATTAAATTAAACTTCAAGTAATTCTTTATTTTTACTATCAGCAATTTTTTCTATATTATCTATATATTTTTTTGTAATTTTTTGAATATCTTCTTCAATTGAAAATAAATCATCTTCTGTTAAATCAGCTGATTTTTCTGATTTTTTAGCAGTATCTAATGCATCTCTTCTGATATTTCTAATTTGAATTTTACTATCTTCAGAATATTCATTAACTTGTTTTGTTAGATCTTTTCTTCTTTCCTCAGTCAAAGCTGGAAATGGAAGTCTAATTACTTCCCCATCATTTTGTGGATTAATACCGATATCAGATTTATTAATAGCCTTTTCAATTTCTTTAATATTTGACTTATCCCAAGGTTTGATAACTAAAAGTCTTGGTTCTGGTGTAGAAATTGTTGCAGCTTGATTAATCGGTGTTTGTGATCCATAATATGAGAATGTCAATCCATCCAATATAGAATCATTAGCTCTTCCTGCTCTAATTTTAGAAATTCTAATCTCAAAAGACTCACAAGCCTTTTTCATTTCATCTTCTGTATCTTTTATAATCTTATCGTACATCAAAACTCTCCTTTACAATTGTTCCTATATCTTTACCTTCAACTATCTTTACCAAATTTTCTGGATTATCTATACCAAAAGCTAAAATTGGCATTTCATTATCCATGCACAAACTTGTAGCTGTAGAATCCATTATTGTTAGTCTTTTTTGTAAAATTTCACTATAGGTTAATTTTTCATATTTGATTGCATCCTCAAATTTATTAGGATCTTTATCATAAATTCCATCTGTACCTTTTTTACCTAATAAAATCATGTCTGCACCAATTTCTAAGGCTCTAAGAGATGCTGTTGTGTCAGTTGAAAAATATGGTAATCCTGTTCCTGCAGAAAAAATAACAATTCTTCCCTTTTCAAGATGTCTTACAGCTCTTCTCCTAATATAAGGCTCTGCAACTTCTTGCATATTAATTGCAGTCATAAGTCTTGTTTCAATTTCCATTTTTTCTAAGGTATCTTGAAGTCTCAAACCATTCATTACAGTTCCTAGCATACCAATAGTATCACTAGTTGCTCTTTCAATATGTTTTCCACTTCTTCCTCTCCAGAAATTTCCACCACCAACAACTATGGCAATTTCCAATCCTTTATCTTTGGCTCTTTTTATATTTTCACAGATAAGATCAATAGTTTCATCATCAAAACCAAATCCCTTATCCTTAGCAAGTGCTTCACCACTTAATTTTAAAACTACTCTTTTAATATCTCGCAAAACTTTTCCTCCTATTAGTAAAATTATATACTATTTTTAAATATTGATAAAGTTCTAGCCAATTAAAATTTGTTAAATAGTTTACTATAAATATAGATACCCATAATAAAAAATTTCTATCTATCTCAAAAATGGAAAATTTTATATTTTTCTTATTTTATAAAATTTTTATTAAATGATGAAAATTTATCTAATAATAAACTTATTAAAGCAAAAATTATTGCAAATCCTACAAGAATATAAATATTATTTAAAAATATTTCTTTTGAAAAACTATTTGCTATCATATTATTGTTTGCTACATAATAGAAACTTGGAAAAATTCTAGCTAATAAAAGGGCATTTTTACTTAAGATTTCTTGAGGTACAAAAACTCCTGTTAAAAATGATGAGCCTAGAGTAAATATATTCATTACAGCCATCATAATATTGCTATTATTTATTAATTTAGATATAAAAATCGCAAGACTAACTGTAGATAAGGCAAAAATCAATGAATTTATCATCATATATATTATTCTGTTAGATAAATTTTCTTTTCCATTTAAAACAAAAAATGCAATCATATAAAGAATCCAAGAAAAAATAGTAAAGCAAATATTACCAAAAAGTATTTGCAAATTTCTTTTTGTTGTACTTAAAGGAGAAATCAAATTTCTTTGACTGATATTTTTATTTTTATAAGTCAGGCTAACCAATGAAACTACCAAAATTATCTGACTTAAAAATACATAAGATAAAAAGTTAAAGAAAAATAAAGTTCTTTCTGGCAAGACTGGTCCTTTATCTTTTTTTAAGGAAATTTTTACTTTCTTTTGAAAATCTTTTTTTGTATTTTTTATTGCATCTTTTGTAGTAAAACCTGCTTTTTCATAAGTTGAAATTTGATCTAAGTATAAATTTATTGATTCTTTTACATATTGATAATATTTTGCACTTTGACTCTTTTTCATCTCAACTTTTCTTTCTTTATCAAAATTTTTCGGAATTTTTATATAAGCTGTCACCATTCCATAAAATAAATTATCATCAACATTTTTTCCTTTAAGGTCAATAATTTTATTTTCTTCTTCCATATAGGTAATAAAAGATTTTGATAAATCGCTTTGGCATAAATCTTCTATATAAATTTTTGCCTTTTCTCTTTTATAAACATTTGTATTGTCATTGCTAGAATTTGAAAATATAAGTAAGGACATAAAAATTATTGTATATAAGGCTATCGCCTTTAAATGACCTCTAATTATTTTAAAATAATTTTTAAATACTATCATATTGCCTACCCCTTGTTAATAGATAAGAAATCAATCCAAAAAGCAAAGTTAAAAATAATAAATATCCTATATCTGTCCAATACCTATCCAAATTATCATAATAGTAAAGACTATAGATTCCATCATTTATTAAAGATGCTGGGTTCAGTTTGTTTATTATAGGATAATTTTCTTGCACCATTATTTTCACATCAGAATTCATCATTCCAGCCAGATATGAAAAAAGCATGCTAACAGCTATTCCTATGCCATTTTTAACTTCTATGCTTGATTTATTTGATAAGCCAATCAAACACCCAAACAAGACTCCAAATAAACTAGCAAGTCCAATAAGAAAAATTAATGGAATAAGCTCATTAGAAAAATCTATTTTATAAATTTTATTAAAAAATAAGATTGTGAATAAAACTATAGAAAAATTTATTATAAAGCCTGCTAAAATTGAAGCTAAAAGGCTTATTGATTTTTTTATAGGAGCTATTGCATTCCTTTTTGCAAGGCTTGATAGGTTTGCTTCATACCTATAAATGATCAAAAGTCCAAAATTAAATCCATACAATGCCTGCATAGCTATAAGTGTATAGAAAAATGTATAAATGATATTAATATTTTTCTTTGAAATATTTTTTATATGATCTACATTTCCGGTCAAAACATCAAGGTTAAAAGCAGGATTTTTCCTTAAAATTTTCTCAACCATCAAAACTTTTCTAAGATAAGCATTAATAATACTTTCAACAATTGATTCATATAGACCTGATTTTTTAAACTCAACTTTATCATAATCTTTTATGTAAGCAATTATTTTTTCATCATCCATATTTTTTTCATCATGTAGTTTAAATATTTTTTCTTTCTCTAATTTATTTAAGAAATCATCGAAATATTTATCATCTCTTAAACCATCTTTTACACTAACATTTATAGGCTCAAATTTCATAGAATTTTCGATATTTCCAAGACCTATATAAAAGAAAAATCCTAGTATAAGAGGAAATATTAAAGACCAAAAAATAAGAGTCTTATCCCTAATTAAAATTTTAAAAGTATTTTTAAAACTATGTAAGAACATACTAATCCCTCAATTCTTTTCCAGTTAATTCTAGAAATACATCATTTAAACTAGGTCTACTTGAACTTAAATGGTCATATTTTGTATTGCATGAATTTAATATATCAACAAGATTTAAAATATTTGAATCTTTAGAAAAACTTAATTTACAATTTCTTCCCTTTATTGAAAAATCTATCAAAGAATCCATAGCTTTTATTTTTTCAATCAAGTCATCTGATAAATCATCAGATTCAAAAGAAATTTTTTCCTTTAAATTTATAGTATCCTTTAAGCTTTCTGCATCGCCTTTTGCTATTATTTTTCCATTATCTAAAATAACTATGTAATCACAAAAACTTTCAACCTCTTCCATATAATGAGAAGTATAGATAATGCTAGCACCTTCCTTATTTAATTTTTTTATTCCTTCCAAAATATTGTTTCTAGATTGAGGGTCAACTGCAACTGTAGGCTCATCAAAAATAATTAAGTCGGGCTTGTGAGCTATTCCACAAGCAATATTTAACCTTCTTAGAAGTCCACCAGATAATTGCTTAGGTTTAAATTTAACAAAATCACCAAGACCAACAAGATCTATTGTATTTTTCACGAGAATTTTTCTTTTATTTTTATCTTTTACGTATAGACCGCAAAAATAATCTATATTTTCATAAACATTAAGCTCATCATAAACACCAACATCTTGAAAAACTACACCAATCTTTTCCTTGATTTTAAAAGAATCAGGAGTCATTTCTTCTCCAAAAATTTTAATAGATCCCCCATTATTGTTAAGTAAAGAAAGAATACAAGAAATAGTAGTAGATTTTCCAGAGCCATTAGGACCTAAAAGTCCTAAAATCTCTCCTTCATATAAATCCAAATTCAAATTATCAACTGCAATAAAATCTTTGTATTTTTTAATCAAAGACCTAACTTCAATAACTTTATAAACCATAATCTTCTCCTTTTAAAAATTCTATCATAGGATAAGTAATAAACTCGTTATAAAAAAGTAAAAATTTTGTAAAAATGAGCACAAAAAAAGACGTTGTTTCCAACGTCTAAAATTTTTGGTGCGGGATAAAGGATAAATAGCTTATTTACATACTCACAAAGCTTTTTTACAACTACATGCAACTACATTTTATTTTATAAAACACCATGTACGTTGGTAACCTGTTGGTAACCAAATAATTATTTTTAAATAATATGTTGTTGGTGTTTTTTATATATATTTTTAGAATTTATATAAATTGGTTTATTTTAAATGTTTACGTTTATTATATTGACAACGTAAATATAAAGTGGTAATATATAATTAACAAAAGGAAATAAAAAAGATAGCCGATGCGGGAACATCAACTATCTAACAATTATAAAGTAGTTTGCGACCCACTTTATAGGAGTATTAAAAGATTAAATCTTTTAAAATACCCTTATTTAATATCTTACTACTTTATATAAAAAAAACAATTATAAAGGAGTAGGAAATGAGAATTTACGATAATTACAATAATTACACATACGCAAATGGAAAAACAGAAAATGAATTAATAAAAAATTGGAACGAGAATGCAAATGAAAACTTTAGTTGGATTTTAGACGACTTAGGAAATTTAAATGAAAAAGAAGATGAAAATATAAAATATTTTTTTGAAGAATGCACAGAAAAACAAGAAAGTTTGATAGGAATAGAATTTATAATAAACCAAATAAACAAAATAGAAATAAACAATATTAAAATTTATAAATAAAGGAGTAAAACAATGACATTTGAAGAATTAAAAAACAAATTTGCAGGCAAAGAAGTTACAGAAGAAGAATTTGAAGAAATAGAAGAAAATGAATTTGTAAGGGAAGTTGAAAACAACGGTAACAGTGGACAACATTACAATTTAACATGGTATACAGTTTATGGCGAAGATGATGAATTTGATATATATGGTTAAAATATAAAAATAAAAATCTTATGAATAAAGAAAAAATAGAAAAATTAATAAAAATGGGAGCTAAAAGGTGGACGATGTTAGATATGGATAGATTGTATCTAAATAATGCAGGTATAAAATTATCCAATATCTATTGCAAATATCGACATACAGGCTCGATAGAAGAAGCCTTTGTAAATGGAGTATCAGTATCCAATAACAAAGCAAGAAAAATGAAAAATAAAGTAGGTGATGCTTATATAGATTTGAAAACAGATGAGTTGATTATGGAAACAAAATACGAAGAAGATGAAGATTTAAAAAGAATTGTAGAAGAAAATTTAAAAACAATATAAAAATGAGGGGATATTAAATACCCCCTCTTGTATCAGAAACTGAAACACTAATAAAAACATATTTCAATCCGCAAGGCTTTTCACCTTGATGAGCTTTTTGCTTGATTAAATTATAGCACAAATAAAAATATATTAAAAGGAGAAAATAATGAAAAAAATAATTAATGGAAAAAGGTACGATACAGAAACAGCAGAATTTATAGGAAAATGGGAAAATCTCGACAATTCAGCCGATTTACAATACGAGTGTGAAGAAATTTACAGAAAGAAAACAGGAGAGTTTTTTATGTATGGAGAAGGTGGACCAGCTTCAAGTTATGCAATCCAAACAGGTACAACTAGTTGGTCTGGCAGCTGTAAAATAACTCCTATAACGGAAGATGAAGCGAAAAAATGGATTGAAGAAAATTTAGATGGCGATGTATATGAAAGCTTGTTTGAAATAGAAGAAGAAGGTAATATTGCATTTAGTTTATTGATTCCTGAAAACTTACATAATAAATTAAAAAATGAAAGCGAGAAAACAGGAAAAACTATGAAAGATATAATAGTAGAGGCTTTGGAAAACGAATTGAAATAATCATAATCATGCAATAAAGGGACTGTTAATTCAGTCCTTTTTTATATGACTTAGTTCAAACCTAGTAAATAAGCCAATCCTTTATAATTTAACGTATAATCCGATTAAATGATTAAGTATACCAATAGTATCACTTGCAAAATAACTTTAAGTTTTTATAAGCATAAAAAAAGACACCCCAGGAGCATAGATAATTAATCTAGCTTAATTCCTTCCCAAGTGTCTTTTTGTCTTAGTCTGTCGTAACAAAACTAATTGATCAATACTATTATACTTTACAAAACAAAAAATCCTACCACATTTAAGGTAGGAAATTTCGCAGTCGGCTTTAGCACGACCAGTTCACTATATCTACAATAATTATACCACACAAAAAAAAGACCACCAGCAAAAGCCAGTGGTCATTGTAGAAAATTTCGTAAACACCATATGCTGCTTACCTATCAATAATATTATACTATTTTCATTTATCAACTTCATCTTCTATGCCGTTTGAGATATATTCATCTAAATCGCCTAACGCTTCATTTAAAAGTTGTTTTCCCTCATCTCCTAATACCTTCAAAATTGATTCAAACACTTCATCTCTTACTTCTTTGCCAAATGAAGGTGTAAAAGTCCCATCATCTTTCGCATTATCAACTATTACTTGTTTTGCTGCTCCCACGGCTTTTCCTATAATCTTATTTAACCTGTCTAGGGTATAATTTACCCTTTCATTTTTTATTTCTTTTGTATATTCTTTACTATAATTTAAAAAAGTAATTATGCTATATACAATAGCAACAGCTAACATTCCAATTATAAACATTTTTAAATTATTATCCATATTATCTCCTTTTTATCCACTAAAAAAGCGACTACAAATGTAATCGCTTAAAACTTATATACTTAATTTATAAACTGCTAATTGATTTAATGATATACCTTCATCTTCTGCTTCTTCTGATAATTTTTTATGAAGAGATTTAGGTATTCTTACATTAAATTTTCCAGAATAATTTTTATCAACTGGTTCTGGTATTTTGTCCCCATCTTCAATCATTAGTTCTAAATTTGTTTCTAATATTTCCATCACAAGATCATAACATTCATCTAAAGTATCTCCATGACCTCTTACCTCTGGTATTTCTTGAATACAGCCTAGATAATAACTTCCACTCTCATCATTCACCTTTTTAACTTTAAAATTCCATGGTAAAGATAAATAATATTTTAAATCTTTCATTTTTTTAAAAGTATTTGACTTCCAAAGGGGAAATTATTCCCCTTCTTCAATTATTTTAAGTATATCATCAACTTGATATTTTTTAACTGGGTTATTTGTTAAAACCAAGTTAAAAACTTTTCCGTCAGATTTCCTTTTGAAAATTTGATGACTACCTGCATTGTTCTTCCTTTTATCAAAATTTAACCAGCCTAGCATTTTTTCAATTTCATCCGGACTAATATTTCTAGGACTTGCTTTCATTTTCTTGATAAGCTTATCTTTTTTAGTCAAATACTTTTCACCTCCCTTGTGATATTATAGTACCATATATGATACTATAAGTCAATCAAAACTTAATCCAAGGTGTCGTATCTCCACTTAATCTCCTACAAGCAACATATCTTCTTTCTCCAGAACTTGCTCCAATGTAGGAAATCCATCTGTAACCATCACCCTCCCAGACTTGGTCGTAATGTATTGGTTTATTTTTTTGATATTGTGCAACAATAGGAGCATTAGTATTAGGAGCTGACCTAACGTTACATACGTCTAGAGTTATACCCGTCCAGTTTTCATACTTGATAAATTTCGGACTTGCATTTGAACTTGTACTTGCTTTCTTTATTTCTGGATATACTTGTTTTCCGCTACTATCATAAACCTTAAATCCGTTCTTTTTCGCCAAATCTATGGCACTATTTAAGTTTTTAAAAGCCCCCTTTTGACTTTTACTATCTCCCCAAGATTTTCTTACACGATAAATATTATTAGATGTACTTTTACCACTTCCACCCCTCAATCTTTTGTTTACCTCGTTAGCAATATAGGTAAATTTGCTACCAAGATAAGGGCCAGGGCAAGAAGTTTGTGCATACCATCTATGCATTTGCAATACTCCGTCTGTGCCTCCAGTATAGGTACAATTTTTAATACCGTTACGCCTACAAATATCCGTAACTAAATCTATTAGAGTATTTAAAACTCTATCACTTACAAGCCAATTTCCACCATATTGAGAATTTGAAACCTCTATTGTTACAGCCCTGTTATCACACCAAGCAGAAGATGTCGTCCATGCCCTGTTACATTCGTCTACCACTAAAACTATCCTATTATCATTACCTATCCCATAGTTGCAAGACGCTTGTCTTGATGTAGACTTAAAAACACTACCAATACCAGCAGCTGTCAAAACTCCAGCTGTATGATGGATAGCTATTTTTGTAATTGGATGTGTACGCCTACCACTATGATTAGGACTATAATCTGGAAAACTAACTAAACTACTATTACTCATAATTCCTCCTTATACTTAAAAAGGACTAGCATAATACTAGTCCCCTATTTTTTTAAATTTCTTACTTCTTCCTTAATTTCTTCCGCCATTTCCTTGGTTGCCAATTCCTTGGTAGTGGAATGTAATAAGTCAATCTTATCATCAATCCTATCCACCTTAGAATTTAAATCATCAAAACTTTGTTTACTATCGCAAGAATGCTTATTTAAGCTCGTTTTGTACAAATCCAGCCCTGATGTATTTTTAGCAATGATTTCCGTTAGTTTATCATTAATTTCATTACTTCTTTCAAATTGCTTATCTTGATTTTTTTGCCAAACTCTTCTGTCTGAAATATAAAAATACAAAAATAAACCTGCTATAACTATCAAGATTCCATATTCACTTATTGCCTTTGCTAACTCTAACACAATTTTCTCACTTCCTTTCTAATATATAAAAAAGAGAGCTTACACTCCCTTAATTATTCAGCTACTTCTTCCCAACCATCAGCAAATTGTTCTGGACTAAAGGTATTTGCGTCTATCTTAGATTTATAAACTTTTCCATTAAATAAAACTTTATCCCCTTTATTATAGGCGTCATGGGCTCCTGTTGGTTGCTTAAACTCTGCTACTACCTCTGTTGTACTTCCATCTTCATTCTTGATTTCTACGCTTAAATATTCTTTATATAAGGCTGGGGTTGATTCTGGTAGCCATGTTGTTTGACTTCTATGTGCTTGTATTACTTCATATACCTTGTCCTTATAAGTAAATTTCTCGTTTTCTTCATATTCTTTTCCCACTTGATAAGGCTTATATTGATTAAGGATATTTTCTTGTTGCTCTTTGCTTAAATCCTTAGATAAAACAAGGGTCTCAAAGGCTGTTTTTATTTCCTTTTTAAGTTCTGCTACAATATTATCTAACTTATTAATAGCTATATTTGGATTTACTTCTTTTGCTATTTCATTAAGTCCAAGCTCAATCAAAAGGCTGTCGCCCTCATTTCTTTTATCCCCTTTTAAAAAGATAATAAAATCCCTCCAAGGATTCTCTTGTTGGATTCTTACTTGTGTTTCATTTTTTCCCTCATAGTATTCTTTTGCTTTTAATTCGTACATAATCGCTCCTTTTTTGTATTAAAATAGAGAGGTTTATCCTCTCTTTATTTTTATAGATTTATCTTTATTATCTGCTTCTTTATCTGTTTCTTTGTCCTTTCCAAGTTTATTTTCCAATTCTTCTATTTTTCTTTTTAAACTTCTGTTTTCCACTTCCAACATAACAGAAGTGTGATTGGCTTCTGCTAATTTATCAATGTAAATTTGTGTTAAATCTTCCATAATTTATCTCCTATTTTAATCTATTTTTGTTTTAACATCTTTACCACCAGATGCATAATATCTATATAGACCACCTCTTTGAAAAATATAGCCTGCTTTTGTATCGTGTGGTTTTATTTTTAAAGTATCACCATCTGGAACTAACTCCCAATTACCTATTCTAATAGAATTTCTTAAACAATTTACATTTTCGTGGAAAATTATAGGTGTAATTCCTCCATTTCCTGTATAGTTCCATTTATCGCAAGTAATATATGAATGGAATAATTTATCTTCATTTTTCCAGTACATTATTCCAGTATAACCAGTTTGATAGTGGAATAAATTTACAGCTATTACTTTATCTTCATTAAGGATTTTAGTTGTCCTTAAACCACCAAAAGTTTTGTCTTGCCATCTATTATCTCTAAAAGTAACTTGGTTGTAATCTATTTTTACACCAACATCATCACTATTATTAAGAGTTTGAAAACTTCCTTTTACATTTACATAAGATCCATTAAAATCTATCTTGTTAGCTTGTATTTTGTAGCTATCAAATTCTTGTTTTACTAGGGAAGCAAAGCCGTCTTTGGAAACTTTAGTTTCTATTTTTTTGTCTGTTTGTTCAATGCTAGTTTTTGTACGAGTTATTTCTTGTTTTATATCACCTATACTAGTCTTAACACTCCCAACTTCTTTACTTATCTTTTGGTCTGTTTGGGTTTTAGTAGAGTAGTTGTTAATGACATAATTTTTAATTCCAGTTTCTATCTTCGTATCGGCATCTGCCATATCTTTTTTAAGGTTTACAAAACTTCTTTCTGTGGTTTCACTTAAAGAGCTTACACTTGCTTTTATGTTGTTATTTTCAACTTTAAAATCACTCTCGACTTTAATTAATTTCCTGCTTATTTCTTCGCTTTCTTCCTTGCCTGCTTTTATTGCATCATCAACATCTGCATAACATGGCGTCCACTCTATGGATGGTATATCTCCTCTAGTTAGAGTTGCCCATTCTATGGATGTCGTTATTTTATCTTGGCTTTGATTAGAAGTCATATTATATAAATATATACTTGGTGGATTTGTTTGTTCGTAATGTTTTTGCCCCCAAGATACATTTATAAATGTTTTCCAAGGAAATGTATAAGATATTAATTTATAATCATCTTCTTTAATTACCTCTTTGTAATTAAGGTTTATTGCACTCCCACTGTTATATATCCATAGACTTGACTTTCTATCAACTTTAACTTTCATAGTAAATGTTACTATTTCATTATCTTTTAAAGTTTCACAAACATCCCAAATTATAGTCGGATAATCTTTATTAGATACAGGAACATTGGAATTTCTCAAAAGATTTTGTCCGATTTTACCAGTTTTTCCATCTTTACCGTCAATTCCATCTTTACCCGGTATACCTTGTTTACCAGTATCTCCTTTGTCGCCTTTTTCTCCATCTTTAATATTATCTAACCTTGTATAGGCTTCTGCTTTTAGTCCTTTATAACTAACAACAACTTTACTCGCTATATATTCGTATCGCCTATCTATATTACCCCAAGAATCATATATTGTAGACTTTTGCCATTCTCCATCGCCAAAGCAATTATATACTTCGGTATTAGAACTATCTAATTCTATATCTTCTCCATCATATTTAGCTTGTATTATCCTTTTAACATCTTTTGTCTTATAATTTCTAAATTCACCTTCGAGCCATACCTCTACTGTCAAGGTGTGTCCGTCTTTTCCATCAAGACCAGGCACTCCTCGTTTTCCAGGCTCACCCTTATCACCCTTGTTACCCTTGACAAGTTGCCAAGTATATTTTTTAGGGTAGCTAGAATCTTCCTTGATGTAGTCTGTATAAGTTCCTATATATAACTTTTCCCCAGCTTGACTTGTGGAAAAATCTTTGCTTCCGTCTGATGAGTTTGCCCAAGCTGTATGAAAATATGGTGTTTTACCATCTTTTCCAGCCTTTCCTGGTATTCCATTTACTCCATCTTTGCCTATTTTACTCACAGAATATCCAGTTTCTGAAGTATTATCAGTATAATTCCACACTGTTTTTGTCCACAAATAAACACCAGGACTTGTATTTGGTATGCTACTAGACCAACCATTAGTAGGTGCAGAAGTACCATTTGTAGAATTAGCATAAGTTATAGTTGTAGATTTTATTCCTACACCATCTTTTCCCGCAATACCATCTTTACCATTGTTACCATCTTTAGCAATATAAGTCTTCGTATATCCAGTTTCAGAAGTATTATCAGTGTATCCCCACACAGTCTTTGTCCATAAATACTTACCTTTTACCAAACTAGGTACTGTTTTAGTCCAGCTAGTAGGCTCATTCGTTTCAGAATTAGACAAGCCGTAGGAAATATCTGTGGATTTTAATCCAACACCATTTTTGCCTGCAACTCCATCTTTTCCATCATCACCTTTAAATAACGACCATTCATATTTTTTTGGATCTTTAGAATCTTCCTTCACAAAATCTGTATAAAAACCAATATATTTTTTACCACTTGTTGCTGTTTGAGTAAATCCAACAACTCCATCTTTACTGTCCGCATAGGCAAAGTGCATATAAGATGTTTTACCATCAGCTCCAGGTTTTCCTGGCATTCCGTCTTTTCCGTCTTTACCAGGCACGCCATTTACACCGTCTTTACCTTTTAAAGCTTCTTGGATTTCTTTGTCTTCTAGAATGTCATCTTTAGATATTTTTTTGTCTAAACCATCTTTTATTTCGCTAAAATCTTTACTATTTTTAAGGTCTATATCTACATTTCTAAAATGTAAAGTTCCACCATCCCAATACATACTGTAATTATCGGCATTTTTACCAATGAGAAATGTACCATCTTCCAAATTCCAGCGTACATTTCCACCAAGTATAGTTCCAGCTACTAATAAATCAGCAACAAATCCTTTACCAGTTCCAAAGGTTCTAAAGTTCCAATCTCCATTAGATTTTTTACTATCGGCAATAGCTAAAGTTCCTGCTCCAACATATATCACCCTTTGTGGATTATTATCTATTTCCCTATCAAAGCTGTAATATCCTGCTGGTAGTCCGTACTTATTACCTTTTTTTAGCTCATAGTTATATCCATCTCGATTAAAAGTTGCTTGGGTAATACCGTCGGTTACCTTATCTACAAAAGAGCTTTTAAGGTCAGTTTCAGTTTCTTTTAGCCTATTTTCTAAAGCATTTAGATTATCACTAACAATCTTTTCTCTGTCGGCGGGACTTTGGACTAATTTATCCCCAAATTCAACTTCTAAAGTTTCATTCAATAAGTTTCTATGTGCCTTATATATCCTTGTTCTGTAATAAAAATCTAAATCTTTTCGTATTATTCTTACAATATCGCCAACATTTGTTCTCGATCTTTTAGATATTTTTGTCTTAAATTGTACAAGAGGGCGTGAAACTTTTACTAAAAAATTATATCCAGCCTTTATCAATTCCTTTGGGTCTTCAATATCTTCAAAAATCTGTACCCTTGTTCTTGCTTCGCCATCAGAAAATCCAAACTTATTTGTCATTTCTTTAAGTTCAAGGTATTCTTGTCCCTTTGGTTTATCTATTGGGTCGCCCTTGGCTTTTTCCCATACTGCATCATCAATTTTTATTCTTCTTCCATATCCATCTGTCGGTTTTCCTTCTTCATCTACCTTTTCTTCACCTTTTCCCCTTGGGATAACTCTTGTATAAACCTCAGATACATCAACTTCTTTTACAACTTCAAGGGCATTAGATCCATAGACAAATCTTTCTCCTGTATCTTCTCCCCTAAAACCTAATAAATCTATATATCTTCCAGTTATTTTATTTCCATCAAAAGTTAGGTAAAAATGTAAATCTAAATTCCAAGTTTTAATAATTTTTGATAAAGCTTCAAGCCTTGTGCAATCGTAAAAATTTGTAGATAATAGTTCACTATCATCTACCCTACCAACTTTCCATCTTGACCCTGCTAGTGCTATATCTAAGGCTGTACTCGCCTTTACCCTGTCTGGTCTTTTGTCCCTTATATATCCATAAGATTTTAATTCATCATAGATTATATGGACTGCTTGGTAATTAACCGTATTGTCGTCCGATCCAGAATTAATAAGCCTATACATTTGTATTTTTTGATAATCTTCCATATCCTTATGGGCAACATACTCTATATCTTCCATCTTATCGTTAGAATCAATAAATACTGCAAATTCCAAGGTCATCAGCTTATTTAATTCTTCATGTTGGATTGAAGATTCAATTTCATCAGAAGCTAACTCATCTATTAAATTTTCGTTTTTATCAAATAAATATAACATCAATAGCTCCTTAATTTGTACTTAATCTCATAATCACAAGCACTAGATAAGAGGATTGTGTCTTTTGGATTTACAAAAAAGTCTTCAAAATCGCTCATCAAGTCCATAGCTGGCATTAAATTCCTGCCATTTAATAGGCACTTTTGCTCTTCTAATAAAATATTAATCCTATTATTGGATTTAAAAAGATAAGAAAAAATAGTTTTTCCATTTCCATTCATATTTTCAAAAGTAAATTTATTAGAATCGGAATTCAAAACAAATTTCATTTCTAAAATATCAATTTCTTCTTTAAAATCTGGCATTTCAATTTCTTTTCCATTTCCTTTTAAAACATAAGTTTCAATACTTGTTTTCATTGGATCTACACAAAGAATTTTAAAAGTAGAAATCACAGAATTTCTATTCTCTTTAAAACTTCCGATTTCTGTTATTGTTCCTGTGTAATAAAAAGTAGGGTCATCAGTCCAAGTCCATTTCGCTTCTTCTTGGTGCAAAATAGTTGTAAATTTAGATAAAAGCTCCCTAAATAATTCATTTGTCTTAGCTTCCAACAAAAACTCAACTTCTATAACTACACTTTGAATGTCAGAACTAAAAAACTTATTATTTCCAGCCTTATTAGATTTGCTTTTAGTAGATTTAGATCCAGCATTTCTCCTTGCAGAAAACTTTAAAGTTTCAATATCTCTACCAAATACAGACCTACCAGATACATTTAAAGTTCTGTATCCATCTAGTTCTGTATCTAAATTAAATCCATTAATAATAGTTTGGATAGAGGCATAACTTTTAAGGTTAGCCTCGTTTGTATCAATAAACTTATATCCCAAAGTTTGCCTCCAATCTTAAATCTTTTCCTTGTTCTTGGGTTATATCCCTAGATATAGCCCTAAATTCATTATTTCCAAGCCTTAAATTAATAACTAATGGCATTGCTTTGCTATTAGTATTAAAATCGCTAAAAGAAGAATTTAAACCAGTATCTACACCCTTAATAGTGTTAGATAATCCATCGACTGCATTGTTAACATATCTTTTAGATTTTTCTAATCCTACTGCAAGACCTTCACCTGCATAAGAACCTAGATTCATCAAAACCCTGGAAGGAGAATGGATTCTTAATGCTGATCTAATTCTTGCAGAAACAGAAGCCGCAATTGATGAAGCAAGCCCCATTATTGAGCCTCTTGTGCTTGCAAGTCCGCTATAAAATCCCATTCCAGCATTATATCCAGCACTTCTCATTCCACCTACAGATGAGTTCATAATCGATATAAGCCTATTTCTCATACTACTAGCAAGGCTTGTTGTCCTATTACAAGCGGAAGAATATGCACTTGCCATAGAATTTCCAGCTTGTCTTGTTTTACTTACTACAGCATTCCACATAGAAGTATTTAAGGATTTTAACCTACTAGAATAAGATGTAAATTTGCTTTGTAGCTTACTTATATTGCTAGAAAAGGCAGAATAATTTCTATTTAAAGCTGATTTAGATTGAGAATTAAACCTATTCCACATATTGGAGTTAGTAGATATAAACCTACTAGCAAAACGTGAAAATGAAGAATTAACACGATTATTCATATTTGAAATACTAACAACAATTTTATTAGTTCCTGATGTAACAGTTGAACTAATTCTATTAAATGCAGAAGAAAATCTACTAGCTAAATTACTAAGTCCAGACGTAGAAACACTATTAATTCTAGAAATAGAAGATGTAAAAGATGTTACTATTTTTTGTAAATTGCTATCAACTCCCTTGCCTAGTGCATTAAAAGCATTTGTAAAAGAATTAGATACATTCATCAAAATAGTATCTGTCTTAGCTGGCAAAGTTCCTAGCCTCATTTCAAAATTAGCATTGATAGTTTCCATTCCACTTGTTACAGCAGTATTTGCTTGTTGCGTAGATGATGTAATTCTATTTGCCAAATCTTCATATTGCCCTGATGTCGCCTCGTTTGTATTAGTAGCATCCGCAGGTAACTTTGTATTTAAACCATCAAATTTACTATTAGCTCCATCAACACCACGACTGATAGAATTAAGCATATTATTAGCCATTTGGTCTGTTTGACCTGATACATTAGTATTCATTTCAGAAGCTTTTATCGTCAAGTTTCCCTTTGTTAGCTCGCCTTTTTCTTGGACTGTTCTAACAATCTGATCCATGCTCATTCCAGTAGCATTAGCCATTTCTTGTAGTTTTATTTGAGTTTCTTGACTCATCATTGCCATTTCTGATGTAAATCCGATTTTTGCTTGATTTGCGTTTTGTTGGAATTTAGGTCCAAGACTCTGTGTCATTATATCAAGCGTACTGCTTAAACTATTCATTTCTGTTTCTACATCAGTTTTTGTATTTGTCGCTTCTTCTTTTCCTGGACTAAATATATTTTTGAAAAATCCTTTAACACCAGATACAAGACTTCCAGCAATATTTCCTAAAGCTCCTAGGATTGACTTACCTAGAGCCATAACTATTTCAACTCCAGCTAAAACAATTTGTGGAATAGCTTGTACAATTCCTTTTATTAGTTCAAAAATTATTTTTATACCTGATCCTAATAATTGAGGTGCTGATTGTCCTATACCATCAATAAAACCTGCTATTATTCTTCCAGCAGTTGCAATTATCATAGGTATGTTTTGCACAATTCCTACTATCAATTGACCTATTAAAGTTACACCAGCAACTATTAATCTAGGTAAATTTTGCATAACCCCTTGTAAAAATGATCCAACTACCAATAAAGCAGATTGAATAAGCTTACCTGCATTATTTCCTACACTTTGTACTAAAGCAATTACTATATTTGTTCCAGCAGTTAAAATAGCAGGTAAATTTGCCGCCAATGCTTGGGCAAAGTGATTAACAAGAGTTGCCCCTTGATTTACAAAATCAGGAATTTTACTTGCAATTCCATTTCCTAAATTAGTTATTATTTCAGGGCCTTTTGTTTTTGCAACTTCTAATAATTTATCAATTTGTGTACCAAATTTAGAATACAAAAGTCCAAGCCCAGCTAATGCTATACCAATTACAGCAGCAGGAAATAATGCTTGCATACCTATATTTGCTAAAGATACGGCTTTTCCTACCATAGGACTTAATTTTGCTAACTTAGCACCCACAGTTAAAACTGATAATTCTGTTTTCTTTGCTAAAGAGCTTAAAGCTCCCCCAGTAAAACTATTTAAAGCACTACTAGCACTACCAGAAAACATCTTAAAGGCATTGCCGACTTGACTTAAAACACCAATAACAGGAGATAAAGTTTTTGTTATCTTGCCACCTATCAATAAAACTGGTCCAATAGCAGCCAAAAGACCACCGATTTTTAATACCATCTCTCCTATAGCTTTTTTTGAAGAATCTGATAAATCAAACCATTTTGAAGCAAGATCATTAACCTTATCAACCATATCTTTAAGAGCTGGTGCAACAATGGAAAATATATCCTTCGCTATATTTCCAAGAGTATTTTTAAAGGTCGTTAATTTAGCGTGTAAAGTTTTCCAAGCTTCTGCCGCTTCTTTTGCCAAATCATTTCCATGATTATAAGCGTCATTTGATTGTTTTATAGCCTCTGATAATAATTCATGGTTTTGAGCTAAAGATTTAACAGCATTAGATTCTCTTACGCCTTTAATTCCCAACATATCCAAAATTTGGTTCATGTTCCCACCGGATTTTGAAGCACTATCAAGACCTTTCATCAAATCTTCTAAAGCCTCTGTAGGTTTTGATTTCCATTTAGCAGCAAAATCTTCTGCACTCATTCCTGCAACCTTTGCAAAGTTTTGTAATTTTTCACCACCACTTGCTACAGCCTTATCAACTTTTGTCATTACTGTAGACATGGCAGTTCCACCTGCTTCTGCTTCAATTCCAACAGCAGACATCGCAGTAGCAAGGCCCAATACATTTGGCGTTGTTATCCCTACAAGCCTTGATGAGGCAGCAAGTCTAGAAGACATATTCATTATTTCAGCTTCGCTTGTAGCAAAGTTATTTCCCAGCCTAACTACAGAGTTTCCGACTTGTCTTATATTTTTACCAACATCAATTCCCATTACATTGGCAAATCTTGCCATTTGTTTGGCACCTTCTTCTCCTGCAAGGTTGGTTGCAGAACCCATTTCAGCCATAACTCTTGTAAATTCTAACAAGTCTTTTTTGCCATGGATTCCTAATTGCCCAGCAGTTTCTGATAAGCCTAAAAGATCTTTTGTCGATACAGGGATAACAGATGACATTTTTGCAATATCATCTCCAAAACCTTTTAAATCATCACCAGTCATACCTGTTGTTTTACCAACTCCTACAAGTCCAGTTTCAAACTCTGAAAATTGCTTACCTGCATAAGTAAAAGCAGCACCTAATGGTAAAGTTAGTTTTGTAGTCAAACTTTTCCCAATACTTTCAGTTGCACTTCCAATCTTAGAAGCAACTCCACTTACTTTTCCAGCTTGTGTTTGCAATTTCTCGACTGCCTTAGTAGCTTGATTAAATTTAGAGGTAAATCCTGAATCAACCGCCGAAAGAATGGCTTCAACTCTATAACTCATATTATTTACCACCTTTCTTTTCGTAATTTCTTACATTAATAGCGATATTTCTTAATCTATCAAAGGTATCATCATCTTCCGTTTCTTCTCCAAGAACCTTTCTTTCAGCCTTTTCATAATCAAAGACATCTTTAATATCTTTAACCACGTAATAAGTCTTTTTGCCCTTAGTTTCAGTTTCCTCTAGCTTTCTTTTTAAAAGTTCATTCTCAATAAAATCTCTCTTTTTATCAATTTCTCTTAATCTAAAAGCAGTAAAAATTGTGTAAAAATCAACCAAGGTCATTTTTTCAAGTTCTTTTATGCTCTCGGCAAAATATCTCAAACCTTCAATAATTAAGTCCTTATAGAGTAAAGGCTCTATTTGTTTTTCTTTTCCTCTTCCTTTTCCGCTTTCTTCATGCTCTCCACTACTTGTAAGGCTTTCTTCTTGGTCGCTGATTGAGTTTTCAATTGCTCTAAAAAATCATCACACAACTTTCCTAAATCTTCGTGATTATCTAAATATTCTTCAATATCCTTATCACTTGGCTTTTTATCTAAAGTTGCAGTCGCTGCCTTTATAAGCTCTGGCAAGATTAAAACATCACCTGTATATAAAGCAGTTGTAGCATTTTCAATTCCTAATCTAATATCAATGCCGTTTGTATTTTTTGATCTATTCTTTGATATCTCTCTACAAAATTTAAGACCAAAATTTAATTCATAATCATTTCCATTTATTGTTAAATTCATATAATCTCCTTAAAATTTATAAAATAAAAAGGACACTTTTTTAGTGTCCTTCTCTTCCAGTTGTTTCTGCCTTGTCATCAAAGATAGTTACATCTCTAAAAGCATAAAGAATTGCTTTTTCTTGGTCTTTGCTTATAGTTGCAAATCCATCTTGTGGTATTCCATCTATTTTCATTGTTGTAGAGATTTCAGCCAAATCTTCAACATTTGCTGGCATTTCCCAAGATTCAAGTTTTCCTTGCATATATTTAGCTGGGTATTTTCCTTCTTTAGCTTCTCCTGCCAAGTCGATTTCCCAACATTCCAATACTTTTTGTTCAACCACTGATTTTTTTAACATCTCATTTACTTCGTCGTGGCTTGCGATAGCGTTTATTTCCAAAGACACTTCAATTCCACCGTTTGATGTAATTGCTCCGTCTTTTGTTTGTGTTGTATCAACGTTGTTTTCGTATGATAAAGTATGTTCAGTTTGCAAAGCTAATTTTGTAGCTTTTTCTTTTTTAGCATTTTCTAAAAGTCTAAACATCAAGATCTTATCTTTTCCATAAATTGCTTTTATCATCTTTTCACTCCTTAATAAAATTTATAAGTTAGGTTCAAAACTCCATGCCAAAGAGTGTCATTCGTTGAATTATCAGCTAAAACTCTTGTAGAGCCATCAAGCAAAATCCAGACGTGTGGGTCTGTAAACTTGTGGCAAGCAAGACTGATTTTTTGGCACATTGTTTCGCATTCTTTTCTCGATTCTTTTCTCGTCCATATGTGTATAAAAATAGAGGCCTGACCCAAAGAAAAAGACTTAGTGGCTTTCGGTTTAAGGTCGACCTCTCCTAATACAACAAAAGGGTATGCAGTTCCCTCTTTTGGTAAAAAGGGGTAACAGTCATACCCTAGCTCTTGTATTCTTTTAAAAATTAGATCGTATATTTCTTGATTCATCACTTGTCCATTTTTCCCAAATCCTCTATAAATCCACTTTCTACACTATCTAAAGCAGGCTTCACAAAAGGTTCTGCCTCCATGTATCTTGTTCCATATTCAACATAGGCTGCATACTCAGTATTAGGAGCTACAACAACAGTCAATCCACTATCGATTGTTTCTAATCCTATAGATCTTTTAGTATCTCCGTGAGAATATCCTTTAACGAATATCTTTCCTGGCTCTGCGTTGTCTTTCATTGCCTTTTGCAATTTTGCCCCGTGCTTTTTAACAGTTTTTCTTGCAAATTCAAGGTCTTTTATTTGGGATAAGTGCTTAGTCAATAAATCAGTACCTTTTATAGATATCTTCATATTTCCCCCACTATATATCCTGTCTTTTGCCTAAAATCTTCCTTGGCTAAAACCTTGTATTTTTTATCCTTTAAAATCACATAATCATAGTCAGGACTTTTTCCCTTAACTACCAAACTAATTGCACCAACATCAACCTTAGAAAATAATTCGTTTTGTTCTTTGAGGCTCACCGACCTATAAGAGCAATATTTTATTTCCCTTGTTTCTGTAGCTTCCATGCCGCCAATTTGAGGGTTATATTTTTCTTCGCCCTTTTTGATAAAAATAACTTTTGTATCAAATCTCATAAGAGCTTCACTCCCCATTTGGCTTGTAGGCCACTAGAATTTTTTGCATAGTCAATGCACTTGTTGAGTAATTTATCTTCATAATTTGGATCATAGGATTCAGTTCCTGCTGTCTTAGATTCACTCGTCATTCCCTCAGAACCTATTTTGTTGAATCTAAAGATGGTGAGTTCTACAAGAATATAATTAAGCTCGTCAGGTATTTCTTTTAGGACTAAAAAAGGACTCATTACATCAATCATTTTTGCTTTTTGCAAATCTTCGATTGACTGTATCAAGTCCCTATCAATATCGCCTATTAAATTTTCATACATTTTTAAATTATTCATACTCACCACCTATTTTCCTATGCTGCTGGACTAGCTTCTTTTGGTGCTTCTTTAATATTAAATTTAAAAACTCCGTCAGTTCTTTCAGCAAATAATTTAATTGCATACATAGCGTAAGTTGATACAGACATTCTGTCTTTTTCAACTTCTCTTGTAATTCCTATAATTCCTGTTGTATCAGTTGTAAAGCCAAATCCAGCCTTGCCGATTTCTCCACCAGATACATTTGCATAAGCAAGATTTAAGTTTTCAGGTGCTGTCGCATACATTGTGCCTTTTGGTATTTGGCTTGTAACAATAGTTACTGTTGTATTCATAAAGTTTGTTAAATAAGTCAATCCAAATGCGGTTTGAACTGATATATTTTGCTTAGATAAATAATCAGATACATCTAAAGGATTTACAAAAACAATAGTTCCTGCTCCTTCTCCTGCAAATGCTGTATTAACATTTCCCCAAGCCTTGGCAAATCCATCTTGAACCCCAAAGGCGTCTGCTGTTTTCTTTGTAGATTTAACTTGGGTAAATAAATCATTTCTGATATTTTCTTGAATTTGTCTTGTCATAAGATCATCAGTATCAGCAACAGCAACTGCAAATCCTCTTTTTTGGATTTCTTCTGCTGGTACTAATTTTCTATACTTGTTATATTCCAATGTGTAAGTTTTGTCTGGTTCTCTTTTAGTTGTAGAAAGAGGGATAACATCTCCTGGTGCTACTTTTCCATCAGCAAGTGTTACAGAAGATTTGTAGGTTTTAATAGTATCCCCTATATTCATTTTTGTAGCTCTTTGAATCCCTAACATCTCTTTTAAAGATTCGATTTGATTTCCAAAAACATTGACAAAATCTTGGTCTGCAACTTGTAAATAGTTGCTTGCATTCATAGTATTTTCTAATGCTGCCATAATTTCCTCCTAATTAAATAATTCTGGGTGATTAAGCATGGCCTCGCGTCTTTTGACAGCGTCTTTAATACCTAAAATTTCACTTCTTTGACCTTGGCTTGACTTAACACCTGTTTTTTTAACTTCTGGACTTTTGCCCTTTAGTCTTTCATTCACTTCTTTTTCCACCAAGTCTTTTAACATGTCAGAAAAATCTTTCACATTTTCTTTTGTAGATTCTGCCTCATCTGTTATTAAGTTATTGACTAAATCATCTGAAATATTAAATCCTTCCTCAACCAACATATTTTTAGCAACCTTTGCCATAGCTGATTGATTTTCTTTTTTTCTGTATGCTGCAATTTCCTCTTCGTACTTTTTGAGCTTATATTGCAACTTTTCATCTTCATTCATCTTTTCAAGCCTTCTGGCTTCTTCAAGCTCTTTTATTTTTTCATCTTGTTGTTTTTGCCACTTAGCTTTCTTTTCCTTGATAATTTCGTCTACTTGTTCATCAGAATATTTCTTTTCAGGCTCTTTATTCTCAGCCTTTTTTTCTTTTGTTTCTTCAATTTCTTCTGTAGTTTCTTCAACTTGGTTTTTAGTATCTTCTGCCATATTTACCTCCATAATTTAAAGTTGTAATGCTTAACTATCCTTAAAGTTTTACGTCATTAAAGCTTGGACAATAAAAAAATCGAACGATTAACGCACGATTAATTCATCTTTTAAACAATTCATAAAAATAGCAGCTAACACATCCACTACGATTGCATTACCTGCCTGTTTGTATAATTGACTATCGCTATTTACTTTTTGAGCCTTATAAAAATCTTCATCATCAATTCCCATAAGTCGCCAACATTCTAAAGGTGTAAGTTTTCTTATCCTTAAATCATCTGCAACAACACCTCTGTTATCACCACAAGTTAATGTCTGTATACTGTCTTTTTGAACTCTACCTCTTCTATTTTTACAATTAGGATTGATCAGATCTATACCATCTCCAGGATAAGCTTTTAAATAACCTTTCTTTGTAGAATTTTTAATTGGTATACAAGGTTGTTTTACCCTACCCCCAGTATGAGTTTGAATGATTTTAGGTTCAACAATAACATCATCATCTTTAATAATTTTAATCAATTGCCTAACCCTATCGTTAGATAAATAATATTTTTCGTCTACTTTATCTTCTAAAAAATCTTTTAATCTTGTTTTAAGTATTTGTTTTTCAGGGAATTTATATTCTTCATCACCTAGTATAGATACACAAAATACTCTCTCTCTATTTTGAGGGACCCCATAATCTTTAGCATTGAGAACTTTCCAATAATTTTTATATCCTATATCTTCTAAAGTCTTTAACCAAGTATTAAAACCTTCTATATTCTTTTTAAAAGTCAAAGCTTTTACATTTTCCATCAAAAGATATTTAGGCTTTTTATTTTTAATTATTCTTTCACATTCCCAAAGAAGAGAACTTCTTGTACCACTATCCTTACCAAATCCAGCTTGTTTGCCAGCCATTGATATATCTTGACAAGGAAAAGAGTATGTAAATAAATCAAAATCTGGTAAGTTATCGGGATTTATTTTACTTATATCACCATAATTATTTACTTTTCCATGTATTTGTTCATAAGATTTTAAAGCAAACTTATCTATTTCGCTTATCCCAACTACTTCATAATCAATATCTATTCTTTTTAAAGCCATGGCTTGCGTTCCTACACCAGCAAAAGCTTCAAATAATCTTATCATTTTATCTCCTAGCAATCCCTTTATTAACGTTCCTATACATAGGTTTACGGTTAAGAGATTTAAATTCTTCTTCTGTCAGTATCCTTTGCATTGCTATTTTGTATTTCTTGTTGTATGGATACTTATTGCTATCTATTAACCTTCTAACATTTAAAGCGTCTTTCTTGCACAAAAAATGGGCGTGTTGCTCATAAGCACCGCCATCTCTAATTAGTATCCGCTTTCTTTTTGGTAGTTTTGGATAATATTTAATTGTTAGTTTCATAATCATTAATAGTTTTTTCTATATTTTTATATCCCTCATGTAAGCCTTCCACCATACCTCTTAAAAAAGTTATTATGACTGGAGCTAAAACTAAATACCAAGACCAATTAATGTAGCCCAATGCTTTTAGTATTATTAAAGCTATTTGTATTAAAACCACTACTCCTCCTTAAAATGTGCAACAGTCGTACACCTACACCTAGGATGCCATAAAGGGATATTATCTCCCTCGACTGCTTCTGATATCTTCACAATATCCCCATTATGAGGACTACAATGCCTGCAAGCTGTAGGCTCGGTCATTATTTCTAAATACTTATAACCACCGTCCTTGTATGCTTCTATTTGCGTTTGTATCCATACTCTGCCAGATTCTGTATAGGCTAATCTTTCAGTAGCATTGGTGATATTTTTAATATCCTTACTAACTAAATCCCTAAGCTTTTTCGCAAACTCTCTAGGATTTTTTCCTTGAATTACAACCGATTCAATGTTTCTTTCAATTCGTCTCGATAATTCTCTTGTATCTCTCCAAACTCTGTCGGAAAAGTGTGCATTATGATAATCTTGATTAACAATAAATCTCGCCCTTCTTTCTATTCCTGTTCGGTTTATATTAAGTCCCAAAATACTTGCTTGGCGTTTGTACTCAGAAATAGAGCCTTTTATCAAATGGTCTTGAAGTTCATTTTCAACCTTTGAACCAGTCCCTATAATGTGAAGCCTTACCATTTGATTAAGCATTTCAAGTCGATTAAGTCGCATTGTAATGTTATAAAGCTTCATTTCTCGGTTGGCTTTTTGACTAAAATCTTTATCTTTTACATAAGTTTTTGCAAGATACTTATAATCTTCAACATCAGCCTTTTCAATCCTTTTTCTAGCCTCGTTTATAGATATTCCCTGGCTATCTGAAAATCGTGTAATTTGCCCCTGTATTTCTTTATTTATATTTCTTAAAAGCTCGTTATAAATATAGGCTATTCGTTCTTTTACGAACCTTTCATCTCTATTTTTGGATTTCAGAAGATTTTGGTACTCTCGCCTTCTCCAATATTCCTTGCTCGTCGTTGACATCTTCCATGCTCCAATCGTCGCTATGATCTTTTTCTATATCAGTATCAAATTCATCTTCTTCTTTCATCTTCTCAATTTCTTCTTTGGCATTATCGACAATAGAAAGATAAGATAAACCAGTTTCTTTGCTCACCAATCCATTTAAAGAATTAACAACCTGTGCTTCTTCTAATACGTTTTTAGGAGCGTTTCTAGTGAATTGATAGGTAATTCCCTTATAAGCTTCCTTATCTCCCCAATTTGGCAAATTACAGAGTAATTTATATCTAGTATTTAAACCAGCAGTAAACTTACGCTCCTTAGATTTACAAAGATTATCCAAGCCTTGCAGTTTATAAGATAAAGCAATACCAGATGATGTTCCAAAGTTTTCATCAGACAAATTTGGCACCATAGAAAGTTGATAAATCTTTTCTTCAAGCCTATTTAATAAATTTTCTTGCGTTTGATCAGCATCGGGTTTTGATAAAAATCCAACATCAGGAATAGTTCCATCAGCCTCGTTTGATGTTTTATACAAGTTCCAAATCCTATTTTCTTTTAAAAATCTGACTTGTTCTTCTGTAAGTTCTACACCAACAACCTTTAAATATGCATCAGCAAAATAATCAACATCATTTGCTTTTTCACTAATAACCTTGTCAATCTGATTTATAAGTGTATAAACCGATTCAAAAGCTGCTTGGCACTCCTCATTTTCCCTATATTCTATAATAGGACAAAAACCAAAATAATGAGGATATTCCTCAGAAATATAAAGTCCGTCCTTGCCCTCTTCAAAATAATAAATCTTTTCAGAATCAGAAAAAGTGCCTTTTAATTTTTTATCTTGATCTAAATAATAATGCACTCCATACCTAACCTTTTTTCTTATAGAATTATCCCTAATAACAAAAGTTTCAAGAGGACTAACATGCAAAATATTTTCGACTGCTTCCTCATCACAATAAAGCATTTCATAACCAACACCAAAAATAGACATATCCTTTGCTAACTCGTATTGCTCATCATCAATATTGTTGTAATCAGATATATCAGTAAGCTTGTTGATATATTCTTCACTATCGTGATTAATCTTAATAGGAATACCCAAAAAATATCCATTAAGAGTATCCACAATATACTTAGCAAAGTTCATAACCACCTTATTATCAGGCTTGTTAAGTGGTTTAGGTTCGTCAAATAAAATATTGTGCTTGCCTTGGTACATATTCAAAAGAGGCTCGTATCTTTCACTTACCAAGCTTTTATGTGCATTAATAAAACCCTCCAAACTTTCAAGGTCCAAAGGGTCATCTTTATCAATTATAAATTCTTTAAAATCGCCAACGATTGCTTTTGTATTTATCAAATAAAACCTCCTTTAAATAGTTTAATAGTGCCACCTTTCCCAAATTGATATTCCTCAGTTGCATACCTAAGAGCATCTAAAAGGTGGTTAAAATCATCTATCGGTTTATTAATATTCTTGCCAAACTTGTCCTTGTCCCATTGGTAGTTGGATATTTCCGTAAGAAAATTCACACATTTTGGGTGGATAATAATTTCAAACTCCTGTAAATAAGTAACTCCATTCATAATAGAGTCCTTGCCTTTTTTTGCCCCTTGAACTCTTGTTAGTCCCAAAGTCCTAAGTCTGTCATTACTTTTTTGTTCAGCAGAATCAGCAATGATTTTTTCTTTCTCATATCCTAAGCTTTTGATTTTCTTTGCTATCATTTCATTAGTCATAGCCTTTTGGTAAAATTCGTCCCAAATGTAAATCTTATGATCTTTAAAATCTACAAAGGCAACAACAAAAGCCGTAGGATCATGTACATAACCATAGTCAAGACCAAATACCGATTGAAATTTCCTAACATCTTCTAAATCAAAACTTTCTTCTCTCCAGTTTTCAAAGACTAATCCATCAACAATTCCCCAATTTCCAAGTCCAGCAACCTGGTATCTTCTAGGATTGTTTTTCTTCATTCTCTCAAAAACTTTTCTATCCGATTCCTCAAGCCATTCATTGCACTTGTAATTTGTAGTTATAGCTAAAATATCATCATCATTTTCCACATCAAAAAAACGCCCCTTAATCCAGTGGCGTTCATTCCAAGGGTTAAAAGATAAAGTTATCTGTTTAAATAAATAATCAGGAACTTCACCCCTTATAGATTCATCAAGAGTATCAAAAGCAGCTTCGTCCATTATCTCGTAAGCCTCCTCAATCCATAAAAAACACAAATAACCCTTATCAACAGTAACAGAAGTAATTTTTAAAGGATCATCCATTCCCCTAAAAAGTATCTTCTGCCCAGTAGGTAAATATGTAAGCTCCAAAGGACTTGTAGTAGACTTCCAATGCCTATCAACTTTAAGCCTATGAATTGCCCACTTAAGCTGGTTAAAACAAGAATCTTTCAAAGTTCTATAAGTTTTCCTAACAACAAGAGCATTTGATTCGGGATATTTCATAATCCTATAAATCAAATTCATAGCAGTAGTAGTTGATTTCTTAGAAGCTCTTGACCCCTTAACAACCCTATACCTGCCCTTGTAATTCCAGAAAGTTGCATAGCCTTTTCCAACAATATCTGGCAAATAAACATCGCTAATCTTCAAGTTCATCAGCTCCTGAAATTATAGTCGGCACATCTAAAGTCATATCAACCTTATCAGTCCAAGAGCCGTATCTCTTTCCTAAAAGTTCAGCAGCCTTTATCCTATCCTTAGCCGATATCTTCATAGATTGAATCTTTTGTTCGAAGTTTCCAACATTAACTAAAACATCTTCTCTTTCTTCATCTCTAACTATTCTAGTCAAGAATTGTAATATCTCGGTTTGATCTGCAATAGTTTCAGACTCAAGTTCCTTCATTCTTTCTTCGATGTAACTTGAAATCTGTCCATTATTTTCCAATAAAAACTTAGTAGCATTTTTAGCATAATTCTCACTATAACCCGCATTTATAGCCGACTGATAAGCATTCCCTGTCTTGATGTACTCATCAGCAAACTTCTTTTGTTTAATTGTCAATTTCTTCAAAGCACATCACCCCTTTCTTAAATCTATCAACTAGGCTGCCAAAAAAAAATAAAAGATAACTTACACGCACTTTTTAAAACAATAATAATTCGAAAGGAGGTTTTGGCAGCTTAGCTCATAGATTTAAATAAAAAAAAGACAGGTTCCCACCTGCCTAAAATGTTAACTTTACAACTCCATAGCCGTTTTGATAACGGCTTATATTTTAACACTTAATAATATATCATCTAAAGATAAGATTGTCATTCACTTCTTGTTTACCTTAAATTATATTTAATATTCTTTAAGTATTTTATTAATAGCTTTTAAAGCATGATCAGACTTCTTCCAAATAGCAGATTTACTTAAATGTAGCTTATTCCCCATTTGCTCCATAGTCATATCGTTGTTAATCCAAATGTGATACACAATAGATCTATAATCATCATCTTTTAAATTTTTAAGGGCATACCTTATATCAGCATTTTCAAGCCTTATTTCCGCTATTTCCCTATCAATATAATTTATCTTATCAATAACTTTTATTATTTTTTCTTCCTGTGTAGACCCACCACCTTGGACTGCTTCACTATCAGACATACAAGCCTTAATACCATCAATACTTGCTCTTAAATTATTCCTTTTATCGATTTTCATATCGATATAATCTAGGTCATATTTATATTTTTTTAATCTTTTCTTAACACTTTCCCTTTCAATCTCGTTCTTGACCTCTAACACGCTTTTTCTTTTCCTATAAACCATTATTTCTCCTTATGTTTCCAAAAATTTAAACTCATTCCCATACTTAAACAAAAACATCTTCTTTTTAAGCTTGTATACATCAGTTTTGAAACCTTTTACATCTTCAACAATCCATATCTTTTTATTATTATCAAAATATTTAAAATCAGCCTTATAAACAACTTTTCTGATAGTTTTCCCATTATGAATTTGTTTAGGAATAAGCTCAAAACTCGGTTGTAACTCTAAACAAGAAATAGCCTTTCCTTTTTCAAGAAGCTTTAATTCCTTATACCTTTTAGCTTCTTTCTTGCTATCAAATTTAATGCCGCCAATTTCAGTTTTTACTGCTCTATATTTACTGTATCTTGGCACTTTCCGATCTCCCTATTTAAATATGTTATATCCTTTCTTAAATCTTCTACCTTATCACCTTTTTTACCTGCCCTAGCTATATACTTAAAAGCATTACCAATATTAAAATTAAAGTTAAATGCATCTATTACATCAAAAGCTTCAATCCCGTTTGATTTATAATAGCCTGGTCTAATCTCTTTCATTAAAAATCCCCTTAAAACTAATTTTCGTTTCTTTCTCCAAAGTATCTGTAATATCTTTTAAACTAACACTATCATCATCTAAACAATCCATAGTCATTTTAAAATAATCAATAAAGTTTTCTAATCTGCCTCCCCCATATCCCTCTTTATCTCGTAAAAACATCATGGGTATAACAATTAATTGTTGCAGGGCTATATCAAGCCCTATGTTTTTCCCTTCTTCAAATTCAGTTTTTCTAATAATATCTACATCTTTTTTGGTGTAAATATTTTTTCTAATTCTCATTCAAATCACTCTCTTTTACAAAGCTACCATTTTTTATAACACCTTTTCTGTTTGCTATCTCGCTATAGGCACTTTCTACGCAGTCGATAAATTCTAAATCATAAAACTCTGCTACCATAATAATTCTAGTAAGTAGCATATGGATGTCTTGATTGTAGTGTTTGTCAACAAGTAAAGACGCACAATCACACATCAGATTTTTTATATACTCATACTTATCTGCATATTCACCTATTTCTTCAGATCTATTTAAAAGATAGATGGCATTTAATAAATTTTGTCTACGGTCACAAATTAAACATCCTACAACCAAAGTAACAAACACATCTCCAATAGCATCTTTGATATCCTTAACATTGTTTTTACTAATAGCTATGATAAGTTCTGACACTTCTTCTGCTGTCTTGATAACCTGACCTTCAACAGTCCCCTTTTTATCAAGGCTACGATCAATAGCCCATTGTTCAATTAGTTCAATTAGTTTAATTAATCTTTGCATTATAATTTTCTCCCTTTTTCTTCATCGTCATAATGGGACGTATAGTTAACACTAGGGCTTTTTATTTGGTGCTCTACCAACTGAGCTAATGGCACTAACTTGCACATATAGTTAACACTAGGGCTTTTTATTTTAAATATTTTTTTAATCGTTTTAATTAATTTATATTTAATGCTTTTTTTCATTCGACACTCCATTCCTTTATTTTATCCAATTCAAACTTCCAAACACCTTCATCGTAATCTTCTATTCTTAAAGTAGCACCTATGGGGATATTATGAAATCCCTCTCTTCTAAAATGTTCCATAATTTCATAATGCAAAACCCTTCCTATTATAAAAGTATCGGCTCCATTTTCAGCTTCTTTTAAAACAACTTTGATTGTATACATTCTTCCACCTTATAAATGTCTTTCATCGTATTGCCATTTCTTTGTAGTTAAACTACTACTGCCATCCCTATTAACTACACGTCTCATTCCTGTATCTGTTTTTAAATAGTCAAAATAATAAACTTCCTTTAAATCTTCTTCCATGTATTCTTCTTTAGGATTTAATTCTATCCACTTTTTTATTAAAGCTTTAGTGTTATAACCTCTTTTATAAGCTTCTTTCTCAAATTCTTCCTTGTTCATTTTTTAATCCCCATATCCATCAATTTCGCAAATGCTTCTTCTGCCTTAACATCTGTAATTCTATATTTTAATTTCAAGTTCAATTGCAACACTATATCTGAATCAGGGATAATATAGCTATTCTTCGTACAAGATTCAATATAACAGTCAATAATGCTACTAATCACTTCTATTTCTTTTCTAGTCATCATTACAGGGTATTTTTTATCACTCATTTTTCAACCTCATAATTAAAATTTGAAATCATACCAACTTCTGTTCTTCCATCATCAGCTAAAAATATTTCATTAACATCTTCAGTTAATTCAAAAATGACGTCCTCATCATCAAAACTCTTTTTTATATTAACCATTTCCTCTTCACTAACTTGGACTTCACAAGCATAATTAAATTTAATTTTTAATATCATTTTTCTTCTCCTATCCAAATTTCAATAACTCTATCTTTTCTTAAATATTGCAAATAAGAACTATTCTCGCTACTGCAATTAATTACATCATCATCACAATACCAATCATCCCAAAAATCATTTACATTGTCAGCTTTTATAATCTTACAAGGATAATCCTCATCAGAATAGTGTCTACAATCATCATAATAAAGTCTTACAATCATTCTTTTACCTCTTCTAATAATTCTTGATCTTCGTAAATATTTCCTACTACATAACAATTGCCAGCAAGCCTAGTAGTTTCATCTGAAAAATCTTCAAATCTGATATAGTCATTTTTAGTTTTTACATATGCTCCAAAGCAATTAATAATAACTTCGCCTTTAAACGATTCTTCACCGTCCCTGTATTCCACGATGTCACCTTCGTATATATCCACTCCATTTTCATCTTTTAAACCTATAGATTGCATTAAACTTATATCATTTGTAAGAAATATAGTTTCTAAATTTCCATCTCCATTAAAATCAACTAAAATGGTGTTTTCATTCACAACTCCAATGCTATAAATCATTCTTTTGTATTTATTAAAATATGCTCTAAATTTAGGTATCATTCTTCCACCTCCCTATAATCCCAACTAAAGAAACTCATCACATACTCGTACAATTCTTTTTCAACTTCTTCTTCGGTTAAATCATCGTCTAACTCTAAAACATCTTCAGTAAAGTCTAAATTTGCTGTAATTTTATATTTCATATTTTTTTCTCCCATTCTATAATCGGATATTCTGTCATAATCATTCCATTAATTGCAAGACTTGTAATAATATCTAAAGCTGTCCTTGTATCGCTATATCTACAATTCGGTCTTTTGTGTATTCTTGGGTCGCTATCAGACCAATCTATAATATCAATCATTTCTTTACTTAGAAAAATCATTTTACAACCTTTAGCCACGCATAAGTAATAGCAACCATTTTTGCCATAACTACCTTTACACTTTTTAAACCCGTATTTCTCATATTCTTTAACATCTTTAGTTGGTTTTAGCGTCATTTTTTTGACCTCTCTTCCTCCTTTTTAAAAGCATCTCTTATAAAAAGGAATAAAACTATTTCGAAAATTAATTTTAATTTATTTGTTCCACTAAAATAGCTTACAAGCCAAAAAATAACTAAAGCAAAATCAATAAAAAAACTACTCATCTTCAACCTCCACCAACTCAAAGTCTTCAAAATTTGTATGAAACTTTTCTCCCATATTCTCAATCTCTTTAAGGGTGAATTGTTTCTTATACCCCATGACTGTATACATAGCGTTTAACCATGGAGTGCCATCTGACTCATAAATTTGAAAATATCTACTATCTCCGTTAGTACATTTAAAATACCTATGTTTCAAATAAAACCTAGTTTCTTCCTTTCTATCCTCAATAGGAGTCTTTGCATACTCAACAATAAGGTTAAAAAGTTTGTCTTGATTTGTCCATTCAACATCTACAAAACAGAAAGAATTAATAACATATACTCGATACGTAGATACTTTAGCAACAGTAAATCCATCACTAACTATATCTATACATGTAACTCCCTTATGAGCCTTAAACCCTAACTCGTCAACTCTTTTTATAAATTCATTAGTTTTCATCTTCCACCTCCACAACTTCAACCTTATACCCTCTACTATTTAAACCTTTCCTTTGATTTCTCATCTTAGAATAAATAGTCATCTTATTCTTACCACTGTCTTTTGCTAATTCCTCAATACTATTACCAACAGCAATAGGCCACTCCAATTCATCTGCCGTTACCATAAAATATAATTTTTCCATAATTCACCTAAAATGGAATCCTCCCCTCATCTTGCACCTCTTGGAAATCATCATCAAAGAAAACATTATTATTTGCTCCGTAATTGCCTCTAGATTGATTTTGATAACCTTGACTACTATTTGTATTAGATTTATTATCCGCCCCGTCCTGCATTGTTCTAGTAAGAAATTCGACATGTTGAGCGACAATGTCCGTGGTAAAAACTCTATTACCGTTATTATCTTCATAAGATCCAGTCTGAATTGATCCATCAATTGCACATTGACTGCCCTTTTTTAGATATCTACTAGCATTTTCGCCCATCTTTCCCCAAACAATAATTCTAGGAAAATCAGCAGTCGGTTTATTTTGTGCTTCTAATTCCTCTTTTTTGTCCTTAGATAAATTCTTATTTACTGCCAAAGTAAATTGGCAAACTGCCATACCCGATTGTGTATATTTTAAATCAGGATCTTTGGTGAGTCTGCCGATCAGCAAAACCTTATTCATATAAACTCCTTCTCCTATTTTCCAAATAAAAATTAACAACAGAATCAACATCAGCTTGATTTTCACAAATCTTTAAAACTTCAACCCATTCGCCCTCGTGGTTTTCCTCAATCACCCAAAAGGCTTTATCACTTAATACATGTTTAACAACTAATCTAGTTTTGCAATCAATATTCCTAATAACTTCCGATTCATTTTTATTATCTTTTCTGCAATCATCAAGATTTATTAATTGGTCTATAAGCTTTTTACATTCATTTTCTACGTATCCTTGGTTGCAATGTGCAGGATTATCCCCTGCATGGTTACAATCAAAACCAAGTACATATCCATCTTCAAGATCCATGTCCTCTAAATCCATAATTCTACTCAAATAATCTGAAAAAGTTATTCCTCCATGAACCTCTATGTCGTACTCTTTTTTAAAATCCCAGTAAAACTTATCAACTAATTCATGATCATCTGGTAAAATCACATATCCGTTATACCAATTAGTCGACATAAGAACTCCTTCTAACATTTCTCTAAAAATATTGTCGTATTCTTTATCTTGGTAAATGTGTTTTATGAAATACATATATCCCTTGTAATTATCTACTCTTACTACTTTATCAATCATTCATTTCTCCTAAATGTTTACTTCACAACTTCTAAAACATTAAAATTATTTTTAATAGTTCCTGCCTTAACCTTAACTACTTCCCCACTATCTAGGACGAAAAGGTGATAAGTACACCCTTTCTCCTTGTGGTTGTTCTTATTAATCTTTGCAACATTCTCCAAATTTATAAAAACCTCTATATTTTCCTTGTCCTTGCATCTAATAAATTTCATTTACTCTTCTTCTCCTGTAAAAGGGATAATATAAATTACATCATTTAGGTTTATAATAAAATTATCTCCCCTTAAATAACCCATATCATCAAAACACATATTATTTAAACTACCTTCGTAAAATACAGTTGTTTTTCTTCCATCTTTAAATTTAACTAAATATTTCATTTACTTACCTTTCATTCATAATTCTTTCAAATCTCTTTGCCCTTGCTTTCTCTGCATAACTTTTGTATTCATCTTTAAGACTAGAGTTTTGTTTCTTGTCGTTATAATTGCCTTCCAAAACCTTTATAAAATTATTAGGTTTAATAAACCAATCAATAGTTATCCTAAAATCACTCACATATCCTTTAAGAAATTTACTTTGATCAATACTTTTAATAGCTTTAATTACAGTATCCAAACCATGTTCATTTATCCTTGCCTTTAACATGTTATATCTTTGTGTATTTGCATTTAATGTTTGTATTCTGGGGATATTTTTATCAAGAGAATTCCAAACACTTATTATTTTTTTATTCCACGTATCGCTAGACGTATCGTCCTCCCTATCGTTACACGATTCATCTTTACTACTTGGAGTGTTGAAATCTTCAACTTCTGACGTATCGTGGTACGATACGGGGTACGTATAATCATTAACATTAACATTATCATTAACATAATCATTAACATTAACATTAACATTAGATATAGCACTTCTTTTTTCTATTTCTTCTTCCATCAAAGACTTAATCATTTTGTCTACTGATCTATTAGATTTTAACCACCAATCTGACATAACTTTGTGAACCTTAATTATGTTTTCTGTAACCGTAACTTCTGATAAAAGTTGCCTCATCATATCTTCAATAGGCTTTCCGCCCTTAGAAACTGTATATTTTAAGGCTCTATAAATTGCTATTTCTTGGGACTTGTAATCATAATTAATTCGGTTGTATTTATTCATAAACCTATCTACTAAAGTTCTTACAGCCTCTGGACTGTAGCCTATTTCAAAAGCTATAAGCTTTATAGGTAGCTTGAATATCCCAAGGGCATTGCCCCTCGGACAAGTCAACAAGTACATCATAAATAACTTGTCCTCTGGGCTATACTCATCAATAATTTGTTCATCATTCCAAAATTCACGTTCAATTATTGTTTTAGCCATCAGCACCTCCTTTCTTCAAAACTCAACCTATTCACTTACAGGTTCAAACCCATCTTCAAAAAATCCCGTTTGAGCTATATCCTCACTCTTTATTTCTCCCGTTTCCTTGTCTACATTCTTTGGAGCTTCTTTCTTGTCTTCTTCAACTTCCACTTCATAATCAACATCAAATTCAATTGATCCGTCATCTTGCTTTTTATAGTCCTTAAATTCAGCATTATCAAAACTTGTAGCTTGAACCAAACTATTACTTTCAATCGCTTTAGGTGCGTATTTTAGAACTTGAATAAGTGCTGACTTTTTAGCCATAGAATCAAAATTTGTTTGCCAAGGTCCGTTGTTATAGGTTTTTGAATATGTTCTTCCGTACCTTTCGGCATCTGCCTTACTCATATAAAAAATATCTTGACCACCGTCTTTGGTTTGGTAAATTGCATAGTAACCTATAACATCTCCACTATCTCCAGCTAAACAAGGCTCATGCTTTACTTCTCCTGTTCCATAATTCAAATAAAAATCTTCATTTTTTCTTACTTCTCTTGCAGTTATTCTTTTAAATTGTCCAGTATTATATGCAAGCTTTAAAAGTCCTTGATAGCCCACTTGAAAATTAACTTTGTTCCCATAAGGAATTAAGTAAGCTTCCCCAAGTGGAGTATTAAATTCAAGCCCTAGTTGAGCCGAATTCATTATTGCTGCAAGTAAGCTTGTAGAATCACAATTTGCAAGCTTAGGATTTGAATTAATTGCAGTAAGTGCAGTCCTAATAAACTTTTCTGTTGGCATATACTTAGGCAAAGCCATTTGAATTTGGCTTTTCATACTTGTAAGCAATCCCCTAACCGTATCTTGTTTTCTTTGTGCTGGCGTTTTGTTTTGTGCATTTTTCTTTAGTGCGTTTTTTGCGTTAGTCATTCTTAATCTCCTTTACAAATAGTGCGTCGTTATTTTTCAATATATTCATCAACTCTTTTTCGTCTTTTCCGTATTTCGCAGCTAGAACAGCCCCTGCCAGTCCTGCTACTAGCATTGAATCAAAAAGTGTAGGATGAAGTTCATTAAATGGTTTACTAATTGTCATTTCAAAATTCTCCATCAATTTTTCTTCGCTGCCATCCCACATAACATCTAGCATTTTATGCATTGAACTCTTTAGTATCTCTAACAACATTTCGTTCAATAACTCGCCGCCATTCCTACTATCTTTTTTATTCATTTACTTTCTCCTTCAAATAAAATCTTCTTCCTTCACTCTGTTTTACATATTTCTTATAAAGTTCTGGTTCGTCTTCTTTAAATTTCTTACTGTCAAATCTATTAGAAATATAAGGCTTATAAGATACAGTCAAAAATTCATTTTCTCCATAATTAAAATCTTCCATTTGGAGTTTTATCGTCTGTTCTATCTCCTTATTTTGTTTTTCTAGTTCTTTAATTAAACTTTTACGGTCGATATAGTCCTTAAAGGTATCATTGCCTATCTCGATTGTTTTTGTTTCTTCTATGCCACCTTTAAATCGTTTTTTGAGACTATCATCATAAAGACTAGTTCCGTCTGGTGCTGGCACTTCATTTGCTAGTACATAATCGTTCCAAAACTCCCCTTCTTGTTTTCTTATCATGTCTATAATTTCTTCGTCTCTTTTGATTTCTCGAATTATAAAATCAGTTGAAAATATCAGACAAGCTATATAACATTTCTCAGCCCCCGTTACTGCCATATAATGGTGGCATTGGAGTTCGTATTGGATCGGTATTTCTCCATCTTCCCAATTGCTTTTTCCATAAGGACTTGTTGTTTTACATTCTAGGATTGCTTTTTCTCCTACAACCTCTCGGTCTATATCAGCAAGCATGAATGGATATTCATTATCTACCATCATGAAATTATTTCGTCTTACCTTTTTTCCTGTCGCTTCACAAAATCTTTTTGCCACATATTCTTCAAGGTCTCGCCCTTGCCTTAAAATCTCATTATCTTCTAAAGAGCCTTCAATTTGCCCAGTCTTTTCAAAAAATAATTGTGCCTTACTCTTCCAAGGATTAAGACCACAAGCAGCGGCACAATCACTCCCGCCTATTCCTTTACGTCTTAACTCTAGCCATTCTTTTCTTGTTAGTTTGGTAATATTTGCAATATTTTTCATAACTTATCAATAATCTTCCACTTCTTCTATGCTGTCATATTCAATTTCAATATCGCTTTTTTCTACATCTTCTATGTCCCACATAAGTATTTCATCTTTTATCGCTTGCAAGATATCATCAGGATCACTATCTTCATAAGCTGCTACCTGTGCTCTTGCCTTTATTGGGACTTTAAATTTAACCTCTATCATTTTTACACCTCATATAAATCTCCGAGCATTGCTATCAACTGCCTATCTCGTCTTTCCAGTTCCTTATCTAATGCTTTTAAAAAATTACTATTATCTAAATTTGCACCATTTTTTTCCAAAAGAATAATTCTTTTCTCTATAAATTCAGTCTTCCAATCTTTTATAATTTCTTTTATATCTTCCATTTTTTCTCCAAATCATGTATAATAGTTCCATAAACAAATTTCATTAAAGCCGATTTGCGTCGGCTTATTTTTATGCCCTAATTGACCCTATGCAAGCTATAAACATTGTAAATATCCCGCTTGTTTGTATAACTTCATTCCTACCGAATAACGCTAATATTAGGCTTAATAGACTTACAAATATTAAAAACATACGATCTCTTTTTCTATCTCTTTCAGGTTTTGCTGCTAGTATCAAATCTAGTTTTGTATATTTTGTTCCGTCCCATATTTCCTTTACTTCGCTTCTTTTTCTAACTTTTTTATTTTCCATAACTTCCTCCTAATTTTTAAATAAATTTTGTTCGCCTTTTAAACATCTATCTAGTGCGTTTTTATCAATTTTGTATGTGTGTCTTGTTGACCCCTCTCTCTTATATGCAATACCAAATGTGCATTTATTATTTTTTAACATTTCTCTAACTTGTTGCTCCCCCTTGCCAAGCCTTTTTGCAGCTTCTGATATTCCAATTATGCTTTCCATTTCTTCCTCCTACTCCACTTGATCAAATTCTTTACCGTAAAAGAATATTGCACTTTTATTTTCAATCTCTCCTACACCTTCAAATTCAAATACATCTTGTATATCTTCTGCTTCTATAAAAATTGTTATTCTTGTATCATCGTCATATTTATCTAAAATCTTTTTTAATTGTCTAATATTCATATTTTCTACCTTTCTATCATTGGTAAGTAGCCATTTTTCTTTAATTCGTCATACAAGAAAATTCTTCCCTTTTGTGTCCACTTAGTAAGTAGCCTTACATCTGTAGTTCCATCTTTCTTTTGGTAAGAGTGAGTTTCAGAGCTTGTATATCCCTTATCTTGTATCTTTGCATATAAAAGCCATTGTCCGCCTTGGTTATATTGGATTCTTAACTCATGTAAGAGTTTATTCATTTCCTGAGCACTCATTCCATAATCTTTTGCTATAGCACTAACCTTTATTAAAGATTTGTTTTGTAAAATTTTATCTACATAATCAGCCTTTGGTTTTAACTCACCGATTATTTGGTCTTTTTGTTTATTTTCAAGCTTTAATCTTTCCATGCTTTTTTGTGCAATAAGAACGGCTTTTGCCATAATTTCTTCTTCACTATCATTTTTATTAGCTAGCATATAGCCACCGTCTTTTCTTATAGCTGGTATGACTTCATGAGTAATCCATCTTTTAAACTGTTTAGCTTCTTTTTTTCTACTTGCTAAAATCAAATTATATAATCCATACTCATTAACCACATTAGTAGCTCCACCAGATAACCCTAAGTTGAACTTAGCCTTCTCATCATCGTCCAATCTACTGACAGCAACTGTTGGATTAGTTAGTTCTAACGCACTACATATATCTATAGCTACAAACCAAGGCTCGTTATTTTCATCTATAACAGTTCTTATCTGTCCAAACTCATTGTTTTTAAAAATTTTTAAATCTTTCATTCATTCTTCCTCCTTAACAATTAATATAGGTTTAAGTTCGTCTATATTTTATTCAAAACACGTTTTAATTGTATTTTTATTTAAAAAAATATCGTCTAAACCAACACCGAAATAATCAGCAATTTTCTTTGCAGTCTTTAAATTCATATTGTCTGAATTTTCAACCTTGCTTAATGTTTGTTGGCTAATACCTATTGCATCAGCCACTTCTTTTTGACTTACACCCTTATAAGCCCTTAATAATTTAATATTGTTCACAATAATAACCACCCCCTTAAATCTTTTCTTAGTCTCCAATGGTATAATATAAATAAAACACCCAGGAGAAAACTATGTCATTTTTAAAAAATAATTCAGAAATAATATCTACAATTATTTCAATAATAGCCCTCTTTCTATCAATCTATTCAGTTATAAAATCTAATAAAATAAATAGATTTGAAATAACGATAACTGATGTAGAATATGAACCTATCTCAAATAAAATAAGAATCAATTTTTCATTATTCAACAATTCAATAAAATCACTTTTAATCAATAAGATAGAATTCTTTTCAACCAAAACAAAAAGTAAATATTATCCAGATAACTTTGATATTGACGCTTATTACAAGCAAAAATCAGAACAAAATAAACCAAAGCCAAAACCAAAAGACCCTTTGTTTGGGAACTTGCTTAATACAAGTGATTTAGTAAGTTCATTCACAATGCCTGAATATGCCCAATCTTACGAATATCCATCAGAAACATCTAACTTAATAATCAAACCAAATGATTATCTAAATCTAACCTATTATTTTGATGAGATTAACGCAGAAACAACAATAAAAATCACTGCTAATGAAAGGCTTACTTTCTTTTCAAAAGAAAAATCATTCTCAGTCATCCCTATTAAGTCTAAATAAAATAATAGAATTCATAATCAAATGTATTACTAACATTACAAGAATTAATAAATCCATTACTCCTCCTTTTTAATTACCTGATCCTATACTGTTGATGATTGGCTCAACGATTTTTACAAACAGTACGAAGATAATTAGTAAAAGTTTTGTTTCCGAGCCTGAGCCTAACAAGCAAAGGCTCTTTTTTATCTTTTCCTTTTTTAAAAGTTTTATTATCTTTTTTCTTCATATAACAACCACCAATCAATTTCATAAAATTCACCAAGTTTTTTTGCATATCTTACAGGCAATTCCAAATCGCCCTTTTCATACAAATAATAAGTATTAATATGACAACCTAAAATTTTTGAAACCTTATTTTTGCTCAGTCCTTTTTTTCTCCTATAAAACTTTAGTCTACTACTCGTAGTATTTCCCATTTTTTCCTCCACAATATATTGTATATAATTATTTTTTTAAGTATAATATTATCAAACAAGAAAGGAGGTGCCCTATGAATCAAGACTTGGCAAAATACATTAATAATTGGATCAATTCTTCTTTAGATAATAGCTCAAATTCTGATACACAACTATCAGCCGACCTAAAAGAAATCAAGAAAACTCTTGAAAATTCAAGCTTAAATGCAGATGAATCAAAAGCTATATATGAATCAATTTACAAAACTATAAAGGCTAGTGTAAATATTTCTATAGTAGCTACATTGGAAGTTCTCGAGCAAAACGGATTCAAAATTTCATAATTAATATTTTTCAAAAGTGATATAGGGACGATATTCTTTAATATTGTCCTTATTTTCTTTTCTATCTAAGTTCTTATTTATAATCTCAATATTTCCGTAAGAATCAATCCTTATTATATTATTTGATTTATTTTCAATAGATATACATCCATCTTTCAACTTAATTTGCACTTCAACTTCTTTATTATCAACTTTTTCTTCCATATATCCCCTTCCTACCTAAAAAAATTAATCAAACTTAACAAAATACTAAAAATATTCAAACCAATTATAATTTTTAAAACATTTGAAAGTTTATTTCTATCATCTTTCATTTTTTCTATAGAATGAGTATAGTATTGATATAGTAGGGCTATGCCCTAACTATATCTATTATTTTGATGATTAACTCAATTAGCTTATCTATTAAACTGATTACCGCAGTAGCTAAAGCTAATTTTATGAGTTGATCATCTTTTTTATTGTCTTCTTTACTCATTCAATCCCCCTTTCTTGATTTGTTAATTATATAATACACGTTTTAATTGTATTTGTCAAATATTTTTTTAATTTATACTTGTATTTTTTATATAAAACACGTTTTAATTGTTGTATAATACCATTTTTAATTGTAAAATACAGTCAAGAGGTGATTATAATGCAAATAAAAGATAAATTAAAACAATTAAGAAAAGATAGAGGACTTAAACAAGAAGATGTTGCCTTTAAATTAAATATGTCTACAAGTGCGTATGGTTACTATGAACAAGGAAAAACAACTCCACCTTTATATAACTTGAAAAAACTAGCAAGTCTTTATGATATTTCAATATCAGAATTAACAGGAGAAAAAAACGACACAGTAGAAATGCTAGGTCAAGCAGTAACAATGAATAAATACCCTTACATAGACGATTACGTATCAGCAGGATCACCAGTAAATATAGAAGGTATGAAAGACGTCCCAAATATCTATGTACCAGATGAACTCCTTGGATCTTATGCAGGAAGCAAAAGATTATTCTTCCTTAAAGTAAACGGCGAATCGATGAATAAAATAATTCCCAACGGTTCAACTATAGGTGTAATAAGCTACGATAGTATTAACGATCTTAAAAGTGGTGATATAGTTGTATATTCAACTAAAGATGGAGAATATGCCGTCAAATATTTTTATAAAAAAGATTCTAAATTAATATTTAAGCCGTCTTCTACCCTAGACTATTATTATGATTTAGTTTTTAATATCGAAGATAATATAAGTATCATTGGTAAAGTTGTAATTTATTCAGTTATGCTTTAGAAAAATATAATACTTAAAATACGCTATTAAGTTAGTATGGGGGACTAACTTTAATATAAAATGTGAAAATAAAAAGGAGAAAACAAATGAAAAGTAAATTATTATCTATATTATTAGCTGCAAGCTTTATATTAACAGCTTGTGGACAAGACAAAAACGCTACAGAAACAAAAGAAGAACCTAGTAAAGAAGTTGAGCAAACTCAATCCGTAGAAAGTAACAAGGAAGAAAGTAGCGAAGAAGAAATTCAAGAAGAGAAAAAAGAAGAAGAAACAGCTACAAACGAGCAAGAAATCCAAGCAGAACCAGGAAATACCCAAGAAAAAAATTATTTTAATTGGGAAACAAATAATGCTATTTATAAACAAACAGGCGATGCATTTATTACAAATTCCAAATATGATGATAGCAAAATATTAGTAATTCCTATAAACTTTACAAACAAACAAGAAGAAGCTTCTGATCCTTGGATGACCTTTGTGCTTGATTATAAAGTATTTCAAGAAGACGAAAACCAAGAATACACACTTAACGGAGGACAAGGACAAGTTCCTGATGAATATGACTCCCCTTTAAATACAAGTGTTAAAAAGGACGGAAACACAGATTGGTATATAACCTATACACTAGAAAAACCAGAATCCGATGTAAGATTACAAACACAATTTGGTAGTGGTGTAGATTACACATTTAAACAAAAATAATTTTATAACCCCCTAATAAAGTGCAGATTAATTGCTGCACTTTATTTGTACCAGAAAGGAAAAACAAATGGCAAAAAGAAGAAGAAAATATGCGAACGGACAAGGTAGCATAACCCATGTAAAAGGGAAAAAATCTCCTTGGCGGGCTAGATTACCAGCCACTTACGATTCGTCTGGAAAAGAACATCGTAAAACTGTAGGTTTTTTTAAAACACAAAAAGAAGCTCAAAACGCCTTAGATTCCTACACTTTAATCGATGATATCAAAACATTTAAAGACATATATATAGAATATAAAAAAACAGACGATTTTTTAAATCTAACCAAAAAAACAAAAGATCGTTACGAAGATGCTTTCTTATCCTTTAAATCTCTTTGGAATAAAAATATTATGGATATAAAAGCATTACAATTACAAAAGTGTATTAACACAAAAGTGTTAGAAGGTTATTATGCAACAGAAGACGGGAAAAGAGTAAGAAAAGAATACTCAAAAGATTCCATCTCCAGATTAAAACATGTAGCAAATAAAATATATAACTTTGCAGAAAGACACGATTTAGTAGACAAAAATAGAGCAAAAGTTTTAGAAGTAAAAGGGTTAGACCCAAAACCAGAAAAAACAATATTTTTTGCAGATGAAATTGATAAATTATTTAATTCTATCCCCTACAATCCATATGCAAGGCACGTTTTAATAATGATATTTACAGGAATGAGGACATCAGAATATAGAAATTTAAAAGTAGATAACATAGATTTTGAAAACAAAATGATTACAGACTTTGGAATAAAAACAAACAAGGGAAGAAAAAGAATTATGTTTATCCATGAGAAAATAGAAGATATATTGTTAGAACTTGCAAAGGAATCCACAACAGGTTATATAGTAGAAAATATTACAATTAATAGGCAAAACAAAAAAGCTACCCACCCAAGCGATCAAACATTTAGAAAAGGTATATTTAATAAAGCACTAGAAAAAGCAGGATTAGAAAAAACTATACCCAAACAATGTAGATATACATTTGCAACTATCGCCCACCTATCTGGTATAAGTGATATGGATCTTATGGACTTAATGGGACACGAATCCATAATGACAACAAAAAATTCTTATATCCAAACTACAGATTTTTATTTAATGCAACAATTGCAAACTTATGATTTTAGAAAAGCACTAAAATTATCTTAATTTTTTAAAAAAAGACACTAAAAAAACGGATATTCAACCTTGCTGGTAACCTATTGGTAACCAAGGGAAAAATATCCGTTGATTTTAAGCCATTATCGGCTCTATATTGGTGCGGGATAAAGGAGTTGAACCTTCACGAGAAAATCTCACTAGATCCTAAGTCTAGCGCGTCTGCCAATTCCGCCAATCCCGCATATGGGGTGAGTAGAGAGATTCGAACTCTCGATCTCCTGGGCCACAACCAGGTGTCTTAACCAACTGGACCATACCCACCAAATAATTAACTTACTATATAAGTATACATCCAATTGAATCACTTGTCAAGTAAATTGTAAATTATTTTTAATTTTTTTTACATTTACTATGGCCTTTTCTTTCGACTTATATATAATATCATATTTATTTTTTTAATGCAAATTTTTTTAGATTTTTTTGTTTTACAAAAAATATATCTTATAGTAAAATACTGATAGGAAAGTGATTTGAGGTGATTTAATGAAGAAAAAGTCAAAAAGTAAAGTAATTTTAAAAATTTTTGCTGTAGTAGTTGCTCTATCTATGGTTATTCCTATTATTATGAATGCTGTTGAATCTTTATGATTGTAGAAAATATAGAGTATTCAGATAAATATAATTTGGTTAAGCTTACTATTTCGAAAGAATTTTTTTATATTTCTTACGATTTCTTTAATGATTTGAATATTTCAAAAGATCAAGATTTAGATTTTGATATTTATAAGAAAATTCTAAGCGAAGATGATTTTAATAGATGTAAGAATGAAGCTTTAAAACAAATTTCTTATAGGGCTAAAACTTCCCATGATATAATTTATAAGTTAAAGAAAAAAAATTATTCACAAGAATCTATTGACAAGGTAATAGATTTTTTAAATGAATATGATTTAATTGATGATGAAAATTATGTAAAATCTTATATTAATGACAAATCTAATATAGCAAATTGGTCTAGGGGAAAGATAAGATACAAGTTAAAGTCAAAATTTATTGATGATAAACTTATCGATAAATATTTAGATCAAATATCTTATGAAGAAGAATATGAAAAAGCTTATAATTATGGTTTAAGAAAAAAAATGAGTACGGATGATAAAAACAAAGTATATAGATTTTTAGCTTCTAAGGGATTTTCTTACGATATTATAAAAAATGTTTTGGGTGATTTGTTTTAATGAATGACGCTTACGTTTATATGTTAAGATGTTCTGATGATAGTCTATATACAGGTTGGACCAATAATATTAAAAATAGATTAGATAAGCACAATAAGGGAATTGGTGCAAAATATACAAGAGCAAGAAGACCTTGTAAGCTTGTTTTTTATAAAAAAGTAAATAATAAAAATAGGGCTATGCAGATTGAATATAGAATTAAAAGATTAAATAAAAAATATAAGGAAAATATTGTAAATAATTTTGATAGAAAAAAATTAGAGCTTATCGATTAGATAAGCTCTTTTTCTTTTAGTTTTTTTACAAGGTTTTCTCCTTCTCTTTTTAATGATAATTCAAATAATCCCATATTGGTAAAACCATAAATTGTATATGTTTTAAAATACTTTTTTATTTTTTTATTTATTTTTTCTATCAATTTGTCATTATAAGTAGAATTAAGAAAATCTATTACAATCATTCCGCCTATATTTCTTAGTTTCAGATTGTAGAATATAAAATCAATTACTTCTTCATTCACTTTGAAATAAAAATCATCCCTATCCATGGTTGATTTTTTCTTTGATGAATTAACATCTACAAAACACAATGTTTCTAAATCGTTGATTATTATTGAAAGATCATCCTTATAAATTTTTTCATCTTTTATTGTTTTTATAGAATCAAAAATTATTTTATTATTTTTTATATTAATTTCTTTACAAAGTAAATTTTTATTTTTTTCTAAATATAGATCAAATTCATTGTAGGTTTTTAATAATTTTGGTGTAGGATCAAATTTTTCCTCATTTATTAGTGAGTTTTTAATATCAATTAAATTATTATAGCTTTGGGCATTTTTATTTCTTCCATCTTTTAAGATTGGATAGCCCTTGTTCTTGAACCTATATAAATAGTAATCTTCATTTTCTATCCTAAAATTGGCACTAAATCTTGCAAGTTTATCATCAAATTCTTCTTTTACTATTTGACCAATTACGCTATCTCCAATTTTAAACTTTTTATTTGATTTTAAAAAAGCCTTCTTGTCCTTGTCATATAACAAAAAATATGCATTAATTGAATCAATTTTATCCACAACTTTAGCTCTATAAATATTATAAAGATAAGGAGAGTAAAATTTTAATTCATACAATTTATCGTCTACAATTTTTCCAAAGGCCTTTTCTTTGTAATCTACAAATATATATGATTTCATTGTGCTAATTTTTTCTTTAATTTTTCAAAAAATCCTATTTTTCCGATTGATTCTACTTTATCTTCCAATAAATTAGAAATTATAGCATCATAAGAATTATTTTTTGTCTTTAATCCCAAAAATTTTGAAGATTTATTAATAATTTGTTCTCTTTTTTCTCTAATATCGAAATACTTATCATCATTTTCAATATAAAAATAATCAGAGCTTATATCACTATCAAGTTCTTCTACATTTAAAATTTTAATTTCTTTTTTATTTTCTAATAAATTTGGATCTAATCCATAAATTATCAAATAATCATAATTCGATATTTTTTCAAATAATTGATTGATATCTTCTTTTTTGATTTTGTATTTATCTTCTACTAAAGGTGAGATAGCAAAATCAATATTTTCCTTATAAGTTCTAATTATCTTATCAAGGCCTACAATTTCAAGGAAATAATCACATATATCATATGTGATCATTCCTGCCATATCAAACAAATCTTCTATATTTTCGTTTTTGTTTCTTTTAAAAGATAGAAGTAATAAAGATTTATCTTTAGAAAGTTCATTTGAAAGTTCTTTTATAAATTTAAGTTCATTATGATTTTTTGAATTTATTAAAAACACATTCATGCTATTCTCCATTTGTATTTTCTTGTGTATTTACATTATTTTGATTATTTTCCTGATCATTTTTTTCATTATTATCTTTATTTTTATCTACAACAATGCTTTGATCATCAGGATTTATTTTAATATCAAAATATTTACAAACTATATCTCTTACAACTGGACCACAATTTATAGACGTTCCTGCTTGAACCATAAAAACTGTTATAGCAATTTCTGGGTCATCATATGGTGCAAACGCCACCATCCAAGCATAGGAATCGTAATCAGATCCATCCGGATTTTTTCCTTCAACTTCAGCAGTTCCTGTTTTTTCTCCAACTTCTATTGGTATATCCCTAAAGAATTTAAAAGCTTGAGCTGCTTGTAAGGCACCATATTTTATATCTTCAAAGTTTTTAGGATCTTTTACAGGAATTTTTGATCTTTTTACTTGATTTTTAAATAAAACATCTTTTGAATTATGATTAGTGACCTTATCAATCAAAGTATATTTATTTAAATAACCTCCATTTGAAATTGTTGATATAACCCTATTCATTTGAAGTGGAGTATATGAATTTTGTCCTTGACCAATTACAATATTTAGCATATCTGTAATATCCCATTCAGCTTGATTTAAGAAAGTATATTTTATACTATCAGCAAGCCCTGATTGTTCTCCATCAAGAACTTTTTCTGGTTCGTATCCATATTTATCAAGCTTTTTAATCAATTCATCTCTTGAAATTGATTTTGGTTTATTAGCTAATTTTACAATATTTTCAATATCTTTATTAAAATCATCTTTTGATTTTTTGGTATTTTCTTTTAAATATTTATTTAAGTTTTCTTCAAGATATTGTTTTAATAATGTTTTTGTTACTTCTAATTTTTTTTCTGTTGAAGGTATGTTTCCTCTAGATTCGCTTGGAATATTTATTTCTATACCAGTTGTTTCATCAAGTCCTAACATTTCTGCTGTTTTTCTTATATCATTAAGTTCAAGTTTTACACCAATACTTTTCCCGTTAGAAGGATTTTCTCCCAAGGCAAGTGTAAAGAAATAATAGTTACAAGAAACTTTTAAGGCATCATATAAGGTTTCGTCCCCATGTTTTATACCATATTCTGTCCACGCCAGACAAGAAAATCTTCTATTTCCTATATCCATAAATCCATTACAGTAATTTAATCTTTGTGGATCTAATCCTTTTTCTAAGGCTGCAAGTGATGAAACTAATTTAAAAGTAGAACCCGGCATTACAGCTGTTTGACTAGCCATATTTAACATTGGTCTTGGCGCTAATACAGTTGAGTTTTCTGGAACTTGTAAGCTCTCCCAATCTGTATCAGAAATTCCAGTAGAAAATAAGTTCGGATCATAGTTAGGATATGAAGCAGATGCCAAAACTTCTCCAGTTTTTACATTACTTACTACTACAGCACCACTAGCTGCATAATTACCTCTAACTGGTGGAACGTAATTTCCATAAATAGATTCGTAAGCTGTACCTGTTCTTATAGCTTCAAGCATTGCTGCCAAAGTTCTTTCAGATTCTTTTTGTAAATTTGCATCTATAGATAAGTAAACATCATTTCCTGGTTCAGAAGGAGTTTGTGATAAAGTTTTGATTCTATTTCCTGATGAATCAACTGTCACAATACTTTTACCATTTTTACCTCTTAAGGTTTCTTGGTAGGATTCTTCTATTCCAGTTTTTCCAACAATTTCATCTCTTAAATAAGAATCTTGATTTACATATTTTTCAACTTCAGTATCAGTTGCAATTGGCCCCATATAACCAAGTACGTGGCTTGCAAGATTTCTATTTGGATATGATCTTATTGGTATAGTAGCAACATCAATACCATTAGATTTTTTAATATTTTCCTCAATTCTTAAAACTGTAGATTCATCTAAATTATATACTAAATTAATTGGCCTAAAACCATAAGATCCTTGTTTGTTTACAATATTATCAATAGTTAATATTCCACAGGCTTCATAATTATTATCATTTTTTATATTTGAAACTGATTTTATATAATCAAGAATTTCTTTTGCATTTTTAGCTTTTTCTAATTTTTTTAATTATTTCATTTCTTGAATTATTTTTATCTTTGTTTGCATAATATTCAAAAAAATCTTTCTTTGCTACATTAAATGTATAGTCCCATTTTTCAGGTTTATCTTCTGTAATATCTATAGAAGGATATACACTATTTTTTGCATTTGCATTTTGTGCTAAAAATTTAAAATCTTTATCTAAAACTATATCTTTAAGTAAATGATTTTTATCTGCAAGTTCTGCTAATTCTTCTGCTGGATCTCCTGCTTGAGAATTTTTAAAATTTAATTCTACAGAATATATATTTTTATCATCTTTTGTTTCTGTTTTTACTTCTGTTTTGAAATTTGCATATATTCCTTTATTTTCTAATTTTTCAATTAAAACATCTGCCGGAATACTATAAGAACCATCATCCTCGTTTAAACTTGCTGATTTTAAGAAGTCTTTTATTGATGATTTTTTTACTATTTGATAAAAATCATCACTTGCTTTTGTATCAATTTTTATTTCAGGATAACCATTATTTAGGCTAGCTTTTTTTTGTATAAATTTCTCATCAGCAGTTAAAGTATAATCTTTAATTATTACATTTGATTGAAGATTATTTTCTTTTAAAATATTGTAAGTTAATAATCTAGCCTTATTATTTTCTAAAATATTTCTTAATACAGCTTTATCTTCTCCAATTTCACTTACAACAACATCAACAGGATCTTCATCAATAGTATGATTTATTGATTTTAATTTATTTTCTGCATTGTCTTTGTATGTTAAATTAAGGTCTCCATTTTTTTGATTTACTAAAATTGGTACATCAATTCCTCTTTTTTTCAAAGCAAGAAGGGCTGTTTTCATAGTTTCATATTTAATGCCGTTATTATCACTATGAGATTTCACAATCTCATCTATCAAGTTATTATCAATTATAGTATCTACAATTTTATCTTCTGGTGACTTTTCTTCTTTAAAATAATCTTCTTTGCTTTTATATTGGAAAGAGTTTAATCTTATATCAAAGTCATTTTGATAATTAACACCAGCTTCTTCTAAAATATTAGCCAAAGTAGTCTCAGCTTCTATCCTATCTTTGTCGTCTAAATTTGTTAATTGGTCCTTATAAAGTTGCACTGCAAAGGATGGAACTGTAGTAGCAAGCACATTTCCATTCCTATCTAAAATATCTCCCCTACTTGCAATCTCATCAACTTCTTGAACTTTTCTATTATCAGATAGGTCCCTATAATGTTCTCCTTGATTAATCATAAGTATAAATAATTTTACAAATATTGCTACAAACATCAAGCCAAAAACAATCTGTAATAGGGTAATCCTATTTTCTTTTTGTTTTTTCAAATTTTACACCCCTATATTCTGTAAGTTGGAATATACATTAATTTCTTTATTAAAAAGTGATAAACTAGATACACTAAAGTATTTAATACTGCCTCTACTAAAAGCGGTATGAATAAATAATTTTTAATTACAATAATGTCTGCTTTAAATATATAAGTTATTAAGCTAACAAAAATAAAGTTAATTATAGTAAAAACAAAACTCAAAATTAATCCTGTATTTTTATCACTATTAAATCTAAATCTATCTTCTGCGACAATATATCCAATCAAAAAGTATGATAAGGCTCTAATACCTATGATATTTGAAAACATAAAATCTTCTAAAAGACCAATTATAAGTCCCGTATATGCACCACTTTTAGAACCTAGTATTAATGAAAGACTAATTACTAGACCTATAACTATATTTACATTAGATCCAAAAATATCTATTTTTGAAAATACTGTTATTTGTAAAATAAATGTTATAAAAGCTATTATAAAAGTTTTTAATTTATTCATAATTAACCTACCTTCTAAGAATCAAAACTCTATATAAGTGAGTAAAATCTACAGGAGAATCTATATTTACATTTTTTCTTAAAGAATCTTTGCTCATATAAACATTTGATATTTCTCCTAAATATAAACCTTTTGGATATACTCCACCAATTCCACTTGTTAAAATTACATCGGATTTTTTAACATCACTATCAACCTCTAGCATATATCCATTTATAGATTTATTCTTGTAATCATCTATTACTCCATAATCCCCACTTCGAGAATTAATAAATGAAACATCATTTGAAGAATTTTTTATTGTTTCTACTTTACTTGTCGTAGAGTTAACTTTTACAACTTTTCCAATAACTGCAGATGAATATTCACTATCACCAATTGCTTGAAGTATTACATCATTAACTTTTAATCCGTCTTTACTTCCCTTATCAATAAAAAATGATTCCTGCATGCTTTTTACATCAGAACTAATTATTTGAGCTTTAAGATAAGAATATTCATTGTCATTCATAGCATCTTTTTCAGCCTTAAGAAAGTCTTTTCTATTTATTATTTCCATTAAATTAGCATTTTCTTTTAATAAGTTTTTATTTTCAATCTTTAATTTCTCAATTTCTGACCTAGTTTGTTTAGATCCAATTGTATCTTCAACTGCCTTTATTAATTCTGATGAAATAGAATAAGAAACCTTATTAAGTGGCTTAAAAATCGTATTTGTAACATTATTACCAGCCTTTGCTAAACCATTAGAAAAACTAGATACAAAAATCAAAACAACTAAAAGCGCTATTGTTACTATAAAAGATTTATTATTTTTCTTTTTTCTTCTATATGACATATTTACCTACTTTGATATTTTAAAAATCTATCTGGATTTTCCATAATTAAACCAGCACCTTTTATAGCATCAAGGTCTGGATTATCAGATACATTTGCCTTCAAATTTATTTTCTTTTCAATATATTCTCCAAGTCCTTTAACCTTTGCCATTCCGCCTGTGAGAATAAAACCATCATTTTTAATATCACTTGATAACTCTGGTGGAGTTTTTTCTAACACTAAAAAAATCATTTCAACTAAAGAATCTGCAAAATCACTCAAACAAGCAGCAATCTCTTCACTCTTTAACTTTATTCTTTTAGGTTTAGCATCTTTAAGATCTCTTCCTTCAACATCAATTGATAAATTTTTATCCTTAATTCTAAGAGATAAAATTTCTTTTTTGATTTTCTCTGCTGTATTAAGTCCAATTTCAATCTTTTTAGTATCTCTCAAAAAACTTTGAATATTTTTATCAATATCATCTCCACCGATTTTCAAAGTTTTACTAGCAACTATTCCATTTAAGCTTACAACACATACTTCACTATTGCCCGCACCTAGATTTAAAACTAAAATCCCTCTAGGATCTTCAGGACTCAAACCAACACCAAAACATGATGCTAATGATTCATCAACCATAATAACATCTCTGCTTCCCGCATGTAGTGCAGCATCTTCTACAGCTCTTTCTTCTATATCAGTTATTCCACTTGGAACACATACAACAGCTCTTGCTTGTAGAAAAGAAAAACCGGGATTTATTTTTTGAAAATAATAATTAAGCATAGCTTCTGTCAAATTAAAATCCGAAATAACTCCTTTTTCAATTGGTCTTTGTACAATAATTTCATCTGGAGTTTTTCCAATCATATCTTTAGCCTCTTGACCAATTGCCTTTATTTGTTGATTTTGATGATCTAAAACCAAAACAGTTGGCTCATTAATGACAACACCATCTTCTTTTTTATAAACTTTAATACTACTAGTACCTAAATCTATAGCAAGGTCTTCAGCCTTAATCCTTAACTTCATATTTATCTCCTACATTAAATTTTCTTTTTTAAAACTAAAATATTCTCCATTTCCAATTATAAGATGATCTAAAACATTAATATCCAAAATATCTCCAGCTTGAACTAATTTATTGGTAATAATCTTGTCGTTTTTTGAAGGTATACAATTACCACTTGGATGATTATGTATAAAAATTATAGCATTAGCACTTTTTCTAACAGCTGGTGTAAAACATTCTCTAGGATTTACAATAGATGAATTAAGATCTCCAGTAGAAATTAACTCCTTACTAATAATAATATTTTTAGTATCTAATAATATAGCATAGAAATGTTCTTTTTTTGTGTCTATAAATTTATTTTTCATTATAAAATAAGCATCATCGGCACAAGTTATTCTTTTAATTCTCTTATTTATCATTTTTTCACTTAATCTTTTGCCAAATTGGATAGCCGCAACAATCTTGCTAGCTTTTGCAATTTTAACTCCCTCTATAGAAGAAAGTTCTTCTATACTAATAGACAAAAGCTCATCAGTAGAAAATTTAGATAAAATATCCCTACTTAGCTCTATTGCATTTTTCCTTTTTGATCCAAATCCAATAAGAATAGCTAACAATTCCTCATCACTTAAACTATCATAACCATAATTTTTAAGTTTTTCTCTTGGCCTTTGGCTTATATCCAAATCTTTAATCTTTTTATTCATAAAAAATACCAATTTTGTCTAAATGCTCAATCATAAATCTAGAACTTAAACCCACAAAAAATCCAGTAAAAATTCCAATAAAAACTAAGACTGGAAAATAATAGAACATTTTTATATTCTGCATAAAAAATATAGCAACAATAATTTGTCCTAAATTATGACAAAAAGCACCAATTTCACTAACTCCAATCATAGAAAAATCATCATCAACCTTTTTAATAGCAAAGTAAATTGCAGTTGTAGAAAAAATTGCGCCTACTATCGAATAGAAAAAGCTCATAACTGATCCAGTAATCAAAACCAATAGAAAAGATTTCAAAATACTTACAGCCAAAGCTTTTTTATAATCATAAAAATATATACAAACTAATATTACTATATTAGAAAATCCCAATCTCGCACCAGGAATTGGTACCGGCATTGGGACCATTGATTCAATCAGAGAAATGGCAAGAGATAGGGCAGTTAAAAGCGATAAATTTACATAAACTTTTACATTACTTTTATTCATTTTACCACCTTATCAATATCATCACTGCTTATATCATCATCGGAAACAATTTCTAAAATTAGTCTATGAGGAAGACACACAATTGTTTCTCCAACTTTTTTTATTTTAGGCATACGAGTGCAAATTAAATCTCTACAATTTGCTTCTTTCATTTTAACCTCACCATTTTTTATATCTACAATATTATATTCATCATCCACTTTTATCTTAAAAGTTTTATCTTTATTCAAAGGGTATTTTCCATACTCTTTTCCATTTAGTTCTACTCTTAAATAATCACCATTTTGATCAGATTTAAATCCCTTCACAAAAACAGTCATTAATATACTTAAAAATAAAAGCAATACAATAACAATTATATCTCTTTTCTTTAATTTCATAAACACCTCTTATAAAAGTTTATCATTTAAAATATAATAATGTCAATTCAATAAAAAAAGACCACCGAAAAATCGGTGATCAGTAATTTTATTCTACATATATACATTTAGCTGGGCATTTTTCAGCTGCTTCTTTTAAAAGATTTATATCCAAATTGTCAGAAATCGTCTCTTTAGATAAGAAATTATCCATTGAAAAACCTTCTGGGTAAGTTCTTGCACAAATTGAACAACCAATACAACCTACTTTACAATTTCCTCTAACATCTTTTCCTTTGTCATGTGATGAACATTTTACAATTGCTTTTTGAGAATAAGGAACAAGTTCTATTATATTTTTTGGACAAGTTTTAACGCATGCACCACAGGCCACACATTTTTCCTTATCAACTACACTTACTCCATTAACCATATGTATAGCATCAAATTCGCAAGCTTTAACGCAAGATCCACATCCTACACATCCATAATTGCAGGCTTTTTTTCCACCAAAAAGTGCAATTTGTGCTCTACAATCATCAAGTCCTGCATATTCATATAAATCTTTTGCATTTTCACATGTACCATTACATTTAACAACAGCAACTTGTTTTTCACCAGCACCAGCTGATTCAACTCCCATTGCACTTGCAACTGAATCAGTTACAGATTGTCCACCAATTACACAAGCAGAAACAGGTGCTTCTCCTTTTGCAATTGCATTAGCACAACCATCACATCCTGGATATCCACAAGCTCCACAGTTAGCTCCAGGAAGTTCTTCTCTAACTCTTTCAACAATCGGATCAGTTTTTACTTCAAATTTTTTACTAATTACACCAAGTAATACTGCCAACAAAAATCCCAATCCTGCAAGTACTACCGCTGGTATTAAAATATTATTCATTAATATAACCTTCCTTCTCTATGCTAATCCTGCAAAGCCCATAAAAGCAATTGACATTAGACCTAGAGTAATCAAAGTAATAGGTCCACCCTTGAAAGCTTCTGGCAAGTCGTTATCTTCTATTTTTTCTCTTATAGAAGCAAGTATTACTAAAGCAATTAGAAAACCTACTGCTGCTGCCGCTGAGTTTACAACAGTTTCTAATAAATTATAACTATCATTAATGTTTTTTATAGCAACACCCAAGACCATACAGTTAGTAGTAATTAATGGTAAATAAACCCCCAATGCATCATATAAATTTGGCATTGATTTTTTCATAATAATTTCTACTATTTGTACTAAAGATGCAATTACAAGAATAAATACTACTGTTTGCAAATATCCAATATTTAATGGATCTAATATGTAGTATTGTATAATCCATGTAATTAATGAGCTTAAAGTTACTACAAATATAACTGCTGCTCCCATTCCTTTTGCTGTTTCTACTTTACCTGAAACTCCAAGAACAGGACAGATTCCTAAAAATTGTCCTAATACATAATTATTTACAAAAATTGATGCAATAATTATTGAAAATAAATTTGACATAATTCCTCCTACTTATTATTTTTCTTCTTGTTTGAAATAGCTGCTGCTACTGCAAACATGATTCCTAGGATAATAAATGAAGATGCAGGTTGAATTAAAAATCCAATTGTAAAATCTTCAGGAATTATTCTATTATCTAGTAATGTTCCATTTCCAAATAATTCTCTTATAGCTGCAAGAATTGAAATTGCTATAGTATAGCCTAAACCTTGGCCTAGTCCATCAATAATTGATGCAATAGGACCTTGTTGAGATGCAAATCCTTCAGCTCTAGCAAGAATAATACAGTTTACAACTATAAGTGGAATAAAAATCCCTAATGATTGATCAAGAGCTGGTAGGTAAGCTTTTATTAACATTTGTACCATAGTTACGAAAGATGCGATAACAACAATAAATGCTGGTATTCTAACTTCACCAGGTATAAAATTCCTTAATAAAGAAATAACTAAATTTGAAAGTGTAAGTACAAATATTACAGCAGCTCCCATACCGATAGCATTAAAAAGTGATGACGAAATAGCAAGTACAGAACACATACCTACCATTTGAACAAACACTGGGTTATTAGAAAATATTCCATCTTTAAAAACTTTTAGTAAATTAGGAGATTTTTTCTTTCTTTTTTCTTTTTCTTTTTGAACATCAATTGGTTTTCCCGTTTGTCTTTCCATTATAAACCTCCCTACTTAATATCCTTTAATACATCACGAGCTGTATTTATTCCCTTTAAAATAGCATCTGTTGAATATGTAGCTCCTGATATTCCAACAATTTCATTTTCAGATCCAGCTTCAGATGCTCCTACTTTTTTATCCATACTCACACCCTTAACGCCTTCTTTAAACCAATCTTCTTCCATTTGAAGACCAAATCCTGCAGATTCTGCATGTTTCAAAGGACTGAATCCTGTTAATTTATTCTCTTTATCAACACCAACGATAAATTCAATATCTCCACCGTATCCACCTTTGGCATTTACATCAAATACATAACCTTTGTCTCCATCAGCCTTATAAACTCCTTTTACAGACTCAGGATAATCTCCTTTTACTTCTTCAAAGCTTTTACCTTCTGGAAAAGCAATTTTTAATGATTCCTTCAATTTTTCTTTTTCAGCTTTTTTAATAATTGGATCTGTAACTGAATTTGTAAAGGCCAACACTAAAGCTGATACGGCTGTAATTATTAATAATTTGATTCCTAATTTTAATGCTTTATTCATCTTTTTCCCCTTTATTAGATACACCAAATACCTTAGGCATTGTTTTACTATCTATAAGTGGAACTAATAAGTTCATTAATAGAATTGAATATGAAACACCTTCTGGATATCCACCAAAAACTCTTATAAGTGAAGTGATAAGTCCACATCCGAAGGCAAATATTATCTCTCCTTTTTTTGTTACAGGACTTGTTGTATAGTCAGTTGCCATGAAAAATGCACCTAGCATAAGTCCACCTGATAATAATTGCTCAAGTATTCCATCTACAGATTTATTGAAAATCATCAACAAAACTGCTGTTGTTAATATGTATACTGCAGGTATTCTTAATGAAATAACTTTTCTAATTACTAAATATGCTGCTCCGATTAATATAGCAAGTGCTGAAACTTCTCCTATACATCCTCCCATATTACCAATAAACATATCTAATAAGCCAGGTTTATCTCCACCTGATAAAACTGTTGCTGCTGAAACTGCTGAAACTTTTCCAGGTGCTACATAATTTGACATATTTTTTGACCAAGATGCAAGTAAAAATGCTCTTGCTCCAAGTGCTGGGTTTACAATATTTTGCCCAATCCCACCAAAAAATTGTTTACAAATTACTATAGCAAATGCAGCTCCTATAACTGTTTGCCAGATTGGCATTGTAACAGGAATATTATAGGCTAAAAGTAAACCTGTAACTACTGCAGATAAATCATTTATTGATGTATCTCTTTTCATAACTTTGTTAGAAATAAATTCTGCTATTATACAACTTAAAACTGATGCTATTATTAAAGCCAACGCTTTTGTACCAAAGTAATAAACTCCTACAAGTCCTGTTGGAATAAGAGCAATTATTACATCTAACATTTCTTTAGTAACAGTTCTCTCGCTTCTCATATGAGGAGAGGATGATACTAATAATTTTTTTGCTTCCATTTAATTCTCCTCTACTTTCCTGCTTGACGAATTTGTCTTTTTCCAAATCTAATAGCTTCAACTAATGGTCTTTTAGATGGACAAATATATGAACATGAACCGCATTCAATACAATCTAGTATATGTAAATCTTGTGCTTTATCAAATTTTTCTTTAAGTGAAAATTTATGAATTAAAAGTGGCATAAGTCCTACTGGACACACGCTTACACACTTAGCACATCTAATACATGGATTTGTAATTGGTGCTTTTGATTCTTCTTTATTTAAAACTAATATACAGTTACTAGCTTTTTCTACTGGTTGGTTAACATTTGGTTGAGCAATTCCCATCATTGGTCCACCATTTATAACTTTTCCAGCATCTTCTGTCATTCCGCCAGCTTCTTCAATCATATGTTCAAAGCTTGTTCCAAGTCTAACTAAGAAATTAGAAGGATTTTTTATTCCATGACCTGTTACTGTCATGTATCTTTCTATCAATGGTTTTCCATAATAAACTGCTTCATAAACTGCGTTTGCTGAAGAAACGTTTGATACTATAACTCCAACATCCATTGGAAGACCACCTGAAGGCACTTCTCTATGTAATACTGCGTTTATTATTCTTTTTTCATCACCTTGTGGATATTTGGTAACCATTGTAGCAAGTTCTAGTTTTGTTGAATTTTTAGCTGCTATTGCTTTTCTTACTTTTTCAATTGCTTCTTGTTTATTATCTTCGATTGCTATAATTCCCTTTTTAGCATCTACTGCTTTTACAAGAAGTTCCAAACTATCTACAATTATTTCAGCTTTTGTTTTTAAAAGATAATCATCGCAAGTAACGTAAGGTTCACATTCTGCACCATTAATAATTACAGTATCAACTGGTTTATTTGGTGAATATTTTATATGTGCAGGAAATGCTGCTCCTCCCATACCTACAAGACCATTTTCTTTCATTGCCTCAACTATTTTTTCTTTAGTTAGGTTAGTAACATCTTTTCTTTCATAGTTAATTTCTTGGTCATAGCCTTCTGTATCGATTACTACAGCTTTAGCATTCTTACCTGATGCTGTTTGTATATCTATAACATTTGTAACTTTACCGCTAACTGATGAGTGAATGTTACATGAAAAATTACCTACAGCTTCACCTATAAGCTCTCCTACTTTCACTTCATCGTTTTTCTTAACTAAACATTTGCTTGGAGCTCCGATATGTTGAGTAAGTGGAATTGTTACAGTTTTTGGTACTTTTGCAACAATTAAGTTACTATTTTCACTTAATTCCTTGTACTCTGGAATCTTAACTCCATTGTCAAATGACAAATTTTCTAGAGCCATAATCTCTCCTTTCATTTATGCGTATATTATGATTATAAATTATTTGATGATTTTAATCAATAATTAGAAGACATCAAATAATATTTTTTTAACAAATTTCTTATAATTTTTAATAGATAGTTCTCTTCTATTTTTTAATTCTTTGTCACTTGGAAGTCCATCTTCATAAAAAACTTTCATCAAATCATAATTTGAATTAATTTTTATAACATATTGCCTAGTTTCTTCTACTGGAATTTTTGTTGGATCTGGGTCATGTTTATCTATCTTTTTTTCATTAATCCATTTATCTACATTTCCAATTCCACCATTATATGCTGCTAATGCTAAATCTACATTATTATAATATTTGTATAAATAATTAAAATATCCAACTCCCAAATTTAAATTATAATCAACATCTTTTAATTTATCCGGATAATATTCTTCTCCTATTAACTCTGCACTATGCTTTGCAGATGCATCTAATAATTGCATCAAACCTTTAGCATTTTGATTAGAATGAGCACCATTATCATAATCACTTTCTACTTTTATTATTGACGCAATTAATAGAGGATCCATATTATATTTCTCAGAATATTTTTTAATTTCATCTTGGTAGGCAATTTTTTGTCTTGAAGTTTGATAAGCAACTATTGAAAAACTTATTATAATTGCCATAACTATCCCTATTACTATAAGTCCTAAAATTTTAAAAATACTTTTTAAAGCTTTCATTTTTTCTCCAAATTATCTAAAGCTATATCTACTTTTTTTTCCAAATCATCTAAACTTGTGCTGTTATCAAATATAAGGTCTGACTTTTCTTTCATAAGTGAAAAGTTTTGACTATTTATTTTTTTTATGGCAAAATCTTTATCAATTTTATCTCTATTCATAAGTCTTTTTATTTGTACATCCTTATTTGTAGTAACAAGCCATACATATTCACAAGGAAATTTTTCTTTCATTTGAAAATATAAGGGAATTTCAATAAAAACATTTTTTTCCTTTGAATTTTCTATTTCCTTATTTATATATGAAATAATATTTTTATGGCTTATTTTATTTATCAATTCTCTTTTTTTAGGATCATTAAAAATAATTTCTCCAAGAATTCTTTTATTAATAATCCCATCTTCAAAGGCCTCGTTAAAGGCCCCTGATGATAAAATTTCTCTATAATTAATTTGATCTTTTTCTAAAAGTTTTGCATTAATCTTATCACTATCTATAACAAAATAACCCTTTTTTCTTAAAATATCTGATAAAGAAGATTTACCACTTGATATTGTGCCAGTTATTACAATCCTATTTTGATTCATACATGCTATCTCCGCTATCTATATCGACTAAAAGTGGTACTTTCAATTTTACCGCCTCTTCCATAGAAGATTTTAATATTTCTTTTGCCTTTTCTAAATCTTTTTTACTTGCCTCTATGATTATTTCATCATGGATTTGTAGGACAATTTTCGCATCTATCTTAGCTTTTTTTAGATTTAGGTATGAATTTATCATGGCAAATTTTATAATATCAGCAGCTGAACCTTGAATTGGAGTGTTTAATGCAACTCTTTCTCCAAAACTTCTCACATTGAAATTTTTAGAATTTATTTCTGGAACATACCTTCTTCTATTAAATATGGTGTTTACGAAGCCTTCTTCCTTGGCTTTTTTTACAATATCTTTCATATATTTTTTTATTTGAGGATAAGTATTGAGATAATTATCTATATATTCCTTGGCTCTTTTTCTAGGAATATTTAAATTTTGGCTTAAACCATAATCACTTATTCCATAAATTATTCCAAAATTCACAGCCTTTGCTTCACTTCTTTGTAATTTTGTAACCTCATCTATTGGTGTATCAAAGACTTCTGATGCTGTTTTTGTATGAATGTCTATATCATGAGAAAAAGCTTCTTGCATTTTTTTATCATTTGCAAGGTGGGCTAAGACCCTTAATTCTATTTGTGAGTAGTCTGCATCAATTAAGATTTTTTCATTATCTGCCTTAAAGGCCTTTCTAATTTTTCTTCCCTCTTCTGTTCTAATTGGAAGATTTTGTAGGTTTGGCTCAGTTGATGAAAGTCTTCCTGTAGCTGTTACATTTTGCTTGAAGGTTGATCTTATTCTTCCATCCTCGTCAATACATTCTTCTAAACTTTCAAGATAGGTTGATTTTAACTTATACATCTCCCTATATCTTTCAATTTTTTCTATTATAGGGTGCTTATCTCTTAGTTTTTCCAAAACTTTTGCATTTGTTGAATATCCTGTCTTTGTTTTTTTGATAATTGGAAGTTTTAAGTCTTCAAATAGAATTTTCGAAAGTTGTTTTGGTGAGTTTATATTAAACTCACTGCCAGAAAGCTCATAAATTATTTTTTCTAAATCTTTAAGCTCAAGTGAAACTTCATCTTTTATCTTTTCAAGCTCATCTATATCACATACAAAGCCAGTAATTTCCATATCTGCCAAAACTTTGGATAATTTAATTTCACAATCTTTATAAAGATCATACATAGATAGTTCTTTTAACTTATTAGTTAATATATCAAGACTATCCTCTATTGCATTTATAATTGATGCTAAATATTTTCCAAGCTCTTCATTACTTAAATCTTTATAAGATTTCTTATTTCTGCCCTTTCCCAACAAATCTTCTTCATTTAAAACTTCATATTTTAAAAATGCTTGACTAAAAGTTTTTAAATCATATGAAGATCTTGAAGGATCTATAAGATAGTGCATAAGCATAGTATCATCATAAGGAAAATTTATTTCTATACCCAACTTATTAAAAAGTACTATATCTTCTTTTATATCAAAAGAAACCTTATTGATATTTTCATCTTCAAAGTATTTTTTGAAATTTTCTACAAATTTTTGGTCTGGATTATAGATAAAAGTGTTGGATGAAGGTGACTTTATTGCAATCTTAAAAGCTTTTGAATGTATATAGTTATCATTTTCAAAAATAGTCTTAAAATAAAAAATCTTTTCTTTTTCAATATCTTCTATTATTGAAAAATCATCATCAGTAAAGGAGTAAGAAAAATCTAAATCTTCTCTTTGAACATCATTTCCGTCTTCAAATTTTTCCAAAAATTTATTGAAATTATATTTTGAAAATTTCTCCTTCAAAGTATTTATATCAGGATCAGATACCTTTAAATCACTTATCTTAAAATTAACAGGAGCATTTGTGACTATAGTTCCAATTTTTTTAGATAAAAAGGCAATTTGTCTTGAATTTTCAAGATTTTCCTTGGTTTTTTTGCCACTAATATCATCTAAATTTTCATACAAATCTTCCATTGACCCATATTTTTTAATATATTTAATGGCAGTTTTTTCTCCAATTCCGTCAACACCTGGAATATTATCAGACTTATCACCCATAAGCCCCTTTACATCTATTAATTGTTTAGGACTAAGGCCATAATCTTCTTTAATTTTTTCTTCGGTAATTTCTTCCACTTGAGAAATTCCCTTTCTTGTAAGATAAACAATAACATCATCATTTACAAGTTGAAAATAATCCTTATCTCCAGTTATTATTACAGTTTCAAGACCTTCATCTTTTGCAATTTTTGAATATGTCCCAACAATATCATCAGCCTCAAAGCCATCTATATCTAAATACTTGACATTAAGTGATTCAAGAATATCTTTTAAAATTCCAAATTGATAATTTAGTTCATTTGGAGCTTTGTCCCTATTTGCCTTATAATCTTCAAATTCCTTATGCCTAAAAGTTTTTGTCTTTTTATCAAAGGCAACCAAGATATAATCAGGTTTATATTCTTCAACAGCCCTAAAATACATAGTCAAAAATCCATAAACGCCATTGGTCATAACACCATCAGCATTAGTAAGATTAGGAAGGGCAAAAAAAGCTCTAAAAATCAAACTAGATCCATCAATCAGCATTACTTTTTTACTCATATAAATCTCCTTTCTATTAGTATAACATATTTTATTTTTCACAAAAAAAGTAAGTAAAAAAATCTACTTACTTAAATAAACATTTATTAATTTTAAAATATTTAATAAAATTATTGCCAACACGTTACCCACACCACAAATATAAAAAAAGCTATACCCCTTGGTATAGCTCAAATATGAAAAAAATAAAAAAATTAATGGTGCTGGTGGTGGGACTTGAACCCACACGTTCCGGAGAACAACAGAGTTTGAGTCTGTCTCGTCTGCCAATTCCGACACACCAGCATTAACACTACCTGTATATTATAGCACCATTTTTTTTCTATTGCAAATATTTTTACATTTTTCTTAAATTTTTATAATCTAATATTAACTCTTTGATATTATTTTTTAATTTTTGTCCTTTTTTAGAGTAGTAAAATTTTAGTGTTCCAACAGCTGTGAGAATTCCTATAATAATTCCAAAAATAACATCTGATGGAAAATGAACATATAAGTATAATCTAGAAAAGGCAATTAAAACTGCAAGTATAGTAGACATTATATTAATAGTTTTTGATTTTGAAAAAAATAATATTACAGTTAACATACAAAATGAAATTGCTGAATGACCTGATGGAAAGGATGGATCTTGTGGTTTTAAAACTAATAATTTTACCCCATCAACAAGTTCAAATGGCCTTGTTCTTCCTACAGCAGGTTTTAATATTAAATTAACAATAATTGTATTAACTAAAAGACAAAGAACCATTAGCCTTGCCATTTTTTTATATTCTTTTGTTGTTAGAAAAATCAAAATTAATAATATCCAAAAAATCCCCATATTACCAAGAGCAGTTATAGTTGTCATTATCTTGTCTATCAATGGACTTTTTAAGTTTTGTAAAAAATTTAAAATAGAAATGTCTATTTTCGTTATTAAATTCATATTTTCCCCTTTATATCCTTTGAATAATTTTATCATAAAGAAAGAAAATAAAAAAGACTGCACTTGCAGCCTTTTTATTCTACTTTTGTATTTACAGTTTTTCTTATCATTTCATCACATTTTCTGATTCTTTCTCTTTGGGCTTCATTTACTTTGTCGTAAAATTTTCCACCTTCAAGAAAATCTTCTGTCATAAAATCTTTTGCCAAATATCCATTCTCATCACGCATGTGACCATTCCAAATCGGATGAATTTTGACATCACCTAATTTAATTTTTCCTGTTTTATTGTTTCTAAGAATATTTATATCATAAAAAACTGATTGCTCTGTTCTTATATCTCCCAACACATCATAAGATTGGCAAGCTATAAAATTTCCACAAGAATAAGCAATATATCCTTCTCGTCCATCTTTTGTTTTATACTTTTGGGCAGGTTGTGTTACGTGAGGATGATTTCCAATTACAAGATCTGCTCCCCAATCTATCATTTCTCTTCCAAGTTTTATATGTTCATCAGTAGGATAAGATTGATATTCTACTCCCCAATGCGGATAAACTATTATTAAATCTGCCTTATTTTTCTTTGCTTCTTTTATATCTTCTTTTATTTTTTCAGGTTCCAGGTAATTAATTACATCTTCTGGTTTATTCTCAGTTACTAAACTATCAAGTCCATTTACTCCATAAGTATAAGACATAAAGGCAACTTTTAATCCTTTAACATTTCTATAAATAAACCTATCTTCTCCTGGTTTTCTTGTTCCAGTATGTGCCACTTCATATTCATCCATAGCATCAATAGTATCAAAAATACCTTGTTCAAAAGAATCTACTGAATGATTATTAGCAGTAGATAGCATATCAAAACCAGCATTTTTGATATCTCTTATATATTCTTTCGGTGTTGTAAATTGAGGATATCCAGAAGGTTCTCTTGTTTTACTTACACTTGTTTCAAAATTTCCTATGGTAAGATCTGAATCTAATAAAAAATCTTTCACATATTCAAATTGATTTGAAAAATCATATTTTCCATTTCCATAATTTCTAGCATAGTCAACTTGATCAATATGAGCCATCAAATCTCCACCAGCTTTTATATTGATTATTTCATCCTTTGTTTTCTCATCAATTTTTTTAGGTCTTTTCTTATCAATTTTAATAATGTCCTTGTTCTTATCATTTTCTTTTCTAACTTCTTTTTTTGAACTAGAAATATCTGAAGAACTAATATTATTAGCAGGATTTTCTTTTAAATTTTTACAAGAAGAAAAAGAAAATAGAATTATTATTGCTAATAAGAGACTTTGAAACTTATTAATTTTTTTCATTTTTACTCCTTTATTTATAATATCAATATATTTACTTTATTATATATTATTATATAAATAATGTCATATTAAAAAGAAATTTGATATCTTATTGCTATTATACAAAGAATTAGTGCAAGTGGGACGTATAAAAATTTCCCTAGTTTGTACCAACCATCCCCATGTTTGTGTTTTGCATTTTTGTTTATTTCTTCTAATAAATCTTCTTTCTTCATAACCCAAAACCAAGAAATCGCTCCAATTATAGCTGAAATTGGTAGGATATATATAGTTACAAAATTCATCCAAGCTCCCCATTTTGCAATAGGGTGTAAAAATAATCCACAAACAAAGACAATAATCATTAATACTACTAAAACAATAAGTCTATTTAATTTTTCAAATTTTGATGTAATAGCTTCAGCAACTGTTTCAATCATTGATTGAACTGATAAAATTCCTGCAAATACCATAGCAATATATAAAATTATTGCAAAAATTCTTCCTCCTGCTATTTCTTGTAAAACTTTTGGCAAAACTACAAATATTAATTTTGGTCCTTCTGATTGAGAAAATCCAAAAGCAAAAGTTGCAGGAAGCATTACAAATGTTGAAAGCATGGCTGCAACTGTATCAAGACTTGAAGTAATTGTTGATGAGTGAACAATATCTTCACTATCTGGAAGATATGAGCCATAAACAACCATTACAGTTGAAACAATTGATAATGAGAAAAAAGCTTGACCCATGGCTGCAATCCATAATTTGATATCCATTAATTTTTCAAAATCTAGGCTAAAAATAAATTTATATCCTTCAACAGCTTTGTTTAAAAATGCAATTCTAATAGCCAAAATTATAAATAAAATAAAGAATAATGGCATCATAAATGAATTTGTTTTTTCAATTCCCTTGGTTCCATAGGCAAGGGTAAAAAATACTATAATTATTAATAAGAAATGCTCTTTTGCTAAAACAAAATCTTTTGAAGAAATTGATTCAAACCAAACATTTGGATCTTGTGTTAACAAAACTCCAGTAATTGAATCTATCAAAGCTTTTAACACATAAGTTATTACAACAGTATATCCTATCGCAAGTAGAACTACTCCAACTAAAGGAATCCATCTTAAAACTCGTCCTACTCCTTCTTTATTTCTAGATTTCCAAACTTCTCTAAAAACCCCCATAGGGCCAGATTTATATTTTCTACCAACTGCACTTTCTGCAGAAAGTCCTACTCGCCCAAATAGAAATACAAAAAACAAATAAGGTATTAAAAAAGAAAGTCCACCATTCATTCCAATTTTATAGGGAAATGCCCACACATTGGCAAGACCAACTGCACTTCCAACGCATGCCATTATAAATCCCCATTTATTACTAAATTTCGAATTATTTTCCATAATTTTTCTCCATATATTTTAAAAAGTAACCTTAAACACTAAGGCAAGTATTGATAAACCAATTGCTATTGGAACATAAACATATTTTCCAAGCTTGTGCCACTTTTCTCCAACTTTTTTCTTAGCTCCCATATTAACTTCTTCCAATTGCTCTTCTTTTTTCCAAAAATAAAACCAAGTTATAGCCCCAATTGATGCTCCTATTGGAATAATATAAATTGAAACTAGATCCATCCATGGACCCCATTTTCCTATAGTTTCCATATTTACACCAACAAGAAAAGTAATTAAACCAATTAATATAAGGGCCTTTACCCTAGTGATATTTTTGTACCTATGTATCAGCGATTCAACGACAACTTCAAACATATTTTGTAAAGAAGAAATTCCAGCAAAAATTACTGCTAAATATAAAATAATTGCAAAGATTCTACCACCCTTAATATTTTGTAGAATTGTTGGTAAAACTTCAAATAAAAGTCCTGGTCCTCCTGCTTGATCTAAATTAAATACTAAAATAGATGGAACAATTACACATGATGATAATAAGGCAGATAGGGTATCAAATAGTGCTGTAGATTTTGCAGCTGATAAAATATCTTCCTTTTTATCAAGATAAGAACCACAAACAATCATCCCACATCCAGTAATAGATAAAGAAAAGAAAGCTTGTCCCATAGCTGAAATGACTGTATTAATATTTAGTTTATCAAAATCAAGCCTAAACATATATTTATATCCTTCAATGGCATTTGGTAGAGTAAAAATATAAATGGCTATTACTACAAACAATACAAAAAATGCAGGCATCATTATTTTATTAGATTTTTCAATCGTCTTAGCTCCTTTAATACAAGTTAAAAGTGTAGCCAAAATTATTAAAAAATGATAAACAACAACTGAATAATCATTATTTGAAAAAGATTCAAACCATTGTTTACTATTTACATGCAAAAGCTCACCACTTATTGAATCCACCAAGGCCTTACATACATAAGAAACTATTATTGCATATCCAATTGCAATAAATAAATTTCCTATTAAAGTTATAAAACCTATATTTTTACTAATAAAAGAATGACTTTTTTTCTTATTTTTTGAATTTAAGGCATATTCATAAGAGCCTAAAGTTCCTGTTTCAGCCCTTCTACCTATTGCAAATTCACTTGACAAACCTACATAAGCAAAAAGAGTAACAAAAACTAAATAAAATAATAAGAAAAATAATCCACCTTCTTGAAACCTAAAAGGAAATCCCCAAACATTTGCCATGCCTACGGCACTTCCCACTGCTGTCAGGATAAATCCTAACCTAGATGAAAATTTTTTTTCTTTGTCCATATATAACTCCTTTTTACTTTAGTACACCAAGGTATTGGTGTCCTATTGCACTTGACTTATTATATCATAAATCTATTATCTGTAAAATAATATTTTTAGGAGTCAATAAATTTAAATTTATATTTTCATAAAAGTAAATCTGCCAATTGCAATTAGTTTTTTATTATCATCAAAAACATCGCAATCTATATTCATAAGTTTTCTACCTACTTTTTTAGTCTTACATTTTGCATATAAAAATTTTGTATTTTTACCTGCTCTTACAAAATTCACATAGCTATCACTTGTTACAAATTCACCCTCAAAATATTCAGAGGCCTTCTTACCACAAGCAGTATCAATTAATGTCAAAGTCACTCCCCCATGGACAATACCATTAATATTCATACAGTAATCTTTGATAGGAATTTTTGTAATAATTTCTCCATCTTCATCTTTCACGTATTCCATTTCTAAATAATCAACAAAATTCATAAATCTTCCTTTCTTATAACTAAGGCAATTATATCATTTTTTTATAAATACTTTAATAATGGTATAATCTTAAAGCGAAGGTAAAATTATGAGAAAAACATTATTTATATTATCGTCAAAGGCAGGAAAAACTGAATTCGACATTAATGAAAAAGATATAGAAAAAATTTATGATAAAAAATATTTTGGAGAAAATATTAAAATAATTAGAACAAAATATGAAAATCATGCTATTGATGCTGCCAAATCATTTATTAATATATATAAAAATTTTAAAAAAACAATAATTGTAGGAGGTGGAGATGGGTCTTTAAATGAAATCTGCAATGTAATTTATGAAAATGATCTAGAAAATACAAGCCTAGGATTAATTCCAATGGGAACTGGCAATGACTTTTCCAAAAATTTTCCATACAAAAATTTCAAATTAGAAAGTCTATTAAACATAAAAGAAAAAAAGATTGACCTAATCAAAGTAAATGATAAGGTCGGAATAAATGTTTTATCTTTGGGTTTTGATACAGTAGTTTTAAAAAAAGCATATGAATATTTAGATAAAAAACCATCTTTAGGTAAGAAAGCATATTTTTTTGGAGTAATTAAATCCTTAAAACATTTATCCTATCTAAATCTTTCTTTAACTTTATATGATAAGAATAATGAGAAAATAAATATAAAAGATGATTTTTTGCTAAGTGCTATATGTAATGGAGGATATTATGGATCTGGTTTTAATCCAGCACCAAGTGCAAAAATAGATGATGGAATTTTAAATTTAGTTTTCGCAAAAAAACTTCCAAACATTTTATTGCCATCTTTAATTATAAGATATAAATTTGGTCTTTTAGAAAATTCAAAATACTTAGATGAGATAAAAATTAAAAAAGGAAAAATAAAATCTGATAGACCGATTTTAGCAAATATAGATGGAGAAATATTTCAAAGTAAAGAAATTAATTTTGAAATAATTGAAAAAGCTTTAACTTGGTCCTATCCTGATATGTAAAATTAAACAAATTATTATATAAAAATAAAAAGCTTTTGTAAATTATAAAACTTGAAATTACAAAAGCTTTTTTACTGATATATTATTAAAAATTCTAAACTTTAGAACTTAGATACATAATTATTATCCTTAATATAAAATCTATAAAGATAATCTTTTGCCTCTTTGGCATAGTCTATTCCAATTCTTTTTGACTCTACTATTTCAAAATTGTTATCTCCATTTTCTAAATAAAAATTATTTGAAAAAATATCCTTACCGTTAAAAGACTTATCAATTTTTAAAGCTTTTGTTAATTTTGCAGGACCATTACTTAAATTTTTCTTTTGATATGAATTTAAATCCTTATAATCTTTACCAAATCTATTGTTTGCAAATACATCAAAATTATCCAAAGGTTCAATCGCCCTTATTAAAACAGCCTCAGGAACTCCTTCTCCTACACTTGATATATTTAATAAATAATGAATTCCATATGTTAAATACACATACAATATCCCGCAATCCATATACATTATCTTATTTCTATTTGTTTTATTATCATTAAATGTGTGGCTTGCTCTATCATTAATTCCCAAATAAGCCTCAGTTTCAACTATTCTTGATCTTATTAATTTTCCATCAATTTTTCTAACAAAAACTTTGCCTAGTAAATCTTTAGCAAGTTTTATTGTATCTTTTCTAAAAAAATTTCTATCCAACATAATTTTCCCCTAAATATAATTCTATATTTAATATTTTACAATATTAATAAAAAAATAAAAGCTATGATAACTTTTAATTAAGAAAATATAAAAAATGTTAGATTAAAAATCTAACATTTTTTAAAAGCCCTATTTTTTCTTTTTCTTTGAAAAAACTAGGGTGGATAATGATATTCCTAAACTTGATAAAACTATTGATAAGATTGTTACACCAGTATTAGGATTATCTTTGTTAATATCGGAACTTTTAATTATATTACCTTTTTTCATTTTTCTTGATGGTTTTTCATTATTAACACTTATAGTTTTATTATTTTTTTCATTGTTTACTTTATCTTTTTCTTTTGAATCTTCAGGTTTTTGAGAGCCTTCTGGTGTTTCTGAGTTTTCTGGATCTTCAGGATCTGTTGGTGGAATTTCGCAGACATTTTTAGTTCCGACTTCTATAATCTTATCTTGTTTTTCTGTGATTGTCTTAGTAGTTCTGTAAACTTCTTTACTGTTTTCTATCTTAACTGTAGTTTCAGTTTTTCCTACTTTTCCTTCTTGGATTACATTAGTCTTTCCTGCTTCAAGGTCTGGATTTTCTCTAATTATGATATCATAAGCTTTTTCACTTTCGTAAGTGAATTCACCAATAGTCTTAGCACCATATTCTACAAGCTTATTTGTTGGCTCAACTAGTTCTTCTTTTACTTCGAGCTTACCAGTTTCCTTGTTGAAAGTAGTTGCATATTTTACATATCCCTTAGAACCTTCTTCGCTTGTCTTTGTTTTACCTTCTTTTAGGTCAGGATTGTATCTATATTCGGTAGTATCATGTCCAAGTTCATTTTTTCTTTCTACTGGTTTTATACCAATTCCTACAATTCTATCTTCTTTTTCTGTGATAGTTTCTATAATCTCGATTGATTTTCTAATGGTTTAGAATCTTTTACCTTTTGAGTAATAGTAACTTCTCAATTACCTAGTTTACCTTCTTTTTCTATAACTTGACTACTAGCTTCTAGGTTTTCATCATTATATTCGTCAATAAATCCTTGATCGTAATATCTTGTATCATCAAGGTTTATTTTAAATCCACTTATAAGGTTATAGTGGTCGTAACGATCTATGCCTTGGAGGTCAACCTCTACATCTTCTCCCCTGTGATTTATTATCCTTGTGCCTGCACCAGTTTGTGTATATGTTCCATAATTTTCATCATTATTAGCAATATTTTGTTCAAACTCGGCCTTGGTTCTAGGACGAGCGAAGAATTTTACTTCTAAGTTTTGGATGCCCTTGTACTTAGGGTCTTTGTAGAATATAGAATCTTTGTTTATATTTCCATTTTCATCTACAGCACCTTTTGGCATATCAACTACTACCTTACCTTCGTCATTTATGTATGCCTTCGCACCTTCAACGACTTCTCCTGTTATAGGATGGTAAACTTGACCTACTAGTCTAAGCCTTGCATTTTCGTCAAGATTTTCTACTTTTACCTTTGTTGTAATAGTTTGACCTTGGACAAATTCTTTTTGGTCATCAGTCCCATTAAGCTTTATAAGTGATAGTCTATCATTCTCATTTGGCCATGGATTTATTGTAAAGGTAAAAGCAACATTAGGACCTTCGGTAGCTTTTAAACCGCTAGGATTATCTTTTGTATAATGACCTTCTTCCCATGCCATAGTAGTATTTTTATTATCAACATTATTTATATGTTTTATATCATCTTCTGATGCATAGAGGTTTAAGTTTCTCTGTTTCTTACTAGCTGTTATTTCTACTTCTGATTGAGCTTTATAGTTAGAATCTTTAAATCCTTCTGCAAGCTTTTCACCTTCTTTTTTAGAACTCACACTTTCAGAGTCAAGAACTTCTGCCATATTACCAGTATTAGTAAAACCAAAGTCGGTGTAGGTGCTTTGACCTTTTTTCTTGTCGATTTCAATCTCCATACCCCACTTAGTTTTATCTTCGCTGGTTGCAGATGGTTCTAAATTCTTGTAGCTAAACCCGTCTTTAGAATCCATATTAGATTCAGTTGATAAATGAGTTGGTCCATTACCTTGCTCCATTTGGGTAGAACAGTAACGTTCAGAGTCATTAAAATCTTTTATTTCTTTTCATCACCTGCATAGTTTGGCTAAGTAGAATTTTGTCCTGCTTGCTGGGTTTCTGGTGTTTTATCTTCAGATAATTGAAGGTTATTATTTTCTTCTGTTATAGAATCATTTTTTACTTCTGTAACATTTTTGTTTTCTGTGTTTTCAATTTGATATGAATATTTATTTTTATTTTCTATTAATTCTTTTTAACTTACATAGCTGGTAATATCTGAAGTTGTTTCATCAGCATAGTAAACGTTTGCTAAACCGATAAAAAAAGATACTGATAATGCTAATGCTATAATATTCTTACTCTTATTCATTTTTCCCTCCTATTTTTATTTTATTGCACTATTTATATCATATTTTTATAAATCCTGTTATCATTTAAATATTTTTTATAATATTATGATTTCTATAATTAACCTTTTATTTAAAAAATACCTACTTTACTTTTATCTAAAGTAAAGTGGGTATTAAAAATTAATATTTATTTCTAAAACTTGTTTTTTATAATTTCAATAATATCATTAGGGGTTTCGGCAATGTATGTCGCATTTTTAAATTCTTCTTTATTACCATAACCATAAGCTACAGCAATAGATTTTAATTTAAGTTCTTTACTTGACTCTATGTCGTAAGACCTATCTCCAATCATAATAGAGTCGTTTTTATCTAGCTTATTTTTACTAAGAAGATGCTCAATCACTTTTTTCTTTGTGTTTTTATCATCTGATGATCCTGAAATATAAGAAAAGTATTTTAAAATTCCAAAATATTCTAGTATTTTCTTAGAAGATTCTTCTCCCTTACTCGTGGCAAGATAAATATCAAAACCACAATCATGTAATTTTTGTATCAATTCTTTTATCCCATCATAAATTTCAGTTTCAAAAATTCCTTTTTTAAAATAATATTGTCTATAATAATCAACTCCTTTATCAGCTGATTCTTCTCCCAATTCTTTTACAAAAGAATCTCTTAAAGGAGGTCCAATGTACTTATATAAATCATCTCTAGAATATGTTTTTCCCATTTTCTCCAAGGCATATTCAAAAGCATTCAAAATTCCAGGAGCGGATTTCGAAATAGTTCCATCAAGATCGAATATAATATTTTTTATCATATATTATCCTTTCTATTTTTTAAAAATGTCTATTAATTCAAGACAAATTTTTTCCACTTTCTAATTTTTGTTCTAAAAGTTCCAAATGGTGCTACTGTATTTATATGAATAAATTTATATACTTCCCAAACTGCCGTTTTTGTTGCATCATCAGCCCATTTTCTCATATGTGGTTTAAATAATTCATCATCACTTAATGAGTCAATCATTTCATACATTAACTCAATATTTCCTCTTAATTTTTCCTTTAATTCTTTTAGTGATAAATGAGCATAAGTATCCGTAAAATATTGATATAATTCGCCAAGTTGATTCCACTTAAAATATTCAGATGGCGTCTTAACTTCAAGGCCTTTCTTTTCATCATCTTCCCATTTTAAAACAAGTGTAGTCCATCCAACTTGATAAGCAAGGTTTTCAGCTGGAGTTCTATCAACTTCTTCAACTCTTTTATCTTTAAAATTTTCTGGAATATCATCAAATTCCGAAATATATTTTTCAAATTTCTTATTGATTTCAGCTTTCAACTCTTCTCTATTTCCATAAGTTCTCATAAATTACTCCGATTTTTTAAAACTCTAAGTTTCTATAGAATTAATTATATCATATATACTTATTAATAGCTTTCTACAAGAAAAAATTATCAGTATTTAAATTTTCCAACAAAAAAAGGCTGATTATTATCAACCTTTTAATAATTTTATTAATATATCTTAGCCCCTGCTGGTATATTATTTTTTAATATTATTAGATTTAATTTCTCTTGCCCATCTTTTTCATGAATTGCTGATAAAATCATTCCACATGAATCTATACCCATCATTTTTCTTGGAGGAAGGTTAGTAATTGCTAGAAGTGTTTTTCCAACTAATTGTTCAGGACTATAGTAAGCTTTTATACCTGATAAAATAGTTCTATTTTCTCCACTTCCATCATCAAGAGTAAATTCTAATAACTTTCTAGATTTTGGAACTTCTTTACAATCCAAAACTTTTACAGCCCTAAAATCTGATTTTGAAAATGTTTCAAAATCTACTTGGTCTTCAAATAAATCTTCTACAACAACATTAGTAAAATCAATATCTTCTGCTGCTTCTTCTATTGAATGTTGATTTTTTTCAATTGCTTTTTTCTCTTCACCAATTGGCTTCATTGTTGGGAAAAGTAATACGTCTCTAATTGAATGTTGACCTGTAAGAATCATAATCAATCTATCAATTCCAATTCCTAGTCCACCTGTTGGAGGCATACCAACTTCAAGAGCATTTACAAAATCATAATCCATCATTTGGGCTTCATCATCACCTGCTTCTCTTTTTGCTACTTGATCTAAAAATCTTTCTTTTTGATCAACAGCATCATTTAATTCTGAAAAGGCATTTGCAATTTCTGAACCATTTATAAAGGCTTCAAACCTATAAGTTAAGCTTGGATCATCATTTTTTCTTTTTGCAAGTGGTGAAATCTCTACAGGATAATCAACTATAAATGTAGGTTGGATAAGTTTTTCTTCAACAAATTCATCGAAAAATTCTGCTATGATTTCGCCTCTTGTCTCTTTAACTTCTACATTTTTTTCTTTAGCAATCTTAACTGCATCTTCATATTCTGTTATTTCATTAAAATCTATTCCAGAATATTCTTTAACAGCATCAATCATAGAAACTCTTCTCCAAGGAGCCTTAAGTTCTATTTCATTTCCATCAAATTCTACAATTGTGCTACCCTTAACTTTTTTAGCTACATCTTCTACCATTGTTTCTGTGATTTCCATCATATCTTCAAAATCGCCATAAGCTTGGTATAATTCCATAGTTGTAAATTCTGGGTTATGAGTAGCATCCATTCCTTCGTTTCTAAACATTCTGCCTATTTCATAAACTTTATCGAATCCACCAACTATCAATCTTTTTAGATAAAGTTCTGATGCTATTCTTAAATACATTCCTATATCTAAACTATTATGGTGAGTTATAAATGGTCTTGCAGTTGCTCCACCAGCTATTGTATTTAATATTGGTGTTTCTACTTCCAAGAAACCTCTATTTTCTAAAAATCTTCTAATTTCTGAAATTATTTTACTTCTTAAAACAAAAACATCTTTAACTTCTGGATTTACAATTAAATCAACATATCTTTGTCTATATCTAATATCAGGATCTTTTAATCCATGCCATTTTTCTGGTAAAATTTGTAAGGATTTGGTTAATAAATCTGCATGTTCTGTTTCTATTGAAACTTCCCCTTGGTTAGTTTTAAAAACTTTACCTTCAATTCCGATCAAATCTCCAATGTCATAGCCTTTTGTTTCTTTAAAATTATCGCCCATAACATTTTTACGATTTACAACTTGAATTTGTCCAAGAGAATCTTGCACATCCATAAAGCTCATATTACCATGGCCACGTCTTGCCATAATTCTACCAGCTACTCTTACAACTTTTCCTTCAAATTCTTCAAAATTATCTTTAATTTCTTTTGATAGGGTTCTATTTCTAAAATTTACAATTGTATGAGGATTTTTACCATCAGCTTTTAATTTTTCTAGCTTTTCTCTTCTAATTTGAAGCATCTCATTTAGGTCTTGATTTTTATTTGCCATATTCACTCCTATCTTATTTCTTTAATTGTGTAATAGCACTTTCCGTTTGGTGTAGCTACTTCTACTTTATCCCCTTTTTTCCTTCCAATCAAGGCTTCTCCAACTGGTGATTCATTTGAAATAAATCCATCAAGTGGATTTGATTCTGCAGTACCTACAATTTTATATTCAAAATCTTCATCAAATTCTTCATCGTGAATTAAAACTTTACTTCCTACGCTAACTTCATCTTTGTTTGTAGAATCTTCAAAAGTCTTAGCATGTCTAATCATATCTTCAACTTTTGCAATCCTAGATTCTACCTCACCTTGCTCATTTTTTGCTTCATCGTAATCAGCATTTTCAGAAAGGTCTCCGAATGATCTAGCTTCTTTAATTTTTTCAGCAATTTCTGGTCTTCTTTTTGTTTTTAAATATTCTAATTCATCTTGTAATTTTTGTAAATATTCTTTTGATAGTATTACTTCTTTTTTCTCTGTCATTTCTAATCATCCTTTCAGTGTGGATTTATATTCTTCTAGGGCATCCATCACTTCTTCTATTGTATTTAATTTATTAACCAAATCACGGATTTTACTTGAGTTTTTAAGTCCTTTTATATACCATGATAGGTGTTTTCTCATTTGCGTTACTACTAATTTTTCTTTTTTATATTTTAATTCTATTTTATATTGTTCTATAAGTTGGTCAATTATTTGTATAGGCGTTGGTTTTTCATAAGATCCTTTATTTACATAATCTTTTATTTCTTTAAATAAAAAAGGATTGCCCATGGCTCCTCTTGCAAGCATCACTCCGTCAGCTTTTGTATTTTCAATTACATTTACAAAATCTTCTACACAAAAAATATCTCCATTTGCTATTACTGGGATTTGTAAATTTTCTTTTAATTTTTTTATATGATCCCAATTTGCATTTCCAGAATACATTTGCTCTTTTGTTCTTGCATGCAAAATCACATAATCAATTCCAGTATCTTGGGCAATTTTTCCTATATCTAGATAATTTATATGTTTGTCGTCAATTCCTAGCCTAAATTTTATATTTAATTTTTTGTCAGTAGATTTTCTCAAAGTTTTACAAATTTCCTCAACTAATTTTGGATTTGACATTAGCTGACTTCCTTCACCATTTTTTGTGATTTTTGCCACAGGACAACCCATATTAAAGGAAATTTCTTTGGACTTTTCTATATAATTTATTTTATCTTTAATTACTTTTTCGATTACTTTAGGTTTTGATCCAAATAATTGTATATTACAATTTTTTTCATTTTCTGAAATAAAAAGAAGATCTTCAGTCTTCTTATTATCATAATATAGGGCATTTACAGATACCATTTCGGTAAATGTTTTGTCTGCCCCATATTTTTCTGAGATCAACCTAAAACCAACATCTGAAACTCCAGCCAAGGGAGCAAGCATTATTTGTTTATTTTTTAATTGTTCTCTCATATATTAATCTTAAGCCTTCTAAAGTAAGATCATTTTCTACTATTTCAATATATCTTGATTCTTTTGCCAAAAGTTCCGAATAGCCTCCTGTTGAAACTATTTTTATTTCATCTTTTGATATCTTGTCTTTTTTAGTAATTTCTTTTATTAGTTGTTCAATTATTCCATCTATTAAACCAATATATCCAAATATCATTCCAGCATTTATAGCTTCTGTAGTGCTTTTTGCAATGGCTGTTTTTGGATCATGAAGTTCGATTCTAGGAAGTTGAGCTGTTCTATTTATCAAAGCATCTAAACTTGTTTTAAGTCCTGGTGCAATTGATCCTCCCAAATATTGGCCTTTTTTATTTACCACATCAAAAGTTGATGCAGTTCCAAGATCTACTACTATAGTAGGCCCACCATACATTTCATAAGCTGCAACAGCGTCTACTATCCTATCAGCACCAACTTCTCTTGGATTGTCATATTTTATATCGATTCCTGTTTTAGTTCCAATTCCTACTATAATTGCTTCTCTACCAAAAAATTTTCTATTTGCAGATTGCCAAGAATATAGAACATCTGGTGCTACCGATGATATAATTGTATCTTCTATATTATCCTTATCAATTTTATGAATTGCAAGAATGTTATATAAACTTTGTACTAATTCATCGCTTGTTACAACTTGATTTGTTGTAATCCTAAATTTTGTTTTTAATTTCTTTTTATTGTAAACGCCAATTACTGTATTTGTATTGCCGACATCTACTACTAGTAGCATATTTTCTCCTAAATTTTTATAATCTAAACATTAACTATTTTATGATACATCATCTTGCTGATTATTTCAAGCTTACTTGCCCAATTTGTATTTTCTAATTAGGCTATTTATCTCATTTATATCTTCTTTTTTAACTTGTGTTGATTCTTGACTTTCTTGGTGATCTTTTTTTGTTAAAATAACAAGATTACCACGTTCTTTATCAAATCCCCATTTTTTTAGTTGTTTATATGTGAAAAAAGAATCGTTTAATAAAATTCCATTTTCTGCGATATAAATTTTAGTTTTAGTATTTAAGAAAAATACAAACCCCATAACAATCATAACAGATGCTGTAATTAATGCTGTTTGATTTTTAGTATTTATACCTTGATATAAATTAATTGCACCTGTCAAAATTAAAAGTCCAAATAAAATATATTCCATTGTAGTTGTTTTTTTACCAAAACTTTTTATTTGACCCTCTAAATTCTTCTTGGATTTATTACTTTTAAAAAGTCTATATCCAAGCCATGCTATAAGTCCTAAATAAATTAATATAATGAATTTGTCAAATTTATTATTCATATCTCCTCCTATTTTATTTTAACTTAAAAAATAAGGCTTTTTTCAAAAATGAAATAAAGCCAAATTTTAATAA
>NZ_HE578907.1:793207-815095 GCF_000321005.1 Anaerococcus senegalensis JC48
ATTTTACTCGTAAACTTCTCTTTTCAAAACACCTATAAATGGTAAATTTCTATATTTTTGTTGGTAATCGAGTCCATATCCTACTACAAATTCGTTTGGAATTTTAAAACCAGACCAATCAGGTTTTACCTCTATTACTCTTCTTTCAGGCTTATCTAGTAATGTGATAATCTTTACAGAATTTGCTCCTCTTTTTATTAGTGAATGTCTTAGGGCGTCAAGAGTTCTCCCAGTATCTATAATATCTTCTACTATTAAGACTTCTTTTCCTGAAATATCAGTATCCAAATCTTTTATTATTTTTACATTCCCTGAGGATTCTGTGCCATCATCATATGATGATACATCCATAAATTCTAATGTACAATTTATTTTAATACTTTTGGCAAGTTGAGCCATAAACATAATTGATCCTTTTAAAATTCCTACAAGTACCAATTCGTTTTTGTCCTCATAATACTCATTTAATTGATTTGCAAGTTTTTTAATTCTTTTATTTAAGCTTTCTTCATCAATTAGCACTTGGTCTATTACTTCTTCTAAATCTGTTTTCATATCTCCTCCACGCTTACCACTAAAATCTTTTTATCATTTTCACTAATTAAAAAATCCTCACTTCGCCTTTTACCTACTATTAAACAAAGCTTATCATTTATAAACAAAAGTGGAATCTTATCTCTCAAATTTCTATCAATTTTTTCATCTATAAAATAATTTTTAAGCTTTTTCCTTTTTCCATTTTTACGATAGGTAAAATAATCACCATTTTTTCTATACCTTATTTTTATTGAAATTTCATTTAAATTATCTATAGAATAAAATACCTTATTTTTTTTATCAATTTTTTTATAATTCTCATATGATATTATACTTGTTTTAAATTTATATGAAGCAAAATTTTTTTCATCATTCGTTTTTAAAAATATTTCCTTTTGAATTTTTACATTTTCTTTATTATTTAAGAAAAAATCATAAGTAATATAGTTTTTTTGTAAAATCAAATTATTTTTTATTATCTTCTTACCATTTTCAAGCTCAGTAATTTTTAACAATTGTTCAATATTTGCTTTTGAAAAATCTTTTATATCTCCATATAGTAAAAAAATCGCCCTTCTAATAAGTCTCATCTTTAATGATGTTGATAAGCTATCAAATGATTTTTTATCAAAAGATAATATATCTTTTTCTTTTTTTACTAGCACTTTTTTTAAAGCATCATCTTCTATTTCTTTTAAAATATCATAATCATTTTTAGATACTTCGGATAAATTTACTAATGAATTTTTAAAATTGGGATTGATTTTTTCAATTTGTGGTATTATTTCTAATCTTACCTTATTTCTAGTATAATCTGTTTGTAAATTTGTATAATCAATATGATAGGCTATATTAAATTCATCCAAAAATTTTAAGATTTCGCTTTTTTTAAAGTCCATTATTGGCCTTATTATATAATCATTTTTATAATCCATAGCTTTTAATCCATCAAGGCCAGAACCTCTTATTATTCTCATAAGTACAGTTTCAGCTTGATCATCCATATTGTGAGCTACTGCAATTTTAGCATTTTTATAATTTTTTTTAAGAGATTTAAAAAAATTATATCTTAAAATCCTTCCAGCATTTTCAGATGATATTTTTTTCTCTTTAGCATATTCATCCATAGATTTATGAGATACAAAAGTATCAAGCGATAATTTTTTTCCAGTTTCGATAACCAAATTTTCATCATCACTTGCATCTGATCTATGCAAATGGTTTAAATGTGCAAGGACAATTTTAATCTTATAATAATCTTTCAATTCATTTAATAAATAAATTAAAAATTGACTATCAGGTCCACCACTTGCACCAACTATTATGGTATCATTTTCTTCAATAAGCCTATATTTTTCTACAGTATTTTTAAATCTACTTATTATTTTCGTCTTTGTACACATACTCGTCTTTCTTTATCATTCCGAGTTTTTCTCTAGCTATCTTTTCCTTAAACTCATCTGTGTTTCTGTTATCATAGTCACTTTTTATTGTGTCTATATCTTTTCTTACTTTTTTAATCTTAGAATTTGTAACTTTTATATCTTGATTTAAACTAGTAATTTCTTTTTTCATATTATTAGTAAATGCTCTAGATATAAACAAAGCACAAATAAATACAAATAAAACGATTATTAAAAATCTGGTATTATTTTTAGACCTGTTTTTTATATATTTTTCATACTTATTCATCTATAACCTCAAACATCTCACCTGCATCATTTTTCTTAGCACCTTCAATCAAGTCAAGAACCTTAACTTTTAGATTTCTTTTTCCAAAACTAATTTCTATAATGTCGCCAGTATTTACATTTGTACCAGCCTTTGCTATATCGCCGTTAATCTTAACTCTTTCATTCAAACAAGCATCCTTTGCAACTTGTCTTCTTTTAATAATTCTTGAATTTTTTAAAAATTTATCTATTCTCATTTAATCACCTTATCTAATTATAACAAAAATTAACCCACTTAGTCCATTACAAAACAATTTCACAAATTTTTAATTATAGTATAATGACAATGGTGATAAAATGAATAAAATTTTACATATAGACTGCGATGCTTTTTATGCTTCATGTGAAGAGATTAGAAATCCAAGATTAAAAAATTATCCAATGGCTGTGGGTGGACTTTCTAATAAGTCTATAATAACTACTGCAAATTATAAGGCAAGAGAATTTGGTATCCATTCTGCTATGCCAGTTTTTATAGCAAAACAACTTTGTCCAAAGCTAATTATGATTAAGGTTGATAGAAATTATTACAAAGAAAAATCAAAAGAAGTCTTTGAAATTATTGAATCTTATTCTCATATTAAAGAGCAAGTTTCAATTGATGAAGCTTATATTTATATAGATAATGATAAAGATAAAAAAATTCTTGCCAAAAAAATTCAAAATCATGTCTTAAAGCAAACTGGAATTGGTGTTTCTATTGGAATTTCTTACAATAAATTTTTGGCAAAACTTGCTAGTGATTGGAATAAACCTTTTGGAATAAAAGAAATTAATAAAGATGATGTCCCTTTTATTCTAGAAGATTTAGATATAAAAAAAGTCCACGGACTTGGTAATAGGTCTGTAGAAAAATTAAAAGGTATAGGTATATATAAAATTAAGGATTTATTAAAACTCGACCAAGAATTTTTAGAAACTTTATTTGGTAAACAAGGAAGATATATTTATAAAGTAATTAGAGGCGAAGATAAGAGAAAAGTTGAAACTCACTCAAAAAGAAAATCTATAGGAAGAGAATTTACCTTTAGAGAAAATACAAAAGATAAAAAAATTTTATATTCCTATATAGATGAAATTTCTAAAAGAATAGAAAATGATTTGAAAGTAAAGAATATAAAGGCCTACACTATAAATTTAAAAATAAAAACAGAATATTTTAAAACTCACACTAAATCTTTTACTCTTTCATCTCCAATATCCAAAAAACAAGAGATTTCAAAAATTGCAAAAGAATTATTAGATCAAATTATTTCAAATGAAAAACTGAGATTAATTGGTATATCTTTATCTAATCTTTCAAAAAAAGATCACAAACAATTAACTTTATTTGATAAATAAAAAACGCGAATAATAGAATTTTCTATTAATTCGCGTTTGTTTTATTCTTCATTTTCAGTTATTTCTTCATCTGTCTCTTCTTTTTTAGAATCTGGGTTTATACTTTGTCTTAATTTTTCTTCAATTTCTTTTAAAATATCTTCATTTTCTTCAAGATATTGTTTTACATTTTCTCTACCTTGACCAAGTTTTTCTCCATTATATGAATACCAAGAACCAGCTTTTTCTACAATATCTTCGTCTACAGCTGAATCTAAAATAACTCCAGATTTAGAAATTCCTGTTCCATACATAATATCAAATTCAACAACTTTAAAAGGTGGTGCTACTTTGTTTTTTACAACTTTTACTCTTGTTCTATTTCCTATCATATTATCGCCTTGTTGAATTGTTTTAATTCTTCTAATATCAAGTCTTACTGAAGAATAAAATTTAAGAGCTCTACCACCGGTTGTAGTTTCAGGATTTCCAAACATAACACCAATTTTTTCTCTCAATTGATTGATAAAAATTACTGTTGTATTAGATTTCGAAATAATTCCAGTCAATCTTCTTAAAGCTTGACTCATAAGTCTTGCTTGAAGGCCCATGTGGCTATCTCCCATTTCTCCTTCTATTTCAGCTCTTGGAACTAAAGCTGCAACAGAATCTACTACAATTAAATCAACAGCTGCAGATCTTACCAAAGATTCTGCTATATCTAGAGCTTGTTCACCAGTATCAGGTTGAGCTAAAATTAATTCATCAACGTCTACGCCCAATCTTTTTGCATATTCAGCATCCATTGCATGTTCTGCATCTATAAAGGCACAAGTATTTCCTAATTTTTGATCCTCAGCTATACAGTGAAGTGTAAGTGTTGTTTTACCAGAAGATTCAGGTCCAAAAATTTCTATTACTCTTCCTCTAGGAAGTCCACCAACACCAAGAGCAATATCAAGATTTATAGCTCCAGTAGGAATAACTGTAACATCTACCTTTGGTGCCTCTCCCATTTTCATTATGGCACCCTTGCCATATTTTTTTTCAATATTTTTAAATGCTTGACTTAAGGCTTTTTCTTTGTCATTATCTTTATTTTTTTCCTTATCTTTAGCCATAAAATTTCCTTTCTTAAAATTTAAAAATCCATTTTACAAATACTAATATTTTTTTATATATCATCTAAATTTAAAACTTTTTTATTTTTAACTAAATAATCAATTCCAGATACAACTGTTAAGATTACAGCTATATAAAACACTACAAGTCCAATTGAATTTAGAATTGGAACATTTAATAATAGCATTACTGTTGATACGCATTGACTCATTGTTTTTGCTTTTCCACCCTTGCTTGCTGCTATTGTAATATTATTGCTAGCTGCTAGAGTTCTAAGTCCTGTTATTATTAATTCCCTAGAAATAATTAAAATTACAGCCCAACTTGGAATTATATTTGTTGAAGTTAATAAAACAAATCCAGCCATGGTTAATATTTTATCTACCAATGGATCCATAAATTTTCCAAAAGTAGTAACTAAATTTCTACTTCTTGCTAAATGACCATCAAGGGCATCTGTTAAAGATGCAACTGCATATAAGATAGCAGCAACATTATACATTCTACCAAAAATTAAATATAATACCACAAAAACTGGCACTAAAATCATTCTTACTGTTGTAACTTTATTTGCTATATTCATTTTACTCTCCCTCTAAGTAGCTATGATCTACCAAAACTTTTCTAGGTTTACTTCCTTCATATCCACCAACAACACCACGAGCTTCAAGCTGGTCAATAATTCTTCCAGCCCTAGCATAACCAACTTTTAATTTTCTTTGTAAAAGTGAAACAGAAGCAGTATTTTCATTAATAATAATTTCTATTGCATCATTAATTAATTCATCTTCATCATCATTTTCGACCACCTTAGTTTTTTCTTCTACAGTTTCCATTGCTTTTTCATCATATTCCTCTTCTCGAGTTTGTTTTATATAATTTACAACTCTCAAAACTTCAGAATCAGACACAAAAGCTCCTTGAATACGCATAGGTTTCATTGAATCAGATGGAGAAAATAACATATCTCCTTTACCAAGTAAGGTTTCTGCTCCACTCATATCAAGAATAGTTCTTGAATCAATTTGGCTTGTTACAGCAAAGGCAATTCTAGATGGAATATTTGCCTTAATTGTTCCTGTTATTACATCAACCGTTGGTCTTTGTGTTGCAATTATCAGATGAATTCCACAAGCCCTAGATTTTTGAGCAAGTCTTGTTATATAATCTTCAACTTCACTTGCAGCCGTCATCATTAAATCCGATAACTCATCTATTATTATAACAATATAAGGAAGTTTTTCTATCTTTTCATCAATCTCTGCCAAATCTCTATATGATGAAATATCTCTTACATGATTTTCTTCAAATAATTTATAACGCCTTTCCATCTCTCTAATTGCCCAAAATAAGGAAGATGATGCTTTTTTGGGATCAGTTATAACAGGCATTATCAAATGAGGTATTCCATTATAAATTGAAAGCTCTACAATTTTTGGATCTATCAATAATAATTTTACCTCATCTGGAGAATGTTTATATAAAATCGACATTATAATTGTATTTATGCAAACACTTTTACCTGATCCTGTTGCTCCCGATACTAATAGATGGGGCATTTTTTCTATAGCAGAAACTTTTGGCAAACCTGATATAGATTTACCCAAAACAAAAGGTAATTCTTTTTTATTTTTGATAAATTCCTCACTTGCTAGCATTTCTTTTAAACCTACAACTTCTTTTGTAGAATTTGGAACTTCAATTCCTACATGACTTTTTCCAGGAATTGGAGCTTCAATTCTAATATCACTTGTTGCTAGAGCAAGAGATAAGTCATCAGATAAATTTAAAATTTTTGAAACCTTTACTCCTCTTTGAGGTTTTAATTCAAAACAAGTTACAGTTGGACCAATATTTATTTGAACAACTTTTGATTTTATTCCAAAAGAGTCAAGACATTCTTCAATTCTTTTTGCCTTATCTTTAATATCAACTTGATCAACTTCACTTTCATCATCTCTATCATCCAAAAGATCGAGTTTTGGAAATTTATAATTTAGGGTGTATTCTTCTTTATATGTTTGATCAAAGTCCGATAAGTCAACCTGCTTTGACTTATAAGAATTTATCTTAGCTTTTTCAAATCTTTGGTCAAAATCATCATTTGTATCTTCTACTATTTCTTCTTTTTCCATTATTTTTTTAGTAGAATTTTTACTTTTATCTTCTGAATTTTCTTTTGATTTTTTTCTACTTTCTTTTTTACTTTTTATTTTTTTAAGTTTTCTTTCTTTAAAATATGTTTTAATTTTATTAGAAATTTTCATATACAATTTCCAAAGAATATTTCCAATAATTTGAGATTTTTCCTTTATTTTTGACAAAAAATCCTTATAGGATAAGCCTAGCATATTTTTTACTAAGGCAATCCACATAAGTATATAAAAAATAATTATTCCAGCACTTCCTATAAAAGATTCCAAATAAAATCCAAGAAAGGTACCTAAAAATCCACCTGACTTTTTAATTGACGTCTCAGTATTTTTTATAGAAATATTTAAATTTTTGCCTAGATATTTTAGAGAAAGTATTGCCATTGTAAGAATGATTAGGATAAAAATTATATTAAATACCCTAAGATTTTCTTTAAACTTATCTCTAAATACAAACAAAAAACTTACAAAAACAAAAGCAAAAACAAAATAAGACATAAAACCAAAAACTTTAAAATTTGTATATGTAATAAAATCTCCCAAAGTCCCTGTATTTGGTAGGATCAAAAAAATAAGTCCTAACAAGGATATAAACATACAAAAAATAGAAAATGATTTCTTGTTAAATTTAGGATTTTGAGATTTTTTCCCATATTTAGATTTTTTTCTTTTCCTGTTATTATTTGTATTTGCCATATTCACCTCATATAAATTATATAACAAGTAGGAAAATAAATAAACTGCCTAAAATCTGGCAGCCTTCTTTTTAACTCCTACAAAATTTTATTTTAGTACAAAGCAAATTATATAAAATAATTCGCTTTGCACCTTATTTTTGTAGTTAGTTTATATAATCTAAAAATTAGTCTTCTTTAGATTGTTTTTTCTCTTCTTCTATTAATAGGGCCTTTCTTGAAAGATTAATTCTTCCTTGCCTATCAATTTCAGTTACCTTTACCCTTACCTTATCACCAATTTTTAATACATCCTCAACTTTTTCTGTTCTTTTTGTATCAATTTGGGAAATGTGTAAAAGTCCTTCTTTGCCGATAGCTATTTCAACAAAAGCACCAAAATTCATAATTCTTTTTACTTCACCTTCGTAAATATCTCCAGCTTTTGGATCTGTAACAATTGATTTAATCATTTGGATAGCTTTTTTTCCACTATCTCCATCATTACTTGCAACTGTTATATGTCCATCATCTTCAGTTTCTATTTTTACACCAGTTTCATCAATTATTTTGTTAATTGTTTTTCCGCCAGCACCAATTACATCTCTAACTTTTTCTGGATTTACGTCTATGGAAAAAATTCTTGGAGCATACTTTGACAAATCATCTCTTGGTTTATCAATTGCTGAAGTAATTACATCAAGAATTTTAAGTCTAGCTTGATGAGCATCAGCTAAAGCTTCTTGTAAAACTTCTTTGTTTATTCCAGAAATTTTCATATCCATTTGTAAAGCTGTAATTCCATCTTTTGTTCCAGCAACTTTAAAGTCCATATCTCCAAGGTGATCTTCAAGTCCTTGAATATCTGTAAGAATTGAAATTGAATCTTCTTCTTTTATTAATCCCATAGCAATTCCTGCAACTGGTTTTTTAATTGGAACTCCTGCATCCATTAATGACAAAGTTGATCCACAAATTGATGCTTGTGAAGATGATCCGTTTGATGATAAAACCTCACTTACAACTCTAATTGTGTAAGGAAAATCTTTTGTATCAGGTAAAACTGGAATTAAAGCTCTTTCAGCTAGGTGTCCATGTCCTACTTCACGTCTTCCTGGTCCTCTTAGAGGTCTAATATCTCCAACACAAAATGGTGGGAAATTATATTGGTGAATATATCTTTTTGTAATTTCTTCTCTGTTCATTGAATCAATTACTTGTTCTTCACCAGGTGAACCTAAAGTTAGAACTGATAAAACTTGAGTTTGACCTCTTTGGAATAATCCTGATCCGTGAGCTCTTGGCAAAAGTCCAGCTTCTGCTGATAAAGGACGAATTTCTGTCATTTTACGTCCATCAGGTCTGATTTTATCAATAGAAATCATTCTTCTAACTTCTTTTTTCATAATAGAATCTACAGTTTTGTGAATTTCATCTTCACTTTCTGGAAATTCTTCTAAGAAGTCTTCCCTACATTTTTCTTCAATTGCATTGATATCATCTTCTCTTTGAACCTTATCTGTTGTTCTAATAGAATTTTTAATATCTTCTGTGTATTTATCTTTTATTTTTCTTTGAAGTTCTGTCTCTACCTCTTCAGAAACTTCCATTTTTTCCTTACCGATATCGTCGATAATTGTTTGGATAAAAGAGCAAATTTCTTTAATTTCTGCATGAGCTACCATCATAGCTTCAAGCATTTCATCTTCTGATAGTTCATTTGCACCAGCTTCAACCATATTAATTGCATCAGCTGTTCCTGCAACAGTTAAATTCAAAGAAGTTTTTTCTCTTTGCTCTTTATTTGGATTTACAATAAATTTTCCATCAACATATCCAACAGATACAGCAGCTACTGGTCCATAAAAAGGAATATCTGAAATTCCAAGAGCAATAGACGCACCAATTGTTGTCATACAATCTGGTTCATTATCTTCATCCACTGAAAATGGTGTTGCAATTACTTGAACATCATTATAGAAATTTTCTGGAAAAAGTGGTCTTAAAGGTCTATCCATTTGACGTGAAATCAAAATAGCCTTATCAGATGCTTTTCCTTCTCTTTTTATAAATCCACCTGGAATTTTTCCAACTGCATAAAGTTTTTCTTGATAGTCACAAATAAGTGGGAAAAAATCTATTCCTTCTCTTGGCTTATCACTTGCTACAGCAGTAACTAATAAAATTGTATCTCCACTTCTAATGAGACATTCTCCATTAGTTTGCTCAGCAACCTTTCCAATTGTTATAGAAAGATCAGAGCCATTTTGTGACTTATATTCATAAGTTTTTTCCATTTTTTCTCCTAACTACAAAAAAGACGGGATAATTCCCGTCATATTTAACTATTTTCTTAAACCAAGTTTTTCAATGATTTCACGATATCTTTCAATATCATTATTCATTAAATAATTTAAAAGACCTTTTCTACGTCTAATCATTTTGAAAAGTCCTCTTCTAGAAGAGTGGTCTTTTTTGTTTACTTTTAAATGTTCTGTAAGTTCTTTAATTCTTTGAGTAAGAATAGCAATTTGAACTTCTGGTGAACCAGTATCTTTTTCGTCTTTTTGAAACTCTTTAATAATTTCTGTTTTTTGATCTTTATTTAACATAAAATCCTCCTAAAATTTATTCGCCATAACCATGAAATAGTCTGAGGAAGCTTAGTTCATAGTTAAGGTATCTTTGATATTATACCAAATATCTTTATTTTTGCAAAGTTAAATATAGCTTAAATCATAAAAATATTTTTAAAAATTTATTTAATCAACTACCGGTTTAAAATCAAAAATTTCATATTCAAAGCCACAATCATTTACAAGTTTAAAAATATCTTCATTTTTAATAAAAACAGTCTTTGTATTATCGTCTGGATGAAAAGTCATAAGATTATTTTCTTCTATCATATCTTTATCAAAAAATACTTTAATATTTTCATTGGTATTTATTAAACCAAATACCGAAATAATTCCAACTTCTTGCTCCATTATTTCGTAAACTTTATTAGGATCTAGAAAGTGTATGCCTTTTTCATTTAATAGTTTATTATAATCTTTTAAACTAATCATTTTTTTATCGTCCATAACTATTAGGTAATATCTCCTATTTTTTCTATTTGCCAAAAAAAGATTTTTTGTCCTAGCCCCTTCTTTTCCCTCAATATATGCATCAGCTTCTTCAGTAGTTTCAGCTGGAGGATGTTCTACCATATCATATTTTATATTTAATTTATTAAGTCTATCAAAAACCTTTTTAGAACTACTCATATAATCTCCTTAAAAATTCTCTTACCACAGTTTCAATTTACTATTATTAATACCCATTATGATTAAAAATAATTTTATACACAAAAAAAGAGCAGTTTCCTACTCTTTTCTATATTTTTCTATTAAATTTCTTGCTCTTTTTTTGTCTTTTTCCATTTGTTCGATTAATTCTTCAGCTGAATTAAATTTATAATCGCTTCTTAGATATTCTAGAAATTCTATGCTAATATTTTTTCCGTATATATCTTTTGAAAAATCCATTATATAGCTTTCTATTTTTATTTCTTTATTTTCAAAAGTTGGATTTGTTCCTATATCTGTTAGAGCATAATAATAGTCCCTATCTATGTTTACTCTTGTAAAATATACTCCAGATTTTGCTTTTGTGTATTTAAATGATGGTTTTAGATTTGCTGTTGGAAAATTTAAAAGCCTTCCTCTTTGGGCTCCTTTAATAACTTTCCCTTGCATCTTAAAAGGATGACCCAAGTCCTTATTGGCCTTTTCAATTTCTCCATCTCTTACCATCTGTCTTATATCGGTTGAATTAATAATTTTTCCATCATCCAATTCAAAGTCTACAACTTTAGTCTTATAATCAAAATCTTCTTCATATTTTTTTAAAATATTTATATCACCTTGAGCTTTTTTCCCAAATCTGTAATTATCTCCTACTATTACATATCTAGTATTTAATTTTTTATATAAAATTTCTTCAATAAATTCATAAGATGACAAGTTTTTAAATTCATCAGAAAATTCTAAAAGACAAAAACATTCTATTCCTAGATTTTTTAATATTTCAATCTTATCATCAAGACTTGTTAAATATTCTTTTTCTCCATTTAGTATATTTTTTGTATTTTCTTTAAATAATAAAACTGAAGGTGTTAAATTTTTTGCTTTTGAAATTTCAATATTTTCTTTCATAAGTTTTTGATGACCACTGTGGACTCCATCAAAATTTCCAAGGCTTACTGTTTTTGGGGAAAGGTCAAATTCATTAAAATCCAAATCAAAAATTTTTATATTATCTTTCATAAAACACCTTCTTTATCTTTAAAGTCTTGTTTTTATCCTTATACTCTCCAAGACCTATAAACAAATCATCTACATAAACTCTTAAGTAATTATCAACATTTTTTCCATAATCGACTTTCATAGTCATGCCATTTGTAGCTTGTTTATAATAAGTTTTATCTAAAACTATCTTTTCATATTGAAAAAGAGCCTTATCAATTGGAATTAATTTATTTATAATTTCATCTTTTTCCATTTTTTCAAAATCTTCTATTTTGATTGCATCTTCTACATCAAAATCTCCAATATTTGTTCTTCTAAGCTCTTTTACTGTAGCAAAAGATTGTAAAATTTCACCCAAATCATTCACAAGAGTTCTTATATATGTTCCTTTTGAACATTTTATTCTAAGTCTTGCATAGGGAAATTTAAAATCTACAATATCAAAATCGTAAATTTTAATCTTTCTTTTTTTTCTTTCTATTGATTTTCCTTCTCTTGCAAGTTCATATAATTTTTTACCCTTATGTTTTAAGGCTGAATACATGGGCGGAGTTTGAAAAATTTCTCCAATAAAATTGTCATCAATTGCATTTTTTAAATCATCCAATTCAAAAGTTTTTGATGTTTTTTCTAAAATTTCTCCTGTTATATCTTGTGTATCTGTTTTTTGACCAAAAAATGCAAGAGTTTCATATACTTTAACCTCATCCATTAAAAAATCTGAAACTCTTGTTGCTTTATTGATTAAAAGTGGCAAAAGGCCAGTTGCAAGAGGATCTAGTGTTCCTGCATGGCCTATTTTTTTTATGCCTAGTTTCTTTCTTGCTTGATATACAATCTTTCCAGATGATGATCCAGTATTTTTATCAATTAATAATATTCCACTAGTCATTTAATGCCTCTTTTAATATATTTCTCATTTTGTAAATTGCCTCATCCATTGTTTTTTCATAAAGGGTAAAACCAGCAGCTCTTATGTGTCCGCCTCCCCCATTATTTCTTGCAATTTCTGCAACATCAAGATATTCTTTACTCCTTAGAGAAATTTTATATTCATTTTCTCCATTTTCTTTTATAAGGCAAGCCACTTCAATGCCTTTTAAATCTCTAAGCATATTTACAACAGATTCACTATCACCCATTTGCATATTATATTCTTGGCACATTTTTTGGCTAACTCCAACTAGAGCATAAGGTTTATTAAATTCAACCTTATTTAAAATATAATTTTCAAATTGCAATTTTGAAATTTCCTTATTTTGGTAGAGATTTTTATAAATCATTTCAAAATCTGCACCTTTTTTGTAGAGATCTGCTGCTGTATAAAAAGTTAGTTCACTTATATTTGAATATAGAAATCTTCCTGTATCTGTGACTAATCCTGCATAAAGTAAAGTTGCAATCTCTTCATCTATTGGAAGATTTAACCTATTTATAATTTCATAAACAAGTTCACAACTTGCAGGTGAGTCTGAATAAATTATATTTAAATCTGTTTTGATTGATCCACCTTTATGATGATCAATCACTAAAACTTTTTTAGAATTTTTGCAAATATCAATTGCCTCATCAATCCTATCAAATTCTGAACAATCTACAATTATAAATAAATCATATTCCTCTTGACTAGGCTCTTTATAGTTTTCAAGTTGAGGTAGAAAATTTAAATAATCATCTACCTCGCTTATTTTTATAACCTCAGCTTTTTTTCCATAAAGTTCTAAAGATTTTCTTAAGGAAAGAGATGAACCAAGAGCATCTCCATCAGGATTTATGTGAGCTGAAATTGCAATTGATTCTGCCTGGTCTATAAACTCCTTAAATTTATCAATTTCATTTTGATTAATCTTCTCGATTTTTGGCATTCTTTTCATCCTTTTTTATGGTTTCTGCTATAAGCTTATCCATATATACGCCATGTTCGATAGAATTATCATATTTGAATCTGAATTCTGGCATAGATCTTAATCTCATTCTTTCGCCAATTAATTTTTTCATATAGCCTCTTGCTTGTTCTAAGGCTTCTATTACAGATTCTTTTTTGCTATCATCACCCAAAACTGATACAAAAATATCAGCAAAAGACAAGTCATTTGTTACTTCAACATCTGTTATAGAAACTATAACATTATCAGATAATCTTGGATCATTTATATCTTCAGCCAAAATTTTTGATAATTCCTTTTGCATTTGCGAAGATATTTTTAGGGTTCTTCTCTTATCCATATTAATCTCTTTCTTTTTCTACCATTTGATATGCTTCAAGTTCGTCGCCTTCTTTGACATCGTTGAATTTTTCAAGACCGATTCCACCTTCGTATCCATTATTTAAAACTTTGGCGTCATCTTTAAATCTTTTCATTGATTCAATTTCACCATCAAATATTACAACATTGTCTCTTAATAATCTTATTTTCGCACTTCTTGGTATTGATCCGTTTGTTACAAGAACACCTGCTATTGTTCCAGCACTTGGAATTTTGAAAGTTTCTTGAACTTTTGCACGACCAAGAATTTTTTCTTCAAATTCTGGATCAAGCATTCCTTTTAGTGCTTTTTCTACATCTTCTATAGCTTCATATATAATTGAATAAGTTCTAATTTCTATATTATTTTCTTCTGCCATTTGTAGAGCACCTTGAGTTGGACGAACATTAAATCCAATTATTATAGCGTTTGATGCTTGTGCTAATAAAACATCTGATTCAGAAATTCCACCTACAGCTCCTGCAATTACATTTACAAAAACTTCTTCATTTGATAATTTTGAGAATGAACTTGCAACTGCATCAACAGTTCCTTTTACGTCAGTTTTTACTATAATATTTAATTCTTTTAACTCACCTTCTTCAATGCCTTCATACATATCTTCAAGGTTGGTGTTAGATTTTTGAATTAGTCTTTCTTCTCTTTTTTGTTCTTTAGCACGATCAGCATAAGCTCTTGCTGTTTTTTCATCTTCAACAGCAAAAATTTTATCTCCAGCCTCTGCTACATCGCTTAAACCTAAAATTTGAACCGGTGTTGATGGACCTGCTTCAGAAATTGCTTGTCCTTTTGAATTAAACATAGCTCTTATTCTTCCTGAAGATGATCCTGTAACTACATAATCTTTATCGTGAAGAGTTCCTTTTTGTACAAGTACTGTTGCTACAGCTCCTCTTGCCTTATCTAGTTGAGCTTCAATTATAAGTCCAACAGCATCTCTATTTGGATTTGCTTTTAATTCTCTCATTTCAGCAACAAGTAAAATCATTTCTAATAAATCTTTAATTCCATCACCTGTTCTTGCAGATACTTCTACCATAATTGTATCTCCACCCCAGTCTTCAGAAACTAAACCATATTCTGTTAATTCTTGTTTTACTCTATTTGGATCACTTTCTTCTTTGTCCATCTTATTTATTGCAACAATTATTGGAATTTCTGCTGCTTTTGCGTGGTTAATTGCCTCAATAGTTTGTGGCATTACACCATCATCACCAGCTACAACCAAAATTGCAATGTCTGTTGATTGAGCACCTCTCATTCTCATTTGAGTGAAAGCCTCATGACCTGGTGTATCCAAAAATACTATTTCTTTATCATTAATATCAACAGTTGATGCACCTATATGTTGAGTTATTCCTCCAGCTTCTCCAGATGCAAATTGGGTATTTCTTATTGCATCAAGAATAGAAGTTTTACCGTGATCAACGTGACCCATTACAGATACAACTGGTGGACGAGATTGTAAGTCTTTCTCATCATCTTCAAAATCAAGATCTTTTTCTTGAAGTTCTATTTCATCAAGTTTAACTTCTTTTGCTATTTCTTTATTAAATTCAAGAGCTACAAGTTCTGCTTGATCAAATTCTATTTGGTCATTAAGACCTGCCATTACACCTAGACCCATCAATTTCATGATTACTTGGTTGGAATTTTCATCAATTTTTTCTGCAAAAGATTTTACTGAAATTGATTCAGGAATATAAATATTTCCATCGTCATTATTTTCAGCTTTTACTTCTCTTTTTATAGATTTTTTTGATCTTTTGTTTTGTTTTTTGTTTTTCTTTTTCTCTTTTTTATTAGAAGATTTTTTATTTTTTTTGTTAGAAGGTTTTTTATGAGAAATATTTTCTTCTTTTTTATTAGATTTTTTTTCAATATTTTTTGATTTCTTTTCTTCTTTTTTATCTTCTTTCAAATTATCTTTGGCTTGACTTTCGCTTTTTTTGGCATCTTCACTAAAGTATTCTTCTACTAAATCAAGTTCATCACCACTAAGTACAGACATGTGAGATTTTATTTTTAGTCCAAATTCTTCCTTTAGTAAACTTAACATATCTTTTGTAGTTTTATTGTGTTTTTTTGCTAATTCATATATTCTTAATTTGTTAGCCATCTAATCACCTCTTTTATTTCATAGCAATTATCTCCTCATAAAGATCATCACTAATTTCAGTTTTAAAAACTTTTTCTAATTTTCTTTTCTTTTTAGCTTCATTTATGCATTTTTCTTCTTTGCATATATAAGCTCCCCTACCATTTTTTTTACCTGTAGGATCTAGGATAATTCCTTCTTCTTTATTTTTAACTATCCTAATTAAATCATTTTTATCTTTATTTTCTCCACATACAATACATTTTCTTTGTGGTATTTTTCTTTGTTTCATTTTTTCACCATTATTAATAAGTTATTCTTCACTTTTTTCAATATCTTCTTTAATAATTTGGTCAAGATCTTCTGATAGGTTTTCTATATCATCCATTTCTATTAATTCAGATTCATCTTCTACTTCGGTTTCTTCTACACTTTCATTTAAAGCTTCAATCTTTTCATCTTCTTCATTTAGTCCAAGAATTTCATCAATTTCCTCTTGGTCTAATTTATCATATTCTTCTTGACTTTTTATATCAATTTTCCATCCAGTTAGTCTTGCTGCAAGTCTTGCATTTTGACCTTCCTTACCAATTGCAAGTGAAAGTTGATCTTCTCTTACAACAATCAATGATTGTTTTTTCTTATCATTGATATAAACTTCGTTTATTTCTGCTGGTGAAAGGGAATTTCGGATAAATGTTTTTATATCTTTATCGTAATTAATAATATCAATTTTTTCACCTTGCAATTCTTCGACTATTGTATTTACACGAGCACCTTTAAAACCAATACATGCTCCAATAGAGTCTATTTCTGGATCATTTGAAAATACTGCAATTTTTGTTCTAGAGCCAGCTTCTCTGTCTATTCCATAAATTTCTATTATTCCATTGGTTATTTCTGGAACTTCTAGTTCAAACAATCTTACAACCAAATCCTTATCTTTTCTTGATAAGATAATTTGTGGTTCTTTTGTTGTGTTTATTACATCTTTAATTAATACTTTAATTCTTTGGTTTGGTATATATTTTTCATTTTCAACTTGTTCTTTTAGGGGAATTATCCCTTCAATTTTATCAAGATTTATATAGACATTATACTTATCCTCTCTTTGTACAACACCTGTAATAATCTCATTTGCCCTATCCAAATATTCAGAATAAACTGAATCTCTTTGAGCATCTCTTATTTTTTGTAGGACTATATTTCTTGCAGTTTGAGCTGCAACTCTACCAAAGTTTTTAGGGGCAATTTTTACCCTACAAATATCTCCCAAATCAAGTTTTGAATCAATTTCTCTAGCTTTTGTCTTAGAAATTTCAGCTATCGGATCATTTACCTCATCAACTACATTTTTAAGAGAATATACTTCAATTTCTCCAGTTTCATCGTCAATATTAACATCAACATTTTCATTGTTTTCATAGTTTTTTTGATAAGATTTTACCAAAGCTTTTTCCAATGCCTCAAGGATTATTTTCTTGTCGACATTTTTACTTTTTTCAAGTTCCTCTAAGGCAATTATAAATTCTTTATTCATTTTTCCCCCTAGAAGACTATCTCAATTTTAATAGTCTTAATTTCACTTTTTCTTACTTCTTTTTGTTCGTCTTCACATTTAAATACTAAGGAATTTTCTTTAATTTCCATAATATTTCCTAAAAATTTCTCACCATTTTTAAGCTTTACTTCTAATAGCTCATCCTTGTTTCTTTCTAAATCTCTATCAGTTTTAAGTGGTCTTGAAAGATCAGGAGAAGATACTTCTAGATAATAGAAGGATTTTATTAGGTCTAATTCATCTAATCTTTCACTTAAAAAATTAGATGTTTTTTCACAATCATCAATTGTAATTCCCCCATCTTTGTAGATGAAAAATCTCAAAATTTTATTTTTTCCTTCACTAACAAATTCAATATCAACAAGCTCATATCCAAGCTCATTTATATCACTTTCTAAATTTTCTTTTAATTTGTTTATTAAATCCATAAGCTTCTCCTTTAAATATTAAAAGAGTGGATTTGTCCACTCTTTGCCTAAAAATATTATACTATATATTGCTTAACTTTCAATTTTAAAAATACTTATTATAAAAATAAGTTTGGAAAATATTTATAATCAAAATATATTCCAAACTTTTTTTATTTATTTTAGTGCTTTTTTTATTATAGAATTTGGAAGTTGAGCCAAAATTATAGCGAAAAACATAAGTATTCCACCAATTAATTCCCTTTCATTAGGTACTTCCTTCAAAAATATAAATCCAAATAAAGCAGCAAAAACGGCTTCTAAGGATAAAATCAAACTTGAAATTGTAGGATCAATATCTTTTTGTGCAACTATTTGTAATGTATAACCTAAACCTGAAGAAAATACTCCCAAGTATAAAATAGCAAGTAATCCTTTAAAAATAAGATCTAATTTTGGATTTTCAAATAAAATCATTAAAGCTAATGATACTAAACTTGCGACAAAAAATTGAATCATAGACATCTTTACACTATCTGATTTAACTGAGTAATGATCAATAAATAATATATGAAAAGCAAAAAACAAGGATCCAATAAAAATTAAAATATCACCCTTATTTATAGAAAATCCATCTTCAACTTTTACAGTCAATAAATAAAGACCAATTAAAGCCAAAATTATAGCAATAGCTGTTTTTTTAGAAACTTTTTTCCCTATAAATATAGCAAAAATCGGAACAATAACAACATACAAACTTGTAATAAATCCTGCTTTTCCACTTGTTGTAAAATAGACTCCAGTTTGTTGAAAACTTACAGCAATAGCCATGACAAGTCCTGTGGTAATTCCTCCTCTAATAGTAGCTGTTTTGGTTATAGAATTCATTTTTTCTCTTGTTTTGTTTTTTCTAACAAATGAATAAATCAGAAGAAATAATCCAGCAGTTAGATTTCTTAAAAAGTTAAAAGTAAATGGCTGTATGTAATCACTTCCTAATTTTTGTGCAATAAATGCAAATCCCCAAATAAAGGAAGTTAAAAATAAAAGTAATTCTCCTCTATGCTTATTTTTCATATCTACTCCTACAAATTTGATTTTTATTTTTGTTTGCTTGTATTATATCAGAAAATTAATTTTTTGTAATATTTTTTAATAAAAATAATAAAAATTAAATCAAATTTGCTTAACTTAAATAAATAAATAATTTTATTTGATATATATGCATATTTTATCATTTATAAAAATAAAAAACTCTAATAAAGAATTCATCTCTATTAGAGTTTTAATTTACAAATCAAACAAAGACATTTGATTTTCTTCTTGCAAATTATTTATTATATCTAAATTTTTTAATGAGTTTAAAGCATTTTTATTTAATGATGTTCTTTTTTTCAAATCCTCTATTGAAATAAATTTTGCTTTTTCCCTTTCTTCTACAACATCTTTTGCCATCGCTTCTGAAACATCATCAACTGCAGAAAGTGGTGGTAAAATTTCTCCATCTTCATCCAAAATAAATTTAATAGCCTCTGACTTATATAAGTCTGCTTTTTTTATTTTAATATCTCTAGCAGCCATCTCTTCAGCAACTTCCAACAAAGATCTTAGATTTTTTTCTCTTTGTGTTGGTTTTTCCAATTGATTAATTTCATTTAAAGCATATTGGATTGACTTTAATCCCTTTACAATAACTGAATATTGAAAATCATTTAGTTTTGTTGAAAAATATGTGGCATAAAAAGCTTTTGGATAATAAACCTTGTAATAGGCAATCCTATAACTCATCAAACAATAAGCAACCGCGTGAGCTTTCGGGAAAAGATATTTTATTTTTAAACAAGAATCAATATACCAATCAGGAACCTTATTTTCTTTCATATATGATAAAGTTTCTTCTGATAAAGTTTTTCCTTTTCTTACTTTTTCCATTATTTGGAAAGATTTTTTCTTATCAAGTCCTAGATTAATCAAAGAATTCATGATGTCATCACGAGTTGAAATTATTTGATCAAAACCTGCTGTTTTTGATTTTACCAAATCCTGAGCATTATTTAGCCACACATCAGTACCATGTGAAAGACCAGAAATTCTAGTCATTTCAGAAAATTTGGTTGGAAAAGTATCTTTTAACATCCCTCTTACGAAAGATGTACCAAATTCTGGAATTCCCAAAGTTCCTATTTCATTATTTGAAAAATCATATTTTATGTTTAAGGGTTTGGTTGAAGAGAAAATATTCATTACATTTTCGTCATCCATTTGAAGTTTTAAGGGATCTGTATTTGTTAAGTCTTGTAAACTTCTAATAATTGTAGGAACATCATGACCCAATAAATCTAATTTTAAAATTACTCCATGCATCATGTTGTAGGTAAAATGAGTTGTTTTTATATCATCTTTTCCATCATCTGCTGGATATTGAACAGGTGAAAAATCATAAATATTTTTATCATTTGGCACTATCATAAGACCACCTGGGTGTTGACCAGTAGTTCTTTTTACATCAAAAAGTCCTCTTTGATATTTTCGAATTTGTGCATTACTTAATGTGAGATCATTATCTTCCATATATTTTTTGATATAGCCAAAAGCTGTATTGTCTTTTATAGTTCCAATAGTTCCTGCCCTAAAAACTTTTCCCTCACCAAACAATTCTTCTGTATATTTGTGAATTGTAGGTTGATATTCTCCAGCAAAATTCAAATCTATATCTGGTTCCTTGTCTCCTTCAAATCCTAAGAAAACTTCAAAAGGAATATCGTGACCATCCTTATTCATCTCTGTACCACAATTTGGGCAAATTTTATCCGGTAAATCTATTCCAGCTCCAATAGATCCATCAGTTATAAATTCTGAATGTTTACATTTAGGACAAATATAATGAGGAGCGAGTGGATTTACTTCTGTAATATTTGCCATGGTTGCTGCAAAAGATGAACCAACAGAACCTCTTGATCCAACCAAATATCCATCTTCATTTGATTTTTCAACAAGCTCTTTTGCAATTATATATAAAACAGCGTAACCATTTGAAATTATAGAATCAAGCTCCTTATCAAGTCTTGTTTTTACAAGGTCTGGAAGAGGATCTCCATAAATTGATATTGCTTTTTCATAAGTTGTATCTTTTAATCTTTTATCAGATCCTTCGATTTTTGGTGGAAAAGTCTCATGAGGAATTGGCATAATACTTTCAAGGCTATCAGCAATTTTTATAGTATTATCAATTACAACTTCCATTTTAGTTTTATCATCTAGATAATAAAATTCATCAAGCATTTCTTTGGTTGTTTTTAAATAATAAAGAGGATTATTTTCTTTGTAATGGAAAAATTGTCCCTTGTGAAGAATATTTCTAAGAACATAATCTTTCTTTTCCATATATCTTACAGAACCAGTTGCAACGACTAACTTATTGTGTTTTTGTCCTAAATCAATTATTTTATTATTTATTTCAATAATTTGCTCTTTATTTCTAATTGATCCATTTTCCAAATCATCAGCAAATACCCCCAATGCCTCTATTTGGAAAAAATCAAAAAACTCGCAGATTTTATCAATTTTTTCTTCTGCATAATTATCTCTTATAGCCTTAAATAATAACCCGTCTTTTCCACCTGATCCAATTATTAAACCTTCTTTATTTTCACTTACTAAATCAAATGGAGTCTTTGCTTCTAAATTAAAATATTTCATTCTAGAATCTGAAATTATTTTATAAAG
>NZ_HE578907.1:815541-825187 GCF_000321005.1 Anaerococcus senegalensis JC48
TTTTTGGCAAAAATTATTGATGAGAAATTTTCGTGACGAGAAATAGGCCATTTTGTTTTTATAGAATTAATTTCTCCAAGACTTAAATCTTTATTTTTATCCTTAATTTTTTCAAATAATTTTATAAAGACTTTTGCAGTAGTCATAGCATCATCACTTGCCCTGTGATGGTTAAATGGTCCTACTGCCAATTTTTTTGCAAGTTTATCTAGAGAAAATCTTCCCATAGATGGAAAAACTGCCCTCGCCATGGGCAAGGTATCTAAATAAACAGGTTCAAATTGGTAGGATAAATTGTTACAAGCTTCTTTAATAAAACCAATATCAAAATCTGTATTTTGTCCTACAAAATAAGCATCTTTTGAAAACTCCAAAAATTTTGGTAATATTTCATCAATTTTTGGCTTATCCATTACCATTTCATTTGTAATTCCAGTAAGCTCAACTACCTTTTCAGGTATCATTTTTTCAGGATTTACAAGTTCATTAAAAACTTCAACAATTTCTCCATTTTCAATCTTTACAGCACCAATTTCTGTAATTTTATCAGAATATTTATAAAGACCTGTTGTCTCCAAATCAAAAACAATAAATCTTTGATCTTTTAAATTCCTTATATCATTTATTTTTTTATTATAATTATTGGTTAAAATCCTTAAATTTTTATCAACCAACAAAAGCTCTGCGCCTGCTAGCATTTTTATGTCATTTTTTCCTAGCTTGTCATACATATCTGGAAGGGCTTGTAGAGTTTCAGTATCGGTAATACCACAAGCTGTATGGCCCCAAGATTTTAATTTTTTTGAAAGTTCATCCATGTCGACAAAACCATCAAGGTTGGTCATTTTTGTATGAATTTCAAGTTCTACTCTTTTTTTAGGATAAGTGTCAAGCCTTTCTTTTTTTTCACATTCTTCCATAGAATTAACTGTAAATACATCTTCGTGAGAGTAACCATCATAATTTAAAACACCTTGAACTCTTACTGCAATATTTTCTTTTAAATTATCTAGTTTTGCTTTATTTCTTGGTTGAACAAACATCTTACAAGCTATAGCGTCTGTTTCATCTTCAAGGTCAAAAGAATAGATAAAATTCCCTCTTTTTGACTCAAAAATATCTATTCCAAAAATTTCTCCCTTTAAAGATAAATTCATTCCCTTTTTGTCATAAATCTCTTCAATTTTAAATTCATCTGCCTTAATGTTTCTTCCGTATTTTAATATTTCTGATGGATCTTTCTCTTTTTTGTCTGATTCTTTTTTGTTATTTCTAGCATTTTGAATCATATTTTCAAGCTCAATCTTTTTTAAATCTCTAAGGCTTGATGGCTTGTCATCTTTTGTATTCTCGTATTTATTATTTTCAATATTTGGCAGATCAAAAATATCTTTGTTTTCTTTATTTTCTTTAGCTTTATCTTTTTTTTCATCTACAATTTCTTCTACTTGGTCTTCATATCCTGTTTCATAAAAATCTGGAAGAGGTTGATTTTCATAAAATTCTTCAATTGGATTTGCTTTTTCTTCTTTTTCTTTTATATCTTCGTACCTTAAAGCTAAATTTACATAGGAAAAATATTTTTCTAATTTTTCTTCAATTTCTTTTTCTTTTTTTCCTACAATTATTAATTTTAGTTTATTTAATTTTTTTGAATATATAGCATCTTTAATATAGTAATCTTTGTCTGTATCTATAAGTGATTTTAGACTAATTTTCATTTTTCTCATCTTTCAAAATTTCTTCAATAAGACTGTCTACTATTTCTTCTTGTTTTACTTTTTTGATTGTTATTCCTTTTTTAAATAAAAATCCATATCCTTTTGCACAAGCAATTCCGTAATCTGCTTCTTTTGCTTCACCTGGTCCATTTACAGGGCATCCCATTATGGCAACTTTTAAATTTAAATTTAATTTATCAAGCCTATCACTTGCTTCATTTACAATTTCATCCAAATTTACGCTTGTTCTTGAGCAAGTTGGACAAGAAACTAGATCAACACCATCACGTCTAAGTCCCAAGGATTTTAAAATTGTTTTTCCTGCTTTTACTTCTTGAAGAGGATCTCCAGTAATTGAAACTCTAATTGTATCACCAATTCCATCTTTTAAAAGTGATCCCATTCCAATTGAAGATTTTACTAAAGCTTGATAAAGAGGTCCAGCTTCTGTAACTCCTAAATGAAGTGGATAATCGCAAAGAGCTGAAATTTTTCTATTTACATCAATCATTGTATTTACGTCCGATGATTTAATAGAAATAACAATGTCATAAAAATCTAAATCTTCTAAAACTTTTACTTCTTCAAGGGCAGAATAAACAAGGCTATCAACATTAACTCCATGATATTTTTCAATCATATCCTTATGAACAGAACCAGAATTTACTCCAATTCTTATAGGAATATTTTTCTCCTTACATTTTTCAACCAAAATCTTAACCTTATCAGCCCCACCAATATTTCCTGGATTTATTCTTAAACAATCACATCCATTTTCTACTGCTGCTAGTGCTAGTTTATAATCAAATTGTATATCCGCTACAAAGGGAAGATTTGTTCTTTTTTTTATTTCAGAAATTGCCTTTGCATCTTCAATAGAATTTATAGCAGATCTTGAAATATCACAGCCTGCTTTTTCAAAGTCATTAATTTGATCTACAACTTCCTTTATATTTTTTGTTTCTTTAGTTGTCATTGATTGGATAGAAATAGGAGATCCTCCTCCTATGGCTACATCTCCTACATATACTTTTCTAGTTTTTTTCAATTTTTACTCCTTAAAATAAATTAATTAAATCTTTAATTGTAACTAAAAGGATCAATCCCAATAAAAAGATAAATCCTCCTATTGTAAATTTTTCTTCTATTTTTTTGTTTATTCTTTTTTTAGTAATCATTTCATATAATGATGTGAAAATTTTTGACCCATCAAGAGCTGGAATTGGAAGTAGGTTAAAAAATCCTAAATTTACACTAATATATCCCAAAAAGAAAATAAGATTCATAATTCCAAGATTTGCTTGTCTACCCATTTCTTTTACAACTCCGACAGGTCCTGAAAGTGCTGAAAATCCTAATTTTCCTGTAAATAAATTTTTTAGAACAATAACCATCATCGAAATCATAGATCCAACTTGTTTTGTTCCAATTATTATTGATTCAAAAAATCCTACTTTTTGATTTTTTGGTATAAAACCAAGAATTGGTCTTTTATCTTCAAACTCTACTTTTACACTTTTATCAATATATTTATTATTTCTTTTTAATGTAACAGAAATTTTATCATCTTTTTTATGATTTTTATAAAAATCTTCCAAGCTTTTAGAAATATCAGAAAACTCATTAATTTCTTTATTATTAACTTTATAAATTTCATCATTTATTTTAAATCCTTGACTTTTTATTGGTGAATTTTCAGTGAATTCTTTGATTTTTGTTGATGGCTTTCCAGTATTAAATGCTACAAAAGAAAATAATAAACCAGCAAAAATCAAATTTATTAAAGGTCCTGCAAGTATTGTAAAAAATCTTTTGTAGGCAGGTGCTTTGTCAAATGATCTCTCATCATTACTTTCATCGTCCTCACCTTCCATGGCACAATATCCACCAATCGGAAACAAATTTACAGAATAAAGAGTTTCTCCTTTTTGCTTTGAAAATATTTTAGGTCCCATGCCAATGGCAAATTCATTGACCTTAATTCCACTTTTTTTTGCAATAATAAAATGTCCAAATTCATGAATCAAAATCAAAAATAAGAACATTATTATCGAAATAATAACAGATTTCATTTTACTCCTTAACTTATATTAATGTAAATAGATATAGGCAAGGACTTATAAACAAGATTGAATCAAATCTATCCAAAATCCCTCCATGACCAGGAATCAAATTTCCATAATCTTTTATATTACATTTTCTTTTTATAAATGACGCTACCAAATCTCCAGTCTCTGACAAAAATGCAGCAATTGCAGTAAAAATAATTACTAATAATATATTTTTGTCAAGATTTACATAATTTACATATATCAAATTTAAAATCACCGCTCCACAAACTCCTCCGATAAATCCTTCTATGGTTTTATTAGGAGAAATAGATTCAAGTGATTTAATTTTATGTTTGCCAATAGTTGAACCCGTAAGATAAGCAAAAGTATCTGACCCCCAAGCTATGACATACAACATATAAAGATAGACATTATTATTAATTCTTATTGCACTAGACATAAAAATAGAAACATAAGTTACTACAAATAATAGAGCAAAAAAATCTTCCATCCTATATTTTTTATTAAAAATCATGTATACAAAAATTGCTATGAGTATAGATGTAAAACCAAACATAAATAAATCTTGATTACCACTAAAGGCGTTAATTACAAAAAATAAATTTATTATCATAGCAAATTTTAAAGGAACATTGTATGACAAATTTTTAAGTGCGTTTACTAATTCTTTTACGGCAATGCAAGAGAAAATTCCAAAACCAATTGCAAAATAAATACCACCAAGATAGGTTATTGCAATCAATAAAAAAAGAATTATTCCTCCACCAAATAATCTTTTAGCTAGGTTCATTTAATCCACCATACCTTCTATCTCTTCCATAAAATGAATCAACAGCCTTGTCCAAATCTTTTTTTGAAAAATCAGGCCACAAAACTTCTGTAAAATAATATTCAGTATAAGCCATTTGATAAATTAAGAAATTTGAAATTCTCAAATCTCCCCCTGTTCTAATCAAAAGATCAGGATCTGGCATATTTTTTGTATAAAGATAGTTTGAAATGTCATCCTCATCAATTTTTTCAAAATCAACCCCATTTTTTACCATATCTTTGAAGGCTTTTACAATTTCCATTCTGCCTCCATAATTTATAGCCATATTCAAAACTAGTTTGTCATTATTTTTTGTTAATTCACAAACATCAAGACAAGCTTTTATAGTTTTTTCTGGAAGTTTTGATATATCTCCAATTATATTTAATTTTACTTCATTTTCCATAAGTAACTTTGTCTTATCTTTTATAAATTTTGCCAATAATTTCATCAAATAATTGACTTCAATCTTAGGTCTTTTCCAATTCTCAGTAGAAAATGCATAAAGAGTTAGATATTTTATACCTTTTTCCTTTGCATAAAGAGCAATATCCACAACATTTTCAGATCCTTCCTTATGACCCATAGATCTTGGCATATTTCTATTTTTTGCCCACCTACCATTTCCATCAAGAATAATGGCAAGATGGTTTAATTCTTTTTCTTTCATACACCCTTCTTTCTAATTTTATCTCTATATGATTATACCATAAGAAAATCAAGAATTAAGAAGAAATATTTTAATTAAATATTAGAATAATCAGCTCTATAAATAAATAAAAAGGTAGATGATAATTATACTTTCATCTACTTTTTGAATAATTTAAAAATTTTTATACTGATATTTAAACCTAATTTATATTTACCAATTTTTTTCTTTTTCTATTAGTTTAACTTAATCTAAGGAATATGTTATAAATTAAAATTTTTTTAATTCTTCTTTTTTTCTAATATTATTATGTTTATTTTTTTCATTACTAAAAAACGTAATGTGATTCATGACATCCTACAATTTTATCAGTTTATAAATCTAAAAATATTTATATAAAAATAGATTTAGTCTATTAATTAATATTTTATAGATAATAAAGTTAGAATTTTATTTTTGACTTATTTAAATTATAATTTAATATTTTTTAACTACATACAAAATAAATAAAGTCTCCGCCAAAAGACGGAGACTAATATATTAATTTATAATCATTTCTTTAATTAAAATAATAAATTGAATCTAAAATTTCTTCAAAGCTTGTGACCCCATCTAGAACTTTTTTAATTCCATTGTAGGTCATAGACTTAAAATTTTTTTCCTTATTTAATAAATCCAAGTCATTTTTACTAAAATTTTTATTTTCAAAAAAAAGATTTTTGTAATCTTCATCAAAATCAGCAATTTCTTCAACAGCTTCTCGTCCTAGATATCCATCGTGGCATTTTTCACAAGAACCTGGATCGTAAATATAAGTATTTTCATCTACATCAAAATAATTTTTTACAAAATTATATTCTTCTTTTGAAATTTTTCGTTTTTTCTTACATGAGCAAAGTTTTCTAACAAGCCTTTGGCTTGCAAGAGTATTTACAGATTGTTTTATCAAATAGTCTTCAACTGACAAATCACGCAGCCTATTTATTGAAGAAAAACTATCATTCGTATGAAGAGTAGTTAAAACTAAATGTCCAGTTATAGCAGCTCTTACTGCCATTTTTGCCGTTTCATTATCCCTAATTTCTCCAAGCATAATAATATCTGGATCTTGTCTTAAAATTGATCTAAGTGCACTTTGGAAAGTTAATCCGATTTTTTCATTAATTGAAATTTGGTTAATGCCCAAAATATTAATTTCTACTGGATCTTCTATACTAATTATATTTCTTTTTTCATCATTTAATTTATTTAATAAGGAATAAAGAGAAGTAGATTTTCCAGAACCAGTTGGTCCTGAAAAAATTATCATTCCGGATTTATTTTTTATTGCTTTTTCTAAAATTTCTTTTGATCTATTAGTAAAGCCTAATAAATTTTGAGTTTTTTTAAAATTTTCAATGGAAAGAATCCTTAAAACTAATTTTTCACCAACTATAGTATTTAAAGTTGAAATTCTAAAATCGATATGTGGAAATTTATCTAATTTTAAATATCCATCTTGAGGTCTTCTTTTTTCTGAAATATCTAATTTAGAAGATAATTTAATTCTTGTTAAAAGCTTAATATAAGAAGAATATTCCATCTTAGTAATAATTCTAAGTTTGCCGTCAATTCTAAATCTTATTCTTGAAAATTTTTGATCAATTGGCTCAATATGTATATCACTTGCATCTAAATTAAGAGCTTTTGTAATAAGTTCGTTGATATAAAAATCAATATTGGTCTTAATTAAATTATTATCCATCACATACTCCAATATTTATTATCCAAAGACCTATATCGAACAGATTCGAGAAGATGCTTCGCTTCAATTTTTTCACATCCATCAAGATCTGCAATAGTCCTACTCATTTTTATAATTTTATTATAAGATCTTACTGAAAAATTATATTTATCGAAGGCTTTTTGTCCGATTTCTTTTACATTTTTATCAAGTTTTATATATTTTTTCATAAGCCTTGTGGAAAGAGCTCCGTTAGTAGAAATTTCTTCTTTTTCATATCTTTTTATTTGAATTTCTCTTGCTCTTTGAACTTCTTCTTTCATTTGTTTTGAAGATTTTGTTTTTATATTATCCTCCAAATCTTTGTATTTTACAGGTTTTATTTCTATATGAATGTCAATCCTATCAAGAATTGGAGAAGATAATTTTGATAAATATCTTCTTATTTCATTTTGAGTGCAAGTACATTCTTTTAAAGGATTTCCAAAATTTCCACAAGGACAAGGATTCATCGCAGCAATCAAAATAAAATCTGCTGGATATTTTATGCTTGCCATTGATCTTGAAATATTTATTTCCTTATTTTCCAAAGGCTCTCTCAAAGCTTCTATTGTTTTTTTGGAAAATTCTGGAAATTCATCCAAAAACAAAACTCCCTTATGGGCGAGGGTTATTTCTCCTGCTTTTGGAATATTTGCTCCTCCTCCTATCAAAGAAACTTCACTTGCTGAATGGTGGGGAGATCTGAAGGGTCTATTATTTATTAATTTTCCACTTTCAAGAAGTCCCATCACTGAATAAATTTTTGTAACTTCAATTTTTTCCTCAAAATCCATATCAGGTAAGATTGAAGGTAAATGTTTTGCAGAAAAAGTTTTTCCACTTCCTGGAGGTCCAATCATTAATAAATTATGATCTCCTGCTGCTGCAATTTGTAATGCTCTTTTTAAAGAATCTTGACCTTTTATATCAGAAAAATCATAAGGATATGTAATATTTTCACTTGTATTTAATAATTTTATTTTGTAGGGAGATTTTTTTGTATTTTCATTAAGATATGAAACTAATTCTTCTAAATTTAAGAATGGAAAAATATTGCAATCTTTTATTATTGCACATTCGTCCTTATTTTCATTTGAAATTATAAAATTTTTAAATCCCTTTTCCCTCATAGAAATTACCATGGCAAGGGCACCTTTTACTGGGACAATTCTTCCATCAAGTGAAAGCTCGCCTATAAAAATAAAATCATCTTTTGAATTTTCAATTACTCCCATGCTTTTTAAAAGAGAAATTGCAATTGGCAAATCAAGTTGAGTTCCTTCTTTCTTTATATCTGCTGGAGATAAATTTATGGTAATTCTTCCTTGGGGAAATTTAAAACCAGAATTTATAAGAGCAACTCTAATCCTATCTTTGGATTCTTTTATAGATGAATCGGGAAGACCTACAATATTAAAAGCTGGCATTCCACTAGTTATATCAGATTCAACTTCAATTGATTTTCCATCAAGACCCAAAAGAGTGACTGTATTTGTTTTTGAATACATTTTATTCTCCTAAACCCAAAATTTTTTGATATTTTTTAAAATCTTCATGAACATTTGCACAAAATTCTCTATAAATTCCATCTTTATCTTTAAATCCTAATTTATGGCAATGAAGTAGTTGATGGTCCAAATTAAATTTATGTTTTACATTTCCATAAACAGGATCTCCCAAAAGTGGATGATTAATATAGGTCATGTGAACCCTAATTTGATGAGTCCTTCCAGTTAAAATTTTGATTTTTACCAAGGAATAACCATTATTTTCTGAAATTACTTCATATTTACTAATTGCATCACGACCAGAATTTCTCACTGCCATTTTTCTTCTATTATTTGGATCACGATCCATAAAAGTATGAATTGTTCCAGATTTTTTTTGAAAAATCCCATTACAAATTGCCAAATACTCCTTATCAATTTTTCTTGTTTCAAAAAGATTTTTCAAATATTTGTAAGATGAATTATTTTTTGCAATAACCATAAGTCCAGTTGTATCCTTATCTAGTCTGTGAACAATTCCTGGTCTATCATCTCCCCCTATATGAGATAAATTATCATAGCCAAAGTGATGTAAAAGTCCATTGACCAAAGTTCCACTAACAATTGATCCTGCTGGATGGACAATTACGTTTTTATCTTTATCAATAATTGCAAAATCTTTATTTTCATAAATGATTTTTAAATTCATATCTTCAGCTTCAATTTTTGCTTTTTCAAATAATTTATCAGAAATTTCTATTTCCTCTTCTAAAATTAATTTGTAGGAAGGTTTTATTTTTTTATTATTTACTTTTATTTTGTCATCTTTGATAAAATCTTTCACCTTTTCTCTAGGAATTTCTTCAAAAATATCTGAAAGATATTTATCAATTCTAATTTCTTTGTTTGCTTTAATTTTCATACTTAAATTATAGCATTATGAGAAAGTATATACAAAATAGGTTTATTTTAAAAAATTTTTAAATAATCAAAACTACCAGCTTAGCTGGTAGTTTGCACAGCGCCTATAAGGCGCGAATACCGGCACGCCCCTATTGGGGCTGTCGAGTATTCCATCACATGCACCACTATCCCAACTACTGCTTAAGCAGTTTTTTTATTTGTTCTTATTTACTGACTT
>NZ_HE578907.1:825823-869459 GCF_000321005.1 Anaerococcus senegalensis JC48
TACTATATGGTATTTGCATCTCCAACTTGTATGTGATAAAGTATTTTTATCCATGATTACCTCCTTATTTAATTGTGCATGTGACTATCACAATTATACATTAAGGAGGTTTTCTTGGTGCTTAAAGCTAAAGCTTAATACCTCCACCTGCATAGCAGGTGGTTTTTTGTTTCGCTCTCTTTCGTTCGCTCAACTCACTTAAGTGGACAAAAAAACTCTTGCAAAATAAAATTTTGCAAGAGCTGAATTTTTCTATTAAACTTTTAATCTTTTTTCTCCATTATAAACTTCATCTATAATGCAAGATCCCAAGCATACTTCTCCATCATAAAAAACTGCGGCTTGTCCTGGGGTTACGGCCTTTGTTTTATCGTAAGTAATTTCAACTTTTCCGTCATCTAAAATTTTCACATGGGATTTTATATCTTTTTGTCTGTACCTAAATTTACAGGTGCAGTCAAATTCTTTTTTTAGTCCTTTAGCTGAAATTGATGATAAATTTGATCCTATTAATCTATTTGAAAATAATTTTTCGTTATTTTTTCCTTGGCAAACTATAAGTTCATTTTTTTCTAAATCTTTTCCACAAACAAACCAAGCTTCACCTTCTCCACCAATTCCAAGTCCTCTTCTTTGTCCGATTGTATGATACATTAAACCATAGTGTTTTCCCATTATATTTCCATCAGTATCGACAATATCTCCTTCTTTTGCTGGAAGATAATTTGATAAAAATTCGTTAAAATTTCTTTCTCCTATAAAACAAATTCCTGTTGAATCTTTTTTATCAGCTGTTGCCAAATTATTTTCTTTGGCAATTTTTCTTACTTCTTTTTTATCAAGATCTCCTACTGGAAATAAAACATCTTTTATTTGGTCTTGGGATAATTGAGAAAGAAAATAAGTTTGGTCCTTATTTGAATCTACTCCTCTTAGCATTTTTGTTTCATCATCTTCCCTATCAACTCTTGCATAGTGACCTGTTGCAAGGTAATCTGCACCTAAATCTTTTGCATAGTCCAAAAATGCCTTAAATTTTATTTCTTTGTTACACATTATATCTGGATTTGGAGTTCTTCCTTTTTTATATTCATCAAGAAAATATGAAAATACCCTGTCATAATATTCTTTTTCAAAATTTATTGAATAATATGGAATTCCTATTTGATTGCAAACTTTAACTGCATCTTCATAATCAACTTCTGCTGTACAAACTCCATTTTCATCTTCTTCGTCCCAATTTTTCATAAAAATTCCACTTACATCATAGCCTTCATTTTTTAATAAAAGGGCAGCAACAGATGAATCGACTCCACCACTTACACCAACGATAACTTTTATATCTTTTTTATCTTTCTTTTCCATCTATCCCCCTTAATTTTTTCAAAACTTCAAATGTATAGTCAATATCTTCTTTTGTATTTGTAAAACCAAAAGAAAATCTTACAGAATGTCTTGCCCTTTCTTCGTCATACATATTTTTTATAACATTACTTGCTTCGACACTTCCTGCTCTACAAGCAGATCCAACAGAAATACAAATACCATTCATGTCCAAATATGTAAGAAGAAGTTCATTTTTAACTTTTGGAAAATATAAATTTAATATATGGTCAGTTGAATTTTCCAAACTTCCATTTATTTCATATAAAAAATTTGACTCTTCTAATTTTTTTAAAAAATAAGATTTTAATTCTTTGACTTTTTCTCTTTCACTAATAGCTTTTGGGAAAGATTTTGCCATGGAATAAGCTCCCATTGTAAAAGATGTTCCAGCGCGCCTATCTTTTTCTTGCTCTCCACCTTTAATAAGAGGCTTGATTTTTTTATTACAATAAAGAATACCGAAAGAATTTATACCTCCAATTTTGTGGCCAGAAAGAGAAAGTGAATTGCAATGAAGTTTTTTAACATCAATATCAATATGAGAATAAGCTTGAACACAATCTACATGGAAAAATACATCCCTTTCTTTTAAATATTCTCCAATTTCATAAACTGGCTCAATTGCACCTATTTCATTATTTACAAACATTAAAGAAACTAATTTAATATCATCTGTAAGTTTTTCTTTCAATTCATCAAGTGAAAAATATCCATTTTTATCCACATCAAGAAAAACTGTTTTTTCCTTATTTACAGTATTTAAAATAGAATCATGCTCAATTTTTGAAGTTATTACAAAATCATCATTAAAATTTGACAAAATTGTATTATTTGCCTCACTAGCAGATGAAGTAAAAATAATATGATTTGGATTAGCATTGATTGATTTTGCAATTTCCATTCTTGAATTTTCCAAAACTTTTTTTCCAGCCCTTCCCAAGGCATGTAAAGAATCAGGATTTCCATCAAAATTTTCCATATGATTAAAAATATCTTCTAAAATTTCTTTTCTTTTTATTGATGTAGCTGCATAGTCAAAATATATCATTAAAATTTCCTTTTAATTTATAAAAGACCTAAATATTTAGGTCTTAGTCATCAAATTCTTCTTTTAAAACTTCAGCTTCTTCCTTAGTAAAAGTAATTCCCTTGCTCATCCTTGTATGATCTTCATTCCAATCTCTCAAATCATATTTTGGATCTCTCTCATTCCAAGAAACAAGATTTAATTCCTTTGTCCATCCTTTGGCATTGGTTGAAAGAACACCTAAATTTTCTACTATATCAAATTTAATTGCCATAAAAACTCCTAACTATAATAATTTCTTGGCAAAGAGCTTAGCAAAACATTCTCAATTTCACTAGCTGCCAATTCCATTTTTCTAATTCTTCTTTTTATTCTACCCTTTTGTTTTATAATTTCCTTATCATCAAGATCTTTTATATCATCAAAACTTTTTAAAAGATTTTTTATTTTAATATCATCTGTCTTATAAGAAAAGTTTAAATCAGTAAACTTATCAATCTTTTCAACAAAATCATAGGGATTATGGTCCATCAATGAAATATAAGAATCCATAAAAATTCTATTAAGCTTATTTTTATCATTATAAAATTGGTTTAAATTTTCATATCCTGTCAAATAAAAATTCAATTCAAACTCAGCCTTAATCAAACGAATCTTTAGTTCCATTAAATTTTTTTGATTTTTAGTTAAATTATTTTCATCAAAAACGCCCATATTATCCTCTCCTTTGAGTATAATATCACAGAAAAATTTCTCTTACAAGGATTGTATTATAAAGTTTTAAAATATCAATTTTTATTAATTAAAATTTTGTAATATAAAAAACCTAGACTAAGCTAGGTTTGGTTTATCTAATAAATTAATATGGCAATAGCCATTTGGATTTTTTTCTAAATAATTTTGATGGTAATCTTCTGCTTTTATGAAATTTTCTAATTTTTCCACTTTTATTTGTATTTTTCTTTCTTCATTTTTTTGTTTTTGATCTAAAAATTTTCTAGAAAATTCTAAATCTTTTTCATCATTTGAAAAAATCCCACTTCTGTATTGACTACCTATATCATTTCCTTGTTTATTTATTGAAAATGGATCTATAATATAGTAAAAATATTCTAAAATTCTTTCTAAAGATTTTTCTTTTCCATCATAGATTAATTCTACAGTTTCTGCGTGATTTGTTTTATATAAATTTTCATAAGATGTATTTTCCGTATTTCCATTAGCATATCCTACAAGAGTAGATTCTACTCCTTTTATATCTTTAAAATATGCTTCTACTCCCCAAAAACATCCTCCTGCTAAATATATTTTTTTCATTTTTTCTTTTTTCTCCAATCATATCTTTTACTAGGTTTTCTAAATTTAAATCCTCTTAATGATTTTGATAAAGCTGATGCCAATAAAATACCAAAAGAAATTGCTGACGCAGCTGCTAGGGTATCAAATAAATTTATTAAAGCCAAAGATTTTTCCCCATCAACAAAATAATATAGGGTATTATAGATTCCTTTTCCAGGCACTAAATTAATTATTCCAGGAACTATAAAAAGTATTGCTGGCATATGACATTTTCTTGCAAAAATTTCTCCCATAATACCTGTAAAATATGCTCCTGCTAGGGCTTTTAAAAAAACTCCATCTCCAATTACATCTCCAACTATTTGATAGATTACAAATCCTATTGCTCCAGCAAGAGATGATAATTTTATTGAACTTTTTGGACAAGAAAATAGCATAGCAAAACCCACAGCCGAAATATATGAAAATATAAATCCTAACACTAAATGCATATTTCCTCCTTATAAAATAGTCATAGGGACTGCAACTCCAATTGCAAGAGCTAATGAAATAAATAAAGACATTGTAAGTCCTACAAGTCCACTCGTTGCATCTCCACTCATCAAATCTCTTATAGAATTTGTCAAAATAAATCCTGGTACATAAGGCATCATCGATGAAATTATTACATTTGCCGTATTAAATCCACCAAAAAATTTTCCAATCATCAATGTTAAAAATGATACCATTATTCCAGCAACAAAATTATCAATAAAGTACCCATACATTTTCTTTTCAATATTTCTATAAATTAGAAAAGTCAAAAATGATACAACTAAAGTTACTGGAAGATCTAAAAATATTGGCGATTTTGGATTTACCAATATTGGAAAAGCTGTTGACGCAAGAACGGCTCCTATAATTGTAACTTTGGGATCAATTACTGTAGCTTTTCTTATTTTATCAAGTTCTAACAAAGCCTCATCCAATGTTAATTCATGGTTACAAAATTTTCTTGAAAAAGAATTAACCTTATCTACAATAATCAAATTATTTCCTCTATTTTTTACTCTCTTAACATTAGCATAAGTTTTTCCATCAACATTAAAAGAATACATCATAGCATTAAACGTCGCAAAAACATCTATGTCTCTAGCATTATAAATAGATCTTATAATTCTTTCTACAGTATCTTCAACCCTATAAATTTCAGCTCCATTTTTTAACATCATAGCTCCTGCTCTTGATGTTATTTCTAGTAATTTATTAATATCATCTTCCTTATATTTCATCTCTAAAATCCTTTTTAAAATACAAAAGTAACTTTCCTAAATTGAAGGAAAGTTACTTTAAGAAAAATTTTACATATTTTTATATTTATTTATATTTTCAGAAGTTAGAAAGTCATAAGCATCATTTATTTTTTGAAATTTTTCTGTAGCATTTGGATCTGTACTAATATCTGGGTGAAATTTTTTAGCAAGTTTTCTATAGGCAAGTTTAATCTCATATTGATCACTTGTATATGAAACTCCCAAAGTATCACATGCTTTTTGATATTTTTCCTTAAAACCAAGGTCATTTACAAATCCACCATTTTGATATGATCCTGTATTATAACCACCATCAAAATTTCCTGTGTCAAAATCAAATCCAGAAAAATTAAATCCTTGAAAAAATTCCTCAAATTTTTGATTCATTTCTTCTTGTCTTCTTTGTCTTTCTTCTTCAGCTTGTCTTCTTCTTTCTCTTTCTTGGTCAAGCCTATATTTTTTGGCGTAATCTGATAAATTTTCATATCCTTTCATTTGTCCAGATATTAATGTATCAGCCTTATCATACATCCATTCTATTAAGGTATAATTTCCATATCTTAATAAAGAAATAAATGATTTTCCTAAAAATGGAACTACAGCAATTATTAAAAATATAGTTAAAAGTCTTGGTGGAATTGCTATAAAAAATATTGGTAAAACAAATATAGCAGAACATCCAATTAACATTATAACTTGGCTTAAACCCTCAAAGACTGTAACAATGGCATTTAAAATATTAATTAAAAAATTAAATATAGAATTTAATACGCTTGCCAGTCCATGGATAAATTTTCCAAATATTTTTTTCACTTTTTTCTCCAATCTACCATGATTATACCCAAGTTATTTTTGTATGTCTACTAACCAAAAAGCTCTTCATTATTAGAATTATAAAGCTTGTAATAAATTCCTTTTTTATCTAATAATTCTTTATGACTTCCTCTTTCAACAATTCCCTCATCAGTTAATACAATAATAGAATCCGCATTTATAATTGTAGAAAGTCTGTGAGCAATGGTTAATGTTGTTCTTCCCTTGGATAATTTTTCTAAAGAATCTTGAACTATAGCCTCACTGGTATTATCTAATGAAGAAGTTGCCTCATCTAAAATTAAAATTGGTGGGTTTTTTAAAAATACTCTTGCAATAGAAATTCTTTGTTTTTGACCTCCAGAAAGTTTAACACCTCTTTCTCCAATATAAGTGTCAAATCCATTTGATAGTTCCATAATAAAATCATAAGCTCCTGCAAGCTTACTTGCCATAATTATTTCCTCATCACTAGCATCTTCTTTTCCATACAAAATATTTTCTCTAATAGTTCCACCAAATAAATAAACATCTTGTTGGACAATACCTATATTATTTCTCAAAGAATTTAGGGTTAAATCATTAATATCCTTATCGTCAATTAAAATTCTTCCCTTATTTGTTTCATAAAATCTAGGAATCAATTTTGTTACAGTAGTTTTCCCTGCTCCAGATGGCCCAACAAGAGCAACATTTTCTCCAACATTTATATCAAAATTAATATCTTCCAAAATCCATGGATCTTTTTCTCCTTGGTCGGGATATTTAAAATATGCATGGTCAAAAGAAATTTTTCCCCTAACATCTTCAAGTTTTTTGGAATTATCTTTATCAAAAATATCAGACTTCATATTAATAACTTCATTAAATCTTTCAATTCCTGTAATTCCTTTTTGATATTGGTCAGTAAATTCTACAAGTCTATTTACAGTTGCAATAATTGTATTTAAATATAAAACAAAGGCAACTAGGTCTCCTGGGCTGATTATATTTTTTATTACAAAGTTTCCGCCCATAATTATTAAAATTGCATACATACTTCCTGCAAATAATTGGTTAATCATATTATAAGATGCCATATTATAATATTTTACTTTTTTAATATCGACAAACTTATCATTGCCTTTTTTAAACTTTCTTTTTTCTAAATCTTCATTTGCAAAAGATTTAACAACATCAATTCCCAAAAGTGAGTCTTCTATACTTGCATTTATTTCCCCAATTTGTCTTTTTTCACTTTTAACTGATCTTGAAAAAGCTCTTCTTTTAACTCTTGCAGCATACACCATTACTGGAATAATAATATATAAAACCAAAGTTAAAGGAATATTTATAGTCATCAAAACTACAAATGAAATAGTTAGTTTTATAAATCCTATAAAAAATTCTTCAGGACAATGATGAGAAAATTCTGTGATATCAAATAAATCTGTTGTCATCCTACTCATAAGTTGACCAATTTTTGTTTCGTTAAAAAATGCAGTTGACATTGTCAAAAAATGTTTGAAAATATCTCTCCTCATATCTTTTTCAATATGAGCTCCCATTATATGACCATAAGATTGCATAAAATATCTTCCAGCAACTTCTACAAGTTTCGTTAGAGCATATATTAAAGTAAGTTTCATTATAATAGAATAAGTTAGGCTAGAATTTGATGCATGATCTGTGAGTGTTGATAAAATAATTGGTAAAATCAATTCACAAACAGTTGTTAAAAATGCAGAAAATAAATCAATAGCCAAAATATTTTTGTAATCCTTGTAATAAGGAATAAATTTTTTGATTAATTCTTTGTCAGAATAAGTTCTTTTTTCCATTTCTCCTCCTTTTTTATTTATACTCTAGTATTTTACTATTAATTTAAACTTATTCACTTGATTTTTTATCTGTAATTGTTAAAATATTATTAAAGATATTATTAGGAGGAAATATGGCAAGAATAATTGAAAAAACAAATCTTAATGATTCTACCATTAAATTTGTTGTAAATTCTCCAGATATTGCTAAAAGAGCAAAACCTGGCCAATTTATAATTTTAAGAATAGACGAAAAAGGCGAAAGAGTTCCTTTTACAATTTCTGAAACTGATGATGAAAACGTAACTATTATTGTTCAAATTGTTGGTGGAACAACTATAAGAATGAATGAATTAAAAGCTGGTGATGGATTTTTAGATTTTGTTGGCCCTTTAGGACAACCAACAGAGCTTAATAAATATAAAGGAAAAAATGTTTGTGTAATCGGTGGCGGTCTAGGAACTGCAATTGCCTACCCTCAAGCAAAATATTTACATAAAATAGGAGCCCATACAGATGTAATAATGGGTTTTAAAAACAAAGACATAATAATTCTTGAAGATGAATTAAAAGAATCCTCAGATAATTTATATATAACTACAGACGATGGATCTTATGGAAAACAAGGTTTTGTTACTGAAGTTTTAAAAGAAAATATTGAAAATGGAAAAAAATATGATCTTGTTTTAGCAATTGGTCCAATGATAATGATGAAAAATACTGCCCTTGTTACAAAAGAATATGACATACCAACTATTGTTTCACTAAACTCAATTATGGTAGATGGAACAGGAATGTGTGGTTGTTGTAGAGTAACAGTTGGTGGTGAAATGAAATTTGCCTGTGTTGATGGCCCAGATTTTGATGCTTTTGAAGTAGATTTCGATGAAGCAATGAATAGAGGAAGAAATTACCAACAAGAAGAAAGAGAACATATTTGTAGACTAACAGGAGATATAAGAAATGGCAAAATTTAATATGAGTAAAGAAAAGGTAACTATGCCTGAACAAGATCCTAATGTTAGAAACAAAAATTTTAAGGAAGTATCTTTGGGTTATGATTTAGAAATGGCTCAAGAAGAAGCGCTTAGATGTGTTCAATGTAAAAACAAACCTTGTATGGGAGGATGTCCTGTTTCTGTAAGAATTCCAGAATTTATTCACCAAGTTGTAGAAGGGAATTTGGATAAGGCTTATGAAATTATTTCATCCACAAACAACCTCCCAGCAATTTGTGGTAGAGTTTGTCCGCAAGAAAGTCAATGTGAAGGAGTTTGTACTAGAGGAAAAAATGGTGATCCTGTTGGAATCGGTCGTCTTGAAAGATTTGTTGCAGATTATCACATGAACAAATCCTATAATAAACCGGTTGAAGTTAGAGGACAAAATAAAAAAGTTGCAGTGGTTGGATCTGGTCCTTCTGGACTTTCTTGTGCAGCTGACCTTGCAAAATTAGGATATCAAGTAGTAATGTTTGAAGCTTTCCACACAGCGGGCGGAGTTTTGATGTATGGGATTCCAGAATTTAGGTTGCCAAAAACTTTGGTTCAAAAAGAATTGAAAAATGTAATTGGACTTGGTGTAAAACTTCAAAGAAATACAATTATCGGTAGAACAAAATCAATTAATGAATTATTTGACGAAGGTTTTGAAGCAGTTTACGTTTCAACAGGTGCTGGTCTTCCAAAATTTTTGAGAATTGAAGGAGAAAATTTAAATGGAGTTTATTCTGCAAATGAATTTTTGACAAGAATGAACTTGATGAAAGCATATAAATTCCCAGAATATGATACACCAGTTCATATAGGAAAAAAGGTCTGTGTAGTTGGTGGTGGAAACGTGGCAATGGATGCGGCAAGAAGTGCAAAAAGAATGGGTGCAGATGTAACTGTTGTTTATAGAAGAAGTTTTGAACAAATGCCAGCTAGAATTGAAGAAAGTCATCACGCAAAAGAAGAAGGAATAAACTTTATGAACCTACATAATCCTGTCGAAATTAAAGGAGAAAATGGTTGGGTTAAAAAAGTTAAATTAGAAGTAATGGAATTAGGAGAAAAAGACAAATCTGGAAGAAGACGTCCAATTCCAACAGGAAAATATGAAGAAGTCGAATTTGATTCCGTAATTGTTTCAATTGGTCAATCACCAAATCCATTAATTAAACAAACAAATTATGATATTAATACAGAATCTTGGGGTGGAATTATAATTGATGATTCTACAATGACAAGTAAAGACGGAGTTTTTGCAGGAGGAGATGCAGTTAGCGGCGCTGCTACTGTAATTCTTGCAATGGGGGCTGGTAAAAAGGCCGCTGAAAATATTGATAAATATATAAAAAATAAGAATAAATAATTTTATTTAGCTTAATTAATAATTTAATGTATCAACCTAAATCTTTATTTTAGATTAGATTGATACATTTTTTATGTGAATTTTAGAAATATATATTAATTTTTTAAAATTATATAATAGCAATATTTTAAAATAAAAATCCGATTAAAAGATTTTTTATTAATCTGTTTAATCGGATTTTTAAATTTAGATTCTATTTTATTTTTTCAATTATTCTAGATTTTGTTTCAAAATCGTCGCTAGTACCTGTAATTGATTTATTTTCTTTTGCGATTTTTGACATTTGTTCTAGAATATCACTAATTTCTGTTACATCTCCAGATTTATTTGCAAGTTTATCAATTCCTTTTGTTTTATAATCATTTAATCCCTTTTTAAATTTATCAAATGATGAAACATAATGATCACTTCCATTTTTTAGTTGACCTGTAGAATCACTTAATTTATTAATTCCATTATCTAATTGTTTAATTCCATTTGCCATTGGATTTATTGCTGTTTCATTTATATTTGCAAGTTGAGAAAGAGATTTTGATCTTTCTTGGAATTGATTTAATCCACTAGATAAAGATGCAGATCCATTTCTTAGTTCTTCGGAATTAGAATCTAATTGACTAATTGCATTTGAAAGTTTATTTACACCTTCTTGATTTGCTTGAGTTCCATATTTTAATTTTTCTGAACCTGCTTTAATTTGTTTTGTAGACTCATCAAGCATTACTACAGAATCTTGTAATTTTTTAATATTACTATTTGATAAAGCTCCACCAATTTTTTTGCTTGCTTCTGAAAGTTTTGCTGATGATGTTTGAACAGTTTCTTTTGACTCATTTAATTTTGAACTTACTTGACCTAAATTATTATTTACTTGTCCTATTGATGATGTAAGTTCTGATGATCCATTAGCTAATTGTCCTAGTCCTTGTTTAATAGCAGCATTTGCTTGGCCATTTACACTTATTGATCCAGCTTCATTGTTTAATCCTTGTTTTACTGCCTTTAAGTTTTCAATTTCTGCTGAAAGAGAGCCATCCTCATTTTTCGCTTGTAAATTTGCTATAACTTGGTCGATTGCACCAGCTTGAGCATTTATATTTTGAACACTAGAATCAAGGCTTGGTGCATTTTGAGCACTTTGATTTAAATTATTTATACCTTGATTTAATGTTTTTGAAGATTCTTCAATTTTTGAAAGTCCCCCGCTCAATTGACTAACACTATCTGCTAGTGGGCTAATTCCATTTGATAATTGACCAAGTCCATTTGATAGTTGATTCATAGAATTAGTTAAATTTGCTATATCATTTCCATTAGTTGCTTTTGATAGATTATCTCTTAAACTTGCTGTTCCATTGCTTAATTTCATAAGTGATGAATCTAATTGACTAGCTCCATTATTTAAACTAACAGATCCATCTTGCAATTTTGCCATATTATTATTTATTTGTCCAACTGCTATTGTGTATTGGTTAACACCATTATATAGCTTTGAACTTCCATTATTTAGTTGGTTAACTGCTGTATTCACTGTTTGAATTTTTCCTGGCAAACTAGCAAAAGCATTTGATAATTGATCAAATGAGCTTACTATTTTATTAGATCCTTGAGATAATTGACCTGCCCCTTGATTTAATTTTCCAATTCCATCGTTTAATTTTTTGCTTCCTTCATCTAATTTATTTGAACCATCAACAAGTTTTGCTGCATTTTCTTCTAAATCATTTACTCCATTTTTTAATTCATCTAAGGAATCAAGTTTTGCATCTTCTTGGAAAAATTCATTAGTGATAAGAGCATAAACTTCAGTTGGTTCGTAGTCTTTAACATCCATTTCCATTTCTACTTTATCTTTGAAGTTATCAAGCTTATCCCCTTCTACAACTCCTTGGAAATTTTCTTTAAGTCCTGGTGTCAAAACAGCTGCAACTATTTCATTTTTTCCGTCTTTAACAAGCTTTCCACTATTTGTTGTAAGATTTTTCACCTTATCAGAATTAAAATTCATTTCAGCAAGGGCAAGGTATGGAGAATAAATTTCTTTATTTTTACCATCTATTTTTGCATTAGTTTTCTTTTTATTAATAGCTTCTATTTTTATTTTTAAATGCCCAGATTTACCCTTTAATTTATCTGAAGTTATTTCTTTACCATCTAAAAAGTATTTTACATTTATATCAACTGGTAAATCTTCTTTTGTTTTACCTTGATAGTAAATATCTTTACTATCTTCATTCCAATTAATATAACCATTATCCAGATTAACTTTTTTATCTGTCTTTAAATTTTTTATATCTTTTAGATTTGTTTTATCTTTTACTTTTATATTATTATCAGAATTTATCCAAATTGAACCAGTTTTATCTTTTATTTTATTAGCTTCTTTTGTAACATATATTGTTTCATTTTTTCTTACACTTGAATCTTGTGCATAAGCAACATTTGTCATTAATAATGAACTTGCAAGAACTAGTGAGAAACCTTTCATTAATTTATTTTTCATATTTTCCTCCTAATTTAATCCCTTAGTTGTCTTTTTAATAAATGGAAATGCAATTTTTATTAGTGCTGGTAGGAATAAAATAATTGAAAGCATACTAATTATTGCTCCCCTTGCCAACAACATACAAATTGTTGATACAATTTCCATTTTTGAATACAAGCCTACGCCTACAGTTGCTGCCATAAATGATAAAGCAGATGTAACAATTGATTTAGATGTTTCTTTTACAGTCAATTTTAAGGACTGATCCACATCTTTAGTTTCTTTATATTCTACTAAAAATCTATCCATCATAAGAATTGAATAATCTATTGTTGAACCTAATTGAACTACTCCTATAATTATTGATGTTACGAATGGAATAGTTTGACCTAGATAAAATGGAACTCCCATATTTATTTGAATAGCAAGTTCTATTACTGCAATTAAGACTACAGGAATAGCAAATGATTTAAATACTACTGAAATAATTATAAAAACTATAATTATTGATGCAATATTTACCATTTTAAAATCTTTGTCTGATAAAACTGTTAAATCTTTGGTTAAAACAGCCTCACCTGTTAAATATCCTTTTTTATCATGATCTTTTACAATATTATTAATTTTATCTACTTGATCGTTTACCTTATCAGATGCCGTTTGATATTTTGAATTTACCATTATCATTTGATATCCATTTTTATTAAAATTATCTTTTAATTTATCCGGCATAACACTATCTGGTAAAGTTAGGCCTGTAAATGAATTTAAACTTAATACGCTATTTATACCTTCAACATCTTTTAATTCATCAACAAGTCCATTAACATTTTTTTTGCTTAATTTATCATCAACAACCACAAAATGTGTAGATGCCATATTAAAATCTTTTTTCATTTTATTTAAAGCAACTATTGAATCTAAATCTTGTGGCAAGGACCTATCAAGATTGTAATAAAGATCAGTATTTCTTGCTCCATAAATTGCAGGAATAAACAAAATTAAAAATGCAATAAATAATCCATTTTTATGACCCAATACAAAATTTGATGTTTTTTCGAATGATGGCAAAAATACTCTATGATTAAATCTCGCAACCAATTTTTCTGCAATTAAAATCATTGGTGGTAAAACTACTACTGTAGAAATTAGTCCCAATAAAACACCCTTACTCATAACAAGACCTATATCTTTTCCAAGTCCTAAACGCATCAAAATTAAAACAATAAATCCTGCAAAAGTTGTAAGTGATGATGCAAAAATTGAAGATACAGTTTTTTGAATAGCTATATCCATTGCATCATTTTTATCATCATTTTTTTTCTTCTCCTCAACATATCTATGGTACAAAAATATAGAATAATCTGTAGTCACAGCAAGTTGTAAAACAGCTGCTATAGCTTTTGTTATATAAGAAATTTCTCCTAAAAATAAGTTTGTACCAAAATTATATAAAATAGCATAACCAATATTTAAAATAAACAAAAATGGTATTATTGTTGATTCGTTTGTAAGGGATAAAATTATTAAAGCCAAAACTACAGCCAAAATAACATAAATTGGAGTTTCATGGTCTATTAAATCTTTTGTATCTTTTACAAGTGAGCTCATACCACTTAAGAACTTTTCCTTAGATTCTATTTTCTTGATATTATCTATGGCTTCCATTGTTCTAAAAGATGATGATCCTTCCTCAAATTTAACCATCAGCAAAGTACAATCTTTAGAATAAAAAACATCTCTTATTTCATCTGGTAAAAATTCATTTGGAAAACTATCACCTACAATTGATGATTTAGAAATTACATCTTCAACTCCATCAACTTTTAAAATCTTATCTTTAAGTTTATCAGCATCATAATCATCGCCTTTCAAAAGAAGCATGCCAGTTGCAGCATTTTTAAAATCTTTATCAAGAATTTCTTGACCTTGTGTGGATTCTAAGTCAGATGGTAAATATGACAAAATATCATAATTTACACCCGTATTCTTATATCCAAACCATGCAGGTATTAATAACAAAGTCATTATTAATAACATAAGTCTAGGATGATGCGAAATAAATTTTGTTATTTTCTTCATTTATTATCTCCTGTTCTATCAAAAATTTTTCTAATAATAGCAAATAAAACTGGCTTCATTTCTTCAATTGATAAAATTGAATCTTCCAATACAGCACTTTTACAAGTAGACATCATGATTTCTAGAGTGAGAGAAAGTATATAAAGTTTTTGAGACTCAGTATGATTTTTTAAAAATAAATTATCGTATTTATTTAAAATAAATTTCAAAGTCGAATCAGCTTCGCTAAGCCCATAATCATTTTCAATTTTTGTATAAAGAGTCCAAGTAATATTTTTACTTAAAAGATCTAGTTCAAAAGAATGGGCAATTAAATAATCTATTATATAATCAACAAAAGAAATATATCTTTCAATGGGATCGGTTTGTACACATGTTTTTTCTGCATTTAAAATAATTTCTGTTACAATATTTAAAACCATTTTTTCCTGCAAATCATTTTTATCTGTGTAATACAAATAAAATGTACCTAAACCAAAACCTGCTTCTGTCATAATATCTCTTACAGAAGTTTTTTCAGCACCCTTTTCTTTAAAAATTTTAAGAGCTGCCTCCATAATTTTTTCTTTTTTATTTTCTACATCACTCATAAATTATCTACTCCTTTTAATAAAATGAACACCGTTCATTTATTGCTACATTTATTATGATACAGCTTTCTGAACAATGTTCAACTTTTTTTCTAAAAAAATATTTAATTTTTTTATTTGTATAACAAATTAGATAAAATCAAGACTCTAAAGAATTATTTTTTGAATTTTTTAAAGCAAATTTTATAATTTCTATTCCTTGGTCAATTTCTTCAATACTTAAATTTGCAAATCCCAATATAAAATAATTTTCTTTGCCATTTTTTTTGTAAGTAAATCTATTTAAATCAATTAAGTGTAGGGATTTATTATTTAAAATTTTTTTAAACTTTATTATATCTATAGATTCATCTATTTTTATAAGTAAATTTAGAGAATCCACTTTTTGGGGAAAAGAAATCTCTTCAATTTCTTCCAATTTTTCAACTATAAATTTAAATTTTTTAAAATAAATATTTTTCATTCTATTTATATGTTTTTCAAATTCTCCACTTTTAATAAAATTCGCCAAGGCTTTTTGTACAAAAGTTGATACAGTATTTGATAAACCCTTAAAATTTTTTTCATATTTTTCTAACAAATCATCTGGTAAAATCATATAAGATATTCTAAGTGAAGGAGCTAATAATTTTGAAAAATTTCCGAAATAAATAACATCAGAATTTTTATCCATAGCCTTTAAACTTTCTGTAGGATAGCCTGTAAATTTAAATTCACTATCGTAATCATCTTCAATTACATATCTATCTTTTGAAAGAGATGCCCAATTTAATAATTCAATCCTTCTTTGGATTGACATAACTGTACCCATTGGAAATTGATAAAAAGGGGTTACAAAAAGACAAAGTGCATTTAAATCAGAAAGTCTATCTATTTTTACTCCCTCACTATCGAGTTCTAAAGGTATAGGATTTTTTAAATCATAAGTATAAAATTTATTACCAAAAGCATAACCAGGATTTTCAAAAGCAAAAAGTGTTTGATCCGTTAAAAGTTTCTTTATTATTGAAAATAAATGCTCAGTTGATGATGAAATAATTATATTTCTAGAATTTGTTGAAATGTTTCTAGAATTTTTCAAATAAACTTTTATAGCATTTCTTAAAGGTTCATATCCCTTATATGATCCCTTATCCAAAATTTTTATATCATATTTATCAATTGATTCTCTCATATATTTTTGAAGAGTTTTATAAGGGAAATTCTCATAATCTACCCCACTTATTGAAAAATCATATTTAATTTCTTCACCAATTTCTCTATTTTCTTCTATCTTTTTCTTATCTAAAATTATCAAGTCATCTATTTTCCTACAATAAAAACCACTCTTATCTTTTACATAAATATATCCTTCTTCTTCAAGTTTGTAATAAACTTTTTTAATTGTGTTTATTGAAACATTGATATCTTTTGATAAACTCCTAATCGATGGTAGTTTTTCATTTTCCACGATTTCTCCATTTATTATTTTATTTTTTATAATTTCATAAATTTTATCATATAAAAATTTATTATTTTTTGGTAAATTTAAATACATCTGTACCCCTATTTTTTTTATTTTTTGTTGCTTTTATTAGTTACAGTTTAGCATATAATTAAATCAAAAGAAATATTAAGGAGATAAAAATGGTAAATAAAGATATAAATAAAAAATTTGAAAAAAAGGTTATCATGGACGTGATGAATGTTGAACAAGCAAAAATTGCTGAGGCTGCTGGTGCTAGTGCAGTTATGGCTCTTGAAAGAGTTCCTGCAGATATTAGAGCTGCTGGTGGAGTTTCTAGAATGAGCGATCCTAAAATGATTGAAGAAATTATGAAAGCTGTTAAAATTCCTGTAATGGCAAAGGTAAGAATTGGTCATTTTGTTGAAGCACAAATTCTTGAATCCTTAGGTATTGATTATATTGACGAATCTGAGGTTTTAACAGTTGCTGATGATTTTAACCATATTGATAAAAAGAAATTTAAAACTCCATTTGTTTGTGGTGCTAGAAATATTTCTGAAGCTTTGAGAAGAATTTCTGAGGGTGCTTCTATGATTAGAACAAAAGGTGAAGCTGGTACTGGAAATGTTGTTCAAGCTGTAAGACATATGAGAGAAATTAATAGAGAAATCCAAAGAATTTCAGTTTTAACTGATGATGAAATTTTTTCTTATGCAAAAGATTTGGCAGTTGATGTTGAACTTTTAAAATATGTTAGAGATAATAAAAAACTTCCTGTTGCAAATCTTTCTGCTGGTGGAGTTGCAACTCCAGCTGATGCTGCTTTAATGATGCAACTTGGAGCTTATGGTGTATTTGTTGGAAGTGGAATTTTTAAATCAGGAAATCCAGAAAAAAGAGCAAATGCAATAGTAAAAGCCGTAGCAAATTATGACAATCCAGACGTGATTCTTGAAGTTTCAAAAGATCTTGGTGAAGCTATGGTTGGAATTAACGAAGACGAAATTAAAGAAATTTTTGAAAATAGATAAAAATTAAAATCAAACAATTGCCCCATATAAAAAATTCTGCAAAATAATTTGCAGAATTTTTTCTTTATACTCTTTTTAATAAATCTTTTAACCATTTTTCATCTTCAGGATCTGATGAATATCTTTTTTTAAGGTCAATTGATTTTATTGCCTTCAAATCTTTTTCATCAAGAGAAAAATCAAAAATATTTATATTTTCCTTTATCCTTTCTGGATTTGTTGATTTTGGAATTGGCATTGTTCCTCTTTCAACATGCCAACGTAAAACTATTTGAGCAGGAGTTTTATTATATTTATTAGCAAGTTTTTTTATTACAAACTCTTCCAGTAACTCACTTCTACCCCTAGCAATTGGTGACCAAGCTTGGTGGATTATATTATTTTCTTTTAAAAATTTTACAGTATCATCATTTTGAAAATGTGGGCTTGATTCTAATTGGTCGATTGCAGGTTTTTCTCCAATTTCTAAAAGTTTTTTTAGTTGAGAAAGTTCAAAATTTGAAACTCCAATTGTTTTTACTATCCCTTGTCTTTTATAATCTTCAAAAACTTTCCAAGATTTATCAAAATCCTTTCCAAACCAATGAAGTAAAACCACATCTAAATAATCTGTTTGTAGTTTTTCTAGAGACTCATCCAATGATTTTTTTGTTTTATCATATCCAAAATCACTTGGCCAAACTTTTGTTGCCAATTGATATTGATCTCTTTTTTTACCAGAATTTTTAAGCTCAGCTCCAATCATATCTTCATTTTCATAAAGCTTTGCTGTATCTATATATTCATAGCCATTTTCTAAAGCTGCTTCAATAGTTTTTGCCATATCTTCTCTATTTGTAATTTTATAAGTTCCAAGACCTAAAGCTGGAATTTTATTTCCATCATTTAATTTGTAATATTTCATACTTTCCTCCTGTTTTAATTTCTTACCCTTAAACTTATGTTATAATCATTGTATGAAAACTGTATTAATAACAGGCGCATCAAGAGGGATTGGTGAAGCCATAGCAAAAAAATTAAATAAATCCTATAATTTAGTTTTAACTTATAATAAAAATAAGAATAAGGCATTAAGTTTATTAGAAAAATTAAGAAAAGAAAATCCAAATGTAATAGCTGTAAAATGTGATGTAAAAAATGAAAATGAAGTTAATAATTTATTTGATATTGCTGAGAAAAATTTTTCTCATGTAGATATTTTGATAAATAACGCAGGAATTTCCCATTTTGGTCTTATTCAAGATATGGATTTTTCTTCTTGGAATGATATTATAAATACAAATTTATCTTCGATTTTTTTAACTTCAAAAAGGGCAATTCCATATATGGTAAGTCAAAAATCTGGAGTAATAATAAATATGTCATCTATTTGGGGTAACTTGGGAGCAAGTTTTGAAGTAGCTTATTCTGCAAGTAAGGGTGGAATCAATTCTTTTACAAAGGCTCTTTCTAAAGAACTTATACCTTCAAATATAAGAGTCAATGCAATTTCTCCTGGAATTGTTGATACGGATATGACCAAATTTGATTTATCCAGCGATGATAAAAAGGCTTTGAAAGAAGACTTAATTGAAAAAAGATTTGCAAAATCCGAAGAAATTGCAAATCTTGTTGAATTTTTAATATCTGATAAGGGATCTTATATTACAGGATCAATTTTTGATATTAATGGAGGTTTTTATTAACTTGTTCAAATTCTTTAAAATTGTACCAATAAATATATGATTTTGAAACTTTTTTACCTAGGGCTTCCTCTATGGAGTCCTTGTAAATTTCTAATTGCTTATCATAAAATCCTTCTCTTTTATAAGAGTCTGTTTTAAAATCCATTAAAATTATATGATCTTCAAATTCAAACATTATATCAATCTGACCATTTACGTAAAAATTATCTATTTTTCTTAAAAATGACTCTTCTTTTCTTATAAGTGGTGATTTTTCCCTTATATCTTTAATAATTTTTGAATTAAAAAATCCCAAAAATTTTTCTAAATTTAAATAGGAAATATATTCTTTTCTTATTTTTCCTAAATCAATAAGCTTATTAATTTCATTTTTTAAAGAATCTAAATCATATTCTTTAAATTCAAGTTCTTGGAAAATTTTATGGATAAGTGTACCTTTTTCTGTAGCTGATAGGCTAATTTGATCAAAATTTGGCCTTCTAAAGTCATGAGAAATTCCCATATCATCAAACGTAGATTTTTCATAACCGTTATTTGATAAATCATAATTTTTTGCAATTTCTGTAACTGATTTTTTTAGAGATTTGTTTGTATTCTCCAAATTTTTATAAGAAAAATTAAATGTATCTTTAATATGATTATAAATTCTTTTGTCATAATTATTTCCATCAAGTAAATCTTTTACATCAGTAAAATCAAGTTTAGAATCTGCCTTAAATTCTTCAATATAATCAATTTTAACTGAACCATTATTAAAATTATCAGTCTTATAATCCAAATCTATAAAATCAGCCATAATTTTATCATCACAAAGAATTTTTAATATCCAATCCATATAAGAAGATAAATCTAGCAAGGAATCTGTGCTTAAAATTTTATCAAGTCCTTTTTCATTTAGATCTTTTTGACCAATAATAGATAATTTTCTTTCTGCACGAGTTAAGGCAACATATAAAACTCTCATCTCTTCTTTTTTGTCATTTAGATTTAATTTTTCCAATATCAAGTCTCTTTTTATTGATGAAATTTTTATTTTGTTATCCCAATCAGAAATATTTATTCCTATTCCCAAATCCTTATCCAAAAGCATATCCTTACTTTTTCCTCTAGTATTAAATCCTTTTGAAGCTTCTGGCAAAATTACAGCCTTAAATTCCAAACCCTTTGACTTGTGGATTGTCATTATTCTTACCAAATCTTCTTCATCAGATAAATTTCTTGATGCTTTTAGATTATCCTTTTTTTGATTTTTCAAATTATCTATATAAGTTAAAAATCCAAACAAAGAATTTTCATTATTTTTATCATAATCATCCATAAGTTCTATAAAAGCTTCAATATTTTGAACTCTTTCATATCCCCTATCCCTAGCCTTTAGAAAGTCATAATATCCAGATTTTTCAAAAATTATATTTGCAAAATCATACATAGTAGAAAAATTCAAAATATATGAAAAATCTGCAAAAGTTGTGTTAAAGTCTGAGATTTTTTGGCTTAATTCATCATTAAAATTTTCTTCATAAAGTGAAAATTTTTCATAAAAATATTTTTTATCAGAAGAAAGACTTATTAATGAAAGCTCATCTTCAGAAAAATCAAAAATTTCACTTCTTAAAACAGAAAGTAAGGTTAAATCTTCTTTAGGATTTGCTATATATTTTAAGATATTTATGAAAAAGTCTACCTCTACTGTTTCAAAAGAAATTTTTGAAATATCAGATGAAAATGGAATTCCAGCTTTTTTTAATTCATTTTCAATTAAGTAGGCTCTTGAAGATGATCTCAATAAAATTGCTATATCTTTATAATTCATTCCAGAATTTATTAAATCATCAATTTCTTTTACCAAATATTCTTCTTCATTAACACTTGAATTTAAAGCCTTAATTGATACCTTTGGATATTTTTCATCAAATTCAAAGTGATAATTTAGCCTGTGATTATCATCCTTATAGGCAATATCAGAATTATTTTTAGTCATCAAGTTATCAAAAATATAGTTATTAAAATCAATCAAATCCTTGTCAGTTCTAAAATTTTTGGATAAATTTATCCTAAAAGAATCTGGATCTTTTTCATAAGATTCTAATTTTTCTAAAAAAAGTTCAGGTCTTGCATTTCTAAAGCCATAAATTGATTGTTTCACATCTCCTACAAAAAATAAATTATTTTTATTTTTTAGTTTATCAACTATATAATTTTGTATATCATTGGAATCTTGGTATTCATCGAAGAAAATATACTTAAATTGTTTTTGTAATTTTTCTACTAAGGCGTCTTTTTCTAATAATTTTATAAATTCATGCTCCATATCAGAAAAATCCAAATAATTTTCTTCTCTTTTTTTATTTTTATAATTTTTTTCAAATTCAAAAACCAAATTTTTAAGTTCAGATAAAACTTTCTCTTCCTTTGGATCAAAAAATGCCTTTGTGATAGAATCAGTATTTACTACTATATTTTTTAAATCTGTAAATTGGTCCTTATAATAATTTCTTTTTGTTTTTACAAATAAGTCTTCATTAGGATCATCTTTTTTCTTATTAAATCTTGTTTTTGCTTTAAGATTATAATCAAATTTTTCAAGACTATCATCCCACTTATCTTCTATTACAGATTTTTTTAAATTATAAAAATAAGAAAGATCAATATCTATCATTTCGATAAATTCTTTACGCATAGACTTTTCTACTATAAATTTTTTTAATACTTCTGCATTTTTTATAAGCTCATCTACTTTTTTTTCAATAATTTTTTTAAATTCAGAAAAATCAAACTTATTTCTTGTATGATATTTTATCCAATTTTCTGGATCTACCTGACTTTTTGAAAAATCGTACAAGTCCAAAACAATTTCTTTTGCATCATTATCATCTTTTTCTTTTGCAAAGTTGTGCAAAAAATCAATAAATTCTTGGTCATTTTTTTCATATTCATTTTCAAAAAGCTCATCAATTGCATCTTTTCTTAATAAGGCTTGTTTGGAATCAGCAGCTATTTTAAAAGATGGTGAAAGATTATCTGATAAGTAAAAATTTTCCCTAAGCATATCTGCGCAAAAAGAGTGGAGAGTTTTAATAAAGGCATCATTTATTGATTTTATTTGTTTTTTTACAAAAGACCTATCAATATTTTTATTATCCAAAAGCTCAGATAATTTTTCTCTAATCCTATCTTTCATTTCAACTGAAGCCTTGTTAGTAAAGGTTACAATTATCATGTTTTTTATAGGAATTTTTTCCTCAATCATTAAAGATACTACTCTATCAACCAAAACCCTAGTTTTTCCACTTCCTGCCGCAGCAGAAACTATAATATTTTTATCTCTAGTTTCAATTGCTTTTTTCTGATCATCAGTTGGCTTAAATTTACTCATCTGATAGCTCCTTTTTTATTTTATCTAAGGAAATTTCATTATTTAAATCTCTAAATTTATCTTGATCTATTGTATAATCAAATTTACAAATAGACCTAAAATCACAATTAGTACATTCATAAGAATTTTTATTTGTTCTTAAAGGATTTAATTTAATGTTTCCATCTTTAATTTGACAAATATAATTTGAAATTAATTTTTTTATAAATTTTTCCAAAATTTCTTCCTCTTCAGGTGTAAATATATTTACCTTTCCTCTTGAAATTTTGAAAATATCAGATTTTTTTCCATTAAAATCTTCATCTAAAAGCTTTAAAACTTCCTCATTTATTTTTATAATAAGTCCATTCATTTTTGTCTTTTTGTTATATATATCAAGGATTGTTTTTTTAGTAAATGGATCATCAATTTTTTGAACCTCGTCCTTAAGTGGCAAATAAAAACTTGCTACAGGTGAAAGATTTTCAGATTTTTTTTCTTTAACTGATAGCATATAGACGAAAAGTTGAAGTTGAATTCCGTTAAAAACATATTTAATATTTATTTCAGTACTGCCCGTCTTATAATCAATTATTCTAACAAAATCTTCAAACCTATCAATCCTATCAATTCTTCCTTCTAGATAATTATGATCATCAACATAAACTTCAGGATATTTTTGACTCTTTCCATATTTTTCTTCAACACTATCTATTTGAAACTTTCCTTTTTTTATTTGGTCTAAAACTTTTTTTGTTGATTTTTGAGTTGAAGCATAAACATTTGATAAGATAAATTTATTTTTGTTATCATTTGCCCTCATTTTTTCTAAAGAATTTTCAATTGCTTTTTCAAAATTTTCCCTTACTAGATTTTCTAATTTTTTATCGTCAAGATTTTCAATGTCTATTCCCCTTAAATCTTTTGAAATATTTTCCATATTATAGTGGACAATATTTCCAATTTCCATCATATCTACATCCAAATTTTTATTTTTTTGGGCCCTTAATCCATAATTAATAAAATATTTGTAAGGACATCTTGCATATCTTTCAATTTCAGAAACAGAAAACCTATTTTTATTATAAAGTCTTTTAGAAATTTCCTTATTTAGAGGATTTTTATCATTCGAATAAGCAAATCCTTTCATAAACAAATCATAAGAAGAGTTTTTGGACTTATTAAATTCGAAATTTTTTGAAAAATCTTTTTTATATTGAAGATAGGCTTTTACAAATTCTTTTTCCCTATCACTTACCTTTTCCTTTTCTTTTATGTCCCACAAAATTTGATAAGCTTTCAAATCTAAAAGATCTTTTGAATATTTTACGTGCTCAAATTTTTCTTTTGAAATTTTTTGATAACTTATATTTGGAAAAATATTTATAATATCAGAAATACTTGTAGACCTATTCATAGGATCATTATTTTTATTTATTAGGGAATATGAGAAAATAATTTTTTGAGATGAGGTAAACATTCTCAAAATATTTAAAAGAATCTTATCATTCTTTTTTTCCTTATAAATTTTAAGGTCAAATCCTTCATTTTCCAATAAACTTTTCTCATTTTCTGATATTAACATTTCGGAATTATTATTTTCTGGAAAATAAATATCAGTCATACCTACAAAAATTTTAATTTTCCTATCATTTATCCTATCTCTTGAAAAATCTCCGATTAAAACTTGATCAATTGCTGGAGGAATCAAGCCAATAGAAGTCGCCTCACTTGCCTTTTGAATTAATTTATATATTTTTCTAAGATTAGTCTTGCTATCTTTCATTATTGATTCAATTTGTTCAAGAATTGTTATAAATTTATCCCAGATTTGCTTATTTTCTTCATGAATTTCTATTTTATTTTCTTTTATATATTCTTGATAGTGATTAAAACCAGATTTTATCCTTCCATTATCAATGACTTTAAAAATTTCTTTTACAATTAAGCTTGCACTTAGATTTTTATTTCTCATTTCATATAAGTCTTTTATCAAATCTAAAATAATATTTCGAATTGAATTAACCTTATCCAACTCTTCTTGTTTTTCTTTTTTAATTTCATCTTTATAAAAATTTTCATCTAAAGTAAAATATTTATCATCAAAAATCATTGAACCTTTAATTTTTCTGGTATTTATATATTTTTGAAAGGCTAAAACTCTTTCTAAAGAATTTTCTCCAAAATCTATTAAATCTGACCTAATAAAGGACTCAAGGTCAGTTTTTCTAAAATTAAAAACAACAAGTCTAAGTAAAGAAAGCCAAGTTTTTACAACATGGTTGTCAGACATTTTTTGAGATTTATCAATAAATATAGGAATATCCATCCTAGAAAAGATTCTTCTAATTAAATTTTCATATTCATCTTCATTTGTCATAACTATGGATATATCAGAATAAGAGTATCCTTTTCTTATTAATTTTTCTATCATCAAGGCCATATTTTCAATCTCATTTGTAGATGAAATTGATTCAACAATTTTTATATTAGAAGTTTTACCCCAAAATTTTTCAGGATTGTATTTTTCAAAATTTTCATATAGGTGTTTAATATCTAGAATATCAGATTTCTTCTCTAAATTTATTATTTGACTTTGTCCCAAATTTTTTACACTTTCCACAAATCTCAAGGATTGTTCAAAAATTTCCATGTCATTTGCCAAATGGTTTTCGTAATATTTTGAATCAAGAGAAATTGATACAGTAATTTTTCCACCTATTTTTATAAGCTCTTTTATGAAATCTAATTTTAAGTCTGACAACAAATCAAATTTATCAAAGTAAAAATTAACATTTTCCAAAAAATCACAATATTTAATATTATCCTTTATGATATTAAGCTCATCTTCGCTATCAATATAAGAATTTTCTAATTTTTTCAAATAAGAATCATAAATTAATTTTATTTCTTTAAATTTAAGCTTGGTCATGGTATCAAGATTTTCATTATTTTCTATTTGATCAAAAAAATCATTATCAAAATAATATTCTTTTATATTTGAAATAAAATCTGAAAGGTTATTAACAAAATCTATATCTGATGCCTTATTTGAAAATAATTTTAATTTATCATCAATCTCATCTAAAACATTTGTAAGTAAAATTGTTTTAGATACCTGATTTAAATTTTCATGTTTTTTTAAAGATAGTCTTTGAGAAACATAGGAAATTAATGATGAAAAAGACAAGACTTTGGCATCCATAACAGACTTATATTTTATAGAATCAATAAAATCCATATCACTTTCCAAGGTATATTGTTCAGGAACTATTAAAAAAGATTTTTCCTTATTTTCTAATTTTTTTTCTATATCCTGATAAATATAAATGGAATTTTCTTCAGGAAATTTACTCATTATTATTTTTATCATACAACCACCTTCAAACTTGAGCCTTCTGTTTTTGAATATTTAACTTCAATTTTTGCATCAATTGCATTTTTCAATTCTTTTACGTGAGAAATTAAACCGATAAATTTATTATCGTAAGATAATTTTTCTATAGTCCTAATTGCTTTTTCTAAATAATCATCTGACAAAGTACCAAAACCTTCATCAATAAAGAGTGTATCAATTTTTATTCCCCCATTTTCCCCACTTATTTCATCTGAAAGACCAAGGGCAAGAGCCAAAGATGCAATAAAACTTTCTCCACCAGAAAGTGAAGCCTCACTTCTAATTTTTCCAGTATTATAATCCAAAATTTCTATATCAAGGCCATTATTTTTTCTCTTATCACTTGTTTCTTTTTTTCTTAACATTTTAAATTGGCCATCACTCATATCTTTTAATCTAAGATTAGCGTAGGTCAAAATTTTATTAAAATAATTAGAAAGAACAAATGTTTCAAAATTAATTTTTTCCCTTCCAGAAACTTTAGATAATGATCCATCACAAACCTTTGTAAGTTTATATAAAATTTCATCATCATTTTTTGATTTATCCAAAGAAATTTTTATCTTATTAATTTCTTTATCACTCTCAAATAATTTTTCGTTTTTTAATCTAATTGAAAAAATAGAATCATTTATTAGCTCTATATTTTCTTTTAAATTTTCTATTTCCTCTTTTATTTTCTCAGTTTGATAAATATCGATGTTTTTATATTCTTTGAGACTTTCTATCCTAATAGAAATATTATTTAATTTTTCAAAATAGAGGCCGATTTCTTCTTTTTGTTTTAGCAAATCATCTGCAATCTTTAAATATTTTAAAAACTCATCTATATTTTCAAAATTTTCTTTTACTTTTTCTTCAAAAATTTGATTTTCTTTTATGATTTTTTCTTTAGAAGTTTTTAAATCAGAATCATAATTTAATATTAATGAAGATGATGATGACTTTTTATTTTCCAATTTTTGAATATCTTCTCTTAAAATTTTTATTCTTTTTTCTTCTTCATTAACAAAGTTTCTATCTTTTTCTAAACTTTCTTCAATTTGTTTTTTATTAAAAATACTAAGTTCTTCTTTTTTTATTTTATATTTATTTTGAGTATCGCTTATGTCATCTAGATACTTAAATTTATCAAGTTTATTTTTTAAATCTTTTAAGTCAGATTCAATTAAATTTGCCTTTTGATCAAGTTCTTCCTTATTTTTCTTTTTTTCATCATATAAGCTAAGGTTTTTTTTGTATAAATTTCTAAGATCTTGATAAGTTTTTCTATAGTCATTTAAGTTTTTTTCATATTCTTTATGATTTTTTAAATTATTATCAATTGAATTTTTTAAATCAGAATTTTTTTCTTTTAAAAAATCAACCTTAATCTTTAAATCCATATAATTATTTCTTATTTTTTCTAAATCAAAATCCCTTACTTCTAAAAATTCTACTTTTTCATCACAAATAGACCCACAAATTGGACAAATTCCATCTTTTTCTAATTCTTTTCTAAATTCATTAATAAGAATAGATTTTTTTGACTCTTCTGCTAATTTTAATTTTTCACCTATATTTTTTAAATTAGACTCTGATTTTTCAAGCTCTTTTTCCAGTTTTTGTAATTCTTTTACTTTTTTATCATTTTCTAAAGATTTTTCATAAAGATTTTGGTAGTCCCTAAGCTCATCTTTTATTTCATAAGCTTGATCTTTTATTTTTTCAAGATTTTTAGCAATCTCAAGTAGACTATTTGATAAATTTCTTATTACATCATTTGTACTTTCTTTTTTTACTAAATAATCATCTATCTTTTTCTTATATTCTTTAGAAAGTTCTATATTTTTTATATTTTTTTCTAATTCTTTTTCCAAGGAAAAAAGTTCATTAAATTTTTTTATTATTTGTTCATTTTTTACAATATTTTCTTTTTTTTGATTAATTTTTATTTCTATTTCATCTAAATTTCCTAATTTTTCTCTGCATTTTCTAAGATTTTTCTCTATATTATATAGATTAATTTTCTCATCTTCTAATTTTTGACCTATATTTTCATAATTTTTTTTATAATCTAGTAAATTATCATAATATGGCTTTATAAGAATAGATTTTTCAGATAAAATTAATTCATTTTTTAAATTTTCATAGTAGTGTTTTTCACTTAAAACTTCTTTTTTTTCAAAGTTTAGAGTCTTAAGTAATCTAATTTTTTCATTTTCTTTTTCATAAAAACTTAGTTTGGAAGTTTTACCATCCAAAATCTTAGATAAAGAATTCTTTTCTTTATTTTTTTCATCCAAGTTTTTTTCTAAATCTTTAGATAAGTCTTTTATTACTTTTTCAATTTTGGAAAAATCCTTTAATTCAATTGTTTCATCATCAATATTTTCATCTAATAGGTCATTTTTATTTACTTCTGTTTTTAATTTATTTGCAATAAATTCTATATTTTTCTTAGAATCCTTGCTAGCTTCCTTCAATTTTTCCTCGATATCCTTGTAAATATATGATGAAAAAATTTTAGATAAAAGAGCTGCCTTATCATCTGAACTTGATTTTAAAAATTTGGAAAATTCTCCTTGAGCTAAAATCATGACCCTATTTAGTTGGTCAAAATTTAGACCAATCAAATCAATTATCTTCTTATCAGTTTTTTGTGGTCCATCAGATATTAAAATTTCCTCATCTTTTTCATACTTATAAAATTCAACACTATGGCCTACCTGCACATTTGTTCTTGTTTTTTTGGCCCTTTGTTTTGGAATTCTTTTTATCCTATATTTTTTACCATCAAGATCAAAAATAAAATCAACATAAGTAGGCGGATTATTTCCATTCAAAAAATCACTTCTTAAATCATCTATAATAAAACCTTCTCTTTGAATTTCACCAAAAAGTGCAAAACTTATAGCATCAAAAATTGAAGTTTTACCACTACCCGTATCTCCAGAAATTATAAAAATTTTGGAATCATAAAGTTTGCTAAAGTCTATCAAAGTTTTATTTTTGTAGGTCATAAATCCATACATTTCAAGACTTATTGGTTTCATTCGATCACCTTTTTAAAAATTTCTTTATCTTTTTCACTCATATTTTCATCCATTTTAAACTTATAAAACTCTTCAAAAACTTCCATAGTAGATAAATTTTCAAGGTCAATACTTATATCATCAGAATTTTCCAAATCAATAGTATTTTTATACTTTATAGAAACAGCATGGGGAAATTTCATTTTTAATTTCGCCATGGGTGAATCTATAGGATGATCATCCTTTAAAATAAATTCTATATAGTCATTCGAATTTTCCATTTTTAAGATATTTTCAAAATAATCTTCAATTTGACAAAAATCATTTAAAGCTTTTATCTCTATTTCTTTTATAGAAATATGGTCTTTTAAATCTACTATAGTCACTGATTTTTTTTGCCTTCTTTCTGAAAATGAATATTTCATAAAGGTTCCACAGTATCTAATTTTTTCATCTATCACAAAATGTTTTCTGTGAAGATGACCAAGGGCTACATAGTCAAAATTTTTAAATAAATTTGCATCCATAGCATCATTTCCACCTATTGTTAGAGGTTTTTCTCCCTCGATTTCTTCATCTTCATATGCTTTTTCATTTGCATAGCAGTGACTTATCAATACATTTCTATCTTTATAATCAATATTTTTTAGAAGTATCCTATATAAATCTGTAAAATTTTCTATATTTGAATCAATTTCATTTTTTGCCCTAGCTAGGGATATATAAGGAATAGGATAAAAATTAACTTCGCCAAATTCATCTTCAAAAGTTAAAGATTCATCAAAAGAATTACCAAAAATATAATAAGAATTTTTTTCGAAAAAACTTTTAGAAATTTCAAGTCTTTTTCCTGAATCATGATTTCCAGAAATTGCTATAATTTTTTTCTTAAAATCAAAAATAATCCTATCAACAAAGTCAGAATATACTTTCATAGACTCGCTATTTGGAATAGATGTATCAAAAATATCACCAGCTATAACGACTATATCTATTTTTTCACTTTTGATAATTTCTAAAATTTGGTCAAGGCAATATTTTTGATCTTCTAAAAGTGAATATGATCCTATATTTTTTCCTATGTGAAGGTCTGATAAGTGTAATAATTTCATTTTTCTTCCCTTACATATATAAACTCATTGTCAGTTGAATTGTATGGGTCATAAATATAATTGCAAAGGATTATTTTTTTAATTTCTTCTGGGTCTTTGATTTTTTTGTTTATCAAATATTTAAGCATCCTACCACGCATTTGTTTTGTATAAGAAACAATAGATCTTATTTTTCCGTTTCTATTTTCTTTAAATGTTAAAGTCAATAATTTTTGATCTTTTTTCAAATATTTTTTTATTAGCTTTGCATATTCAGCACTTGCCAAATTTATAATAAAATCTTCATCCTCAAAAGCCTTTTCGTAAATTTTATCAGCCCAAAATCCAGGCATATCTATCCCTTTCGAATCCATATATAACCTATAATCAGATATTCCTGTAAAAGGCTTACAAAGTCCATAAAGAGCAGAAATTATATAAACATGATTATTTAAATATTCCAAATCATTAAAATCTTCTTTTTTAAATTGTTTAAAAACAAGTCCATCATAAGAAAAAATTGCAGGGTTTTTTAAATTATTAAAATCAAAATCTTTGTAATCATAATAAGCTTTTATTGCTAAATCATCATTACAAGAAAACATATTTGCCAAATCATTTATAGAAAAACTCCTAAGTTTTTCGACCAAGTCTTTTGTTTCTTCTTCAAATAAAAGTCCTTCTGTTTTTTCATTTTCAAAATGTTTAAACCTTTTTGCAGGTGAAATTATTATTTTCATATCAAACCTTTCTATTTTTAATTCTTAATTAATTATATCATAGAAAATTTTCACAAAAAAAAAGACAGGCGAACCTATCTTTTAAAAATTTTTTGAATTATTAATGAAATTATCATCCCAATAACAGCTATTACTACTATAGCGCCACCTGGTTTTATTCCCAAATAAAAACTTGCGCTAATTCCAGCCATCATATAAAATATTGCGATAATAATTGATTTTATGAAAGTTTCCTTATAAGATTTTGAAATTAAAAGTCCACTTGCAACTGGCAAAACCATTAAAGATGAAATCATCAAGGCCCCAACAGTTTTTGCAGAAATTCCAATTGTTACTGCTGTCAAAAATGTAAAAATATTTGAAACTAATTTTGAATTAATTCCTGCCAAATTTGCCATTAATGGGCTAATTGAATTATATAGAAGAGGATAGTAAAGATAAAGGCTAAAAAATAATACAAAAACAAAAATTACACTTACTACAATAAGGTCAGTTTTTGTAACACTTGTAATCGAACCAAATAAAAATGATTCAAAACTTGTTCCACCAGGGGTGAAATCTGACATAATCGCTGCAAGTCCAATTCCCAAACTCATTATTATAGCTGTAGCCATATCTCCAAAGTTTTTGAATTTTTTCCTAATTATTTCTATAGCAAAACTTGCAATAATACAAATTATTATGGATGAAAAAACTGGATTAATCCCAATAATTAAACCGAGTGCCACACCAGATAAAGCCGTGTGTGATAGGGCATCACCTATCATCGATGTCCTTCTATTCACCATAACAATTCCAATCATAGGAATTATTATTGCAAGCATAAGCCCAACCAAAAGAGCTCTTTGCATAAATTCGTAACTAAGCATCTACTATCCTTCCATTTTTAATTCTAATCTGCCTTTTTGAAAATTCTCTTACAATATCCATCTCATGAGAAATCATTAAAATTGAAATTTTATGTTTGTCATTTAAATTGGATAGAAGTTTAAGAAAGTCTCTTTTTGATTTTTCATCAACACCAACGGTAGGCTCATCTAAAATAAGAAGATCAGGATCGTTGACCATTGCCCTTGCAATCATAACTTTTTGAGCTTGGCCTCCCGAAAGTTGATTAAAGGGAATATTTAAAAGATTTTCTATATTTAAAATTTCAAAAATATTATAAACTTTTTTATAACATTTTTTTGTTGGTCTATTAAAAATATTAAATTTTTTATACAAATTTAAAACAACAAATTCTTTTCCAGTTACCGGAAAGGCTACTTTGTTTGCATCATTAACTTGAGGTACATATCCAATTTTAGAATAATCATCAAATTTTTCAATGTCTTTTCCAAATAATTTTATTTGACCTGATTTTTTCTTCAAATCTTTTAAAATTAATTTTATGAGAGTAGACTTTCCAGAGCCATTTTCGCCCTGGATTGTCAAAAAATCTCCCCTATTTAAATCAAAACTTAAATTTTTTAATATATTATCCTTGCCGTAAGAAAAGACTAAGTCTTTAACTTCTATATCCTTCATCTATTTTAAACTACTTTCCATTAATTCTAAGTTTTCTTTTATCATTTCTTGATAAGTTTTATTAGCTTTCAAATCGTTATTACTTGCATATTCTATAGTATTTATAGCCTTTGCGTCAAGTGATAATTCATTTGCTAAGGTCTTAACATTTTTATCAGAACCACCTTTTTCATAGAAAAGTGCTGAAATTTTTTCTTTTTTAACATAGTCAATGGAATCTTTCATTGTTTTTGCATCAGTTTCACTTGTTGAAGTTATTGAAGTAAGTGGAATTTGAGTTAAACCATAATCACGAGCAAGATATGAAAATGCTTCATGATCTACTAAGAATTTTTTATTTTCTTTATTTTCTAATTTATCTCCATATGTTTTATCAATTTCTTCAAGTTCTTTTTTTATTTTTTCAAAATTTCTCATATAATAATCTTTATTTTCTGAATCAATTTCTGAAAGTTTATCTGCAATATTTTTTGCTTGAATAATTCCATTTTTTGGTGCTAACCAAATATGTGGATCATACATACCATGGTGGTGATGTTCTTCTTCATCTTCGTGATCATGGTGGTCAGAGTCTTCACTATCTTCCATGCTTTCATGGTCATGGTTGTCTTTGTCTTCGTGGTCGTGATGATCACTATCTTTATCTTCTTGTGATCCTTCATGATCATGATGGTCACTATCTTCGTGGTCATGATCTTCTTCATCTTCAGTTTTTATTAAATCAATTCCCTTAGATGTATCAACCATTTCTACTTTTGAAGCATCTTCAACCTTATCTTTCCAAGATTCAAGACCTGCACCATTTAAAAATAAAACCTTAGCATCAGATAATTTCGCCATATCTTTTGCTGATGGTTCAAAATCATGAACTTCTGTATTTAAATTTGTAAAAGATTCTACATTAAATTTATCTCCAGCTATTTGTTTAGTTAGATTATAAATTGGATAAAAAGAAGCATATATAGTTTCTTTTGTAGATTTTTCACTTTGTTTTGTTTCGTTTGAACTGTTTGAATCATTTGAGTTACTTGTTTGGTTATTTTTTGCACATCCTGTTACAAAAAGGCCCAAAACTAAAGCTATCGCTAAAAATTTTTTTTTCATTTTTTCCTCCTTAATTGCAAATCATTTGCAAGAAGTATTATATAACTGTTTTATTTTTTGTCAATATGATATTATAAATTAAGAGGTGAATTTTTTGAAAGCAAGAGATTTATTAAGAAATAAAAATATTAGAGTCACAGAAAAAAGAAGAATTATTTTAGAAAAAATAATTGAAAATAATGATCCAATTTCAGCAGAAGAAATTTTAGAAAAATTAAAAAATGATAAGATAAATCTAGATCTTTCTACAATTTATAGAAATTTAAATACACTTGAAGAAGTAGGACTTCTCTTAAAAAACACAAACCTAGATGGAATTTCATATTTTCAATTAAACACAAATGATCACAAACATTTTATTACTTGCATGTCTTGTAATAAGAAATTTATTATAGAAAACTGCCCAATTCATGAAGTTGAAAAGCAAATTGAAAAAGAAACAGGATTTATTATCAAAGGACATAGTTTTGAATTTACAGGAATTTGCCCAAATTGCCAAAAAAAATTAAATAAATAAATTTAAAAAGTTGATAAAAATTTTTTTATCAACTTTTTTTCTTTAAACTCTCTTATTAAATTTTTCTTTATCAAATGAACCTACAGAATTTGCAACTATCATTGTTCCAGATGCATCTCCTGTTGTATTTATTGCAGTTCTTGCCATATCTAAAATTCTATCTATTCCCATTATCATAGCAATTCCTTCTACTGGAAGACCAGCTGATGATAATACCATTGATAGTGTTACAAGACCAACTGAAGGAATTCCTGCAGTTCCTACTGATGCTATTGTTGCTGTCAAAATTACAGTCATATAATCATTTAAGCTTAAATCTATTCCATAAGCATTTGCAATAAATACTACCGCTACTCCTTGCATTATTGCAGTTCCGTCCATATTTATTGTCGCTCCCAAAGGAATTGTAAATGAAGAAATTTTCTTATCAACTCCAATATCTTCAAGAGTTTGAATATTTAATGGAACTGTTGCATTTGATGATGCAGTTGAAAATGCAAAAGTCATAACTGGAAAAAATTTTTTCAAAAACGAAAATGGATTTACTCTTACAAAAATCGTTAAAAGTAGCATATAAACTATTAAAAGTTGGAAAGCTAGTCCCAAAATTACAGAAATCATATATGATAACATTGATAAAATAACATCATAACCAAGATTTGAAAATGTTCTTGCTATTAAGAAAAATACTCCAATTGGTGCAAGTTTCATTACAGCCATAGTCATACTCATCATTAAATCATTCATTTCTGTAATTATATTGCCCAATGTTTCCATTCTATCTTCCATTCCTGCAATCAAAAGTCCAACTATAACTGCAAAAATTATTATTTGTAACATATCACCCTTTGCCAAAGCTTCAATAGGATTTGTTGGAATCATATTTAATAGCGTATCTTTCATTGAAGTTTTTTCTCCAGTATCCATTTTAAACTCATTAGATCCCAATTCCATATTCATTCCCTTACCAGGATTTATTATTGATGCCAAAGAAAGAGCTATTATTATTGCAAGAGCTGTAGTTAAAAGATAAAATAAGACAATTCTTATTCCAACTTTTCCAAGAGTTTTTGTATCCCCCATATTTCTACAGCCATCAGCAATTGAAAAAAATACCAATGGAACAACTAGCATTTGCATAGCTCTTATGAACATTTGACCTAATAAATAAAAAATTCCATCAATTATAATGTCATCTTTGATATGACTTTTAGGTACAAAATAATGCATTAGAATTCCAAGAATCATTCCACAAATTAGGGCGATAAAAATTTTAGATGTTAAGCTTAACTTTTTATCAGATTTAGCTTTCATATCCATACTCCCTTCTCAGATAATCTTTTAAAGAATCTTCCCAAGATGAAAAAGTATTTTTTCCCAAAAGACCCAAAAAATAATTATCTATTCCTCTAAAGGCAGGTTCGTAATCAATCCTATCAGAATCTCTAACTTCTTCTACCTTTGCATCAATTTTTGTTATATCAATAATTTTTTGAGCAAAAGCTCTAAAAGAACAAGTTCCTTCACATGAAGCATGGTAAATTCCATAAGCATTAGTTCCTATAATTGAAATTAAAAATTTTGAAAGTTCATATGCCGAAGTTGGAGATCCATATCTTGATTTTGGTACTTTTACAAGTCCATTTTTTGCTTGTTCTATTATTGATTCTATTAAATTATTTTCTTTAGAATAAAGTCTTGATACTCTTACAATAAAATATCTATCAGCAAAATCTTTTACAAATTCTTCTCCCAAAAATTTACTTTTTCCATAAACTGAATTTGGATTTGCCTTGTCAATTTCTTTGTATGGATGAATTGTTTGTCCATCAAAAACATCTGCAGTAGATAATTGAACAAGTTTTGCCCTTACCCTATTTGATGCTATAGCAATATTTTTTGCTCCCAAAGCATTTAACAAATATGCTTTATCAGGATCATTTTCACATTTTAATCTATTTGTAATTCCTGAACAATTAATTATTATTTTTGGTCTATTTCTATCTACAAATAAATTTACTTCTTCTTGTTTTGTAATATCTACTTCGTCCTTGTCAGTTGCAATTATTTCAGCTTCCAAAGGATCTAAATATCTTAGAAGAGTCGAACCAAGTCTTCCATGTGCTCCTGTAATCCAAATTGTGTTAATTCTCATAAATTTTTCCTTTCTATATTGTAAAAAATTAAATATATGTTTTATTATAACATATTGCAAATTATTTTTCATTTATATTTGTTAATTATCTTGATTTCTAATTAAATTATTTAATCAAATAAAAAAAGCTAGTAAAACTAGCTAATTTAATCCTATATCTTTTCTATAATATTTATTTTCGTAACTTATTTTTTCACAATCATCATAGGCGATTTTTCTTGCAAGCTCTAAAGTTTTTGCTTTAGAATTTATTGTAAGAACTCTTCCCCCATTTGTCAAAATTTTTCCATTTTCTAATTTAGTTCCATTATGAAAAATTAATGAATTTTTTACATCTTCGAGTCCAATTATTTCTTTATTTTTTTCATATTTTAATGGATAACCATCAGAAACGAGAATTAATGATAGTGAATAATCACTAGACCATTTGATATCATCTTTCTTTAAAGTCTTATCAAGAGCTTTTTCTATAATTTCTACAAGGTCTGATTCAAGTCTTGGCATTAAGGTTTCTGTTTCTGGATCTCCAAATCTTACATTAAATTCTAATACTTTTGGTAAATCATTATCTATCATAAAACCAATAAATAAAATTCCATTGTAAGAAAGTTTTGAATTATTAAAACCATATTCAATTTGTTTTAATATTTTTTCTATATTTTTTTCTGTTTTTTCAGAAAATTTACTAGGAGAATATGTACCTACTCCTCCAGTATTTGGTCCCTTATTCCCATCATAAATTTGCTTGTGATCTTTGCAAGTTTCTAATGGAAATAATTTATTATTTGAAATCAAACACAAAACAGATGCCTCTTCACCTTTTAAGAATTCTTCTATAACAACAGTTTTTCCTTCATCTCCAAATATTTTTTTATTAAAAATATCATCTAAACTCTCAAGAGCTTTTTTCTCATCCTCACAAATTATAACTCCTTTTCCAAGACAAAGCCCATCAGCTTTTATTACTAAAGGATAAGAAAAATCTTTTAATGAATCTTTAGCATCGTCATAATTATCAAAAGATTTATATTTTGCCGTCGGTATATTATATTTTTCTAAAAAGTTTTTGGTAAATTTTTTTGATTTTTCAAATTTCGCACATTCTTTATTTGGTCCAAAAATTCTAAGGTTATTTTTTTCAAATTCGTCTACTATTCCCATACATAGAGGATCTTCAGGACCTACAATTGTTAGACCTATCTTTTCTTTTTTTGAAAAATCAACCAATGATTTTATATCAGTTGGATCAATATTAATATTTGTACAAAAAGAATTTGTTCCTGCATTTCCCTTTGCCATAAAAATTTGATCTACTTTTTTTGATTGTGATATTTTCCATGCTAAAGCATGTTCTCTTCCACCATTTCCAATTATTAAAACTTTCATCAAAGACTCCTATTTTTTACAAAAACCTTATTATCTTTTATGTAAAATAAATCATCACAAAAATCTTTTACAGATTTTGTCAAAATTTCATGTTCTTTATCCAAAACTTTTTTTGCAATATCATCAATTGTATCTTCTTGGTCGATTTCTACAATTTCTTGATAAATTATTGGGCCAGCATCAGCATCTTTGGTAACAAAATGTGTTGTAGCTCCTGTGAATCTTACACCTTTTTCAAAAACTTTCTCGTGAACTTTTCTTCCATAAAATCCAATACCACAAAAAGATGGTATTAGAGATGGATGAATATTAATTATCTTTGATTCGTATTGACCAATAATTTTTTGAGGTAAAATTTTGAGATAACCGGCAAGAACAACAAGATCTATATGTTCTTTTTTTAAAGTATCAAGTAATAAATCATTATCTGTACAAACCATTGTTTTTATAGATGATTTTTTTGCTCTTTCAAGTCCATAAGCTTCTTTTTTGTTTGAAATAACTATTGAAATTTGACCATTTATTTCTCTTTTTCCACACGCATCAATTATAGCTTGAAGATTTGTTCCAGATCCTGATATTAATATGGCAATTTTTTTAAAATTTGAGGTCGATTTTTTTATCATTTTCTACAATTTCTCCAAGATCTAATAATTCATTATTATCAATTATTTCTTTTACTATTTCTACATATTTCTCGTCTACTGCAAAAACTAATCCTACTCCCATATTAAAAGTTTCGTACATATCTTTTTTATCAAGATTTCCCCATTTTTGTAAAAGTGAAAATATTTTTGGAGCTTCTACATTTGTAAGGTCAATTTTTGCACAAAGTCCATCTGGAATCATTCTTGGAATATTTTCATAAAATCCACCACCAGTTATATGACTTAGGCCATTGATTTCAATTTTATCAAGTAAGGCTAAAATTTCTTTAACATAAATCTTGGTTGGCTTTAATAATTCTTCACCAAGACTTCTTTCAAGTCCTTCAATTTTTTGATCTAAGGATAATTTTTCTTTTTCTAAAACAATTTTTCTTACAAGAGAATAGCCATTTGAATGAATTCCTGAAGATCTTAAACCAAAAATATGGTCTCCTTTTTTTATTTTTTCTCCAGTAATTATTTTTTCCCTATCAACTATTCCTACACAAAATCCTGCAAGATCATAGTCATTTTTCTTATAAAGACCCGGCATTTCTGCAGTTTCTCCACCAATCAGAGAAGATTTTGCTTCAAGACAACCATCAGCAACACCTTTTACAATTTTTTCCATTTTTTCAGGAATAAGTTTACCACATGCAATATAATCTAGAAAAAATAAAGGTCTTGCACCTTGACAAAGTATATCATTTACACACATTGCCACACAATCAATTCCAATTGTATCGTGTTTGTCCATCATTTGGGCAAGCATAACTTTTGTTCCAACTCCATCAGTCCCAGATACTAAAACTGGATTTTTTATATCTAAATTTTCAAGACTAAAAAGTCCAGAAAATCCTCCAAGTTTACTTAATACATTTTTTGATTGAGTTTTTTCTACAATATTTTTAATTAATTCTACTTCTTTTTGACCATTTTCTACATTAACACCGGCATCTTTATAATTTATTGACATTTTATTTCCTTTCTAAAGGGTTAAATCCATCAAAACAATTTTCATAATATGTTTTGTTTCCACAAGCTTCTCTTAATCCTTCTAGAGAAATAAATCCCAAAGAATCTGCTCCAATTATTTCTCTTACTTCTTCTACACTTCTATTACTGCTAATTAAATGTTCTTTATCAGCTACATCAAATGTATATTTTTCTTCTTTTACAACTTGAGGAGAGGAAATTCTAACATGGACTTCTTTTGCGCCTGATTCTCTTAGTATTTCTATTACTCTTTTCATGGTATTTCCTCTTACAATAGAATCATCAACAAGCACAACTCTTTTTCCTTCCAAAAGATGTTTTATAGGATTTAACTTTATTTTTATTCCTTTTTTTCTCATTGAATCTGTTGGAAGAATAAATGTTCTATTTATATACCTATTTCTAACAATAGCTCTTTCATATTTTATGTTTGAAGCGCGAGAAAATCCTACTGCAGAAATAAGTCCACTGTCGGGACTTCCTACAACAATATCCGCATCAACAGGATGTTCTTTATAAAGAATCTCTCCCATTTTAATTCTTGCATCATAAACACTAATACCATTTATACATGAATCAGGTCTAGCTGTATAAACAAAATCAAAAATACATGGAGAATTTGAAATTTCTTTTGTAAAATATGATTTTTCTCCATTCTTATCTACTATATAAATTTCTCCAGGTTTTAATTCATGGCAAAGCTCTCCACCAATAGATTCTATTGCACATGATTCACTAGCTACTATATAATTATCATTATTTTTTCCTACGCAAAGGTTTTTAATTCCATAATGATCTCTAACAGCAATCATTCTTTCATCACTTAAAACTAAAAGCGAATATACGCCATTTAAATTATTGACATACTCAATAATTTCGTCTATATTTTTTGAATTTAAATTATTGACAATTTCTTCTGGAGAATTTTCATTAAAAAATTTTCCATCAATAGCTATTAAATTTTTATGATTTGAATTTTTTGGATAAAACATCCATGGCATTGGCAATAGTGATCTATCATCTTCAGCAAACATATATTTTACATGACCTAGACCAACATTTCCTGAAAGAGTTGATATATTATCAAGACTAATATTATTTGCAATTTCTCCCTTACCTCTTATTTCTGATAATTTTTCATGAGAAAGCAAAGAAATTCCCATAGCTTCCTGTCCTCTATGTTGAATAGCATAGAGGGCAGAATAAAGATCTGGGAATATATTTTTATAATTTTTTTTTGAAAATATTCCTACAATTCCACTCATTATTAATTTGCCTTATATTCATATTCAGAATTATCTATAGTTTCTTTCATTTTAACTCTCATATCCTTTAATTTTTCTCTTAAAGAATCATATTTTACTGAAAGAATTTCTATAGCTAAAATTGCAGCATTTTCACCACCACCAATTGCAACTGTCGCAACTGGAACTCCACTTGGCATTTCAACTGTAGAAAGTAGGGCTTCAATTCCTCCAAGATGAGATGATTTTGCAGGAATTCCTATTACAGGTCTTGTTGTTAAAGCTGCAATTACACCTGATAAATGAGCAGCTTTTCCTGCAATTCCAATATAAACTTCACTTTCTTCTTCGCTTTCTTTTACATATTTTTCTAAACTTTTTAAAGCTCTGTGGGCAGAAATTACCTTAACTTCATAATCAATACCAAATTCCATTAATTTAGAAACAACTTTATCAGCAATTGGGCTATCAGACAGTGATCCCATAATTATAGAAACTTTCATATAAACTCCTTATTAAAGTCCTAAATATTTAGATAATTCCATTGGTTCAATATAAGTTCCATCTTTATATGCTCTCATATTTCCACCAGAAACTTCATCAATCAAAACAACTTCACCAGTTGAAGCAAGTCTTCCCCATTCAAACTTAATATCATAAAGATCAAGTCCGTGCTCAGCTAAAATGTCTTTTACAAGTTTTGCAACTTTTTTATTTTCTTCAATAATTTCTTTATATTCATCATGAGATAAAATATTTAATTCAACTAATCCATCTTCAGTAATAAGTGGATCTTCACGATCATCATCTTTTAAAGTAATTTCAGAATAAGCATCAAGGTCTTGACCTTCTGTTGCATAAAGTCCATATCTTCTCATAAAAGATCCAACAGCTTTAAATCTTGTAATAACTTCTAAACCTTTTCCAAAAACTGTACATTTTTCAATTTCCATAAGATTTTTATCAAGATCAGCTCCAAGATAATGAGTTTTTACACCAGCTTCATTTATTTTTTCAAAGAAAAATTTAGAAACTTTTAAACATTCAGCACCGGCACCTTCTTTTTCACCAGCAACTTGATTTCCACCTGTATCAAATACTCCATCAGTTCCTGTCATAGTATCCTTGAATAAACAAAAGTATTTTCCATTTTCTTCAACTAAATTTTTTGTCTTACCTTCGTAAATTGTGTTCATTTTTTTCTCCTTAAAAATTTTTTTACAAAAAATAAGCCCAGAAGGACAGGCTACGAAACCTATCCTCCTGGGCTTTTATCCCTCTGGTGTAATACTTAAAAATATCCGTACCGCTCGGTCTTGAAAAAACAGATCCCTAGGTACACTTTCGCCCATTTCTATGAGCCATATTCTTCGTTCATGTTCATAATACCAAGCCTAATTTTAATTGTCAAGAAAGTTTTTTGATAAAATTTATTTTTATAATTTATAACTTGTAAATTACCCTATTTGAGATAAAATAATTAAGAGAAAAAGAAAGGATTTAAAATGATTAAAAAGAAAAGTTTAATTAAAAATATTGTTATAGCAATTCTTTTATTAGCTACAATTCTTTTTGGCTTTAAATATTTTTCATCACGAAATGAAAATAAAATCGACAATAAATTAATCCAAAATAGAATAGAAAATGCCAAGGAACTTACAAGTTTAAAATATTCATACACAAACATGGGACAATTCGAAAATTCAAATAAGTTTTATGGATATGATATACCATTTACTCAAAAAAAATTCATCGTTTCTTATGATGGTATGATTTCTTGTGGAGTAGATCTTGATAAAATGGATGTAAAAGTATCAGCTAAGACCATAAATATAAAATTACCAAAATCAAAAATTTTATCACATGAAATATATGAAGATTCCCTAAAAATTTTCGACCAAAAAACTTCAATTTTCAATCCTATAAAAGTAGAAGATTATAATGATTTTGCAAAAAAACAAAAAAAATCTGTAGAAAAAAAAGCAATTGAAAAAGGAATCTTAATAGAAGCAAATAAAAAATGTGAAAAAGCAATAAAAGAAATAATAAATATAGACAATAGTTTAGAAGATTATACAATAAATATACAATTTAAATAAGGGTTTACCCTTATTTTTTTATGCTATAATAAATACATGAAAGGTGGTAATATGAAAATATATTTAGGTTGTGACTTATTTACAGAAGGACAAAGATGGCAAGCTTTAGAAATTCAAAAAGCATTGGAAAAAGAATTTTCTGATATAGAAATTTATAATCCAGCACAAAATTTAGAAATAAATGATAAATCAGCAGGATTTACAACAAATTACGATATACTTTTGGCTGATTATGAGAGACTTAAAAATTCTGATATTCTAATAGGATTAATGGATACAAAAGATTTGGGACTTGCTGCAGAAATGGGAATAGCCTTTGAAAGAAAAATCCAAATTTTTCAACTCTACACTGACATTAGACTGGGTGGAAATGACAAAGAAGATAAATTTGATCCAATGAAAAAAGATATTTTTCAAAATGATTTTTTATATATAAATAAACTTGTAACAGGACTTTCCTATGTTGACAAAAATGGAAACAAATTCAAAAGACCAAGAATTTATAAGACAAAAGAAGATTTGATAGAAGATTTGATTTTGTATATAAAAGAAAATAGATAAAAAGACTGTAAGATAAAACTTCCCCAAAAAGTAAGCCTAAAAACTAACTTTTTGGGCAAATCTAAAATTTATACAAATTTTTTTCCTATTTAAATAATCCAACCAAAGTATCACTTATCTTATCTTTTATAATATCTAGGTTTCCAATTTCATTTTTTAATTGATCAACTAATTGGTCTCTACTTTCCTTGTCATCAACATTTTTAATTTTATCAAATAAATCTTTTTGCCATCCATCTTCTGAATCATTGTTTTCTTTTTTGAAAGCTTGAACAAATTCATCTACATATAATTTCTTATCTTGAACCATTTTTTCTATAACTTTTTCAATTTCGCTCATAATAACTCCTTTTAAAATAAATTCATTAAATAAATACCCAATAATTTGTAAATCAATCTGTTACTAAAATTTTTTATTGATTAAAAGCAAACACAATAATATAATGGAAATATTGAAAATTTCAAAAAGTTATAAAACGTAACAAAATCAAAACTACCAGCTTAGCTGGTAGTTT
>NZ_HE578907.1:870388-912656 GCF_000321005.1 Anaerococcus senegalensis JC48
AAAAAGACAGCCTACAACACTTGTATATAAGCTATCTTATAAAACTTGGCACGCCAAAGAGGAATTGAACCCCTATCTTAAGCTTCGGACACTTTTGTTTTACCATTAAACTATTGGCGCTTGATGGTTATATTGGAAAATTGTATCCTATTTAAAAATCTTAAATCCATAAGGGTATTTCCAAGTCCCGAATCTATATATATTTGTGAATTTTCATATTTAAATAATCCCTTATCATATTTTGGAAAATATCCTTCTCCAGGTGCTAGTAAGGCTCCTATTATTGGAAATCTAACTTGTCCTCCATGAGTATGACCTGAAAAAATTATATCCATATTATCACAAAGATTTTCTCTAGCATTTTTAGAAAAATGACTTAAAATAATATTTAAATTTTTATCATTAGTATTGTAGTTTTCAAATGAATAATTATAATAAGAAAGTCCATAAATATAAATTTTTTCTTTTCTTATTTCTAAATATTGCCCATCATTTTTCAAATATTTTATACCCAATTTCTCAATTTCTTTTATAAATTCATCAAGCATTGGACCTGCTTCTTCATGATTTCCTGTAATATAATAAGTTTTTATCCCTAATTTGGAAAGCTCAGCTAAAAAGTTTATTGCCTTATTAAATTTTTTAACAACTCCATAGTCATTTATATCCCCAGTTAATATAATAAAATCAGGGTTAAATTCTAAAATTTTTTTCTTGAAATATCCCATGTTTCTTAAAATATTTGAATGAAAATCACTTATTTGGGTAATTTTAATATTTTCTTTTAATTTATCGTTCATAATATTAACCCTTACTTCTTTTGCCCACTTGCATTGGTAAAAAATATAAGATAAAAGAAGTAAGATTGTTATAAATATTATTAATATTATTGTCTTAATCATCTAATTTTTCTATTCTTTCCATAAAAATTTCTGAGGACATATCTGATGGTAATAAATATCCTCTTCTCGGAGAAAATGACTTTTCGCTCATAGCTGGACCATCAACTGATACTGATCTTTTAAACTGACTTGATGTAAGTCTTTTATAAAATGATTTTAGCCATTTTTTTATTGTTTTACTATCATATTCATCTCTAAAGGCTGATTTTGCTTTTTGATAAGTTTCTTCTATTGAACAATTTTCTAAAAATTCATATGTGAAAAAGTCAATTAGTTCGTAAGGCCCTATTATATCTTCTGTTTTTTGGCTAATTTTATCTTCACTTTCATTTTTAAGTTCTGGTGAAATTGGAGTTTTTAAAATATCATCTAAAACTTCTCTTAATTTTTCATTTTCAGTTTTTTCAACTAAATATCCTACGATATATCTCAATTCGGTTTTTGTTAAAGACGCATTTATAGCATAAGATGACATGTGATCTCCGTTATATGTTGCAAAACCTTGAGAAATTTCTGACTTATCTCCGGTACCAATAACTATTGCATTTTCCATATTTCCCTTGTCAAATAAAATTTGTGTTCTTTCTCTTGCTTGGGCATTTTCATAGGCTATATCTTGAATTTTTCCATCATGACCTATATCTTCCAAGTGGATATTTACAGCATCTTTTATTACAATTTCATTTAATTTTATTCCAAAGGCTTCTGCTAGTTTATAAGCATTTGTTTTTGTTCTTTTGCTAGTTCCAAAAGCTGGCATAGTATATAGTAAAATATTTTCTTTTGGAAGATTCATTTTTTCAAAGGCTTTTACAATAAATAAAAGAGCCATAGTTGAATCAAGCCCTCCACTTAGGCCTAAAATAACTTTTTTACATGAGATAGACTCCATTCTTTGAATCAAAGCATTTGATGCGATTTCAAAAGCATCATTTACATATTTTTCTTTGTCTGTTTTAATATATGGATATTTATTAATTTCACCAACATCTGATGAATCATTAAAATGAAAGCCTTCAGAAAATAAATCTGCATCTACATCAAAATATTTACTAAAGTCGGCTAGTTCTTCCCTATTACTTTTTATTATTTGCCCATCTTTTCCAACAATATTTAAACCCTCATATACAAAATCAGTTGAGCTTTCTCCAGGTCCTGTACTTGAAAATAAGTATGTTGTATTTTGTGATAAAAACTTAATTTTTTCCTCAATTTTTTCCCTAGAACCAATAAATCTTGTTTTTGCACTTGGATTTAAAATAATATCTATGTCGTTATTAGATTTTGCAATTAAAGAATCAGGGATAATTTTATCCTCATTTTCTCCAACACTTAAGCTTATTTTTATCCCATCTATTTCAAGAAAAGATTTATTATAGATATTAATATACTCACCTTTTACTACAATAAAATCATCTTTTAGCAAATCAAAAATATATTTTTCATGGTCTTTAAAATTATCCTTAAAAAATCCACCAAGAATTTCCCCTTCTTTTAATAAAAAGACCATATCAATTATTTTATTTCCTAACTTAATTGGAAGACCAAGAGAAAATAAAGTATCAATATCTTCAGAGAATTTTTTCAAATCGAATAAACTATCAAGACAAGAATTTAAAATATCTTCATTTTTGAAACCATCATACAAACTTGCACCAGTAAGACATAATTCAGGTAAAAGTAAAATATTTACAAGATCATTATTAGCTTTTTTTACTACTTCTTTTATTTTTTTTGTATTATAAGATACATTTCCTACTTTAATTTTAAAATTATCAGCTCTTAATTTTAAATTTTTTTTCATAATATCCCTCTAATTTCTTAACTTATAAATAAAATTATAAAATTAAATTTACTTATTACATTATACCATAATTGACTTTTACACGCATTATTGATTAATTACTAAATTTTTTTAAAGAATAATAATATATTTAATTTGATAAAATTTATAAGGATTTGATATAATTATTTTAGGAAAACGTTAAATAATTTACAATTTTGTCAAATCTTTATTTAATAATTTAATTAATTAAATATTATATTTAGAAAGGAAAAATAATGAATAAAAAAGCAATTATATTAGCACTATCAATTATTATGCTAACAGGATGTGGGAAAAAGAAAGAATATACAAATTCAACAAAAAGTAATAAGACTTCTATTGAAAGTAGCGAAAAAGCAAAAGATGATAATAAGTCTAATATAAATAAAGAAAAAGAAAATAAAGATGCTGAAAAAATTGATGATGATAGCTTTGTAAATCCAAAAAATATAGGAAAAACTATAGGTAATGATCAGCTTGACTATAAAATTAAAAAAGCTGGAGTAAAAGAGAACGAATATACAACTGGGCCATTTAAAGTTAAAATTACTGGTGTATCTGCAGGAATTATGACACCAAAATCAGAAGAAATGAAGTCTTTTTTGCAAGATAAGGAAAATACCCAAGTAATAATTTTATTTGCCAATGTTGAGAATACAGAAGACAAGAAGGCTAATCTATACTTAAATCAATCACTAATAACAACAGATACACAAGAACAACTAGAACCAGATTTATTACTATCTGAGGGAAGTGGAGAATTTTTGTCTGCTGTTAAACAAGATATGACTATGGTATATTATCCTCAAACTGATGTAGAAAAAACCAAAGAAATTGTTCTTCATGTTGAAGCTCCAAGCGATGAAAATTTTGAAACTATAGGAGATGAACTTAAAATTACAATAACATTTAATGATAAAGGTGAATTTGAATCTATTAAATAAATATTAAATCAATTATATTTATTCTTAATTAATAAAAAATTTTATACATCAAAAAACTGCCATAAAATGTGGCAGTTTTATAATTTTTAAGATTATTTTTGATCTTTTGCTTTTTGAACTTCTTCTCTTCTTTTTTTCATTGATTCGAAGATTCCTTCTACTAAAGCATCCATATCTGGTTCTTTTGCAGATTTTAGTGATGAAACTATATTTACTTGTTCTGGAAGAACATCTATCAATTTCATTTCTTCGTCCAAGAATTTTTCCATTTTTTCTCCAGCTGTAGGAGCCCAAGATCCATTATCCATTATAGAAATTGCTCTATTTTGTACGTTAAGAGCTGCCATATCATGGATAAAGTCTTTCATTTTTGGATAAATTCCAAGGTTGTATGTTACTGATGCAAGAACTATATTTGAATATTTAAATGCATCTGAAATCAAATATGAAACGTCTGTGCTTGATACATCTCTTAAAGAAATATTTGTCATTCCTTTTTCAGCAAGTTTTGATGCTAGAGCTTGAGCAGCATATTCTGTATTTCCATACATTGATGCATAAGCAATTAATACACCTTCTTCTTCTGGTTGGTAGCTTGACCATTTGTTGTATTTATCTAAGATATAACCGAAGTCTTTTCTCCAAACAAGTCCGTGAAGTGGGCAGATATATTTGATATCAAGTCCACTAGCTTTTTTAAGAACTGATTGAACAAATGTACCATATTTACCTACGATATTTGTGTAGTATCTTCTTCCTTCATCTAACCAATCTCTATCCCAGTCTACTTCATCAGCAAAAAGTCTTCCGTCATTAGATTTAAATGAACCAAATGCATCTGCTGAGAATAAAACTTTGTCAGTTAAGTCATAAGTCATTAAAACTTCTGGCCAGTGAACCATTGGTGCTTCCACGAATGTATATTCGTGTTTACCAAATGAGATTGAATCTCCTTCTTTTACTTCTATATATCTATCATCTACATGATATCCAAATTGTCTCATAAATAAGATAGCTTTTTCACTAGCAATTATTTTTACATTTGGATAATAATGTAGCATTAATTCAATTGCTGAACAGTGATCTGGTTCCATGTGTTGAATAATCATATAATCAAGATCACGATCACCAAGTACTCTAGATACATTTAATATATATTCTCTTGTAATAGACCAATCAACTGAATCTATTAATACTGTTTTTTCATCCATTAAAAGGTATGAGTTGTATGAAACACCGTCTATAGGAAAAATATTTTCAAATAGAGCAAGTCTTCTATCATCTCCACCTACATAATATAAGTCGTCTGTAACTTTTCTAACTGTATACATATATTCCTCCTACTACTTTCTATCTTCTGGTACATCCATTTTAATGAATTGATCTTTACCTTCTCCTGAAACTGGTGAAACCCAAGAATCTGGTAATTTATCGAATGGTGTTCCTGGTTCAATTCCATTTTCTGGATCTCCTTCTTCTGGATTATATTCATATCCTGAACCTAAATCTACATAGATTGGATTTGTAGGAGCCATTTTTCTTGGTTTTGATCTTTTGATTTTTTTCATAGGTGGTGCTGGTTTCTTTTCTTCACCATTATCTAATTCTTTGATTAGAAGTGGAAGAATTTCCATAGCATCTCCAACTATACCATAATCACAGTTATTGAAAATTGGTGCATTTTTAGAATTATTAATTGCAACAATTGTTGAAGCATTTTTAATTCCTTTTAAGTGTTGACCTGCTCCAGATACACCTACACCAATGTATAAGTTTCCTTTAAATGTTTGTCCACTCATACCAACGTATCTATTAATATCAACATATTTTAATGTTTCTGCTACTGGTCTTGATGATGAAATAGCTGCACCTGCTTGATAAGCTAAATCTTCTATCAATTTCATATTTTCTTTATCACCTATACCACGACCTGCTACTACTATTCTTTCAGCATCTGGTATTGGTGTGTAAGGATCAATTCCTACAGTAAAGTCATATCCGTCCTTTTGAAGTGCTGCGACAAGCTTTTTAACTGCTTCCTTAGGATCTCCCTCATAGATTTCTCCTTTTCTGACTCCGGCAATGGGTCCAGATTTTTTGTTAGATCCAACAGTTTTAACTTTTGGTGCTCTACCAACAGTATGAGCTCCAACAACTACTCTCATTATTTCATTTGTACCTTCGTAGATTTGTGTAATCTTAGAATCTCTGTAGAATCTTTCAACATCGATACCTTTGATAAATCCAGATCCACCGTACATTTGTAATGCTTCATTTGTAATTTTTGATGCAAGATCAGATGCAAATTGTTTAGCCATAGCTGCGTCTGCAGAATATCTTTCGTGATTTTCTTTCATTTCAGCAGCAGAATAAATCATAAGTCTTGCAGCTTTTAAATATGTTGCCATATCAGCAAGTTTAAATGTATTTGCTTGAAGGTGAGCTATTGGCATACCAAATTGTTCTCTTTCTTTAGCATATGATAGAGCTGATTCATAAGCACCTTGAGCAATTCCTAGAGCTTGTGAAGCTATACCAATTCTACCACCATCAAGAGTTGCCATAGCAATTTTAAATCCTTGACCTTCTTTTCCAAGTAGATTTTCTTTAGGAACTTTTACATTATCGAAATGTAATTCGGCTGTACATGAAGATCTAATACCTAATTTATCGTAGTGATCAGAACATGTAAATCCTTCCATGCCTTTTTCAACAATAAATGCTGAAATACCATGAGTTCCAATTCCTGGAGTTGTTACTGCAAATACTACATATGTATCTGCTTTTGGAGCGTTAGTAATAAATATTTTTTTACCATTTAATATATATCTTTCGCCATCCAAATCTAGTTCAGCTGTTGTTTCAGTTCCACCTGCATCAGATCCAGCATTTTCTTCTGTAAGACCAAATGCACCGATTTTTTCACCTTTTGCTAAAGGAGTTAAATATTTTTTCTTTTGTTCTTCAGTACCAAAAGCAAAAATTGGCCAAGAACCTAAAGATGTATGTGCAGAACAAATTACTCCAACACCACCATCTACTCTTGATAATTCTTCAACTGTGATCGCATAGCTCATTACGTCTAAACCTTGACCACCGTATTTCTTAGGATAAGGAATTCCTAAAAATCCTAATTCTCCCATTTCCTTTACTATTTCGTCAGGAAATTCATTATTTTGATCAAGTTCAAAAGCTATTGGTTTAACTTTTTCTTCAGCAAATTCTCTGACTTTTTTACGTAAAGCTTCATGCTCATCTGTTGTTTTAAAAAGCATATATTCCTCCTAAAAAAATATAATATCCATTTTTGTTTTACAATATAATTTTATACTGAAAATGTTTTTTTGTCAACACAATTTATTTTTATAATGTTAAATAATATAAATAAAAAAACACTGAATAAATAATTTTTGTAAAACTCGTTATAGTAAATATATATCCTAAATCTCTATATTTAATCAATCTTTTTGATTTTTTTGAGATTTTTTATTTTATATAAAAAATTATTTAGTATAAAATTTGAGAAAAAGTTTTCTAAGGAGATTATTTAAATTCAAATGTTCAAATGCTTTATTTTTTATTTAATTTTGTTTTTAATAAGGTATAATAATTCTAAGAAAAATATAATTTTGGAGGTTATATGCAATTTATAAAAAAAGTTTATGACAATATTTATTGGGTTGGCGCCAATGATAGGGCATTAAAAAGATTTGAAAATATGTTTACCCTACCTAATGGTGTTTCTTACAATTCATATATTATAAAAGATGATAAAAACGTATTGATGGATGGTTCTGATTCTTCTGTAATTAGAACTTATCTTGATAATGTTGAATCTGCTCTTGATGGGGAAGATTTAGACTATATTGTAGTTCAACACATGGAACCTGATCATTGTGGATCTATTGATTTTATCCTAGATAAATATCCTAATTGTAAATTTGTAGGAAATCAAAAAACTATTAAATTTTTCCACCAATTTTATCCAAATGATAAATTTGATGAAGATAGATTTGTTGAAATTAAAGATGGGGATGAATTAAACATTGGTAAAAGAAATTCAAAAGTTTGTTTTTGCTCCAATGGTACACTGGCCAGTAGTATTTACGACATATGAAACAACTGAAGGTTTATTCTTCTCAGCAGATGCTTTCGGTTCTTTTGATGTTCTCGAAGGACATATTTCTGCTAAACACTACATCAAAAAACAATCATGGCTTGATGAAAATAGAAGATATTATATAAATATAGTTGGAAAACAAGGTAGAATGGTAACAAATCTTCTCAAAAAAGTTTCTGATTTTGAAATTAATGCAATCTTCCCTCTTCATGGACCAGTTTATGATGATAAAGAATCTATTGAATTTATTCTTGATAAATACGATAAATGGGCAAATTTCAAGCCTGAAAGTAAGGGTGTAGAAATTGTATTTTCTTCAATGTATGGAAATACAGAGCTTGCTGCTGATGTTTTAGCTTCAAAACTTGATGAACTTGGAGTTGAAGAAATCAAATTATATGATGTTTCAGATACTGATTATTCATATATTATTGCTGATAGCCATAAATATTCTAACCAAGTATTTGTTGCAATGAACTATAATGCAGGTCTTTATCACAAAATGGATGCTCTTTTAAGAGAATTAGTAGGAACTGGATATCAAAACAGACACATCTCATTCATCCATAACTTCTCATGGGGTGGAAAATCTCTAGAACAAGCAAAAGAAATTCTTGAAAGTGGAAAACATGAATATATTGGAGAAGATTTCATTATAAATTCTTCTATGAAAGATGATCAAGAAAAAACTCTTGAAGATTTAGCTAAGGCTATTAAAGAAGATTTAGATAAGTAAAGATATTAAAAGGATGCGAAATTTCGCATCTTTTTTTTTACAAAAAAAGAGCATATTTCTATGCTCTTAATTATTTCAGTCTTTTGGTTTGTCTTCATCTGGGATGTTTTTGTTATCATATGGAGATTTATAAATTGATTCTTTAGCAAATTGTTTTACTGCTTTTCCTGTTTTAAGTTCTGAAATTAAGGTTCCAGGTCCTCCAACGCATCCTCCAACACATGCCATTCCTTCTAATAAAAGTCCATCTTTTCTTCCAAGTTTTGCCATTTGTGCTAGTTTTACACAATCAGCAAGTCCTTCTGCTTTTTCAACTTTTACATCTAAGTCTGGATTTATTTCTACAATTCTTCTTTTTACAGCTTCAGCTACTCCTCCGCTTACTGCATAATTTCTTCCAGTTTCTGATGCATCTTGCCATTCTTCATCTACTTTTATTTCTGCAGGATCAATGTCTTTTGATAAGAACATTCCCATCAATTCTTCATAAGTTATTACATAATCAATTGTTTCTGCAACTTCTGGTCTTCTTGCTTCAAGTTTTTTAGATATACATGGACCTATAAAAGCTACTTCTGCTTGATCATCCATTTTTTTGATGTGTTTTCCTGAATAAATCATAGGTGTTGATGATTCAGAAATTTTATCGTTTATTTCTGGGAATTTTTTCTTTACCATTAATTTCCATGAATAGCAACATGATGTACCCATAAATGGAATTTTTTCTGGAACACTTTCTACATATTCATGTGCTTCATTTAGAGTAGTTAAATCTGCTCCCAGTCCGACTTCTATTACATCTTTAAAACCTAATTGTTTTATTGCTTCTTTTATTTGAACAGGGGATGCCATTTGTCCAAATTGTCTTACAAATGATGGAGCAACTATAGCATATACATGTTGATGTGTATTTAGTGCTTTTGCTAATTGATAAATTTCTGTTTTATCAGATATCGCTCCAAATGGACAAGCTGTTATACATCTTCCGCAAGCTACACATTTATCATCATCTATTTCTGCTCTACCTAATTGATCGCTTTTTATTGCTTTTACACCACAAGCTTCTGCACATGGTCTTTTTGTATGAGCAATTGCATTGTATGGACAAGCTTGAACGCATTTTCCACATTTAATACATTTTTCTTGGTCAATTATTGATCCATCTGATGTATAAGTTATTGCATTTTTTGGGCATACATTTACACATGGGTGAGCAATACACGCTCTACAAGTATTAGTTACTTCAACTCTATTTTCAGGACATGCTTCACAAGCAATTTTTATAACTGAAACGAGTGGTGGCTCATATTTTTTTATATCAAAATCTTCATCATCAAGTCCATCTGTTATAGCTCCAGTATTATCTGCAGTTCTTGCATGAAGACCTACTCCCATTCTAAGTCTTTCGCCCATTACAGCTCTTTCTCTAAAAATATTTTCTCTGTAAGATGCTTCTTCTCCTGGAAGTATGTCAAAAACTTCTGTTGCTATATCATATATTGGCCTATTTTCAAAAGCAATTTTTGCTATATGTTCGAAGGCCATTCTTCTAATATTTAATATGTTTATGTATGTTTCTTTCATTATTTATTCTTTCCTTTAAATATTATTTAAAATTATTTTCAAATGCCTTATCTAATATGTACTCCATGATAACTTGTGTTTTAGCATTTGTAAATACTTTTCCATCAACAATTACAACTGGTGCATTTTTTTTATTTTTTTTACACTTGTCGTTACAAGTTACCATTTCTATTTCTAATTCTGTTTCTTGTATTTCTAAATCTTCTTTGTATAATCTATCATTAAATTCTTCTACAAAGTCAGATAATCTGTTATAGATTATATCAGATCCTAGCATAGTACATCTTGCTCCTGCACAAACTTCTATCTTCATATTTACTCCTTAAATTTTTTTATAATTACTCATTATAATTATATCAAATAAATATAAATTTTAAAATCATTTATAAGGAATTGATATTATAAATCTAGTTCCATAACCATATTTACTTTCTACTTTTATATCGTAGTTTAAATAATCGCATATATGTTTTACAATTGATAAACCTAGTCCTGTCGATTTTAATGTTCTTGTTCTTTGTTTATCTGCAACATAAAATCTTTCAAAAATTCTTGGTAGATCCTCTTTTTTAATTCCTATGCCTTTATCTTCTATAATTAATTTAATAAATCTTTTACCTTTAATGTATTTTATAGCTATTTGACCATTTACCTTATTATATTTTATTGCATTTTCATAAATATTTGTTATTAGATCTGTAAAAAGAGATTCATGAGTTCTAATATATATATCATCAATTTCATTTAATATCTTTATATTTTTTTTGTCTGTTAGTCTATTAAATCTTTGGATGCAGGATTCTACTACATTTTTAATATTTATTTCATTTCTACCTTCTTCAAGATTTTCTTCATCTAGTTTTGATAATTTTAATATGTCATCAATTATATTTAAAAGTCTGTTTCCTTCTTCATTTATTATTTGTCCAAATTTCTTTATATCGTTATTTTTTACAAGACCTGTAGCAATTAGTTCAGCATATCCATTTATACTTGTAAGTGGAGATTTTAATTCATGAGTTACATTTGCAGTAAATTCTCTTCTCATTATCTCAGCTTTTTTATTTTTAGAATCATCTATTACTATGATAATATAAGAAACAATTTCTTTATCGATTATAGGATCAATAAAGAGTTTTACACTTATTTCATCAATATCTATGCTTATATTTTTTCCTCGTTTTAAAAGTCTTGTTTGTCTAAGAGCTAACTTATAGTCATCATTATCAACTAAATTATCTAATTTTTGATCTCTTTTTATTCCTAATAAATTTTTAGCAGCTTCATTTAAAACTTGAATATTGCCATTTTTATCAAAATAAATAAAGCCTTCTTCCATATTAGAAGTAATCTTTTCTATATTTAAAATTCTTGATTTTAGTTTCAAATTTTCTTCTATTAGTAAATTCTTTTGATTATTAAAATTTTCTATATAAAATTTGGGATCATTTTTAAAGTTATTAAATTCTTTTTTATCATTAATTCTATCTTTAAAAGGATTTAACAGTTTTTCATGTAATGAATTAGTAATATAGATATTTATTAAAAGTGCTAATAAAATACCTATTATTAATAAATATGATTTTTTAAAAATATAAATAACGAGACTATCATTATAATATTTGATAGCTAAAATTCTTCCCTTATATTTTTTTGCAAAATTATTTTCTTCTTTTCTTATAAAATTTTTCTTAAATTTTTTTACTATATCAGTATTATCAAATTCATAATTTTTTATTATATTTATGTCAATTCCAGAATTATACAAAACTTTCCCATCACTATCTTTCAATAGAATATCAAGATTGTAAGAATTCTTAAAATCATCTAAATTATCTTTATCAATATCCCTATAAGTAAGAAAGCTCAAGGAATTTTCTACAAATTCATCTTGAGCTTTTTTTTCTTTATTATATGAAAATAAACAAGATACTATAAAAATAATAAAAATAAGCGAACTTGTGATAATATTAATATTTCTATTAATTATTTTTTTCATATCTCTCCAAGTTTATATCCTAAATTTCTTACAGTTTTTATGTGTATTCCTGCTGATTTTAATTTGTTTCTAAGACTTGCTATGTGGACATCAACCGTTCTGGTTTCTCCCTCATAATCATAGCCCCAAATTTTTAATAGAAAATCTTCTCTCGTAATTACATTACCAATGTTTGCCATAAATAACAAGAGCATTTCAAATTCTTTATAAGTTAAATCAATTTTTTTGCCATCAATTTTTACAGTTCTTTTTTTGATATTTACTTCAATATTTGCATAAGTTAAATGCTCTCTATCCTTTTTCTCGCTTCGTCTTAATACAGCTTTTACCCTAGATATTAATTCTAAAATTGAAAAAGGTTTAGTAATATAATCATCTGCACCACTTTCAAGTCCTAAAACTTTATCATATTCACCGTCTCTTGCAGTAAGCATTATTATTGGCACAGTTGAAAACTCTCTAATTTCTTTTAATATTTCCAAGCCATCTTTTTCAGGTAACATTACATCAAGAATTAATAAATCCACGCTTTCTTTTCTTACCAAATCTACAATATCCAGACCATCTTCAAACCCTTTAACTTGATAATCTTTTTCTGATAAGGCATATAATACTAAATTTCTAATTGCCTTGTCATCTTCTACAACGTATATCATAATCTTGTTGAATAATCAGCTATTTTTGCTAGCCTATCTCCAAGCCTTTCAAAATATTTATAAAAAAGTACTTTTTCTGATAATTCCATAGGTGTAATTAGGTCTGATTTAGTTAGTTTTACAAGATAATGGATACAATCTTCAAATAATTTATTATTGATTTCATCATCTTCTATAGTTTTTAAGGCAAGTTCATTATTATTATCTTCAAAACTTTGAATTCCATTTAAATTCATATTCTTTTGATTTTTTATAAAAGTTTTTACAAAATCCTTCTCTTCAGCTCTTAAAGGAAATTCTAAAATAATTGCAGCAGCTTGAGCTATGTGATTAGATACTCTTTTATAAGTTGATGCTAATTTTATTGACATTTGTAAAAATCTTAAATCTTTAGCTACAGGTTGTTGAAGAGCTAACAAATCATAGCAAAATCTTTCAATATCTGCTGCATATTTTCTAATATCATGATCAAGATCAATTATTTCTTCTAGGTTAATTTTTTGGTCATTTTCAAGATAAAGTTTAAACCTATCATAAGATAATTGAATTAAATCTGATATGTTTTTTTCCATTTGTCTAATATTTTCTAAATCTTCTATATATCTTGTTCTCATATCAGCCAAACCTTCCTGTTATATAATCTTCTGTTCTTTTATCTTTAGGATCATTAAATATTTTTTTTGTCTCATCCATTTCAAGAACTTCTCCAGTCAAGAAAAATGCTGTTTTATCTGAAATTCTTGCTGCTTGTTGCATATTGTGAGTAACTATTACTATAGTATATTTACCCCTTAAATCTTCTAATAATTCTTCAATTGATGCTGTTGAAATTGGATCTAGGGCACTTGTAGGTTCATCCATCAAAATAATTTCTGGATTTACAGAAAGAGCTCTTGCTATACAAATTCTTTGTTGTTGTCCACCAGAAAATGATAGGGCATTTCTGTCTAGTTTATCCTTAACTTCATCCCATACACTTGCTGATTTTAAAGATTTTTCTACTATTGCATCAAGTTCATCTTTATCTTTGATTCCATCAATTTTTGGACCATAAGTAATATTATCATAAACAGATTTAGAAAAAGGATTTGGAGTTTGGAATACCATTCCTACATTTCTTCTTAGACTAACTACATCAATGTCTTTTTTATTTATATCTTTTCCATCAATTTCTATAAGACCTTTTATATGACAATCAGCAACTAAATCATTCATCCTATTAAAACATTTTAAAGTTGTAGATTTACCACAGCCACTTGGTCCTATAAATGCAGTAATTTCATTTTCTTTAATTTCCATATTTATTTTTTTTAAAGCTTGAAAATCTCCATAGAATAAATCTAAATCTTTTACATTTATTATAGTTTTTCTATCTTTATTTAAATTCGATTCATTATTTCCAAAAAAAGTTTTTATCCTTGTTTCATTATTTGTTAAATTACTATTTATATCTTTTGTTTTTTCCATTATTATCTCCTTATTCTATTATTGCTTTTGATATTTTTGCTGATACAAAGTTTAAAACTATTACAAAAATAAGTAATAGTACTGCAGTTGCATAAGCCTCATTCACATGAAATCCTTCAGTTGATAATACATACATATGAACTGCCATTGTTCTTGCAGAATCAAATAAGGATGAAGGTGTTTTCGCAACTGTTCCCATAGTATAAATTAATGCAGCTGATTCTCCAACTATTCTACCAGTTGACAAAAATATTCCTCCCAAAATTCCATTTATAGCTTCTGGAATTACTATTTTAAAAATTGTTTGAATTTTTGTTGCTCCAAGAGCCAAAGATGCATGAGCTTGAAGAGGATTTACATTCAAAATCGCCTCTTCTGTAGTTCTAATTATTGTGGGTAGAATCATTATAGCCACTGTCAAACATCCTGCTATTAATGAGTATCCTAAATGTAGGGCATCTACAAAAAATAAATATCCAAACAAACCATACACAATCGATGGAATTGATGAAAGAATCTCTGTTGCAAATCTTACAGATTTTATCAAAAGTTTATTTTTTGCATATTGAGATAAATAAATCGCCGTAAATATACCAATCGGGATGGTTATAATTAGAGTAATTATTATTGACAAAAATGTCGTAACCAAAGCTGGTATAATTGAAACATTTTGTGATGTATATTTTAATTCAAAAAGTGATGGAGAAATATTTGGTATACCATTAAATAAAATATAAGCGATTATTATTCCTCCCACAGCAAATCCTAAAAGTGATAGGATATAAATTAATATTTTAAAAGAATTTTTCATCTTTCACCTCTACATTCTTGATTGATCTTTATCTCTGATAAAGTTAAATATTATATTTATCAAAAGAATAAATACAAATAATACCATACCTGTTGCTATAAGTGATTCTCTGTGAAGACCTGATGCATAGCCCATCTCTAAAACAATATTAGTTGTAAGAGTTCTTACTCCATCAAGTAAAGATCCTGGCATTCTTGGTTGATTTCCAATAACCAAATACACAGCCATTGTCTCACCAATTGACCTACCAATTGCAAGAATTATTGATGAATAAATACCGCTTTTTGCATAAGGAACCATAACTTTTCTAATAGTTTCTTCTTTTGTTGCACCCAGTGCAAGGGAACCTGTATAAAAAACTGAAGGTACTTGCTCTAATGAATTTTTTGAAATATTTACCATAGTTGGAAGAATCATTATTGCTAATAAAATTGATGCAGTTAACATATTCATTCCTCCAGTTTTAAATGTTTTTGAAATAAATGGAACCAAAACCATCATTGCAAAAAATCCATAAATTATTGAAGGAATTGCTGCCATCAAATTTATAAGGCCATTCAAAAAATTATATGATTTTTTAGAATAATAAGCCAAATATATTGAAACAGCAAGACCAAAAGGAACTGCAATTAGGGCAGAAACTAAAGTTACTAAAATTGAACCTAGAATCATTGGTCCAATTCCAAAAAATGCTGGTTTTGCAGTAGGTGCCCATTTTGTTCCAGTAATAAATTTTAAAAGTCCATATTGATTAACAAAATTAATTCCTGATTTAAAAATAAAAAATGTAATTAAAATTATTAAAATAATAGACATTATGGCAGAAATCAAAAATACAATTTCACCAAATTTTTCTTTTATTGATTTCATTTATCTTAACTCTCCTGTATTTGTAATCTCTCCTTTATAAATATCTCTAAGTTGTTTTAAACTTAAGTTATTTATCTCTTTATTATCCTTATTTACAATAATTGCAATTCCATCAATTGCAAAAACTTCAGATGATAGATTTTTATCTTCTAATTTATTTGAAATCATAGCTATATCAACCACTCCATCTTTTACATTTTTAAGCCCTGTAAGAGATTCATTCGATAAAACTTCCACTTCAACATCTTTATTTAATTTTTCATAATTTTCTGCAAGTTTTTCAACAACTGAACTAAGTGAAGATGATCCAGTTATAGTTAATTTTCCTTTTAGATCTTTTGATTTATATTCTTTCTCATTGGTAATAGCAAGAAGTCCATCTTCTTCAATTAGTTTTTTTGCACTTTTACTTTTTACATAAGTCAAAAAATCTTTTGACAAATCTGTCAATGAATCTTTTTTGTAAGCAAGTCCAAAAGGTCTTTGCAATTTATAATCTCCACTTTCAATACTATCTTTATTTGGACTAATTCCATCAATCTTTACAGCTTTTACACTATCATCCAAAGCTGTAAGAGATACATAAGCAATTGCAGTCTTATCTACTCCAACTGCTTTCAAAACTCCATTTGTAGAATTAATTACCATAGAATTATCTGTAGTCATATCTTCGTGATTTCCTTTTTCATCTTCTTTTATCAATCCAACTTGTTCAATAAAACTTTTTTTAGTTCCTGAACCATCTTCCCTACTTGTAACTGTAAGGTCAAAATTTTTACCATCTATAACATTATTTTGATTTTTACCTGAACATGAGCTTAGTAAAATTAATGTCGATAGAAATAATAATAATTTTTTTACCATAAAAACTCCTTTATTTCTTTCTCTACATAATAATATTAAATACATATATCAAATAAATAAATCTTATGTAAAATATATGTAAAGTTTGTAAATAATAAAAATAAGCTCAAAGGAAGTTTTCCTCTAAGCTTATTTTAATAATTATTTGCTTAATTCAGATGTGTTTTTAACTTTTCCTGAGAATATTTCTTTTAATTGATCTTTGGTAAGATCATTTATTTTTGTATCATCTTTATTAACTACAACTGCTATTCCGTCTTTTGCTAAAACTTCAACTTGTAATTTATCTTTTTCTTCATCTTTTAATTCTCTTGATGCCATAGCAATTTGACTTACATCCGAAATTGTAGATTCAATTCCTGCAGATGATCCTGTTGATTGAATTTCTATATTTGCATCTGGATTTACATCTTTATATTTTTCTACAAGTTTTTCCATAAGTGGAGTAACTGATGTAGAACCTGCAATTGTTAAGTTACCCTTGATTTTTTTTGCTTCATAATCTTTAGCTTCAACTTTAATATATCCTTCTTTTCCTACAATTTCTTGAGCATCTTTACTAAGTACAAATGCTAAAAAATCTTTTGCTAAATCATCAAGCTTTTCTTCTTTAAATGCAAGATTAAATGGTCTTTGAAGAGTATAATCACCAGCTTCAATATTTTCTTCAGTAGCTTCTGCACCATCAACTTTTACTTTTTGTACACTATCATTTACGCTTCCTAATGAAACATAACCAATTGCTGATGGGTCTTGAGATACAGTTTGCATTACACCATTTGTAGAATTTTGTACAACAGCTTCATCAGTTGTTAAATCTTTCTTTTCGCCATCTTTTTCTTCTTCAAGACCAACAAGTTCAATAAAAGCTCCTCTTGTTCCAGAACCATCTTCTCTTGATACTACAGTTATATCAAAATCTTCTTGATTAGATTTAGCTGTATCTCCATCTTTTTTTTCATTAGCAGTGCTTGCACTTTCAGTTTGACTGGATCCATTTGATCCATCATTTGCCTTATTATCCTTATTTCCACAAGCTGACAAAATCATTGATAATGAAAGTGCAGCAACAATTATTTTTGAATTTTTAATTTTCATCATTTACTCCTTTAATATTTGTAACTTCATTATGAATAATAAAGCTTATTTATTTTAAAATGATTATCTAATTGTAAAATTTATGTTAATTTATTTAATATCTTGTAATTTAAAACAAAACACATATAATTTAATAGTAAAAAAAAATTAGTAATAGGAGAGAATATGTACGATATAAAAATACCAGAAAATTATCAAAGTGATAAAAATTTATATAAGACACAATTGTTAATAAAGGAAATAAAGGATTTTTTCCAAATAAATTTATCTAATAATTTAAATTTAAAAAGAGTAACAGCACCTTTATTTGTAGAAAATTCTACTGGTCTTAATGATAACCTATCTGGTGTTGAAGAGCCTGTTAAATTTACACTTCCAGAAGCAAACAACGCCAATATGGAAATTGTCCATTCTCTTGCAAAATGGAAAAGATATGCCTTAAAAGAATATAATTTTGCAATGTATGAAGGATTATATACTGACATGAATGCAATTAGAAGATGTGAAGAGCCTGACAATACTCATTCTTTCTACGTTGACCAATGGGATTGGGAAAAAATAATTAAAGATACCGATAGAAATGTTGATTATCTAAAATCAACAGTTCTTACAATTTTTAATACTTTAAGAGCCTTGGATGAATATCTTTGTAAATTAATTCCAAAAAGAGTTAAACTCTTACCAAATGATATTAAATTTTTAACTAGTCAAGAATTAATTGATGAATTTCCAGAATGTAAAGACAGTAAGGAAAGAGAAAAAGCTGCATGTAAAAAATATAAGGCTGTATTTTTAATGCAAATTGGAAAAGTTTTATCAAATGGAAAAGTTCATGATATGAGATCTCCAGATTATGATGATTGGAACTTAAATGGTGATATTTTAGTTTACAATCCAGTTCTAGATGACCAATTAGAATTATCATCAATGGGAATAAGAGTTGATTCTAAAACTTTAAAAGAACAATTAAAAATTGCTGATTGTGAAGATAGATTAAAATTCAAATATCATAATTTGCTTATAAACAATAAACTTCCACAAACAATAGGTGGAGGAATCGGACAATCTAGGTTATGTATGTTCTTTTTACAAAAAGCTCATATAGGAGAAGTTCAAGTTTCATATTGGCCAGATGAATTAAGAGAAGAATTGAAGAAAAAATCAGTAAATTTATTATAATTTTGTATAAAAAAAAAGGACTTATTAGAGTCCTTTTTTTATTGGTCAAATTCTTTAATTTTTTCTATAAAAATTTTTCCGTATTGTTTTAATTTTTTATCTCCAACTCCCTTAATTTTTAAAAAATCTTTTTCATTTTTAGGTTTTAATTTTGCCATTTCTGACAAAGATGCATCAGAGAATACTATAAAAGGTGGGATATTTCTTTTTCTTGAAATTTCTAATCTTAATTTTTTTAAATTATTAAATAAATCACTATTATAGGAAATATTTTCACTAAATTTATCAATTTTTTCTTTTTTATTTTCTTCTTTTAAATCTCTAATATAAATTTTCTTTTTAGAAAATAAAACTTGTTTAGATTTTTCATTTAATTTTAAAATGGGATATTTTAGTCCAGAAACCTTTATATAACCATCAGCAACCAATACTCCTATCAAATCTTTAATATATTTAGAAGATTTATCTTTCATTATTCCAAATGTAGAAAAATTTTTTAAATTTTTTTCTTTAGAATTTTTATTATTTGATCCTTTCAAACAATCCACAATAGTAGAAATTCCATATCTTTGATCAAGCCTATAAATACAAGATAAAACTTTTTGACTATCAATACTAGCATCAATTTTTTCATAATCATCTAAACAATTAGAGCAATTATCACAGTTTTCTTCTGAATCTTGACCAAAATATTCTAGGATAAATGATCTTAGACACTTACTTGTATTTACATAGTTTATTATCGTTTGAAGTTTTTCAAGTTTTATCAGTTGATATTGTCTATTATTAGTTTGAGAAATCAAATATTTATTTACAACAATATCTTGGCCAGAATAAAGTAGGATAGCATCTGATTTTTCTCCATCTCTTCCTGCCCTACCTGCTTCTTGATAATATGATTCCATATCTTTAGGCATATTCATATGAATTACATATCTTACATCAGACTTATCAATTCCCATCCCAAAGGCATTTGTTGCTATAATTATATTTTTCCTATCATAAATAAAATCTTCTTGATTTTTCTTTTTTTCTTTATCGGATAAACCAGCGTGATAATAAGTTACATCATAAGATAACTTTTTTAAATATTTATAGCAAGTTTCAACTCTTTTTCTTGTAGATGCATAAATTATTCCAGACAAGTCTTTTTTATCTTTTAAATAATCCCTTATATAAGAAAGTTTATCCTTTGGCTTTCTAACTTCAAACAATAGATTTTCCCTATCAAAACCTGTTACTTTTACAAAAGGATTATTCAAGCCAAGGTTTTTTATAATGTCTTCTCTTACAGATGATGTAGCAGTAGCAGTAAAGGCTGCTATTTGAATTTTTTTATCAAATAAATCATAAATTTGAGGAATTATTTTATATGATGGTCTAAAATCATGTCCCCACTGAGAAATACAATGAGCCTCATCTACTGCTATAAATGAAATATTTAGATTTTTTATAAAGTTAATGAAAAATTCATTTTCTAATCTTTCGGGAGAAATATATAAAATTTTAATTTTATTATTTTTTATTTTTCTTAAAGTATTTGTATAAGCTTCTATATCCTGGCTAGAATTTATAAAGGCTGCATCAATACCATTTTCGATTAATGAATCAACTTGGTCTTTCATAAGTGAAATTAAAGGAGAAATAACTAAACAAATTCCATCAATCATTAAAGCTGGTAATTGATAACAAATCGACTTTCCTCCACCAGTTGGAAGAACGCCTAATACATCTTTACCTTCTAAAATATTTTTAATTAATTCCTCTTGTCCTTTTCTAAAAGAATCATATCCAAAATATTTTTTCAAATTATCTAAAATATCCATATATCACCTATTTTTTTCTAAAAAAAATAATTAAGCATAAAACTTAATTATTTCCTTCTATATTATCATTGTCTTGGTTTATATTAAGATCAGGCTCATCTAAAGGTATAGATGAATCATCACTAATTTCATTTGGAGAAGTTATAAACTCTTCATCTTTCATAACTTTTCCTTCATCTTTGTTTATTAAAATATCACCAATTTTGGTTTTCAAATTAAGAGTCTTCTTTTTATTATTTCCTGTAGAATATCCATCCAAAATATTTCTATAAGAAACATTACCCAACACAAAATTACCAACATTTAACTTAGCATTTATATTAAAAGCCTTGATTGAATCCTTTGTAGAAATTTCTATATCCCCATTTTCATTTTCCAAATTTTGATCTGCCTTTAATTTGCTATTTTTTAAAATAATATTTCCAACCCTAGTTTTAAAATTTGTATCCTTAACTTCAGAATTTTTAACTAAAATCGATCCAACATCATTAGTAACAGTGCCTGTAATTTTTGACTTATTAAAGCTGATATTTCCACTTTCTAAATTAAGATCCATATCCTTACTATTTAAATCGGAAATTTTTATATCTCCAGCTCCAACTCTACCTTTAATACTTTCAATAGATTTATTCTTTGGTAAAAAAATTCTTACAATTTGAATTTTATTCTTCATATAAAGTTCTTTGCCCTTAATATCAGATGATAACTTTAAATTCCCATCTTTAAATTTTGTTTTAACTTCATATGAATTATCATCCTTATATAAATTTGTATATTCTACGTAAGGATTAGTTGAAGATTTTTCAATTCTAACATCACAAGTATTCAAATCAAAATCTATTGATTTTAAATCATCTAAATCAACTCTCATAATCTTTGACGAATTGTAAGAATTTTCATTTATTTCCTGGAAAGATTTTCCATTCTTATTTTTAAAATTAATATTCCTAGATAATAAAAAAATCAAGACTAAAATAATTAGGGCACAACCCCCTATAATCAATTGCTTCTTATCAAGTTTAAAGCTATTATTTTTTTTATCTTTACTCATTTAACTCTCCCATAATAACTAGCTTTCTAAATTTCTATAATCTATGCTATCAAGATAAAGCCCACCTGCTTTTAAAGTTGGATTCGCTCTTTTTTTATTATTTTTATCGAAATAATATTTAAAATCATCAAGGCTGATTTTTCCGCGACTAAGCTCAATCAAAGATCCAGCCATAATCCTAACCTGATTATGAAGAAAACTTTCAGCCTTAAAATATAAAAATAGCCTATTTTCATTTAAAATAAAATAGCAATCATCAATTTTTCTTACTGTATTTATTATATCATTTTTATCACTTAGCATAAAGGCTCTAAAATCATGCTCTCCCTTTAAAATTTCCATTCCTTTTTGAAGCTTATCAAAATCCAATTTATATGTTATATTTTCCATATAATTTCTATAAATTGGATGAAGAATTTTATCAAGAGATATAATATATTTGTAAGTTTTAGTTTTTACAGAAAATCTCGCATGAAAATTTTTTTCAACTTTTTTGGATGAAAGTGCCAAGATATCTTCTGGTAGATATTTTTTTAAATGAAAATGAAATTTATCAGATCTAATTTCTTTAGCTGTCAAAAAATTTACATACATTTCATTAGCGTGGACTCCACTGTCTGTTCTTCCACTTGCGATAATCCTATTTTTTTCGCCAGTAACTTTTCTTATCGCTTCTTCCAAATCTTTTTGAACAGTTCTTTTATCTTTTTGAATTTGAAATCCTTCAAATAAAGATCCATCATATTGAATCTTTAATAAAATATTTTGAATACTCATATGAAAAATTTAACAATAACTACAAGACAAAACAAAGTGAATAAGATTAAAACAAGATAATCTATTTTGGTCATTTTTATTTCATTAAGTCTAGTTCTTTCTCTACCAATTCTATAAAGTCTAGCTTCCATAGCTGTTGCAAGATCATCACTTCTTTTAAAAGAATTTATAAAAAGCGGAACCAAAAGAGGAATCATATTTTTTGCCCTATTAATAATATTTCCAGATTCAAAATCTGCACCTCTTGCCATTTGTGCCATTTTTATTCTTTGAGCTTCTTCAAATAAAGTTGGAATAAATCTTAGAGAAATGGAAACCATCATAGCAAGCTCTCCTGCCGGAAATCCAAATCTTTTTAAAGGAGAAAATAATTTTTCTAATCCATCAGTAAGCTCCATTGGAGAAGTTGTAAAAGTCAAAACTGAAGTAGCAACGACAATCATAATAATTCTTACAAACATAAAAATAGTTTTATAAAGACCCTCATAAGTTGCAGTTAAAGAAAATATTGTAAAAAGTGTCTTACCACTTGTTGTAAATAAATTTATAAGTCCTGTAATTAGTAAAATCCAAATCAAGGGCTTAATACTTTTTATTAGTGATTTTACAGGTATTTTTCCTATATAAATCATAATAATTAATAAAACTACAAAAGGAATATATCCTATAAAAGTTTGGACAAAAAATATAGTTATTATAAAAAGTAAGGATGCTATTAATTTAACTCTTGGATCTAAGCTATGAATAAATGTATCATATGGTAAATATTGACCTATTGCTATATTACTCATTTTTAGCCTCCAAATATTTTTTTAATTCTAAAACAGCATCTTCAACTGTATAAATGTCATCTCTTACAATTTCATCTTTTTCTTTTAAAGCCTTCATAAATTTTGTAACTTGTGGAATATCAAGGCCTATTGATAAAAGATCAGTTTTTGTAAAGGTATCATAGGTTGACTTATCAGAAAAAATTTCTCCTTTATTCATTACAATTACTCTATCTACATATTTTGCAACATCTTCCATAGAATGGGAGACTAAAACTATAGTTAATTCTGGATCTTCATCATATAATTTTAAAATTTCTCCAAAAATCTTATCTCTACCTTTTGGATCAAGACCTGCAGTTAATTCATCCAAAACCAAAACTTTTGGATTCATAGAAATAATTCCACAAACTGCAACTCTTCTTTGTTGACCCCCAGATAATTCAAAAGGAGATTTTTCAGAAATTGTTTCATAATCTAGTCCAACTGCAGCCATAGATTCTTTCACTCTTTTTTCAATTTCTTTTTCATCAAGTCCCATATTTTTAGGACCAAAGGCAATATCTTTTGCAACTGTCTCTTCAAATAATTGATTTTCAGGATATTGAAAAACTAGTCCAACCTTAAATCTAATATCTCTTCTTGTACTCTTTTGTTTTGTATTAACTCCATCAACAAAAACATCTCCATTTGTTGGAATCAAAAGCCCATTTAAAAGTTGAACAAGGGTTGATTTTCCTGATCCAGTTTGTCCAATTAGCCCAATTATTTCATGTTTATTTATTTCTAGATTTACATTTTTTAGAGCATAATTTTTCTCTTCATTTTCTTCATTATAAATATAATCGACATTTTTTAATTCTATTTTCATATTAGCTCCAAAAATTCTTCTATATTTAATGGTAATTTTTCAAAATTATATCCATCTTTTTCAAGTTCATAGGCAATTTCTGTAACTTGAGGAACTGTAAGCCCTAACTCTTTCATCTCTTTTACTTTTGAAAAAACCTCTCTAGCACTTCCCTCAAGAGCTTTTTTTCCCTTATTTAAAACAATTATCCTATCTGCAAGTGCTGCCTCTTCCATATAATGAGTTATATGAACTACAGTTTTTTTATATTTTTTATTTAAAGTTTGTATTATATCCATTACATCACTTCTACCTTGAGGGTCAAGCATTGCTGTTGGTTCATCAAAAATAATACAATCAGATAACATAGCTATAACTCCTGCTATAGAAACTCTTTGCTTTTGTCCACCAGAAAGTTCAGAAGGAGATCTTTTCACATAATTTTCCATGCCAACAAGTTTTATTGCTTCGTCAACTCTTTGTCTTAGTTCAGGATTTTTTACTTGCAAATTTTCAGGACCAAAAGCAACTTCATCTTCTACTGTTGTTGCAACAATTTGATTATCTGGATTTTGAAATACCATAGAACATTTTTCTCTAATATCCCAAATTTTATCTTGATCTTTAGTATTCATTCCAGAAATCCAAATGTCTCCATTTGTTGGAAATATTTGACCATTTAAAAGTTTTGCAAGTGTAGATTTTCCAGAACCGTTATGACCTAATATTGCTACAAATTCACCCTTATTAATTGATAATGACAAATTATTTAAGGCATTTGTATATTCTATATTTTCATTTTCATCCGAATCATTTTTATAAGAAAAATTTAAATTTTCTATTTTAATCAATTTTTCTTCCTTTCAATTTTTTTATACATAAAAAGTGACTATCTAAAAAATAGATAGCACTTTTTAAAAATTAATATAACATATTTGGTGAATTATTTGTTGAAGATTCATAAACCACAACTGGAGTATTTATCTCTGCAATTTCATATAATTTTTGAGCTTGTGCTGGTGGTATGTTTATGCAACCATTTGAACCTGAAAATGTATAGTAATTTGATCCAAATGTTGATCTCCATCCAGCATCATGTAATCCTTCACCATCCCAACCTATTGGCATCCAATATTTTACAGGCGTAACATAATTACTTCCATCAAAATTAATACCTCTTAAGTCTTTATTCATTTCCTTTGACATAATAGAACCTACACCCTTGTTTGTTAAGGCATCATGTGCTTTATCACCTGTTACAACTGGAGTAGAAATTACAAGTTCTCCATTTTTGTAATACCATAAATGTTGTCTAGAAAGATCAACTTCGACATAAGTATCTTTTAAATCAGATCCATTTTCATATCTTTCGAATCCTTCTCTATCATATACAGGATCAATTTGAGCAGATTTTTTTTCATCAAATTTTTCAAATAAAGCATTTATTGTTTCATCTTGATTCATTACAAAACCATACACTCCAGGATTTACTGTTATTTCTCCAATATCAGTTGCTTTAAATTTCCTATTATTTCCATAAGTATCGGTTTCTTCAGCCATTTTTGCTACATAAGCACTAACTTTATCATAATTTAATGACAATTTATTGTTTTCAAAATCAATCATATCAGCTAGTTTTTCGCCTTCTAATTTGTAATCAAATCCTTTTATATTAAATTTAAAATTTAATTTTAGATACTCATTAGATTCTTGTAATGCTTTTTGTATATTTTCATCTTTTGCATAAATTTTTGGACGCTCATAAAAAGATTCATCCAACTCTATGTTATTACTCCTAGTTTTTACAGAATTTATAACTTCATTTTTCAACTTATTATAATTAACTTTATTACCTTCAACTTCTTCTTTGATTTTAAATTCTTTACCATCAAATGCTAAACTAGCATCTTTTGGTTCAACTACCTTATTCATAAACTGAGAATTTTTTAAAATTTCATCTAATTTATTTTCATCATAATTTACATTATAATCAAATTCAAAATCTTCTTTAGTTAAAAAGCTAATTGGCCATTTTAATGGATTTTGATCAAGACTTGCTCCTTTTGGGATATTTGCCTTATAGTCTATATCTTTTGAATTAAATGTTAATTCTTTTTCATCTAATCCTTTAATTTTTATATCAAAGTCCCCTACACTATCGCCAATAATTGACTCTTTTGGTGAAAACGAAACATTTTTTCCATTTACATGAGTATTTGGTAATGCAATAAATGTAAATAAAACTGTGCCGATTATATATATTCCCAAAACAATACCTGCTACTGTTAATATCTTCTTATTAGTATTGTTGTTTGTTTCATTATTATTATTATTAATAATACGCACCTCCTAATTGATGTAATTATAGTACCACTTAATAGCAATTTTATCTATCTTTTTTCGGTTTTTTCCAAAATATTGATATAAATCTACCTTTTCTCCTCCATTATATAATTTTCTTTTTTTCGAAATTTTTCTTTTAATATTTCTGTCAATTTTTTCATCAGATGAAATTATAAACATTGACCAAGTATTTAGATTTTTAAATTTATTATCAATCATTTTTGATATTTTTTCCTTATCAAATTTTGACAATCTTTCACCGTATGGTGGATTTGATATAAATACTCCAAAATTATCTTTTAGATTTATTTCCCTAAAATCTTTGTTTAAAAAAGTAATATCTTCATAAACACCAGCATTTAATGCATTATTTTTTGCAAGATTAATTGCATTTTTTGATATATCCGATCCTAAAATATTTATTTTTTTATCATAATCTATTTTTTGATAAGATTCTTTTTTTATTTTTTCAAATCTTTTTTTATCAAAAAACTTAAAAGATATAAAATCAAACTCCCTATCAAGACCTGGTGCTATATTTCTTTCTTTTCTTGCTGCCTCTATCAATATAGTCCCAGATCCACAAAATCCATCAAATAAAAACCTATCGTCTTTATAAAATGATAAATCAATCAAGGCTGCTGCCAAATTTTCTCTTATTGGAGCTTTTACACTACCTTCTCTATATCCTCTTTTATGAAGACCATCTCCAGATGTATCAAGACAAAGTGATACAATATTTTTTTCAATCATCACTTCAATTTTTACTCTAGTTCCAGTTTTTTTAAATGTGGAGATTTTATATTTTCTTTTTAAAGAATTGATAATTGCTTTTTCACTTATCGATTGGATTGAAGGTATAGAAAATAGTTTGGATTTGTAAGTTCTTGCATTTACAATAAAGTTATCATCAATATTCAAATAGTCAAACCAGTCTATTTTATTTATATTTTCAAATAATTGCTCAAATGATTTTGCTTCAAATGAGGAAATTTCCAAAAACACCCTATCAGCTTCTCTTAAATTTAAATTTAAGTATCCTATATCATCTAGATTTCCATTTAAAATTATTTTTCCATTTAAGACTTTAAAATCTTTATATCCTTCTTCTAATAATTGTCTTTTTATTAAGCTTTCTAGACCAAAGCTTGTGGTAATAATTATTTTCTCCATAACAGTTATATTATATCAAATTAAGTACTTTTAAAAAACTTAAATTTATTTTGTTATTTTTAATCTACTATGGGTATCATTTTAGTGTAGATAAAAATTTAGGAGGATTTTATGTTATTAACACAAACAGTTCAATCAGGCGATTGGAAAAATGAAAAACACGTACCAGAATTAGAATATAAAGAACTTGGCGAAGGAAAATATGAAGTTTCTGCTTTTGTAGGAAAAGAAATCGCTCATCCAAATACATTAGAACATCATATTTCTTGGATTAAAGTTTTCTTTATTCCAGAAGGTGAAAAATTACCAGTTGAAATAGCAAATTATAATTTCTCAGCTCATGGTGAAAGTGAACTTTATACAACTCCAAAAGCTGTTGGTGAATTTAAATCAGATAAAAAAGGTACATTATTTGCACTAAGCTATTGCAATATTCATGGACTTTGGGAAAATTCTTTAGAAATTAAATAATTTTTCAAATAAAAAATGCGAGGATTTTATTTCCTCGCATTTTTGTTTTAATCAATTGGCAAAAATCCAAATCCAAATAATCCTGGTCCTGTATTTGCTCCGAGGCTTGGAGCGATTTGTGATGCTAAAAATAGGCTAGATTTTTCTTTAAAATCTTTTAATTTTTCTTCTAAAATTTCAGATCCTTTTTTGTAGCCACCGTTTGAAATTACCATGTAATATTTATCTATTTTTCCCAAGTACTCACTTGCAAGTTTTTCCATTTCTTTTATAACTTTTTTCTCTCCCCTACAAGTTTTTACTATATGATATTTTCCATCAAGAGGATCACATACAACAATTGGTTTTATATTTAAAAGTTCTCCAACTTTTCCAAAAGCTTTTGGAACTCTACCTCCAGCTATTATATATTTAAAAGTATCTAGGGTAAAAAATATTTTAGATTCTTTTTTCTTATCTTCTACCATTTCAACAATTTCTTTAAATTCGTATCCTTTTTTTATTAAGTCTTTAGCATAAATTGCAAGAAGTCCAGTAGTTAAAGCTACAGATTGAGAATCAATAACTTCAATTTCTAAATCATTATATTCAATTTGAGAGCATAAATTATAAAAACCAGTGAAATTTTTTGAAATAGTAATTATTAATAATTTTTCAAATCCATCATTTTTAATTTGATCAAATTTTTCTTTTAATTCTCCAGGTGATGGTATTGATGTTTTTGGTAATTTTTCGTTCTTTTTTATCCAATTATAAAATTTATCAGGCTTTAATTCTACCTGTTCTTTGTAAAATTCTCCATCTAAATTCACATAAAATGGCATTAAATATATGCCAAACTCTTTTGATTTTTCTAGATCTATATCCGATCCAGAATCTACTAATACAGCTATTTTTTCCATCTTATTTAATCCTTTATATCTACAATAATTTTTTGACCTGAATCTATTATCGGTCTAAATACAGTATCTTTTAATTCAACTTCTCTTTTAAATTTTTGGCTAATTTTTTCATGATCTCCACTGTGAATTGGAAACATTAATTGAGGCTTTACAGTATCTGCAAAAATTTTTGGTCCCTTATAATAATTATTTTCCAACCTATAATCAACAGGGAAAAATGCAATATCTATATTATTATTTTTAATTTTTTTTATTTGGTCGATAAATGCATAATACTCTTTTTTTAGGTTTTTGTCATCATAATCTGGCCAAGCCCAATAATTTAAATCTCCAGCATGAAAAATATTTATTCCAGAAATATTTAAAAGAATTGATATACCTTCGTCAGTAGAACCAAAAGTTTTTATTTTTATATTTTCATTTTTTATTCTTATTTCAAAAAATTGATCTGGATCTACCAAATATACATTTTTAGCATTATATAGATATTTCAATTGGTCTATGCCAAGTTTATTATCTTTTATATAAATAATATTATCATCATTTTCTAAATGAGCAATATCACTTGACAATATATATGTGTAATTTTTCATGTTAGGAATTTTTAAAATTTCCGAAGTGTAATGATCTGAATGGCCATGACTTGCCACAAATATCACTTTTTTATCTTCAGGAATATTTAAAACTCCCTTATAATAATCAAATATAATAAAATAATCCCCTATTTCAACACTATAGCAGGAATGATAAATATAAGTTATTATAATTTTTTCAATCATCTATTTACTCCTATTTTCTTATAAATTAAGTATACCCAAAATAAGTCATTTTTAATGAATTTTTAAATTTTTCTGGTAATATAAAAAAAGAAGGGAGCAGACATGGGAAAAATAAAAACTAATGCAATGAGAATTTTGGAAAATAATAATATAGATTATGACGAGATTGAATATGATTTAGGTGGAGAATTTAAATCAGCAGTTGATGCTGGAAAAAAATCTCACGTAAATTTAGATATAATGTATAAAACTATTGCAACTATTTCAAAAGATAATGATATTATAATTTATTTACTAAGAAGTTACGATACTATTGATATGAAAAAGGCTGCAAAAGTTGCAAAAGTTAAAAGTATTTCTATTCTTCCAACAAAAAATTTAAAATCAAAAGTAGGATACCAAAGAGGTGAAACAACTCCTCTTGCAATGAAAAAAGATTATCCAGTTTTTATTGATGACAGTGCAAAAGAATTGGAAAAGATGATTGTATCTGGTGGAAAATGTGGAGTAAGTTTAAAGTTAAATCCAAAGGACTTAGCCAAAGTAGTAAATGCTAAATTTGAAAATATAAGACAATGATTTTAAAAATTATTAAAAACAAAAAAATTTATTCTTACCAATATAAGGATGTATTTGACCTAGATTTTAAATTAAAAAACAGAGATTTTTATAAATTAGAAAATACAAATGATGTAGATAAAGTTATTATTAGTATAAATAATGATAAAAATTTTGAAAGTCTTAGACTTTTAGTGATTTTATCACCTATTTTTATTACAATCTTCGACAATTCTACTTCTCTTGAATTTTTTAAAAAAAATTTAGAGGAATCTAATTTTGAATATGGACTTTATTCTAATTTTTTTGAAGATTTTTCAAAAGATGCTTATTTCGAATTTTATAGAAAAAATGAAAAAAAAGAAGATATAATTTTAAATGAAAATAATGAGATTAATTTCACTATAAATCTTGTTGAAGATAAGTACATTTTATCTTTAGTTTCACTTATTGAAGTTATTTTTTCAAAATATAATAGGAAAAATTTAATAGAATACTTTGAAGAAATTAGAAATAATATTGTAATAAACGGAAGAAGATCTATCATAGCTAATGATATTTACGCTTTTTATTTATCAAAATATTTAGTAAATTGGGCATTAGATCTTATGAAAATTGCAAAATACAAGGATAAGGATAGGTTTATATATATAAAAGAAATTTACAAATTAACAAACAATTTAAAAAGACCAATTAAAAAAAGTGGTGTTTCAGAAAATTAAATTTTTCTCTAGCACCACTTTTTAATCTTTAAGAGGGTAATAATTTTTTATCAAGCCATATTATAACTAAAGATAAGCTTATACATTTTTAAATTTTTAGAAATTTAGTAGAATATTAAGATAATTTTATTACATTTGACCTATGCTCAACTATATTAACTATTGATTCATTTGCATTCTTTAATAAATTTCTTAAAGATGTTGTTGGTTTAGCTGATGGAAAGTCGTTAACTATATTTTCAATATAGTTTTTATTTAGTTCAGTTCCAACATTGAATTTCATCATTCCTTTTTCAGCGCACTTATGAAAATCTTCATCTGATACTCCTGTACCTCCATGTAATACCATTCCCACATCTGACAATTCATTTGTAAGTGTATCAAGTAATTCGAAGTTTATTTTAGCTTTTCCATTATATAAACCATGAACAGTACCTATTGCTACTGCTAATGCATCTATTCCTGTTTCTTTTACAAATCTTACAGCATCTTCAGCTTTAGTATAAATAATTGAATTTACTTTTTCTTCAATTCCATCTTCTGAACCACCTATGCTACCGATTTCACCTTCTACACTAACACCTCTAGCGTGTGCATATTCAACTACTTCTTTAGTATTTTTTATGTTTTCTTCAAAAGGCAATGAAGATCCATCATACATAACGCTGTTATAACCAGCATCTATTGCTTCTTTAATAAAATCAATATCTTTACAATGATCTAAATGAACACATAAATCTATATCTTTAGCAAATAAATTTGCTGTTGCTACTATCCAATCAAGTCCTATATATTCAGCAGATCCTTTGGATGTTTGAATTATCACTGGACTATTAGTTTTTTTAGCTCCTTCTACAATGTATGGAAACATCTCCATACAATGTAGGTTGAAAGCTCCTATTCCTCTTTTTCCTCTATATTTTTTGAATAATTCACTTAAATTTAAATACATTATCTTCCCCTTACTATATCTTTAGATTTTTTCATTAATGCATCTATTCTGTCTAAATTGAATTTTATCTTGTCATCTTCTCCATTAGATCTCGCTTCGCTTAATTCCTTGTTATACAATTCCATTAAATAAGTATAAACTCTACCTAATTTTTTATGTTCTTCTATATAATTTTCTAGTTTGCTAATTGCTGTTTTTATTTCACCTTTTTCAACTAAAGCTTTGCAATCATCTAATAAAGTCTTTTCAAAACTAGTTTTATTCTCTTTTCTCTTTTTATTAAAAAACATATTAAACACCTAACAATCCTACAATTGGTTTAATTATCCAAGCATATAATAATGCTGCTGCAACTGTATCCACATCTGTAGCTGTTGCATTTATGAATCCCATTGAATTAAAAATCATAACTAATAATGCTGGTAAAAATGTGATGAATAAACCATGTGCTATACCACCAATAATTGTTCCTCTTACACCACCTGTTTCGTTACAGAAGATTCCAGCTGTACCACCAGCAAAGAAGTTTGAAAGCATTCCTGGTAAAAGCATTGCTAATCCTATTTTTGGGAAGAATAACATACCAATAACTGTACCTATTGTTGTTGAAACAAATCCTAATGTTACTGCGTTTGGTGCATAAGGAAATAATACTGGACAATCCAAAGCTGGTTTAGCATCTGGAACTATTTTAAGAGCAATTCCTCTAAATGCTGGTACTATTTCACCTAATAATAATCTAACACCTGCTAGTAATACGTATACACCTACTACAAATTGCATACCTTGTGTAAATGCATAAACTATATAATTTAAGTTACCTGTTCTTTCTGCTACCACCTCTGGGCCTGCAAATATTGCTGTTATAATAAATAGTATTATCATAACAAAGCCTACAGATAAGTAAGTATCATTTAAGAAAGATAATGATGATGGTAAATCTATATCTTCAGTTGAATTTTCTTTATTACCTGTTATTTTTGAAATTAGTGCTGCAAATAAATATCCAATTGTACAGAAATGTCCTAATGCTATGTCATCACTACCAGTTATTCTTCTTACAATTGGTTGTGCAACTGCTGGCATTGCTACTGCAAAAATACCACCGATTACAGATCCAATAATAATATTAGGAACTAAACCTAAACCAGCATCTGCCCCAAATACAATTACCATTGTAGCCATCCAAAGAATAGCTTGTCCTGTTAAAAATATATATTTCCATTTAGTAAGTCTAGCTATTATTATATTTACTAAGAATATTCCTAAAAATGCGAAAGCAATTTGGTTACCGAGTCCAAGTTCATTCATAGCTTGACCATTTACTGCTTCAATTGATGGAACAATTCCTTGCATTCCAAATCCAGCTGTAAAAATTTCACCAAAGTATACTAACACATTTACTATAATTGATGAACCTGCTGATAAAACTAAGTATCCTAACATGGTTTTAAAAGTACCAGATACTATGTCACCAAAATTTTTCTTCTGTGCCAATAATCCTATAAAAGCTATTAAACCTATAGTTATAAAAGCTTGTGTTAAAATATTATTAATAATAAAATTTAATACTGCCATAAATTCCTCCTATAAAACCCCCATCTCATCTAGAACAGGTTCTAATTTTTCTCTAATTTCTTTTTTATCAATCAACTTATTAAGATAAATAACTCTTGTATCTAGATTGTATTTATCCATTTGGTTTTTAAAATTAGAAGCAAGCATTAGTATATCTGCTCTTGTTCCTGCTGCTGAAGAAATATCGCTATGGTCAACTTTTGCATCAACTCCTAAATCCTTCAACACGCTCTCTACTGACATTTGGCAAGCAAAGCTACTGCCTAGACCTGCACCACATACAACTAAAATATTCATTACTCATCCTCCCTTATTAATGAATTTAAATATGTAAGCTTATCTTTTTTTGATAAGTTTAAGAAATAATTTAATTTATCAACTAACCCTTTTTCAATAATGTTTATAATCTTTTTCAACATATCTAAATGGTTCTTATTATCTATTGCTGTAAATCCAATTAATACTTTAATCGAATCCTGTTTATTATCGTCAAAATATATATCATTTTTTATAGTTATAATAGAACATCCTATCTTTAAAGCCCCATTTTCTGGTCTTGTATGAGGTATTACTACATTTGGACTAATCATGATATACGATCCATAATTTTTCACATCTTTTATAATGTTATATTTATAATCTTCATTTGCATAACCTGATATTTCTAGTAAACGACCAGTTTCAAGGATTGCCTCTTTCCAGTCTTTAACTTCAATATCAAATTTTGTATTCTTATCTGTAATTTCCAAATAATCACTCCATTTCTAAAGTTAATATTTCTTTAAATTCTCTTATATCTTCACTATTTATTAATTTATCTACATTCTTTCTAGAACTAAAAACTTTGAATAATTTCTTAAATAAAAAATCCCATTCTTTTATTTTATCTTTTGGGATTAATAAAAGCATAATTAAGTAGACTTCCTCATCATCCCAATCTATTGCTTCATCACTTATCAATATTGCTATTTTCATTTCTTTAGCTGTATATGATAGAGGATGAGGAATTGCAATTCTATTACCTAAGCTTGTATTTCCCATTTTTTCTCTATCATAAATAGATTGAATTTGTTCATCATTGAGTATATTTTTATTTTTTAAATCTTTAGTTAAGTAATTTAAAACGTTTATTTTATTATTAAATGATTTTTTATAAAATAAATTTTTATCAAATACTTTAAGATATTCTAAATTATTTACATATCTTAACTTGTTTTTTACAATATTTACTTCTACGTTATTTAGGATATAATTAACTCTTATTGATCCTTCTATTTCAATCGTATTGTTTAAGCTACTTAAAACTAGATCATAGTCTTTAAACATTTCATCTTTATATTTAGTAGAAGAAACTATATCAATATTTTTGATTTCCTTTTCAAATTTTTCTAATAAAGAATATTTCAAAAATCTAGCTGTTGATAATCCTGCTCCACAAACTATTAGAATATTGCTTCTTGATTCCTTTCCATTACTATTAGCTCTATTAAAAGCTGTTCCTAAATGTAATGACAAGAATAGTATTTCAGTATCATCAATTTCTTTTTTAATAACATTATTTATTTCTTCTGCTGCTACTATTCCCATATCATATGCTATTGGATATTGACTCTTTATATCAGATAAATCAATATGATTAATAGAACTATTTAACATGTACCTATTAATAGAAGTAGTAAGATGCATCTTCAAACTTTCTGTAAATATATCATCATTAGAGAAATCCATTGAAAAATCTCTTTTTATTCTGTCTATTATTCTGTTATAGATTGTATTTACAAGATTATTAGCTTCGATTTCATCATATTCTGTTGAAAATTTTTGACTAGTTATCAAATGTTTTGTTAAATAATAGCAATCATTATTTAAGTCATAATTTAATTTTTCTTTTATTATTTCTACTAAGTCTTTTACAATATCTTTTTCAATTGAACTGTTCATAGTATGTAGCAAGTTTTCATCATAATCAATCTTATTTTTGTTTCTAAGAATAGAAATCAAAATATGAATTATAAAGCTATTGAACGCAATACTAGTTAATGATACATCGTATTTATTTAATATGTTAATGGTTATCCTTCTTATCTCTTCTATTTCCTTTATATCAAATAGATTAAGTGAATCTAAAAAAAATTCATAATCACTAGATGAAGAAAATAGCAAATTAGACATACATAACCTAATATTATTTTCATTTCCCTTAATGTATATTCCTTCTTTATTACTTACTACTAATTCAATTTCGTAGTTTTTTAAAGCTTCTCTAGTATTTTTTATCAATTTTTTTAATGTATTTTGAGAGACATATAGTTCTTCTGCAAAGTCTATACTGTATTTCTTTTGATTGAAATAATTGTTAATTAAGAGAGTGTTAATAAACCTATTTATTAATATTTCATTCTCATCTTCTGAATTATACAAGTTATGTAATTCATAAATAGTTGAGTTATTATCAAATTTTATTCCTTTTCCTTTTGCTACTATTAATTTATTTTCATAGCTAAGTCTTTTATTTATGCTATTAATTTCATTTAAAACCGTTCTGTCAGAAACATTTATAATTTCCGAAATTTCTTGACAAGTAATTGTATCTTTAGACTCTAATAAAATTCCTATAATTTTCTTTTGCCTATTAGTAATTTGCATTTAAGTTCTCATTTCTATATTCAGAAATCTATTTATAGCATCTACATCTGCATATTTTTTTGTAACATCTATTTCCAGAAGCTTGCCTAATTTAAATTTATCGTATTCTCTTAATTTGCAATGTTTTATAAATTCTTCAAGGCTTATTAGATTGTCTTTTCTTTCTTCTAAACTCACTTTTCTATTTTTGTCATAACTATTTAATAAGTGTGCTGGATTTCTACTTTCATCTAAGTCTCTTTTAACTCTTCTTTTATAGATTTCTTTTATATCTCCATTTAATCTAATCGTAATTGACTTATAATCATATTTAAAAGACAATTCTTTCAAAGTTGGATATTGCAAATAACTAAATGGATAGTCTATTACAATATCCTTATTTTCACTCATCATAGAGTTTAGTTTCATATAAAAAAACTCAAAACTCAAATTATATATTTTCTTTTTTTCTTCTTTATTCTTAAAACCTAAGTTATCATATATAAACTCTTCAATCTCATCTATTGAAATATATTCTAAATTCTTATTATGTTCTATCAAGCTATTTATGATACACGTTTTCCCTGTGGCTGGATATCCCGCTAAAATTATTAAATTTTTCATAAGTCCTCCATCACATTATTTTACTTTTTTCTAAAAAATAGATTTTATTACTTTAATTGATTTAATTATAAGTGATTCTTAAAATTTCATTAAGTGACTTTTTTTCGTTACAACGAAATCATAAAATTAATATTAAAATTTGAAATAAAAATTTAAAAAACAGAATATAAACTCTTAAAAGAAAAGTCAAAAAAAGATGTGAAAATTTCACATCTTTTTTCAAAAATATTATTTAATAAAAAAATGATGCTACAAAATAAATTTAATTATTCTATAGCACCGCTTGTTATTTTTTCCCCTTCATTAAAACCAATGAGCCTGTCAGAACTAAAATTAATCCTAAAAATAGTCTTATTGTGAAAATTTCTCCTAAAATTATAACTGATAAAAGTGAACCAAAAATCGGAATAAATAATTTAAATACTCCAAATTGATTTGCACTGTGATTTTGTAAAACTATGGTCCAAATTGTAAAGGAAGTTGCTGTAATAAAAGCTCCATAAAATAACATAAAAAAAGCTTTTAAGCTTAAAATTACAGGATTTACCCATAAAATTCTACCAAAAATAATAAGTGGCAAAGAACCTAGTAAAAGTGCCATTCCATTTAATAAGTAGGGATCAGATTCTTTTGAATATTTTCTTAATAAAACTGAAGATAAAGCATTTATAAAAGTTGAAGCAAATATAAATCCTTCACCTGTTAATTTAAAACCATGTCCTAATTTTTGATTTGAATTTACCAAAATAATTCCTGCTGTTCCAATAATTAAAGCAATAATTGTATTTGAAGAAATTTTATCTTCTGGAACTAAAAAAAGAGAAATTATTACAATCATAAAAGAATTTGACGCTTGAATTATAGAAGATTTTACTCCACTAGTATTTGATAAACCTATATAATAGAAAAAATATTGTAGACAAGTTTGTAAAATTGCTAAAGTTATTACCAACTTTATATTTACATTTTTTATAGAAATTTTATTTTTCCCAAAAATTTTAGCATAAATAAAGGCCAAAATACCAGCCATAAAAAATCTAATTCCTGCCACATAAACTTTAGAAAAAGTATCGTAAGATTTAATATCTAAAACTAGATAAGTAGATTTAATAAGGGGGATTGCGCTCCCCCATAAAAACATTGCTATTAAAGAAAAAATAACGGCATTTTTTTTATTTTTAAGCATATTTCTCCTATCTCTTTTTCCCAAAATATGACAGAGAATACATACCAGGTCCAACGTGAGAACCTATTAATGATCCAATTGGAGCAAGGCTTACTTTTGCATTTGGAAATTTCTCCTCAACTAATTCTTTTAATTTTTTTGCATTCTCATCATAATATGCATAACCTATAAGAACTTCATTTGAAATTTCTGGTAGCCAATTTTTTTGGAAATTTTTTAACAAAACTTTTATAGCTCTCTTTGTTCCTCTTTCAAGTTTTAAAACTTCAAGAGAACCATCATCAGTTATGTGAATAACTGGTTTTACCTTTAAAAAATTTCCTATATCAGCACTAGTTTTGGAAATTCTTCCACCCTTGTATAAATATTTAAGGCTTTCAACCCCAAATTGAGAAACCATATATTTGGAATTTTCCTTAATAAAAGAATCTATTTGGTCTATATCCTTCCCTTCTTCTTGCATTTTTACAATAATTTGGCACAAAAGTCCTGCACCAGTTGACGCTTGCTTTGGATCATAAATATAAATTTTTCTATCTGAATATTTTTTAATTAAAATATCTTTTGCTTTTTGAGCATTTTCAAAAGTTCCAGATAAAGAATCACTTAAACCTATATAAAAAATATCTTGGCCATTTTTTAAAACTTCCTCAAAATATTTTTCAAATGAAGCTAAATTTACTTGACTAGTTGACACATTTTTATCTTCTAACATATATTGATAATATTTATTAAGATTTTCTAAATCTGTTCCAATAATTTCATAAACTTCATCTTCCATATTTGACTGCATGGGAACTATTGTAATATTTGATGACTTAATAAAATCAACATTCATGTCGCTTGAGCCATCTGTAATTATTTTAAATGTCATAATTCTCCTTAAAGGTAATCACTAATATTTTCAATTTTTACACTTATTTGATTACCATCTTCCATATTTTTTAAAGAAACCATTTTATTATCATATTCTTCTTGCCCAATAATTATAACTTTTTTAACACCAATTTTATCAGCATAATTAATTTTTTTCTTAAACTTTCCATCTTCAAGATATATATCAACTTTATACCCTTTATCTTTCAAATTATTTCCTATATCAATAGCATAAAAATTTAACTTTTCATCCATAGGAATAATTAAGCAATCTGTAAAATCTTTTTTGTAATTTTCCAATAGTCCAAGTTCTTGTAATTGAAAAAATAATCTAGTAAGACCAATTGAAAGGCCCACTCCTGGTAAGTTTTGTTTTGAGAAATTTCCAGCTAAATTTTCATACCTTCCACCAGAACAAACACTTCCAATAGATTCGTAACCTTCTAAAAATGTTTCATAAACTGTAGAAGTATAATAATCAAGCCCACGAGTAATTGATAAATCAATCATGATAGATTTATCATCTATTCCAAATTTAATCATATAATCATAAACTTCTTTTAATTCTTTTAGACCCAATTTGTAATTATCATTCAAATTTAAGTCTTCCAAATATTCCAAAAGTTCTTTATTATCTCTTTTATTATTAATTAATTCCATTAATTTTATAGATTTTTCTTCACCACAAAGATCCTTTAAAAGTTCTTTTGTTTTTTCATCGCCTATTTTTGCTTTTTTATCAATAGTTCTTAAAACTTCTTCCTTATTAGAAATTTCAATTGACTCAAAAAATCCATTTAATAATTTTCTATTATTAATATGAAATTTTATTCCATTAAAATTAAGTTTTTTAAATATATCATAAATCACCTTTGGTAAAAGTGCATCATTATGAATTGACAAAGAATTATTTCCAATAATATCAATATCACATTGATAAAATTCCTTATATCTTCCTTTTTGATTTCTTTCTCCCCTATATACTTTTGCTATTTGATATCTTTTGAAAGGGAAATTTAGATTAGAAAAATGTTCAGAAACATATCTTGCAAGAGGAACAGTCAAATCAAATCTTAATGACATATCTTTTTTTGATGAATCAATTCCAAAGATTTGTTTTTCAGTTTCTCCGCCACCCTTAGCTAACAAAATATCATTTTTTTCAATAGCTGGTGTATCTATTGGTAAAAACTGATAAGATAAGAATGTTTCTTCAATTATATTTTTTATGTGATCAAAAACTAATTGCTCTTGAGGTAAAAGTTCCATCACACCGGCAATAGTTTGTGGTTTTACTATATTCATTATAAACTCCTAATCATATCCATATTAAAGATCCAGTATCTATTAGATTAGTATCTGGATATATTAAATTTAATTTTTCTTTAATTACTATATTTTTAATTATATCATATGAATTTAATCTTTCTATATTCCCATTGAATAATATAGTATTTTCATCAATTTTTCCAAAACATCCTCCTAAAAATCCTTTATCAAAACCATCAAGAGGAATTTTTTCCTCATTTAATAAAATAATTGGAAGATTATTTTTTAATTTTTTAAAAATCCCCATATCACTTGTTAAAATATATTCATTAAAAACAAGCATAGAACATCTACTATAACCTTGCTTAATAAATAAATGCTTAATATTTTTTTTATTAAAATATAATTTAATATTTTTTTCCGTAAAATCATTGTGAATATAATAGTTTTTGAATTTTACTACATTATAAAGAGCATCAAAAGGATATTTTTCTCCTACCTTTTCGCCTTTTATTATATTTATATTTTTTAGATTTTTTTTGTAGTAATCATAGACGTTCTCATCAACGATAATATTTTTTTCATCTAATTTAAATAAAGAAAGATCTGGATGATCTGAAATTCTTTTGTCTATATTTGGATTATCAATTGTTTTTAAATACTTTATATTCTTTGAATCCAAAAAATCTATAAATTCTTTTTTTGATTTGTGACTAATAATTAGCATATTTCTCCTTAATTTTAGGTACAAAAAAAGTCCTCAATGAGGACATATTTGGAGGCGCCACCCAGATTTGAACTGGGGATAAAGGTGTTGCAGACCTCTGCCTTACCACTTGGCTATGGCGCCATATTGGAGCGGAAGACGGGATTCGAACCCGCGACCCTCGCCTTGGCAAGGCGATACTCTACCACTGAGCCACTTCCGCATTTTTTCTGGTGCCCAGAGGCGGAATCGAACCACCGACACGGGGATTTTCAGTCCCCTGCTCTACCGACTGAGCTATCTGGGCAAACATTACTTTTATAGTATAGGATAAATCTTATAACTTGTCAAATTTATTTTAGATTTTTTAAGAATTTTTTATATAACCTTTCTAAGTTACTGCAAAATTTATTATACTAGTTAATTTAATTTTCGCAAATCAAATTTTTCATATAAAAAGCTTTATAAAATTATTAAGATTAATTTTATAAAGCTTAGGTCATAAGATTGCGAAATTTCTTATCTATTATTTATATACCCTGACTAAAATTTATCCTGTAAAAAATTAGTAAAATTTATTTTAAATTTTTTGGGTATTAATATTAATACAGAGAATTTAGGAGGTATTATGAATTTTAAATCTATTCATACATGTATTTATACAGACAATGATAAAGAAAGTATAAAATTTTATGAAGATGCATTAAATATGCATATAACTCGAAGAAAAGATTATGATGAAGATGAATTTTCACTTATTTATATGGCTACTGAAGATGGGGCTTATGAATTAGAATTAACTTTCAACCATGATGGTAGAAAATATGAACACGGATCTTATTATGGACATATGGCCTTCAAAACAAAAGAATTTGAAAAAGCTTATGAATTTCACAAAAAAATGGGAGTCGTAAGTCAAGAAATTGGTGGACTTTCTGATGGTTCTGATAAATTTTATTTCATAAAAGATCCACAAGGATTTTCTATTGAAATAATTGAAGAAAAATAATAATCGTTTGATAATTTATACTTTTAATCAAAACTACCAGCTTAGCTGGTAGTTTGCACAGCGCCTATAAGGCGCAAATACCGGCACGCCCCTATTGGGGCTGTCGAGTATTCTGTCACATGCACCAATTTCCCAACTACTGCTTAAGCAGTTTTTTTATTTGTTT
>NZ_HE578907.1:913381-917840 GCF_000321005.1 Anaerococcus senegalensis JC48
AATGCTCCCAAGACTTAAGCTCAGAAGCATTATTAATTTATCTGTATTTGTAGAAGCCTTCTCCTGTCTCAATTCCCTTAAGTCCCTTGGCTTCTCTTTCTTTAAGTTTCTTAAGAGCCTTGCCCATAGGAGTTGATGGATCCTTGGCATCTTCTCTAGTGCTAGTAACATTAATTACGGTATTAATTCCTATTATATCGATCATCTCGAAAGGACCCTTTGGCGAACCTGATCCTATCTTCCAGTCCATATCTATATCTTTTGGCTCCGCAATATCATCTCCGTAAAGAGCGAGAGCTGCATCTAATAGAGGAACGAGTATTGAGTTTAAGATATAGCCGGGATTCTCTTTCTTTATAATAGCAGGATACATTCCTATATCTCTTGCAAATTGAGCTACAATATCTATAACTTCCTTACTTGTAGTATCATGACCCATAACTTCTGCTAAATTTTGTCTATGGATACTGTTTGCGAAGTGTAAGTGAAGGAATCTTTCTTCTCTTCCAGTGAAGTCTTTAAGCATTGATGGCATAAAGGTTGAAGAGTTTGAAGCAAGTATTGCGTCATCCTTTAAGATATCCTTAATCTTCTCATAAAAGGCCCTTTTCTCGTCAACTTTCTCTGCTATAGCCTCTATAACAAGATCACAATCAGCAAAGGCCTCTTCTAAGTCGACTGTGTATTTTAAATCTTTGTAGGCTTTTTCGTTATTTTTCTTTAACTCTTCGATCTTTTCTAAATTTATATCCTTAACATCATCAAAAAATGACCTAGGATAGTTTGGGAATTCTGCTCCGATGTATCTTGGTGCAAGTTCCAATTCTTTCGTATAAGTCTCATATACCTTGTTAATCCTTGGCTTAGCTCTTTCAATCGAACCTTCGCTTCTTCCCCATATAGTAACGTCAAAACCATGAAAGGCAGCGGCATAGGCAATTTGAGCTCCCAAAACTCCACCGCCTGCAACAGTAACTTTTTTAATTTCCATAATATAATCTCCTTCTATGTTCTATATGATATTTACCCACTTAGGAAAATATAATTCACTAAAGTTTAAATGATTTCAATATAGAATTCATTGGAAAGACTCATTCCTTTTTTAGTAAAATAGAAATTATCATCAAGCTTATAAAAATCCTGGTCCTTGAATTTTTCTATCACATCCTTATATTTAACTAAGAAATCACAAGCAAATTTTTCCTTAAACTCTAATAGATTTATACCAGAGCTTTCTCTAAGCTTAAAGATAATATATTCCTTTTCTCTTTCATCCTTATCTATAAAATCTTCAAAAACGATAGGATACCTAGCTTCTCTAATAGCCTTGTCATATTTTACAAAATTTCTAGTGTTGTTATATCTCTTATTGGATAAAAATCCCGAAGCTCCCAGGCCAAAGGCTATATAGTCATCTATATTCCAATATTTCTTGTTATGAATTGATTCCTTCCCAAATCTTGCGAAATTAGATATCTCATATCTTTTAAGTCCCAATTTATCTAATTCATCAACAAGAAATGAAAATATATCTACCTCTAGGTCATCTTCCATCAAGTCTAGCTTGCCCTTTTTTATCTAAAGCATAAAATCTTGATCCTTCTTCTAGAATAAGAGAATACCATGATATGTGTTCAGGAGAAATCTTTTTTACCATAGCTAGTTCATTTTTAACAGACTTATAAGTTTGCCTTGGAAGATTGAGCATGAGGTCAAAGGATAAGTTGTCAAAGCCAGCATCCCTGATCATATCTATATCTTTTAGGGCAATATCCGCTGTATGATTTCTGCCAATTTCTTTTAAGACTTCATCATCAAAAGATTGGACACCAAGAGAAATCCTATTGATACCAATATCCTTATAGATTGCTAGTTTTTCCTTAGATATAGAGTTTGGATTACATTCTATGGTAAATTCTTTTATTTTCTCTATCTTAAATTTCTTTATTTCATTTACTATTTCTTCAATATATTTTGCATCTACATAAGAAGGAGTACCCCCACCTATGTGAATAGTATCTATTTCTATATTTAGTCTTTCTTGGTAGAGCTTAATTTCCTTTATTAAATTTTTTATATAGGGTTCAACCCTATTTTCTACATTCATATATGCACAAAAATCACAGTAATAGCACTTTTTTTGACAAAAAGGAATATGTATGTAGCATCCAACTTTTTCCATTTTTTCTCCTTTATATAAAAAAAGATGGCAATGCCATCAATTTTTAGTATATAATATTATAATTTTCTAAGCTTTGTAAAAAGATATCTCTTTTTTCCTTATCCTTATCGATAACAATGGCTTGTTCACTTATTCCTTCTTCTAATAAAACAAATAGAGTATCCAACAAGAAATTTTCGCTACCAACCACATAAAAATATGAGTCTGACCTATCATTAGCAAGCTCTTTTATTTTCTCAAGATAGTCGCTTCTACTATCTAGCCAATATTTGACTAAAAGTGATCCGTCAATATTTTCAAAATCACTTTCGTAAAGATGAGTATCCTTGGTATTTACATTTACACTTATGAATTCTGGAATATCTGTGTTATCTTCTTCAAATCTTTTTATAAGTGGCCTAATAGTTGACATTGCAAGACCTTGAGAAAGGGCAACAAGCGGTCTATTTTCTCTTTTTAAGGACATGTGAGATTTTAGCTTAAAAATTGTTACTGTATCTCCAATCTTAAGAATCGATAAAGTCTTCTTAAAAGGTGATTTTCTTATAGGAATTTTTGTAGTAAATCTAATATTCCCCTCACTTGTAAGTGTGTTTATACTTAAGTGATGAATTAGTTTTTTATTTACCTCTCCTGTCTCATCGTAACCTGGTAGAGCCAGATGAAAGCTAGAACCCTCATCCCAATTTAAATCATCGGGTTTTTCTAAGGTATATGTCCATACATACTTGTATTCTTCTTTTATATCCAAAATCTTAACTTGAAATTTATCCATAATATCTCCTTACTGATAATTGTTATCACTAAGAACACTATACTTAATTTTTAATTTTCTTCATCTGGAATATCCAGTTTTCTTTTTCCAATGTTTAATGTATCACTAATATATTTAAAAAATAGTTTATAATCATAAATCCAATTATCAATTATTCCAGACCTATAAATTCCTACAATAAATATAAATACAACTGGCAACAATATGGCTCCCATCACTCCAAAAAGTTTAAGTCCAGCATAAAGAGCTATAACTGATAGAATTGGGTGTATATCTGCAGAACTTCCTATTACCTTTGGAGCTATGACTTGTCTAAGCCCAGTCCAAGCTGTCAATACAATCAATAGTCCTAAGGATTTTATGGTATTATCAAAGATAAGTAGTTCTATTATTGACCATGGCAAGAGGACTATTATAGGACCAATCATAGGAAGTAGGTCTACAAATCCTAATATTAGGGCTATTGGCATGAAGTATTGTTGGCCTATGAAAAACAGGAAAATCGCCATTATTATTGTGCACAGAAAGGCTAGTTTTAGTTGGGATTTTATATAATTCCAGGTTGAATTCTTAAAGACAGCCCTTATCAAAGAAAGGTTATTCTTTGACTTTTCTGGTATCAATAGATGGTATTTATCATAAACATTTTGCATATCGCCAAGTATTATATAAAATGCAACTACAAAAGTAATCACAAAAAATATTATTTCATTGGAGGTATTTATAAAAGCTTGGGTAAAGCCAAAGGTAATATTGATTGCGTTTTTTTGTAAGCTACCCAACCATTCATACAAAGACTTAAGTCCAGACCTTATTGTGTTTGATACATAGTCTGGCATGAGGTTAATCTGTGAATTGGCATCATTGATCCAAGTATTTACAGAAGATACAATCTTATCCCAATTGCTAATGATATTACCTACCAAGCCAGAGACTTGATTTACTATAAACTGAACAAACCATACCAAGAAAAATAATAGAAGCAAGAGCAGGATTGTACCAAGCAGGTAGGATACCGCCTTGTGTTTGATTGGCAGGATATGGTCAATCTTTCTTATAGATGGTGCCAATAATCCCACGATTACTAGAGCTAGTATTATGGGCATGAGGGCATTTAATAGGGCTGGTGCAAGGAATAATAAAAATAATATGGTTAAAATAATAATTGTTGTTCGTAAAAATATCCTTTCATAAAGTTCTTTATTTCTCATGGCATCTCCTTTAATATTTGATAATATTATTATATCAAAAAGAGTGAGGAGGGCAAAATGGATATCGAAAAAATATATAGAATATACTTTGAAGATGTTTATAGATTTTTGCTCTCTTTGAGTAAAAATAAGGACGTAGCCCAGGATATAACAAGCGAAACTTTTCTAAAAGTCATAAATAATAGTAAGAAAATAGAAAATACTAGAAATATTAAGGCCTATATTTTTACTATAGCAAAAAATACTTACATCAACTACTATAATCAAAACTACCAGCTTAGCTGGTAGTTT
>NZ_HE578907.1:918727-1070819 GCF_000321005.1 Anaerococcus senegalensis JC48
AAAATGGACCTTTTTTAGGTCCATTTTATTTATGATAAGGTTCATTATTTATAATTTTATATGCCCTATATATTTGTTCTATTAAAATTAATCTCATTAATTTATGAGGAAAGGTCATTTTTGAAAATGATAATTTATAATCCGCCTTGTCACTTATTTTTTTGGATAAACCATTTGATCCTCCAATTACAAAAACCAAATCCTTTCCCATTCCATAAGTCATTTGATCTTTTATTAATTTTGAAAATTTTTCTGAAGATAGACTTTTTCCTTCAATTTCAAGGCTAATTATGTATGAATTTTCTTTTATTTTTTTTAAAATCCTATCAGCTTCCCTATCTTTTACTATTTCTAATTCTTTTTTTGATAAATTTTCCGGCGCTTTTTCATCATTTACTTCGAATATTTTTAATTTTACATATGGTTTTAATCTTTTTTCATATTCTGCTATTGCATCTTTGAAGTATTTTTCTTTTATTTTTCCAACGCTTACAATTGATATATTCATTTATTAAATCTCGCTTTTATATAGTAAATTGGCATATTTTTATTTCTAAATTTTCTTTCGTATTCACTTATGTATTTGCTTTTTTCTTCTGATATATTAATTTCTTTTTCGATTATATCCATAGAAAAATCTTCAAAATAAGATAATGATGCCTCGTATAATTCTTTATTATCAGTTTTTAGCTCAAGAATTGCCCTATCTTTAATAATATTTTTATATCTATTTAAAAATCTTTCGTGACTTAATCTTCTTTTGTGGTGGCGTCTTTTTGGCCATGGAGTTGAAAAATTTAAATAAATTCTTGAAATTTCTTTATTTTCAAAAATTTCTTCCAAATTTTCTGCATCAGCAATAAGTCCCCTTACATTATTTAGTTCATTTTCTTTTATTTTTCTACTAGCAACTACAAAGGCGTTTGTATTTACTTCAAGGCCTATAAAATTTATATTAGGATTATCTTTTGCAATTTCTATTAAAAAATCTCCCCTACCTGATCCTATTTCTAAATATATATCATTATCATTTCCAAAAATTTCTTTCCATTTTCCTTTATTTTCTTTTCCTTCAAAAAATATTAGTGGATTTTCTTTCATTTCTGGAATTGCATTTTCTTTAAATCTTAATCTCATTTTTCATCCTTTCTATTAAGTAATAGTTTACAAAATATTTTGGATAAAAACAAGAAAAACCCAAAATCCTATTTTAGACTTTGGGTTTTAGGCTTTAAAAAATTATTTTCTTTTAATTTTAAATAATCCAACAAGAGCAAGGGATAAGCTTATAAATATTGTGCTTAAAGATTTTACTCCTGTTTTTACATTTGTAGATTTTGTGTAAATTTTATTTAGGCTTTTATTTTCAAAGTCAGAATCTTTTATAAAGTTTTCTGCTTTTACTTTTTTGCCCTTCAATTTACTTTTATTTGATGATCCATTTTCAGTTTTTGATTTTTGGTCATCGTTTTTATTTTTATTTTCTTTTTCATTATCATTATTTTCATTTTGATTTGTTTTTGGTGTTTCTTTTGCAAATGACACTTCACTTAGTCTTGTCTTTAAAACTTCAACTGCACTATCAACTTCTTCTTGACTTGCATTTTTATCGTTTAAAATTCTAACTGCATTTTCTAGGGCAATGTTGTAAGTTTCAATATTTTTATCTTCTAATACTACTTTTTTGCCCATAATATTTTCTATATATTTTTCCAATTTTGAGTAATCTGTAGTATTTTTTTCAAAATCTGGATTTGAAATTTTCTCATCAGTCTTATTAATTGTGTAAGTATCTACAACTTTTCCATCTTGATTCATTGTTACAATTTTAAATTTATTTTTTGAAAATGTTAATTGAGAAAATAATTGACTTCTATCATCAAGTGACCTATTTACAAACCATTGGTCTTCTCCGATAGGGTTATAGAATTTTGCACCTGCTGATGCTGACATGGTTAAAAATAAAGTTCCTTTTGGATTTGTAACTTGGCTTTTACCATAATCAATTCCGATTCCATCAACTATAACTTTTCCATTTGGATAAATTTTATTGTTAAAAGTTTCTGAAAAACTATCTTTGATTTCTGCATTTGGATCGTTCACATCTGTTCCATAGGCATCTTTGAAATCTAAAGTTTTTTCACCAGCAACCATATGTTTTGTTCTTGTATAAATATGATCATGTCCATTTAATACTAGATCTATATTATTTTTATTAAATATTCTTACAAGCTCATTTCTTCTTTGTAAAATATCATCATCAGTTGTGTGAGTTGCTGTAGAATATGGTGCGTGATGGAAAGATACAACTTTCCATGAAAATTTAGATCCTCTTTTTTCTTCAGCTTGTTTTATAGCTTCTTTTATAAATTTTTCATGTTCTTTTGAATCATTTACATTTGAATTTAAGTTTAAGAAAAGTGTATCTCCATATGAATACCAAAAATCTCCAGGTATATAGGTTCTTGTTCCATCTTCATTTTCTTTTGAAATTGATCCTAATTTTGATTCATTTGCTAGATAAAAATGATCAGAAAAAACTGTATTTTCTAAACTTGAATCTTTTCCATCAATATAGGTTTCGTGATTTCCTGTTATTGATGAAAATATTCTTTCTTTAAATAAATCATTATCAAAGAAATAATCATATTCGCCTTCATATCCAGCAATCTCTACATTATCTCCCATTGAAAAATAAAAATTAGGATCAAGCTCTTGAGCTTTTTTTAAAGTTTTTGCAAAATCAGCCTTATCTTGGTCAACTTTTGCTTGGGTGTTTTTATTTAAACCATGTTTATCCCAAACACTATCTCCTGATCCCATTTGAGGATCGCCCAAATAAACTAAAGAAAATTCATTATTTTTTCCAAGAGACTTAGTTCTTAAAGTAAAAATATCACTTTTATAACCATCATTTGTAATATAATAATCATAATTTTCACCAGGCTTTATTTGAACAATTGAAGTATAAGTTGAATAACCATTAGAATCGCCAGTTTTTCTTGCCCTAATTGCTTTATATTCCTTGTTATTGAAAATTAATTTGCTATTTTCATTTACTTCACCCTTTCCAAACCAAGTTACAGCTACTTCGTTTTCATCTTGACCAGGGTTTATTGTAATATCTTTTATTGGAGTATCAATGGCTTTTAAATTATTATTTGCATACGATCCATTTTTCTTACCATATTCTCCATTCGTTTGATCTAATTTTTCTTTTACTTTTGAATCAATATTTCCTACGTTCTTATCTTCACCAAAACTTTCTCTTTCAGTTTCAGTTGCCCTGTTAAATTTATTTGTTCCATCAGATTCTCTAGTATTTTTTTCATTTTTTGGGAAAGTTACTTCATCATCTTTTGGAATATCAGCTATATTAGCTTTTCCATCTTGATTTTGTTTTTCAGTAATTTCTACATTTGTACTGGCATCATCGCTTGCAAAAGATACATTTTCTGGAAAAATTGTAGTAGTCGCACTTGCAATTATTAAAGCCAAAACTAATTTATTTTTATTTTTCATTACATCCTCCTGATTTTTTCTATTAATAGATTAGCTAATTTTTATTAAAAATTTTACAAGATTTTGTAATAATTATGTATGATTTTATTAAAAAAAATTTACAAAACTTATTACAAAGGTTACAATTTCTCCAATCTATTGCTATTTCTTTAATGATAATTTATAATAAAATTCATTGGGGGATTCATGAAAAAATATAAACAAATAGATTCATTTACATTTTTAAGAGCAATTTTCATACTTGCAATTTGTATTTTTCATTCATCGGTACAAATTTTACCTGGTGGATTTATGGCAGTAATAGGCTTTTTTGTGATGAGTGGATTTTTAATGATGAAAAAATTAAATAGTATAGACGACTTTAATTTGGAAGAATTTAAAATAAATATTCAAAGAAGATTTTTAAAGCTCATGCCTAGCTTAATTTTTGTAATAAGCTTATCTTTAATAATAGCTTTGATTTTTTCTAAAATTATTTTTCACGATTCAATCAAAGCTTCAATTCCTTCTGCCCTATTTTTTCAAAATTTATACCAAATTTTTAAGGGCGGTTCTTACTTTACTAAAAATGGATATTTTTCTATCTTTACTCATTTTTGGTATATATCCATGCAAATTCAATTTATTTTGATTTTTTATCTGATAAACTATTTATTGGATAAATTTAAGGATAAATATAAGGATAAGTTTACAAATAAAGAAATAAGAATTTATCTTTTTGGATTACTTTCAGTAATTTCAATCTTATTAATGATTATTTTTTCTTTTGATAAAAATAATATTTCAAGAATTTACTATGGTCCAGATACCAGAATTAATGCAATTTTTATTGGAGCTATCACCTACCTTTTGGTTGATAATTTTACTAAAATTATTGATTTTTCAAAAGAAAAAGAATTTTCGGAAAAATACATTTTGTATGGTATTTTGTTATTAAGCTTTATCATTTACTTTTTAGTAAACGGGGAAAATTTATATACTTATAGGATAATTATTCCTATTTATACCTTAATTCAAGCTTTGTTAATTGGAATTTTATATACTTATGAAAAAGAAAATATAATTTCTATCAACAAAAAAGAAATGGGCTTTTTTAAAACCATTCTTTATTATATAGGCTTAAGATCTTATTACATTTATATGTGGCAATATATAATAAATACTTTTATATCCTATGCCTTTGCCCATACTACAAAAAGTAGGATTTTGGCTTACATTTTGGAAATATTTTTGGTTTTGATTTTATCTGAAATAACTTATATAATTTTTCAAAAGAAATTTGGCTTAAAAAAATATTTTATTATATCTGCTATCCTAATTTTAAGCCTTAATGTTTTGGCAAACTTTATTCCAAATCCTAAGGCTAAAGATATGAAAAATCTTGAAAAAAGAATTAATGATAACAAGGAAAACATAAAGAAAAACAACGAAAAATTTTTACAAGATCAAAAGAAAAAAGAGAACAAGAATAAACTTTCAAATTCAAATGAAAAAGACAAAGACAAAAAAGAAAATGATAATAAAAAGTCTGAAAAAAAAGAAATTACTTTTGAAAAAAAAGCTTATGATGATTTTAATTTTACAGAAAAAGAAAGAGAATTTTTAAAAAATACTTCAATTACTGCAATTGGGGATTCAGTTTTAATAAATATAGATCCTTTTATTAGGGAATTTAATCCTAATCTTTATCTTGATGCTGAAGTTGGAAGGCAAATGACTGATGGTCCTAATGTTTTGCAAGATATAAAAAATAAAAATGGACTTGGAAATATAATCCTTGTTAGTCTTGGATCTAATGGAACTTTAAGTGAGCAAAATATGCTTGATATTTTAAATATTTCTGAAGGCAGAAAAGTATTTTTTGTAAATACTGTTAATAGCCAATCTTGGGAAGGTCCAATTAATGCAAAAATCAAAAAATTCTGTGATGAAAATCAAAATGCCTACATGGTTGATTGGTACAAATTTGCCAAGGAAAAAGCAAATTTATTCGCCAAAGATATGGTTCATCCAGAAGTTGAAGGATCAAAAGCTTATAGAAATCTTATTGAAAGAGAAGTCATAAATTCTTTTGCAAAATAATAAGCGTAGTGTCAAACGACCACTACGCTTTTTTTTAATCTAATTCTAATTTTCCAGTATATAATTGATAGTAAGTTCCTCTTTTTTCCATCAAAGATTCGTGATTTCCTCTTTCAATTATTCTTCCATCATCCATTACCATTATTACATCAGAATTTTTGATGGTTGATAATCTGTGGGCGATTACAATTGATGTTGATCCAGTCATTAGATTATCCAAGGCTTCTGTAACTGTAAGCTCTGTTGCAGAATCTATTGAACTTGTTGCCTCATCCAAAATTAACATTGAAGGCTCATCAACAGCAGCTCTTGAAATAGATACTAATTGATTTTGTCCATCTGATAAACTTGATCCATTTCCATAAATTTTTGTATCATAACCTTGAGGAAGTCTTCTTATAAAAGAATCCGCCTTGCTCATTCTAGCTGCAGCTTTTATTTCATCGTCATTTGCATCAAGTCTTCCGTATCTAATATTTTCATATATAGAATCTGTAAATAAATTTACATCTTGTAAAACCATACCAAAGGCTCTTCTTAAAGCTTGTTTTTGAATTTTTTTAATATCAATATCATCAACTTTGATTGATCCTGAATCAATATCATAAAATCTTGTAATTACATTTGTTATGGTTGTTTTACCAGCTCCTGTTGATCCTACAAATGCTATTTTTTCTCCTGGTCTTGCATAAAAACTTACATCTTTTAAAATTTGATTTTTCCCATCATATGAAAAATTAACATGTTCAAAATCAATTTTTCCCTCAAGCTTTTTATATATTGCTTTACCATTTACAATTTTTTTCCAAGCATAAATTCCTGTTAAAGTATCTGATTCATGAAATTTTCCGTTTTTATCAATTGTTGCGTGGACTAGGTCAATATAGCCCTTATCTTTTTCGCCTTCCATATCCAAAATTTCAAAAATTCTATTTGCCCCAGCCATAGCTTGGGCCAAGACATTTGCTTGTTGGGAAACTATTGCTATTGGATTTTGTAATTGTCTTACATAGGTTAAATATGTTACCAAGGTTCCTACAGTCATTTGACCAATTATTGTAAGAAAAGCACCAGCTATACAAATTATTGCGTAGGAAATATTAATTCCATTTTTTAGAAATGGCATGATTTTTCCCATAACTGTATTTGCCTTCCAAATTAATTCTCTAACCCTATCAGCAGTTTTATTGAATTCTTCTATCAAATTATTTTCAAAATTAAAAACTTTTACAACCTTTTGTCCTGATAAAGTTTCTTCTATAAACCCATTCATCTTTCCAATTTCAATTTGGTTTTTTGAAAATAATTTTGTAGATTTTTTTATTATTCTTTTTAATACTGCAAGCATTAAAAATATTGTCAAAATTGTTAGGACTGTTAGTTTGAAATTAATTACAAACATCATTATAAAAGTTCCAGTAAATAAAAGTAATGATTGTAAAAGATTTGGTATTGATGATGATAGGGATTGGCTTAGCATATCCGTATCATTTGTAAATCTTGACATTATTTCTCCGTGGGTATTTTGGTCAAAAAATCCAACTTCCAAACTTTGAACTTTTTCAAATAATTCATTTCTAATATCTTTTACACTTCTTTCACTAACTCTTACCATAAGTCTTGAAAAAATTAGGGAAGTTATAACGCTTGTTCCAAATAAAATTATCATTTTTATTATATTTGTCCTAAGACCAGATATATCTGCCTTTAATATAGTATTATCAATTGTCGGTCTTAAAAGTGCCATTCCAAAAATTTGGCTTGCTGTAGAAATAATTACAGAAATTATTACAAGGCACATTTGCCACTTATATTTAAATAAATATTTTAAAAGCCTTTTTATTGCACCCTTGGAAGTTTTATTCTTGGATGAATTTAATTTATTTTTCATCTATATCACTTCCTTTCTCTTGCATATCGTAGGTTTTTTTATAAAATTCGTTTTTATTGTAAAGTTCGTCGTGACTTCCAATATCTTCTATATATCCATCTTTCATAACCATAATCCTATCACAACCTTTAAAAGATGAAACTCTTTGAGATATTATTATTTTTGTAAGTTTATCAGAATATTCATTTATTCCATCAACAATTTTTCTTTCTGTTTTTGTATCAACTGCTGAAGTCGAATTATCTAAAATTAAAACTTTTGGTTTTTTTAACAAAGATCTTGCTATACAAATTCTTTGTTTTTGTCCACCAGAAACTCCACTTCCTCCTTGGCCCAAAACAGATTTATATCCTTCTTTTCTTTCTTTAATAAATTCATCTGCACAGGCAATTTTCGAAACTTTTTCTACTTCTTCAAAGGATGCGTTCACATCACCCCACCTTATATTTTCTTCAATTGTTCCAGAAAATAAGGTATTTTTTTGTAAAACAATATTTACGGCATCTCTTAATTTTTTAAGATCATATTTTTTAATATTTTCTCCACCAACTTCAATTTCCCCTTCACAAATATCATAAAGTCTTGGAATTAATTGAACTAAACTCGACTTACTTGAACCGGTTGAGCCCAAAATCCCAATTGACTCTCCCTCATCTATGTGAAGATTAATATTTTTTAAGGCGAAATTATCAGAATCTTTTCCGTATTTAAATGAAACATTTAAAAAATCTATTGATCCATCTTTAACTTCAAGATTATTTATTTTTTCATCATTAGTCATGTAAGGCTCATGTTCTATAACTTCAGCAAGTCTAACAACTCCAGGACTAGATGACATCATTTGAACTAAAACCATAGAAATTCCAATAAATGCTCCCAAAAGCATCATTGAATACATGATAAAACTCATTAGCTCTCCAACTTGGATTTTTCCACTAATAATTTCATTTCCACCAAACCAAACAATTGAAATCATAGATCCAAACATAATCACATTTGCAATTGGAAAAATATATGAAATTGCCCCACCAGCCTTATCAATTAATTTGAACATGGTGAAATTTTGCTCTCTTAGTTTTTTGATTTCATAATCATCTCTTACAAAAGATTTTACAACCCTAATATTTGCCAAAGATTCTTGGATAATTTGATTCAATTTATCAAATTCTTTCCTATATTGTTTAAATCCAGGAATTGCCTTTGACATAGTAAAAAATATAGCTACAAGCAAAAGTGGCAAGGTCACCAAAAATAAAAGTGAAAGTCTTGGTGAAACTTTTACTGATAAAATTACTGCAACAATTGCCATAACCAAAGTTTTTATAATAAATCTTACTCCCAAAAATACAGAAAATATTATTTGTTGGATATCACTTGTAAGTCTGGTTATTAAAGATGAAGTTCTAAATTCTTCCAAATCTTCAAAACCAAATTCTTGAATTTTTCCAAATGAAATTTTTCTTAAATTTGCCCCAAAACCTGAGGATGTTGCAGATGCGTGTTTGGTTGCAAGCATTCCTGTATACATACACAAAAGTGAAACTAAAATCATTAGCCCACCCAAAATTAGAGTCATTTTTATATCTTTCCTGCTTACTGCCCTATCGATTATAAGCGCCATTATAGTTGGAACAATTAGCTCCAAAATAGTTTCTATAGTCGTTGCAAACATAGAAATTTTTGCATTTTTCTTATAATCACCAAAGGCTGGCATAAGATATTTAAAATTTTCAAAAAATTCTTTTAAACTATTCAAATCTCCTCCTTGTTAAATTCGCACAAAATTTCAGCTAAATCCGAAAAGTCTTTTGTCATTTGATCAATTTTTTCTTCCCCCAACTTGTCATATAATTTTTCATTAAATTCAATCAGGGGTTTTAAAAATTCATCAGCATAAATTTTTCCTTTTTCAGTTAATACTAAAATTTTTACTCTCTTATCATCTTGGTCTGAAATTTTTTTTATATATTCTTTTTCACAAAGCTCAATTATTACATTATTGATTGTTTGTTTGGCAACAGCCATTCTTTCCACAATCATAGCTTGAGTGATTTTATCCTCATAAATTAGAAATAAAAAAATTGCAGTCTTAATCCCATTTGCTTTTCTATCTTTAAAGCTCTGGTTTTTTAGGCCCTTCACTTTTCTAATCAAGGAAAATAAATTAAAAATTTCAAGTGATTTATCTTTTTTCATCTTCTTCCTTCCTATTTTTAATTATTATAGTCCTAAAATGGACTTTGTCAATAGCCTCTAAAAATTTTTGTTGTATAATATCAGTTGAGGTGAATTATGATAGATTATTTAAAAGAAATAAATTTAGATCAAAATTTAATTGATAAAATAATAGAATTTAGAAAAGCAAATATAGATAGTGAAGACAAGGATAGGATTGTTAAACCAGAATTTAAATATTATGGAGAAGATGTTTTGAAAAAAGCAATCACTGCTATTCTTTCTGGTAAAAATATTTTACTTTCTGGTCCAAAAGCTACAGGAAAAAATGTTTTGGCTCAAAATCTTTCTTATATTTTTAATCGTCCATCATGGGATATTTCTTTTCACGTAAATACTGATTACAATTCCTTGGTTGGAGCTGACACTTTCAAAGATGGAAAAGTAGTTTTTAGAAAGGGTCCTGTTTATGAATGTGCAAAAAAAGGTGGCTTTGGAGTTTTGGATGAAATAAATATGGCAAAAAATGAAGCCATCTCTGTTCTTCACGCAACTTTAGATCACAGACGCGTAATTGATATTCCAGGTTATGACAAAATTAAACTTGACGATAAGACAAGATTTATTGCAACAATGAATTATGGATATGTTGGAACAAGAGAAGTAAATGAGGCTCTTGCGTCAAGATTTATGGTTATAAATATGCCAAATATTACAAGAGAAAATTTAAAACATTTATTAAAGGATAAATTTCCAAAATTAAAAGATAAATATATGGAAACTTTTATAGATATTTTTGAATCTCTCCAAGAAAAAAGTGAAAATTCAGAAATTTCTACAAAATCAGTTGACCTTAGGGGACTAATTTCTGCAATAGAAACAATGGAGATTGGACTTAATCCATATGACGCAATTGAGATGGGACTTATTAATAAATCTTTTGATGAATTTGAAAGAGAGCTTGTAAGAGACAGCGTTGATTCAAAGCTTCCAAAAGAAATCAAAGAGAGTGTATTTGATGACTGATACTTTTGAAAAGTTAAGGGCTATGAATGTAATTTGGGATTTTGCTGATAATTATAAAATTTTTCCAAAATCCTACTATTCCATGGATAAAAATTACAAAAATATAATTGAAGGATACAAGTTTAAAAATTTTAGACTTGATTTATTTTCTTCATTTTTTTCTTATTTAAAAAAAGACAATCCATTTTTTGAAGAATTTAAAGCAATCACCCTTCTTTTGTTGGAAGACTTATCATACAGAAAATTAGAAAAAACTAATCTTGTAATAAAAGATTTAAGAAAATCCTATGCAAAAAAAATTCTCGACAAATACCAATACAAAAAAGAAACAGATAATGTCTATGAACAAATAGAAAAAGCCTATTATGGAAAAATTTTTAATAAGCCAATTACAGAAGCAAAACTTGTAAGAGATTTTTATTATGAGCTTTTTTCAATTGATACTTATAAATCAAGTGAGATTATAGATAAATTAAATGAACTTTTCAAAAAATATTTTCTTTTTGAAAGATTTGACCAATACAATGAACTTTTTGATCAAATGATTAAAGATGAAAAACCTAAAAATTTTGACCACGATGATTTAGATGAATCAGATATTGAAAAAAATATAGAAGACCAATTTCAAATCCAATCTGCGGAATTTAATGGTTATATTTATTTTGAAGAAAAAAAAGAAGATATGAATAAGGATATTTTTATCTTTGAAAAAAATGATGATGAGACAGATAAAAGAGAAGATTCATTTATAGAGGATTTTTATGGAAAACTTTCTATAAGCAAAAAAAGACAAGAATTATTAGAAAAAGAACTTGCCAAGGGAATTCACAAGTCAAAAAAATTGTATTTCACAAAAGGAGAATATACCGATTCTCCAAATGCAAAATTTAATCAAAAAGTTAGAAAAAAACAAAGAACAAAAACAAAAGAATATATTGAAAATAATCTCTCAATAAACAACAGAGCTGTAAATGAACTTACAAGAACTATAGAAAACTCTTTGGCAAATCACGAAGAAGATGAACTTTTTAGAAAAAATTATGGACTTCTTGATTCTGTAAATGTGTGGAGAGCTCCTGTATTAAATGAATCCAAGGTATTTTTTTCAAATAACAAAGATCCTAAACCAAAATTTCAATTGGATTTATTGATTGATGGGTCTGCAAGTCAAATTAAAAGGCAAAATCTTGTGGCAAATCAAGCTTTTATAATTGTAAATGCCATGGATAAGGTTAATATTCCAATAAGAGTTTCTTCCTTTTCTACTTTAAGAGATTATACAGTTTTTAATATGTACAGGGATTTTAAAGATAAGGGAAAAAATGAAAATATTTATGATTTTTTTGCATCAGGTGCAAACAGAGATGGTCTTGCCTTTAAAACAATCCATAAATTAATCAATGAAGATAAAAATGAAGAAGTAAGAAAAATTTTAATAATTTTATCAGACGGACGCCCAAATGATGAAAAACACAATATTAATACAGTAAATGCAAAAATAAAAGACCAATATATAGACAAAAAAGCAGTTGATGATACTGCAAAAGAAATTAGATCTTTAAAAAATGATGGAATTCAAGTTTTGGGCGTATTTACTGGAGAAGATGAAGATATAGAAAATGCAAAATTAATTTATGGTTCTGATTTTTGTAGAATAAAAAATCTAGAAAATTTCTCAAAAATCGTTTCAATTTATATGAAAAATTTAATAGCAAACTAAAATGACCTAGTAGTTGAACTAGGTCATTTTTTCTTATTATTTTTTCTTTTTTATCTTATGATACAAATGATTTACCATTTGCATAACTTCTGGAATTCTTGCAAGTATTATTGCTACTAAATAGAAAATTCCTGCAACTATTATTGAAATAAATAAGGCTGGTAGGTAGGAGATTCTAACACTTAAATTTGAATATATGCTCCAAGCTATTAGCCCCATTATTATTGATAATATTGTTATTTTTATTAATGATTTTAATGAAGATTTGAAATTTATTCTTCCAAAGTTTTTTCTAAATTTTACTAACATCATCAAAGCACCTGCCGCTGCAGATATTGTTGTTGATAAAGCTAAACCTTCAATACCAAAGAAGTTTATAAAAATAAAATTAAATATAATATTAATTATTTGTTGAATTACAACTATTATTACGGGAGTTTTTGAATCTCCTACTGCATAAAATCCTTTGTCAATTACATCTGAAAATGATTGAAAAATTACAAAAGGCGCATAAGCTATCAACATTGATGCAGTAATTATAACTGATTTATTATCAAAAGCTCCTCTTTGATAAACAAGTTTTATTATGGGAACTGCAAGCGACATCATTCCTATTGTAGCTGGAATTACCAAAAGCATTGTTGAAACTATTGCAGAATTTAAATGACTCTTCATATTTTCAAAATCTCCACTTTGTCCTAAATGAGAAATTGTTGGAAAAATTGAAGTTGTAACTGAAACTGTAATTACTCCTGTTATTAGTGACAAAAGTGTTTTTGAATATCTCAAAAATGAAATTGATGCATTTCCAAAAAAGTATGATGCCATAGAATTATCAACAGTAAGAGAAATTTCTCCAGCAGCTGATGATACAATAACAGGAATTGCAATCATAACAAGGGCTTTTATATATTTATTATGAATATCTATTTTATTTGAATGCTTATAACCATGATCTCTATTTGCTTTTGGAAACATTATATATTGTAAAACATTTCCTAGTAAACAACCTATTGCAAGTAAATATGGATTTTTTGCCATACCACTTAACACAGTAAAAGTAATTATAATAACATTCATTATTAAACCTGTAACTGCTGGTATAAAAAAATTTCCTTTTAAATTTAAATATCCCCTAAATACTGCTGAATATAGGTATGCAAATATTGCAAACATAATTATTCTAGTAAATATAATAGCTGTTTGTAAAAGCTCTCCTTCTAGATCTGGAGAAAATAATTTACAAAATGCACCTGCAAATATAAAACCAAAAATTACTGCACCTAGTGAAAACACCATTAAAATATTAAAAATATTTGATGTAAATTCTTCGGCTGCCTTTTCACCTTCTTCATTTTTTGCTTTGGTGTAAATTGGAATAAATCCATAAATAATACCCGATGCAACAAAATTTGCTATTACTACGGGAAGGGTATTCGCAACTGCATAAATTGCTACAATATCTCCTGCCCCATAATAATACGCCATAACAGATTCTCTCAAAAATCCAAAAACTTTAGAAAGAATAGTTACAAGCATTAACATAAATGCTGTTTGTCCCATAATTACCTCTCTTTATAAATTATAAATCTTATTATATCTTTAATAAGTTAGCTTTCAATTTTGAAATCAATAAAAATTTTCTTATTAAATAAAAATAAGCACAAGAAATAAAGCTATCACTTGTGCTACAATTTATTATTTTATTTTCAAATATTCTTCTAACGAAAGATCATTTTCATACATTTGCTTTGCACTTTCTACTCCAACATATCTAAAATGCCATGGTCTATGTTTTATTCCAGTTATATTTTCTTTTTCTTTTTTATATCTTTCAATAAAACCATATTTATAGGCATTTTCTTTTAACCACTTATATTCATCTGTGTTCTCAAATTTATTTGAGTATTTATCATCATTTGTAAAAAAGTCAAAACTTGTACCTGTTTGATGCTCACTAAAAAAAGCTCCATCAGCATCTGGATTATTTTGATCTTGTAAATTAGTTTCACTTTGGCCTTTTCTAAAATCTGATGCAATTTTTACATTAAGTCCTTCTCTATTCATATCAATTAACATAGTATCAAAGGCTTTTTTGCTTGTTGAGTCCAGTCCTGGATTAAAATCTTTTGGTAATGGATTTTCTTTATTTACAAAGATTATTCCTTTTACTACATTTACATTTTCTTCGTCACTAGCTTTTCTAAGTCCAAACTTATTAACATAATAAAAATCGTCATTTATTTTTATTTTTGAAAAAGAATTTTCTGTACCATAATATTCTATGTATTGATTACTTCCTATACTTAAAGAAGTTTTAGAATAATCTGATGGTTCTTGATAACAATATTGACTTTTTAATGATTTTACATATGATTTCATAATATCGCTGTATCCATCATCATTAAGTTTTTGATCATCTTTTATTACAAGTTCTTCAAATCCAATAGCTGTTGCCACTTGTGTTGCCCCAGGTGTTTCTTCTTCTATTTCTTCTTTTTTGCTTGCTTGAGCGTACCTATTTTCTATTGTTTTTTTTATTTTAACTTCTTCGTCTTTCTTACTAAAATCTATCTTAAATGCACCTATAATTAATAGAGCACAAAATCCTACTTTAATTAAATTTTTTCTTCTTTTTCTTTTTTTCTCTCTTAATTTTTTACGTCTTAAATCTCTTATACTTTTGTTTGCCATTTTTTTAGTTTTCTTCCTTACATATATTTCAATATAAATAAATTTACGTCTGTGGGATAGTTTTCAAAAATATAAATATATTTCAATTTATAGTATTTTAAAAACGTCTTAATAATTTCTTTACTCCATTATAACACAAGACACAGAAAATATGTATAGTATATATGATTTTTTTCAAATAAAAAATAAAAAAATCGCTAAGATATTTTAGCGATTTAAAATTATTTGAAAAATTCTTTTATCTTTTCTAATAAAGTTCTATTTTCTTCATTTTTATTTTCTTTATTTTCGATATGATTTGGTATAACTTGACTATTATTTTTCATATTTTTTTGGTAAGCCTTATCCATTGCCATTTGAATAAATTTTTCTTGGGCAATTAGATTTTTTTTATTTTTTACCTTTTCATATTCACCTTTTGGATTCATAACTCTAGTTTTAACATCATCGGCAAACATTATATCCAAAAATTCTAATATTTGTTTTTTAATAGAGTCTTGATAAATCGGACAAGCAACTTCCATCCTATTTCTAATATTTCTTGTCATAAAATCTGCTGATGATATATATATTTTACAGTCATCTTCTTTTCCAAATTGATAAACTCTATGGTGTTCTAAAAATCTACCTACTATTTGATGAATTCTTATATTTTCTGTCCTGTTTTTTATTCCTGGCAAAATACAAGTTATTCCTCTTACCAATAAATCAATTTTTACTCCTTGATTTGATGCAAGTGATAATTTATCGATAAGCTCTCTATCAGAAATTGAATTCATCTTTAGTCTAATGTAACCATTTTTAGATTCTTTTTGCCTTTTAATTTGTTCATCAATTAATTCATCTAATTTTTCTTGCATTGGTTTTGGCGATACTAGAATATGTTTATAAGATCCATCAAGATTCCCTATCATTATATTATCAAAAACTTCTTTTACATCTGTTCCAATTTCTACATTACTTGTCATAAATGAGAAATCTGTATAAAGTTTTGCAGTTTTTTCATTATAATTACCTGTTGCAATTTGACTTGTGTATGCAATTTTGTCATCTTTTATTCTTGTTATTAAGCAAACTTTTGAATGACACTTATAATTATCAAAACCATATACAATTTTACATCCCGCATTTTCTAATCTTGATGACCAAATAATATTATTATTTTCATCAAATCTTGCTCTTAATTCCATCAAGACAAAAACTTCTTTACCATTTTCTGCAGCTTTTATAAGAGCTTTTGCAATTTCAGAATCTTTTGCTATTCTATATAGAGTAATTTTAATGCTAATTACTGATTCATCTTTACTTGCTTCATTTAATAATCTAATTACAGGATCCATGCTTTCATATGGATATGACAATAACAAATCTTTTTTTTCTATTTGATCAAACATAGAAATATCATCATCAATTAGAGGTGATTTTTGAGGAGAGAATTTTTTATAAGAATATTTTTCTATCAATGCTTCTGGCATATCTTCCAACATATCAAAAACAAATTTAGCTCTCATTGGTGATTTTGTTACAAATACATTTTCTCTTTTAAGTTGTAATTTTTCTAATAATAATTCAAATACTTCATCTTCAACTTCTTCATCAAGTTCGAGTCTTACAGGTTGGAGTCTTTTTCTTCTTTTTAATACATCTTTCATATAAGACCTATAATCAAGGTCTACATCATAATCATCGTCATCATAAGAAATATCTGCATTTCTAGTTACTGACATTATGTGTTTTGAAACGCATTTGTAATTTTCAAATACATTTTCTCCAAATTCTTTTATAATATCTTCTAGTAAAACTATTGTAGTTTGTGAAATCTTTAAGTACCTATCTATCTTATCTGGAACATATATAATTCCAAAATAATTCTTATTTTTTTTATTTTCTCTTTGTCTTACAAGATTAAAAATTACATTTATAGAAAGATTGGATAGTCTAGGAAATGGCCTAACCCTATCCACAACTTGAAAATTTAAAATTGGTTCTATCTTATTATCAAAGAAAAATCTTACTGTTTCATAATCTTTATTATTTAGGTTAGAAACTTTTTCTATACTTATTCCTTCACTTTTAAAATCATTTATAATTCTAGTATAAACAGAATCTTTTTTTTGATATAATCTTTTACATTCTTTCATTATAGCTAAAAGTTGATCTTCTGGAGTCATATTAGACTTATTATCTACAGCTTTTTTCTTTAATCTAGATAAATCTTCTAAAGATCCAACTCTAACCATAAAAAATTCTTCTAAATTTGTATCAAATATTGAAAGAAATTTTAATCTTTCAAATAATTCTACATCTTTTTCATCAGCCTCATCTAAAACTCTCTCATTAAATTTCAACCAAGATAATTCTCTATTTTGCGTAAAAGATATATCCATTTTTATTCCTTTCCTAATACTTTTTTGTAAACATACCCTTCCCTAACTCCAGTTTGACTAATATTAATTTTATCTACCTTAAAATATTTGGAGATTTTATTTAAAATAATCATTCCAGGAATGAGAGTATGAACCCTATCAGCTTTTACAGAAAGAATCAAATCTAAAAGTTTTTTATTTTCATAATCCATTAAATCTTTGAGCATATCCTTAAGTTTTTTTCTATCCATAGTAAAATTATCTTTTCCTAAATTATAATATTCATTGTAGAGTTTTAAGCTAGCTCTTGCTGAACCTCCAACACCACAAAGAGTATCATGATCTTCTTGGTAAAAATTTCTTTCAATAAGTTCATCTTCTATGGATTTTTCTATATTTTTTTTGTCATCTTTATTTGGAAATAAAAATTCTACATTATCATTAAAAGCAGAAAGTGATCCAATATCAAGAGATGTTGATTTTATAACCTTTCCTTGCTCAATTATTACAATTTCGCTAGAACCACCACCAACATCTGTCAAAACTCCCTTTGTAACATCCAAGGATGAATTTGCCCCTAAAAAAGAAAGTTTTGATTCTTCTTCACCTGATAAAATTTCAATATCAAATCCAATTTCATCTTTTACTTTCTGTAGAATTTCACTTCTATTAGAAGAATCTCTTATAGTTGCAGTAGCAAAAGGATAAACAAAATCAATATCATCAAAATTATTAATTAAAAGTTTAAAATTTTTCAATGTATCTAATAATCTTTCAATTCCTTTTTCATTAAGTTTTCCATTTTTGATGTAAGATCTTAAACTTGCACCTTCCTTCTCATTAAAAAGATTATAAATCTTTCCTTCCTTTTCTTTATAAACTGAAAGTCTAATAGTATTTGATCCAATATCTATAACTGCATATATCATATAATTTCCTCCTTCTGTTTTTATAAAATTTTTGTTAAATCTATGTAAAATCTATTTATAAAGCTCTTTAATTTCTATATTTTCTCCCATTATTTTATTAGTCATCTTTTGTGAAATCTCATTTACATCAGTCATATATATTTCAATATTTAAATTTTCATCTTCTTCAAATACAATATCTCTTGCCAAAATCTTTGCTGGATCAATTATATTTGCATTATAAGTCAAATTTTTCTCAATTGTTTCTTTTATAATAGGATAGTGGGTACAGCCCAAAATTATATTTTCTATTTTTTTATCATTGGCAAATTTCAGATAATCTTTCAATTCTCTTTCAATTTCTTCCCCACTTACAATTCCTTCTTCAATAAAGTCTACAAGTTTTGAACAGGATTTTTCATATACTTTCTTAGAAGACTTTTTTTCAATTATATTTTTATAAGCATGATTTTTGCAAGTAGCCTTTGTAGCCATGACAAAAACATCACCTTTATTATTTAAAGCTTCTTTTATTGCCTCATCTGTTATGGAAATAAATTTTTTATCAAATTCTTTTCTAAGATTTTCAATAGCTACAACAGAAATTGTATTACAAGCTACAATAAAGAAATCTATATCTTTTTTTAGTAAAAATTCTACTATTTTTTTAGAAAGCTCAATAATCTCTTCATTTGATCTGTTTCCATATGGTACATTTTTATTATCACCTAGATAAAAATAATTAGCCTTATGTTTATTTGCTATCTCTTTTAAAACAGTAAGACCGCCTAATCCAGAATCAAAAACTCCAATATTAGTCATCTATCAAACCCACCTTCTCAACAAATTTATAATCATTTTTAATTGAGTCATATACCTTATTTAATTTTTTTTCGTCAAAAAATACAGCAAAAATACTTGCTCCACTTCCGCTTAATAATACCTTCTTTGCTCCTAAATTTTCAATTCTTTTTTTAATATCGAGTAAATGAGGGAAATTTTCATAAACAACATCTTCCATAACATTTGAAAAATCATCTACTATATTCTTATCAGCAGATTCTAATCCTTTAATAATTTTTTCTGTGTCAATTGTTCCATAATCTTTAAGTCTTTTATAAACAAAATTTGAAGAAATTGCAGTTCCATCATTTACAAGAAGAATTTTCATATCCAAATTTATATTGAATTCACTTAATATTTCGCCAATACCTTGGGCTCTAGCAGATTTTTTCAAAAAGAAAAATGGAATATCAGCTCCTAAACTTTTTCCAATTTCAAAAATTTCTTTATCTTCCATTTTTAAATTCCAAAGATCATTTAAAGCTAAAATCATTTCTGCACAATTAGTAGAACCTCCAGCAAGACCTGCTGCTATAGGTATATTTTTTTCCAAATAAACATCAACTCCTGGAGATTTAACCTTATCTTTTAAAATATTCCAAGCTTTATAAATTAAATTATCTTTAATATTTTCTTTAGATAGAAGCTTACTATTAGTTCTTATTCTAATTTCATTAATATTATTTTTTTCAATTTTCAATTTATCAAATAAAGAAATCCTAGTCATAATAGTATCAATTTCATGATAACCATCCTCTCTTTTAAAAAGAGAATCCAAACTAAGATTTATTTTTGCATAACATTTTCTTTCCATAATTACCTCATTATAATTATAACACAAGGATTTTAAAAAAATAAAAAAACTAGCTATATACCAAGATAATAGCTAGTTATTATTTAAAAATATCTTTTTAGATTTTATTTAGAATAATCGTAGAATCCTTTACCAGTTTTTCTTCCTAAATCTCCTGCTCTTACCATTTGTTTTAATAATGGGTTTGGACGATATTTGCTATCTCCAAATTCGTTAAATAATACTTCCATAATAGCAAGACATGTATCAAGTCCAATTAAATCTGCTAAAGCAAGAGGTCCCATTGGATGGTTTGCTCCAAGTTGCATTCCTTTATCAATATCTTCTACACTTGCAAGTCCATCATAAAGTACGCCAATTCCTTCATTAATCATTGGAATTAGAAGTCTATTTACAACAAATCCTGGTCCTTCTTTTACTTCTATTGGTTGTTTTCCAAATTCTTCTGCAAGTTCGAATATTTTTTTATTTGTTTCATCACTTGTGTGAAGTCCTCTAATAACTTCTACAAGTTTCATTACTGGAACTGGATTAAAGAAGTGCATTCCAATTACATTTTCAGGTCTATTTGTACTTGCTGCAATATCAGTAATTGAAAGTGAAGATGTATTTGAAGCAAAGATTGCTCCTTCTTTAACTACTTCATCTAATTCTTTAAAAATTTCTTTTTTAAGTTTTGGATTTTCTGTTGCTGCTTCTATAACTACATCACAGTCAGCCAAATCTTTAACTTCAGTTGTGTAAGAAATATTTTTTATAGCTTTTTCTTTAGCTTCTTCTTCCATTCTTCCTTTAGATACTTGCTTTGCATAATCTTTTTCAATTCTTGCTTTTGCTTTTTCTAAGAATTCATCTTTAATATCTCTAACTACTACTTCATGGAATTTAGCTGCAACTTCAACAATTCCACCACCCATAATTCCTGAACCAATTACACCAATTTTCATATTTACTCCTTTGTTTTTTTAAAAGTTTCCTTTTGTTTGTTAAATTAATAACTTATATTTATATTATAACATTGTTTTCCTAGCTTTTCAAGAAATATTGACTTTTTTTTAACTATTTATTGGATTTTCTCCAAATTCTCATTTTATCAGCTTCTTTTATTAATTCATCCCTAAATTCTGGATGGGCGATTGAAATTAATTTTTCAGTTCTTTCCCATAAAGATTGACCTTTTAAATTAACCATACCATACTCTGTTGCTATATAATGAGTATTTGCCCTACAGCCCGTTGGTTGTGTTCCTGAAATCAATGTAGGTACGATATTTGAATGTCTAACACCTTTTTTATCTACTCTTGATGAGTGTAAAGTTACAAAAGATTTTCCACCTTTAGAATTATAAGCACCAAGCATAAAATCTAAAGCTCCACCTGATCCTGAAATATGTTTTATTCCTGAACTTTCTGCAGAAACTGTACCATTAAGATCAACTTCAAGAGCTGAATTTATGGACATAAAATTATCTAAAGCTGATATTTGTTCAATACCATTACAATAATCTACTGGTGCTGCACAAAGTTCTTCATTATTATCTATAAAATCATATAATTCTTTGCTTCCCGCTGCAAAGGAATAAACTTGTCTTCCTCTATCAATATTTTTCTTTTTACCAGTAATAATCCCTGCTTTTGATAATTCTACAAATGAATCCACATACATTTCTGTATGAACTCCTAAATCTTTCAAATCAGACTTAGCTATTTCATTTCCAATAGCTGTAGGAAGTCCACCAATTCCAATTTGTAAACAAGCTCCATCGACAAGCTCTTCTACTACAAATTTTGCAACTTCCTTGTCTAAATCACTTGGTTGTGGTTTTCCCAAAGCTATCATTTCAGGATTTGATCCTTCAATAATATAATCAACTTCTTTTATGTGAACACAATTTTCATATCCACCAAGTCCTCTTGGTACATTTTTATTCACTTCAATTATTACTATATCAGAATTTTCTATTGCAGCATAAAGATGTGATGCTGATACACCAAAATTGAAATAACCATGTTCATCCATTGGAGTTGCTTGAGTTACAAAAACATTTGGTTTTCTTATAGATGTTCTGTAGTATTTTGGAAGCTCTGAATATTTTAATGGGGAATAAAATGCCCTTCCCTCACCAGCAAGTTTTCTAATAACACCCAATGAATGCCAAGAATTATATACGAAATGTTCATTTTTAGGGTCAGCATCAAATATTTTATATTTTTCAAGCTCTACTCCACCTCTGACAACGATGTCATTTAAATTAGTAATTTCTTTTGCTAAAGCCTCATCAAAATCATGTGGTGAAACTACCCCCCATGAATAATCTAAATAATCTCCATCTTTTACAAGTTTCGCTGCATCTTCTGCACTTATTAGCTTTTCTTTGTATAGCTTACTATAGTCCATATTATCCTCCGTTTATTATTTAATATTTTGAAATATTAAATTAAATTTGTAATTTTTAATAAAAATTTAAGGATGAGATTTATCTCATCCTTAAATTTAATTTGAGATACTAATAATGATATACCCAAATTTATAAATTTAATTTAATTTATTTTCCTTTTTTGCTGTTGATTACTTCTGTAAGTTTTGGTACTACTTCAAATAAGTCACCAACTATACCATAATCAGCTCTTGCAAATATAGGTGCTTCTGGATCTTTATTTATAGCTATTACTTTGTCTGCAGCATTGATACCTGCTAAGTGTTGGATAGCTCCTGAGATTCCTATTGCTATATATACCTTAGGTCCAACTGTTTTTCCTGATTGTCCTACTTGGTGTGAATGTGAAATCCAACCAGCATCTACAGCAGCACGACTTGATCCAACTGTACCATCAAGAGCATCTGCCAAATCTTTTATAAGTGAGAAGTTTTTAGGATCTCCAAGTCCACGTCCACCAGAAACAATAAATTCAGCTCCAACTAAATCTACATCATCTCCTTCATCTCTAGGGATAAAGTCTAAGATTTTTGTTCTAACTTCTCCTTCAAATTTGATATCTTCATCAATTATTTCAATATCATCTTTTGCGCCTATAGCTTCTTTTGAGAAAACTCCTGGTCTTACAGTTCCCATTTGTGGTCTGTGATCAGGGCAAAGAATCATAGCCATTAAGTTTCCACCAAATGCAGGTCTTGTCCATCTAACTTCTTTTTTCTCAGCATCAATATCAAGTTCTGTACAATCTGCTGTAAGTCCTGTGTGAAGTCTTGCTGAAACTCTTGGTCCTAAATCTCTACCTTGGTTTGTTGCTCCAATTAAGATTATATTTGGATTATGTTTTTTAACTAGTTGATCTATAGCATCTGCATAAACTTCAGTATTATAATCTTTATAAACTTCATTATCTACTGTGATTATTCCATCAACACCATATTCTTTTACTTCATCTTTAGCCTTATCAACATTTGATCCAATGATTACTGCATAAAGTTTTTCATCTATAGCATCAGCCATTTTTCTTCCTGGATTCATAAGTTCAAGTCCAACATTTACAGCTGATCCGTCTTCTTTTGTTTCTACAATTACCCAAAGATTTTTGTTATCAGTCATCTATATCCTCCTAAATAAGTTTTTCATCTGCAAGAGCATTTATTAACTTATCTACAGCAACACTAGAATCTTCATCATTATATATTTCTCCAGATTGCTTTTGTTCAGGTGTATAAGATTTTTTAACTCTTGTTGGTGAACCTTTAAGTCCTATTGCTGTTTCATCAATATTTTCTTTTAGTTCTTCAAAAGTGATTTGCTCTATAGTAGCTTTTTTAGCTTTCATTTTATTTTTAATTTTTGGATATCTTAATTCTTCATCACCGTATTTTGTGAATGTTACAAGAGCTGGAAGTTTAGCTTGGATATTTAAAGCTCCACCTTCAACTTCTTTAAGAACTTTGATTCCTTCATCATTTAATTCTGCAGTATATCCATAAGTTACTTGTGGAAGATCTAAGTGTTCAGCAATTTCTGGTCCTACTTGTGCAGTATCACCATCTATAGCTTGAAGACCACAGAAAATTAAATCATAATCTCCTTCTCTTTTTGCTACTTCTTTTATAGCTTCTGAGATTATATAACTTGTTGCAAGTGTATCAGATCCACCAAATTTTCTATCTGTAACTAAGTAAGCTTTGTCAGCTCCAACTGCAAGTGTATCTCTTAGCATTGATTCAGCTTGAGGTGGTCCCATTGAAATAACAGTAATTTTTACATTTTCTGGATCCTTATCTTTTATTCTTAAAGCTTGTTCAAGGGCAAAAGCATCATAAGTATTTAAAATACTTGGTACTCCTTTTCTGACAAGTGTATTAGTTACAGGATCAATTGTTATTTCATTAGTATCTGGAACTTGTTTTGCACATACAAAAATATTCATTTATTCCTCCTAAATTTATCTATCTAACTTATTATCTTAATAATGCTCCTGATACAACCATTAACATAACTTCTGAAGTTCCTTCATAAATTTCTGTAATTTTTGCATCTCTCATCATTCTTTCTACATCATATTCTTTGATATATCCATAACCACCAAGAATTTGAACTGCTCTATCAGCTACAAATGATGCTGTTCTTGAAGCTTTTAATTTAGCCATAGCTGCTGCAACTGAATAATTTTCACCAGCATCTTTTAAGCTTGCTGCTTTATAAACTAAATGTCTTGCTGCTTCAATTTCTATAGCCATTTCAGCTAATTTAAATTGTGTATTTTGGAATTTAGCTAAAGGACGTCCAAATTGTTCTCTTTCTTTAGAATATTGAACTGCTTTTTCTAAAGCACCTTCTGCAATTCCTAAAGCTTGAGCTGCAATTCCTATTCTTCCTCCATCAAGAGTAGCCATAGCAATTTTAAATCCTTTACCCTCTTCTCCAAGTAAATTTTCTTTTGGTATTCTACAATCTTGGAAAATTAATTCCATTGTTGATGAACCATTGATTCCCATTTTGTTTTCAAGTGTACCAAAATCAAATCCTTTTGTTCCTTTTTCAACTATAAATGCAGAAATTCCATGATTTCCTTTAGACTTATCTGTCATAGCAAATATTACATAAACATCAGCATATCCACCATTTGTTATAAAGATTTTTGTACCATTAAGTACATATTCATCTCCATCAAGTTTTGCTGTTGTTTGTTGTCCTGAGGCATCAGTACCAGCGTTTGGTTCTGTAAGTCCAAAAGCTCCTAATTTTTCTCCACTTGCAAGTGGTGTTAAGTATTTTTTCTTTTGTTCGTCATTACCAAATTTATTAATACAATCAGCTGATAATGATGTGTGAGCTGATAATACAACACCTGTTGAAGCACAATATTTTGAAATTTCTTCTACTGCAAGTACATATGTAAGTGTGTCAGCACCTTGTCCACCAAATTCTTCTCCAAATGGTATGCCAAAGAAACCTAATTCTTGCATTTTAGCAACAGTTTCTTCTGGGAACATGTGTTCTTCGTCAACTTTTTGAGCTAAAGGTTTTACTTCACCTTCTGCAAAATCATGAAACATTTCTTTCATTTCTTCATAATCTTCTGATAATTTATACATATTTTCTCCTAAATAATTTTTCATATTTATTATCTTTAAATTTTTAAAAATAATATTTAGAAACACGTTTAACCGCCTATGTTATTATATTAACAATCGAGACCAGAATTGTCAAGCTTTTTAGCTAATTTTTTATCAAGCCTATAGCTTTAGTCCAATTTTTTTGAAATTATACTCAAATAATCTTAATTTAAAAATTTTTTATAAGATTTTTTAATGAAAATGTTCTCAAAAGAACACTTACTCACATATTAATATATCATATACTTAACAAGTGTCAAATGTTTATCAATAAATTTCTTCTTTATATTACCTAAATATTACCTAATTTATTAGGAAATTTCTAGTATCATTTTTATATTTTATTTAAATTTATATGAATTTTTTATTATTTTTTTTATTATTTATTTATAATATTATTTTTGTTTCTAAGGAAAGCTTTTCCTATGTTTTATTTTATGATATACTTAGATAGAAATTTAACATAGTAACTTAGCTTACTTTGTTAATCTCTATAATTTTAGGAGGAAATATGAATTACAACAAAATTAATGATGAAATTATTGAAAAAATTAAATCATCAGTTAATGGAAAAGTTTATGTAGGTGAAGAAATTAATGAAGATTTCTTTCATGATGAAATGCCTATTTACGGACAAGGAATTCCAGATGTTTTAGTTGATGCGACTTGTAAAGAGGATGTATCAGAAGTTATGAAAATCTGTAATGAGAATAAAATTCCTGTGATTGCAAGAGGTGCTGGTAGTGGTTTAACTGGTGCTGGAGTTGCTATTAAAAATGGTGTGATGATTAATATGCAATCTATGAATAAAATTTTGGAATTTGATGAAGACAACTTGGTTGTAAGAGTTGAACCTGGTGTTTTATTAAGTACTTTAGCTCAAGAATGCCTTGATAAGGGATATTTATATCCACCAGATCCAGGTGAAAAAAATGCTACTCTTGGTGGAAATGTTTCATTAAATGCAGGTGGTATGCGTGCAGTTAAGTATGGTACAACTCGTGATTATGTTAGAAAAATGGAAGTTGTTCTTCCTACTGGCGAGATTACAAATTTTGGTTCTATTGTTTCAAAATCTTCTACTGGTTATTCTTTAAAAGATTTAATGGTTGGAAGTGAAGGAACTCTTGGAATTATCACTGAGCTTACTTTAAAAATTGTTCCAAATCCAAAACATACTGTTTCTTTAATTGTTCCTTTTGAAGACTTGGATGCTTGCATTTCTACAGTTCCTAAATTATTCCAAAATAATTTAAATCCTCAAGCTATTGAATTTATGGAAAGAGATATAGTTATAGCTAGTGAAAAATACATAGGAAAAGAAACTTTCCCTAAACAAATGGAAGGAATTGATGTTGGAGCATATTTGTTAATTACTTTTGATGGAGATGATGAAGATCTAATTGATAATACTCTTGAACAAGCTGCTGAAGTTTTAGTTGATAATGGAGCTATTGATGTTTTGGTAGCTGATACTCCAAATTCAATTAGAGATGCTTGGGCTGCAAGAAGCTCATTCCTTGAAGCAATTGAAACTCAAAATAAACTTTTAGATGAATGTGATGTTGTTGTTCCTGTTACAAAAATTGCTGAATATATTAATTTTGTTAATTCTGAAAGCGAATCTTATATGTTCGATGTTAAATCATTCGGTCATGCTGGAGATGGAAACTTACACATCTACACCCTATCAAATGAAGAAGATAAGATTGATCAATTTAAAGATGAAGTTGATAAGTTTATGGATGTAATCTACAAAAAAGCTTATGATTTAGGTGGAAAAATTTCTGGTGAACATGGAATAGGTCACGGTAAGAAAAAATACCTAAAGAGTTTTGAAGGTAATATAAATATAGAAATAATGAGAGGAATCAAAAAAGCATTTGATTCAAATATGATTTTGAATCCTGACAAAGTAATTGCACTATTAGGTGAATAAAATGAACTATTTAAAGGAATTTGTCGTCCTTTGTATATGCTTATTTTTAGGGGCTATAACAAGAAAGATAATAAATTATCCTATACCAGAACCTGTTTATGGAATGATTTATCTATTTATAGCCCTACATTTTAACATAATAAAAAGTGAGGATATTAAACAAACTTCTGATGGAATACTTAAAAACTTAGCCTTTTTATTCGTACCTGCAGGTGTTGGAGTTCTTGCTCATATTGATTTGATAAAGGGTAATATTTTTCAAATAATAATTATAGTTATTTTGGGAACTATTATTACCATGGCCCTTACTGGCCTTCTTGTACAATTTTTACAAAGGAGGAAAAATGCTAGATAATCAATATTTTGGTATAATCTTATCCTTTGCAGCCTATGAAATTGGTAAATGGATAAGTCAAAAATTAAAAACACCCCTAGCAAATCCTCTTCTTATAGCTATACTTTTAATTATAGGATTTTTATCTATAACAGGTATTGACTACGAGTATTATAAAAAAGGAGGTGACTTCATAGCCTTTTTTATTGCTCCTGCCACAGTTGCTATGGTTTTAGATCTTTATGCTAGTATTGAGACTTTGAAAAAAAATATAATCCCAATTTTTATTGGTGTAGGTTTTGGAACAATATTATCATTTATTATTGCAATGTTTTTATCAAAAATGCTTCAAATAGATAAGAATTTGATTTCATCTTTACTACCTCAATCTGTTACTACAGCAATAGCTATTTCTCTTTCTGATGAATACCAAGGAATTATAGGACTTACTGCAATAGCAGTTGTAATAAGAGGAGTAAGTGGGGCTGTTTTTGCACCACTTGTAATGAAAATATTTAAAATAAAAGATCCAGTTGCCCAAGGAGTTGCAATTGGAACTTCTTCTCATGCAGTTGGCACAAGCCAAGCAAGACTTATGGGAGAAATCCAAGGAGCTATGAGTGGTTTATCAATAGCTGTTGCTGGGATTACAGCAGTAATAATAATGCCTATAGCAATGAAACTTTTTGAATTTATAATTTAATCAAAACTACCAGCTTAGATGGTAGTTTGTACAGCGCCTATAAGGCGCGAATACTGGCACGCCCCTATTGGGGCTGTCGAGTATTCTATTACATGCACCACTTTCACAACTACTGCTTAAGCATTTTTTTTATTTGTTTTTATTTGACTTCCTCTCCCGTAAACGGGTCATAGTATTCCTCTATACTTATTTGGTCAGTGTAATAATCTTCTTTTAATTGATTTTGTATATATTCTTTTATTTTCTTTTCATTTCTTCCCACTGTATCTACATAATATCCTCTACACCAAAAGTGTCTGTTTCCATATTTGTATTTTAAGTTGGCGTGTCTATCGAATATTATCAGCGAACTTTTTCCTTTTAAATATCCCACTATTTGTGATATTGAGTACTTTGGTGGTATTTCTACCAGCATATGGATATGATCCGGACATAACTCTGCTTCTATTATTGTTTATCCCTTTTCTTGAGCATAATTCTCGAAGTATGCTGCCTATGTCTTTTCTTAATTGTATATATATTTCTTGTCTTCTGTATTTTGGTGCAAATACTATATGGTATTTGCATCTCCAACTTGTATGTGATAAAGCATTTTTATCCATGGATACCTTCCTTATTTAATTGTGCATATGACTATCACAATTATACTTTAAGGAGGTTTCTTGGTACTTGAAGTTAAAGCTAAATCTCTCCACCTGCATAGCAGGTGTTTTTTTGTTTCGCTCTCTTTCGTTCGCTCAACTCACTTAAGTGGACAATAAGGCCTATTGATATTTCTTCTTTAAAATATCAATAGGTCTAAATATAATTATTGAATTGATGAGTATTAATATGTTCCTCTATGATGGATCTCAAACTCTTTCTATTTGGATACAATTTAATACGTGAATTTTGTTACCATTATTTTAGAGTTATGCACACCTTCTTGTTATAACCATTAAAAGGTATATAAAAAGATAAAATTGCAATCCCATATCGTCTAGCACCTGTTATTACTACTTCATTTCATTTTCTTCTAAGTCTTTTAAACTTATACCATTTTCAGTTTTCCAATGCGTTTTCCCATTTGCGTTAGTTTCTAAAACAAAGGCAGCTGCATGGATGAACTATTGAATAAACAGTTCTTGCTTATTCTACCATCAATAATCTCATTTTTATTTATGCATTCCTTTCTCAGCTCTTTAATTGATTATGGAATGGCAACAGAATCTATAATTTCTATCATACTATTTTTTAATACTACAAAACCTTCATCTGTTCTTTTGCATTTTGCCTCTATCAATCTATTTGACTTGCCTCTTTTTATAGAAAGATATAGAATAGTTCTTTATCATCATTATTATTTTCACTTGATTCTTTTAGTGTTCTATCAACTATAGAAACAAATAGTTTATACACTAGTATACCAAGGATTATTTTTGAATACTCTATAAAATCTTACAACTCTGATTCTTTTTATTCTGTTACATTTCCATGGTTTGGATCATTGCTATTTTTTACTTTGTATCTATCTATATCTATAGCCATGTTGGTAAATTTATCCTTAAGATATGAGATTTCTATTTGTCCAAATGAGTTATAAATTTAGTTTTTTTTATATTAAATTTAAGAGGTGTTTTGCACAAGTAGAATAATTAATATATATTAAGTAATAGAAACTGTTATAATGGTTAATAAGTAAATTTATTAGTACTTATTAAAAATTCAAAATTTTGAGAAGGCTAAAAGATAACTGTTATAAGAATTTTAAAGTAAGAAGGTGAAAATTTGGTATATAGCATATTGATAATAGAAGATGATTTTGCTTTAGCTAAAAGTATTATGAATGTATTAGAAAAATATAATTTCCGTTCTTCCATTTTAGATGATTTTGAAAATATCGAAGACATTGTAGTGGACACAAAGCCTAGTTTAATAATTTTAGATATTAATTTACCCTACTATAATGGATTTTATTGGTGTCGTAAAATCAGGAAAATAACATCGAATCCTATTATGATAATTTCTTCAAGAGATAGTAATATGGATCAAATTATGGCTCTGGAATATGGAGCAGATGATTACATTACCAAACCTTTTGATAGCGAATTTTTAATCGCAAAAATTAATAGTTTGCTTCGACGTGCATTTGGAGAATTATCGGCAAGTACTATAAATGAACAATTAAAAGTTGGCAATATTATCTTGGATAAGGACAGGCAACAGCTGTTAGCTGGCGATAATCAAATTGATTTATCTATTACAGAACTGAAAATACTCAAAAAATTGATTGAAGAATACCCTAACTCTGTATCAAGAGATGAATTGTTTTTTGAAGTATGGGATGAAAATAATTTCGTAGAGGAAAATACCTTGAATGTAAATATAAGAAGAATCAGAAGAAAAATAGACGATAATCAATTGCCTATTGGCATAAGGACAATTCGAACTTTTGGATATCAATTAGTGTCAGAGGAAGATGGTAGATGAAGTTATTTATAAAAGACCATTTGAGTTTTGTTTTATTATATGTAATTAATTTTATATTTATACTGCTTATAATTTGGTTAGGTGGAGAATCTCTTAGTTCACAACTGATAATTTATATATTGTTGTTATCTTTATTCATTCTCCTTATATTTCTTACCATACGCTATTACAAGAAAGCTACAGTGTATAAAATTTTAAGTATCCCGTCTTCTAATTTAAGGAGTATGAAAAAAAGGCTACAAGGAACTGATTTGTTCACTGATTCTTTTATTAAGCATGAAAATCAAAATTATAATCAATTCTTGAATGAAATTGAAAATTATAAAAATAAAAATAATGAGTGGAGAACTTATATTGTTCAATGGGTACACCAAATGAGATCTCCAATCAGTTCAATACATCTAGCGTTGCAGAACAGAAAGCATAACGAAGAGAACATGCAACTATTAGTTGAGTTGGATCAAATAAATAAGCAACTAAACAACATATTGAACTTAGCAAGGCTAGAGGCAGTAGATAGAGACTTAAAAATTGAGCCCATAAACTTAAGTAAAAGTATTAATAGAATAATCAACCAAAATAAGCGATTATTTATTCAAAACAAAGTATTTCCTAAAGTGCATATAGAAAATACTAGCTCAACTGTGCTAAGCGATAAAAAATGGTTAGATTTTATCATTGATCAATTAGTCCATAACGCTATAAAATTTTCTAATCCAACAGATCAAATCCTTTTTAATATAAAGCAAATAGATAATAAGTGTTGTTTAGAGATTAGTGATACAGGTATAGGAATTATAAAAGAAGATATTCCTCGTATATTTGATTTGTATTTTACTGGAAAAAACGGACGTACTAATAATAACTCCTCGGGTATAGGGCTTTATTTAGTTAAACAAATTTTAGAGCAATTAAGCCATAAGATTAAAGTTGAGTCTGAACAGTCAAAAGGAACGAAATTTACTATATATTTTGATTGAAAGGAAAAGGTGACAAAACTGTCATCTTTTTTTATTTTTCTCGATATTATAATCAAAAATAATCTTTTAATATATGAATAAAGGAGTGATAGAAATGAATTTATTAGAACTAAATAACGTGAGTCATGTGTATGGAGATGTAGTTAAGTCAAAGGGTCTTGATAATATTTCCTTAACTACTCAAAAGGGTGAGTTTGTCGCAATTATGGGACCTTCTGGAAGCGGAAAATCAACTTTATTGAATGTTATTTCTGGTATTTTACCTGCTACCTCTGGAAATGTTTTAGTTGCAGGAAGAAACATAGCTAATCTTAATGATGAAGATGCAGCATTATTTAGACGTAATACATTAGGATTTGTTTTTCAAGACTTTAACCTTGTTGAAACATTAACAGTAAGAGAAAATATTATGCTACCTTTAATGTTTAAGAATGAGGAAGTTAAATCTATGAAGGAAAAATCAGAGAAGGTTGCTGAATCCTTAGGTATTTCTAATATATTAAATAAACGTACGCAAGAAATTTCAGGAGGACAGGCTCAAAGAACAGCAATTGCACGTGCTATTATCCATCAGCCGGAATTATTACTGGCAGACGAGCCGACGGGAAATTTGGATTCTGCTAATTCCGAAGAAGTTATGAGAATTTTTGAAAAACTTAACCGTAACTATGGAATATCTACTTTTTTGGTGACACATGATGTTAAGACAGCAACTTATAGTCAGAGAGTTGTATTTATAAAGGACGGAAAAATTTATAATGAAATCCGTAAAGGGAATGATCTTATAGAATATAGGGAAAATATTCTAAACGTTCTTAATGTAATTGGAGGTGTTTAGAATGAATCTTAGAGATTTTGCTAAAAATAATATAATAAGGGATAAAGAAACCTACATTGGCTATTGGCTAAGTTGCATGTTTACTGTATTTGTCTTTTTTATCTTTTCAGTAAATCAGTTTCACCCTGAACTTAATCAAGGTCCAGGAGCAGTTGCAACTATTATGGGGTCTGCTCAAGTAATAGTTGTGTTGTTTGCGATATTCTTCTTAGGATTATCAATCAATTCATTTTTATCTAGACGTGAAAATATGTTTGGTGTTTTACTTATGATGGGAATGTCGAAAAAACAACTGCGTCGATTAATTATCATAGAAAATATGATAATTGGATTTTCAGCTATAATAGTAGGGATACTTTTCGGATTAGCTTTTGGACATATACTTGTCTTGTTGATGGCAAATATAATTAATCTAAGCTCAATCTCCTTTTATTTCCCTATCGAATCAATCATTGTTACGATTATTTCTTTTAGTATTTTATTCTTTTTGATCGCACTCTTCCGATCACAAGTTATATTAAAAAGACCAATATATAACTTACTAGATGTAAACCAAAGTGAATATGGCAGTATAAGATATTCTCGTTTTTTATCTCTCATGTCTATAATCTTAATTCTCTTGGGATACACCCTAGCTAATATTCATCTAATCAATCAATTAATACCACAGGATTTTGATTTGCTCAATACTCTTCAAAACTCAGATATATTGCATATTTTAATTGGTGGATTGGTAACAATTGGTATGTTCTTATTTTTCACTCAATTTTCTAAGTATTTTACAGACAAAGTAAGAAGAAGCGAAGAATACTATCTGAAAGATACAAGAGCATTATGGGTTTCTGAGTTAATGTATCGATTATCTAGTAATTCAAAAACCATGTTTATTTCAGCATTGCTATTAACTGTAGCTTTTATTACTACTATTGGAACAATTGCCTTAAACTCTACTGCTGCTGATGAAGTTTCCGAAACAACTCCATTTGATATTTCTTATTTTTCCTTTCAGCCTAATGAAAAAGAAGAAGATAACATAGAGTTTATTAATTCAAATCTTAACGAAGCTGGCATATCTTTTCAGTTAAATAGTGTACCTATTTTACAAAAAGGCGATAACGGGAGAGAGATTATCATTTCTCAAGAAGACTACAATAGTGCGTCTAGTGAGAATGAAAAAATAGAACTGACTGGCAATGAAGTGGTATCACTATCAAATGGAGGTTCTCAAGAAGAAATTTCTATAACTGATAATATAACAATTACTATTGTCGATAATCGCCCGAACATTTTTGATTCTTACCGTTACAGAGACATTTATGTAGTGAATCATGAGCTTTTTATCCAATTAGCACAAATATACGAACATAAGCAAACAGCCTTTTTGTATCATTTTTCAGATACTACTACAGATGAACAAGCAAGGAAAGCAGCAACAGTTAATAGAGAAATTTTAGGGTCTGGTCGTTCTGAAGGCAATGATTTCCTCTTGATACAAAAAATTGAAAGAGTTGATTTAGAAAGATATACGTATCAAGTTTTAACGTACATTGGAATTATGCTAAGTGTAATCTTTATTCTTGCAGCGGGAAGCTTAATTTATTTCCGTCTATTAAGTAATATTAGAGGATCTAGTCCCACATATACTAACCTCTATAAAATTGGATTGTCTATTAATAAAATCCAAGAAGTGCAACACAGGCAATTTACGATCTTATTCTTTGCACCCCTTCTATTTGCGATAGTCAATACGATTTTTGCGGTTAACATGTTATCCTATTTACTCGCAGCCCCCATATGGAAGCAAACTATTCTGATTACCTTAGTATTATTGGTTATTCAGATTCTATATTTCTACTTTATGAATAATCGTTTCAAAGCAAAAATCGAATTGATTCTAACTCAAAAATAACTATATAAAATATTTTTAGAGAAATCGATAAGAGCAACCTAGTAATTACTGAAAGGACGGACTATATTAGAACTATTACTGAAGATTATGACTCGAATGAGGATATTGGGAATCAATAAACTTGAAACTATCACGACAGAAGTAGTTAAAGCTGTACGAGATACTCTAGTCATTGGAATAATATAAGTAATAGAAAAATAAAATGAGCCTTTCTAGGCTCATAGACTGTTGATAAAGTACACAAATCCTCATGCTAAGAATATCATACGGAAAAAATTGATTTGATCTCAAATTTAAAAATTCGTTAAAAATCGCACTGTATGAGCGTTAGCGAGTTTGCGATTTTAGAATTTTTAAATTTAGAAATCAACAATTTTTGGAGTCAGATATTCGTGCTTGAGGGTTTGTCTACGTTCTGTGAGCCTTTCTAGGCCCATTTTATTTGCTTTTAATATATGATGTATAGCTTTCTAATACTTTTTTGTAACCATCTTCTTCTAAGATATTTTCTACATATTCTTTTATAGTTGCTGTAGGTAAAATTCTGTGATGATTTTTCTTAATTATTTTTTCTAAATCATTTTTTAATATAGATATATCTGAAGTATTTAGTTCAATATTTCCATTTCTTGCTGCATTTTTTATAGATCTAGATATTTTTTCTACATCAAATAATTCGATTTTTCCGTTTCTTTTTTTAACGTATAATTTATTATCCAAAAAATTTTCAATTACCTCAACCTTGGCCTTATCCATTTGGTCAGCTATTTCTTCTATTGATAAATTTTTACCTTGGTAGTATTCAACAATTAGTTTTGTTAGATCTAACATAATTTCCCCCTAAATTTCTTCTTTATATATTATTACCCTAAAATGAACCAAAATAAAAGATTGGAATAAAATCCAATCTTTTTATTTTATTTTTTTGTATAATTTGGTGATTCTCTGGTTATTTGGATATCGTGTGGGTGATTTTCTACAAGTGTTGCTGGAGAAATTTTTACAAATTTTGATTTTTCTTCTAATTCATTTAAATTTGCTGCTCCAACATATCCCATACCAGAACGAAGACCTCCTAATAATTGATAAATTACATCGCCAACATATCCTTTTAGGGCAACTCTTCCTTCTACTCCTTCTGGAACAAATTTTTTGGTTTCATTTTGGAAATATCTATCGCTTGACCCTGATTTCATTGCTGAAAGTGATCCCATTCCCCTATATTCTTTGTATTGTTTTCCTTCAAATACTATAGTTTCTCCCGGGGATTCTTCTGTTCCTGCAAATAAGGATCCTGCCATTATTACACTTGCTCCACAAGCTAAAGCCTTAGTTATATCTCCAGAATATTTTATACCACCATCAGCTATTATAGGAATTTCATATTCTTTAGCGGCCTTTACACAATCAATTATTGCAGAAATTTGTGGAACACCAACTCCTGTTACAACTCTTGTTGTACAAATAGATCCTGGTCCTATTCCTACTTTTACAGCATCAACCCCTGCTTCAATTAAATCTTTTGTAGCCTCTCCTGTTGCAACATTTCCTGCTATTACTTGAAGGTTAGGATACTTTGCTTTAATTTTTTTAATTGCAGTCATTACTCCTTTTGAATGGCCATGAGCTGTATCTACGGTTACAACATCAACTTTTGCTTTTTCCAAAGCATCAATTCTATCCATCATATCTTGGGTAATTCCTACTGCAGCTCCAACTAATAATCTATCATGTTCATCTCTAGCTGAGTTTGGATATTGTCTTGATTTTTCTATATCTTTAATTGTAATAAGACCCTTTAATTTAAAATCGCCATCAACTATTGGAAGTTTTTCTACTTTTCCTGATTCCATTTTTTTAACGGCATCTTCCATAGTAATTCCAACATGACCAACAATTAGACCATCTTTTGTCATGATATCATCTATTTTTACATTTTCATCATTTTGGAATCTTACATCTCTGTTTGTCAAAATTCCTTTTAAAGTCATTTGATCATCAACTATTGGAACTCCGCTAATTTTATAATTTGCCATAATTTCTAGGGCTTCTTTTAAAATATTATCAGCCTTTAAATAAAATGGATCTGTAATTACTCCATGTTCACTTCTTTTTACCCTGTCAACCTCTTTTGCTTGTTCTTCGATAGACATATTTTTGTGGATTATTCCAATTCCACCTTGTCTTGCCATAGCTATTGCCATTTTTGATTCAGTTACAGTATCCATTGATGCTGACATTAATGGTATATTTAATTTAATTTTTTTTGTTAGTTTTGTTTTTAAAGAAACTTCATTTGGTAGGACTTCAGATGGTCCTGGAACTAATAATAAATCATCAAATGTTAAACCTTCTCCAATTATTTGCATAAATCCTCCTATTTTTTAAAATAATTAATTGCGTTTTCAAATATTTTTTGTTCTTCTATATCGTAAATATTTTTGTATAAATCTGAATCTAATCTTTCAACATGTCCCATTCTTCCTAAAATTTTACCATCTTTTGATAAAATTCCTTCTATATTATAATCAGACCCGTTTGGATTTGTATCATATACAGAAAATATTTGTCCATTTTCTAGTAAGTCCTTGTATTTTTCTTCATTTACAATAAACCTACCCTCTCCATGTGATATTGGTATTTTATATATTTTATCTAAATCTAGTCCTCTTGTCCATGGGCTTTTATTATTTAATATTTTTGTATCGACAAAAGTTGAAATATGCCTATCATTTGTGTTGTAGGTCAATGATGGATCATCTTCTTCGATTTCTTTAATTTTTCCATAAGGAAGTAGGCCTGTTTTTATTAAAGTTTGGAAGCCATTACAAATTCCAATTATTAATCCATCATTTTTATCGAGCATATATTCAATAGCATCTTTTATTTTTTCATTTCTTATAATATTTGCCAAAAACTTACCGGACCCATCTGGCTCATCTGCCATAGAAAATCCTCCAGGTATGGCAAAAATTTGTGAAGATTTAATAGATTTGGCTAAATTTTCTATAGATTCTTCTATGGATTCTTTATCTAAATTTTTAAATAAATTAATCTTAACTTCTGCTCCATATTTTTCAAATACTTTTCTTGTATCCCATTCGCAATTTGTTCCTGTCACAGCAAGAATTGAAACTTTCACCTTCTCTACTGGCTTTTTAGATTTTAAAGAAACTTCCATTTCTTTTTGGTCAATTTTTTCATAAGGAATTTCTTCTTTTGGTGTGAATATTTGATCTAATTCATTTAAATATGATTTTTCTAATTTTTCTGTATCTAATTTTTCTCCATTTACAATTAAATGATCAGAAAATTCTCCAATTTTTTCAACAAAATCTAAATCTTCAACATATTCAACTACAAAAGATCCAAACATTGGATTATATAAATTATCAAAATCTAGAGTGAAGTTAGAATTTCCAAGAGCTTGTTCATAAATATTTGCCAAAATTCCCTTATTATCAAGAGCAATCGTTGAAATTATTTTTCCCTCTCTCATAGCCTTTATTAATTTTTCCAATAAGTTTTTGTAATGATCTAAATCGAGTGTAAAATCATCTTTGCATTTTGCTCTAACAAGTCCGATTTTTCCTTTTCCTTTTAAATCATTAGACTTTATATTTTCAATATCTTCTGTTGTTGTTGCAAATGAAATTAAAGTTGGAGGAACTTTTAAATCTTCAAAATTACCGCTCATTGAATCTTTTCCACCAATTGGAGGCATTTTGAAAAAGTTTGTTACTTCAAAGGCTCCCAAAAGAGATTTTAATGGTTTGGACCAAGCTTTGCTATTGTCCATTTTTTCATAAAATTCTTGGAATGATAATCTTATTTTTTCTAAATCACTACCAACAGAAACAAGTTTGGCAATTGATTCAATAACTGCGTAATATCCACCTAAATATTGACTTTTTTCTGAAATAAATGGATCAAATCCATAACTCATAATAGAAGCTGTTTTTGAAACTCCATCAAGTACAGGAATTCTTGCAACCATAGCTTGAGATGGATTTACTTGTTTTTTACCTCCAAGTGGTTGTAAAACTGTATTTTGTCCTATTGTAGAATCAAATATTTCTATTAGATTTCTTTGACTTATAACATTTAAATCTTTTATTTTCTCATAAAAATATTTTGGATCAGATGATTTTTCTGTTAAATATTTTGGAACATCTTCACTTACAAATTCGACTTTTGCCTTTCTGTCTGCTCCATTTGTATTTATGAAATCATAGGAAATATCTGCAATTTTTTTGTCATCATAGAACATTCTCATCCTATTTGTGTCAGTTACTTTTCCAACTAAGGATGCCTCTACATTTTCTTCTCTACAATATTTTTCAAATTCTTCTCTATCATCTTTGTCAATTAAAACTGCCATTCTTTCTTGAGATTCTGAGATTGCAATTTCTGATGGTTTTAGTCCTGCATATTTTAACTTAACTTTTAAAAGATCTATATCAATCCCATCATATAATTCTCCAATGGCAACTGAAACTCCACCTGCTCCAAAATCATTACATTTTTTTATTAATTTTGAAACTTCGCTTCTTCTAAATAATCTTTGAAGTTTTCTTTCTTCTGGAGCATTTCCTTTTTGAACTTGGGCTGATTCAGTTTTTATTGAAGTAATTTTATGAGATTTTGATGAGCCTGTTGCTCCACCAATTCCATCTCTTCCTGTTCTTCCACCAATTAATAAAACTATATCACCAGCTTTTGGGCTAAGCCTTTTTACATTTTCTTTTGGAGCTGCAGCTATAACTGCCCCACATTCCATTCTTTTTGCCTTGTAGCCTTCGTGGAAAATTTCTTTTACAAATCCTGTAGAAAGACCAATTTGGTTTCCATAAGAAGAATATCCTTTTGCAGCAAGCTTTGAAATTTTTCTTTGGGCAAGTTTTCCTTCCATTGTCTTATCTACATCTTCTAAAATATTTCCAGCACCTGTTATTCTCATAGCTTGGTAGACATAACTTCTTCCAGAAAGTGGATCTCTAATTGCCCCGCCAAGACAGGTTGATGCTCCACCAAAAGGCTCTATTTCTGTTGGGTGGTTGTGGGTTTCATTTTTAAACATCAAAAGATAATCTTCAAGACTTTCTTTTCCATCCTTTTCTACCCTAACTTTTACATAAACTGAGCAGGCATTTATTTCACTTGATACTTCCAAATCATCAAATTCATTTCTGCTTCTCATATATTTTGAAAGAATTGTACCAAAACTCATAAGATTTATAGGCTTTTTAATATTAAGTTCATCTCTCATTTTTAAATACTTATCAAAAGAATTTTTTATAGCCTCATCAAGAGATGTTTTTACCTTTATATCTATATCAAGATTTGTATTAAAGGTTGTATGCCTACAATGGTCTGACCAGTAAGTATCTAAAATTTTTATTTCTGTTTCGTTTGGATCTCTATTTTCTTTTTTAAAATAATCTCTAACCATTTTTAAATCATTATTATCCATGGCAAGATCATGATCTTTTACAAAATCAGAAATTTCCCCATCAGAATAATCTATAAATCCATCATAAACTTCATTTTCAAGATTTTTTTCTCTTTTTATATCCAAGCTTTCTGGCATTTCTTTTAAGTTTATTTTGTGACTATCTACTGGATTTATCAAATAATTTTCAATTTTTTTAAGATCATTTTCATTTAACTTTGAAAATTCATAAACTGTTGCAGTTTTACAGTCTGTTTTTTCATCTAAAATTAAATTTAAGGTATCAATAACCCCTTGTCTTCTTTGGTCAAATTGGCCTGGAAGATATTCTACTGCAAGGGCAGATTCAAAAGAATCTTCAAGATTTTTTGCCTCATTATTTGCATAAACATAGTCAAGATTTCTTTCGGATAAGACATTGTTAATTGCCTTATCCAAATTTTTATCGCTTATTTCAAGGTCGTATCTGTTGTAAATATTTAATTTTTCTAATTTTACTTTTAAAAGATTTTCTATTTCTTTTTTAACTTCTTTGGACTTGTAATCGAACCTGTCTTTTTTTCTCACATAAACTCTTTTAACTGAATTTGTCATTTACTTATCCTTAATGTCTGAAATGTCTGTTGTTGGTAAATACCATGGACATTTTGTACTCATTACATTTGTCAATTGAATCTTTATCTCTAATTGATCCGCCTGGTTGAATAATTGATTTTACTCCAATTTTGTGCGCAAATTCTACACAATCATCGAATGGGAAAAAGGCATCTGATGACATAATTGAATCAGTAAAGTCTACATCTGGGTGGTTATTTTTGATTGATTCTAGGGCCCAAATTCTTGAAGTTTGTCCACAGCCAACTCCCAAAGTTTTTCCATCTTTTACAATTACAATTGCATTTGATTTGGTATATTTTACAACTGACATTGCAAATTTTAAATCGTCAATATCTTTTTTTTCTGGTTTAACCTCAGTTACTACTTCAAAATCATCTTCTTTTGTATCCCTATCTTGGACTAAAACTTTTCCTTCCAAATATTTTACATCCTCTTTTACAAAATCTTTTGAAAGGTCGACTTTTATTAGACGAATATTTTTCTTTTTAGATAAAATTTCCAAAGCTTCTTTTGTAAAGTCATTTGCTGCAACAATTTCAAGGAAAATTTCACTCATCATACCTGCAGTTTTTTCATCAACAACTCCATTTAAGGCAACAATTCCACCAAAAATTGATAAAGAATCAGCTTCGTAAGCTTTTTTGTAAGCATCAAAAGCATTTTCTCCAATAGCAGCCCCACAAGGTGATTGGTGTTTTAAAGCAACACAAGAATTTTCACCAAGTTCTTTGGCTAGTTCCAAGGCAACATTTAAGTCATTGTAATTATTAAAACTCATTGCCTTTCCGTGAAGAATTTCTATATCTTTTAAAAGTCCTTTTGCATAAGTATCCTCATATAAACTTGCACTTTGACTTGGATTTTCTCCATATCTTAATTCTTCAATTTTTCTTAGACCATAAGTTTTATATTCGCTATCTTTTTGAGTTAAATCTTTGAAAAATCTTGATATAACACTATCATAATAAGCTGTAAGAGAATAAGCCTTCATTGCTAAATATCTTCTATATTCTAAATCAAGATCATTTTTTTCTAATTTATCTAAAAATTCTTCATAATCACTTGGATCAGTCAAAACTATGCAATCTTTATGATTTTTTGCAGCAGATCTAATCAAAGTTGGTCCACCAATATCAATATTTTCGATAATATTGTCAATATCATTACTCTTTAAGGACTCTTCAAACTTATATAAGTTTACAACAACTATATCAATATCTTTGATATTATTTTCTTCCACAGTCTTTTTGTGATTTTCGTCATCTCTTTTATAAAGAATTCCACCGTGAACATATGGTGATAAAGTTTTTACCCTACCATCCAAAATTTCTGGAAAATTTGTTATTTCCTCAATTTCTTTTACATCCACTCCACTTTCTTTAATTTTTTTGTATGTACCACCAGTAGATACAATTTCAACACCTAATTCACTCAATCTTTTAGCAAGTTTTTCTACATCCTTTTTTTCAGTAACAGATATTAAAGCTCTCATTAATCCCTCCTATAAGCTTTTAGTCTAAATTTAAAGACAAGAAAAGGGAAGCTAATAAAATTAGCTTCCCTGACAAAACATTACTACATTAATAGACAAATTTGGGCATAAAAATCTAGAGAAAGATCTTAGTCTTTCAATTTTTTTCATAGATAAAATTGTATTTGAAAATTTTCTTATTTTAAAAATAAATCTCATCATTAATTCCCCCAACTTGAATGTAAAATAATCATACCATAGTTTTTTTGAAAATTAAAGATATATCTTATATTTTTAAAAAATTTAGTAAATTTTTGCAAAAAATAGGACTTAAATCCTATTTTATCTAATCATTCCATTAGGAAGAGTAACTATTTCTGTCCTATCTTTTGGAAATTTTTTATTATTTTTTAAAGAGGCAAAAGTTAAAATATCCTTATTGTATTTTTTTCTTATGTTATAAATTGCCTTATCCAAATTTTCTTTTTTCACAATTTCTTTATAATCTGAAAAAATATCTGTCTGAGTAGGAATTTTATCATCTACAAGATTTATCGCCCTAAGCCCCAAGGCTCTTATTGGAAAATTCCACTTATATTTTTTCTTAAAAAGATCTATGGCTTTTTCTGCAAGAATTATCGAAGATTGAGTTGGATTACTTATTGGTGATTGAAATTCATATGAAAGTAAATTATTATCCCTAATAAAAATTTTTATTCCCATGGAAGAAAGATTTGCTTCTCTCAATCTTTTAGAAACATTTAAAGATAAAATTTGAAAAATATTATACACTTCTTCATTTGTGTATAAATCTTCAACAAGAGTTGATGAATTTCCTATAGTTTTTATCACTTCCCTATAAGAATAATCTTTAACTGGTCTATCATCAAAACCATTTGCATATTGCCACAAATAAAGTCCATTAATTCCCAAAATTCCCTTGACTGTTTTAACATCACTTTTTGCAAGCTCTCTCAAAGTATAAATTCCTATTCCATTTAATTTTTTCTTTGTAGCATTTCCAATTCCAATTATTGAAGAAATATCTAAAGGCCAAATTATTTTTTTAAAATTTTCTCTTTTTATTACACTTGTTGCATCTGGCTTTTTTAAATCTGATCCAAGTTTTGCAAAAACTTTGTTAAAAGAAACTCCAACACTTACAGTAATTCCCAATTCATTTTTCATTCTTTTTCTAATTTCATTTGCAATTTCTTCTCCACTTCCAAAAAGTTTTAAACTTTCACTCACATCAAGCCAACATTCATCAAGACCAAAAGGCTCGACCCTATTTGTATAAGAATAATAAATTTTTCTGGCCTTTCTTGAAAATTCTAAATATTTTTCATAATGAGGAGGGACTAAGATTAAATTTGGACATTTTATTTTTGCCTGCCAAATTGCCTCTCCTGTTTTTACTCCCATAATTTTTGCCTCTTGACTTTTTGCAAGAATTATCCCGTGCCTATTTTTTGGATCTCCACAGACTGCCATTGCCTTATTTTTTAATTTTGGATTTAATTTTGCCTCGATTGATGCATAACAAGAATTCATGTCTGAATGTAGAATTGTCCTTAACATTTTTCCTCCTTGAACTTAAATGACTAATAATGTATAATTATGACATTAAATGACTTAATTAAATTTTAAGACGCTTAATGTCTTTTGTCAAGACTTTAAACGACTATAAGTCTCTAAGTGTCTTTTTACAAAGGAGAGAATATGAGTTTTGGAACTAAGTTAAGACAACTTCGTGAAGATAAAAATTTAACTCAAGAAGAATTAGCAAAACTTGTTGGAGTTTCTTTAAAAACAATTTCTAGATATGAAATGGGTGAATCTAAACCAAGATATAGAAAAGTTTATGATAAACTTGCAGAAATTTTAGATACTAGCCATGATTACCTTGTAACTGATGAGGATAATTTTATTCTTGATGCTAGAGAAAAATATGGTTATAAGGGAGCAAGAGATGCTAAAGAAATGGTTGATGGTGTAATTGGCCTTATGGCTGGTGGAGAAATAGATGAAAAAGATAAAAAAGCAATCCTAGATTCTATCCAAGAGGCCTATTATATAGCAAAAAGTAAAAATAAGAAATATAATCCCAACAAAGATTAGGTGAATTATGTCTTTTTTGTACGATCAAATTTATGAAGATGTAAAAAAATTAATTAAAAAATATGACAGCAGAGATCCTAAGGAAATTTTAATTCAAAGAGGGGTAAATATAATTGCCTTTAAGGAGAATACAAGACTTTTGGGAATGTATAAAATTATTAAAAGGAATTCTTTTGTTTTTTATAATCCCTTTGTAGATAAAAGAATTCAAAATATGGTTTTTGCCCACGAATTAGGCCATGATATTTATCATAGAGAGATGGCAAAAAATGAAAATCTAATTGAATATGAACTCTTTGATATAAACAGTGAAATGGAATTGTGCGCAAATATTTTTGCAGCCCACCTTCTTTTAGATGAAAAACAATTACTAATGGACATAAAAGAAGGCTATACTTACAACCAACTTGCATCAATTTATAATGTAAATGTAAATCTTATGATTTTTAAATTAAATGAGATGCATAGGATGGGAATAAATATTAGAAAAGAAGAGGCTGATTCAAGATTTTTTAGAGATATTAACGGTAAGGATATGAGAAACCATGACATATATTGATGAAATTATAAATAATCCAGTAAAACTTTCCCATTATATTATAGAAAATAGGACAAAAAATAATATAAAAGCCTGTGATATGACAGCAGGAAATGGCTATGATTCAAAATTTATATTGGATAAAAAAAATCCAGAAATTTTGTATGCCTTTGATATCCAAGTTTTGGCAAAAAATAATACCATAAAACTTATTGGAAGTCGAAGCAATTTAAAATTTATTCTCGATAATCATAAGAACATAGATAAATATATAAATGAAAAAATAGACCTTTTTGTTTATAATCTTGGTTTTCTACCAAAAGGCGATAAATCCATAACTACAGATTATAAATCAGTCATAGAATCTTTAAAATCTTCTTTAAAACTTTTAAACAAAAACGGTCTTATTTTAATAACTTTTTATCCTGGTCATGATAAAGGAAAAGAAGAGTCCAAATATATTGGTGAATTTTTAAAAAGTTTAAATCAAAAATTATTTCAAGTTATTAAATATGATTTTTTCAATCAAATAAACAATCCTCCCTACCTAGTTTCTATAAGAAAGCTATAAAAGATTTTTTTTATTTGTTATAATTAGAAAAGGAAAGGATATTAAATGAAAAAACGAAGATTTTTTACTTTTGCTATAATTTCAATTTTACTTATTCTTGCTTTTTTAAATTTTACAAGCCCAAAAAATGCAAATAAAATTGATCTACCTAGTCTTGAAGATAAAAAAATAGAAAATTTATCCAAAGACCAGTATGTAGAAGATTTTGAGTTTGCATATAATACTTTGGAAACTTATTATCCATATTTTGATATAAACAAGAAAGTTAATAACGTTGATTGGCTAGCAAAAAAAGATTATTACAAAAAATACATTGAAGATTCAAAAAATGATGTAGATTTTGGATTGAGGATGAATAAAATTTTATATGAACTTAATAACGACCACACTCATTTAATTGATCAAAATCAATCTGTATATATGTATATAAATTATTACAAACTCCCAGAAAATGATTGGCGTCATGATATTAGTAAAATTTATGAAAAAGAAAATGTAAGAAGAAGATATAAATTAGATAACAAAAAAATTGATAATTATCTGGAATACAACCAATATGAAATCATGTCAAAAATAAATCCCAAAAATGTCTTGGTTGGAAATGCTAAAGATGGATTTTCGAATGAAAATAATTTAAATGGTGAAAATATTAGCACTCAAAAAATCAACAAGGATATTGCTTATTTAAAAATAAATTCAATGCTTAATTATGATTATTCATCAAAAGACCATAAAAAAATCAAGTCTTACCTTAAAAAAATCAAAAATAAAAAAGCTTTAATAATTGATATTAGAGGTAATACTGGTGGCGACTCTAGATATTGGCAAGATTTTCTATTACCAAGCATTATTGATAAGCCATATTCAACTAAATATTATTCCTTTATTAAAAAAGGAGATTTAAATAAAAAAGTTATCAGTCAAGAAAAATACAATGAAGGAGTCAGTGGATTTTTAAATGAAAGCAATTTTTCAAATGAAACTAAGGAAATTCTTTCAAAATTTGATTATTATACAAACTATCCTATTTTAGTAAATCCTAGTGAAGATTCTATAAAATTTAAGGGAAATATTTATCTACTAATAGACTCAACTGTATATTCTTCTGCTGAAATGCTTGCATCTTTTTGTAAAGAAACAAAACTTGCAACTTTAGTTGGAAGTCAAAGTAAGGGAGATGGAATAGGGACAGATCCTTTACAAATTGATCTTCCAAATTCAGGATATGTATTAAGATTTCCAAAAGAAATTGGACTTACAGAGTCAGGTTATATAAATGAAATTGAAAAAACAAATCCTGATATAAGTATTGACTCAAATAGATATGATGAAATAAAAGAACAACCAATAATACAAAAAATAATTGAAATGGAAGGCTAAGGCCTTCTATTTGCTTATATAAAAATAACAAGTATAATTTTTTGGTTGAAAGTTATTTAAAATTAAGGAGTAGTTATGAGTCTTTTTTCAATTTTGATACTAGCAATAGGACTTAGCATGGATGCTTTTGCCGCTAGCATTTGCCAAGGTCTTCAAATAAAAGAAACCTCAATCAAAGATACCCTTAGTATTGGTCTTTGTTTTGGAATTTTTCAAGGAATAATGCCAATAATCGGATATTTTCTTGCTTCAAGTTTTGCAAATTCAATAAAAGCAATTGATCATTGGGTTGCTTTTATTTTATTATTTATAATTGGTTTCCAAATGATAAGAGAAAATTAGTCATGGTCTAAGTTTTAAATCTTTACTTTCTCTTGGAATTGCAACAAGTATTGATGCAATGGCAGTTGGAGTATCATTCGCATTTTTAAATGTAAATATTTTTTCATCAAGTTTAATAATAGGATTTGCAACCTTTCTTCTTTCATCAATAGCCTTTAAAATCGGAAACAAATTAGGAATGAGAAGTAAACAAATTTCCGAGCTTATTGGAGGAATAATTTTAATTTTACTAGGAACTAAAATATTAATTGAACACTTATTTTTACAATAATTTTTTTAAAAATAAAGAACTTCCTTTTTATGGAAGTTCTTTTTATTTATATTTAAATTTCAAAAACAGGAAGTTTTTCTAGATATATTATATCATCTCTATTTGCTGCATCCCCTTCAGCAAGAATTGCAAGTTTTTGTACAACTTCTCCTCCTGCTTTTTCTACTAAACTTTCTAGAGCATTCATAGATTCTCCAGTTGATATTACATCATCAACTAAAGCTATTTTCTTATCCTTTATTTTTTCTACATCTATTGAGTCCAAAAATAATTTTTGAGTATTTTTTGTTGTTATAGAATTTACTTCTACATTTATTGGATCATTCATATATGCTTTTTCAGATTTTCTAGCTACTACAAATGATTTTTCTCCTATATTTTTTGCAATTTCATGAGCAAGGGAAATTCCCTTTGCTTCTGCTGTTAGAATTATATCAGCATCTACTTTTTTGCTAAGCTCTTTTCCTGCTTTTTCTGCAAGTTCTGCATCTCCTAACAATACAAAAGATGCAATTTTTAAATTATCCGAAATTTGTATTATTGGTAAATCTCTTTCAAGTCCACATACTTTTAATTTGTAATAATTCATCAAAACTCCTATAATATTATAAATTTAAGTATTACTCCCGCTACAAGTCCCATAAATGGATCGCTTGCTGCTGTTGTTGCCATAGCTATCCCTGCAACTAATATTGTATCACCACCAGCTGCAAAAGCAAGATTAGCATTTGTTGGAACAGTTACAAGAGCTCCAAGTACAAATAAAAATCCATGGATTGATTCACCTGGTACAAATTTTCCAAGTTTTGGTAATAGTCCCATAAACATAATTACACCCAAAATAACCATCATTAATATTCCAGAATTTACAGGATTATCACTAGCTCCTGTTGCAGATATTATAGCCTCAACTGGTGCCCCACCAAAAAGAGAAGAAACCGAATCAGCAAGACCAGAATAAATTGTTAGATGGTCAATATTTGCTGTTAAATTTCCATCTCCAAGAGATGCTGTAATATTTCCAAAAGCAATATTTGCACCAATTGTAAGACAAGCTAAAGATAGAGCTCCTCTTATTACTTTTTTATTTAAGATAGGTTTTTTTATAGATAGTTTTCTTTCTTCTTTTTTTATATCTTTTCCTATTTCCATTTTCATAATATTTGCATAAATAGAAGAAATCACTACAGAAATTATAATTGTATAAACAAGATTTCTACCAGAAACAAAATAAGTTATCAAAGCACTTATAATTGAAATTAAACTTACCATTCTTGTTTCAAGTTTTAAGCCATCAACAGCAATTTTTGCAAGAATTAGGCCAACTCCTGCCATCATTCCATTTAATACATAAACTCCTGCCAAATCAACAATAAAATTAAGACTTCCAGTAATACCAAGAATTGACATAATAATTCCTGCCCAAAATACTACTGATAGCCTTTCAGAAATATTTTCTCCATAAGATCCTGCAAGTGCTATAGTTTCTGCTTGCATAGAAATTGGAATTGGTGAATGTAAAAGCGTACAAGCGATTACTCCTACTGCAAATCCTAAAGCAGTAGGAAAAGCAGAAAAACCAACAGAAAGCGCCAACAAAGCTTGAGGAATTCCATTAATTACTACCCCCAAAGCTGCCATAACGTCATTAAAAGTCATAAGACCTCCTATAATAATTATTTTCAAAAATACGAATTTAATTATACCATATTTTATAAATAAAAAAAGGCAGATAAAGATCTGCCTTAAACTTACATTTTTTCAACTTCAGGATAATCTACACCCTTTGTATCAACAGTAACTTTTTTTATTTTAATTTCTTCTAATGGTTTATCATTAAAATCTGTTTTTACATTTGCAATTTTATCAATTTCTTCAATTCCTTCAATTATTTTTCCAAAACCTGCATATTCCCCATCAAGATGTGGACTTTTTTTATGCATAATGAAAAATTGACTTCCTGCAGAATCTGGCATAAATGATCTCGCCATTGATAATACACCCTTGTCATGAGCTAAATTATTTTCAAAACCATTTGATGAAAATTCTCCCTTTATAGAATATCCAGGGCCGCCCATTCCACTTCCTTCTGGATCTCCTCCTTGAATCATAAAATCTTTTATAACTCTGTGGAAAATAATTCCATCATAAAAATTATTTTTTATCAATGAAATAAAATTATTTACTGTATTTGGTGCAATTTCTGGATATAATTCAGCCTTAAATATTGCCCCATTTTCCATTTCAAATGTAACAATTGGATTTTCCATTTATATCTCCTTTTTAATAATTTATTTTTAGAATTTTAAACTCATATTTTATTATACTATTATACTTAATTTTACATATAATTATTTAACTTTTTTATTTATTGTATAAAATAAAGTTAAAGCAGAAAAAATTAATGATGACCCTCTGGAGTAAGATAAATATTTTTCTTCCCAAAAACTAGCATACTTATCTTTATAAGTTTTTAATCCCTCAAACGAATAAAAATGATCGCCTAATTTAAATATCATGTACACTATTTTTTCTTGCAAAAATGAATGTCTCATAACTCCAACATTATAAAGTGGAGCCATACCTAGATCAAAATACTTCACTCCATTTTCTTTTAAATAAGAAAAAATATTAATAAATAAATAATCCATAAGACCATCAATATTATCATCATAACGCATCAAATCAACTGTTGCCCAATTTTTATAATATATTGGACAAAGATTTGCAAATGCTATAATTTTACCATCGGGATTTTTTACAAGACCTATATCGCCAGTATTTAGATAATCTCTATCAAAAAATCCTAGTGAAAATCCCTTTTCTTTTCCTTCGTCTAACCATGAATTTGAAACTTCCTGCAATCTTTTAATAGTTTTTCCATCAAAAGGCTTCTTTATAACTTCAAACTTATAACCTTCTCTGTCAATTTTGTTAATAGTTTTTCTGAGATTTTTCTTTTTCTTTCCATCTAAATTAAATTCTTCCAAATTAACATTGGCACTTTCTCCAAATTTCATAAAATTAAAACCATACTCATGAACTTTCATAGTTATCTCTTTATTAATTTCATAAAATACAATATTATAGCCTAAATTGTCTGCATTATTAATAAACTCATCTAAAAGCTCATCAAAATAATTTTCATTTCCAATAGGATCACCCATAACTATTACCTTATCAGAAACTGTTCTAATTTGAAGACATGCCAAATCTTTATTATCTTTTCTTAGCCAAAATAGATTCTTATCATCCAAAAATGCCAAAAATGCTTCCTTAGAACCACCTTGACTTTTAAGTAAGCTCATATATCTATCATAGTCAAATTTTTCTCCTACTTTTACTTTTGATCCTTGTAAAAATCTTACCAAAAGATAGGATAATAAATAAATAATAGAAATAGTAACAATTATAGATATAAAATTATATTCGAAAGGAATTATAATAAAGTCATTAGCCTCATCAATATTTACATCAATAATTGATCCGAATTTTAAAATCTTACCTACATAAACAATAAGCATAAAATTCGCCAAAATTAAATCTATAAACTTATCTTCACTTGCATAAATAAATTGTTTTGTATAAAGTTCATCTCTTGTAATGAGATTTATCACAAACATAATTACAATATATATAAGAGTAGATAAACTATATCCTGTTGTATAAGTATATAAAAATACAAGTGTTAAAATAATAAAATTTAAAATAAAAGACTTCTTTTGTCTTGATATATAAGCTCTTGCCATAATTATAAAAATAAAACCAAACAAAAGAGATGGAAATTGATAAATTGCAGATGCTCTTACAGGGTTTAACTTTGTAAGAATACCTCCTCCATAAGCCTTATCTGGTAAAGTAGCTGCTAAAATCATAAAAAGACCAAAAATATACATCAAAAAAGTATTTATTACAAGGATAATATTTTTAAATACTTTTTTAATAAAATCTGCATCTTTAAATTGAAAAGCTTTAGAAAAGTTTTTACTAAAAAATACAAAAGCCAAGAAAAATGGAACTATATAATACGAAAGTCTATAAAGTAGAATCCAAGCAAGGGCTAATTCCTGATTAATACCTTGACTTTTTAGTGCAAATAAAATTATCAAATCAAATGAACCAATAGCACCTGGAATCATAGAAATATATCCAACAATATTTGCAGCAACAACCAAAGTTGAAAGGCTAATCAAATCAAATTTTATTCCCATCAAGTAGCCTATAACTACAAAAGCACTCATTACTCCAAACCATTCAGCAATTGAAATAAATAGTAGTTTAAGTTGATTTTTCTTCTCAAATTTTATTTTTCCAATAAAAGATAGTATTAGAACAATAGGGAGATACAAACTTGCTCCTACAAGTAAAAATTTATAATTTTCTAATATAGGATTTTCATGAAAGCTAAAAGATAAAAGCGATAAAATAGAAAAAAATGACAAACCACAAGGTAAAAATACCAACAGTTCTATAATTTTTTTCACAAGTTTACTAGCTTCATGACCCCTACCATAAAAAGTTGTCCTAAGACCAATAGAAATAAATCCACCAAGTCCCAATAAGTCATTAAAATTATTTATACAAAATCCTGTTTCTGCTATGTATTTTTTATCATAATCATTACCAAGTTCTTTATTTAATACAAAATCATATAAACTAGCAGGAATATTTGCAAAAATACCATAAATCACCATGAGAATTATTGTAAACAAAGATAAGTTTTTAAAAATAAATTTTATATCTTCAACTTTAATATCTTTTGATATTTTTTTAAATTGGATAATTACCAGTATTAAAACAGATACCAGAAAAATTTTCTTAAATATTTCTTTAAAATTATATAATTTTTCTTTCATCTCACTTCCTTATAATAATCAAATTAAAAATTTAAAATATATTTTAAAAAAAGACGGGTTAAACCCGCCTTTTAAATTTTATTTTATTTCAAATTTAAGCTAATTAAGCTATTACTTTAGAAACAACTCCTGAAGCAACTGTTCTTCCACCTTCTCTTACTGCGAATCTTAATCCTTCTTCAAGAGCGATTGGTTTTTGTAATTTGATTTTGAATGTTGCGTTGTCTCCTGGCATTACCATTTCTGTTCCTTCTTCTAGTTGGATATCTCCTGTTACGTCTGTTGTTCTGAAGAAGAATTGTGGTCTATAGCCTGAGAAGAATGGTGTATGACGTCCACCTTCTTCTTTTGTTAGTACGTATACTTGTCCTTCAAATTCTGTGTGTGGGTGTACTGAACCTGGTTCTGCTATTACTTGTCCTCTTTGGATTTCGTTTCTTTGTACTCCTCTTAGTAGTAATGCACAGTTGTCTCCTGATTCTGTTACTTCTAGTGATTTGTGGAACATTTCGATTCCTGTTACTACTACTTCTCTTGTTTTTTCTGTTAGTCCTACTATTTCTACTGTAGATCCAAGTTTTAGTGTTCCTCTTTCTACTCTTCCTGTTGCTACTGTTCCTCTTCCTGAGATTGTCATTACGTCTTCTACTGGCATTAGGAATGGTTGGTCGTTATCTCTTTCTGGAATATCGAAGTATTCGTCTACTTGTTCCATTAAGTCTAAGATTTTGTCTGACCATTCGCCTTCTCCACCTTCTTGTAGTGATTTTAATGCTGATCCTACTACTACTGGTGCTTCATCTCCATCGAATTCGTATTCTGATAGTAAGTCTCTTACTTCCATTTCTACTAATTCGATTAGTTCTGGATCATCTACTTGGTCTTCTTTGTTTAGGAATACTGCGATTTTTGGTACTCCTACTTGTCTAGCTAAAAGAATGTGTTCTCTTGTTTGTGGCATTGGACCATCAGCTGCACTTACTACTAGGATTGCTCCATCCATTTGTGCTGCTCCTGTGATCATGTTTTTAACGTAGTCAGCGTGGCCTGGGGCATCGATGTGTGCGTAGTGTCTTTTTTCTGTTTCATATTCTACTACTGATGTATTGATTGTGATTCCTCTTTCTCTTTCTTCTGGAGCTTTATCAATTTTATCGTAGTCTATGAATTCACCTGTTCCATATTTTTTGTTTAATGCTTGGGTGATTGCTGCTGTTGTTGTTGTTTTACCGTGGTCAACGTGTCCGATTGTACCAATATTAATATGTGGTTTACTTCTTTCAAATGTTTCTTTACTCATGTCATCCTCCTAATTATTTATTTAAAACTTCTTCTTTTACACTTTCAGGTACTTGAGCGTAATGATCAAATTGCATTGAATATGTTGCTCTACCTTGAGTTTTACTTCTTAGATCTGTTGCATATCCAAACATTTCTGAAAGTGGAATGAATGCATCTAATATATGAATTCCATCTTTTGGGTTCATTCCATCAATTTTTCCTCTTCTTGATGAAACATCTCCCATTACATCTCCTAGATATTCATCTGGTGTTGTAATTTCTACTTTTTCCATTGGCTCAAGTAATACTGGTTTTGCTTTTGCTACAGCATTTTTAAGAGCCATAGATCCTGCTACGTGGAAGGCAACTTCTGATGAGTCAACTTCGTGGTATGAACCATCGAATACTTCTACGTGCAAGTCAACCATTGGATATCCACCAAGTATACCTTGAGTAGCTGCTTCTCTAACACCTTCTTCAACTGGTTTAATGTATTCTTTTGGAATTGCTCCACCAACGATTTTGGATTCGAATGTAATTCCTGCTCCTTCTTCGCCAGGCATAATTCTAAGAACAACATCACCGTATTGACCAGAACCACCAGATTGTCTTACAAACTTACCTTGTGCTTCTGCAGGTTGTGTTATAGATTCTCTATAAGCTACTTGTGGGTTACCAATGTTAGCTTCTACTTTGAATTCACGGAGTAATCTATCAACGATAATTTCAAGGTGTAGTTCTCCCATTCCTGAAATTATTGTTTGTCCTGTTTCTTCATCTGTTTTTGTAACAAATGTTGGATCTTCTTCTGCAAGTTTTTGAAGACCTAGAGCCATTTTATCTTGACTTGCTCTTGTTTTTGGTTCAATAGCAACAGATATAACTGGATCTGGGAATTCCATGTTTTCAAGAATGATTGGATCATCTTGAACGCAGAGTGAGTCTCCTGTAGTTGTATTTTTTAGTCCAAGAAGAGCTACTATATCGCCACAATAACCTGTTTCGATTTCTTCTTGTTTGTTTGAGTGCATTTGTAGGATTCTTCCTACTCTTTCTCTTTTACCCTTTGTAGCATTGTAAATGTATGAACCTGATTCGATTGTTCCTGAATAGATTCTTGCATAAATTAACTTACCTACATATGGGTCTGTTACTACTTTAAATGCTAGGGCAGAAAGTGGCTCTTTATCTCCAGCTTTTCTTTCAAGTACTTTTTCTTCATCTTTAGGATCTGTTCCTTGAACTGCTGGTATATCAAGTGGACTTGGCATGTAATCAACTATTGCATCAAGTAACGCTTGAACACCTTTGTTTTTATAAGCTGATCCACAAAGACATGGGAATATTTTCTTTTCAATAGTTCCCTTTCTTATAGCAGTTTTTATTTCATCTACGGAAACTTCTTCACCTTCAAGATATTTCATCATGATTGTGTCATCAATTTCTGATAGTTCTTCTAAAAGATTTGTTCTAAATTCTTCTGCTTTTTCTTTTAAGTTTTCTGGAATTTCGCCTTTAATTGGGTGAGCGCCTAAGTCTTCTGTTTTGTATGTTACAGATTCCATTGTTACTAGGTCAACTACACCTTCAAATTCAGATTCAGCTCCTATAGGAATTTCTATAGGTACTGCATTAGCTTTTAATTTTTCTTTTATTGTATCTACAGACATATAGAAATCAGCGCCTGTAGCATCCATTTTATTTATGAAACAAAATCTTGGAATGTCATATTTATCAGCTTGTCTCCAAACTGTTTCAGATTGTGGTTCTACACCACTTTTAGCATCAAATAGTGCAACAGCTCCATCAAGAACTCTTAGAGATCTTTCAACTTCTACTGTAAAGTCAACGTGGCCTGGTGTATCTATGATGTTTATTCTATGACCATCCCAGTAACATGTTGTTGCAGCAGATCCGATTGTAATTCCACGTTCCTTTTCTTGGTCCATAGAATCCATTACTGCTGTACCATCATGAGTATCACCTATTTTGTAAATCTTACCGGTATAATATAACATTCTTTCTGTTACTGTTGTTTTACCTGCATCGATATGTGCCATGATACCTATATTTCTGGTTTCTTTTAATGAGACATCTCTTGACATTGATCCCCCTAATATCTATAGTGTGCGAAAGCTTTGTTTGCTTCAGCAGCTCTGTGCATTTCTTCTTTACGTTTAACGCTGGCACCAGCATTGTTTGATGCATCTAAAATTTCTTTAGATAATCTTTCTACCATAGTTTTTTCTCCACGTGCTCTTGAGAAATTTACTAACCATCTTAAACCTAAAGTTTGTCTTCTTTCTGGTCTAACTTCCATAGGTACTTGGTAGTTAGCTCCACCGATTCTTCTTGCTTTAACTTCAAGTGTTGGCATAATATTTTCTAAAGCTTGGTAGAATACTTCTAATGGATCGTTACCTGAAGTTTCTCCAACTATTTCGAAAGCATCATAAACTATTTTTGTAGCAACACCTTTTTTACCGTCTAGCATAACATTGTTGATAAGCTTTGTTACAACTCTATCGTTATACTTAGCATCAGGCATTACCTCTCTTTTTGGTATATGTCCTTTTCTTGACACTTTGCTTCCCTCCTTTACCAATTTAGTAATATCTTTAGTACTCGACCATAAGGCCTTAAACGACCTTAAAGCCGTTCGTGTGCACATATACTTTATATTAATTAGTACATTATGCACTACATCTAAATACTACTAATTTTCTTTTTTAGCTCCGTATTTAGATCTACCTTGTTTTCTTCCTTCTACTCCTGCTGTATCAAGAGTACCTCTTATAATATGGTATCTAACACCTGGAAGGTCTTTTACTCTTCCTCCTCTTATAAGTACAACAGAGTGTTCTTGAAGATTGTGTCCGATTCCTGGTATATAAGAAAGAACTTCTGCACCATTTGTTAGTCTAACTCTGGCAACTTTTCTCAAAGCTGAGTTAGGTTTTTTAGGTGTTACTGTTCTTACTGAAGTACAAACTCCACGTTTTTGTGGTGATTGTGATTTAGTTTGTCTTCTTTTAAGTGTATTGAAGTTGTAACCTAAAGCTGGTGTAGCTGACTTTTCGTTTATTGTCTTTCTACCTTTTCTAACAAGTTGATTAATTGTAGGCATAATGCACCTCCTTTTTTTCTAAATTTTAATCATCTTAAAAATTGGCATTACGCCAATCCTTATTTATTCTACTATTGATTAAATGTCTTGTCAACTTATCTTATCTTATTTTCAATAATTAATAGATTTTTTTAATTTTTGGTTTTCATTTATTTTTTTCTTTTGTTAGAGATTAAGATTATTTAAAATATAGATATATATGACAATAAATTATTTAATGTTTTAAAAAACGAATGTATTATGAGAATTGTTACTTAGTCTGACTATAAAGCTCATTTAACTAATACTTGGAATTTTTTTAAAGTTAAAGATTATAAAATTTAATACTTAAATCAGATATGAAAAAGGCTGAAGAAAATATTAAAGTAAATGCATTATTCTTATTACATTAGCTAGTAAAAAAATAGAAGTTTTTATATATTATTAAGGAACCTGTTCTAATATTTTCGGCCAAGCTAAGTTTATAACTGAAGTAAATGAATTAATAATGTTCATTTTTCGATAAGCTTTTAATAAAAATTATATATATCAAACAAAAAATATAATTTTAGGCAAGGTTTAGACCTTGCCTTTATTTTTACTTTTATAATTTAAATATTTTAATACCAAAAAATCTATTATTACATAGTATTGACTAACTGGTCTTATGGATGTGCTTTCTTTATATCTATATACTTCATGAGATACAAAGGATAGATTGTAGTCTGATATTTGAGATAATTTGTTGTTTGAAAGTTTTGTTATCGATACTAAATTTATTCTCTTTCTTATTTTTTTTATAAATTCTAGTAATATTGTATTTTCACCTGAAAATGATATAGCTATCACTATATCATCTCTTTTGATATTTTTATTTAATAATTCTAAATCATTTTTTATATCTAGAGTGTATGCGATAACACCTATATTTAGGAAATTTCTTTTTAGCTCTTCTGCCAAATTTTTTTGAATATACCCTGTATATATTAAATATATTTTATTCGTATTATATAAGCTTTCAAATAAGCCATCTAAATTTAATCCTTTTATCATGTTCATAGATAATGATATATCGTTATAAGTATAGTCTATTTCATTCTCATCAAAATCAACTATTTTTTCTCTTTCCCATTTTATTAGATATTTTAATTCTGAATATCCATCAAGACCTATTCTATTAGCAAAGTTTACTATGGATGATTGACTAAAGTTCGATTTTTCTGAAAATTCTTTTAAAGTTTTTTCTACAAAATCAGTTTTTTCCTGCATTATATATGAATATAAGTTTATATCATTTTTGTCTAATTTATTATAATTATCTCTTATTAAATCATTTATTTTCATTTTTAATCCTAAATTCTTGATATTTTATAAAGAAATTTTCTATTTCTTCTAATTTTTTTGCAATTGAATTTATTTTATTTTTCTCTAATTTTTTTATATGTATAGTATAATCTGATAAAAATGATTTGGAATACGAGTCTGTTATTAGGATTTTTTTAGTATTTAAGTTTGATATTAAACTTAATAATTCTAAGCTGTCCGGATCTTCTGATAAGTCAATTATAAATATTGTTGAATCTTTTAGTGAATTTTTGTTGAAGGTACTAATTTCATCCCTTCCTTGAAATGTTTCTGATAGTTTACCTAAATCTTTTAGATAGGATTTTATAGAATTTTTTATTATATCTTCAAAGTCTCCATTTCCATAAATAAAAATATTATTAGATTTGTCTAATTTTTCCAATATTTCATTTATATTTTCATCATTTTCTTCTGTTTTTTCATCTTCCCTTTTTACTTCATTTTGGTTTAAATAATATTTAAATTCACTATAACCATCAAAACCAATTTTTTGGGTAAATCTTAATATACTAGTTCTTGATGTAAGACATTTTTTTGCAAGTTCGTTTATAGATAAATCTAGTTTTTCATTCTTTTCATCTATTAGAAAATCTGCTATAGCGAGGTCTGTCTGAGTAAATTTTTCTTTATTCTTCTTAATTATTTCTTCTAACTTCAATTTTATCTCCTAAATAAATATTTCAATAAAAAAATCCTAGTAACATTATACTGCTACTAGGATTTATTTTTAATGAAGTTCTGGCCAGAAGTCTTTGTTTGCTTCGATTAAATCGTCTAAGATTAATTTTGCAACTTTCGCACTTGGAACTGTTTTTGATAAGGAGATTGCTTGCCATAATTTTTGGTAAGATCCTTCAATCCAAGCTTCTACTGCAAGTTTTTCTACTGAAACTTGCTCTTCCATCATACCTTTTTGGAATTGTGGAATTTTACCTTGACAGATTTTTTTGTACCCAGATTTGTCAACTATACATGGAACTTCTACCATTGCTGTTGGATCAAAATTTGATACTGCTCCGTCATTTTCTACTATTAATAAGAATACTTCTTTTGTATTTTCAGCTAGAGCAATTGCAAGGTCAACTATATATGATGCGTGAGCGTCAATTTCAAAGTCGATTCCTTCTGCAGTTCCTCTATCTGTTATTGTCTTACATAAACCAAACACTTCTTTTTCTCTTCCTTCTTTTACTTCATCAACTCTTGTGTGGTTAATGTCTGTATGTTCCATTACAAAGTCTGGATAAAGATAGTATTTTAAATATGTGTTTGGAATTGTTTCAGGATCTAGAGCATATACATCTTTTGCTTTTGTAAATGTTTCAACCCAAGATTCATCAAGGTGTTGTGCTGTTCCAATTCCATCAGCAAATCCTGTTTTTGAAACGTGTTCTTTGATTTGTGGCATCAAATCATTTCCATCTTTATCTTTTATATCTGTAAACCAACCAAAGTGGTTAAGTCCATAATAAGAGAAATCTAAATCTTTCCAATGGTTAAGTCCTACCATATCTGCCATTTTATACATTAAGTCAATTGGCATATCACAAATATTAATGATTTTTGAATCTGGTCTTAATCTTCTTGTAGCTTCTGCAACTATAGCTGCTGGGTTAGAATAATTTAGCATCCAAGCATTTGGAGAATATTTTTCCATATAATCTAAGATTTCAATTACTCCACCGATTGATCTTAATCCATAAGCAATTCCACCTGGTCCACAAGTTTCTTGTCCGATTACACCATATTTTGGTGGGATTTTTTCGTCTTTTGATCTCATTTCATATTTACCAACTCTGATTTGTGCCATTACAAAGTCTGTATCAGTAAAAGCAGTTTCTGGATCAAGGGTATGAACAAATTCAATTTCTGGATGTCTTTCTTTCATAAATATATGGAAAGCATTTCCAATTTTATCTTGTCTTTCTTTGTCGTTATCATATAATTTTATAGATCTAATTGGGAATCTATCAAGATTGTCCATAAGCATTAGAATCATTCCTGGTGTAAATGTTGATCCACCACCTGCAATTGTTATAGCATATTTTTTCATCTTTTTTCTCCTTATTTTTATTTTTTATTATTCCTTCTTTTCTTACTCTTTTTCTTTTCTTATTCGTTTTCTAAAATTTGTCCAAATTCATCTGCAACATATTGGATATTTGTTCCAACAATTACATGGACAGAATTACCGTTTCTACTTGTACCGTAAGTTCCAATTTGCTTAAAGTATTCATTTTCCATAACTTTTTCAGGATCTTTTACATTTACCCTAAGTCTTGTTACACAGTTTGTAAAATCTTTAATATTTTCAGCTCCACCTAGTCCAATTAAGATTTCATCAGCCATAACTTGAAATTCGTCTTTTGCATCGACTTTTGTAGCATCTTCTGCCTTAGCTCCACCTTTTTTAGCCCTATAATCTTTTTTAGAGTATAGCTTAACATCACTTTTAACCTCTCTACCTGGTGTTTTGAAGTCAAATTTTTCGATTAAGAAAGTAAATACTAAATACCAAACTGCAATAGCAACAATTCCAACTATAAGCATCTTCAAATAAGTTGACCAGTGATTTGCCATAAGTGGTATCCAGTTTAAAGAAGCCATCTCTATTGCTCCTCCTGAAAATACTCCTACAACTCCCAAATAATACATAACTGTTGAAAGACAAGCCGCAAGAACAGCATGAACAACAAATAATGGTGGTGCAATAAACAAGAATGTATATTCTATTGGTTCAGTAACTCCAGCCATTACAGCTGAAATTACGATTGGAATCAAAAGTCCTGCAACTTTCTTTTTATTTTCAGGCTTTGCAGTTTTATAAAAGGCAAGACCAATACCAACACAACCAAAAAGTTTTGACCAACCAGTAGCTGTAAATGCAGCATAAGGAGCAAGATCCAAAAGTGGTTTAGTACTTGCCGCAAGCTCTGGAAGTTGTTTTGCCCAAGCAGCATAAATTCCGCCAGAAACTAAAACTGAATCATAATATAAAGGTGCATACAATAGATGGTGTAATCCAAAAGGTATCAACAATCTTTCAAGTAAGATAAATACCCATACTCCAAGACCTCCAGAACTTGTTACAAATCCTTGGAAACTAGAAATTCCCATTTGAATTTTAGGCCATATTAAACAAGCAAGAAGAGCTATTGGGATCATAACAATAAATCCGAGCCCAACTACGAAAGCAGATCCTCTGAAAACTCCAAGCCATTCAGGAAGTCTTGTATCAAAATATTTATTATGTAAAAATATTGCAAGTCCTGAAATTAATAAAGCCCCCATCATACCCATATCTAGGGTTTTAATATTGGCAATATTTGCAAGTCCAGAATCTGCCCCTGCTTCAAGTGCATAATCAACACCAAAAACTGATCCCCAAGTTCCTAGTATGGAAGCTACATAATAATTGAATATTAAATATATAACCAAAGATTCCATACACGCTCTAGCATTTTGTTTATTTGCAAGTCCAATTGGAAGTGAAACTGCAAATAATAGTGGCAACTGATTAAATACGGTCCATCCACCAGATAAAACCATATCCCAGAATCCTCTCCAGAAAGTTCCTTCTGCTGCGATAGATCCTAGTATTTGTTCATTAGTAAACAATATTCCAAAACCAATAAGCACTGCTGAAACAGCAAATAACATTACTGGAGTAAACATCGCTCCTCCGAACTTTTGAATTTTCTCCATCATTTTTAAGTCCTCCTTAGGTAAACGGTATCTTATGCTTATATAATATCCTCTTAAAATATTAATGTCAATAATCATTGAAATTTAGATATTCTTAACATCTTTATAAATTTATTTTTAAAATGTGAATATTCACATAAAAAAGTAATCACAGTTCCGGTATAATTTTCTTATAATTAAAGAAAGGAAAAATTTATGAACACAAAAGAAAATTATAGACAATATATTTTAAGCTTACCATTCACAGCAATTTTAGTCTTATTAATTCAATATTTAGCTTATTTTTACATTTACAATAACAATCAAGCCGATTCATTTAAGAGATCTCTTATTTTTTCTATAGGTTTTTTAATTTTTTCCTTATTTCTAGCAAAAGTTCAAAAAGTTAATTTTAACTTTAAAGAAATGAAATATAAAAAATCTACACTAATCTTATTACTTATTTTTATAGTTTTAAATATCATAAATACAATATAAAAGAGCCGGCAATTGCCGACTCTTTTATATTATTCATTCAAAGTTTCTTTTTCTTTATTTTCTATTTCTTCTATATTCATTTGAATTTGTGCATCTTCAAGATCTTTATTTTCATAGTCGATATTAAAGTCATTATAAACTTTCATACCTGTACCTGCTGGTATTAATTTTCCTATAATTATATTTTCTTTTAGACCTTTAAGATCATCAACTTTTCCTTTAATAGATGCATCTGTAAGAACTCTGGTTGTTTCTTGGAAAGATGCTGCTGATAACCATGATTCTGTAGCAAGTGATGCTTTTGTAATTCCAAGAAGTTGTTGGCTAAATTCACATGGTTTTTTGCCTTCTTTTTCCATTTTTTCATTTATAACTCTTACTTCTCTAATTTCTTGTAAAGAACCTGGTAAAAATTCTGTATCTCCAGCTTCTTCTATTTTTACTTTTTTAAGCATTTGTTTTGCTATAACTTCTATATGTCTATCATCAATTTCTACACCTTGAAGTCTGTATACTTTTTGAACTTCTTTTGTGATGTAATCTTGAACTCCAACTTTTCCTAGAACCTTTAATACATCGTGTGGATCAAGGGAACCTTCTGTTAGTTGTTGTCCTTTTTCAACTACATCGCCTTCTGATACTAAAAGTCTTGCTCCAAATGGTATATTATATTTTTTAGAATATCCATCTTCTGATAAGATTTCAACGTCAGTTTTCTTTTCATTTTGAATTAGTGAAACTGTTCCAGAGTTTTCAGCAATAAATGCAAGTCCTTTTGGTTTTCTTGCTTCAAATAACTCTTCAACCCTTGGAAGACCTTGAGTAATTCCTACTCCTGCGATTCCTCCTGAGTGGAAAGTTCTCATTGTAAGCTGAGTACCCGGTTCACCGATTGATTGGGCAGCTATAATTCCTACAGCCTCACCAATATTTACCTTCTTACCAGTTGCAAGGTTTCTACCATAACATTTTTCACAAACACCATGTTTTGATTTACATTCAAGAACTGAACGTAATTTAACTTCTTTGATGCCGCTTGCAACAATGTTATCTGCCTTATCTTCATCAATAATTTGATTTTTAGCAACTATTAGTTCCCCATCATTATCAAAAATATCTTCGAATGATGTACGACCTACAATTCTTGTGTACAAGTTTTCTATTAACTCGTTTCCATCTTTAAATTCACGAGCTATTACATATCCATCTGTACCACAATCATCTTCTGTTACTATAACATCTTGAGAAATATCTACCATTCTTCTTGTTAGATAACCTGAATCGGCAGTTCTTAAAGCTGTATCAGTAAGTCCCTTACGAGAACCGTGAGTTGAAATAAAGTATTCTTGTACTGAAAGTCCTTCACGGAAGTTAGCCTTTATAGGAATTTCTATGATTTTTCCATCAGCTCTTGACATAAGTCCACGCATTCCACCTAATTGTCTGATTTGGTTTGTAGAACCACGGGCTCCGGAATCTGCAAATATTTTAATATTATTATCAGATTTCAATTCATCAAGAAGAGCTGCTGTTACATCATCAGTAGCTTCTCTCCAAATATCTATAACTTTTTCATATCTTTCGTTATCTGTTATAAAACCACGTCTATAAAGTTTTTCATACTTATCAACTTCACTATCAGCCTTTGATACTATATCCCATTTTTGGTGAGGGATTGTAACGTCTGACATAGAAACAGTAAGTCCAGAAAGAGTTGAGAACTTATAGCCTGTTGATTTTATATAATCTAGGACTGAAGCAGTCTTTATATTTCCATGTTTTCTAAAGCAACGATCAACAATTTCTTTTAAAACACCTGATGATGTAACTTGATCAACTTCTAGTGAGTATGGATCTTCTTTTCTATTAACATAACCTAAATCTTGTGGAATTCCTTCGTTATAGATAAATCTACCAACTGAAGAATTTACAATTTTTCCAGGATCATTTTCATCTTTTCTTATCCTAACTCCAACTTTTGTTTGAAGGGTTACATTGTGGTTTAGTAGGGCTTTTTTCATTTCTGAAATATCTTCAAAAATCATTCCCTCACCCTTAGCGCCTTCTTTTATAGTTGTAAGATAATAAGCACCCAATACCATATCTTGGGATGGAGTTGTAATAGCTTTACCATCTTTTAGACCAAGAATGTTATTTGTTGACATCATTAGAAGTCTTGCTTCGATTTGTGCTTCATTTGATAAAGGTAAATGTATTGCCATTTGGTCCCCATCAAAGTCAGCATTGAAAGCAGGACAAGCTAATGGGTGAAGTTTCATCGCCTTTCCTTCTACCAAAACTGGTTCAAAAGCTTGAATACCAAGTCTATGAAGTGTAGGGGCACGGTTTAATAAAACTGGATGATCTTTAATAACTTCTTCTAAAATTTCATAAACCCTAGGGTCTTTTTTCTCTACCATTTTTTTAGCAGATTTTAAATTATGGGCAAGGTCTTTTTCTACAACCTTATTCATAATAAATGGTTTAAATAATTCTAAAGCCATTTCTTGAGGCAAACCACATTGGTTAAATTTAAGGTTAGGTCCAACTACAATTACAGAACGACCAGAATAATCAACCCTCTTACCAAGTAAGTTTTGTCTAAATCTACCACTTTTACCTTTTAGTAAATCTGATAGAGATTTCATATTTCTATTTGATGCACCTGTTACGGCACGACCACGTCTACCATTATCTATTAAGGCATCAACAGCTTCTTGAAGCATTCTCTTTTCATTTCTTACAATAATTTCTGGAGCTCCAATATCAAGAAGTCTTTTTAATCTATTATTTCTATTTATAACTCTTCTATATAAATCATTTAAATCACTTGTAGCAAATCTTCCACCTTCAAGTTGAACCATAGGTCTAAGTTCAGGTGGCATAACTGGAAGAACATCAAGTATCATCCATTCTGGTTTATTTCCACTTGTTAAGAATGAATCAACTACTTCAAGTCTTCTAGAAATTCTTACTTTCTTTTGTCCCTTTGCATCTTCAAGTTCTTTCATCAAAGATTCATATTCTTTTTTAAGATCCATGTTAGCAAGAAGCTTTTTAACAGCTTCTGCTCCCATTTCAGCTTGAAATTCTGTATCATCTGGATAATTATCTAGAGCTTCTGAGTATTCACTTTCAGATAATTCTTGTTTTTCATAATATTCAGTTTCACCTGGGTTTATTACTACATATGATGCAAAATATAATATTTTTTCCAAAACTCTAGGACTCATATCTAATAAAAGTCCCATTTTTGAAGGAATTCCCTTGAAATACCATATATGACTTACAGGAGCTGCAAGTTCAATATGTCCCATTCTTTCACGTCTTACTTTAGACTTTGTTACTTCAACACCACATTTTTCACAAACAACACCTTTATATCTTATTCTCTTGTATTTACCACAAGAGCATTCATAGTCTTTGGTAGGTCCAAAAATTTTCTCACAGAATAAACCATCTTTTTCAGGTTTTAGTGTTCTATAATTAATAGTTTCTGGTTTTTTCACCTCACCATGGGACCATGATCTGATTTTTTCAGGAGATGCTATTTTCATCCTCATAGCACCAAATTCTTGTAATTCTGACAAAAAATCCCCCTTAATCTTCTAGCTCTTCTACACCTTTATTTGTAGATTCTGTACTTTCTACTGTTTCTTCTTTTTTAGAAAGATTTGCTCCACTAAGTTTTTTTGATTGACTTCTAATTTTTGATGCATCAATTTTTTCAACTTCAGAGAACTTATCTTGCTCATCTATATTTTCTTTTATTTCAATTACATTTCCATCTTCATCTAAAAGCTCAACATCTAGGGCTAGAGATTGTAATTCTTTTACCAATACTTTGAAAGATTCTGGAGTACCTGGTTCTGGTACATTTTCTCCTTTAACAATAGATTCATAAGTTTTAACTCTTCCAGTAACATCATCTGATTTTACTGTTAAAATTTCTTGAAGAGTATGACTTGCACCATATGCTTCTAAAGCCCAAACTTCCATTTCTCCAAATCTTTGTCCACCAAATTGTGCTTTTCCTCCTAGAGGTTGTTGAGTTACAAGTGAATAAGGTCCTATACTTCTTGCATGAATTTTTTCTTCTACCATGTGGTGAAGTTTTAGCATATACATTACTCCAACTGTAACTGGATTTTGGAACTCTTCTCCAGTTCTTCCATCACGAAGTCTAATTTTTCCTGTCTTATTTACATATGAAGCAGTTTTTTTAGCTTCTTCTAAAGCTTCTTCTATTTCTGTATCTAATGCCCCATCAAATACTGGAGTTGCTATTTTCCATCCCATAGTTCTTGCTGCAAGACCCATGTGTACTTCCAAAACTTGTCCGATATTCATACGTGAAGGGATACCTAATGGGTTAAGACAAATTTGAATTGGAGTTCCATCTGGTAAGAAAGGCATATCTTCTCTTGGCATAATTCTTGAGACAACACCCTTATTACCGTGTCTACCACACATTTTATCTCCAACCATAATTTTTCTTTTGGTTGCTACAAAAACTCTTATTACTTTATTTACACCTGGTGATAATTCATCGCCATCTTTTTTGTTGTATTCTTTTACGTCGACAACAATACCACTTTCTCCATGTGGAACTGTAAGAGATGTATCACGAACTTCACGAGCTTTTTCTCCAAAAATTGCTCTTAATAATCTTTCTTCTGGAGATAGTTCTGTTTCTCCTTTTGGTGAAACTTTTCCTACTAAGATATCTCCACTTTTAACTTCAGCACCGATTCTTATTACACCATTTTCATCGAGATTTTTCTTCATGTCATCTCCGACATTTGGAATATCTTTTGTAATTTCTTCAGCACCAAGCTTTGTCTCTCGAGCTTCACATTCATGCTCTTCTATATGAACTGATGTAAGAACATCATCCATTACTAATTGTTCATTTAAAAGCATAGCATCTTCGTAGTTATATCCTTCCCAAGTTGTAAAGGCAATAAGAATATTTTTACCTAAGGCAAGCTCACCTTGTTCTGTTGAAGGACCGTCCGCAATTATTTCATTTGCATCTACATGTTCTCCAAGTTTTACAATTGGTCTTTGATTAATTGTTGTTCCTTGGTTAGCACGTCTAAATTTAAGAAGTCTATAATAATCAATTTCTCCATCTGAATCTCTTTTGATTCTAATTTTTTCATCTCCAACATACACAACTTCTCCGGCGTTTTTGCTTACTACGCAAACTCCAGAATCTTTTGCAGCCCTATGTTCAATTCCTGTAGCAACTATTGGTGCTTGGGATTTTAATAATGGAACTGCTTGTCTTTGCATGTTGGCACCCATTAGAGCACGAGTTGAATCGTCATTTTCTAAGAAAGGAATCAAACTTGCTCCAACTGATACAATTTGTTGAGGAGAAACGTCCATATATTCTACGCTTTCTCTTGGATAAATATCATTCTCACCATTAATACCACGGCCTGAAACACGATCATTTATAAATCTATTGTTTTCATCAAGTGGTTCGTTGGCTTGAGCAATTATGAAATTGTCTTCAATATCTGCTGTTAGATAATCTATTTCATCTGTTACATGTCCATCTTTTCCAACTTTTCTGTAAGGAGTTTCTATAAATCCGTACTTATTAATTCTTGCATAAGTTGTTAAAGATGTAATTAGACCTATGTTTGGTCCTTCTGGAGTTTCTATTGGACAGATCCTTCCATAGTGAGAATCGTGAACGTCTCTTACTTCTACTCCTGCCCTATCTCTTGAAAGTCCACCTGGTCCTAATGCTGATAATCTTCTTTTGTGAGTTAGCTCACTCATTGGATTTGTTTGATCCATAAATTGTGAAAGCTGACTGGATCCAAAAAATTCTTTTATAACAGCTGTGACAGGTTTTATATTGATAAGTCCTTGAGGTGTTGCAAGATCAGGATCTTGTGTTGTCATTCTTTCTCTTACAACTCTTTCCATTCTAGCAAGACCAATTCTAAATTGATTTTGTAATAATTCTCCAACTCCTCTTACTCTTCTATTTCCTAAGTGATCAATATCATCAACCTCACCTATTCCTTCAAATAGGTTAAATTGATAATTAACTGCTGCAAGGATATCAGATTTTACAATATTTTTTGGACAAAGTTCTTTTTTTCTTCTTTCAATTTCATTTATAATTGATTCTTTGTCTTCATTTTCATCAAGTATTTCTCTCATAACTGGATAATATACTTTTTCTGATAATTCAATATTTGAAAGATCAATTCCTTCTAATTCTTCAAAGGAATTTAAATAAACAAAGTGGTTACCACAAATTCTTAATTCTTTGTCCTCACCATCTTCTTGTTTTACAATGATGTCTACAACATTGATTCCACTTTTTTCTATATTAAGGGCAGTTTGTCTATCTATCATTTCGCCTGCCTTAACAAAAAGTTCTCCTGTTTCATCATCAATAACGTCTTTTGCAGAAATTTGATCAATTAGTCTATCATGTAAGGCTAATTTTTTGTTGTATTTATATCTTCCTACTTTAGCAAGGTCATATCTTCTATCATCAAATAAAAGATTATTTATTAAATTTTGTGCAGATTCAAGACTGGCTGGATCACCTGGTTTTAATTTTTTATAAATTTCTATTAAAGCTTCTTCGCTTGTTTCTGAATTTTCTTTTTCTAAGGTATTTCTTAAATGCTCTGTATCTCCTAAAGCTTCAATGATTTCTTCATCATTTTCGAATAATAAAGCTCTTACAAGAGTTGTTGCTGGAAGTTTTCTTGTACGATCAAGTCTTACATTTACTGTATGAGATGCATCTGTATCGAATTCTATCCATGCTCCCCTGTTAGGTATAACTGTTGAAGAATACATTTTGTTTCCTGATTTATCAAGCTCTGATGCATAATAAACTCCAGGACTTCTTACTAGCTGACTTACTATAACTCTTTCAGCACCATTAATTACAAAAGTTGCTGAATCAGTCATCATTGGGAAATCTCCCATAAATACTTCTTGTTCTTTTACTTCTTCAGTTTCCTTATTAATAAGTCTAGCCTTAACTTTGAGGTCTCTAGAATATGTTGTATCCTTATATTTTGCTTCTTCTATTGTATATTTTGTTTCATCATCAAAATCATAACCTACAAATTCAAGTATTAAATTGCCATTATAATCTTCAATTGGGGAAATATCTTCTAAAATTTCTCCTAAGCCCTCTTCTATAAACCACCTATAAGAATCTTTTTGTACTTTCAATAGGTTTGGCAAATCAAGAACTTGAGGAAATTTAGAAAAGCTAACACGTTCAGTTTTACCAAATAACTCTTTATGATATTGCACTATAAATTACTCCTTTATCTTGCTTTTAGCCTAAAACTTTCTTTTGACTTTTATGTAATTTTAGGGCTTTTCAAACTTTCTATAAGCCTTTTTTACATAAATAAAAAAATCTCGCTAAATTAGAATTCTAGCAATTGTTTATTATATCACTACATGCTAGTAAGTGTCAAATAATTTAGGAGATTTTTTATCTCGATTTATGAGTTTTTCTTACTATATTTTTTTATTTATTTTTGTCAAATAATTTAATCGATGTAGTTTGTTTTGATTTTATGATTTTTCCCTTTTAATTCTTCTTTAGGATAACCTAAAATTAATCCGTGAACTGGATAAAAATCTTTTTCTATATTTAATTTTTCTATAAATCTTGCATTTTTATCAAATCTTTCAAACATTCCTCTTATATAGCATGATCCAATACCTAGATCTGTTGCTTTTAGGGACATATTTTCTATAATACATGCTGTATCTTCAAGTTTTGTAACGTGGCCCTCTTTTGCTGAAATTATAATTAAATATGGTGCAGAATATATAGGGTTTGCTTTTGGATCATTTGCAATTTCTCTTGCTTCTTCTAAAATTTCTCCAATAAATTCTTTATTTGTTATTACAGTAATTGCCATATTATCATATTGACTTCTACCAACCGGAGCTTTTATTCCAGCTTTTACAATTTTTTCTAAATCATTTTTTTCAATTTTTTTGTCTAAAAATGATCTTGTTGAAACTCTTGTTTCTATTACTTTATCAAAATCCATAATATCTCCCTTCTTTATTTATATTATACTATAAATAAGCCTTCAAAACTTGTTTTTTGTCTTCATAATTTTTAATTGTTTTGGTATAATTAATTAAATAGGAGGATTTGATGAAAAAAATTAGTAAGTTTTTCTTAAAATTAGCATCAATTTATTATTTGTTTATTAGCCTTGGTCTTTTTTTGATATCTTTATTTTCTTTGTTTGTTGATAGAAAATATGTTTTTGCAATTTTTGATCTATTAGGTTTTTCTAATATAACTCTTGAAATTATTAAACCAATTTCTTTTGTTATGCTTTTTTTATTATTTATAATTTTTACTTATATATCAAAAAAGATTTTTGATTCTATAAATAAAGAACAAAACTATCTATTTAATATTTTTTCAGGTTTTTTCTTTATTTTTGTTTCTGTTATAGGGCATATTTTTATAAGAGATAATATTTTTATTATTTCATATATTTTTAATGTCTTTTTAATTATAGGTTCTATGTTAGCGCTTAGAGAAAAAAATAAGTTTTACCTTGACGATGAAATAGAACAGACTAATGATGTTAAATATATTAGTTATAATGAAGTTAATAATGATAAAAAGGTTGAAAATAAGAAAGAAAAACTTGAAAATCCTGATAACACTTTAAATGTAGAAAAAAGTTATGAAGATAATAAATTAGAAACAAACCAAGATTCTAATGATCAAGTAGAAAATAAAAAATCAGAGTATAATTCTGAAAGTTAAAATTTGTAGTTTGTTATGTACTAAAAAGTGAGGTTTACCTTGCTTTTTTTTGAAACTTATGAAAGGGTTTTTTATGAATGAAAAATATTTAAATATTTTAAGAGAAAACTATCCAAGTAGAACTGATTTAGTTGACGAACTTATTAGCTTAAATGCCAAGCTTTATCTACCAAAAGGAACTGAATACTTTTTTTCTGACCTTCACGGTGAAGCAAAGGCTTTTATTCATCTTTTAAGATCTGCCGCAGGAAATATAAGAGATAAGACTAGGCAATATTTTGGTGATACTCTTGTTAAAAAAGACCAAGATGATTTAGCAAATTTAATTTATAATCCTCAAAGAGAACTTGTTAGACTTAAAGAAAATAATATTATCGACGATGATTGGTACACAATAAATATCCATAGGCTTGTGAACTTATTTAGGTTTGTTTCTACAAAGTACCCAAAAGAGATTGTAAAGGAAAAATTTCCTTCAACTTATAGAGAAATTATCGATGAGCTACTATATACAAATGATTCTGAGTTTAATAAAAAATTATATTATGAAAAAATAATTGAATATATAATAAAGTATGAATCTGCCGATGATTTTATTATAGTTTTGTCAACCTTAATCCAAAGAATTTCTGTTGATAGTCTTCATATAGTAGGTGATATTTACGATAGAGGCCCAAGTGCCCATATTATTATGGATGAATTAATTTCATTTCCAAATGTTGATATACAATGGGGAAACCATGATATGGAATGGATGGGAGCCTGTTCTGGAAATAAAGCCTTAGTTGCTGCTTGTATTTGTTCTTCTATTTCTTATAATAATTTTGATTTTCTTGAAGAAGGTTATGGAATTAATTTAAGACCCTTATATGAATTTTCGATGAAAACTTATAGGAATGATCCATGTCTTAGATTTATGCCTAAAATTTTTGAAGAAAATATTTATGACAAAATAAATAAGGAAGTTGCTGCAAAAATGCATAAGGCAATGAGTGTCATAAGATATAAACTTGATAGTCAGCTTTTGGATAGAAATCCAGATTTTAATATGGAAGATAGAAACTCTCTAAAATTTATAGATTTTTCTAATATGACTTATAAGGGAGCAAAACTTCTTGATACAAACTTCCCAACAATTGATCCAAAAAATCCTAGTAAATTAAGTCCAGAAGAAGAATATATTATAGATATTTTACAAAAAGAATTTTCCAAAAATATTCTTTTGAATAAACACATTAATTTTATGTACACAAATGGTTCTATGTACAAAAAGTCTAACGGATCATTGCTATTTCATGGCTGTATTCCAATGGATAAGGATGGAAATTTTCAAGAAATATCAATAAAAGGTAAGTCTTATAAAGGACGTGCTATGCTTGATATTTTTGATAAACTTGCAAGAGATGCTTATTTTTCAAAAAATCCTAAAGAAAAACTTTTTGCTCAAGATATTTGCTGGTATTTAGTTTGTGGAAAAAAATCTCCAATTTTCGGCAAAAGTCAGTATTCGTATTTTGAAAATTCCTTGGTTGATGACAAAGATTTGAAATATGAAGAAATGAATCCTTATTACGATTTAAATAAAAAAGAAGAAATTTGTAATAAAATTCTTGATGAATTCAATTTAAAAAGTGAAAGAAGAAGGATAATTAATGGACACGTTCCTGTTAGAGTAAAAGAAGGCAAAAAACCTGTAAGGGCAAACGGAAAATTATATGTAATTGATGGAGGAATTTCAAAACCATATCAAAAAAAGACAGGTATTGCAGGCTATACTTTGATGTATAACTCCCACCATATTGCTTTAGCAGAACATCTTTCTTACACTAATATTAGAGATAATATGGGCTCTTATACTCCAAAAATTTATGAAACTGAAAAATTAATTCCAAGAATGTTAATAAAAGATACTGACGAAGGAGAGAAAATAAAAATTAGAATAGAAGTTTTAAAAGAACTATTAGAAGTAATTGATGAAGGTAAAAAATTTAAGTAAAGAAAAAATCTTCAAGTTTATGGCTAAAACCAAACTTGAAGATTTTTTTATCTTTTATTTTTTATCTTTTTTTGAAATGAAAAAGTAAGATGCAAGTGCAATTATTAATATAGCTAAGAAAATCCATACGGATTTTACTCCAGTTCTTACAAAAGAACGACTTTTCTTAACTTTTGGACTAGATTTTCTTACACCAATTTTACTTTTTCTAACTGGGACTAAAGATCCTGTCTTTCTTCCATCTTTTTTAATATCTTTTTTAATATCTTTTTCAATAGATTCTTTTAATTCACTAATGTTATTTGTGCTGATATTTTCGCTATCAATTAAATCTTTTACAAGCTTATCATATTTTTTTTGATTTTCTGATGATAATTTATCCCTATTTTTGTTATAAAAATCAACTAGATTATTATATTCTGATAGATTTTTTCCACCATCTAATTTATCAAAAGAATTATTATAATTATCAATTATTTTATCAACATTGTTTACTTCTACTTTTTTGTTTAATTTTTGATAGGCATCTTTTGCAGCTTGCACACTCTTATCAAAGTCTTCTTTCAAGTTCTTCGTAGCTCTTTTATATTTTTCTGACTGTTTTATTGAATTTTCTCCATCAATAATTTTTTTAAGAGTTTTTAAATATAATTTACTATTTTCTTCATCTACTTTTTTATTATATTCATCAATCTTATCATTTAAACTTTCTATAGCATTATCAATATCAGAAAGTTTTGATTTTTCATTTTTTAATACAGCTTCTTCAGCCTTAAAGTTAATTTTTAAACTCTTATTAGCCTCTATTGCTTTTCTTAGATTTTCTTTATGATCTTTTAAATCTTTATTGTAAGTTTCTATAGATTTTTTTGTGTTTTCTAGATTAATTATTTTCTCTTCATATTTTTCATAAGATTCGTATTCATCCTCATATGAATCGAGTTCTTTAATCAATTCGTCAGATAAATTATCAGCTTTAAGCTTCATAACTTCTTCTTTTAATGTAGTGTATCTGTTAGAAATATATGATAAATTAATTTTATCCATCTCTTCTTTAATTAATTCAACTTTTTGATCGTCAAGATTTTCAGATTTTAAATCACTAGTTAAATCTTTAAAATTATTTTGATCTTCTTTATCTAAGGATTTAAATTGATCAGAATTCATAAATTCATTTATCTCTTTTATAAATTCATCATAATTTTTCTCATCTTCTTGGATAATATCTTCAGCATAAACAAGATTAGCATTATTTGTAATAAAGCTACTTACTGGTGTAAAAAGTAATGATAATCCAAGTCCCAAAGCTATAATTTTATTATTCTTTTTCATAATTCCCCTCTCCTGTTTAAATTCTATTTATGATTATATCAAATTTTACAAAAAAATTATAGTAAAGAGTGAATTTATCATACATATATTTTTATGTTATTATTTAAAAGAAGAGTAATAAAGAATATTTATTAAAGAAAGGAATAATATGCAAGACTTACATTTACACTCAAAATTTTCTTTCGACTCATATACTGACCCAGAAGAAAATATTAAAGCAGCTATTAGAAATAATATAAAAATTATGGCATTTACAGACCACATAGACAATTTTTGCCAAAATGACAGAGATATATCTTTTGAACTTGAAAAATATTTTTCTACTATATATAAGTTTAGAGAAAAATATAAAAATCAAATAAAAATTTTAGCAGGAGTTGAAGTAGGATTAGCTTATGAAAATGCTGATAAAATAAATCAATTTATTGACGAAAATCCTTTTGATTTTATAATAGGATCAATTCATGCAGTAGAATTTAATGATATTTGGTCAAACAGGAAAAGCATCGAAAAAAATCCTAAATATTATTTTAAAAAATATTATCAATATATGCTAGAAAGCATAAAATCATGTAAAAATTTTTCGGTTTTAGGACACATTGATTACATAGATAGATATATAAAAGATAAATCAGTAATTCCAGACTTTTCATTTTATGAAGATTTGATAGAAGAAATTCTAAAAGAGTTAATAAAAACAAATAGAGGCATTGAATATAATACAGCTGGATTTAGAAATAATTTATCTTATGCAAATCCAAAAGATAAAATCTTAGAAAAATACAAGGATTTAGGTGGAAAAATAATAACACTAGGATCAGATTCTCATTACCCTGATACAATATCCTACAAAATAAATGATGGAATAAAACATTTAAAATATTTAGGTTATAAGAACATATCCTATTTTGAAAACAAAAAAGAAAAAATAATTGAAATTTAAAAAGGCTCATAATGAGCCTTTTATTCGTACATTTTTTTATATTTAGATACATCTCCTCTGTGAGTTACTATATTATATCCAGCTTTGTTTATTCTAAGCTCTAAACACTTCCTACATTCAGCCGCCTCATCTCCTGTACAAATTTTATTATCATATAAAGAATAAAGTTCTCTATAAGAAGTAGGAGATAAATTTGGCATTAATACATTTGCTCCTGCTTTTAATCCTTCCTCTCTTCCAAAAGGATTTATCGTTCCAAGAGCAGTAGTTGCTGGAATTAAACAATAAGGAAACATAAGTCTTAAAATTGAAACTAATCTTAGGGTTTTTTTGTAAGATCCATTTTCCATATCTTTAAATGGAGTATCATGTTGGGATAAATATGGACCAATCCCAATCATATCAGGTTTTAATTCTTGCAAAAATCTCAAATCAGAAATTAAATCTTCGTCTTTTTGATAAGGAGATCCAACCATAAAACCTCCACCAACTTGAAATCCAATTTCCTTTAAATTAAAAAGAGCCTCTCTTCTATTTTCAAAAGACATTTCTTTAGGATGAAGTTTATAATAATGATCCTTATTAGAAGTTTCTTCTCTTAATAGATACCTATCAGCTCCTGCATTATAAAAAGATCTATAAGCCTCTTTTGATCTTTCTCCTATAGACAAAGTAATAGCACAATCGGGGTGAATTTTTTTTATTTCTTCTACAATTTTACAAATATCCTCATCTTTAAAGCTAAGATCTTCTCCTCCTTGGAGAACAAAAGTCCTATATCCTAATTTGTAACCAATTTTTGCACACATAATAATTTCATCAAAGCTTAATCTATATCTATCTACATTTAAATTAGACTTTCTTATTCCACAATAATAACAATTATTTTTGCAAAAATTTGAAAACTCAATAAGGCCTCTTACATAAACATCTTTTCCATAAATTTCTTGTCTAACTTTATCAGCTTTTTTAGACAAATATTCATTATATTTATCATCACCAATCAAATCCAAGAGTCTTTGATCACTAAAATTTTCTGCTTTTATAAAGCTCATAACTTATTCACTCCTTTTATATTCATCTATTATAACAAAAAAATAGTTATAATAAAATAATAAAATTTATTTTTTTATGATATCTACATATTTTCTACACATTCATGAGTTATTATAATGTTTGTAAAAAATAGTTGTAAATCTTTTGTAACCTTTGTTACTAAAAAGAAATAATTAATAAGATAATGACTAAAAAATAGTTACAATACATTAAAAATTTATTAAGGAGAGTAATAATTATGACAAATTTTAAAAAATATGCCCTAGCAGCGGCAATAGTAATACCTACAATTTTTACAGCATCTAACAAATCAGAAGCTTCTGTTGCAGTTAAAGATGCAAATAAAGCTAAAGGAGTAAATGTTAGAGATAATGCAGGATTAGATTCAAACGTAATTGGTGGAATCAATGATAGCACAGCTTTCAATGTTATAGAAGATAACAATGGATGGTTAAAAATAGAATTTAACGGAAAAGAAGGATTTGTTGCAGGATACTTATTTAACGTAACTGATCAAGCTGAAGTTTTAAATCCAGCAAATTTTAGAAAATCTGATAATTTAAATTCTGAAATTTATTCAGTTCTTCAAAAAGGAAATGTTGTTGAAGTTATTGCTATAGCAAACAATGGTTTTGTTAAAGTTTCTTTTAATGGAACAGAAGGATACGTTCATCACACACTTTTAAATATTCCACAAGAATTGATTAATCAAAGTGTAAGAAACACAAGAGAAAATAAAGAAGAAAATAACAATTCAAAAGAAAATAATAATACAAAACAAGCTACACAAACTCAACAAGCAAAAGCTCAAACTTACCAAGCACCTAAACAAACATATCAACAACCTGCACAAACTCAACAAGTTCAACAAGCTCCAGCTAAATCTTACACAGCTAATAATTCGTCAGCAAAACAAATTATAGCTCAAAGAGAATCTGGTGGATCTTACAACGCTAGAAACGGACAATATATAGGAAAATACCAATTATCTTCATCTTACTTAAATGGAGATTATTCACCAGCTAACCAAGAAAGAGTTGCTGACCAATATGTAGCTCAAAGATATGGTTCATGGGATAACGCCCTAGCATTCTGGAATAACAATGGTTGGTACTAAAATTAAATAATAATATAAACTAAACCTTCAAGCTTAGGCTTGAAGGTTTTTTGTATTCTTAATATTAATAAAAAGGTATTCATTAAATTATAAATATAGATTAATAAATATTATTTGTAAATTTTTAAAAAATATCTGTATTTTCTAATAAAAAAGCAAATTAAAAAACGCCAAAATCATTTTAGGCGTTTTATTGATATATTTATTTTTCCCAAATATCATAAGGATATAATCCGTCGTCAAACATTTTTTCAAATGATTTTTGAGCTGGAATTAAATCTTCTTTGTAGGTTATTCCTATCCATTTATCATTTGTAGAAATTATTGTTACATCAGCTTTATTTCCTCCAATAAACTCCCCTATCATTTCTGGAAGAACATATTCACAAGAATCTAATCTTTCTTTATTTTTTTCTAGATATTTTTTAAAATATTTTTCGCTCATATCAATAAATTCTGGAAATGATGCCCAAAGATTCATTGATACTGTTGATTCTAGGTTTAGTATATTTTCATCGAGATTTTCTTTGCTTGATATTTTTCCATCCTCTTCTAATTTGATTTCATGAGTTTCTATTATGTCCACAAGTTTATTTTCTTCATTTCCTATAGAAACTCCTCTTGTTACAGTTCCTTTATCTGATAAGGTGTTTTTTAATTTATATCCTGCCATAGCAACTTGTAACTTGTTATCAATTTTTTTATCGCTTTTTACAAGAAATTCATGAAGCGAATCAAACACACCTTTTCCATAGTAATCATCTGCATTTATTATTAAAAATGGTTCTTTTACTATATTTTTAGTAGAAAGCAATGCATGAACTGTTCCCCATGGTTTTTTTCTGTCTTTTGGACTTTCAAATCCATCTGGTAATTCCATATCTTGATATGCGTACTCTACATCTATAATTTTTTCAATTCTACTTCCTATTATTTCTTTAAAATCTTTTTCTATATCTTTTCTAATTATAAAAACAACCTTATTAAATCCAGCTTTTATTGCATCATAAATTGAATAATCAATTATTGTATAACCATTATTATCCATTTTTGCAAGCTGTTTTATTCCTTGTCCATATCTTGATCCAATTCCTGCAGCAAGAACTACTAGTGTTGTATTCATTTTTACTCCTTTTCTTTATAACCATTAGGATTTTGTGATTGCCATCTCCAAGAATCCTCACACATTTCATCAATATCCTTTTTAGCTTTCCATCCTAAAACTTTGTAAGCTTTACTTGCATCAGCAAAACATTTTGCAATATCCCCTTCACGTCTTTGTACAATTTTATAGGAAATTTTCTTTCCACAAGCTTTTTCAAAAGCTTTTAAAACTTCAAGAACAGAATAGCCCTTTCCTGTTGCAAGATTAAATATTGAAACTCCTTTTAATTTATCAATTTTATCGACAGCAAGAACATGACCTTTTGCAAGATCTACTACATGGATATAATCTCTAACTCCTGTTCCATCAACTGTGTCATAATCATCTCCAAAAACACTCAAATAATCAAGTTTTCCAACTGCAACTTGAGCAATATATGGTAAAAGATTATTTGGAATTCCTTGTGGATCTTCTCCAATTTTTCCAGATTTATGTGCTCCTATTGGATTAAAATATCTTAATAGAACAACTTTCCATTCTGGATCTGATTTTTGTAAATCTGTCATAATTTGTTCCATCATAGATTTAGTCCATCCATATGGATTTGTACAAGTTCCTTTTGGAAAATCTTCAGTGATTGGAACACTTTCTGGATCTCCATAAACTGTTGCTGATGATGAGAAAATAATATTTTTACAAGAATATTTTCTCATAATTTTTAACAAAGATAAAGTTCCTGTAATGTTGTTGTGATAATATGCTAGAGGTTTTTTTACAGATTCACCTACAGATTTTAAAGCTGCACAATGAATTACCACATCTATTTTTTCTTTTTTAAAAACTTCGCTTAATTTTTTTTCATCAAGTATATCAGCTTCATAAAAAGTTATATTTTTTCCAGTAATTTCTTCAACTCTTTTTACTGAAATTTTTGATGAATTTGTTAAATTATCATATACTATAACCTTGTAATTTTTGTTTAATAATTCAACTGATACATGACTCCCAATGTAGCCCGCTCCACCAGTAATTAATATATTTTTCATTTAAAATCTCCTTATATAAGAATATTTTTTTGACTATTCATATCAATAAATGTATTTTTCATCGTTAAACTTAATATAAGCATATTGTTGATCTAGTAAAAACTCTACATAATAAACCTTTACTATTAATTTTGAATTATTTTTCCTAAATTTCATTATATTTGTTCAACTCATATACGAGAAAGAAATACATTTTTGATAAACATCATAATTCTTAAAATTTTAATAATTTTTCTTAACTACTATAACAAATTATTTTTTTATTTTCAATATAATAATTGTAATCTTCTTTTACTATTTTACCACTTATTAGACTTCTTTGTGGAAAACCTTTGAAAGTTTTTATATACTAATTAAAAATAATAAATAACTATCTTAAAATGTATCTTATAAATCATAGAAGCCATCTTTATATTTTTTTAAAATTGATTTATATAAAAAAATTATAGAAATTAAAATTAAACTCATTACAAACATAAAGCCAATATAAATATTTGTAAACTTATAGACTAAATAAGCAAAAACGCCAACTATTGTCACAACTATTCCACAAATCACATAGTATCCTACATTTTGTGATGAGCCTTTTATTAGATCTCTTTCTTTATTCCAATGAATATTAACTGAATTAGCATCCATCAAAAGCCCCAAAAGTGATGAGATAAGGCTTGCAAGTGTAAAACCTAAAAAGATAGCAAAAATCAGAAAGATGTTAATTTTTATGATAAATTTTACTATCAAGCAAAAAGTGAAATTTATTATTAAATTTACAAGATTTATTGATAAAATTCTTCCCAAAATATTTTCTTTTGGACTTATTGGCAAGGTTAGAGTTTGATACAAACTTTCTCCTTCTCTTGACAAGGATGAATTTAAGCCTAAATCATTTGCCATAATTAGAAATCTAAAGGAAAAAGATCCTAGAATTATTAATAGATATACTTCTACATTTAAGAAATCAAGCTTCTTTATTAAATCAAAAAGTTGGATTGTCCCAAATCCCCATATAATTGTAAACATTATTAAATTTAATACAATTGAAAATATATAAACTGGACTTTTTATAATAGTTTTTAAGTCTTTTTTAAAAATCGCCTTTATTGTTGAAGATTTTTTGTTTGAGAATATTTTATTTTTTTTATGAATTTTTCTTTTTTCTTTTCCAATTAATGAGTCAAAATATATTTTTGAAGCAAGTTTTGCCAGTATATACAAAATTAAAAATGTATATGCATAAAGAAACAGACTATAAATTATAAAATCTATACTACTTCCTCCTAGACTTTTTCCATAAATTTTTGTATGAAAAAATAACAATGATATTTTATCTAAATTTTTATTAAAAAATTTCATTGCTGTATTTATAATATCTCCACGGCCATTTTCTTTATAAGAATAATAATAAATAAGTCCAAAAATTAAAAGTAAAAAGCCATAAGCAATAAATTTCAAACTAGTCTTATAAGAATTTATAGTAAAATATCTCATAATTATCATGATAAAAATAGAAATTATAGCAACTGAACTTACAAATATTGGCAAAGAATTTAATATCATTGCAAATAATTTTATTAGAGAAAATCCCATATTAAATATATAAACTAAAATCATCAAAATATAAAAATAGAATATTTCAAATTTGGATAAAACTATAGCTAGAAATTTTGACAAATAAATTTCCTCATCTCTTATTGGCATGGTCATCAAAATATTTGTTTCTTTGCTTTTTGAATAATCTGTAACTAAATCAACTGCTGATAAAATTATTGTAAAAATACTTATTATTAAACTTGAAGATAAAAAATATGTATATTCATCATTTTTATTTAAAAATGAATATGCCAAGCTAGAAAATATTGTTAGTCCCATAAAAGTATAAAAACCATAAATCAAAAGTAAATATAAAACTCTTCTTGTGTAATCATCTGGAAGTCCTATAACTTTTGTACCTGGCAAATACTTTTCTATCTCCTCCTTAAAATATTTATTAAATAATATTTTTAATCTTTTAGTTTTCATCTGTTAACTCCAAAAATAATTCTTCTAGAGATTTATTTTCATTAAGATTAGCTCTAATCTCAAAAAGAGAACCTTCTGCTACAATTTTTCCTTTAGAGATTATAGCAAGTCTATCACAAATATTTTCTGCAACTTCCATTATATGAGTTGAAAAGAAAACCATCTTTCCTTCTTCTTTTCTTTGTTTCATTATTTTTTTAAGATTGTATGAAGATTTTGGATCAAGCCCAACCATAGGTTCATCCAAAATTAAAAGATCAGGATCATGAATTAGAGATGAAATTATAGCAAGTTTTTGTTTCATTCCGTGAGAATAAGATGAAATTAAATCCGCCATAGCCTCTCTTATGTCAAAATAATCAAGATAGGTATTAAGTCTTTCATTTCTAGTTTTCTCATCAATTCCATAAATATCCGCCACAAAATTTATGTATTCAATTCCAGTAAATTTGTCAAATAAATCTGGATTATCAGCAAGATAGGAAAATTTATTTTTATATAAAATGGGATTATCTTCTAATTTAAACCCATCAATACTAATATCTCCCTTTGTTTTTTTAATAAGACCAACAATAGCTTTTATAGTTGTAGATTTACCAGCTCCATTTGGCCCCAAAAATCCAAATATTTCTCCATTATTTACAGTAAATGATATATTATCAACGGCAATGTTTCCATTTTTATATTTTTTTGAAAAATTTTTAACTTCTAACAAATTTCCCTCCTTATTATATAATTTAATATTATATAATTTAATGTTCATGGTTTTCCTACCCTAATATAAAAATCAATAAACAAAAAAAGCCTACAGGTTAATTTCATAACCTATAAGCTTTTATATTAATTTTCTGTATTTAGTTTTACAATTTGTTTTTCATATTCATCGTGAACTTTTACAGGATCAACTGTTAGACGAGCTATATTAAATGCGTGGTCACCAATTCTTTCAATAGTCGATGCTATATCAACAAAAACAGAACTTGTTACAGTAGATAATTTTTCACCATGTGCAAGTCTTCTATAATGAGATCTTCTTAAATTTTGTTCTAATCAATCTAGATTTGCTTCGTCTTCTTTTAAAGTTTCATACAAAGCTGAATCTTCACTTTCAAAAACTTCAATAGCATTTACATAGTTATTTATAACTAAATCATAAATTTTATTTAAATCTTCTAAAGCTTCTTCATTGTATTTTTCTCCTGCTTCATTAATCTCATCAAAATATTCTCCAAGATTTTGAGCAAGGTCAGACACCCTTTCTACATTTATTTGAACTTGCAAATAATTGTGAATATCCCCTTCAAGTTCATTTACAAGATTTGATTTTGAGATATCCAAAATATATTTTTGTATTTTTGTATCCATTTCATTTACCAAGGCTTCAGCTTGATTTACTGTAGAAAGATCATTTTTATCTCTAGAATTCAAATATTTTTTTGTTGCTTTGATAGTTTCTAGAGCGATTTTACTTTCTTTTATTATAGCATTTTTAGCTTGATCAAGAGCTGCTGCTGGGAAAGTATTTATCAAGCTTTCTTCAAGTTCAATTTCAGAAACATCTGAGAAAATAGAATCTTTTCCTGGAATAACCTTGTGAAGTATTATTGATACTTGTTTAATAAGTGGAACAAATAAAATCATACCAATAAAGTTGAAGGTAAAATGTCCCAAAGCAATTGTCATCATAGGATTAAAGGAAAATTTATCAGAAACAAAGGAAATAAATCCTCCATAAGGTACTAATAATATCAAAAATATTGCTGAAATCAAAACATTAAACAATACATGAAATAAACTTGTTCTTTTAGCAGATAAAGATCCACCCAAAGATGCAAGAATACCAGTAATACATGTTCCAATATTAGCTCCAAATAAAAATCCTAATGAAAGATTTAATCCGATAGCTCCTGATGCGTACAAGGATTGGACTATACCAATAAATGCTGATGATGATTGGATTAAAGCTGTTAAAATTGCACCAACAAATACAGCAATAATAGGATTTTTACCAAGATCTGTAACTATATTCTCAAAACCTGGAATATTTTTAAGCTCAGATAAGCTATCTCCCATCATTTTTAAACCAATAAATAAAAGTCCAAAACCTATAAGAATTTCACCAATATATTTTCCCTTTCTTTTTTTAGAAAAAAGAAAAATTACCACACCGATTAGACAAATAAAATAAGATAAATAGTCCAAATTAAAACCTATCAAAACAGCAGTAACAGTTGTACCTATATTGGCACCCAAAATTACACCAATTGCTTGTTCAAGGCTCATAACACCTGCCCTAACGAAAGAAATTGCTATAACAGTTGTTGCTGATGATGATTGAATTAATCCTGTAATTACAATTCCAACGAGGACTCCTTTTATAGGATTAGAAGTATATTTTTCTACATACCCCCTTAGTTTAGGTCCAGCAAAATTTGTAAGAGAATCTCCCATCAAATTTATACCAAACAAAAAGATTGCAAGGCCACCTGCAATCAGGTTCCATTGCAATGATGATAATGCCGATAATTGCATAATTCCTCCATATAAAAATATAAATTTAAAAGATTTTACTAAAATCTTACTTAAATATAATATTATCATAAAAAATACAAAACAACAATTGAAAAATTAATATTTCTTAGTATTCATAAAAATAAAATTAGACAAATATTTTCCTTTTTTTTATTTAAAAATTTTTAAAATTATTTCAATTTAAAATCAAAAAGTATTTAAAAATAAATATAATTGATAGCTAATGATTATTAGCCTATAATGGATTTAAGAAATATTTCTTAGGAGGATTTATGAATACAAAAGAAAAAATTTATTTAAATTCTTTGGAATTATTTTCAACATATGGATATTCGGATGTGTCTATGGAAAAAATTGCAAAAGAAGTTAGAATCAAAGCTCCTTCTATTTACAAGCACTTCAAATCAAAAAAAAACAATTTTTGAAACTATATTAAAAGATGCAGTAATTAAAATAGACCAGAAAATTGATGATGTAGAAGATTATAAAATTATTAAAAATAATCAAAAAACATTAAATATAGAAAAATTATCTATAGATATTTTCAAATATTTACTACATGATTCATTTGTTTCAAAAGTTAGGAAAATGTTATCTATAGAAATGTACAAAAATCCTCAAGCCATGCAGTTTTATGTAGAAAAATTTATCCATAACCCAATGACTAAACAGCAAAAGATTATTGATTATTATGGACTAAGCAAATTTGGTGATTTGAAAGTTTTATCAACAATATTCTATTCACCTATTTTGCTAGCAGTAAAATTATATGACGCAGATCCTGAAAAAGAAGATGAGTTAATAAATTTATTAAAAAATTCTTATAAGCAATTGGAAAAAATTATAAGCTAATATTTTTATATTTTCAAAAGGAGGAATTATGAATATAAATAACAAAGTTAAGACATATGGTGTTGAAAAAACTTTAAAATATGTACACAAAAATCCAGAGAAAAATCTTAAAAATGCAATTAATTTAGCAAAAAAAATTTCACCAAATGATTATAGATCACAAATAGAAACAATTGATAAAGTTATAAGTGATCCAGACGATGTTTTTCATAAATACATATTAAATATGTTAAATACTATAGATCCAGATGTATTTGACAAAACAGTTATTAACTTTCTATTAAACTCTGTATTATTTAGTGAAGATTTGAAAAAAGAAAGCAGAGAAAAATATAATTGTAATATTCCTTGGACCATACTATTAGATCCAACAACAGCATGCAATTTAAAATGCAAAGGTTGTTGGGCAGCTGAATATGGAAATAGTCTAAATTTATCCTATGAACTAATTGATAATATAATTAGTCAAGGAAAAGAACTTGGAATTTATTTTTACATATTTACAGGCGGAGAACCACTTGTAAGAAAAAAAGATATATTAAAAATTTGTGAAAAACACAACGACTGTGAATTTTTAATCTTTACAAATTCAACCCTTATTGATGAAGAATTTATTGATGAGATGCTTAGACTTAAAAATATAGTTCCTGCTATATCAGTTGAAGGATCAGAATTTACAACAGATGCAAGAAGAGGAGATGGAATATATAATAAAGTAATAAAATCTATGAAATTACTAAAAGATAACAAACTTCCATTTGGAATATCTTGCTGCTACACTTCTCAAAATTACAAGTCAATAATTAGTGAAGAATTTGTAGATGAAATGATAGAAAAAGGATCTTTATTTGCTTGGTATTTCCACTTTATGCCAGTAGGAAAAGGTACAGGCAAAGAACTATTGCCAAAACCAGACCAAAGAAAACACATCTACCATCAATTAAGAAAATTTAGAAAAACAAAACCATTATTTTTCCTAGATTTTCAAAATGATGCCGAATATATTGGAGGCTGCATAGCAGGAGGAAGAAATTACCTTCATATAAATGCAAACGGGGACTTAGAACCCTGTGTATTTATCCACTATTCTGATTCCAATATAAAAGAAAAAACTCTAGTAGAAAGTTTGCAATCTCCATTATTTATGGCATATCACGATGGACAACCATTTAATAAAAATATGCTAAGACCATGTCCAATGCTAGAAAATCCAAATTTATTAAGAGATATGGTAAAAAAATCTCAAGCAAAATCTACAGATATACTAGAGAAAGAAAATGTAGATGATTTGTGCGATAAATGCGAAGACTACGCAGAAGATTGGAAGCCAGTAGCAGAAGAGTTGTGGAATAATTAAACTCTAAAAAAATTCGATTTAGCAAAACTTATTTAAAATAAGCAAAAAAAGTGCCAGAAATGGCACTTTTTAAAATCAATATTTCACTTTGTTAAAAATAGTAAATCCAATAAAAAATTAAGTTTAAGAAAATAATTCATCAAACAAATCATCCTGACAATCAAGGTGGGTAACAAAACCAACAGGAATTTTCCCTTCTGTTGCATCAATAATCTCCCTTGCCCCACTTTCCTCAAAAGCTCCACAAAGCTCAATCACATCAGCAAGGCCAATTAAAGATCTTGAAATCTCTTTAGCATCTTCAAGATTTTTAACACCAATAATTTCAGCATTATTATTTTTCCCAATGGACTTTCTATCAATCTTTGGATCAAAAGGTCCCATAATTATATAAACAAATTTCATTTTTTTCTCCTTATTAGTATAATCATAAATTTAAATTTTCAAGTATTTATATAAGTTATCATCATTACTATAATATTATGATTACATAATTATACAAGTTTTAATTTAAATTTATATCAAATCTTAGCTAATGGATTTAAATGTTTTTATAAATAATCTGTAAATAAGTATTTATTTCTCTCTCATGTAAAATTTATTAGAAAAATGGGCTATATTATGTTATTTAAAAGAGAGTGACTGCTCACTCCCTTTGCTACTTCGACATTATGTTCAACACTTCGTTTTTATTCATCTCTATATGTTTCAACGAATTATTTAACATATCTACATCTAATTCTTTACAATATATACCTTCTTTCTGAAATTTAATAAACATAAATCAAGGAGCTTAAAAACTTATAAAATAATTTTAATGTACAAAAACCTCCTATTAAACATAAATTTAAACAGGAGGTTTTGCTAATATTAAAATAATTATTTTATTTTGCCATTACTACATTTTTTGTTTCGCCCTTAGTTAAAACTTCATTGAAATTATCGTATGAAATTTCAATCATATTTTTCAGAGCTTCATCTGTATTTGAACCTACATGAGGTGTAACTAAAACTTTAGGATATAAATCTACCAATTTTCTTGCTGACTGATCTTCCATTTCATCACCAGATGCAAACTCCTTGAAGAATGTTTTAGTTTCATTTGGAAATACATCTGTGCCAAATCCTGCTAATTTACCAGATTTTATAGCATCATAAATATCCTCATTATTTTGCAATTCACCACGAGCTGTATTTATTAATATTGCTCCATCCTTCATTTTTGAAATGAAATTTTTATTTATTAATTCATCATTTTGTCCTTTAAAATATGGAATGTGTAAACTTACTATATCTGATTCTTTCAATAATTCATCTAATTCAACATATTTTAAAATTTCTTTTGCATTTTCATTTGGATAAGGATCATTACCTAAAATTTCAGCTCCTAATCCCTTGAATAATTTAGCTTCTGTCAATCCAATTTTACCTGTACCAATTATACCAACTTTACAATTTCTAATCTCTTTGCTAAACATTTGAGCATCAACTTTGAAATTATAATTTTTTGTTTTATTTGTTGTATACGCTGTATTTCTTAATAACATCATTGCTAATGTTAAAGATAATTCTGCTACTGAATTTGGTGAATAAGCTGGCACTCTAGCAACCATTAAATTCATTTCTTTACATGCTTCTAAATCTATATGATTAAAACCTACCGTTCTTGTGAAAACATATTTTATTCCATAAGATTTTATTTTTTCAAGATTTTGTCTATCCGCTACACAATTTCCTCTAAGTAAAACAGCATCTTGATCTTTTGCTGTTTCAATATTATCATGTGTAAGTAATTCTTCTACTAGTTTTAATTCATAATTATATTTATTTAGCTTATGAAAAAAATCAACTTCATTTGGTCTTACTCCATATGCTACGATTTTTAATGTCATATTATCTTCCTTTCTTAAGCAAATACTCCTATTTTACCAATCAATTCTATTATAACAATCCAAACTGGAGCCATCAAAACTGCTCCTAGTGTGCACATTAGTGACGCATTTGATGCAAGTAAAGCTTCTCTATCAAAATTAATAGCATAAGCTACCGCTACAGTAGCTGGTGGTGTTGCCATCATTATAACTACAGTTCCCAAACCTACTAAATTTATTGGGAATCCTACTAAATTTAAAGCATATAAAATTACAATATTTATCGCTGGAATTAATACTAATTTAATGAATGTATAATACCATGTTTTTTTATCTGAAAAAGCTTCTTTAAAGCTTACTGCACCTAATGTTGAACCTATTGCCAACCAAGCTAGTGGTGAGGATAATCCTCCTAGATACTTAAATACTTGGAATAGTTGTGGGAATGTATGGTCAATTCTCAAAAATGCCACCGATTTTTTAATAGTTTCTCCATTTTGTTCTACACTAACAACCACTTGTGGTAAATAATTTTGGAATATCCATACTAACAACCCTAAAAATGTAGCCACTACTATTGGATTTAAAAACATTTTTTTAATATTTTCTTTTTTCATGCTTAAACCACTCATTTTTATATATCCATATGAATATAGGAAAATTCTATATCCTATATTAAAAATAGATGCATATAATGTTCCTTGTGGTCCATAAATTGCTGTTACTATTGGAATACCAAAAAATGTTGTCGAACCTAAAATTGATAAAACTCTTAATGTTGTTTTTTCATCTCCCTTGTATCTTGAGTAAATTGGTAGAGTCAAAAGAATTAAAATAGGATACATTGCTATTCCCCACACTAATAGTCCCATTCCATTTCTTAATGTTTCCTGACTTATATCACTCATAAATGAGTTATAAGCTAAGGCTGGTAATGATAGTGATAATACTATACCTGTTAATACTTTTCCTGTCTTATTATCAAAAATGCCTCTTTTCCTACAAAAATAACCAACTAAAATAATTACTAAACTCGAAAAAATTGCTGTATTAATTTTTTGCGTTTGTAATGTTGTCATGAATACTTCAAAAAAATTCATGCATCCCTCCTAAATACTAATATTTGCAAATTCTAGTATACTTTATTTTAACTTTTTTTACAATAAAAATAAATTATATAAATACATTTTTTTATGTTTTTTATTCAAAACCCCGATATTTCTTACCCAAAAACTCCGTTTGTATATCCTTGGATACCTTTGTCATCAGACATTTCAAGCTTTTTATTAGCCCATATACAATATGTATTGTTTAAAATCCCAACCATCAACAGCACCACACACATCATCAGCAATATCCCAAATTTTCCTATGAAGCTCAGCTCTTTGCAAACTTCATTATTTTCAATTTTTTCTTCATTTCTCAAATGCGTAAATAAAAAAGTAATTATATAAAAATAAATAAACTTCTTACAATTTCAAAGTGACATAATATAAAAATACCAGATAAATTTTTATCTGGTATTTCAACTTAAATATTTTTAATTTTATCAATTTTCAATTATACAAATTTGACTTTTAAAATAATAAATTATTTTTTCATTCTCCCATTACTGTTACTGTAAATTTTCTTTTTCTTTCTCTGGTTTTATCAAAATCTACAAAGTATACATATCCAGTTATTCCGACTGATAGTTTATTTTCCTTCACTACAAATGTTTCACATGATCCAATAATTGAAGATTTAATATGGGCATCTGCATTCCATAATTTTGTACGATTTCCTCTTGGTAACCATTTGTCTACATCAGGCCAAGATTCGACTTCTTGATAATGCTTTTCTCCTGGATATCTGTAGATATCTTTGCTGTCGTGATTTGGGACAATTTTTTGAAGACATTCATCCATATCAGAAAGTAAAAATTCTGTTCCATTTTCATCTACATCGTGGGTAAATTCTTCAAAAAATATTGAACACGTTGTATGACTTGTTGTTACTGTGCAAGTTCCTTTTTGGATACCACTAGATTTTATAGCTTCTTTTACATTTTTTGTTATATCTATAAAACTTACTTGTCCTTCTTTACTTTCCACTTGATAGTCTTTCATGTATACTGTCATATATCACGCCATACTTCCCTTATCAACTGCTTCAATCATATCTCTTATCATTTGTTTAGTATCTTTTGATTTTACAATCCCACTTGTGCATCCTGTTCCATCTGCACCTTGACTTATTGTATTGAACACATCTTCGGCTGTACTTATTCCTGCCGCCTGCATTATAAGAACATCGGGGTTTATTTCTTTAATTGAATTATTTGTTGATTCAACATAATCCCTATCGCTGGTCTTTCCTGTTCCTATTAATTTTGTTGGCTCATACAAAATAATATCTACATCCAAAGTTGCTATTGCCTTGGCTTCTTCTTTTGAGTCTGCACAAATAATTGTAATTATTCCTAATTCTTTTGCTTTTTTTATAGATGCTGCAATTTGTGCTAAAGTCAATGGATGTTCGGCGTGGTTTAAAAATGTCGCTTTTACTCCTGCATCTTTTAATGATTCTGGTAAAACTGCTCCCATTCCACGACCTGGATTTATTCCGTCCATGTGTTGTGCTGTTACAATTATATTTTCTGTTTCTTTATTCAAACGATATAAATCAGCGTAAGGTCCTGTCACAAAAACATATATATTTGAATATTTTTTTGACATTTTATCAGCAACTTTTGCATATTTTATTAGTTTTTCACCATATAAATATGATTTTGGATTAAATACAAAGAAATGATTTTTTGAATTTATCTTCATTTTTATTTCACCTATCTTTCAATTAGTCCAAATACTTTATAATAATTTATTACTTCTTCTTTTATATTTTCTTTAATCTTAATCATCAATGATGGATAGTCTATTACATTTTCATTTTTTATAGCAGCAAAGCCTGCATTTATCATATCTGAAAATAAATTAATTTTTGTTATTCCACCTTGTACACAATTACTTAAATTATCATAACCAGTAGAAGAACCACCATGTAAAACTAAAGGAGTTTCTACTTTTTCTCTTATTTCATACAATCTCTCAAAATTAATCTTAGGTTCTCCTTTATATATTCCATGAGCTGTACCTATAGAAATTGCAAGAGAATCTACATTTGTTTTATTTAAAAATTCTACAGCATCATTGGCTTCAGTATAAATAGAATCTATAACTCCATAGTTTTCAATGTTTTCATTTGCACCTACAAAACCAATTTCTGCTTCAACATCAACTCCATTTTCATGAGCATAATCAACAACTTCTTTTGTTGTTTTAACATTGTTTTCAAAACTTAGCCTTGATGCATCAATCATTACAGAATTAAAACCTAAGTCAATTGCTTTTTTTACAAAAGATATATCTTGACCATGATCTAGGTGTAAAACTACTGGCGTAGACGCTTTTTCTTGGATTTTTTTCCCAATCCAAGCAGCATCTCCTAATGATAGCCATTTTTCATGAGCTTGGGCAAATGATAAGATCATAGGAACTTTAAATTCCTCACAAACTTCTAAATAAGCTTGGGCAGTTATTCCATCAATAAAATTTAATGAGGCAACTGCATAAGAATTTTTTTGAGCTTTTTTTAGAATTTCTCGAGATGATGCTTTCCTTTTATTTTTCCAATTCTTTTTTCAATTGATCCCACATTTGATCAATTCCCATATTTGTTAGTAAAGGAAGGCCAAATATAACCTTGTCCTTGATGCTATCTGGAACAGTTGTTGTTGTTATTACTGCATCATAATCGTCAATATGATTAATTTCTTCTGCAATTTTTGATTGGTAAATTTTCACTTCATCTTCTAAATTATTGTCCTTTAACCATTGTTTAACTTTTCCTGTGGCAACTGTAGAAGTTGCTATTCCTGATCCACACATTATTAATAATTTTTTCATTTTTTACTCCTTAATTTTTTCTTCTTTTTTTCCTTTAACTTTGTTTACATAATATAAGCCTGCTAAACTAACAATAAATATTACACTTAGCATTATCCATGGCATGTGTTTTCCTGACATTATAAATAACCATGTTGGCCATAAACCACCTTCTGCCATTGCTGTTATACTTTTGTTTCCACCTAAATCAAATTCAGCTGCCTTTGCTGCCATTGTTACAAGCGGTGATGCCCAAGAAGTTATATATAAAATAGTAGTCATATATATACTTCCTCCTACTACAGTACGTACAATATTTCCATTAAATACTGCAGACATTAAGCAAACTACAAATGGTATTGTAGCCAAATCTCCAAAAGGTAGTGTTGTATTTCCAGGTAAAATTACAGCCAAAAGAATTGTTATTGGTACTAGTAATAATGAACTTGATAAAACTGCTGGGTGACCTACTGATAAGGCTGAATCCATTCCTATATTTACTTCCCTGCCTGGAAATCTTTTTTGTACAAAAGTATTTGCTGCTTCAGAAATTGGTGCAAGTCCTTCCATTAAAAGTGAAACCATTCTTGGCATTAATACCATAACTGCTGAAGTTTTTACTCCTAATTGTAAAATTCCACCTAAATCATATCCTGCTAATATTCCCATACCTAGTCCAATTATTAATCCTAAAACTGTACTTTCTCCAAATACACCAAATTTCTTTTGAACTGTTTCTGGATCAGCTTCGATTTTATTAAATCCTGGTATTCTTTCAAAAATCCAATTTAGTGGTAAGGCAAATAAAAATCCTGGAGCTGATGTTCCATGTGGGAATGTAATATTTGGAAATCCATAAAATTTTTCAATTCTTGGTGCTATAATATCTGCTAGTAAATATATCATTGTTAAATATGCTATTGTTGCATAAAATCCTAAGGCAAAATCTTGAGTTATTGCATATACTAAGGATGCAACAAAAGCAGCATGCCAAAAGTTCCACATATCTACCATCAATGTTTTTGTTAGTCCTAAAAATAATAAGATTATATTAAGACCAATTCCTATAGGAATTGCTAGACTACCTAAAACTGTTCCATAAGATATTGCTGCAGCTGCTGGCCAACCAACATCGATTGTTGTTAAATTTAGTCCAAATCTTTCTACCATTTGTTGAGCAGCAGGTCCCAAACTATTTCCAAGTAAATCAATTACCATATTTAAACCAACAAAACCTACACCTACAATTATTCCTGATGTAAAAGATTTTTTAGCCTTAGTTCCAAGTATCATTCCAAATATAAATATTAATATTGGCAGCACAACTATTGCTCCCAAATCTACAAATTTTTGAAAAAGATCTAACATTTTTCCCTCCTTTTAATTTAATTCATGTTTTTCTAATAATTCTATTAAATTTTCTACATCCTCTTTAGAATCATCAAATGATTCAATCATACTCATAGCTTCTTTATCTTGTAATAATTCCATTACTTTTTGTAAAATTTTAATATGTTGATTACTATCTTTTAAAGCCAACATAAAAATTGTTTTTACTTCAATTTCTTTATCAGTAGTTGCCATCTCAACAAATTTTACTGGTTTATCAAGGGTCATTATTGCAATTTGAGATTTTATCACATGTTCACTATCAGTGTGAGGCAATGCAATGCCATAACCATCAAACTGAAGACCAGTTGGATAAGAATTTTCACGTTCTAAAACCGCATTTTTAAATGATGATTTTACTATTTTTTCTTCTATAAGACAATCAGATAAACTACTTAACACCTCCTTACTATCTTTTAAATTTTTAACTTTTAATTTTATGATTTTATTTTCTATCATAATCATCCCTCCAATCTATAAACGTTGAAATTAGTTCGTCTTTTGTTTTTGATTTCCATAATTCTTCTATAAAATTTTTATCCTCTATTTTTTTATAAATATTTATCAAAATATCCTTAGTAATATCAAGATCTTCATCTGTTATAGCTATTATAAGGACAACTTTAATTAAATTATTCCCCCATTGAATAGGCTTTTCTAAAGTAATAATTCCCAGTTGAGATCTATTTACATATTTAGGGCCACAGTGGGGAATTGAAATTTCTGTATAAACACTAGTGCTCCCCATTTTTTCTCTTTTTATTATAGAATCTAAAAATAAATTATTTTTTAGATTAAATTTATTCGAAATATTTAAAATTTCTTTGAAAACTTCTTCTTTATTTTTAGCTTTGGACTTTAACAATACATTATCTTCTAAAAGCTCTCTTATTAAATTATTATTGTTTTCAATTTTTTCACTAGATTTTAACAATCTATTCTTATCTAAATCATTATTATAAAATAGACCAATTTCTTTCATTTCATGTTCAGTTATGACTGACTAACCTCAAATACTGGAACTTTAATATCAGGCAATTTTACAGATGATACAATAAAATCAATATTATTTAAGTCTATTTTGTCTAAATCATCTAAATCTACTTTTATTACCTTGTCAGTGTCTAAAATTATTCTTTTTAATTTACTAACTATTAGTTCAGAAGTAGCAATTCCATGTGGGCATATTACTAAAATATTTAAAGATTTTTGAACTTTTTCTACAGCTATTTGAAAATGAATTGCCAAAAAAGCAGCCTCATCTGCTGTCATTTTAATATTAAATTCTTCTGTAAGCTCTCTAACTGAAAGCCAAACAACATTATACAAAACGCTATATTGTTTTTTTACTTCCTCAGCTACAGGATTATTGACTGCAATAAATTTTTGCAATCTAAATATCATGGGCCCTATATGGCTTATCAACATATTTTTTAAATGATAATCATTGGTCAAATCAATATCCAAAATATTTGATACCTTTTTAATAAGATTCGTTACACTCTTATCTAATCTTAAATTATAACTGGCATTATTTATTTTAAAACCTGAAGCAAGTAATGTATATGACAAAGCTTCAATTTCTTGGCTAGGTATTACTTTTTTAGATAAAGTTTCATTCAAAATTTCTTTAGCATAGAAATAAGCCTCAAAATGATTAATATCAAATTTTATGCTTGTTTTATATTCATCTAAAATAAATCCCAATTCAATCATATTTATTTGAACAAGTAAATCTATCAAAAGAGTATTAAAATATCTTTTACTAAGATCATAATCGTATTTTCTTCCCAATTCATTTATAACATTTTTGCAATTTGAAATATTTTCCTTAGTAAAAAATCTTGATAAGGTTTTGATATCTTCAAAATTTAAATCATCAATCAATGAAGTTACATACTCTTTAATAACTTTTCTTATCCTTGACTCATCACCACTTACAAAGTATCTGCCTTTCTCATTTATTAAATGTAATTTTTTTGAAGAAATCTTTTTTTCCAATTGTTTAATATCTCTTCTAGCAGATCCTTCACTTATAAATGTATTATCTTCATAAACATCAATATTTAACTTTTTTCTTTTTAGTAAAATTTCTTTGAACAAATAATCCTGTCTATATTCTATTGACTGATTGTCCAAACTTTTTTTACTATCAATATCCGTTAAAATTAAATCAATTTTTTTAGATTTATAATTATCATTTATCCTAATTCCCTTACGCGGAAATTTCTCAATCTCGATATCATAGTCCTTAAAATATTCATTTATTTTATTAATATCTTTATAGATAGTTTTGGTAGAAACACCAAACATCTCCGATAAGCTCTTAGCAGTAATATATTCATCCTGTAATCTAACAGTCTGTATAATCATAATTTGTCTGCTATTCAAAATTTCACCTCACAATCAATGAAAATGTTATCTTCCTTAACATTAGTATATAATAATATATTTTTTTATTTAAATCTATATATGTCTACATTAATGTGGAAGTTATAAATATAATTATATTTTAATCTAAATTCTTACAAATCATCATTTTTTTTATAGAAAAATAAAAAAATGCAAGATGAATTATCAATCTTGCATTTAATATCCAAAATCCTGAAAGGGTTTTGGAAGACAACTGGGTTAATTTTAATGATTTTTAATCATTTAGTGCCATCTAAAACGTGTATTTTTAGGGATTCTCTTTTCAAATCATCTTGTATTTTTATTCCCATTAGTAATTAAAAAAGCAAAATGATCCTATTCGTTATATTTTACTTTTTTAATTACAGAAGGGTCAGACCTAGAATTTTTGAAATTTTATTTCAAAAATTTTGTCATGACATAAAAATAGCTTCTTAAGCTATTTTTATTCCCATTCTTCTTTTCCAAATGTACGATATATCCCAAACCATTCAAAATACTAGATTTTATTTTTTAGAGTATCACTAAATCCATGTAATTATAAGACGTTTTCAAATTTTTAGTCCTGTCCCAGTACCAGTACCGGACAAAAATTTATAGATTTTTAACCCTTTAAATTTCCCTATCATAAATCTCGAAGGAACTGTCATTTACTTCAGCAAAGCGTTTCATATGTTTCCCAAGTAGATCAAGCATTCTGTACTTATCTTTTTTTCTTGTTCCCTGTCAAAATATACAAGTTCATCATTGTAATTTATTTTATAATGTGATGAATATAAATCTAGAATTTCATTATTTGATTTTTTTGATATACTTGTCATTATCAACTACATCTATTTCCGTAATTAACTCTTTCTTTTTTGCGTCAAAAACACCCTTCCAAAGTAGACGAGATGTAAAATCTAACCTAAAATTTTTCGAGCTTTTTTCTATTTCTTTCTAGTGCTGCATTTAATTTTAGAACATATCTAAAATAAATAATCATTCAAAAATCTCGATATTCAAATAAATATAGAGATTACCAATATTATCTCAATCGTAAAATCATTCAATATATTGAAACAATGCACAACTATTAACTTTAATTTAGAAATATATTTTGCTTACCTAACCACGATCCAATTTCCATCACGCTTTGATCCAATCCTTTCAATCATCTTCTTTTCTTGTAATGATTTAAATGACCTTTCAATAGTCCTTTTAGTTACACCTATTTTTTCTGCAAGTTCAATTGATGTTAGACTTGGATTTTCTATTAAAAGTTCTATAACTTTCTTTTCAGTCTTGTTCAAACCGACATTCAAATCAACATTTTTATTGTCTATTTGGTCAATTACTTCTTGTTCAAAAGGAATAGTACAGCTAATGTAGCTTTTAAATTTCAAAAACATCTTTGACATATTTTTCTATTTCAAAATCAGACTTTGTTCTTATATCTAAGTTTATTATATTGCTAAAAGATATCACCTAATATAAAACACCTCAAGACTTGAGATTAGCCATTTTTTGCTTTTATAAAACGATATTTTTCTTTACCTATCTTAGCTTAACCTAATACTATGAAATTTTTTCTAATAAAAAGTTTCAGCTATTTGCAAATACAAATCAGTAAATATTGAATTTTTACTGGCAACAAGGGATAAATCATGAACTAGATTGAAATCTTCTAGGTCCATAACCTTGAGAATACCTTCTTCTAGTTCTTTTTTTACACAAGATTCAAAAATAAAACTTATGCCACAATCCGATCTGAGCATTTCTACTATGGAACACATATTATTTATTTCTATGATATTTGCAAAATCTTTCGTATCAATATTTTCCATGCTTAGAAAATTTTTTAATATAGCTAAGGTACCAGATCCGTCTTCTCTAATAATAATTCTTTCATCTAATAAGTCTGTTAACTTTTTTACTTGTTTTTTAAACTTGTGGTCCTTGTGGCTAATGCAAACAATCCTATCGCTTTTGTATTTTTTGATAAAATAATCACTAGATTTTATAAATCCCTCTATAATGGCAAAGTCTATCCTCCCACTATCAATATCACTTAAAATCTCGTCCGTATTTTCATAATAAATATGGAAATCACAAGAAGGTTTTTCTTTAATCAAGGCTATAAGCTTATCCAATATTAGATATTCTCCTACCGACCTAGTAAAACCCAGGGAAATTTTTTCACTCTTAGTTTTTTTCTCAGATAATATCATCTTCAACTTATCTTGATCATTTGACATAGAAAGTAAAGCAGATTTTAGAATCTTGCCCTCATCTGTTAGACACAAATTCCTCTTATTTCTATAAAAAAGCTTACAATTGTAATAGGTTTCTAAATATTTAATATGAGTAGATATGGCTGGCTGTGTTATATTAAGACTTTCAGCAGCCCTTGTAAAATTCATATATTTACATACTTCCAAAAAACTTTCTATCCTAAAATCTAACATAGCATCCTCCACATCCATCATAACAAATTTTTATCATATAGTAAATAATTATAATTTTACATTATATCTATTTATTATATAATAACAAAAGTGAAAGGAGAATATATGATAAAATCTATAGAAAAAAATATAAAAGGGATTCTTCTCTGCCTTATAATTGCAATAATATCCCAGATAATCGGCAAAAAAATCCCACTAGTAGGCCCAGCAGTCTTTGGTATTCTAATTGGAATGCTCCTAGGTCAAATTATAAAAGACAAAAAACCTTATATTGGTGGTGTGAGATTTACATCAAAGAAAATCCTTCAATATGCTGTAATCCTCCTTGGGTTTGGTCTTGATCTTGGAATTGTTTTAAAAACTGGTAGACAATCACTTCCAATCATCCTATCTACCATATCAACATCACTTATAATCGCATACCTAGCCTACAAGTCTGGACTTATAAAAGGAAATATCGCAACTCTTGTTGGTGTTGGATCATCAATTTGTGGAGGCTCTGCAATTGCAGCAGCTGCTCCAGTTATAGATGCAGATGAAGATGAAATATCTCAAGCTATATCTGTTATTTTCTTTTTTAATATCTTGGCTGCTATTTTATTTCCAAGTCTTGGTCGTATGATTGGATTTTCTACTACCGATGGTAATGCCTTTGGTATATTTGCAGGATCTGCTGTTAATGATACATCATCAGTTACAGCATGTGCATCAACATGGGATACAATATATAATCTAGGTAGTCAGACGCTTGACAAGGCTGTAACAGTAAAATTGACTAGAACCCTAGCAATAATTCCAATATGCTTAGGACTAGCCTTCATTAGGATGAGAAACGCTGGGCAAGAAGATAATAAAAAAATCTCTATAATACAAATTTTTCCATTCTTTATAATCTACTTCATCCTTGCAAGTTTGATTACAACCATAGCCCTAGCCAAAGGAGTGAATATTGAATTTTTCAAACCCTTTAAAGACTTATCCAAATTTTTTATTGTGATGGCAATGTCAGCCATTGGTTTTAATACTGATATAGTAAAACTATTAAAATCAGAAGCAAGACCACTTGCCCTAGGTGGCGTGTGTTTCATAGCAATAACCTCAATAACCCTAATACTACAAAAAGTACTAGGTATCTTATAAAATAAATCTTTTAGAAACTGACTCCAAAAGTTAGCAATAAAACTAACTACTAGGGCCAGTTTTTTTATTAAAAAAATATAAGACCATTAAGTAGAAAGCTTTAAATTATAACTAATAAAAAAATAATAAACCAAATCCTATCATTTATAGTTATTTTTACTCTCATTATTCTTTTCCAAGAATAAGAAATATTCTAAACCAATCAAAATACCAGGTTCTTTTTTATAATTTCTAAGAGTCTTTGAAACAATTAAACTTTTTCTCCTATCTTTGAAACTTTTTAAATTTGGGCATAGAAAAGCACCTACTAACTACAAGTAAGTGCTTACCTATGATTATTGATATTTATTATTTAGATACTGTTCATTTGCCTTTATAAGCTTCTTATAGTAATTATCATAGCTTTTGCTAAATTTTCTAATAAGTGGAATTCCTATTTCATAATATTGATTTTCATTCATAAAGTTTTTAAGCTTATCCTGAATCTGTTTCATCATGCTATTTTGATACTCTTCACTATTTTTATAGCTTTTATAATGAGAAATTGCATCTTCATTATCTTTCATCCACTTTTCTGGATTCTCAATAGCATCGAGTTTAGCTTGATTTATATCCTTTAAAGTTTTCATATAAAAGGGTGAGCTAATTTTCTCAATATATTTTTTCTCTTCTTCAGTTAATTCAAACAAAGGAAGCTTATCAAGATAAGCTATATATTTGTAAAAAGAATTCTTACCATCATTTTCTAATGGATCATTCAAAAATGGTTGATAGGCAACAAATAATATTTGTCCAAAATATCCTGGAAAAGCAATTTCTAGTTTTTCATATATAGTTTCTTTGATCTCAAGTAGTGAAACTTTCTCATTGATTAGTTCATCGCTTTCACCTTTAACAATCATTTCTAGTATTACTTTTCTTTTTTCATCAAGGTCCAATTGATGCTGCTTTTCCCTTAAAACAGAAGATAGAGTATGGCCATCTGACAATATACACTGATAAATATCTGAGACACTCATTCCCAATTTTCTAAATATAGATACCTTTTTCAGAATTTCCAAATCCTTAGTACTATAGTCTCTATAACCATTCTCAGATTTCGGAGGATGGATAAGTCCTTTATCCTCATAATACTCTATTGCCTTCCTAGTTAGACCCGTTTCTTTTTGAATTTCACTTATTAACATAGTTTCTACCTCCTTTGATTAAAGGATAACACGGTCCCCAACGGACAGGTCAAGCCCCATACACTATATAAAATTCCCACTTATTTATAAACGAAAACAGTGCTCAATATTTTTGAGAAGTGCTTACTTTCTTTTCGTTAAGCCTTATTCAAATCAACACTCAAACCGACATTTTATTGTCGCATTATTTATTTGTTTGCTAAGTTATATAAAATATGTACGCAAAAAGACCGCAGCTTGAAACTACGGTCTTATTTTTGTCCAAATGTAAACAACTTGGAACTATTATTCAATTATTCTTTTTTTCTTCCAGTACCATTTGAGTACCAATAGCCATTTTTTATTCTCTTTATAGCTTGTAATTAAGACATTTTAGAAAATTTTACGACTAACGAAAACCGCAGTTTCACTGCTCTCCGTGCTCCGCACTATTTTTCGGGTAAAATTACCCAATCAAGGATAATTTTACTCCCATTCTTCTTTTCCAAACATACGATATATACCAAATCATTCAAAATACTAGATTCTATTTTTTCTAATATCAATAAATTCACCTAATTATAGGACGTTTTCAGATTTTTAGTTCCGTCCCAGTCCCAGTACCGGACAATAAAGGCAAAAACAATCTATTAAATTTTTAAAGAATCTTATCTTCCTTATGGAATCCTTAAATTTGTATTTTATACTAAGTTTATAAAATGAATAGGAGGTTCATTTATGGACAAATTTATATTAGAAACAAAAAATCTAACTAAAACCTTTGTAAACCAAAAAGCAGTAGATAATATTTCTTTTAAAATAAAAGAAAATTCTATCTATGGATTGCTAGGACCTAACGGTGCAGGTAAATCGACTACATTAAAGATGATTACTGGAATGATTCATAAAACATCTGGTCAAATCTTTTTTGAAGGTCATGAGTGGAGTCGTGACGATTTATCAGATATGGGTGCCTTGATAGAATACCTGCCTTGTATGAGAACTTATCAGCTAGGGAAAATTTAAAAGTAAGGACACTCCTACTAGGGTTACCAGATTCTAGGATTGATGAAGTTTTGGAAATAGTTAGTTATCGCTTATCTTGTAAGTTTGTTTATAAGTGGTAGAATGTGCCTTAATTCCAAGGATCAAATCACTAAGTTTATCATAAGAACTATCTAATCACTTTATATACTCAAAAGAAACAAACTTTAGTATAGGTATATTACCTAAAAATAAAACAAATCCGTTTTCCCTTATACCTTGACCTAGAGTAAAAATAAAAAATAAGCCTATAGCCAAAACCCCACAAGAAAACCCAAGAAGTCTTTTGAGTAATTAAAGCAAAGATAAAAAATAACTAGGACTAAAATAAGACCAACACCTAAGATAAATGGACTTTTCTTAATCCTATAAATATTCCCTCTAGCAAGTTTTATATTATATAATATTTGCTTTGGATTTACTCCTTGCAAATACAATCATCTTGGATATGAAATATAAGCTTTAGGCTATCCTCAATCTCATCCAAACTATCCTTATCTAAAGAGTAGAAAGTATTCTTACCATCTCTCCTGCTAGTTACAAGACTGGCTTCTTCGAGCTTTTTCATATCATAAGATAAGGTAGGCTGAGCAATATCAAATTTCTCAAGAATATCACAAGCACAAAGCTCATCACAAGATAACATATCAATAATCTTAAGCCTCTTAGGATCAGAAATCACTATTATCTTTTTAGATAAATTTTCATAATCAACACTCATAATCCACCTCATATAGAAATATTTCTATATATTGTTTTACTGGTGGATTGGGTAGTGTCAATGGGGATGTAATAAAGATATAAGAGGTGAGAATAACTTCTCACCTATTTTGTTTTAGTTTTATCAAGTATTCCTTATATTCTTCAAAAGCATTAATTTGATCTCTATCTTTAATGTAGTTATTTTTAAAATATTCTAAATCAACACGATGCAGTATATTGTCTATGGATTTAATACTATAATTCTCTAGTATAAACCAATCAAATTGAAAATCTACTCCCTCTACACTTTTAAAATTTATATCATTTATTATATCTTCCTTGTCAAAATCTTTATGAACAAAATGTCTGTACAACCTATTAATAGAAAGATTTTTATTAAAATTTTCTATTATAATTCCTTCTGGAGTTGTAAAATTTGAATAGGTTATTAGTTGGTTGTAAACATCCTCCTTATATTTATTAAAAAAATCATAATCTTTTAGAATAACCAATGATAAGAATAATATATTACAATCATCTATATGTGATTGGGAATATTCTAATAATAATTCTTCTAATACTGAGAGAATATCTTGATTAAAATAATTAACAAGCCCTTCAAAAATAAAGTCAATCTGCTCTAGTTCTTTTATATTCTTCTTACCAGATTTAATTAAATATATATCTTTATTTAATTCGCTCATATTAAATATTACTTCAATCGTTTTAAACTTGTTTATATAATCTAATATTGAAGTAGTTCCATTTATATAAAATCCATATTTAGGATATCCAATTTTAAAATTTTTTTTATCATTAATATATATAAGATTTAAATTATTACTTAAAATATCTACTATCTTTGTATATTCTTCAAATGATATATTATCTAAATTCATGTATATTAATTTTAATAGGATTTTATTTATTTCTAAAGTATAGGTATTAAATACCTGCATACTCTGTAAAACTTCAATTAATCTATTGGGATCATTTAAATCAATATAAGATAAAGAAAATATATAATTATTTAAGTAATATAACTGTCTCAAATTTATACTATTTTCATTAAATAAATATATTAAATTTAATATTTCATTAATAAGATAATCATAAGCTTCTTCTGTAATTCTTATATTATTAATTTTATTTTTATCTAAAAATTCCCTAAAATATTTCCTATCAATATACTTAAATACATAAATAACATCTTCTTTATCAAAGATACTATATACAGATGAAAAATGCATATTATCATTATCTAGTTTTGATAATGTATGTGAATAAATTAGTGTTTCAAAGTAAATATTAACTATACTACGAAACTCATTATAATGCCTTATAAATATTCCATTGCAGTCTATGAATTGATTTAAACTTATAAATTCATTTTTTATTTTCACTATATTTGAATCATTTGATTCGTAATTATGGTATCGTTTAGAACTATCATGAGACTTTAACCAATCTAGTTTTATGCTTTGATATCGATCATATATCCTTCTTTGTTTCCTATATAAATACCTGAAGTTAAAAACTTCATCCCTTAAGAATAAGATTACTTTTCTATCATTATTTGTAGATAATCTAAGTATATTATCTAAAACTTGGCCAAAATCATCTCCCAAATAGTAATCTTTTAGATTTTTATCTTTTGAAGAGTCTGAGCTATCTGTTTTATTGCTTTTATTATTTTCCAATTCTTCTTCCAAGTAATTATAATTCCGTTTTTTATTATTAATATTATCAATATTAAACAAAGCTATTAAATAATTTATATAATCTTTACTTTTTAAAAATTTATTCGCTAGTATCTCTAATTCTTCTTCAGCAGATTTGTAGTCGCCCTTATCATAAAATTTATAAGCAGTGTTGAAATCACCATTCTTTTCATATTTTCTATTAGAATCTAACTCCTCATTAAATAAAAATAAGCTATCCGTTTTTGAGCTCAAAAATTCTTTAAGTTTCAATTTTGTATTTTTGTCAATTTTGGGAGGGGTTTCATCATTATATTCAAAAATAAAATGGTGTAAGTTCATTTGACGTTTATATTCAACATTATCAACTCCATAGTTTATAAGATCGCTATATTCAATAAATTTCAAAGAGTTAAAAGGTTCGATCTCTTTATAAATATCATAGTAACTTTTAATTCCATTTGATATACATTTTAAAAACTCGTAAGTTCTTAACCCTTTTTCACTTAATCCATATTTTAATTTTGTTTTAGTGGATTCGCCTCCAATTACTTTTATATTTAAATTGTCATAATATCTAACCTCGAATTCATTTAGATTATCAGTAGTAAACAGATAAGCATTATTGACATTATTTCCTAGCTGATTTGAAATTAATCTGTAAATCGAATTAAAAGTTGTATCTGATAGTGAGTATCCTATAAAAAGTAACGTATTGTTAACTATAAGTGATTGTATAAGATGAGATATAACTGGAAAATCATTATTATAATTATAGTAATCATCTTCTTTTAACACAAAATTCCTCTCATTAATATCCCCATGCATTTTTATTATATAATTACCTAGTTTAGAATTTGGTACGTCTGAATCTTTTTTTATGACTTCATATTTTAAAATCCCTGAATTTAGTTGATCTTCTAGTAATGTATCATAGTTGGTAGTTATGATATGCTTAGGGGCAATTCTGTCTATTTGTTTGTGGATAAGATTAGGTTTAGCGTTATGTTCATTAAATGATTCTAAAATTTTTTCCTCATACTTAATTTTTCCAAAAGTATTATAATAATATTGAGGAATTTTTAAGTAGTCTAATTCATAATTATTTTCTTCTCCATATAGATCATCTCCAAAACTTTTGATAACCTCTCCCCATAATGGATAACCTGAATCTTTTGATATTCCTGCTCCTACAAATAGTATTAGCTTATTAGCTCTTGCAGCTTCAATTATATGATCAATATGTGTGTCTGTATACATTTTAGTCCTTTCACTATATAAAGAAACAGTATTTTAGTATATTTTTATAATATTTTAGATATTCCCCTAGTCCAAGTACCCCAGCACTTCCCCTTCCACAAAATCAGCTGCAGCAGTTCTTATTAGCTTTCTATATCTTAAAAGACTAATATTTTCTCCATTTTCTTTGTTGTAGGCGTCTTTGTCTGCGTTTTTTATTAGCTCATCTTCTCCTAGAGGTTTGTTGTTTTCTTTTTTGTCTTTGTAGTTGATAGTGTAGAATACCAAGTCGTCTACCTTTACCTTGTAGTGGTCGGCGAATTTATTTATTTTTTCTTCTATGATTTGATTTATTTTGATTCTTGCCAACTCTTCGATATTTTGATCTACAAATTTATCTGGATCTTTTGTCATTTCTTGATAAATTTCTCTGTAGATTTCTGCTTTTTCTGGGTTGGTTTTTGATAGTTCTTCTATCGTTTTTTCTATTTCACTATCTTGTTTTGCATCATTACTTGACCTATTTTTGGCCTTTTCTTGCATGAGGTTTGCTAGATAATTATAATCTATGGTTCCTTGGTGGATTGAGATTGGTTCATAGTACAGGTCTAGTGGGAGATTAATGTCTGTTTCGTCTGTTGTTGGTAGCAATGCTTTTATATAATTATATTGGTCAAAATATTTTTCCAAGGTCTTCTTATCTATAGCGTTTTTGTAATATCCTTCATCCTCTTCATATTCACTGTAGACCATTACAGATGCATTGGCCTTGTCGAATTTTTGAAAGGCCGAAACAAATTCAACCATTTTTTCTATGCCGTACTCGATCTCTGGGCTTTCTACTAGCTCATAGGTCAATAGTTCTTTTACACTTTGGTCAAATTTCTCTTTGGATTCTTCATAGGTCGGTGCAGTCACATAGTTTTCCCCACCGTTTGAATAAAGTTTGAAGGCATTTTCGATTGCTTCTTCATAGGCTTTTGGCGTCCTAAATGTTATTATTTGCCCATAGGCCTTACGGTCATCATATAGTCTATTGGTCCTAGAAAATGCTTGGATAAGCCCCTGAGGAGTCATAGGTGCCCTGTCTATCAAAAGTAATGACATACTTGGAGAGTCAAATCCTGTTAGGAGCCTATCGACCACTATAACTATATCCACCTGCTCAGCTCTAGACTTATACTTATCTTTTTTCCTGGCAAGCCTTTCGTTTAGGTTGCGGTTATAAGAGCCTATGGTTTCTAAGGAGAAACTTGTTCCATATTCATCATTATAGTAAGCCAAGGCTTCTTTCATAGCTTCGTTGTTTTCTATTATTCTTTCATCATTTTCTACAATAGAATATGTCATGGCAATCTTTGGGAAATCAGCCACCATAGACTTTATCCTATCGGAAACTTTCACCTCAGACCTAGCCTCAATCACTTGTCTAAAGAGCCTATAATAATCCTTAGCATCTTTGATAGATGATGTGGTAAGTATGGCCCCATAGGTCTTGCCTCTACCCCTATCTAGGGCAAATCTTCTGGCCATTCCATTAATAATTTTGTCTATAACAGCAAGCTTGTATTCATCATTTTCATAAACCTTGTCTGGTATATATGGCTCTAGGTCCTCTCTCTCGTATTTGTAAACATCCATATCTGGCTTAACATTTGCCACTATTTCATATACACCTTCGCCAATCATATCCATATTTTCTACTTGAAAGCCTAGCACTGCCCCATCACCTATGGCTTCCTTGACTGTGTACTCGTGAAGCCTTTTGCCAAATTGTTCTTCTGTAGTCTGTGGCAAATTTCCCACGGCAGCCTTTTTGTTTTCAGCAAAAATCGGTGTTCCGGTAAAGCCATACCACAAGGAATTGATGAAAAATTTCTTCAAAATATTTTGCTGGGATGGAGATATAGCCCTGTGACATTCGTCTATAACAAAGGCTATTTCTAATTTCCTAAGCTTATTTACCTGACTATCTGTTAACCACTTATCCCTGTTATTAATCATATAGTTAAGCTTTTGGACAGTTGTCACCACCACCGACCTATCATCTGATAGGAGATGAGATTTCAAATTTTTGACATTATCAGTTGATTCTATATCCACAGTATCGTTGGCAGCATAGGCCAAAAAGGAAGATGTGGTTTGCTGGTCCAAATCCACCCTGTCTACTATAAATATTGTCTTTTCAATCCTTGGTATCTGATATAGATTTCGACTGGCCTTGTATGAAGTTAAGGTTTTACCAGAACCAGTTGTATGCCAAACATATCCAGACTCGTGCTTACTTGCCGCCTCTTTCAAGGCCTTGATGGCGTGGATTTGGTAAGGGCGAAGGATTATAATATTTTCTCCCTCATTATCTAGCACACTGTAGTGACTGATTAGCTGGTGAGCTTGGGGAATGGAAAGGACATCTCTGGCAAAGCCAAAGAGGTCATCCACTGAATTATTATCCCTATCATTCCATCTGGTCAAAAACTTTTTGTTAAGCTTAGTATCAGTATTGGCAGCAATGTATCTGGTAGTCGACCCATTGGAAATCACAAAGCATTGAAGGCAGGAAAAAAGTCCTCTGTACTTATCAGTTGCTATGTAGTTTTTGATTTGATTGTAGGCATCCATATGAGAAACTGATCTCTTCTTTAGCTCTATTTGGATAAGGGGAATCCCATTGATAAGGAGGGTCACATCAAAACGAGCGTCTCGGTCTAGACCCATGGTCTTTGGGGCGACAAATTGGTTGATAACCTGGTAGACAGAAGATCCACCAGCCACATCCTCTCTTTTGAATACTACAAGTCTGACGGTACCCAGGCTGGCATCTTCTCTTTGGACAGAGACTTTTGCTATGCCATTTTCCCCAACCAAGAACTTACCCGCTTCATAAAAGGAAGAAAAAGTCATGGCATTTTGGATTTGGCGAAACTCAGAATCAGTCAAAGGGTAGTCTGCAAGGACAGACTTGTTGTTAGTCTCAAGTATCCTTCTAAAGTTATTCCAAAGGTCCTCATGAGTCTTGATAGATGGCTCATAGGTCCACTGGCTCTTGCCTGAAATAAGCTGGTTAATCAGGTCTTTTTCTAATTTTAATTCATCATCAAATTTTATCTCTACCATAACATCTCCTATACAAACATCTTTTGGAGTAGGGATTTTTTCATCATTTTATATGACTCTAGTAATTTTTCTTCGGCCTCGATTTGGCCGTCTAGGTTTTTAAAGAAGTTTCCTATTTTTTCTTGTTCTTCTATAGAAGGAATTGATAATTTTATTTCATAAAACTCATTAATTTCTAAGTTTCTTCTGACAACACTAGCGCCTTGACTTGAAGCATTTTTGTAGTTTTCCAGCATGCGCTTTGTTCTAATCTGGGGTTCTATAAAGTTAGGCTCTAACTCATTTATTTTAAATGTGTAGTAGCTTGGGGATACTATACCATCTTCTAAATTATTAAAATTTATATTTCCCAACCATAAATTTTGAGGAGACAAAACCAAATCATTTTTATATATTATTTTATAACCAGCATTAGTAGCAACACTAACATTTCTTTCTCTATAAGTCATCCCATTGTTAGTGCTAGATAACATTACTAATTCATTTTCATTATTTGTTTTTACTTTATATTCTTTAAGAAATTCTTTAAATTTCACAGTTTTCCACTCTCCATCAAATCCATCAAACCTAAAGTCAGGGACAAGCTTGTCTTTTTTAGGGAACATTTTTTGGACCATGGATTTCTTGTAATCTCTCATCTTGGCAACTTTACCTTCTTGGATTTCGATTAGGTAATCAATATTTTTAAATAAATCTCCGATTTTTTCTTGTTCTACAAGATTGGTAGATGTTACTAATTTAGTATTGCTGAATTCAGTCTTATTGATAATTGGCATTGTTTGTGTTGATACTATTTTAATTATCTTATCAGAATTATAATTGAGAAGAGTGAATACATAATCCTGATCATAGTTATTATTAGATACAACGCTGTTAATTTGTTGGTTAGTAGCCATATCAATAGGGGCTTGTGCCATTTTTCCTACAGTCGCTCCTATACTAACAAACAAACTTGAACCCTTGGGTAATAATCTAGATTTCTTGAAGCCTTGTTCGCTTAATGTTTTATCAGTGTTTGTTATATAACGTTGTCCATACATATCACTAGGTGAAGCAAACAAGTATTTACCATTATAATTAGATGCATCCGATGTTTTTGGGGTTGTTCCAGTGATTACACTTCCTAGAGTTCTAATCTTCTTTTCTTCCCACTCCCCATCAAAGCCAGCAAACCTTAGCTCTGGAACCTTTCTCATAGGTCTCCTCCAAGGATTTCCATAAATCCTTCAAGCTCCGCCTTGGCCTCATCTGTATTTGCCACAAGGTTTTTCATATCAGCTAGGATTTCTGCTTTTAGCTTATCAGCTTCTTCATTGATAGACTTGATATCTTTTGATACTTCTGCCAGATCTATGGGATCTTCTTCTTCGAAGGTGTCGACATATCTTGGGATATTTAAGTTGAAGCTATTTTCTTCTATCTCATCAAACTTGGCCAGGTGGGCGAATTTGTCAATTTCTTCCCTGGACCTTAGGGCCTTGTATATCTTTTGGATATTGTCTTCGGTTAGTTCGTTTTTGTTGCCTTTTTTGACAAATTCGCAGCTTGCATCTATGAAATAAACACTTCTGTCTGTCTTGTCTTTCTTTAGTATTATAAGACTTACTGGAATTCCTGTAGAGTAGAATAGATTTGGAGCAAGGCCTATGACTGCATCTATGGATCCATTTTCTAGCATGATTTTCCTAATCTTTTCCTCTGCCCCCGACCTAAAGAGCACTCCATGTGGGAGGAGGATTGCCATAGTTCCTGTGTTTTTTAAGTGGTAAAAACCATGGAGGAGAAAGGCAAAGTCCGCCCTTGATTTTGGTGGAAGGACTCCGTATTCAGAAAATCGTGGATCATCCAAAAATCCCTTGCTCGCATCCCATTTGGCAGAATATGGCGGATTCATCAAAACAGCATCAAAGTTAGTTGGCTCATCTACTGGCCAATCATCTGATAGAGTGTTACCTTGGTTTAAGCTCTGATACTCTAGTGGCACATCGTGGAGGATCATATTCATACGAGATAGGTTGTAGGTAGAATTGTTTAGCTCCTGACCAAAATATCTAATTCGATTTGCTTCATTGGAGAAGTTTCTTACATTTAAAAGCAAGGATCCAGACCCAAGGGTCGGGTCAAATACAGTTAAACCCGCCTTATCTTCTTTGCCATCCATAGCTATCATAGCCATAAGCCTTGATACAGGCTGTGGGGTATAGAATTCTCCTGCTTTTTTGCCTGATTCTGAAGCAAAGTTTGCTAGCATATATTCGTAAACATCACCAAGGACATCGCCAGAATAGTTTGCAAAATTGACTTCTGCAAATTGCTTCATAACATTTGATATGCGTTTGTTCTTCTCTTGGGGAAGCTTGCCTAGCTTGTTTGAGTAGAGGTCTATATCTTCAAACAATCCATTGAAGTCCTTATCAGCTCGCTCGATTTCATTAAAGGCCTGGCCAAGGTCATCTAGTTGGAAGGTGCCTTCTTCGATTTGCTTTATAAAATTAGTAAAGGTATGGACTGGGGATATTACAAAGGAAAATTTATTCCTAAGCTCATCAACAATAAGGTCAGCATCATCTCCTTGCATCTCTTCTTGATAAATTTGCTGAATAGTTTTAAGGTCGGCATCATCAACTTCAAGTAACTTGCCAACCTCATCAAGCATCTTATCTGATAAATATTTATAAAAAATTATTCCTAATAAATAGTTCTTATATTCATTGGCATCCATCTGAGACCTAAGATCATCAGAAGCCTGCCATAGTTTTTGGTAAAGATTAATAGTAGTTTCCATATATACACTCCTTGTTAGTATAATTATAACAAAAAAGGCTATTTTTAGCTAAAAAAAGCAGAGTAAGTTTTAACACTAACTATGCTAGTAGATCCAAGTTTATGGGGTCTCCTTATAACTCCTCTTTCTTATTTAAGGGACTTAGATTAAATCACTTATAATAAGCAACTAAAAAAAGTATACATCTCATTCAAATAAATTTTTAAACTCTTCTTGTAAATCATCATATACACGGTCAGTTAGCGGAGTATTTCCGACATTTCTATATGAAAATAAGGTCATAGTAAAACCTGTTGAAGCCAGCGTTTCTTTTTCACATACTTTTCCATGTTTTTGAAAACTACATCTGATATGTTTAAATATTTCTTCATCACTAATCTCTAATTCTTGTTGTTGAATAACAATATCAGGTGTATTGTCTTCATTCTGATCAATTGCAATTCTATAATACTTTATACTTGGTTCAGAAAATCTTCCATCACTATTATCATGAAATTTTAAATGTACTCTATACTTATAGGGATAATCTCTTGAAAGAGAAAAATAATTTTTCATAGAAGGAAAATTTCGATTTACCATTTCATAAAAACTTTCTTGCCTCCACAAAAAATATGTTTCAAGACGATTTATAACTTGTTTTTCTGAAAACAAGTTCCAAACGTATCCTGATTTCATAGGTAAGTCCGAAGGTGGTAATGAGAGTTCAATATCAGTTTTATTCTTTGCTACAAGATAATTTGTTATTTTCTGCAATTCAAGAACATTAATATTACCATATTGTATCTCTACTATGTCCCCTACATGTGACCATTTATTAAAAAAATCTAACGTTTCTTCAATATAATCTTTTGCCCATTCTGAAATTTCTCTAACCGACTTATCTTTAAATATTTTTTCATTTCTTATCAGCGAACGAAGTTTTTCATAAATAATGTAATCACTCTCATATAAACTTCGTCGTTCAAGTGCCCTAGTGATGTTAGAATAAATTTCTTCGTTTGCAACATGCCTAGATGTGTCTCCCATTAATCGAGATGATTCTAAATTTATATATTTTTTAGTTATATCACGTCTTTCTATAGCAGCTCTTCTTTGAAAATCTCTATATTCAGCAGAAATATCCTTCAATTCAATTAATTGGACCGATTCTGAGCTATTATCTTTCCAATCAAACCAAAAATCTAGTCGTTTTCTATCAGATGATATACTCCCAACTAAACATATCTTTTTACCCTGGCTTGAACTTTCATTCTTACTTTTGAATGGTGGAAAGATTTCATAAATATCATTAAAATAATGTTCAATAATAAGCGTATAACTTCGATACAATGTATGAAGATAAAGCTTAGAATATTCTTCATGATTAAGTTTCATTAGTTTATTAGATAAATCATTTTTTAACTTAACACATTGAATATAAGTTTTTAAGTTCATTACTAACATCATATCTAAGAAAACATTTTGTTCATCAATATCTGATATAAGTCCTGAAGCAAAAATCATAACTTCTTGCCAGTTCTTATTTCTCATTAAATTTTTATAAATATTTCTATCATTATCCATATTAAAAGTTTTCACCATATAATAAGCAGCAAAAAACTCTTTAAATTGTTTATGAGCAAAGGATATAGTCGAATCAATTTTAAAAATATCGATTCTAAAAAGGTCATAAACTGTGATTGCGGTATATTCGCACTGCTGAGAAGTAAAAAACTCATCAAATTCTGAAATAGATAGGGCACTTTTATCAAAAGTATTAAATGCCAAACCTCCTATCGTCATTAATACATCGAAATAATTCTTCACTACTGTTTCAGGAAGTAGTTTCTCTTTATCTCTTTTGTAACAAACCTCTTCAAAATAAGCATTAAACAATTGGCTTCTATTATAAAATTTTGTATTAGAATCTTTTAATACCTCAATTCCAATATTTAAGAATAAAGGATTAGTAAATAACTCATAATAATCATGTTGGATAGGTATTTTAATATTGTTTTTATCGAGCTCTTCACGAATTTGAGTTTGAGACAAATCTTTAATTTTGTACTCATGAACATTTTGAATATTCCCATTATAAGAGTTAACTCTTGAAGTAATATAAAAATATGCATTGGTATTACACAAAAGGTCATTTGCTTCGGAATAGAATTTAATTCGATTATTTATATCTACTATTTCATCAATCCCGTCTAATACAATAATAATTTTTTTATCACATAACTCCTTTTTTATTTTTTCGTCCGTAATTCCTTTCCAGAAAGGGGCTAATATAGATTTAATATAGTCAAATATTGAATCATAAACTATCCCATATTCAAGCAATTTAACAAAAATCGGAATGTAATCACTATATGTTTCATCCATACATAACTCTTTAATTAAATTTATAGACTCGTACGTCTTTCCCGATCCTGGATCTCCTAATAATAGGATACGCTTATCTCTTAATAAAGAATCAATTGAAGAATATAGTTGATTGTCTTTAGTATAAATATCTCTAGCTAAATAGCTTGTTTGATCTATAAAAAGTGCTGTTAATGATGCTTTATAAGCTTTCAAAGCTTCATCATTATCAATTTGAAAGCTTTGATTTTTTTGATCACCCAAACTTGTTTCCATTACTTGGATAATTTTCTGATTTTGTTCACTAATAACCTTAAGCTGCTCTTGAAGTGGTTCTTTTATATTTATTACAGCTAAGCGTACAGTTTCATCATGAGAAAAATCATTAAAAGTACTCAATACTATTTCAGACAAGTAATACAAGTCTTCGTAAATTAGATTTTTTTTAGTAGTTAGTTCTTCGTTCCCATCAATGAATTTCTCTAGAAGAAATTTTAGATACGTACTAATTGATTTATATGTAAATTCTTCTGGGTAATAGCTAAAGTTCACTAAATTTTGAACAAAATTCTCACTAATTAAAAAAGAATCTAATTGGTTCACATAGTCTAATTCTATATATCTATTATTCCCTATATCTTGCACTTTTTTCAATAATGCTTTTTTTGCTTTATTCTTTTTAAAGTGAAAAGAAATTTTATTTAATATTCCTTTTCCGCCAGCACAAATAACTTCCTCAACAATAGATAAAACAATTCCTTCGAACATAGGTCCTCCTTTCATCAAATCATTTCAAACGATATAATCTACATTTATTATATCCATATTGTTTTTTATATTTCATGTATATGATTACAAAAAACTAGCTCTAGACTCTTCTTAGAAACAATAAAGAGATCATTTGAGTTAATATTTATAATAATGTTCTTTATTTCAATTAGTTATCCATTTACTATAATTATGAATCACTCATACCATTGAAATATTCAATAAAGTCAATGTTTACAGAACATCGAGCAGTACTATCATTCTCATTTTTCAAATTTTGTCCTAACTAAGTCCCAGTTCTACAAATTACTTTATATATCCTTCCAAACCTCTTGACTTTATTAGTTCAATCGCCTCTCTATCCTCTTTTGTAAGTTTTGTTTTATTTGTATTATTTATGTCAGCAGTCCACAAATCAAATATTTCTAAAATTCTATCAGAAACTCTGATATCTCTTTCCCTTATCTGCTCTAATTTCCAGTCTTTTGAATGAAATTGTGAAATTTCTTGAACCATAGCTATTTTTGATTCTTTATACAGAGCTTTCTTCTTTTCAAAATATCCATTACTAGCCACTATATTTAGCCTTTTTTCAAAAGGTATTTTATTTCCAAGGTGTTCAATAATCTCATTTACCTCTTCTTCTGATGAATTTGGGAAATAAGAGTCCTGCCATTTTCTAGGCAGAATGTGTTCGATTTCCCATTTTCCCGGCAATAGTTCATCTTGTAAGTCTTCATCATAAGCTAGTAATTTTAATAACATCCTAATCACGTTTCTATGAGGATTTTTTAATTCAACTTTTATAATATTTTGATCAACAGCCTTAAATTCAAATTTAGGTTCGTCTCTATTAATAATCTCCGAATTTAAGTTTAGGATATTTTGCTTAACTGCGTTAATTGTTGGAGTCACAATATATCTACTACATAGATTAACAAATAATTTTCTTAAAAAGAAAAGGAATTTATCCTCAAAGTTATCTGAATCTTTATAGCATAAGTAATAAGTAATTACAGGGTATTTCCAAAATTCATTTGGATAAGAAGTAAGAATATCTAATACTTTTAAAATTTCAAAGTTGCTTGACCAAGGTTCACAATCTATTTCTTGTTTATTATTAACTACTGACCAAAAGTTTAATATTGCGCTCAAATCATCCATTAAATCTGGATCATATAGCCTAATAAAATTATTACTTGAATAATATTTTCTTAGACCCGGGGTTGTTGTCTTTCTATCGTTCCCTTTTGCTCGAAGATAAAACATGTAATAATAAAATAATCTTTGAATACTTTCTTCAGCATATTCTGCACCTGCACTAACTTCTTGCCACTTTTGTATAAAAGTCTTTCTAGCTGTAGTATCTTTAATGTTGTTATAAATTTTTGCCTTAAAAATATCTGCATCAGATAAAGGCAATCCCCTATCATTAAGTGTTGAAAAAATCGTAAGTGCAGTATCCTGGCTATCGGCCTTGATAGGAAGAACAATTGCTTTATTTAAAATATTATTTATCATGTGATAGAAAGTTAAAGGCTCATCTTTAGCATACTCATCTATGAGATTTTGTAATAATAAATAATTCCTAGTGTAATTATCCTTAGCACCTTCATCTGCAATACCAGTACTTAGTATGTGATTTAATATATTGTTATACTCTGATTCAAAGACTCTAGACTCTAATAAAGTCTTACTTTTATCTGCTTCACCACTTAATTCATCAGTTTCCCATAAAGCCGGTTCAATCTGGCTTATGAAATTACTTCTCTCTTTGGTATGATCCATTTTTTCAATTTTTGTATATAAAGCTCTTAACAACAAGCATAAAGTTGTAATTCTTTGTTGACCGTCAATTATTTCTTGTTCTTTGTCACCATTGGTATAAGAGACAATTGTCCCAAGAAAATATGGAGAATCAATTCTTTCTTGAGTATATTCAACTAAATCATCAAATAAAGTTTGAACCTCTTCTTCTCTCCATGCATAAGGTCTCTGATATTCAGGAATTACAAATTTTTGTTTTTTACCAGCGTCTAAAAATTCTTTTACACTTTTCTTATTTATTTCTATTGTTGTTGACATATAACCTCCAGAAACTCCATTTTTTAATAAAGCCTATCACAAAATAAATCTGAATCTCTTTATATTGTATCATTAAATCCTATCAAATATATAACAATTCTTTGATATAGCTGACTAAAGTATCATACGTTATCTAGATGATAATAATTTTGACTCATATAGTTTGAAAATTTCTATGAAAAATATTCATATGAGATAAAAATAAAGACCGCAGCTTGAAACTGCGGTCTTATTTTTATCCAAATGTAAACCACTTGGAACTATTATTCAATTTATTCTTTTTTTAAAAATGTTCCCATTTTAATCCCAGTTACAGTTTTTAATCTTCTGTAACCATTGATTTTTGACGTCGTAATTTTATAGAAGTCATTAACTATAATATCCTCTCTAGGCCTTTGGCCTCTCGCTTAGTTTTTCGGACTCAGCTACGCTTTGTCTCGAAAATGACCGATGCTTTTGCATCGGTCACACTTATATGTTGAGACTAACGAAAATCCCGTTTGTTACACAAACTCTTTAGCTGCTACCGCAGCTGATTTCCGGGTAAATCGACCGAAATCAACGGTAGATTTACTCCCATTCAATTGTTCCTGGTGGTTTTGAGGTTATATCGTAGACTATTCTTCCAACTCCTTTTACTTCGTTTATCATTCTATTTGATAGGGTTTGTTGAAGTTCGTATGGTAGGTCAAAAGATTCTACTGTCATTGCGTCTTTACTTGATACTGCTCTTACTACAACAACATAATCATAGGATCTTTCATCTCCTTTTACTCCTACAGTTCTAATTGGAGTAAATACTGTGAAATATTGCCAAATTTCTCTATTTAATCCTGCATTTTTTACTTCTTCTCTAAGTATTGCGTCAGTTTCTCTTACTATTTCTAGTTTTTCTTCTGTTATATCTCCTAAAACTCTAATAGCAAGTCCTGGTCCTGGGAATGGTTGTCTCCATACCATTTCTTCTGGAACGCCAATGCTTTCTCCAAGTGCTCTTACTTCATCTTTAAATAATTCTCTAAGTGGTTCTACTACTCCTTCAAATAGCATATCTTCTGGAAGTCCACCTACATTGTGGTGGGATTTTATTACTGAACCTTTTCCTTTTCCACTTTCTATTACGTCAGGATATATTGTTCCTTGTACTAAATATTTTGCATCACCAAATTTTTTGGCTTCTTTTTCAAATACTTCTATGAAGTGATTTCCTATTATTTTTCTTTTTTCTTCTGGATCTTCTACACCTTTTAGTAAATCAAGAAATTCTTTTGAAGCATCGACCATTTTTACGTTTAGACCAATTTTTTTGTATTGCTCCATAACGGATTTTGCTTCGTTTTTTCTTAATAAACCATGGTCGACAAATATACATTGAAGATCATCACCTATTGCTTTGTGAACAAGTGTTGCAGCTATTGTTGAATCTACCCCACCTGAAAGTCCACAGATCATTTTCTCTCCAGCATATTTTTCTTTTATTTTTTCTATTGTTTCTTTTGCAAGATCTTTCATTATCCAAGTTTTTTCAGCCTTACAAATATTTAAAACAAAGTTTTCTAGCATTTGGAAGCCATATTCGGAATGGGCAACTTCTGGGTGAAATTGTACTGCATAGATATTTTTTTCTTCGTTTTCAAATCCAGCAATTGGACAATTTAATGACCAAGAAATTTTCTTGAAACCTTCACCTATTTTTGTTACTTGGTCTCTATGGTTCATCCAAATTATTGATTCTTGTGCTACATTTTCAAATAATTTTGATTTTTGATCAACAAATAAAGGAGTTTTTCCATATTCTCCTTTTTCAGCTTCTGATATTTCTCCATCAAAGTGGAAAGCTAAGGCTTGCATCCCATAACAAATTCCAAGTATTGGAACGTTTAAATTTAATATTTCTGGATTTAATTTTAAACTTTCATCGCTGTGAATTGATTGTGGACCACCAGTTAAAATTATTCCATCTAGATTTTCTAAATCAAGAGATTTCAAGTCAACATCACAATCATGAAGTGATGCATATACTCCCATTTCTCTTATTCGTCTTACTATAAGTTGATTGTATTGGCCACCAAAGTCCAATACCATTATTTCAGATTTTTTCTCCATCTATCCCTCCTATATATCTCCAAATATTGCAAAATATTTCATGTAATCGAGATTATCCATCTTGTAGAAATTATACTTTGTATCTTCATCATACTTTTTAAAGTGTAATTTATCTATAAGAGTTTTAAAAGATTCATTATTTTTTTCTGATTTAAGAAATACTTCTTGTTTTTGTTCAAGTGTGAAAAAATAATCTATTACGGCTTCTAAAGCTTCTCTACCATATCCTCTATTTCTGAGTGATTTATTTATTATTATATATATTCTAACACCATTTTCACAATCACTTGCCTTTACTGTTCCAATAGAGTCATTCATTCCTTTATTTACTATGTGCCAAAAATTATAATTTTTTTTATTTTCATAGTTTGAAATGCTTGTTTCAATTAATTCTTTTTCATTTTCGACTTTTGACATATAAAAGAATCTTGGGTCTTTTATAAATTCTAAGTTTTTTTCAAGGTCTGCTTCTTCAAACCTTCTTATAATTAATCTTCTTGATAATATTAGTTTTGTATTTTCCATAATTCTCCCTCGCATAAAAAATAAAGCTGCTAATGCAGCATTATTTTATGAGAAATTCTTATTATAATATTCTAGAACATCTGTAGCAGTTTGTTCTATAGTATTTAAAGTTACATCTATAACCTTGCAATCCAAATCTTCAAATACTTCCTTAGCATATTCTAATTCTCTGTTTATTCTTTCTTTATCAAAGTAATCACTTTTAGATTTTATTCCTAAGCCTTTTGACCTATCTTCTCTTATTCTTGATAATTTTTCTGGATCAATTGTAAGGCCTATAATTCTTTTTGGATCTATTTCAAAAACTTCTTCTGGAAGTCTAATTTCTGGAACTAAGGGTAGGTTATAAACTTTATAATCTTTTGTGGCTAAAAGCATAGTAACTGGTGTCTTGGATGTTCTTGATACACCAAGAAGTAAGATATCTGCCTCTTTAATTCCTCTTGTATCCTTTCCATCATCATATTTTACTGCAAATTCTATTGACTCTATCATAGAAAAGTAATCTTTTGATAATTTTCTTGTAAGCTTTTTCTCCCTAAGAGCTTTTTCTCCTGTTACTTTTTCAAATAAGGAAAGAGCAGGTCCAAGTATATCTATTACTTTAATTTCTTCTTTTTTAGCTTTTTTCTTCAAGTATTCTTCAAGTTTTTTTTCAGCTATAGTTTGGATTATAATTGAATCTTTAGGGATTTTATCAACAATTTTATCTATTTTTTCTTCACTATCTATATTAAATTTTCTAGTTACATCAAAATTTACATTTGGAAAATGAGTAAGAACTGATTTCGCAAATGTTTGAGCAGTCTCTCCAGTAGAATCGCTTATTATAAAAACATTCAATTCACCACAAGCCATATTTTCTCCTATTTAACTAAATCTTTAATATTAAATATCCTCGAAATATTTTTAGCAAGTTTATTTAATAGGGCTAATCTATTATTTTTTATTTCTTCATCATCAACCATTATCATTGTATTATCTAAATACTCATTACCAATTTCTCTTGTTGATGCAATTTCTTCCAAAGCTTTTTTGTAAAGTTTTTGACTTAGATATTTATCAATATCTAGCTTATCTATTTCTTCAAAATATTGTTTTTCTAAACCTTGGTCAAGATTTTCTACATTAACATCAATTGATTCGAAGCCTTTTGTAAAATTGTTGATTCTTGTAAAGTAATTTAAAATATCTTCACTATCATCTCTTTCAACAAATTCACCCAAAGCTTTAACTTTTTCTATTACTGAAAGTACATTTGATTCTCCAGTATTTAATACTGCATTTACAAGATCGTATCTATACCCTTTATCATTCATCATATTTTTTAATCTATCAATAAAAAATTCTATTATTTTTTCTAAAGTTTGATTATAATCAAATGAAAGTTCATTTTTTTCAGTATAAACAAATAGGGCATCTTTTACTAAATCTTTTAAGTCTACATCAATTTTTTTATCAGCTATAATATTTATTACACCAATTGCTGATCTTCTAAGTCCAAACGGATCTTGACTTCCTGTTACATAATCTTCGATTATATAATGTCCTGTTATTGTATCAATTTTATCAGCAATTGATAAGACAATTCCTGCAACTGATTTTGGAAGTGAATCTTCTGAGCTTCTTGGTTTGTATGCTTCTTCTATTGCATTTGCAACTTGGCTGTTTTCGCCTGAATTTGTAGCATAAATTCTTCCCATTGTTCCTTGAAGTTCTGTAAATTCTACAACCATTTTTGTAACAAGGTCTGCTTTTGAAAGATAAGCAGCTCTTAGTAAATTATCTGATACATCTTCTCCAAGTTTAAATTCATCTAGATAATTTTTTGAAAGAGAAATTAATCTTTCGGTTTTTTGTTTCATTGATCCAAGACCTTCAAAAAATGTTAGTCTATCTAGTTGATCCACATATTCTTCTAATTTTTTATTATTATCAATATCATAGAAGAATTTTGCATCTTCAAGTCTTGCTGTAAGTACTTTTTTATTTCCATTTATTACATTTTCTTTTGCAAAATCATCACCATTTCTTACAAGCAAGAAATATGGCATTAGATTTTCATTATCGTCTACAATTGGGAAATATCTTTGGTGATCTTTCATTGGAGTAATTATTACTTCTTTTGGTAATTTTAAATATTCATGGTCAAGCTCACCCATCAAAACTGTTGGATATTCAACTATATTTATAACTTCTTCAAGTAAGTCTTCATCTTTTAAAAATTTACCACCAATTTCTTTTGCATAGCGATTAAGGCCTCTAAGGATTATTTCTCTTCTTTCTTTATATGATAATATAACATAGTTTTCTTTAAGTAAATCTAGGTAATTATCAATTTTATCAACCACAATTTCACTTTTTCCTAAAACTCTGTGACCTTTTGTTATATTTGATACTTTTATTCCTTCAGCATCAAAATTCAAAATCTCATCATCTAATAAAGATAAGAAATATCTAATAGGTCTTGCAAATTTAATTGATTTTCCACCCCATCTCATAGATCTTGGGAAATTTAAAGATTTTATAAGATCGTATACATTTTTTTCTAAAACTTCTTTTATTGAAAGACTTTCTTCTTTTTTTTCTACATAAATATATTCTTCGCCTTTAAAATCTTTTATTATTACATCAGAAAGTTCTGCTTTTTGACCTCTCAAAAATCCCAAAAGCGCTTTTGATGGATTTCCTTCATTATCATAAGCTATTTTTTTAGAAGGACCTTTTACACTTATAAGTTCTTCTGATTTATTTTCTTCAAGTCCATCAAGCAAAATTGCAAATCTTCTTGGAGTAGATTCTACTTTTATTTCTTCCAAACTTAATTTATTTTCTTCAATTAATTTTTTGAATTTTTCTTCAAGTTGTTTTTTTGTCGAATTTATATAAGCTGAAGGAAATTCTTCAACTCCTATTTCTAATAAATATTTGCTCATTACTTATCCTTTCTTAAAAGTGGATATTCTAGTTCTTCTCTTTTTTCTATATATGCCTTTGCAACTTTACTAGAAATATCTCTTACTCTTTTAATATAGTGACTTCTCTCTGATGCTGAAATTGCTCCCATTGCATCCAATGTGTTAAATGTGTGAGATGATTTTAATACATTATCATATGCTGGATATACAAGATTTTTATCAATTAATCTATTTGCTTCAGATTCATAAATTTCAAATAATTTTTCCAAAACTTCGCTATCAGCATCTTCAAATGAATATTTTGAATTTTCGTATTCAGGTAATTTGAAAACATCAGAATATTTTAAATTTTCAGACCACTGAATATCAAAAACATTATCTACATTTTGTAAGTACATACAAACTCTTTCAAGTCCCATGGTTATTTCTCCACTTTCAAGCTCGCAGTTTATTCCACCTACTTGTTGAAAATAAGTAAATTGAGTAATTTCCATTCCATCAAGCCAAACTTCCCAACCAAGTCCCCAAGCTCCTAAAGTTGGTGATTGCCAGTTATCTTCTACAAATCTAATATCGTGTTCTTTTGGATCAATTCCAATTACTTCTAAACTTTTTAAATATAAATCTTGAATATTTTCTGGAGTTGGTTTTAATAAAACTTGCAATTGATGGTGTTGGTATAATCTATTTGGATTTTCTCCATATCTTCCATCAGCAGGTCTTCTTGATGGTTCTACATAAACAACTTTCCAAGGTTCTTTTCCCAAAGATCTTAAAAAAGTGTGAGGATTCATTGTTCCTGCACCTTTTTCTGAATCGTAAGGAAGCATAAAAGATGCACCTTGTCCTTCCCAATATTCTATTAATTTTAGCATTAAATCTTCAAAATACATTTTTTCTCCTATTATTTGACTAATTTGAATACCCAATCAAGTGAGCTAAATTTTCTTATTTCTAAACAATCTAAAACATAGGCTATTATCAAATTCAAAAGCTTTTTCTTTTCTATTTTTAGTTTTATTTTTTCTACTTCATCTGTTGGAGTATATAATAACTTTAATAAAAATAAATATTCTTCTTTTGTAAGATAAATCATCTTATAATTACTTCTTCTACAAGATTTACAAACAAGACCGCCATCTTCTATAGAAAAATATAAATTATTTGAATTAATCTTTTCTCCACATATTGAACATTCTTTTAAATTTGGTTTAAAGCCTGAAAAAGATATGTACTTTAATAAAAAGCAAAGAAAAATATTTAAATAATTTTCACTTGCTTTTTCAAAGCTATCAAAAGTCTTATCTAATAAATTATAGACAAAGTCTTTTTGGTCAAAATCAATTGTTCTTAATAATAAATCACAAATTGCCGATTTATATACTATTATATCAAAATTTTTATTAGATTTCGAATAAGATTTGATTAACGACGCATCTTTTATTCCAAAAAACTTCTCACCAGATTTATAAAGATTGTAGGATGATTTTACAAATCTTTGAGTTGATGACAAATTAGAATTTTTTTTATTTAAAACTCCTTTAGCTATTATAGAAATTTTCCCCATACTTTTTGTAAAAACTTCTATGATTTTACTTGATTCTTTGTAGTTAAATTCTCTTAAAACAAATCCTTCTACATTTGAATTATCACTTGTAACCAAACCTATTCACCAATTTTTGTTTTTTGCGCCAATCTTTTTCAACTTTCACCCATAGTTTTAAATTTATCTTGCTGTCCATGAAAACTTCTATTTCGCATCTGGCATCCATTCCAATTTTTTTGATTTTTCTTCCGTTTTTTCCTATTACTATTTCTTTGTGGCTTGGTCTTTCTACAATAATACTTGCATAAATATCATATAAATTCTTATCTTCTCTTTTTTTGAATTGGTCTATTCTTACAAAAATTCCATGAGGAATTTCATTTGATAAATTTTTTAAAGCCTTCTCCCTAATTATTTCTGATACAATAAATCTTTCATTCTTATCAGTTATCATATCTGATGGATAATATAAGGGACCTTCTGGTAAAATTTCTTTAATTGTTTGTATATATTTTCCAATATTTTCATCATTTAAGGCTGATATTGGAATTATATAATCAAATAAATTTAGACCTATATAAGTTCTTTTTATTTGATCAATTTCATCTTCCTCTAACAAATCACATTTATTTATAAGTAAAATTTTTGGTACTTTTATTTTTTCTAACAAGTCCAAAATCATCTTATCAAGTCTTCCAATTGTTAGAGAATTATCTACTATAAATGTTACTAAATCTGAATCTTTAAGGCTTTCTTCTGAAACTTCCAAAAGATGTTCTTGAAGCTTATTTCTAGGTGTTTGAATACCTGGAGTATCTAGAAAAATAATTTGTGAATCTTCGTCATTATAAATTATTTTTATCTCATCTCTTGTTGTTTGGGGCTTATTAGAAATTATTGAAATTTTTTCTCCTAAAATTTTTTCCATCAAAGTAGATTTCCCTACATTTGCCCTTCCAACTACCGATACAAATCCTGATTTCATTTTTCCTCCAAATCTTTTTTTGAAAAGTTATATGGAAGAATATCTTTTAGTCCATATATCTTATAATCTTCTACTGAATTTGCAATTACAATTTTTGAATCAGTATCTAAAAATTCTGCCATAAATTGCCTACAAACTCCACAAGGATAAGTCATCTTGCTATCTCCTGTTATTATTATTGTATCAATTTCTTTTTCTCCTGCACTTATTGCTGAACTAAGGGCTGATCTTTCTGCACAAATTGTTACTGAATAAGCTGCATTTTCTATATTTACTCCCTTGTAAATATTTCCTTTTTTTGTTAGTACAACACTTGATACCCTAAATTTCGAATAAGGTGAGTAAGAATTTTTTTTATTTTCTATAGCAAGTTCTATCAACTCTTCTAATTTTTTTCTCATGAAAATACTCCAAATATTAATAAGGCTGTTGCTGTTCCCAATGTTGCTCCCCTAATTATTTCTGGTAGTGAATGAATATTTGCTTCAAACCTACTTTCTGCTACTATAATAGCAAGTCCATAAAATACAAAAATCAAAAATCCTTCATCAACTCTCATAGCTCCTATTGTTGCAAGACAAAAAGCTATTGCTGTGTGTCCTGATACAAAACCACCATGAAAGGCTGTTCCATGACCTTTATAAAAAATTCCTTTAAAAAATATAGTAGAAATAATTACAATAGATACGGTTATGAGTGCAAGATGAGATGGCCTTCTAGAAATTCTTAATACAACAGATGAAGAAAAATTTGCAACCTTATCAAAAAATACCAAGTATGCAATAAAAATTGTATTTAAAGCTGATACAAAAGTTGCTGCTGCCGACAAGTCTTTACTAGCTTTTGCTTCTTTTGATTTTTTTCCTCCACCACCAAGATTTACTGCTTGTTCAAGCGAAGTATTTAAAAGCTCACAAGAAATTACAAAGGCAATTGAAAAAACCAAAAACATCATTTCTACTCTTGAAACATTCAAAAATAAGGAAATAAATAAAACAAGAATAGATGTTAGAACATGAAATTTCATATTTTTTTCATTATTTATTGCAAAAACAAGGCCCTCAAAGGCATAATCAAATCCCTTTACAAATTTTTCACCAGGGCTTTTTTGCTTTGGTACATATTTTTGAGCTTGATCTTCTTTTCTTTTTTCATCTTTCAATTCTTTTTTAACTTGAGCTTTTATTTCTTCAATTAATTGTTTTTCATCTTTCATTTGAATACCCCAAGATTTTTCATAACTTGCTTTTCTTTAGATCTCATTATTTTTTTATCATCTTCTTCCATATGATCATATCCTAGAAGGTGGAGAATTGAATGGCAGGTTAAATACATTATCTCTCTTTCAAAAGAGTGTCCCAATTCATCTGCTTGTTTTCTTGCAACATCAATACAAATTACTACATCTCCAAGCATCAAATAGGGTTTTTTTAACAAAGTTTTTCTATCTTCATTGAAAAAATCTTCTATTGGAAAAGATAAAACATCAGTTACCTTATCAATATTTCTAAATTCTCTATTTAATTCTTTAATTTTTCCTTCATCTACAAAAGATAGAGAAATTTCACATTTTTCTTGGTCAACTTTTTCAACTAACAATACTTCTTTTATAACTTTTTCTAAATCATCTTTTATATTTATATCTTCATTAGTAGCATTATTTATTATTAATTTCATCTTGTTTTTTCTTTTTCCTTATCAGCCTTATCGTAAGCTTCAATTATTCTTTGAACTAAAGGATGTCTTACTACATCGACTCCACTAAATTCCATAAATTCTATTCCTCTTACATTTCTAAGAATCCTAGATGCAGATTTTAAACCTGAATTTTTTCCACGAGGTAAATCTATTTGAGTAATATCACCAGTGATAATAGCTTTTGATCCATAGCCAAGCCTTGTCAAAAACATCTTCATTTGCTCAAAAGTTGTATTTTGTGCTTCATCTAAAATTACAAAAGAGTTATCAAGAGTTCTTCCTCTCATATAAGCTAAAGGTGCAACTTCTATTGCTCCTTTTTCAACTAAATTTTGATAAGTTTCAAAACCAAAAATTTCAAATAATGCATCATAAAGTGGTCTTAAATATGGATCAACCTTATCTTGCAAATCTCCAGGCAAAAATCCTAAACTTTCACCAGCCTCAACGGCAGGTCTTGTAAGAATAATTCTATTTACTTCGTTATTTTTAAAAGCTCTTATTGCCATAGCTACTGCCAAATAAGTTTTTCCTGTTCCAGCAGGTCCAATCCCAAAGACCACATCGTTATTATTGATCATACTAACATAAGATTTTTGTCCTAAAGTTTTTGGTTTAATAGCTTTACCATTTGCAGTTGTAACAATTACTTGGTCCAAGGATGACTTTATCACTTCCTTGTTTTCAGAAACAAGCATATCAGAAAAATATTTTAATTTTTGAAAATCAATGCTTTTTTCTTTTTTTATCACTTCAACTACTTCTTCTATAAGCTTTACGGCAAGTTTTAGATTAACTTCTTCACCTTTTACACTTATTTTCCCATCTTCAGTTTTTATTTTTACATCAAATTTGTTTTCAATAAACTTTCTATTTTTATCAAAATTACCGAATAAACCCATAATTATATCGGTATTATTTATTTCTAAAATCTCTTTAATTTTAATCACTCCTTTGAGAATATTATACCATTTTAGGGTAAATAAAAAAGATGAGAAAATCTCATCTTTTAGCTTTTGGCTTTCCTATTATCTCTGAATAAATTATAGCTTTTTTAAGTTCATTTTTATTTAGTTTTAATTTTTTTACTTCCTTATCATAATCTTCAATCTGTTTTGAATAAATATCTTTAGATTTTCTTTCTAATTTTTTATCAGATTTTTTATTATAAGAAGGTCTATTATTTCTTTCTACTTTTTTAGAAGCCTTATCAAAAGTTTTATTATTTTTTTTATTATTTTTTGCAAGTGAGGACATAGCCTCGCCGAATTCCATCTTCTTTTTTCTTGTCTTTTTTCGAGTTTTTTGATTGTTATTTAATTCTTTTAGCCAAGTATCAAAATCAGGAGTATATTTTCCCTCTGCTTTATTATTTTCTTTATCAAGTTTATAAATAAATTTATAAAACTTTGTTGTTAGCTTATCTTTTGCCATTAAAATTCATCTCTACTATCAGCTTCTGATATTTTATTTCTCATTTGAGTATCAGCATTGATATTTTTCATATTATAATAATCTAATACTCCAAGATTTCCACTTTCTAGAGCTTTTGCAATTGCAAGTGGAACTTTTGATTGAGCATCTACAACTTTCGCCCTATTTTCTTGTTCGAGAGCAATAGCTTGGGCACGTCTTTCTTCTGCTTTTGCTTGGGCAATATTTTTATCAGCCTCAGCTTGATCTCTTTGTAATTCTGCCCCTACATTTCGTCCAACATCTACATCTGCAATATCGATTGATAAAATTTCAAAAGCTGTTCCAGAATCAAGTCCTTTTTCCAAAACTGTTTGGGAAATATTATCTGGATTTTCTAAAACTTCTGCGTGAGTGTGAGATGAACCAACTGTTGTAACAATTCCTTCACCAACTCTTGCTATAATTGTTTCCTCTCCTGCTCCTCCTACAAGCCTTTCAATATTTGCTCTTACAGTAACTTTTGCTATTACTTTTACTTCAATTCCGTTTTTTGCAACTGCTGCTATTGTTGGAGTATTTATTACTTTTGGGTTTACAGAAACTTGTACAGCTTCAAAAACATTTCTTCCTGCAAGGTTCATTGCTGCTGCTTGTTGGAAGGTCAAATCAATATTTGCCCTTTCAGCTGCAATCAAGGCATCTACAACTTGATTTACATCTCCACCTGAAAGAAAATGACTTTCTAAATCAGAACTTGCAATTTGTATACCTGCTTGGTGAGATTTTATTAAGGCATAAACAATATGTCTAGGATTTACTCTTCTAAATCTCATTGCAACAAGAGATCCCATAGAAACTGGAACTCCTGAGGATCTTGCTGTTATCCATAATCCAATTGGAACTAAAGATAAAAATACTACTACTAAAATTACTATCAAAGCTGGAATAATTATTGGCATTATATATCCTCCTTAACATAAATGTTTCCATCTTTTATTTCTACTACTTTTACACCTACATCTTTTTTGATAAATTCTCCATAAGTTCTTGCGTCGTAAATTTTTTCATCAATTTCTATTCTTCCTGTAGGTCTTAAAATACTAAGGGTCTTTCCAGATTTTTCCAAAAGAAATGAATAATCTTTTTTAGAATTATACCCTCTCTCCTTTGTTTGAACATTAGTAAGAATTGATTTTTCAAAAACCTTAGCAGAAAATCCTAATTTTATAAAAAGGGTTATACTTATAAAAACAGATGCTGCTGTTATCATCAAAACAATTATTCCAAATAAAGAATTATTTAAAGAATCCATAAGAGAATAAATTGTCAAAATTAATCCTAAGCTTCCTAAAATGCCAAAACTTGGCGTTATTAGCTCTATGACTAGTAACAAGATACCAGAAATAAAACAAATAATAGTTATCAAATCTGCCTGACCCCTATCAAATCCCACCTTATAAAAATAAGCAAAAAGAGCTAGAGCTATTATAGAAAATAAAATTTTCTTATCAGTAAAAAATATAGCCACTATACTAATAAAAGCTAAACTAAAAGATAGGGCTAATAAAATATCTGCTAACATAATACTCCTTTCTATAAAAAAATTATATTCTTTATATCTATACCCAAAAAATAAAAAGAGAAGAAAATTCTCTCTTTTTAGTAATTAATTTTTTAAAAATTATCTTCTAATAATTCATAAATATCATTGTAATTTTGTGTTGGAATATTTATATAATCTACTCCTTCTTGACCAATATCGTGACCTTCCCTCTTATATTCTAAAATTTTATTTTTAGAATCAATTGTATAATCCAAATCAAAACCAAACCACCAAGCTAGCCAATTTGAATCTACATATAATTTTTTACCTTATATCACTGCTTCATACTTATTTGTCAAAAAACTTACATTTTCTTCTTTCATATAATCATCTCTTGCAAAAGTGAAAACCCCATATTCTGGAAAATATTGGTAGGAATAATTAGGAATATTTTCTGAAACATCTATATTTACATGAAATAATCCAAAATAATAGGTTCCGTCAGAATTTTCTTTTATATGCCTTCCTTGATTTTCTGCTAAAATTTTCTTGTATTTATTTGGGATATTTATTTGATAACCACCCCAAATGTCACATTTTCCTATGATTTTTTCACCATATTTCTCAAATATTTTTTCTTCCAGGTATTGTAAAGAAATTTTTCTTATCAGAAAATTCCAATTTTTGGCTTTCTTCTGGATAATTTTCTTTCATGGATATTCTTTTTTCTACATATTTTGTTTTATCATTACTATTAGAATTAAAATTTGATCCATTTTTGTTGTCGCTTTATATTATATTTTTACTATTTGAATTTTTAATCTGATTTTTATCAAAACCAAAAAATACTTTTCCAAAATAAAAGACTAAAATGGCAAGTAAGACTATAAAAAGTCCTATTACAATTTTCTTATAAGATTTCATTTTCCCCTACTGGTGTTGTTTATTTTATTATAGAAATAAATAAATATTTTTCATACTTTTATAATAAAAAAAGAAGGATCTCTCCTTCTTTAATTAGCTAATTAGTTCTTTTAGCCTTCCAGTTATTTTGTACGGAACTTTTTTAAGCTCTTCTATATTTTTTACGCCAACTAGAGCCATAAATATCTTTATTTTAGTTTGCAATTCTTCCAAATATTTTTGAGCATAATCATAATCACCCCTTAATAGAAATGATAAAACTTCCCCAGAAATCGCACACATATCTGCTCCAATTATTATTGATTTGCAAACATCACTTGCATTTCTAATTCCACCACTTGAAATTAAGAAAAAATCATCAGATAGACTTCTTAAATCAAGAATTGATTTTGCTGTAGGTATGCCCCAAGAATAAAATTCTGAATAATCTTTGTCAAAAATCCTCATATCTTCTATTTCTATAAAATTAGTTCCACCTTTTCCAGCAACATCTATATATCTTATGCCTATATCTAAAAGTTTTTTGCCAACTTCTTTGCTCATTCCAAAACCAACTTCTTTTACAATCAAGGGTGCTGAAATATTGTTTTTTATATTTTTTAAATTCTCGATATTATTTGAAAAATCTCTCTCTCCTTCAGCCATAACCAATTCTTGAGCTACATTTAAATGAGCTTGCATGGCTCTTGCTCCAATTAAATCTTTGGCAAATTCAAAATTTTCTATACTATTTTCAAGTCCTAAATTTCCTATTTTAAAAACTTGATCTTTTTCTTTTAAAAGAGAAAAAGATTCTCTAGCCTTAATATCTTTTAAGGCGATGGACTCGCTTCCTACAGCCATAGGAATATTTAAATCTTTACAAATGTTTGATAAATCCTCGTTTATATCCTCACTAATTTCTGTTCCCCCTGTCATAGCATTTACCATAACTGGCATAGAAATTTTTTGCCCCATAAATTCTATAGATGTATCAATTTCATTAAAATTTATATCACTTAGAGCATTGTGTTCAACATAAACATTATTTAATAAAGTTTTTGACCTAAATTCACTTCTAAGATAATTTTCAATATGCTCATCTTTTCTTGCTCTTCTTTTTTCATCCATAATATCACCTACTAATTATCTTGTGTAAAATTTTCTATTTCATTGTTTAAATAATTTTTATTATCTAAAGAATCAACCTCATCATTATCTTCAGTTTCTATACTTTTATTATCCTCATCATAATCAGTATAATTATCTATATTATTATTTTTATTTTCTTCTATTTTATTATAATCTTCATTTGACTCATAATTTTTATAAGAATAATTATAATATTCATATTCCCAATAATAACTATCTTCTTTACTCCAGCCCTTTAACTTATATTTTGGAAATACCTTATTTACAATATCCCAAGTAGCCTCATAATCAGGAATATAATAAGAAACTCCATCTATCATACTCGCTTCACCTGGAACTGTATAAGTTTTAAATTTATCAGAAGAAAAATTTGACATATTATTTGCAAAATCAACCATAGTTCCAAAAGGAACATTAGTTTTTACATCCTTAAAATAAGTTTCAATCAAAGAAGTCATATTAATTTCTTTAGATTTTTTTACTAATTCATTAACTATAGTTTTCAAAAATTCTTGTTGTGCATTAACTCTACCAAGATCTCCATTATTATAGATTTTTCTTGTTCTCAAATACCACAAAACATCCATACCATTCATTTCATTCATTCCTGGTCTAATATGAACATCACCGTGATCAATAGAAATTCCTTCAGGCACCTTGTATTTTAATCCACCCATAGCATCTACAATATCTACCAAAGCATCATAATTTACTTCAACATAATAATCTAAATCTATTCCCAAGAAATCTCTCAAAGATTTCAAAGTTAAACCAATTCCACCATATGCATGAGCATGATTTGCTTTTGTAAATTCATCTCTAACTTTAATTCTTGAATCTCTTGGTATAGACAAAAGATCAACTTTTCCTGTTTCTGCATTTATTTTACAAAGCATTATAGTATCAGTTCTAGTAAAATCTGGATTTTCATTATTTTCATTTACATCAACCCCAACCAACAAAACTAAAATTTCATGGTCAACTTTTTGATATTTATTTTCATCTGCAGCTTCATTCCCGTAATTTGAAATATTTTTTTTATTTTCTAATCTGTTTAGAAAAAAATTTGAAGAAAAATAAACTATAGCTACAGTTAATATAGTAATTAACAATCTTTTAAACTTCATACAAACTCCTTCTCATCTAGTAATTATAGCATAAAAATATCCTTAATAAAAATGATAAAATCAAAAAATATATGATATAATCTACTTATGATTAAGCTAATTACAATTGATATAGACGGAACCTTACTAACTGATTTAAGGCGTCTACCCGAAAAAAACAAAAAAATGATATTAAAGGCAAAAAAATTAGGATGTCACATCGCCCTTGTAAGTGGTAGGCCATTTTCTGGAATCCTCCCCTATGTGAAAGAACTAGATCTTGAACATGAAGGACATTTTTCAATTTCTCAAAATGGTTCTTACATTTTTGATAACTACACTAAGGAAGTAATTACAGGAGTTTTTCAAAAACCAAAAGATTTAATCGCCCTCGATGATTCTTTAAAAAAATTTAAGGTTCAAGTTTCAGCCATGGATGATGATAGTTTTTATACAAGGCACAAAAATCCAAATTTATTTACAAGAGTCGATTCTTTTTTAACCAAGTTAAAACTAAAAAAAGTCTCCTACCATGATTTTGATCAAGACAAAAATTTTGGTAGATTTTTAATTATGGGCTGGCCTTGGAATATAGAAAAAGTAATGGACAATATGCCAAGCTATGTAAACGAAAATTATTATTATGCAAAAACCGCCCCAGTTTTAATTGAAGTTATGAACAAAAATGCAAACAAGGGAAATGCCATAAAATTGATGAGTGAGAAACTTGGTTTTGAAATTGATGAAATTATGGCAATAGGAAATGAAATGAACGATATTCCCATGCTAGATATGGCTGGATTTTCTGTGGCGATGGAAAACGCCAACGATTACCTAAAACCTCATGCTGATTATATAACTTTATCAAACAATAAGGCAGGTGTTGGAGAGGTCATAGAAAAATTAATTGAAAATAATTTTGAAAAATTTAATTAAAAAAGCATTCCTAGATTTTTCTAAGAATGCTTTTTATTTTCTTTGAAATTTTTATATTTTACATAGGCATTGGCACCCATAATAATAGTTACCAATAAGATTATCCACCAAAATGGTTTATTTTTTACATATTGAATTATTGTTAGAATTATAAGAAGAACAAAAGTTATAGTACTTGTAACAAATTCTATAAATTTATAATCTTTAAAAAAATTATTATTTGACATCTTTATCTATAACTTCATCCAAAGTTTTCCAAGATAAAAGTGCGCATTTTACCCTTTGTGGCATATTTGAAATATTTTGGAAGGCTGCTGCATCTCCAATTTTTTCCAAATCCTCATCACTTATATCTTCTCTTCTTATCATATCTATATAAATTTTTGCCATTTCTTTTGCTTCTTCTATTGTTTTTCCTACAATTTCATCGCACATAACAGAAGTTGCAGCTTGGCTTATTGCACAACCATGTCCAGTAAAAGCTGCATCTGTTATTACATTTCCATCATGTTTTAATTCCAAAACAATTTCATCTCCACATGAAGGATTGTGTCCTGGCTCTTTTATATCAGGATTTTCTAAATTTCTTTTATTTTTTTGGTTTCTAGAATTTTCTAAAATTACTTGAGTATATACATCGTTTAAGTCCATTAAAGTCCCATCACCTTTCTTACATTTTTAAGCTCTTTTGCAAAATATTCTACTTCCTCTTTAGTATTATATATTGCAAATGATACTCTGCAAGTTGAAGATACATCAAGATAAGTATGAAGAGGCATAGCACAATGGTGACCACTTCTTACAGCAATTCCTTTCATATCCAAAATTGTTGCAACATCGTGTGGGTGAATATCATCAAAAGTAAAAGAAACTACAGATCCTGTTTTTCTTTTTTCTGGGAAAAATACTTTTATATGGTCTATATCTTTAATTAATTCATAAGCATATCTTGCAAGCTCATTCTCATGTTTATAAATATTTTCCACACCTATTTCATTCATAAAATCAATTGCTGCAGAAAGTCCAACAACTCCTCCTACATCTTGGGTTCCTGCTTCAAATTTTTGAGCAGGAGCTGCAAAGGTAGATTCTTGTTCATAAACATATTCAATCATATCGCCACCAAGATTGTATGGTTTTAATTTTTCAAGCAAATTATATTTACCATACAAAATTCCAATTCCCATTGGTCCATACATTTTATGTCCTGAAAAAGCAAGAAAATCACAATCCAAATCTTTTACATCAATTTTTCCGTGTGGAGCTAGTTGGCAGGCATCAACAATTGAAATCGCACCAACTTGATGGGCAAGTTTTGTGATCATTTTTTGATCTGTCATTTCACCTGTAACATTTGATGAAGCTGTGATTGAAACAATTTTTGTTTTTTCTGTGATTTTTTCTTTCAACTCTTCATAATTTAATGAATAATCCTCATTTAAATAAACATATTTTAAAACTGCCCCAGTTTCTTTAGCCACTCTTTGCCAAGGAACTAAATTTGCATGATGTTCTAGAATTGAAATTACAATTTCATCGCCCTTTTTTAAATTTTCACATGCATAAGAATAGGCTACAAGATTCAAAGATTCTGTTGCATTTCTTGTATAAATTATTTCTTCGCTTCTTTCTGCCTTTATGAAATCTTTTATCTTTTCTCTTGTATTTTCAAAAACTTCTGTTGCTTTCCAAGATAAAAAGTGAGCCCCTCTATGAGGATTTGCATTTGAATATTTGTAATAATCAGCTTGAGCATTTATTACGAAAATAGGGTTTTGACTTGTTGCTGCTGAATCTAGATAAATAACTTTTTTTCCAGTTTTTTCTTCATCCAAAAACGGAAACTCTTCTCTTATTTTTTCTATATCCATACTAATCCCTCGTATTCATCGTGTGAACTTTATATCTAACTTTTTCTCTCAATTCTTCATGATCAATTTTATCAATTGTTGGAGCAAAATTAGCTTCAAGCATCAAACTTTCTGCTTTTCTTTTAGAAAATCCTCTACTCATTATATAAAATAACATTGCCTTATCAAATCTACCAACACTTGCTGCGTGTTCTCCAGAAACATCCTTTTCTTCATTTAATAAAACTGGAGCAGACCTATTTATTGCATCAGGACTAAGCATTACTGCATAATCTCCAATTTTCCCATCAGCATGCTCACATCCTCTTTTAAGATCAACAACACCCTTCCATCTTTTCTCAGCTTTTCCTTTTAAAGCACCATTAAAAAAACAATTTGAATTTGTAACTTTTGCTTTATGGTCGTTGAAAGCTGCTATATCTAAAAAGTCATCATTTTCTTTAAAATAAATTCCATTTTCTTCAAGATTTGATTCTTCTCCATCAAGGAAATTTCTAATATTTACATAAGACTTACTTGATCCAAGCTCTAAATATGAAATATCAAAATTTGCTCTATCGCCTATAATTGATGAAATTTGTTGCAAATTTACAGAATTTTCTAATAAATCCACCACAACAACTAATTTCACAAAAGAATCTTCTTCAAGATTTACCCTTATCAAAGAATTTAGATAAGATGAATTCCCCTCACTTTGAGAAAAATTAATTAAGAAAGAAGAATTTGATCCTTTTTCTGCATTTATATCAATTTTATTTACCAATTGATTTGAACTTTCATCTAGATTTAAATTTATAAATTCAAGTTCATTTTCTCCATCAATGTCTCTATAAATATCTAAATTATTAAATTCTTTATTCTCATCTAAGAAAGCTTGTGAAAGCCCATAATTTTTTTTACTAAAAATTTCATTTAAAGATTTATTTTCTTTATTTGAACTTTGAAAATTTTTGTAAGCTTTTTTTTCATTTAAACTTGGAGCTTTTTTACTATAATTTAGCTTGGTATATGACCAAGTAGGCTCTCTCATTACATTTACTTTATCCATCAGCCATTTGCTCCTTCCAATTCCATATCAATCAAATTATTCATTTCAACAGCATATTCTAGTGGCAATTCTTTTGCAACTGGCTCAGCAAATCCTCTAACTATCATAGATTTTGCTTCGTTTTCTGGAATTCCCCTACTCATTAAATAAAATATTTGTTTTTGATCAAGAGATCCAATTTTTGCTTCGTGTCCACAATCTACGTCATCATTTCTAATATCAAGAGTTGGAATTGTATCTGATTTTGATTCGCGTGATAACATTAAGTTTTCACAATCAACAGTTGACTTTGATCCCTTTGCTTTTTTTCCGATTTTTACAAAAGATCTTGTCATTGATTTTCCATTTCCTTGAGTAATAGATTTTGTAAGAGCTGTTGAATAAGTATTTGGTGCATTATGGATCATTGAACAACCATTATCAATGTATTGACCGTTTGATGCATAAGTTATTCCTGTGTATTCTGCTCTTGCTCCTTCTCCATTTAAAATTGTTGTTGGATAAAGCATGGATACTTTTGAACCAAAAGATCCAGAAATCCATTCAACTTGACCATTTTCTTCAACAATTGCTCTTTTTGTATTAAGGTTGTACATATTTCTTGACCAGTTTTCTATTGTTGAAAATCTTACTTCTGCATCTTTATGAACAAAAATTTCTACACTTCCTGCGTGAAGATTTACAACATTATATCTTGGTGCAGAACATCCTTCTATAAAATGAACTTTTGCTCCTTCTTCTGCAATAATCATTGTGTGTTCAAATTGTCCAGCTCCTGGTGCGTTTAATCTGTAATAAGATTGAAGTGGAATATCTACATTCACTCCCTTTGGTACATAAATTAAAGATCCACCTGACCAAACAGCACCGTGAAGAGCAGCATATTTGTGTAGAGTTGGTGGAATTGCTCTTTGAAAATATTTGTGAACAATTTCTTCATGTTCTCTTAAAGCTGTATCAAAATCTGTAAAAATCACTCCTTGATCTGATAAGTGTTTTTGAATTGAATGGTAAACTTCCTCACTGTCGTATTGAGCTCCAACTCCTGCAAGAGATTCTTGTTCAGCTTGTGGAATTCCTAGCCTATCAAATGTGTCTTTAATTTCATCTGGTAAGGATTCCCAATTATCTTTCTTTGTAGTTTTTGGCTTAACATAAGTTGTTATATCTGCCATATTTAATTCAGAAAGATCCGGTCCCCATGCAGGATTTTCAGTTTGTTCAAAAATCAAAAGAGATTGAAGTCTTCTCTTTAACATCCACTCTGGTTCGTTTTTCTTTTTTGATAATTCTTCAACTATTTTTTTGTTTATACCCTTATCGGAAATATCTGAGTATTCAAACTTGTCAATGACATCATAAATACCCCTATCAATATCCTTAAAGGTTGATTCATCAAATTTCTTTTCTGTCATATTAAACCCACTCATATCCTTCTTTTTCAATTTTTTCCATTAGGCTTGCATCAGATGTTTCTTTGATTACTCCATCTTTTAAAACGTGAACATAATCAACATCAATATTTGCCAATAATTCATTGTGGTGAGTTACAACTATTACTGCATTATCTTCGCTTAAATAATTTTTGATTCCTTCACTTACAATTCTTACTGCATCAACATCAAGTCCTGAATCAGTTTCGTCAAGCATAGCAAGTTTTGGATTTAACATTTTTAATTGTAAAATTTCTGATTTTTTTCTTTCTCCACCAGAAAATCCTACATTTACATATCTATTTGCATATTCTTCAGATAATTTTAAATCATCCATTTCTTTTTTTAATTCTTTATTAAATCCTAAAATTGATGGTTTTTTGCCTGTAACTTCTTCTTTTGCTTGTTTTAAGAAATCTCTTAATTTTACACCATTAATTGCATCTGGTGATTGGAAAGACATAAAAATTCCTGCTTTTGCTCTTTTATCTGTTGTAAGATCTGTTATATCATTACCTTCAAAAAATATTTTTCCTTCAGTAACATCATAAATTGGATTAGCCATAATTGAATTCATGAAAGTAGATTTTCCTGATCCATTTGAACCCATTATTACATGAACTTCTCCAGCATTAACCTTTAAATTTATTCCTTTTAATATTTCAGTATCTCCAACTGAAACATGTAAATTTTCAACTTTTAATAATTCTTTCATTTTGTACCTCTTCTTATAATTTTCGAGAAAATAAATCTTATATCCATTAAAAAGTATACTACTTTAGTACGGATTGTCAAAACTTGAAATCTTAACATCTAATAATAAAATTTGTTTTGATTATTTTCTAATATTTTTATAAATAAATTAATACTTACAAATTCAATTTTACTTTTCCCAAAGAAAAAAACACTTTTAATAAAAGTGTTCTCTATAATTAAATATTTTATTTTAAATATATATATTTTCAACTAATAATTTGTTAATTCATTTTCAACTAAATCAACTAAACTTTTTACAGCTTCTTGTTCACCCTCACCTTGAGCTTTTATAATAATTTCTTCACCTTTACCAGCACTCATTGAAAGCACAGACATAATTGATTTAGCATTATAAACTCTACCATCTTTTTCTACATTTATATCGCATCCATGCTTAACAGCTTCTCTAATAAAAATAGAAGCAGGCCTTGCATGTAAACCGATTTCATTCACTAATGTGACTTTTTCCTCGTACATAACTCCTCCATATTTTTGTTGATAAATTAATATTATCAGTCTATATTTGTTTTAACTCAAGACCTTAACTCGCTATATTTATTATACACGTTTTCCTATAAAAATACAACGGTTTCACTTCGACAGCTTAGTGTTTTAAACAGTCTGTTTTTTTCAGAAAATGATTTCCTTTCTTTTATTATTATAACATGAAATAAAAATTTAACAAGCTTCTTTTATATTTATTATTATGATAAATATAAAAGAGGCCGAAGCCTCTTTTTTTTCTTATCTTAATTCTTTTAGTAATTCTACTAAAAATTTATAATTATTTTCTGTAGATTTTATGTTTACTCTTTCTTCTGGTGAGTGAGCACCTTCTATTTCAGGACCAAATGAAACCATTTGAGTATCTTTCAAATCTTGTTTTAATAATCCACATTCAAGTCCACCATGAGTTGTTAAGATTTGAGGTTTTTTACCAAATAAATTTTCCCAAACTTTTACCATTTTTTCTAAAAGTTCGCTGTCTTCTCTTTCCCAACCTGGATATTCATTATCAGATGTAACTTTTGCTCCAAATATTTCAACTTGTCTTTTAATTACATCACGTCTAAATCTTTTTGCACTTGTTAGCTCACTTCTAGCAAGGACTGTAAATGTTATAGTTTTATCATCTTCTTCGATTAATCCAAGGTTTGAACTTGTAACCATTGATCCATCAAATTTCTTTACAGGACCATCTGCTAAAATTAAGTTAGAATTTACAATTTTTTCTGATAATTCTTTTGTAAATACTTCCCCATCATAATCACATTGTTCAATTATGATTTGTCCATTTGGATCTGAGTTTTTGTATTCATGTAAAATATTTTCTTTTACTTCTTCTAATTTTTCAATAGCTTCTTTAGCGTTTTCTACTTCTACAATTGCATATGAATGTGAAGGAATGGCATTTCTTTTTACTCCACCTTCAATTTTTGCAATTTTGTATGAATCAAGAGTATCAATTACCCTTACAAGGCCCTTGATTGCATTTAATCTGAATTTATCAATTTCCATTCCTGAATGTCCACCTTGGAAATTTTTAAATTCTATTGAAATAAATTCTCCATTTGCTTTTTCGTATTCTTTTTCAAATGAAAATTTAATATCCATTCCGCCTGCACATCCAATTGTAAGAATTGCTTCTTCTTCACTGTCAATATTTAAAAGATATTTTGGATTTCCTAATTTTTTAGCATCAAGATTATTTACACCAACCATTGATGTTTCTTCACCTGTTGTAATTAGTGCTGCAATTGGACCGTGATTAATTTCATCATTATCTAAAATTGCAAGAGCATAAGCTACTGCCATTCCATCATCAGCACCAAGGGTTGTTTTATTAGCTGTAACCCAATCTCCTTCTACAAGAAGTTCGATAGGATCTTTTGAAAAATCATGATCAGAATCTTTTTCTTTTACAGCCACCATATCCATATGACCTTGAAGTAAAATTTCTGGATAATCTTCACATCCTTTTTTAGCTTCTTTCTTTATATATACATTTAAAACATCATCTTGCCAATATTCTAAATTTCTTTCTTTTGCAAAATTTACTAAAAAATCTGAAATTCCTTGTTCATTCCCACTTTCTCTTGGTATATTTGAAATTTCTTTAAACCAATGAAACACTTCTTTAGGTTGTAAGTCTTTGTATTCCATAAATCCTCCTATTTTATTTTCTATATTTATTATACTCTAACAAAAATTATATTTAAAAAATTTTTAAAGGATTTTGACAAAATTTTATTTTTTATTAATCGATTTTCCTTTTATTTGCTCTAATTTCTCATATGTAGTAAAATTTTTATATAAATTATATGGAGAGACAAATGATTAATACTTATTTATTATGCGGTGGACCTTCAAGCGAGCATGATATAGCTCTAAGAAGTGCCCTTAATATTTCAAAAAATTTAAACAAAGAAAAATATAAGTTAAAACTTGTATATGTTGACAAAAAAGGCAGATTTTCAAATGCTTTTGATTTTATAGATACAGATGATGAATTTGATCTTGTAAAAGAATGTAAAGAAAATATTTTAGAATCAATTTCTGATTTTCTCTTAGAATTAAAAGATAAGGATAAAGAAAATACTATTATTATTCCTTGTATTCATGGAACTTACGGAGAAGATGGAACTATACAAGGATTTTTGGATGCTATTGATATGGCCTATATTGGAAATGGACTTTTATCATCATCTGTTTGTATGGATAAGGTGACTGCGAATGATATTTTTGAAAAAAATAAATTAAAACAAGCTAGATACCTTTATGCAAAAGAAGATAGTTTTGATGAAGATTTTGCAAAAAAATGCCAAGAATATATTAAATTTCCAATGATTGTAAAGCCATCAGCAAATGGATCTTCTGTAGGTGTAAATAAAGCTGAAAATATTGATGATTTATTAAAATTTGGAAAAGAAGCTTTAAAATATGACGAAAAGATTTTAGTTGAAGAAGCTATTATTGGTCAAGAAGTTGAAATTGCTGTAATTGGAGATAATGATATAATTGCATCAAAACCTGGTGCTTATACTACAAATCATACTTTTCTTGACTATGATGCTAAATATTTTGATAAATCTACAGTCGAAAATCTTCCTTATGAAATGGATGAAAAACTTGAAAAAGACTTATTGGAATTTGCTAAAGAATGTTATAAAGCTTGTGGATGCCAAGGTTTTGCAAGAGTTGATGTCTTTTTAAAAGATAATGAATTTTATATAAATGAAATTAACACCTTCCCTGGTTTTACTCCAACTTCATTTTTTGCAAGATTATGTAAAATTAGTTTTGATTTAGAATTTACAGAAATTTTAGATATGCTAATTGATGAAGGATTTAAAAGTTTTCAACAAAGGAGATTTAAATGATTGAAAGATGTTTAGATCAAATAGCCAAAATGGTTGGTGGCGAGATTTCTGATTTAAAATATTCTGATGTAAAAATAAAGGGTGTATCTATTGATTCAAGAACTATAAAAAAAGATTGTCTTTATATTCCAATAGTTGGAGAAAAATTTGATGGTAGAATTTTTATTGAAGAATGTCAAAATGCGGGAGCTCCTGCTTTTTTGATTGACAAAAATTATAAAATACAAAAATCAATCAATATCCCCTACATAAAAGTAGAAGATACACAAAAAGCCCTAAGGGATCTTGCAAGAGCTTATAGAAAAGAACTTGATATAAAAATTATAGCTATAACTGGTTCAAACGGAAAAACTACTAGCAAAAATATTATCCATTCAGTCCTTTCAGAAAAATATAAGGTTGAAAAAACTCATGGAAATTTAAACAACGAAATAGGAGTTCCTCTTACAATTTTAGATTTTTGTGAAGACACTGATATTGGTGTTGTAGAAATGGGAACAGATGATTTTGGAGAAATTTCTGTTTTGACAAATATAGCTTTGCCTGACATGGCAATGATTACAAATATAGGTGATGCCCACCTTCTTAAACTTAAATCAAGAGAAGGAATTGCCAAAGCAAAACTTGAAATTCTTGAAGGATTAAAGGATGATGGAAAATTTTTATATAACGGTGATGACGAAATATTGAAAAAAGTTCTACCATCATATGATATTAAACAAGAAACTATTTCTTTTGGTGTAGGAGAAAATGTTGATTTTAAAGTAGTTCCAAAAGAACATACCAATACTTCAACAAATTTTTCTTACAAGGATGAAATTTATTCAGTTCCTTTGTTAGGTTCTCACCAAGTTTATAACGGTGCCCTAGCAGTTTTGATTGGAAAACTTTTTGAGCTTTCATTTAATGAAATTAACAAGGGACTTTCAAAATCATCAAACAATGCAAATAGAAATGAATTAGTTGAAAGAAATGGATTTGATATTCTTGATGATGCCTACAAATCTAATCCTCAATCCCTAAAACAAGGACTAGAACTAGCTGGATTTTTGGATGGATATTTAAATAAAATTGTAGTTTTGGGAGATATGCTAGAGCTTGGAGATGACGAATTAAATCTTCACTATAAATCTGGTCTTGATATTGATCCCAAAAAAATAAATTATTGCCTATTTTTTGGACCACTTAGTAAACAAATGTATAAGGCAAGTTTGGAAAATTTTCCTAAAGATAGAAGCTTCTATTTTGATAATAAAGACGACCTAATAGATAAATTAAAACTTCTAATAACAAAATATTCCCTAGTCTTTGTAAAGGGATCTAGAGGTCTTCATATGGAAGAAGTTATAGAAGCAATTTATGATTTTAGGGTATAGAAATTAGAATAATTAGAAAAGATTAAATTAATGGAGGAATTATGATTTACACAGTTACACTAAATCCATCTGTGGATGTTTTTTTGGAAGTGAATAACCTTAATATTGGAAATAGAAACCATGTTTCAGATGAATTTACCCTACCAGGAGGAAAGGCATTAAATGTTTCTAGAGTCCTATCTCAACTAAAAATACCAACTGTGGCAACAGGATTTATTGGTGGTCACCAAGGTAATTTTATTGAACAATGGCTTGATAAAGAAAATATCATGACAGATTTTGTAAATATTGAAGAAGAAAATAGAACAAATATAAAATTATTATTAGATAATGAAGAAACAACCATTGATTCTAAAGGTCCAAATATCAGTCATTTTGAAGTTGATGAACTTTTATATTATCTTTCTAGAGTAGGAGAAGGTGATACTATAGTTTTTGGTGGATCTGTTCCTCCAATGGAAGAAAAAGCTGACGAAGATATTTATTCAAGAATGATTTCAATAGCAAAGGCAAACAAAGCAAATTTTATAGCTGATATACCTGCCCAATATTTGCCAGGTGCAATCAAAGAAAATCCAATTCTTGTAAAACCAAATGTAGACGATTTGATGGAAATTTTTGGTACAAAAATTGAAACAATTGAAGATATGGATAAATACGGAAAGAAAATTGTAGAAATGGGAGCCCAAAATGCAATAGTTTCCTATGGTAAAAAGGGATCAATGTTCTTTTCAGAAGACGGACATTCATATATTTCTGAAGAAATTCATTTAAATGAAGTGGTTAATTCTGTAGCTTGTCGTGATGCGATGATTGGTGGTTTTATTGGAACTTTAGTTAGAACAAATGATACACTAGAAGCCTACAAAGTTGCAGTAGCTGCTGCAACTGCAACAGCAGAAGTTTTAGATTTGCCAACAAGAGAAGCTATAGAAAAAATAATACCAAAAGTTGTAATAAACCAATTTTCTTAAACTAAAAAGTGTTGGTAGGTCCCAACACTTTTATTTTTTAATAAAAATTTTAAACTAAAAAAAGGAGAAATAATGAACAAAAAAACTATAAGTATAATGCTCGCCTATGTAGGTGTATTAACAGGAGCAGGACTTGCCAGTGGACAAGAACTTATGCAATATTTTGTTTCCTTTGGTATCCCCGGACTTTTTGGTCTAGGTGCAATTGGAATTATGCATATTTTAGTAGGAGGAATAATTCTCCAACTTGGCTCTCACTACCTTGCTGACAGTCACATTGATGTAATTGAAGAAGTTTCTAATAAATATGTTGGAAAATTTATGGATTTTGCCCTAGTAATTAATTGTTTCTTGATGGGATTTGTAATGATTGCAGGAGCAGGGTCAAATTTAAACCAACAATTTGGATTTAAACCATGGGTTGGATCATTAATTTGTACCCTTTTGATAATTTTTATTGGGATGTTAGATTTTGATAAGGTTACAAAAGTTATTGGAGCATTTACTCCATTAATTATTTTATTTGCAGTTATTGGAAGTATTTATACATTTGTAACAATAAAACCAGATTGGCAAAGATTAGATCAATTATCCCAATCAGTAATTTCCCCACTACCAAACGTAGCACTTTCTACAGTAAATTATTTTGGTTTATGTATGATAAGTGGAATTTCAATGGCATTTGTACTTGGCGGAAGTAAAACAGATTCAGCAGAAGCAGGACTTGGAGGAATGCTTGGTGGACTAATGGTTGCAATTCTTACAGCTCTTGTTGGTTTTACTTTATTTTTCACCCTACCAATTGTAAAAGATTCTGATATACCAATGCAAATTGTATTGGAAAATATTCATCCAACTTTAGGACTTATAATGTCACTAATAATTTTTGGAATGATTTTCAACTCATCAATTTCCTTATTTTATTCAGCAGCAAGAAGATTTTCAGATACAGAAAATAAATTTAGAAGAAATTTAGTAGTATTTACTCTACTAGGATTTGCTTTATCATTTATGGGCTTTAAAAAATTAATGTCTATCCTATATCCAATATTAGGATTTTTGGGACTTGCCCTTACAATTATTTTAGTAATAGCTTGGTTTAGAGAAAAAGATGAAATCAAGCACGAAATGAGAAGAAGATTTGCAATTTCAGTGCTTACAAAAAGAAAATTAGATGATAATGAAGAATTTGGAAGAATGGAAAAAGAAAAACTAGATAGACTTGCTGAAAGTTCTATAATAGATAATAAAGAAATAAAAAAAGCTGTTCACGAAGAAGTAAAAGAAGAATTAGAAGAAGAAAATAGCGAAGAAGAATAAAATTTAGACTGGATGAGAAGATTGATTTTCTTATCCAGTATTTTTTTTTGCTATATTTAAAAAAAGATTAGATTGCTTATGTAAATCTGAAAATAAATTTAAAATTTAGCAAAGACAATTTAAGAGATCTCTCGACTAGGCTCGAGATGGGTTAATTCTTTTTGAATTTAATACTAAAATAAGTTTTGAATGAAAATTATAAATTACATTTTTTTACTGATATTCTAAGTTATAATTTATTTAAAAATATAATTATAGAATCTATAAGCCTTTAGTAATTAAGAAAATAAGATAGTTACCCATCTCGAGCCTGTCGAGAGATCTCGTGGGTTATGTAAATCTAAAGATTAATTTTAAACTTTAGCACGTCAAATTTAAAAGATCTCTTGGCTACTAAAATCAGTTTTCTTCGAAAACTTTTTCGTGCTCTAGCAATAATTTTTAGGGATAATTATGCCAAATCAAGGCATAATTATCTGCTCGAGATGGGTTAATTCTTTTTGGATTTAAATACTAAATAAATTTTATAATATAATAATTTGAAATTGACCTATAAATTAAAAAGCCTACCTTGACGGTAAGCTTTTATTTATATTCCCATAATAATTTTTGCAACTTCAAAATAGCAAATTAATCCTATTGAATCTACTATAGTTGTAATTAGTGGACTCGCCATTATTGCTGGATCAAATCCTAATTTTTTTGCTCCCATAGGAAGTAGTGCTCCCACAACTTTTGCTATGATTATTATCACAAAAATTGTAATTGCTACTATAAAAGCTACTTCAAGTTCTACTTTATCAAATAAGAAGCATTTTAAAAACGCTAAAAATGACATCACAAATCCAACTATAACACCAACTTCAAATTCTTTAAATACAACTTTATACCAATTTTCAAGTTCTACATCACCTGTTGCCATACCACGTATAACTAAAGTTGATGATTGACTTCCTGCATTTCCACCAGAATCTGTAAGCATAGGTATAAACATATTAAGAGCAATTATTGATTCTATAACTTTTTGACTTGATTTTAAAATTGTTGATGTAAAAGAAGCAGAAACCATCAAAAACATTAACCATGGTAATCTATTTTTTGCAAGTTTTAAGGCAGATGTACTTGAATATTCTTCCTCATCTGGTGTTGTACCAGCCATTCTTTGGAAATCCTCAGTTGTTTCAAGTTCCATTACATCCATAATATCGTCAACTGTAATTATACCAATTAATCTTCTTTCGCTATCAACAACCGGAAGAGCCGTAAATCCATATCTTCTAAAAGTATTGGCTACCTCTTCTTGATCTTCGTAAGCCTCAACGCTGATTACATCCTCGTACATTAAGTCTTTTACTTTTGTATCTGATGGACTTGTTACAATCATTCTCAAAGAAACATATCCCAACAATGATTTTGTTTTGTCTGTTACATAGCAAGTATAAATTGTTGCGCTACTTGTTCCTACTCTTTTTATCCTTTTCAAAACTTTTTGGCAGGTCATCTGTGGATTTACTTCTATAAATTCTGTTGTCATCAAACTTCCAGCAGAATCTTCTGGAAATTGTAAGAATTGATTTACTCTCTTTCTCATCTCAGCATCAGAATTTCTCAAAATTCTTTTTACAACAGTTGCTGGCATTTCTTCCAAGGTATCAATCACGTCATCAAAATTTAAGGCTGTTACAATTGCATCAAGCTCTGGGTCTGTGATTGATGTTAGAAGTCGGTGCTTGCCATCATGTTTTAATTCTGCAAATACTTCTGCAGCATCATCTTTTCTAAGAAGTCTATAAACAATCAAACTTTGCTCATTGTCAAGCTCAGACATAAATTCTTCTATGTCTACCGGGTTTGTTCTTCTCAAAGAATCCTTCAAAGCTGGAATATCTTTTTTTTCTAATAATTCATTAAACTCATCGATCCTTTTTTCGCTGTTGTAGCTATTCATAATATCACCCCTTAATTTCATCCAACAATGTATCCATAGCCTTATTAAATTGATCATCTTGATCAAGTTGTTCTATATCTAGAATATTATCATTATTATTTTCAACTTCAATATCAGGTTTTACACCAATTTTATGAATTTTAGTTTTATTAGGTGTGAAATATTCACTGATTGTAATCTTTACACCAGAACCATCTTCTAGAGGGAAAAGTTTTTGAACAATTCCTTTTCCAAATGAAGTTTTACCTATAATTTTTGCCCTCCCTCTATCTTTGAAAGCACCTGCCAAAATTTCTGAGGCTGAAGCAGAGTTTTCATTAATTAAAACTGTCATTGGAGTCTTATCCATTTCCTTATCACTATTTTCAACTATTTCTTTACCTTTTTTATCAACAGTTGAAACAATTGCACCTTCATCCAAAAATGTATCAGCTATTGCAAGGCAAACATCAAGACTTCCACCTGGATTATTTCTAAGATCCATAACAATTCCATCAACGTTTTGATCCTTTAAAGATTTCAATTCTTTTGCGAATTCTTCCTTGGTTACATCTTCAAATTCCTTAATTTTTATGTAGCCAACACTATTTCCGTCTTTTTCCACTACCTTGCTATCCACAGTATCAACTTTTACATCGGCTCTTTCAACTTCTATTTCTTTTTCCTCAGCCTTATCTTTATCATTTTTTCTTAAAACTGTAATTTTAACTTTTTCGCCGATATTTCCTCTAATTTTTGAAACAGCTTCTTCTAGTTGATCAGCAGAATAGCTCTCTCCATCAACCTTAGTAATATAATCGCCAACTTCTATACCAGCTTTTTTTGCAGGAGACTCATCAAAAACAGAAATAGCTTTGATATAACCTTCATCACTAGCTTGAACTGCAACTCCAATTCCAGCATATTTTCCATTCACGCTTTCCATAAGTTTATCAAACTCATCTTTTGTATAATAAGCTGTGTAAGGATCTTTCAAATTTTCAAACATCCCTTTCAAAGATCCATCATACAATTGCTTTTCATCGTAATCAAAAAGGAAATTTTCATCTATTAACTCTTTCATAGCTTCCATTTGAGCCATATGTTTTTGGTTTTCTTGTGATAACAAAGCATTATCTTTAGAAGAATTTTTACCAAGAGTAAAACCTGTAAAGCCAACTCCAATAACCAACAAGAAGGCCAATAAAACCTTACCAATTTTTTTCATAATACCTCCACTTGTATAAAGCCCAAAATTAAGGCTTTTATTAAAATAAATACTTCTCAGTATTCTTCTATTTTAACACATCCAAAGCTTTTTTTAAATAAAGGAAAATTTTCAAAAAAATAAACTGGAAAATAACTTTCCAGCCTCTTTTTTAATACTTAAAAGAAAAATAATTTTCAATAAAATCTTGTTGGATTCCTGGTTTTAATTTTTCTTTTATATTTTTTCCCGAAATTTTCTCTATCAATTTTAAGGCCAAGTAAATGCTTGCCCCAGCACCTCTTGAAGTTAAGATATTAGAATCTTGGACTACAAGCTCATCTTTTTCATATTTGCTAATATTTTTAAGATCATCTTCTACGCTTGGATGAGAAACCACAGCTTTGTCAGAAACAATACCTGCTCTTTCAAGAACAATTGGTCCTGCACAAATTGCAGCAATAATTTTTTTATCTTGGTCAAATTTTTTAACTATATTAATAACTTTTTGATCATCTCTTAATCTTTCAGCTCCCCTTGTTCCTCCTGGAATATAAAGGGCTGTATAATCATCCAAATTTATCTCATCGATTAACTTATCAGCCTTAATAATTACATTATGGGCTGCCTTAACATACAAATCATCCTTTATTGAAACTGTGTCCAAAGAAATATCTACCCTTCTCAAATAATCTACAATAGTAAGGCCCTCAATTTCTTCAAATCCATCAGCCAAAAATACTAACACTTTATCCATATCTTCCTCCTTGCAATTAATATATACCCAACTTAGTCCTAAAAAATTTTATCAGGCTTTTTATAATAATAATTCGACAATGATAATCTTTAGTAAAATTTATATAAAAATCAACCTCAATGTTACCTTAATATATATTATATTCATAAAGCTTTAAATTATACATTTTCATTAAAATTATTAACGAAATCCATAAAAAATTCCCCCATCTCAAGTAGATAATTATGCCTTGATTAGGCATAATTATCCCTAAAAATTAGTGCTAGAGCACGAAAAAGTTTTCGAAGAAAACTTATTTTAGTAGCCGAGAGATCTCTTTCACACATTTTGCCTAAGTTTAAATTTAATCTTATAAACTACATAAATAATGAGATCTCTCGATTCACTGCGTACGATAAATCGGGATAAACAACCGAAAACCGACGGTTGTTTATCTGCTCGAGATGGGGTTGATGCCTTTCTGTTTTTTATTCCTATGAAGAGAGATGATATTATTTTATATTATAATAGTTAAATACATACTTTAGTTATTAAACTCATAAATAACTAACCTATCTCGAGCAGATAATTATGCCTTGATTTGGCATAATTATCCCTAAAAATTAGTGCTAGAGCACGAAAAAGTTTTCGAAGAAAACTGATTTTAGTAGTCTAGAGATCTCTTTTCCTTACTTTACTTAATTTAAAATTATTCCTTTAGCTATTCTTTCACAATAGCATTATCCTATATATTTAATTATATCTTATATAAAGCCTAAACATTTCCAAAAAAAAGACAAGCCCTAAAGCCTGTCTTTCTTTTAATAAATTTAATAGAAATTATCTACTTATTTATTTTTTCTCTTTTTGCTAACAAATAGTCCACCTACTGCAGTTGTTAGTGTAGCTACTATTCCAGTTGCTGAACCTACACCTGTATCAACATTATTTGATGATGGTTTCACATAAGTTACCTTATATAATTCATCTTCATTTTTGTTTACAACTTTAGATTTTGGTCTTTCATTTGTTTTATTTTCAGTTCTTACCACTTTTTCTGATTTTTCTGGTGTTTTTGGCTCAACTGGTTCAGATGGTTCTAATGGTGTCCATGGTGTTCCATCTTCTATTTCCTCTGCTGGAGTTAATGGTGTCCATGGTGTTCCATCTTCTATTTCCTCTGCTGGAGTTAATGGTGTCCATGGTGTTCCATCTTCTATTTCTTCTGCTGGAGTTAGTGGTGTCCATGGTGTTCCATCTTCTATTTCTTCTGCTGGAGTTAATGGTGTCCATGGTATTTCTGGCTTGCAAGTATTGTTGCCGTCTTTACCGTCTTTGCCGTCTTTACCGTCTTTACCGTCTTTGCCGTCTTTGCCGTCTTTGCCGTCTTTACCGTCTTTGCCGTCTTTACCGTCTTTGCCGTCTTTGCCGTCTTTACCGTCTTTGCCGTCTTTACCGTCTTTGCCGTCTTTACCGTCTTTGCCGTCTTTGCCGTCTTTACCGTCTTTACCGTCTTTTCCATCCTTACCATCTTTGATGATAGTTGTTGATGTTGTTCCGTCTGGATTTGTAACTATTACAGTATGAGTTCCATCACCATTGTCTTTGACTTCAACTTTTGGTGATTTTCCATCTTTACCATCTTTGATGATAGTTTCTGTTCTAGTTCCGTCTGAATTGATGATAATTACAGTATGAGTTCCGTCACCATTGTTAACTACTTTAGCTTCTGGTGATTTTCCATCCTTACCGTCTTTTCCATCTTTTCCGTCTGTTCCATTCTTACCGTCTTTGATGATTGTTGTAGTTGTAGAACCATCTGGATTTGTTATAGTTACAGTGTGAGTTCCATCACCGTTGTCTACTACTTTAGCTTCTGGTGATTTTCCGTCTTTTCCATCTTTTACAATTGTTTTTGTTTCAGATCCATCTGGGTTTGTAATAATGATTGTGTGTGTTCCATCACCATTATCTACTACTTTAGCTTCTGGTGATTTTCCGTCTTTTCCATCTTTACCGTCTTTACCTGGTGTTCCTGGTTGACCATCTTGACCTTTTTCACCTTGGTCACCCTTTTCACCATTTTTAATTATAGTTGTAGTTGTTGTACCATCTGGATTTGTTATTGTTACAGTGTGAGTTCCATCACCGTTGTCTACTACTTTAGCTTCTGGTGATTTTCCGTCTTTACCATCTTTTACAATTGTTTTTGTTTCTGATCCGTCTGGGTTTGTAATGATAATTGTGTGTGTTCCATCGCCATTATCTACTACTTTAGCTTCTGGTGATTTTCCGTCTTTACCATCTTTACCGTCTTTACCTGGTGTTCCTGGTTGACCATCTTGACCTTTTTCACCTTGGTCACCCTTTTCACCATTTTTAATTATAGTTGTAGTTGTTGTACCATCTGGATTTGTTATTGTTACAGTGTGAGTTCCATCACCGTTGTCTACTACTTTAGCTTCTGGTGATTTTCCATCTTTACCATCTTTTACAATAGTTTTTGTTTCTGATCCGTCTGGGTTTGTAATGATAATTGTGTGTGTTCCATCGCCATTATCTACTACTTTAGCTTCTGGTGATTTTCCATCCTTACCATCAATACCGTC
>NZ_HE578907.1:1071782-1073378 GCF_000321005.1 Anaerococcus senegalensis JC48
CCGTCTTTACCTGCTGTTCCTGGTTGACCTTCTTTACCAGCTTCTCCATCTTTTCCGTCTGGTATAAAGAATGTTTCTTCTTTTACAACTTTATTACCATCGTTAGGGTTTGTGATAGTTATTGTTACATTTCTTCCCTTAACGCCATCTTTATTAGTAGTTTCTTCTACTGTTATATTTGTTTCGTTTGGTTTAAGTGGTTTTTCTGGTTCTGCTGGAGTTGTTGGTGTTTCTCCTAAGTTGTATTCGATTATTTGTTTTTGTCCATCAGCTATCTTTTGTCTAGAAACTTCTTGCCAATATTTTCCATCGAATTCTTGGAAGTTATCTTTATTAAAGTCTGGTATTTCGTCTGGATTTATATGTTTATAAAGAACTTTATATCTAGCGTTTTTACCTTCTTGAGTAATCTTGATAGTTCCAACAGGAAGATTTTTATTTTCTTTTAATTCTTGTTCGAAGTCTTCTGTTTCTTCGATCATTTCATAGATATCTTTTGGACTTTCTTTTCTATCGTAAACATAAGTTACTTCAAGTTTCTTATCAGCTACATAGTTTCCATTTTGATTAGCTACTGCACCGTTTTTAGTTGTTGTAGCTTCTGCATTGAAGGTGTATCCATCTCTATCAGATTTTCCTGTAGTATAAGATTCTGATGTTTTACCTGAAGTTACATCTCCGTCTACTCTTTCATCTACTATATATGTTCCATCTTCTCTAAGAGTTCTGTAGATGTGGTGTTCTTGGAATGATCCCACTTTTTCTTTTGGAACTTCTACAGTTTTTTCGTAAACATAAGTGATTTCTTGTTTAATACCTGGTTTGTAGTTTCCTTTTGTTTCATCACCATTTGCTGAGTAGATTGGTCCACCAATTGGATTTTCAATTCTCTTGAATTCAAAATCATCTTTTTTCACTTTTCCTGTAGTGTAAGATTGTTTTGTATTTCCTTTAGTAGTTTCTCCATCATCAGTTGTTGTTTCAATGATGTTTCCATCTTGATCTTTTGTGATGTATTTATGGTGTTCTTGGAATGATCCATTCTTTTGAACTCTTGTGTAGATGTAAGTTACTTCTTGTTTAGTATCTTTTACAAATTTACCTGTAGCAAGGCTTCCATCAGTATTTGAAGCTGCACCATTTGCTGGTTTTACTTCTGTAAGTGTATAAGTTGGTTGATCTATTTTTTGTGTTTTATAATCTTCCCCAACATTACCAGTTTCAACATCTTTATCAGTTGTAAAGTCTGTAGAAATTACATTTCCGTCTTCATCTACTGTTTGATAAATGTGGTGTTCTTGGAATGAACCTTTTTCTTCTGTTTTTTGATAGATATAGGTTACTTCTTGTTTTTCACCTGCTACGTAGTTTCCTTTTGTTGGTTCTCCATTTTCTGAGTCGTATTTTACGCCTAGTTCTTTGGATTTGTCATTTGTTGGTTTTACTTCTACTAGCTTGTAACCTTCTTTGTCTATTTTATTTGTTGTATATTCTTCGTTTTCTTTTCCTGTTTGTTCGTCACCGTCGGTTGTAGCATCTTCTGATATTACATTTCCGTCTTTATCTACTGTTTGATAGATGTGGTGATCTTGGAAT
>NZ_HE578907.1:1074951-1107702 GCF_000321005.1 Anaerococcus senegalensis JC48
TAGATGTGGTGATCTTGGAATACTTCTTGTTTTTCACCTGCTACGTAGTTTCCTTTTGAAGCTGGTTCTCCATTTTCTGAGTCGTATTTTACGCCTAGTTCTTTGGATATGTTTCGTCTTTTGTTCCTTCTTTTACTTTACCGTCTTCTGTTATTGTTTTCTTCTACGATGTTACCATCTTCATCTTTTGTGATGTAGATATGGTGTTCTTGGAAGCTACCTGGTTCTTCTGCTGGTTGTCCAGGATCTAGATCTCCAGTTCCTATTGATGGATGTGATGATTGTGTTAAAGTGCTTGAGTGAGATACTACTGTGCCGTCATCCATTATAACCGGGTTCCCATTAGCCTGATTTATAACTGATGATTTGAAAGATACTCCTTTATCTGTAGCATGTCCTTCTTTTAATGTCGGTTCTGCTAAAACTATATATCTTTTAGCAGGTACACTAGGTCCTTTTCCAGCTAAGTTTATACCAACATCTATTAGAGCGGTTCCATCATCATTTATAATAACAGGTAGATTTTTTACTTCTGTTGCTTTTGATAAGTCTGGAGAGAAACTATCTCTGAATGCTCCATCATCATTTACTTCATATACTTTAATTTGATTAGGATTAGTAAACTTATAGTTATTAGATTCTAATTTTACATAATTTTTACCATATATTTTTTTATTAGGCTGATTAATATATGTTGTTGTACTAATAGAATTATTATCTTTGTATCTATTTACTGACCTAATAGTTTCAATAATAGGCCTATCTTTTTTATTACCATAATCAAACACCATGTCTCTTGTTATAGTTTCACCGGCTACAGTGATGCTTACAGGTACCTTTTGTTTATTATCAGTAATTGTTTCTCTTACAGGCCATAAAGCTTGTCTGAACTTACCACGTACATTTTTATAATCGTCCAAGTAGTTTGTGAAAACATATTTTGAAGTATTAGTTTCTCTATCATAGTAAGCTTTTGCGATTAATCTGCCATCAACACCTACTATATCTGTGGCGCTTCTTGGCTCATTAATCATTCCTGGAAGTACATATTCACCGTAATCTACTGTAAAATAGTCGCCTTCTTTAACTCCATCATCTGCAGCGAAGTCTGATGTGAATACAGCATGTCCTGCGCTTGTAACCCATACTTCATTAACGTTTGATCCGCCATCCGCATATTCAAGTTTTCCATTAGTTATATGAACCTTATCATGAACATCTACACCTTCTCCTGCTTTTTGTGGAGCTTTTTCTTCTTCAGGAGCCACTTCTAATAAATTAGACTCTTGAATTTTCTTATTCAATATTGCATCAACGTCAAGATTAGAATCTTCTGCAAGTGAATTTGCTATATCTTCTTCAATTTTTGCAATTTCGCCATCTGTAAAGTTAGCATTCTTTAATGCTTGTCTTTGAGAATCTGTTAGTTTGAATGATTCTTTTTCCTCTACAACATCTTCTTTGCTATATACTTGAGTTCCATCAGTAGAAGTTTCTGCTGAATCTTTTTCATCTACTACTGGAGTTTCTTCTTCAGCAGATATTTCTGAATGAGTTTCTGCTGGAGCTTCTTCCTTTGATTCTACTTCTGGTGTTTCTTCAACTGTTTCTTCAGCTGGTGTTTCTGTTTCTTTGTTTTCTTCTACTAATTCTTCTTCACTTGTAGTCTCTGGCTCAGCATTTTCTTCAGCTACAACTTGATTTTCGCTATCAAGTTCAGCTGCTTCTGCTGAAGATGGTGATACTAAAAGTGCATAACCAAGCATACAAGATACTAATCCTATTGATAGTTTTCTTGTTGCATATTTTGGCTTTCTTTTAGAACCATTTAACTTTTTCTGTTCAATGATTCTTTTTGCAATGTTATTTTTGTCCATTGAATTTTCCTCCTTAGATATATTAGATATATTTTTAAAAATATATCTGATTACCTTTTCATTCCATTAAAAAATCAAGTTTTTACAAAGTTTGATAAACCTTAAATATAACTATCAATTTACATTTATATTTTATCATTTATATTGATTTTTTCAATATAAATAACCTAGATAGTTACATTATTTTTATATATATATATTTGAATTTAAGAAAATAATGAATATATCTAAAATTACTTTATCATTTCATTGTACATATTTACAAATTTATTTTATAACTAACTTAAATAATTTATTTTAATAATTAAAATACAAAATATTTACATAATCTAAAAAAATAAAAATTTATTCATATTTTTCAAAATCTTTATAATTATTTATATAAATAAAAAAATATACTAAAAAACAATGAACTTTGTAGAAATTTTATATTCTAATTTTCCTTTAATATCTCTCACAAAAAAAGACAAGCACATTTAAGCTTGTCTTTTTACATTAATAGAGTCAACCGATTTATCTACTTTTTATTTTTTAAATTATTTTAAATCTAACTATTAGCATTTCTATTAATTTCTATTTTTTTCTATTTAATAAATCAAATTTAAATTATAATCTTAAAGCATTTTTTTAAGAAATTGACCTGTGTAGGATTTTTTGCATTTGGCTATTTTTTCTGGAGTTCCTGTTACTAGAAGTTCTCCACCACCATCTCCACCTTCTGGTCCAAGATCTATTATGTGGTCTGCGACTTTTATTACGTCTAGGTTGTGTTCTATTACTACAACTGTATTGTTTTGGTCGACTAATCTGTTTAAAACTTCTATTAATTTATGAACGTCTGCCATGTGTAGGCCTGTTGTTGGTTCGTCCAAAATATATAGGGTTTGACCTGTTGATCTTTTTGCAAGTTCGCTTGCAAGTTTTACTCTTTGGGCTTCTCCTCCGGAAAGTTCTGTTGATGGTTGACCGATTTTTATATAGCCTAGTCCAACGTCATAGAGTGTTTGTAATTTTCTTACTATTGATGGGTGATTTTCAAAAAATTTGAGGGCTTCTTCTACTGTCATGTCCAAAACTTCTGAAATATTTTTTCCCTTATATTTTACTTCTAGGGTTTCCCTGTTATATCTTTGTCCGTGACAGACTTCGCAAGGAACGTAGACATCTGGCAAGAACATCATGTCAACTTTTATTGTTCCGTCCCCCTTACAAGCTTCACACCTTCCTCCTTTTACATTAAAGGAAAATCTTCCCTTGTCAAAGCCTTTCATTTTTGCCTCGGTTGTCATGGCAAAAACGTCTCTGATATTGTCAAATAATTTGGTGTAGGTTGCAGGATTTGATCTTGGTGTTCTTCCTATTGGGGATTGGTCTATGGAAATTATTTTGTCAATTTGTTCTACGCCTTCAATTGAATCGTGTTTTCCTGGGTGGGTTTTGGATTTATTTAATTTTTTGGTTATAGCCTTGTACAAAATTTCATTTACTAAGGAAGATTTTCCTGATCCTGATACTCCTGTTACTGCAGTAAAGGTTGATAAAGGAAATTTTACATCTATTCCCTTCAAGTTATTTTGTCTGGCGTTTTTTACTTCTATATATTTATCCCAATCTCTTCTTTCTTTTGGTACTGGAATTTTTTCTTTTCCTGAAAGATAGGCTCCTGTGATTGATTTTTTGCATTTTTTTATATCAGAAAGAGATCCTTTTGCTACAATTTCTCCTCCGTGAACTCCTGCTTTTGGGCCAATATCTACAAGAAAATCTGCAGCTTTCATTGTATCTTCGTCATGTTCTACTATTATTAGGGTATTTCCAATATCTGTTAAATTTCTTAATGATTTTATTAATTTGTCATTATCTCTTTGGTGAAGGCCTATTGATGGTTCATCTAATACATAACAAACTCCAACAAGACCCGATCCAATTTGGGTTGCAAGTCTTATTCTTTGGCTTTCTCCACCAGAAAGTGTTGAGGCTGACCTTGAAAGTGAAAGATAACCAAGGCCTACGTCTTGCAAAAATTTAACCCTTGCCTTTATTTCTTTTATTATCAATTCAGCAATTTTTTCTTTCATTGGTGAAAGTTTTAAATTATCAAAAAATTCTATAGTTTTATCGACAGACATATTTGCAATTTCTGAAATTGATTTGCCGTCGACTTTTATGGCAAGAATTTCATCTTTTAGTCTATGACCATGACAGCTTTTACATTCTTCCTCGCTCATAAAGCCTCTCATCCTTTTCTTTTGAGCATCAGAATTTGTTCTTTCATACCTGTCTGATAAATTTTTAATTGCTCCTTCAAAATGACCAGTGTATTTTTTTCTTCCAGAAAAATGACTGTCAAAGGTGAAGGAAACTTCTTTTTTTGTTCCGTACAAAATTTCATCAATCATTTTTTTTGGAGCATTTTTTATTGGCTCATCAAGGGAAAATTTATGATTTTTGGCAATGGCTTTAATCATTTCGTTATAATATGTTCCTTTGCCACTTGTGGCGTATGGGTCGATTGCTCCTTCATTTATGGAAAGATTTTTGTCAGGAATTACAAGGTCTGGATCAATTTGCAAATGAAATCCTAATCCGTTACATTCAGGACACATGCCTTGGGGAGCGTTGAAGGAGAACATATTAGGTGTAATTTCTGGAAGGGAAACGTGGCCGTCTGGACAGGCAAGTTTTGATGAAAGAATAAAATCTTTTCCATCTATTACATTTATTTCTACAAGTCCATCTGTTAGCTCTAGGGCAGTTTCCAAGGAATCCGCAAGTCTTGATTCAATCCCATCTTTTATTACAATCCTATCGACAATTATTGATATATCGTGTTTTTTGGTTTTTGAAAGTTCAATATCTTCTTCTATATCGTATCTTTCCCCGTCAATCATAACTCTTACATATCCCATTTTTTGGATATTTTGAAGTTTCTTTTTATGTTGTCCTTTTTTTTCTCTTACTACTGGGGCAAGGATTTGAATTCTTGTTTTATTTTCAAGTTTTAAAATCCTATCTACCATTTGGTCAATTGATTGAGCCTCAATTTTTTTGCCACAAACTGGACAATAGGCATCTCCAATTCTTGCAAACAAAAGCCTATAATAATCATAAATTTCTGTTACTGTAGCAACTGTTGATCTTGGGTTTCTATTTGTAGTTTTTTGGTCGATTGAAATTGATGGAGAAAGTCCTTCTATTGTATCGACATCAGCCTTATCCAAATTTCCCAAAAATTGTCTGGCATAAGATGATAGACTTTCTACATATCTTCTTTGTCCTTCGGCATAAATTGTATCAAAGGCCAAGGTAGACTTTCCAGATCCAGAAAGCCCAGTAAATACAATCATTTTATCTCGGGGAAGGGTCAGATCAACATTTTTTAGATTGTTAGTTCTTGCCCCCTTTATTACTATTTTATTTTCACTCATTTATACCTCCGCAAATTCTCTTTTTAGTTTTTTATTATATTAATTTGATTTAGTTTGGATTTTTTTAAAAAAAGTAAATTAAAAGATAAGCTTAACTCAAGAGATCTCTCCATGCGTTCGTTTCACTCACACTAAAACACGTTTGCTTTGCAAATTTTTCCGTGCTTATGAAAACTCATTTGCTTTGCAAATTTTTCCGTGCTACCGCACTAGTTTTCAGGATTTATAACCGAAATCAACGGTTATAAATCTGCACTAAATTTTAGGGATAAATATGCCAAATCAAGGCATATTTATCTAGTCGAGATGGGTTAAAGCTTGTTGTTTCTATCATAAAAATATTACTTTATTTCTACTTTTTTATTTTGGAATAAAATACTTTTTAAATTTCTTTGAATTTTATACGCCTGCAAATTCTCTTTTCATTTTTGCTATTTGATCTCTTAGTGAAGCTGCTTTTTCAAAATCCAATTCTTCTGCTGCAGCATACATTTCTGTTTCTAAATTTATAATAATATTTTCAATTTGTTCTTGTGAAAATTCTTCTTTAACTTCTTCAATTTCTTTTGTAGCTTTTGTTACTTGAATAATTTCAAAAATATTTTTCTTTATTGTTGTTGGAGTAATTCCATGTTTTTTGTTAAATTCTGTTTGGATTTTTCTTCTTCTTTCGGTCTCATCAATGGCTTTTTTCATTGATCTTGTAATTTTATCTGCATACATTATTACATGACCTTCTGAGTTTCTAGCTGCCCTTCCTATGGTTTGGATAAGGGAAGTTTCGCTTCTTAAAAATCCTTCTTTGTCTGCATCCAAAATTGTAATCAAGGAAACTTCAGGTAAATCTAGTCCTTCACGAAGAAGATTTATTCCTACCAAAACATCAAATTTTCCAAGTCTTAAATCTCTAATTATTTCACTTCGCTCTATTGTTTTTATATCCGAATGGAGGTATTTTACTTTTATTCCATTTTCCGATAAATAATCGGTCAAGTCTTCTGCCATTCTTTTTGTAAGAGTTGTAACAAGAACTCTTTCCTTTTTCTCAATCGTTTGATGAATATTTTCTATTAGATCATCAATTTGATTTTCTACTGGCTTAACGTCAATTAATGGATCTAAAAGTCCTGTAGGTCTTATGATTTGTTCAACAACTTTTCCACCGGTTTTTTCCATCTCATATGGGCCTGGAGTTGCTGAAACATAGATTGTTTGATTTATTAATTTTTCAAATTCCGGAAATTTTAAGGGTCTGTTATCAAGAGCTGAAGGTAGTCTAAAGCCAAAATCAACAAGATTTTGCTTTCTTGACCTATCTCCTTCATACATTCCTCCAACTTGTGGAATTGATACATGAGATTCGTCAACAAAAAGTACAAAATCATCTGGAAAATAATCTATTAGTGTGTAAGGTCTTGAGCCAGGCTCTCTTTGGGATAAATGTCTTGAATAATTTTCTATTCCTGAACAAAAGCCAATTTCTTCTAACATTTCTATATCATAATTTGTCCTTTGTTCAAGCCTTTGAGCTTCTACTAATTTATTTTCATTTTCAAGTTCAGCTAGTCTTTCTTTTAATTCTTCTTTAATTGTACTAATTGCTGCAGCTGCTTTTTCTGCACTTGTTGCATAGTGACTTGCAGGATAAATATATCCGTGGGAGATGTGGCTTATGACTTTTCCTGTCAAGGAATCAAATTCTGAAATTCTATCAATTTCATCTCCAAAAAATTCCACCCTGATTGCTTTTTCTTCATTTCCTGCTGGAAAAATATCTAAAACATCTCCTCTTTTTCTAAAAGTTCCACGAGAAAAATCAAAATCATTTCTTACAAATTGTCTTTCAATTAATTCTTTCATGACTTCTTCTGGAGAAATTTCTTGGCCTGGTCTTAATGATAAAACTAATTTTCTATATTCCTCTGGATCTCCCAAGCCATAAATACAAGAAACACTTGCAACAATTATTACATCGCGTCTTTCAAAAAGACTCATTGTTGCTGAGTGTCTTAATTTATCAATTTCATCATTTATTGATGAATCTTTTGCAATATAGGTATCAGTTGCAGCAACATAAGCTTCTGGTTGGTAATAATCATAATATGAAACAAAATATTCAACGGCATTATCTGGGAAAAATTCCTTGAATTCTGTAAATAATTGGTAGGCTAGTGTTTTGTTATGAGCAAGAACAAGAGTTGGTCTTTGGATATCTTGTATTATATTTGCCATAGTAAAAGTTTTACCAGATCCTGTAACTCCTTGGAGAATTTGATGGTGTTTTCCTTCTTTTATACCATCTGCAAGTTTTTTGATTGCCTCTGGTTGATCTCCTTTTGGAGTGTAGTCTGATTTTATAGTAAATTTATTTTCATTCATTTTACACTTCCTTTATGTAAATTTATCTTTAAATTTCTAATAATTTATATCTGTTTTCGTCTTTTCCAATATACACTTTCACTTTCTAAATTCAACTTATTTACTAGGGATTAAAAGCCTTATTTCTTGCTACAAATCTCCCTTTCTGCTATAATTTTTTGTGAATGAAATTAAAGGAGGGAGTATGGAAAAATCATTTGAAAATGTTTCGAATAATGATTTATTTGATTTGGCAGATTTATTTAAAGTTTTTTCTGATTCTACAAGAATTAGAATTTTATTTTCTTTGTTTGAAAATGAAAAAAATGTAAATACAATTTCAAAGGAATTAGGCTTAAGCCAATCTGCAATAAGCCGCCAACTAAGATATTTAAAAGATTCAAATTTGGTGAAAAGTAGAAGAAATGGTCAATCAATTTTTTATGCTCTTTCTGATAGCCACGTTAAATTTATTATTAAACTTGGTTTGGAACATTTGCATGAAGATAATTAATTTTGATTAATTTCAAAATTTTATGAGAGGATAGATTTTTATGGAATTATTTAAAAATATTAAAAAGGATAGAAAAAAAGATTTTTTTAAGCTTACTTTTTTTGCTATATTGATTTTTTTTACTACTTATTTAGAAAAAATTTATGGTAATAGCTACTTTATTTTTACAGCCTTTCTTTTAATTTATATTTTTTTGATTGAAAATATATTTTTAGATGCGATTTATGCACTTTCAAAAAAAAATATTACTGATGAAAATTTTCTAATTAGTATTGCTAGTTTTGCTGCATTTATTATGGGACATTTTTCTCAAGCTTGTATAATAATTTTTCTTTACAACTTGGGTCAAATTTTTATTAATCTTTCTAATGATAGAATAAATTCAAATATCAAAGAGATTATTGACATCGTTCCAAAAAAGGTAAACAAACTAAATGCAGATGGATCTTTAGCTCAAATTGATATAAGAAAAATTAAAGTCGGTGATATAATCCTTGCTAAAGATGGAGAAAAAATTGCCGTTGATGGTATAGTTCTTGATGGAGAAGGGCTTTTGGATACTTCTTTTTTGACAGGCAAAGCAATGCCTGAAGAGGTTAGAAAAAATAGCAAGATTTTGTCATCTTCTGTTTTAAAAACTGGAATTATAAAATATAGAGCAGAAAGTATTTTTGATGAGTCTATTGCTCGTAAAGTTATTGATATAATTAAAGATTCATTTAAGAAAAAATCTGATAGTGAAAAACTAATAAGTAAATTTATAAAAATTTTTACACCTTTTTTTGTAGCTATAGCTATTTTTCTTGCTCTAGTACCTCCAATTTTGGGAGGAAATTTCTGGAGATTTTTACAAAAATCTGTAAGTTTTTTAATTATATCTATGAATATTTCTCTTATAATAAGCCTTCATTTAACTTATATATCAGGGCTAATACTTTGTAGAAAAAATAAGATTATTGTTAAACAATCAAAATATCTTGAAAATTTGATTGATTGTGATTATTTTTATACTGATAAAACGGGGACTTTGACTTATGGGAATTTTGAAATAAAAGATATTATTTACTACTCTGAATATAAGAAAAATTTGATCTTAGATTATTTATATAATTTATCAAAATTATCCAATCATCCAATAGCAAAAGCTATTGTGGAAAATCTAAGAAGAAGGGACAATCCTTCATATTTTATAGCTAGTGAAAATCTAAATGGACTTGGTGTTTGGGCAAAAACTTATGAAAACGAAGAAATAAAAATTGGTTCAAAAGATTTTGTAAATATTGATGAAAATTCCAAAGATAAGGCTGTTTATATGACTATAAACAATATTTTGGTTTGTAAGATAATTTTGGAAGATAAAATTAAAGATGATACAAAAGAAAGCATAGAATTTTTGAAAAATCAATTTTTAGATATTGCTGTTTTATCTGGAGATAGTGAGGTTAATGTAGAAAATCTTGCCAAAGATCTTTCCATTTCTTATGCAGCAGAACTTAAATCTGATGATAAATTTGAAATAATAAAAAATGAGCAAAAAAATGGTCATAAGCTTATTTTTGTAGGTGATGGAGATAATGATAGTCAAATTTTGAAAAAGGCAAATCTTGGAATAAGTATGGGCCAAGTTGGGTCTAACCTTTCTCTTGAAGCATCTGATATCCTTATCTCTGATAAATCTTATTCTAAATTAAAAGATTTAATAAATATCGCAAAAATTGTAGATAAAACTGCTAAGAAAAATCTTATTTTTATAATATTTGCAAAAATTCTTATGATAATTTTAGCTCTTTTAGGCTTTGGATCTATGTGGCTTATGAGTCTTATAGAAGTTAGTATTTTATTAATTACAATTTTAATTTCTTTAAATATATTAAATAAAAAAATATAGGAGGATATGCCCCCTATATTTTTTTATACATTTCTACTTATAGTAAATTCATTATTTTCATTTTCTTTAATTGGATCTTCTATATCTCCAGTTAAATCTAAATAATTATCAGCAAATCTTGCTGCAATAATTGGAGAAATTACTACAAAAAATATTCCAAAAATAAACATACCTATAAAGGTCATACCAATAATAGTTTCAAAAGATTTTGAAATATATGCAATTAACAAAGAGATACCAACAAAAACTATTAAAGGCAAAACTACAAATAATAAATAAGTCAATATTGTTTTACCAAATAATTTTTTCCCAACTGCAAAAACACTTTTAAAAGCATCTGTAATTGATTGGTCTTTATTTCTTGGATCAGAAACAACATGATTTGAATAAGTTGTAAAAATCGCAAGTAAAAGTGTTAGTATAGATCCAACTATACCCATTGACATAAAACTTTTTGGATCATCTTTTAAGGCAAAAAATGATGCTCCACTACCAAGAAAGGTTGTAATTAAAATTGTCAAAGCCATAATAATTAAATTTACTATTATAGCTTTTTTATCTAATCTGTGAATTTGATTAAAATAATCTCCAACGCTACCCTTCCTATTATTAATTAATCCAGAAGCAATTAAAAATGACCCAAACCAAGTAATTAATGAACTTATTATACTATATAAAATACTATCACTATTATCCTTACCAAAAGCAAAAAATAGCCCTATTGTTACAATTCCTAAAATTATTTCAAGTAAAATAATTGATCCATAACTATATTCTCTTTTCATAATATCCCCTTTTCTTTCAAAAAGTTTCAGCCTTACAAAAGTATTTATACCCAAATATAATTAATTTTCTATAATTAATATAATTTTGGGTATAAGCAAAAAGAGGTGATATTATGGAATATAAAATTAATGAAAAAGAAAAACAAGTACAAGTTTTTGATGAAGATAAAAAAATTGGCTTCATAACTTTGGTAAATAAAGGAGATTTGATAGATGCTCCTCATACAGAAGTTGATAAAGAATATGGCGGCCAAGGAATTGCAGGAAAATTGGTGGATAAATTGGTAGATTATGCTAGAGAAAATAATAAAAAAATAATTCCAACTTGCCCTTATATAAAAAATAAATTTGAAAAAGATGACAAATACAAGGATGTTTATTTTAAATAAGTAAATCTAAAAAAATCTCTCGATTATTTCGAGAGATTTATTTTTTTCTTCTCCTATAAAATATTCCTATAAAAATCAAATAGATTATAATAAATCCAAAAAATCCCTTTGAAAGTGATCTTGTATTTAGGATTTTGTCCATATTTTTCATAAAAATTGGAGCTATAAATACTCCTATGTTACATCCTATAAAAATTAAATTGGTTGCAATTCTTGAACTATGGCCTTTTACAAATCTTGGAACTTCAGCAAAAATATAAGGCATGCACATAGATTGACCAAAGGTTAAAAGAAGAATACAAATCAAAAATCCAATTAAATTTTTATCAAAATTAACTATTAACAAATTTGCAATTACATAAAAACCAAGACCAAAAAATATGGTTTTACTTTTTAGTTTTTGATTAATCGGATTAAATAAAAAAGCTGACACCATTCCAACTATTGGTACAAAATTTAGATAAAAACTTATATTTACATCCATCCCACGACTTAGACTTGCTACAAAAGGAAATCTCATAGTCATGGCAGTTGCATTTAACAAAACTATCATGGCAAGAATTATAAAAAGAAAAATATTAGAGTTAAAATCAATTTTTGTTCTTTCTTTTTTTATTTTTACATCTCTAACATTCATTTTAAAAAATATCATTATCAAAAAAGCTGATGAATAAAGTAAAAATGTATAAATATAATTAATTTTTACAAGAATTCCTGCAAGTGTATAAAGGATAATTTGCCCTGTAAATTCTGCTGCATTTCTTAACCCGTGAAGTTTAGTTCTTTCTTTATTTTCATAATAAAGTAAATTTATATAATTTGCCGAATGACCATTAAACATTCCAAGACCTGCTCCAAGAATAAATCTTGAAATAATTATTCCAGGATAGTTTTTAAAAATTACAGGAATAAGTCCACTAAGACCGACAAGACTAAGACCTAAAAGAACAGTTTTCTTAAGTCCTAAGTAAAGGGCAATATATTCTGCCAAAAAAATAAAAATCATTACAGTAAAACTTGAAAGGGTAATTATAAATTCAGCTTCATTTCTTGTAAGATTAAAAGCTTGTTGGATATAAACAAGACTTCCTGAAATTATGCTATTGCTTGTTAAAATTAAAGAAATTGATAAAATCGATAATTTTTCTTTTAAAGAATTTTCTTTCATTGTTTTTCCATATATTTTTTAAATAATTTATCAGAAAAATCTACCAAATCTAAAGAAAAATCATTTCTCAAATATTTTTCATCCAAATCTCCAATCCTAACCCTATCAAGAGCATCAGCATCTTTGAAAAGTTTTGATAAAAATCTAGCCCTATCCATATCTTTTACAAAAAATTCTTCAATAGTTTGATCCATTTTACTATCAGATCTTGAGTGAGTAGCAAGAACTGCTTGAAGAATATTTTTATCATTTTCATTTATTTTTGCATAATCAATTGAATAAAGAGCAGCCCTATAACCATGTTCTGTGTCATAAGAATCATCCACCCTTTTTGTATCGTGAAGAGATGCTGCAAATCTTAAAATATCTGTGTCATTTTTATCTAATTTATAATGATAAGCCAAAAGAATAGAAAGTAAAATTACTCTTTCAATATGACCTTGACCATGAATTTGACTTTGATAAAGTATATCTGTATTTAAATTTTTATATGTATCTAGCAAAGTTTCATAATAAGATGATTTTTCAAAATCTTTGAAAAATTTATAATCATCAAGCCACTTATCTTCATTTAAAATATCTAAAATAAGCATAAAAAACTCCTTTTTAATTTCTTTAATTATTTATTATTATATCAAATAGGGTAAATAATTTATAGAAAATTATAAGTAGGTGATTATTATGTTTATGAAAAGAGAAGATATAGAATTAAAAATTGAAGAATGTATACAAAAGGCTAAAAGATACGAAGGCATTGGAGAAGTTGCCTCCTACATTCCAGAACTTAAAAATGTAGACGAAGATTCTTTTGCACTTTCAATTGTTACAACAAGTGGAGATATTTATAATTTTGGAGAAAGTGAAAAAATATTTTCAGTTCAATCAATTTCAAAAGTTTTTACCCTAATGATGGCTTTAATGGATAATACAATTGATGATGTTTTTTCAAAAGTTGGAACAGAGCCAACAAGATATGAATTTAATTCCTTAATTCCAATTGACCAAAGAGCTGCAAATCCTTTTATAAATGCAGGAGCAATCACAACAACCTCTATGATTCACGGAAAAAATAAAGAAGAAAAATTTAACAGGGTTATGGAGCTAATTAGCCAAATGAGTAATAATTCTGAATTTAGTTTTATGAAAGATGTATATGAGTCAGAAATTTCTACAACAGATAGAAACAGAGCTATTTCTTACTATTTAAAAAGCAAAAATATTTTTGATCAAAACGCTGATGAAGTTTTGGATCTATATGTAAGAATTTGTTCAATTGGTACAAATGTAGAATCTCTTGCAAAATTTGGAGCAATACTTGCAAATGAAGGATTTGATATTTATTCATCAAATCTAATTGTTCCACAAAACATAGTCCAAATGACAATCGCCCAAATGGCATCTTGTGGAATGTATGAAAAAAGTGGAGAATATTTGATGAAAGTAGGAATTCCATCAAAATCTGGAGTAGGCGGGGGAATCTTGGGAGTTGTTCCAAATAAATGTGGAATTTGTGTGTATTCACCTAGATTAGACAAATCAGGAAATTCAGTAATTGGAAAAAATTTATTAAAAATATTATCAGCTGACTTAGGACTTAATATATTTCTGTAGAAATATTTGAAAGACTTTCTGAATAAAAAATTTAATAAGATAATAAATTATAATATATTTTTAATTCTTCGTTACTAAGGGGACAAATTAGGGGACTTCCGATTGTCCCCGCAATTTTTCCCCTTAAACCCCTTTCAACGAACCCCCTTAACCGGCCCTTGCAGGGAGCAAAATCAGAAAGAAACTTACGTTTCTTTCGTTTTTTAGATTGATTATCCAAATTCAATAAAAATAAGTACCCAAAATAAATAAATTCAAAGTTCATTAAAAGAGAAAAAATAAACTCACTACCGTTCAAACAATTTTTTCTCTAATAATTCACTTGAATTTATAGTTATTTTTAAATAGCAGTCAATCTTTAAAAATTTGAGAGAAGCGTTAGCTTCTTACCTAAATAGCTCCATGCAATGGTCGGTTGCAGGGGGGCAAAAAAGTGGGGGTCGTTAGGGGGAGGAAAAAGGGGGAGAATCGAAACTCCCCCATTTCCTCCGCCCTAACATTCCGAAGTATTAATTTTATAAAATGATTTTATTTAAAATTAAAAAAAGAAGCTTTTTCAAGCTTCTTAAACTGTTATAAAAATAATAGAATTACTCATTTAGAGCAAATAAACTAACTATTATTTAGGTTGCTTGTACAGATTTATCATACTTAGTAATCTGGGAAATCTCATGAGATCTCCCCATGCGTTCGTTTCACTCACACTAAAACACGTTTGCTTTGCAAACTTCTCCGTGCTTGTGCACTTAGTTTTAGGGATAAATATGCCAAATCAAGGCATATTTATCTAGACGAGATGATTTTTTTCTTCGCTTTAATAATAATTAAAAATCTATAAAGATTTCAACATATCCACATACCTAGGCATAGAATAATTCTCTCTTGATATTTCATTTTCTAGTTTATCTGATATTTCTCTAATCTCTTCTGTTATTTTTCTTGTTTTTTCTTGAATAAATATTGCTCTTTCTTCTTGGGTCTCTATTTTATCTAAATCTTTTAGAATTTCTTTTATTTTATCCCCATATGCAAGAAGTATTTCTACATTTTTATTTATTCTAAAAGCTTTCTCTTTTAATTTTTCATTGTTTATGAATGAAAGGTAAGATTTTATTTCTTTTACTTCTTTCATTGCTGAAGGTAAAATTTCTTGATAAATTAAATTAGATAAAACTTCTAATTCTTGTTGGCAGAATTTACATATTTCATCAAATTCTACATTTATAATTGAATCTATTTCTTTTTGACTAAAGATTTTTTCATCTTTGTATAGGTCAAAAGATGAATTATTTTTTGCAAAAACTAAAGCATCTATGAAAGTTCTGTGGTTTTCTAATCCTCTTTTTTCAGCTTCTTTTACCCATTCTTTAGAATAACCATCACCTTGGAAAAGTATTCTTGAATTTTCTTTGTAAGTTTCTTTTACAATTTTATAAACTTCATTTTTTAAATCCTTATCACTTTTTCCTTCAAGCCTTTGGTAAAATTCCTTTAAGACTTTTGCCATTGAAAGGTTTATTACTGTATTTAAATCTGCTGCTGATTTTGAAGATCCTAACATCCTAAATTCAAATTTATTTCCAGTAAAAGCAATTGGTGAGGTCCTATTTCTATCTGATGAATCTGTAGAAAGTTCGCCAAGATGAGGAATTTTGACCTTGTTTTTTATATCTTTAATCTTTTCATCATTTGCAATTGATTTTAAAATATTTTCCAAATCCTTACCAATAAACACAGAAATTATTGATGGAGGTGCTTCGTTTCCACCAAGTCTATAGTCATTTGAAACTGATGAAGAGGAAAGTCTTATTAAGTTTTGATATTTATTGCATACTTTAATCATTGCTGATAAAAATATCAAAAATAGGTGGTTATTTTTTGGATCTTTTCCTGGGGAAAAACAATTTTTTCCATAATTTGTAGATAAGGAATAATTATTGTGTTTGCCACTTCCTGCCATATTTTTGAAAGGTTTTTCTTTTAAAAGACAATATAAATTATGTCTAATAGCAGTTTTTTCCAAAATATGCATCAATAATTGATTATTATCAACTGAAATATTAGCATTTTCAAACATTATGGCAATTTCAAATTGGTTTGGGCCAACTTCGTTATGCTCAGCTTCCATATATATTCCCAAATCATAAAGTTGTTCATTTATATCTTCAAAAAAATCATTAACTCTTTGTGGAATTGCTCCAAGATAATGAGAAATAATTTCTTTTTCAACCATAGGATCACGACCAACTAAACTCATTCCACAATATTCAAGGTCAATTCTTTTATCAAAAAATTCTTTATCTATTAAATAAAATTCTTGTTCAAGACCAACTTTTGGTTTTACCCTATAAGTTTTTTCCTCTTTCAAAAATAAATTACAAATTGGACTAGCATACTTACTAATCCTATTCATTGATTCAATTAGAGGCAATTTTTTGTCAAGTTTTTCTCCATAAAAAGAAACAAAAACTGATGGTATATATAAAACTTTATCTTCTATAAAAGAATTTGCTGTCAAATCCCAATATGTATAACCACGTGCCTCAAAAGTTGATCTCATTCCACCAGATGGAAATGATGATGCATCTGGTTCTCCCTTTATTAGTTCTTTTCCAGAAAATCTATTTATTGGATTATGTTTATCATCTCTTTTTAAAAAAGCAGTTTTCTTGTTAGCTGTTTTTCCATTTAAAGGTTGAAACCAATGAGTATAAGAAGTTGCACCTTTTGAAATAGCCCAAGATTTCATGGCGTGTGCAATAGAATCTGCAGTTTCCCTATCAAGATTATCATTATTTCTAGCAGCTTCTTTCCATTTTAAATAAACAGGAAAGGGTACATTTTCCTTCATAGTCTTTTTATCAAAAGCTAAGTTTCCAAATTTTTTTAAATCCATCATTTTACCTTTCTTAAATTCTAAAATTTTCAAAAAATGTTTAGTTAATTATATCACAAATAACCTAAATTTAAATTTATTAAAAATATATTATTTTATAAAATATTTTTTAGATTAATAAATATTTACAATTAAAATTTTAATAATTGACACTATACAAATATAATGATAAATTAATAGTAGTTGAAATATAAATATTTTGAGGATGGGAAAATGAGAAAAAACAAAAAAATTTTAATATTTTTATCAGGAATTATAGCATTTCAATTTTTTGCTCCTAAAAAAGTATCTAAAGCTAAGGGAATACTTATAAATTATGATATTACTGAAGGAGTAAATGTTACTGACAAACCAAGTGGTGAAAAAGGAATGAAATTTGTTGGTGGAATTGACTATCCTGACGTATACGAAATAAAGGGTGAAAAAAACGATTGTTTTGAAATAAAGTTTGAAGGCAAAAAAGCCTACACTGAAAAAGCTTGGTATCATGTTTTAGATGATATAAAAGCTATAAATAAAGGAAAAATTTACGAAAAATCCGATGAAAAATCAAAAGAAGTTGCTGATTTTAAAAAAGATGAAAAAGTTATTTTGGTAAATTTTTCTGATAATGATTTTGTAAAAATAAAAAAAGGCGATAAAACAGGATTTGCAAAAATCGATAATTTTGATATTTCCAAAAAAGATTCTAAAAACTTGGATAAAATCAAAGATAAATATAAGAAAATATACGAATCTATAAAAAGATATATGGATTATCTTGATAGAAATAACTTAAGTTTGTATCCAGTTGATGAAAAAAATACAGAAGTTCAAAATGAAATCACAAGAATTTATCCTGAAAATAATACAGAAAATAATCATAACGATCAAGGCGAAGAAGTTGAATATGTTTATTACACAGTTGATGGCGATGATATAGGATCAAAAGCTTATAATTTTGCAACAAACTTTATTGGCAATCCATATGTTTGGGGTGGAACAAGTCTTACAAATGGAGTTGACTGTTCTGGTTTTACCCAACAAGTATATGGAAAATTTGGAATAGGTCTTCCCCATTTTGCTCAAAGTCAAGCAGACTATGGAAAAACAATAAATCTTGGTGAGGAAAAAGCAGGAGACTTGGTATTTTTTGGAACAAGCCTTTCAAATATTACCCACGTTGCAATAGCAGATGGTCAAGGTGGAATAGTTCATGCTGCAAATCCAAGAGATGGAATAATAACATCAGGGATAGGGAATCCTATAATTATAAAAAGATTAATTGAAGAATAAAAAACGTCCTTAGGGCGTTTTTTTATTGTTTATTAGAAAAATAATGCTATAATAATTTAAAATATTAAATTTTATAAAATTTAATTTGTAATTATAAGGAGTAAAAAATGGCAGATACCTTAAATCCATTAAAGTCAGCACAAAGTTAAATAAAAATAGCTTGTCAAAAATTAAATTTGGATCCAGCTGTTTATGATATTTTAAAAGAACCTCAAAGATTTATAGAAATTTCTATTCCTGTAAAAATGGATGATGGATCTTTGAAAGTATTTAAAGGGTACAGGTCTGCTCACAACAATGCCCTTGGTCCTTGTAAGGGTGGAGTTAGATTTCATCAAAATGTAAATATAGAAGAGGTTAAGGCTCTATCAACTTGGATGAGTTTAAAAGCAGGTCTTTTAGAATTCCTTATGGCGGAGGAAAAGGTGGAATTTCCGTTGATCCAAAAAAATTATCTGAAAGAGAAATAGAATCTTTATCTCGTGGATATATTAGAGGTCTTCATAAATATTTGGGAGAAAGAATTGATATTCCTGCACCAGATGTAAACACAAATGGAAAAATAATGTCATATTTTACAGACGAATGTATAAAATTAAATGGATATAGACAAGATGTTGGAACTTTTACTGGAAAACCATTAATTCTTGGAGGAAGCCTTGGTAGAGATGAAACTACGGGTTTTGGAGTAGTAATTACTACAAAATATGTAGCTAAAAAAATAAGACTTGATTTAAAAAATTCTGAAATTAGTCTTCAAGGTTTTGGAAATGTAGGAAGCTATACTTTAAAATATTTGATAAAAGAAGGAGCAAAAGATAAATATCTTTCAATTAGAGATGAAAGTGAAAAATGTAGACGCTCTGCCCTTTACTCAGAAAATGGATTTGATTATGAATCTTTAAAAAAATATAGAGAAGAACATAAAACTCTTGCAGGATATCCTGATGCTAAAAAAATATCTGATGAATCGTTTTGGAATACAAAATTTGATATATTAATTCCAGCAGCTCTTGAAAATATTATTACTGAAGAAATAGCTAAAAATTTAGATGTAAAATTAATAGCAGAAGGTGCTAATGGACCTACGGCTGATAAAATTCTTAAAGAAAAAAATGTAGAAGTTATAGCCGATATTTTGGCAAATTCTGGTGTAGTTTTGGTTTCATACTATGAATGGATTCAAAATCAATATGGCAATTATTGGTCAAAAGATGAAGTTCAAGAAAAACAAGTTAAGGATATGAAAAAAGCCCTTGATGGAATTTATCAAATAAAAGAAGAATACAAGACTGACTTAAGGGAAGCTTCATATGTTTGCAATAAAAAGAATTGCTCAAGCAATGAAACTTAGAGGATGGTATTAAAAAAATCGGGAATTTTTCCCGATTCCCCATTGGGGACGCTCAACTTTGGCACTTTTATTTAATTATTAATTTTGTTATTATTTTTACAAATTTCTCCTAGATACTTTTAATTTTTCTCCTACAAATCTTTTGCTAAAACCTAGATCTACTAATTTTTTTGCATACTCAATTAATTCTTCTCCTTTCAAATTTTTTGTTTTTATGTATTTCATAATATAATTTTGAGCAAAAATTATATCCTCTTTTGTATCCATTTCTATAGAAAAAAATCTTTCTTTGTGAAAATCATAAAAGTTTTCTTGATTTTTAAAATTCTCTCTAACTTTATCTACAAATTCCTTCTCTATTGAATAATTAATATTTCTTATAAAAAAATTCTTGTATGAAGTAAATTCATACCTACCAAGATCATTTTCAATGCCTGCAAAAACTGGATTATTATGAATGTATCTTAGGACTTCAAATAATTGCTTATATGATTTTATCTCTACAGACTTATACCTATTTTGAAATAAGTGACCATTTCTATCATTTATATAATTATAAAATCTTGAATATTTAACATTTATGCTCTTCATTATTTCTGATAAATCATTGATTCCCTTTACATGTACCAAAAAATGAGTGTGATTATCCATTATTGTATAAGCATATATTTTCCAATCATATTTTTCATCAAAATATAAATTTAGAATCGTTTCTTTGTAAGATTTTCTTGAGAAAATTTTTTCATGATTTATTCCTTTTGTCATTATATGAAAAATATTTCCATTTTGCATTTTTCTAGCTAAACGAGCCATAGCCTTCTCCTAAAATTTAAGATATGAATTTTATAAGATTTTTATTTATATACCCAAAGCTTTAAATTGTTATAATATATTTAAAATATTTTAATAAATAAGTGTTCCAATAGTGAACGTCCCCAATGGGTGTGAAACTTCGTGGTTGATATTAAAAAAATCGGGATATACCCGATTTTTTAGTTACTTGCGTTATCATTATTTGAATTTGTAAATGATGAGAATAAGTCTTTAAAAAATTGAAATATTTTATCCCAAAGACCTGACTCTTTTACATCATTTCCAACTTTATTTATATCATCTTTATTATCTTCGTAGAATTTTTTACCTTTTTCTGTAAGATTTCCTGCGAATTTTTTTAGGTTTTCTTCTACATTTTTGCTATCTATTGCAGGACTTTCTTGGTATTTTTCAAAATAATTTACAAGAATTTGTATATTATTATTTGAAAGTATATCCCCCATATTTACATTTTTCAAAGCATCTTGAATAAATACTTGGATTTTACCACTATCTGCAGGCTTTCCATTTTGATCTTTGTACTCTTTTAGATTTTGTTTTACTTCAGCAACAGCTTGGTCTAATTTGTCCTTATCAAAAGATCCATTTCCTTCATTTTCATCACTAATTTTTTTCAAAGTTCCAAGTTCTTCTTGGGCAGTTTGTGTACTTTGTGTATCAACTTTTTCACCAGTCATTTCAAATGCTTTATAAACTCCAACTAGAGCTGATTCTCCAGTAACTTTTGTTGGACTTGCTACTTTTATTTCTGCATCACTAATTCCTGAAGTTATGGCTGCATTTGTGTATTGACTTTCTGTAATTGAAGTAATATTTTCAGGTGTTAAAATATCTACCTTAATTCCACTTCTTTTTGGAAGTTTTTTTACTGAAACTGATGAAATCATATCATAGTCATTTGCCCTGTATCCTAGATATTTTTCACAATCAGCTCCATTTACACTTGCCATATTTATATCATCTGAAAGTTCTAATTTATTTTTTACTTGATCAATTTGATTTTGATTTAATCCAATACCATACATGAAAGATTGTTTATCTGAATCAAAATTATCATTAGCTTTTGAAATTTGTGGTATTGATAGAATTATTGCAAATAATAATCCCAAAAACCACTTATTTTTAAATATTTTTTTCATAAATTCTCCATAATATTTTATAGATTTTCAATTTTTTCTACTAAATTATCAAGATCTTTTTCATCTATTTCTTCAATATTTCCTTGATCTATTAAACTTGTAATTTCTGGATTTATGGCAAGTTTTGAAACTGTATCAATTCCAAATTTCTCAGCAGTTTTATCTGTTGATCCTTCTCCAAAAATTTTGTAAATATTTCCTGTATCTGGGGCTTTGAAATATGACATATTTTCAACAAGACCCAAAGTTGTTTTTCCCATCATTTTAGCCATATTTAATGATTTTTCTACAACCATTCCTACAAGATCTTGTGGAGTTGTAACTGCAACTACCCCATCTATATTTAATGATTGGAAAACTGTAAGTGGAATATCACTTGTTCCTGGAGGCATATCTATTAATAAATAATCAATTTCTCCCCAATCTACATCTGTATAAAATTGTTTTAAAACATTATTTACAATTGATGATCTCCAAACAACTGGAGCTGATTTATCTTGCAAAACTAAATTAATTGACATAATTTTAATTCCATTTTTACTTTCTGGCGCGATTAATGTACCATCTTCAAGACTTCTTACACTATCTTTTATTCCAAAAGCTTGTGGAATTGATGGACCTGTAATATCTGCATCTAAAATTGCAACTTTATTTCCTTTTTTTGCAAGTTTTGCTGCAAGCATACTTGTTACAGAAGATTTTCCAACTCCCCCTTTTCCAGACATTACTGCTATAGTTTTTTTAATTTTTGAACCTTCTTTAGGTTTTATAATAAATTTATCAAAATTCATTTTATTTTCTGTCATTTAAAACTCCTTTCAAGTCTTCTAATAAATATATTATATTATATTTTTAGTATTTTTCTATTTATTAAATTTTATTTTTCAGGCCTATCTTATATTTAAATTGTGTAATAAAAAAGTTTATTAATTTATAAACAAAAATAATATTTTTTCATTTAAAAATATAAATATTTATTTGACAAATGTAATTTAAGGATGTATTATTAGCTTAAGATTAAATATAAAAACTTTGAAAAGAAGAGTAGCTAATAAATTATAAGCACAGAGAATCTTTGGATGGTGAAAAAAGATCTTATAATCTTAGTGAATAAAGACTTAGAGTTGTATCGAGGATATTTTGATTCGATATCGTGATTTGCACGTTATAGCAAAGGGGTATAATTTTGTACTTTCTTATTGGATCCTTTGAAAGTATATTTTGTACTTAATAAGGATATTTTTGTGAAAAAATATTAAATTTGGGTGGTAACACGGTCTTCGTCCCTTGAGGGATGAGGACCGTTTTTATATTTAATTCTTAACTTATAATGAAGAAAAATTTTGGAGGAAAAAATGAAAAAATTATTTAAGTTTCTTATGGCTATTGTTATTACCTTTGTTTTTACAATGGAAATTTCACATGCTGATGAGGACACATTTAAGGTTGGAATGGAAGTAAATTATGCACCTTTTAACTTTTCACAAGTTGATGATTCTAATGGTGCTGTTGAGATAAAAAATTCTAAGGGCGAGTATGCAAATGGATATGATGTTCAAATTGCAAAAAAAATTGCCGATAGACTAGGAAAAAAATTAGAAATTTATAAGACTGAGTGGGACGGACTTCCTCCAGCTCTTACTAGTGGAAAAATTGATGCAATTATTGCAGGTATGAGCCCTACTGCCGAAAGAAAAAAAGAAATTGATTTTACAAATTCTTATTATGTATCAGATTTGGTTGTAGTTTTGAAAAAAGATTCTCCTTTTGCTAAGGCAAAATCTTTAAAAGATTTTAAAAATGCAAAACTTACAGGTCAGTTAAATACATTTCATTACACAGTACTTGATCAAATTGATGGACTTAATAAACAAGCTGCTATGGAATCATTCCCTTCAATGATTTCTGCTACAAAAGCTGGAAATATTGACGGCTATGTTTCAGAAAAGCCTGGAGCAATGTCGGCAGTTTCTGCAAATAATGACTTAAGATATGTAGAATTTGAAAAAGGCAAGGGATTTGAAACTTCATCAGAAGATACTTCAATTGCTGTAGGTCTTAGAAAAAATTCTTCTATGAAGGATGAAATTAATAAAATCTTATCTGAAATGAATACTAAAGATCAAGATAAAATTATGGAAGAGATGGTAAAGCTATCTGAAAATGATGGAGAAAAACTTTCATTTTTTGGACAAATGAAAGAAATTTGGAGTGAGTATTCTCCCCTATTTATAAACGGAATTTTTTCAACACTTTTCATTTCAATAATTTCAACAATAATAGGATTTTTTATAGGACTTGTTGTTGCAGTTATTAGAAAAACAAAGATTGACAAAAATAAAAATATTGTAGGATATATCTTACAAAAAATAATAAACTTTATTCTTGCTGCCTATATTGAAATATTTAGGGGAACTCCTATGATGGTTCAAGCAATCCTAATTTTTTATGGAGCTAAACAATTTTTAGCAATTGATATGTCAACCATGCTTGCAGCCTTTATAATTGTTTCAATTAATACTGGAGCTTATTTATCAGAAGTTGTAAGAGGCGGAATAAATTCAGTTGATAAGGGACAATTTGAAGCTTGTAAGGCTTTAGGAATGACTCACTCACAAACCATGTTTAATGTAATAATACCTCAAACTATAAAATCAATTTTACCAGCAATTGCAAATGAGTTTGTGGTAAATATAAAAGATACATCAGTATTAAATGTAATAAGCGTAACAGAATTATTCTTTGTATCAAAATCTATAGCAGGTTCAACCTATCAAATTTTCCAAACATATTTGATAACAGCTATAATTTATTTCATCCTAACATTTATAACTACAAGAATCATCTTGTTAGTTGAGAAAAAATTTAATACAAAAGAGTTCAAACTTGAATCAGTAACAGGAGGAATTCATGCCTAGTATAATTAAGGTTAATAATTTAGAAAAAAAATTTGGACAAAATTTAGTTTTAAAAGACATAAACATGGAAGTAGAAAAAGGTGAAGTAGTGACAATAATTGGATCTTCAGGATCTGGAAAATCTACCCTATTAAGATGTTTAAATCTTTTAGAAGAACCTACAAGTGGAGAAATTTTATATGAAAATGAAAATATTTTAGAAAAAAAATTCGACCTTAGAGCTTATAGAACAAAAGTCGGCATGGTTTTTCAAAATTTTAATTTATTTGAAAATAAAACAGTATTACAAAATTGCACCCTAAGCCAAGAAAAAGTTTTAAAAATTTCAAAAAATGAGGCTCAAGAAAAGGCAAACAAATATCTTAAACTAGTAGGCATGGACCAATATATAAATGCAAAACCATCACAAATTTCCGGTGGACAAAAACAAAGAGTTGCAATAGCAAGAGCCCTTTGTATGGATCCAGAAGTTTTATTATTTGATGAACCAACAAGCGCTCTTGATCCTGAAATGGTTGGAGAAGTTTTGGAAGTTATGACAAAACTAGCTAAAGAGGGAATCACAATGATAGTTGTAACTCACGAAATGGATTTTGCAAGAGAAGTTTCAACTAGGGTTTTATTTATGAATGAAGGAATAATTTTAGAAAACGGATCTCCAGAAGAAATTTTTACAAATCCAAAAAATCAAAGGACCAAAGATTTCTTAAAAAGATATATGGGATAAAAGCAGGATTTTTCCTGCTTTTTATTTTGTTCAAATTTAGTATAATAAAAGAAAAAAGGGGGACTTATGGAAAATAAATTAGTAGAATTATTAAATAAAGAATCATCCTTTGCATACGGATTTTTATTATATGAAGATTATGAAAAAATTTTGATAAATAACCTAGATGACCAAGGAAGATTTGATGGTTATACCCTTATTTCAAAAGACTTGGTCCAAGTAAATAAAAAATCAGATTTTTTAAAAAAATTAGAGATTTACAATGAATACTGGAAGTCAATAAGTATAGGAAAATCTGATAGCGAGTTTTTTAAAAATGAGCCTAATTTTTATAATATTATAAAATATGCTAAAGATAATAAAAAAATAATAAATATAGGAAAAAATTTAGATTATTACGAGTTAATTTGTGGTTATGTAAAGGACATAGAGGATAATTTTGCCATAATTGATGCTGTTGATCAAAATTCAGGAGAAATTTACGATGAGTTTGAGATTGATATTAAAAATATAAATTATATAGAAGTTGAGTCTATAGATAACATTTTGCTTGATTTTGTTAATAAACAATAAGCTTGGAAATATTATTTTGTAAGTATTTCTTCGAATAATTTTAGATTTTTGACTTAATAAATAAAGAGATCTCTCCACTCCCTATGGTCGGTCTAGATGGGTTATTTATTGATGTTTTTTTATTACTAAAGTTTAAATTTAATTATGCTTTATTATTTTTAGATTATTTTCAAATTTTTATGATTAAACCTAAAATATTTTTTTCTTTAGTCATCATTTTCATAAAAAAATTACCCATCTCGAGCGCAGTCGAGAGATCTCTTGAATATTATTTAGCTTATAAATTTACTTATTCTTTGAGATCTCTCCGCTCGCTTCGCACAAAAACACGTTTATTTCACAAACTTTCCAGTGATATCTCACTTTGTTTTCGGGGTAAATATTCCAAATCAAGGAATATTTACCTAGTCGAGATGGGTTATTATTGAATTTTTTTATTCCTAAAGTTTTTTGATTATTAGTGTCTTTCATTTTATATTTTATTTCGATTAAATTTTTACTTTACGATTTTAATTTTTTTAAAATTTTAATTTAAACTTTAACTTAAAAATAGATAAAAAATTCACCCATCTCGAGCTATGTCGAGAGATCTCTTTGGTTCAACTTATCTTTAAATTTAACTCATTTTTGAGATTTCTTCGCAAGGTCAAGATGGGAAATTTTTTATATCCTATAATTCTTGAATTTTTTCCTTTAAATCAAGGCTTGTTTGGTAAACATCATCTGCGTCCATTATTGCCCTAACCACACAAATTCCATCAGATTTTGAATTTTTTAATATATCTACATTTTCAATATTTAAACCACCAATTGCAAAAACATCAATATCAACTGTCTCTTTTATTTTTTTAAAAGTTTCAACAGAGGTTCTTTTGGTTTTTACGTGGGTTTTTGTTTCAAAAATTGCCCCAACTCCCAAATAGTCTGAACCATCTTCTTGGGCTTTTTTTGCGGCTTTTACTGATTTTGCAGTAGCACCTATTAGGGCTTTTTCTCCCAAAAGTTTTCTACAAAGTGAAATTGGCATATCATCTGCCCCCACATGGACTCCACATCCAAGAGCCCAGGCAAGGTGAGGCTTATCGTCAATTAGCATTGGGACTTTATATTCATCGCAGATATTTTTAACTTTTTTCCCTAAATTTAAAATCTCAAGGTCTGTTTTTTCTTTCTCCCTTAATTGAAGAATATCAACTCCTCCCTTAAGAGCATCTTCAATTCTTTTTAAAAATTCTTCTTCAGTATATTTATCTGAATTTGTTACCAAGTATAATTTTTTCAAAATTTTGCCTCTCTTATTTTTGCTCTTTTTAAAATTTCATCATCACTTATACTAGAAATATTATCCATCAAATTTACAAAAAAGCTATAAAGCTTATCCCTATCAGAAATTTCTCCAGAAATTTCTAAAATCAAAAGTCCCAAAATTGAGGCTTCAATTGGATCGCAAACGGATAAAAAAGTTGAAATCAAACTTGTTAGCATACAACCTGTAGCTGTGATTTTTGATAGATTTTCACAACCATTTTCTATTAGAAAATATCTATCTTCATCAAGTAAAATATCAGTCTTTCCTGTAATTAAAACAATAGTTTGGTATTTTTGGCATAATTTTTTGGAAATTTTAATAAATTTTTCAATATTTTCTCTATTTAATCTATCTTTTTCACCAACATCAATTCCTTTGGCATTTGATTCATATCCACTCATAGCTAAAATTTCTGACCCATTTCCCTTTATTAAAGAAAATTTATAATTTTTCAAAAGTTTTATAGCAAAATCATATCTTAACTTGCTAGCTCCAACTCCAACCAAATCAATTATTACTGGAATATTTTTTTCGTTTGCAAATTTTACAGCAAGCTCTATTGATTTTATCCTTGAATCTGTAATATTTCCAAGATTTACTGATAGAGAGTCAGAAATTTTTACTATATCTTCCATCTCATCAGGATGCTCGGCACAAATAGCCTTGGCTCCTTGAAATAAAATAGAATTTGCTACCATATTTATGGCTATTGGATTTGTAATTGCATGGATTAAGGGAGATTTTTTCCTTACTAAATCTCTATTTGATAGAATTTTTCTTAGATTTTTCATATACATTTACTCCTAGTTTTTTTTGTATGGTATACAAAACTTTTGATTTTTGTAAAGTTTTTAAAAAAATTAGGGCAACAGATCCTCCCAAAATTGTTGCGATTATAAATGATGGAAGGTAAAAATACCAAGTTATATCCCCTGTTCCATAAAATAATTTCATTACTGGATAAGAAACAAGAGCGCCTATTACTCCAGTTCCAATAATTTCTCCAATAACAGCTGCTAGCAAGGAACCCTTGGATTTTCTATAAAAAACTCCTGATAAAACTGCCCCAAAAACTTGTCCAGTTATAGCAAGAGGAGGAATCCCAAGAAAACTCATTCTCAAAAAGGCAGTTATTAATCCATTTAAAAGTGAATACCAAGGACCCAAAAAAACTGAACAAACAATATTTACAAAGTGAGCCGTTGGAGCAAAACCTTCAAATCTTAAAATTGGAGAAATTACAACTCCAATTGTAACAAACATTGATAAAGTTAATAAAACAAGAAGGGAATTCTTTTTTTTCATAATCTCTCCTAAACATTTATATAATCAGTAAAAACTGGACTCATGCCAATTGATTTTAAATCTTTTATAGCATCTTCACAAGACCTATTATCTGCTATTTCAAATTGTTCGTCCCCCTCGTCTTGAGATTTTTTTGACCTATGACCGATTGAAGTATCAACTGATGCAGAAATTTTTGTTGCTGCATATTTTACTGCCAAATTTCTAAAATCACGGTCTTCTCTTGTTGAAAGAGTTATTGAGGCAAATGGTAAAAATATTCTAAGGGCAAGCATAATTTGGAAAAATTTCTTATCATTTACTTCAAAAAATTTAAGTTCATCTGCCCCGTGAGTTGGTCTAATCCTTGGAAGAGAAATTGCAATTTCTGTGTGGGGATATTTTTTTTGAATTTTTTGAGCATGAAGTCCCAATTTGAAAGCTTCTTCTATTGGGTCATTTAGTCCAAATAGTGTTCCAAATCCTACTCCCCTAAATCCTGCCATCATTGCCCTTTCTTGGGTATCAATCCTATAAACCCAAGATCTTTTGTGGCCATAAGGATGGTAAAAATCATACGTTTTTGGATTGTATGATTCTTGAAAAACTGTTACAAAATCAGCACCTGATTCTTTTAATTTTTTATAATCATCTACATTTGCAGGATAGACTTCAATTCCTATTGTTTTAAAATATTTTTTTGCAATTTCACAAGCTTTTGCTATATAGTCTACTGATGAAAATTTTTGACTTTCTCCTGTTAAAATCAAAACATCTTCAATTCCAGTCTCTGAAAGAGACTTCATTTCTTCTTCAATTTCTTCAAAATTTAATTTTGCTCTTTTTATATCGGATTTTGCTCTAAAACCACAATACCTACAAGAATTTTCACAATAATTTGCTATATAAATTGGTGAGAAAAGACAAACATTATTTCCAAAATATCTTACTCTCTTATCTTTTGCAATTTCTCCCATTTTTTCTAAATGATTTAAGGCCTTATCAGATAAAAGATTATAGAAATCTTCTTCATCAAGTCTATCTTTTTCTAAACTTGAAAGAATATCAGCATCGCTTACATTTTTATTTTTTATTTTTTCGTAATGATCTAAAACTTCGGTTTTTATATTTGAATCGATTATATCCATTTCTGGAAAATAATCTGTAACTTTTTTTATATTCATATTAATCGAAAAAATCCCTCAATGGTGATGATGGATCAGCACCAGATTCTAAAACTCTGCCTGGTTTTGAAAGTCTTGCAAGACGACCTGCTTCGATTCCAAGTTTAAATGCTCTTGCCATTTTTGTAATATCAGATGCACTAGCAATTCCCGTGTTTGCCATAATTGCAGCTGCTCCCATTTCCATTGCCTCTGCAGCTTGACTTGGAAGTCCGATTCCTGCATCAACAATTACTGGAAGGTCAACTTCATCAATAATTATTTTTATAAATTCTTTTGTAACAAGGCCCTTGTTAGATCCAATTGGAGCTGCAAGTGGCATTATAGCAGCTGCTCCTGCTTCTTTTAAATCTCTTGCATAATTTAAATCTGGATACATATAAGGAAGAACAACAAATCCTTCATCAGCCAAAACTTTTGTAGCCTTCAAAGTCTCTTCGTTATCTGGCAAAAGATATTTGCTATCTCTCATAATTTCAATTTTTACAAAATTTCCACAGCCCATTTCTCTTGCAAGTCTTGCAATTCTAATTGCCTCATCGGCATTTCTTGCCCCAGAAGTATTGGGAATAATTGTAACGTGTTTTGGTATATAATTTAAAATATTTGCCACATCTTTTGTATTTGCTCGTCTTAGGGCAACTGTGATCATTTCACATTCTGCATTTTTTACAGCAGCATCAATTAAATCTACAGAATATTTCCCACTACCAAGAATAAATCTTGAATTAAATTCCTTGCCACCTAGTATAAATTTATCTTCCATAATAATCCTTTCTTATTTTTTTCAAACACTCAAGAGCCTCAAGACTTGCCATAATTGATACATAGGCAAGATAAAGCCCATCTTTTTTTGCGTCCGATTTGAAATCACCAACCATAGTGATATTATTTATTTTTTTTACCTTAATATTTGAAAAATCTCCAAGTCCTGCCATGCCCGATGCTGTAAAAAGAAATTTATTTTCCTTTTTTGAAAAATAATCAAAGGCCATAACCTTGGACTCTTTATTATCAAAAGCTTCAATAAAATAATCTGTATTTTCTACAATTTCATCCATATTTTTTTCATCCAAATACATATTTCTTGCATGAATTTTTGTATATGGAATGGTTTCTTCAATTATTTTTTTTGTTGCTAAGACTTTTTCTTTGCCTATATCAGAAATCTTATAATTTTGCCTATTTAAATTTGAATATTCAACCTTATCAAAATCATACAAGTAAATTTCTCCAATACCTGCCCTTGCCAGAATCATGGCAATATTTGAGCCAAGTCCTCCACAACCTAAAATCGAAACTTTAGCATTTTTAAATATTTCATTGTCTTTTTTATTTTGTCTTTTTAAAATTTTATCTCTTAAATCCAAATCAACCCCCTCCAACAAAGGAAAAAACTTCAACCTTATAGCCATCTTTTACAAGAAAGTTTTTGAAATTTTCTCTTTTTACAAGCTCTTCGTTTACTTCAACAGCTACAAAGTGAGGATCGAATTTATTTTCTTTTAAAAATTCATACAAAGAAATTTCATTTTTTATTTTTACTTCCTTGCCATTTATTAAAACCATATTCACCTCCTAAAAAAAAGAACACAAATAGAAACCATACCCGAGGTGGTATGCCCCATTTGTGTTCGACACATAGATAAATAGACATTTATTTAGGATCAAAAAAAGACCCTAACTAGGGTCTTTAAACTTCTTTTAAAAAATTATCGCTTTCTTACGCAGGTTTTAACCTATTCAAGTTTAAAGGGTTAATGGAAATCCATCTCTCAGCAATAAGCACCCCTAGCTATTTTTATTATAGGACAAATCTATTTTATTTGCAAAATTTTTTTAATTTTTCTTGTTTTTTCAATTGCCTTACAGTATTTAAACAAATAAACTGGAGCAAGTAAAGTCGAAATACTATTATAAAATCCAAAATTTGGAATCCAAGACTTTAACTTGTTCGCATCTTCTCTCATTTGAATAGTTTTACAAGGTAAGGTTGTAAAAAAGGCAAAACTAGCATAAATTAAAATCAGGTATTTTACAAAAATATTAAGTTTATACCTATCTAATAAATAATAAAGTCCAAAAGAAAATAATCCTACAATTAAAAAAGATAATATTCTAACTACAATAAAAGCCTTGGAAGAATTTTTAGAGTCAACATCTTGTTTTAATATAAATTTAAAATAATTTTTTAGAATGTTCATTTTCCCTCCTATAATTAGGGTAACATTTTAAATCTAATTATTTCAAATAAACTTTTCTACAAAAATTAAATATCGATCAAAATGAAATTCAAAATATTGTAATTATAATAAACAAAAATATAACTACATATTTTTAGACTTGTTAAATGATGCCTCCACGGCTTTTATTAAACTAGCCCTAAAATTATTTTCTTCTAAGGCCTTTACTCCTTCAATGGTTGTTCCTTTAGGACTTGTTACCTTATCTTTTAAAAGTCCTGGGTGATCTTTTGAATCTTGCATTAATTTAATAGATCCAATTATAGTTTGGGCTATCAATTTATAAGAAATATCTCTTTTAAGTCCACATAAAACAGCTCCATCAGATAAGCTTTCCACAAATAAATCTACAAAAGCAGGAAGACAACCATTTACAACACTTGCTGCATCAAATTGATTTTGGTCAATTTTTATAGCCTTGCCAAAGGATGAAAAAATCTCCAAAACATTTGAAAATTCTTCTTCATTTATATTTGAATTTGGGCAAAGAATTGACATTCCACATCCAACAGATGCAGGAGTATTTGGCATGGTCATGACAATTTTTTTGTCAGATCCCAATAATTTTTCAAGTTTTTCAAGACTAAAACCTGCTGCAATTGAAATAAATACTTTATTTTGCAACAAATCTTTTATCTCGTCAATTACTTCTTTATAATAATTTGGTTTAACTGCCAAAATTATATAGTTAGAATTTTTAACAACTTCCCTATTTTCCATTATAGAAACATCCTTGTCTTTAAAAAATTCTAAATTTGAACCCCTGTTAGATAAAAAAAGCTCATTTTTACCCAAAAGACCCTTAGAAATGGCAGAACCCATATTGCCAATGCCGATAACACCAATTTTCATATTTCCTCCTTATAGAAAAATATATTTATTTGTTTTTATCTTAAATTTAATAATTTTATTAAATTAATTCTTCGTAAGACTTAGGGCGGAAGGAACAGGGGACTTCCGATTGTCCCCTTTTTCCTTCCCCCTAAGAACCCCCATC
>NZ_HE578907.1:1108058-1367741 GCF_000321005.1 Anaerococcus senegalensis JC48
CCCCTAAGAACCCCCATCTTTATAACCCCTTAACCGGCCCTTGCAGGGAGCAAAATTAGAAAGAAACTAAAGTTTCTTTCAGTTTTAAATTGTTTATCCAAATTTTTAAAAGAAGAAAAGCCCAAAATAAATAAATTCTAAGTTCATTAAAAGAGAAAAAATAAAATCACTACCGTTCAAACAATTTTTTCTCTAATAATTCACTTGAATTTATAGTTATTTTTAAATAGCTCTTAAACTTCAAAAACTTGAAAGAAGCGTTAGCTTCTTACAAAACCAGCTCCATGCAATGGTCGGTTGCAGGGGGGCAAAAAAGTGGGGGTTTTAGGGGATATAATTATCTTGAAATTGTTCCAGTGGTACAATTTCAATAATTATACCGCGGAGATTATTCGTAGTTTTAATTTGAAATTGAATTTTGATTTAAGATTTTTTTAAATTTAAAAATCAAGTTAGCGTGGAAAAAGGGGGAGAATCGAAACTCCCCCATTTCCTCCGCCCTAACATTACGAAGAATTAATTAAATAAAATAATTTGTTCTAAAACAAAAACTTTCTAAAATAATCTTTCAAAAAGATTATTCCCTAATTTGCCCTTTACCCAAAATCACATATTTATATGTTGTAAGTTCATTTAATCCAACTGGGCCCCTTGCGTGGAGTCTTTGGGTTGAAATTCCTATTTCTGCTCCAAATCCAAATTCTGAACCGTCTGTAAATCTTGTTGAGGCGTTTACATAAACGCAAGCTGAATCTACTTCATTAACAAATTTATTCGCCCTTTCTATTTTTTCTGTAATTATTGCATCTGAATGTCCTGTCGAATATTTATAAATATGATCAATCGCCTCGTTTATATTTTCCACTTCTTTTATTGAAAATTCATAATCTAAATATTCTTTTCCATAATCTTCATCGCTTGCAGGAATTGCACCTTTTATTTTTCCTATAGAATTTTTACAAGCATGAACTTTTAATTTGTATTTTCCAATAATTTTATTTAGTCCATCATAAAAACTTTGGTCTATATCCTTGTGAACGACTAAGCTTTCAAGAGCATTACAAACGCCAATTCTTTGAGTTTTGCCGTTTTCGAAAATCTTCAATGCTTTTTTTATATCAGCATATTTATCAACATATAAATGACAATTTCCTACTCCAGTCTCAAGGGTTGGTACACTTGCATTTTTTACGACAGCATTAATTAAAGATGCAGATCCTCTTGGAATTAATAAATCTACATATCCATTTAATTTCATAAGTTCAGTTGATGAATCTCTTGTAGTATCATCAATTATTTGTACAATATTTTCGTTAAAGCCAGACTCTTTTATAGCTTCTCTTATGGCATTTGCGATTGCAAGGGAAGAATTTATTGCTTCTTTTCCACTTCTTAAAATTATGGTATTTGAAGATTTTATGGCAAGAATTGAAGCGTCCAAGGTTACATTTGGTCTTGCCTCATAAATCATTGCCAAAGAACCTATAGCAACTGATTTTTTTCCAATCAAAAGTCCATTTTCTAAAGTTCTAACATCAGTCATTTTTCCAATTGGATCAGGAAGTTTTATCATTTGATCAATTGATAAAATCATTGAATCAATTCTCTTGTTATCAAGCTTTAATCTATCAAGAAGACCTTCTGCCATATTATTTGAAAGACCATTGTCATAGTCTTTTTTATTAGCAATAAGTATATTTTTTCTATTATTTTCTAAAGAAATTTTTATATTTTCTAAAATTTTATTTTTATCTTTTGTTGAAAGCTTTACAAAATCTTTTTTCGCTTTTTTGGAAAGCTCTCCCATCCTAGTTAATTTTTCTTTTAAAGATTGTTCCAATTTCTTCACCTTTCACAATTTTTCTTATATTTTTCAAATCACTTGAATTAGCAATTACTGTATCAATTCCTTTTTCCATACAAAGATTGGCAGCATTTATTTTTGTCGCCATTCCACCTGTACCTATATTTGAGTAAGAATCTTTTCCCATAGCTCTTAATTTTTCATCAATTATATTTACTTCTTTTACTAATTTTGCATCCTTATTAATTCTTGGATCATCAGTATAAAGTCCATCAATATCTGATAAAAGCATTAATAAATCAGCATCTACAAGTCTTGCAACTACTGATGAAAGTGTATCATTATCTCCAAAATCTATTTCGTAAGTTGAAATTGTATCATTTTCATTTACAATTGGAATAACTCCCATTTCCAACAAATCATTAATGGTATTTTTAGCATTTACATTCATAACCTTGTTGGTTTCTACCATTCTTGTAAGAAGAATTTGTCCTATAGAATATCCATATTCTGCAAAAGCTTTTAGGAAAGTATTCATCAAAGTTACTTGACCAACAGCAGCTGTGGCTTGTTTTTTACTTATATCATTTCTAGGTCTTTTTACATTTAGTCTATTTGATCCAGTTGCTATAGCTCCTGATGAAACCAAAATCACTTTGATTCCTTTATTTTCCAAATTTACAATTTCCTTGGCCAAATCTTCTATTCTTTCGATATTTACTCCACCGTTTTCGTGGCTTACGGAAGAAGATCCGACTTTTATAACTATTTTTTTTAATTCATTACTAAATTCTCTCATATTTTTCACCATATTATATTTTATAAGAAAACACAAAAATAAGCAATTTAAAACACCCAATTGCAGGGTGGTATTTGAGAAGAAATATTAGAATATTTTAATTGCTAAAGCTTAAATTTAATTCTACTTATCATTTTTTAAGAGATCTCTCCACACTAAAACCAATTTGCTTTGCAAATTTCCCCTTGATTTCACCTAGTTTTAGGGATAAATATGCCAAATCAAGGCATATTTATCAAGTCGAGATGGGTTATTGCGGTATGTTTTTAATTGCTGAAGTTTAATTTTTTTATTATCTTTCAAATTTAAAAAAATGAAATTTAAGCATTATATTAGTTTATTCTTCAGCTATTAGTTCCATATAAAAATTAACCCATCTCGAGCGAATGTAATGAGTCGAGAGATCTCTTTTATTTGCTTTTCTTATTAATCTATCTTCCCTAGAATTAACTATATACAAAAATTAAATTAATATATATAAAAATTAAATTATCTCCTAGTCAAGTATCTACAAAACTTCTTCAGCTACTTCTTTTATTAGGGCAATTTTTTTCCATTGATCTTCTTCTGTAATTTTATTTCCTTCTTCTGTTGAAGAGAAACCACATTGTGGGGAGATTGCTATTTGGTCCTTATCTAAATATTTTTTAGCCTCATTAATTCTAGCTATCAAATCTTCTTTTTTCTCTAAATCTGCCCTTTTACTTGTAACTAGGCCTAGGACAACTTTTTTTCCTTTTGGAACTTTTTTTAAGGCCTCAAATGATCCTGATCTTTTATCATCATATTCTAAGAAGAATCCATTTACATGCTCATCTTTTAGCAAATAATCTGCGATTTTATCATAACCACCCTTAAAGTGGAAGGCTGATTTATAATTTCCCCTACAAATATGGGTTAAAACATTTAATCCTTCTGGTGCCTTATCAATTGCCTCATTATTTATTGTCAAATACGTCTTCTTTAATTCTTCAACGTTTTTGCCGTCTTTTTCATATTCTTCTATTGCATCATCATCAACCAAGGCTCCCCAAGTGCAATCATCAATTTGAACAGTTTCACAACCTAAATCATGAAGTTCTTTGAAAAATTCTCCATAAGCCTTAGCCACATCTTTTATAAAATCATCTTCGTTTTCATAAACCCCGCCTTCTCCAATTTGATTATAAACTGTTCTTAATAATTGGGCAGGAGCAGGTATGGTTTGTTTTGCTTTTATGTCATTTTCTTCAAATTTTTGTACGTATTTAAAATGTTCTAAAAATGGGTGGTTTGTACCTAAAATTTTACCTACAATTTTTACAGAGTCTGGCCTTAAAACTTCTCCATGAAATTTTATTCTCTTATCTTCTTCTAGGGTATATTTTTCTATTCCATTTAGGCCCCAAAAAAAGTCATAGTGCCACCAGCTTCTTCTAAATTCACCGTCTGTTATAAATTTAAGACCAGCCTCTTTTTCCTTTTCAATTAACTTTTCAATTTCTTCATCTTCAATTTTTTTAAGGTCAATTTCCTTAATTACTCCCTTAGAAAAATCTTCTCTTGCTTTTTTTAATCTTTCTGGTCTTAAAAAAGATCCTACAATATCATATTTGTATGGTGCTCTTACTGTCATTTTTTTCTCCTTAAAAATATAAATTTTTAGGCCTGAGTTAAAATCTGGTTGATAATTTTGTAATAAAAAAGTCCTTATTATAATCAAATGATTATAATAAGGACGAAAATTCCGCGTTACCACCTTAATTGCATAATATTTTATGCCACTTATCAGATACATTCATATCCTATCTCTATAACGGGAGATCCCGTCTTGTCCTAAATATCGAACAAGCCCATCAGAGGCCATTTTCGTTTTTGCTTTGTTTTATTCCATCTCAGCTTACGGAACTCTCTTTGAAAACTCTACTAAACTACTTTTCTCGTTTTATGGTTTTTTATTCTTCTAACTTGATACTTATTCTAGCAGGGATTTTTTCTTTTGTCAAATTTTTTAATCTTCAAGGCACATTTCATAAATTTTTCTTACATCAGCTGGACTAAGTTCAATAAATCCATTGATTTTTCCTTTTTCACCACACGCTTTTTTGCTCATTTGGTCAAAATATTTTTCATCAATATTTATTTTTTTAAGATTTGAATCAAGTCCTAAAGTTTCGAAGAAAAATTCTTTTACTTTTTCTATTGCTTTTTTGGCAACTTCCATTTGGTCAAGATTTTTGTCAATATCAAATACATTTACTCCCAAATCATAAAATTTATGAGCAGTTGATTCATTTAATACATATTCCATCCATCTTGGTGTTAAAATTGCAAGACCAAGTCCGTGAGTTATATCATAAAAGGCTGAAAGTTCATGTTCAATTGGGTGAACTGTCCACTCAGATTTACTTGATGATGATACAAATCCATTAATTGCCCAAGAAGAAGCCCACATCAAATTTGCTCTTGCCTCGTAATTATTTGGATCTTTTACAGCAATTGGTCCATATTTAATTACAGTTTTCATTAATGATTCCATCATTCTATCAAGCATATACATTGATTCATCTTGGTTAAAATAATTTTCAAAAATATGAGACAAAATATCACTTGATCCACAAGCTGTTTGATATTTACTTACTGAGTAAGTTATTTCTGGATTTAAAAATGAAACTTTTGGTCTTGTATCAGGGTGACCTGATGAAAGTTTTTCTTTTGTTTCAGGATTTGTAATTACTCCTCCATTATCCATTTCAGATCCTGTTGCAGCCATAGTTAAAACTGATAAAAGTGGAATTGCAGGACTCATTGGTTTTGCTTTAGAAATAAATTCCCAAGGATCAAAATCTGCGAGGGCTCCTGCTGCCATAAATTTTGAGGCATCAATAGTAGATCCACCACCAACAGCAAGAATTGCTCCTATATTATTTTCTTTTATAATTTCAACACCTTTTCTTACAGAATCAATCCTAGGATTTGGTTCAATTCCTGAAAGTTCAAAGATTTCTACTCCAGAATTTTTAAGTTCTTTTACTACCTTGTCATATACACCATTTTTTTTGATAGATCCTCCACCATATGTCAAAAGAACCTTATTTGAATATTTTTTAACTTCTTCTCCCACAAAATCTAGGGCGTCTTTTCCAAAATGTATTTTTGTAGGAATACTATAAGTAAAATCTAACATAAATCCTCCTTAATTTTTCATCTAATTTATTCTTACCCAAATTATAAGTTAAAAATTTTTATCAATTAAAAAAGGCATATATAGCAAGTAAGATTCTATATATGCCCTTAATTTTATTCTAGTACTTTTTTAATTTTTTCCTTATCAGCGAGTTCTACTATTTCTTTTACTTTTTCTTCAGTATCAAATTCTGTAGCAATTTTTGATAAGATTTCTAAATGCTCGTCTCCTTTTCCAGCTATTCCTATCACTAAATATACTTTTTCATCATTCCAAGTAATTCCGTTTTTATTTACTATAACAACAAGTCCAGTATTTAAAATTTCTGACTTATAATCATAAGCTCCATGTGGAATTGCAAGACCGTTGCCCATATTTGTGTGGAATTCTGATTCTTTTTCTTTCATTCCATCTAAATATTTTTCTGTTGTATAGCCACCTGATACAAATTTTTGGTTGATTTTTATGAGGGCGTCTTCTTTTGTTGTAATTGAATTATCAATTATAATATTATCATTTGGTAAAACTTCCAAGCTTGTTTTTAAATCTGATCTTTTTTCATTTAATAATTTTACTACATCATCAAATTCTTTTGGGTTTATATAGGATGATATTATAATTCTTGTTTTATTTGGTGCTTTTTTCTTAGCAGCTTCTGCTAATTCTTTGTGAACAACTATAAGATCAGCATCATCAGGAATTGATTGGATTGATGTATGGATTACGTCAATATCAAAGCCTTCATTTTTTAATCTTTTCTTTAATGATGAAGCTGTCATTGCGCTTGATCCCATTCCAGCATCACAAGCTACTACGATTTTTTCAATTTCTTTTGAAGAAATTTCATTTCCAATATTTTCATTTAAATTTTCACTTGTTTCTTCTTCATCACCAGTATAATTTTTGTAATATCTTTTTACAAAGATACTTGCAACTAAGAAAGTTACTATTGTAGCTGATAATACTACAATTAACATAGCTAAATATTTTCCCTTAGGTGTCATAGCTATTACTGAAAATATTGATGCAGGTGATGGAGTATAAACTGTTCCGTAATGTAAAAGTTGCATTACAATAATATTTGTAGCTTGTCCTGCAATACAAGCAATTAATGTTAATGGGTTTGATAAAACATATGGAAAATATATTTCATGAATTCCACCCAAAAATTGAATAATCATAGCACCAGGTGCTGCTTCTTTCATATTTCCTTTTCCAAATTTCCAATATGCAAGTAGTATTCCAAGACCAATTCCTGGATTTCCAATTATCATAAATAATGGTGAATATCCTACTTTTGCAACTTGAGTTAGGCCAAGAGGTGCCATTATACCGTGGTCGATTGCATTATTTAAGAATAATACCCTACCAGGTTCTATTAATAATGAAACAAGTGGTAAGAATCCTTTGTTCATTAAATATTCAATTCCCCCAGCCATTGCATTTGTAACTGATACTACGACAGGTTCTATAAATAAGAAAGATAGAACACAAATAATTCCACCAAGAATTCCAAGTGAGAAATTATCAACTATCATTTCAAAGCCATTAGGAACTTTATCTTTTAACTAAATCATCAAATTTTTTAATTACTAAACCTGAAAATGGACCAATAATCATTGCTCCCAAAAACATTGGTATATCTGCTCCTACAACTATACCAAAAGTTCCTATAGCCCCTGCTACTGCTCCTCTTTTTCCATGTACAAGTCCACCACCACTATAACCAATCAAAATTGGTAAAAGATAATTTAAAAGTGGTATAATAAGTTTTGCTATTTTTTTATTTGGTGCCCAACCTGACTCTATAAAGATTGCAGTAATAAGACCAAAAGCTATAAAAGCTCCTATATTTGGAATTACCATTCCACTTAGAAACGACCCAAACTTCTGGAATTTATCACGAGTATTATTAATATTTTTTTCCCTTGCCATAATTTCACCTTTCAAATACTATATAATTTTTGTAGTTTTTATAATTTTTTCTCTATAATCTTCGCTTACCTTATCACTTATTAAATAATCAAAATCTTCAATTTTAGAAAAAGTAAATGATGAAACCTTATCAAATTTACTTGAATCTAAAAGCATTATTTTTGTTTTTGATGTTTCCATAAGTCTTTTTTTAAAGGCTGCTTGATTTTCATCAAAAGTTGAAAACCCTTTCTTTAAATCGAAGGATTCACAAGCTAAAAATGCCTTATCACAATTTATATTATCCAAAAAACTTAAAGCCTTTGGCCCATTGGTAGAATTTATATCTCTTCCAATAAGACCACCCACAAATATCAACTTGAAGGTAGAATTTTCTGATAAAAAATTTGCTATTGCAAAATCATTTATAATCAATGTTAAATTCTTAAAACTTGTAAGTTTTTTACATAGGGCAAAACTTGTAGTTCCTGAATCCAAAGCTATGGTGTCATTTTCTTCAACAAGCTCAATAGCTTTTTTTGCAATCATCATTTTTTTGTCAGTATTTATAATCTTTTTTTCACTAATAGTTTGATATTCGCCAATTTTTTTATTTAAAATTGCTCCACCATGTGTCCTAGTTAATTTATTATTTTCTTCCAAAAAAGTTAAATCAGCTCTGATTGTAGGCAAGGAAACATTAAATTTCCCTGCCAAATCAGCTACACTTGCTTCTTTTTTTTCTCTAAGGTAAGTTAAAATTTCGATCCTTCTTTGTTCAGTAAACATTATTTTATGTCTTCTTTATTAAATTTTTTCCAAGGTATATTTACTTCAGCACCATTTTCAATTATGTCATATACATGCATTAATAATGGATATTCTTCCTTATCAATTTTTCCGTTTTTATCAAGAACTGTTATAGCTTGACCCATTCTTTTTGAAATTACTACAGACTCTAAAGTAACTCCCTTTAGCTCTTCCATAGCCTCATCAAATGAAAGACCACGACCTAAAAGAGTTCCAATTTTTCTAGTTCTTCCACCAAAAACTGTTACATATAAATCTCCAACTCCAAGCTCAATTTGATTATCACTTCCATTTACAAATTCAAGTAAATGTGTCATTTCTCTTGTTGCTTGAGTAAATAGAGCTGCTTGAGAGTTATAATGAACTGCTCCTATACCTTCTCTTTTTACAGCAAGACCAACTGCCAAAGTTACAGCTAAAGCATAAGCATTTTTTAAAGCAACTGCAAGTTCAACTGCCCTTACATCTGTAGATGTTGAAATATGATAATAATCTGTTTCAAAAATTTCTTTAAAGAAATTTACAGTTTCTATATCTTCCCCACAATAACAAACAAGAGAATCATCTTTGTCTGCTAGTTCATAGGAAGTACAAGGTCCACCAACTGCGCAAATTTTTCTATCTATTCCTTTTTCTTTTAATTTATTTTGCCAATATTCTGGATAAGTTAACAAATTTCCTTCTTCATCGTTTATCATTCCCTTTGTAACAGAAATTATCGGAAGATTTGGATCGATTTTTGGAAAAATTTCATCTAAAATCCAATCAACACCAAAAGATGATACACCACAAATTACAGCATCTGCTCCTTCTAAAGCCTCATTCAATTCATTTAAATAATAAAATTTAGTGTTTTTATTAAGTTGTCTTTTTAAAGTGTTGTGATACGCTGTTTGTTTTCCTTCTTTGATGATATCATCATCGAGTGGAGATCCTACAAGTCTAATTTCATGGCCGTTTTCATTTGCTGGCATACTCATAGCTGATGCCATCATACCAGAACCTATAAAAACTAATTTTTTCATATTTTCCCTTCTTTCTTTGTTTATTTTTTATTTTTTCTTTTTCTTTCGTTAGCTTAATTATATTAGCTATAAACTTATTGTCAAATGTTTTCATAACTTTTTTATTAAAAATATTTATACAAGAAAATAAACAAAAAAAGACTTGCTAATCTTGAAATTAATCAAGATTTGCAAGTCTTTTCAATTATCAAAGAAAAATATTACAAGATATAATTTTTTATTAAAACTAACTATCTATATCTAAATCTTCTTTTTTCATGTAAGCTTGGTTTCCAAAATAATCTACCCTCACATAATCATCTTTTTCATTTGATATTATTTTTACGCTAGATCCTTTTTTTATTTTATCCCATTTTCTTAAAGGGTCTAATTTATCATACATAAAACAATCTCTTTTTACTACATACAAACCATCAATTTGAAATTCTTTTTCCTTTTTACTTTTATTACTTTGACTAATTTTTTCATTTTTAATTTCTAAGGGGTAATGATGATTTGTTTTTTTCTTGCATCCAGTAAGTGAAAATAATATTACTAGACCTAGGCATATTTTCTTAAATATTGTAAACCACCCCCACAATTGGGCAGGATAATTTTTTTAATTCTTCAAAACTTTCTTCAAATTTTTCTTTTTTACTTTTATTTTCTTTTACAAAGGCAATTTTACCATCTTCAAATTTTGCCATCATATATGAAATTGATTGGTAATTTTCTTCATTTATTAAAACTAAATCATAAGAATTTTTTATATCACCCATCATTTCTTTAAATTCTATAGAATTTATGATTTTTGCAATATCTTCTTCTATACTAATATTTAAAATTGACAAGTCTCCATCTTTACTAATTATTTTTTCAATATTTTTATCTATTTTATAATTATCTAATTTGGTGAAATCAATATATAAAGTAGATTTTATTTTTGCACATTCTTTTGCAATTTCTAATCTTTGACCTTCTTTTTTGCTATTACCTAAATTTATTAGGCCTAAAGTTTGTTCACTTTTGTTAGAAAGCTTTACTGCAATTTTTTCATTTACTAATTTATTATTTTTCATCAACAACTCCTAAAAGATCCACATCTTTATTATCAAAATAATGGTAAGATCTAATTCTTCCAGCAAAAAATTCTTTTGTTACTATAATTACAAGAGATAAAATCAAAGCCATAAGTCCTAAAAATATTCCTATAATAAGAGGTTTTTTGCTAGATGCATCTTCAACACTTACATTTTGTAAATTTTCAATGTTATCTTTTCCCAAAAGATTATTAACTTCTTTTTTAAATTCATTGATAATAAGGTTTACAACTTGACTTGTTTCTTTTTCTCCCTTATCCTTATATTCAAAAGTTATTATTCCAGCTGGAGCATTAATTTCTGTTTTTAAGTTATCTTTGATTTTGTCAGCTATTTCTTCATCATTCATTTTTTTTGCTACATTTTGATAAAGATCTTCTGAATTTAAAATTTCTCCATAGATATTGGCTAATTTTTCATTTAACATTAAAGTATTGTATGTTAAATCTTCTCCCTTATTTTCTGTTATAAGAATCGCTGCCTTTGCCTCATAAGTATTTTCTGTTTTAGAATTTGTGTAAAAATATCCAATAAGGAAAAATACTACAGCTGAAATACAAACATATTTTAAGTTATCTTTGATTATTTTTCCTATTTCTGACGATTTAATTTTTTCCATTTTCTCCCCCTAATCCTTCAGTGATAATATAGCTTGTTCATTTGTAAAGAAAAATTCATAACTTGGTGCCTTTGCCATCAAAAATATAGCATAAGGCAAAATATAAACAAAAATAGATAAGTAGACTAAAAAATGAACATACTCATCTTCTTTTCTAAGTTTTTTTACTAAAATTGGTATATAAAGCAATTGGAATATTCCAAAAAAGTTTGAAAATCTAAAAGCAATAGCTGTTGATGACCTAAATACCAACAAAACTATGGCACAAAACCAAATAGCTTTTATACTTATATCCTCAATTGACATTTTTTTTATTTGCTTTTTATTAAAATAAATTAAACTAGTAAAAAATAAAAACAAAGCAAACAAAATTCTAGGATCAACAAAGCTCATTTCCTTGGCAAATCTACCTTCAAAAGTGTAGTTCATAATCTTTACACTCATTGTGCCCATACCAATAGATCCTAAAATCTTACCTACAATCATTAAAACTTGCTTTGAAAATACAGAAATTAATAAACCAAGTCCTATTGCAATAATTTCAAATCTCTTGGATAAGTCTATCTGCATCAAGACAAAAAATGGCAACAAAATTACTGCCGATTTATGAAAAGAAAGTGCCAACAAAAGAGCCAAAATCGACTTAATTTTCTTATTTTTACTAAATAAATAAATGCTCAAAAAACCAAGTCCAATAGAACTTGCAGTTCTTGAAGTCTGCATATCAAATTGAATAAAAATCGGCAAAAAAATTATAGCCGACAAGAAAGGATTTTCACTTTCTTTTAAACAAATATATGCAGTAGGAACAATAGAAAGTAAATTCATCAAAATAATTATAGCTTGTCTAGAAATTCCCAATAAATTTATAAGATAAGATGAGATTCTAAAGCCTATTTCCACAGGATAAGAAGAAAAAACTTTAGATAAGTCTGTTCCAATATCTTTTGCAAAATATAGGTAATTATAATAATCTGCATCTCCACTTCCTCTAAGACCTGCAAATATAAAAAAGGCCAAAAACATCAGACCCGCAGCGTATTTTATTTGTTTTTTCTTATCAAAATCAACCATAGAATTAATAGCATACAAAGATAATTCTATAGTAGTAAACATTAAAAAACCCATTTTTACTCCTTCTAAGATATTATATCACAGAAAAAAATAATCATAGCATAAAATTAAAACAAAAGATTTTAAACACATATTTTCTTATATGAGAATCTTAATAAAATCTATTACTTTATTTTATTATTTAAAAAATAAAATTTAGGAATATACTTTTATAATTAAAATATTATTAATATCTACTTATTTAATATTCCAATAAATATTTTATTAATATAAAAAAGACCCCAGTAAAACTGAGGTCTAAAAATTATCTATAATTTTTATTTACTTAGAACTAATTTCTAATTCCTTGTTTTTTCTTTTGTTATAATACCAAACACCAAGAATCATTAAAATTAATCCTAAAATTGTAAATCCAAGCCATGGCCTAATTCCATTAGTTAATGGAAGAGTTAGTTTTTTATTTTCTATATTAATAGAATTATTACTAATATCTGCCATATTATCAAAATTAAAACTATGATCAATATGTTGATCTGTCCTTGTTCCTATATGGAAAGTTCTATCTTCTTTTTCTTTATCATTAATTACAAGGCTAGAATTAATATCTAATACTGTATCTTGATTTAGAAGTGAAGACATTTCAAAGACTATAGTTTTATTTGTAGTATCTTTCTTTTCTAGCTTGTTAACCAAATTATAAAGATCAATTTCTATTTTTCCTTTACCATTTGTATAATCACTATCTGTTAAAGTATAAGTTTCAGAATCAGTTTTCTTACCTTCAGAATCTACTAAATAAGCCTTAATTGATATTGGTGTATTTGAATTTGATGATTCATTTGCATAAGCAAATCCTGATAGAATAAGTTTTGATTTATCCTTAATATAAGTTATATTTTCATGATTAGGATTTATTTTCGTACTTATATCAGTCTTATACATTGGTTTTGAATTTGACCAAGTTTGTGTCTTTTTAACACTCATATCAGTCTTATATTTTTCTTCTTGAATCTTTCCATCGATTGCTGCAAATTCTTTTACATAATCTTTTGGTCTTATATATCCACTAGGAGCTTTAATTTCCTTTAGGGCATAATATCCAGACTCGTAGAAGGTAAAGTCTACTATTCCGTCATCACCTGATGTAAAGCTTTTAACTTCATTAAATCCACTTGGAGCTTTTTCATCAGATTTTAGTACTAATCTTTCAACTTTTCCATCTGTAGTTTTTTCATATAGTTTAAGAAGTTCATTTGAATACTCATCAGATTTATTTTTCTTGTAGTAAACATCAAATTTAGCATCTTTTAAAGTTTTCTTTGTGCTTGCATCAATTTTTTTGAAGCTAATATTTTGTTTCTTCTTATTTTCTATATAAATTGGAACAAGTCCTTCTTCTATTTCAGTATTTTCATCAGAATCAGTAGTTTTATTTGTAATTATCTTTCCATTACTATTTACTACAAACTCGTAGGCAGGATTTGTTAGAATCTTATAACCTTGTGGTGCGGATACTTCTTCTAACTTATAGAATCCTGGTTTTAGTTTAGTAAATTCAAACTTACCGTCTTCGCCACTTGTTAATTCTTCCTTAACATAAGACCATTCCTTGTCTGTAGATTTTGCTTTGTATTTTAGTTTAAACTTAGCATTTGCTAGAGCCTTACCATCTTGGTCTACCTTTTTGAACAAGATTTTGTTTTCTGGGTTGACTGCTTTAATTTCTGGCTTGACACTACCGCTTGCCTCATTTACAAAGTAATGAACTGAGTCATGTCTTTCAGCATAGGTTGGTGAATAATTTTGGTTAAATTTAAGGAGTGTTCCATGAGCTGTATATTCAGACTTATCCTTTTCAGCTACCCTTCCAGTTACTTTTATTATATAGGAGTGAGTATTGTAGATTCCATTATTAAATTTAACACTTGTGTAATATCCTTTATTTAATCTTTGAAAAGATCTTACAGTATCAAATTGAGATAGGTTAGAACTATTTTCATTTACAGCAAATGATTCTGGCATATCCTCTGCTACATTGGAATTATCATGTAAGTAGCTTACAGACATGTTGAAGTTTTCTATATCTCGGTCTGATACATATCTTAACTCAACAGGTCCATCTGTATTTTCTTTTAGTCTATTAACATAATAGTAATGTAGGAATTCACCTGTTTCTGGATTGTATTTTACTATCTTTGAAACAAGATTGATCCTATTTCCATATGCATCGATCTCGTGACCATAATCAAGATCATAGATTACTTTCATATCTCTTAATTGACTATTATCATTTCCAACGTAGAATCCAACTTTTTGTTTACTTAAACCTTGATCTGTTTGTTTAACCTTATATAGGTCAATAAAGGAAGTTAGTTTGTTTGAAAATTCTACTAGATCGTAGGTTTTTGCATAATCTGTGAATGTATAGGTTATAGTTCTCTTTTCTCTATCATAATCAGCTTTAGCTATAGTACCAATACCAGCTGCAATGATGTCTAAGTTTTCTACTTCATTTTCAGCTATACCATTTAGGTCTGTTACATCACTCATATTGAGTACGAAGTAATCCCCTGGGTTAATCTTTACGCTAGGATCAACTGCATATTTGTTGGTAAATTCCATACTTTCGCCCCAGTGTGGATGGATTTTATTTCTATCTTCACTGGTTTTATCTTCTGGATTTAGAACATTCATCTTTGTTGTATTTAAAGTAATCTTATCTGATAAATCTCTTCCATCTCTTGCGATAGGACCTGCATATGGATCTAAGCCTTCTCCACCTACTGTGAAGTTCCAAACTTGGTTAGTATTTACATATCCATCTGGTGATTCAATTTCTTCTAGTCTGTAGTTACCAATTGGCAATTTATCGAAAAGAATAGTACCATCTTTGCCTACAGTTTTAGTTGTTATTGAACCATTTTTTGATAAGTTAGTTAATTTAAACTTAGCACCAGCTAAGAGATCACTTGCCTTAATTTCATTACCATTTTGATCGACCTTTTTAACTGTCATTTCACCTTCGCCTGGTTTTTCGTTTATGATTTTACCCATGTTCTTGGCTGTAGCACTAGTTACAAAGTCTATAAGTTTACCATCTTTTGCAGAAGTTTTGTCTTCTGGAACGTATTGGTATACGCCATTTGCATTGTCATATTCTAGGGATATATAACCACTAGATGCTGGGACAATTTTGATTTGCTTTACTGGATATTCATTGTAGTATGAATTTCCTTCTTCATCAAATTGTTTCTCACCTACTACTATCATATCTTTTAGTAAAACTTCTTTTTTGGTATCAGGGTTAACTATTTTACTTGTTTCTATATTTATATCTTTTGAATCTACATCCTTGATATCAAGATTCTTAGTAGAATCTTTTGGATCTACCATTTGAAGGTCAGATAGATTATAAGTTTTTCCTTTACTTACAAATCTCACATTTATAGTTTTAATATCAACAGTATCACCTGTTTCAGGATCTACTACATCTCCTGAGTTTGTATTAACAGTTTTAATTGTGAAATAAAGTAGTGGATCTGTGATTGGCTTATATCCTTCTGGTGCTTTGACTTCCATTAGTCTATAACGACCTGGCTCCAAGTTTCTAAAACCAAAGTATCCGTTAAAGGCTGAACCAACATATGAACCATCTACATCTACATAGGTGTTGGCGATTTCTTTTTGAAGTTTGAATATTGCACCTTCAAGTCTGTTTGTTGTTACATTTTCACTATCAACTTTATCGTTTAGATTGTCACGACCGTGTTTAGAAAATGTTACATTATATCTTTCTTCTTCATTTATTACACTCATTCCATCTTGTGGAACTTCTGTATAGTTTTTAGATGAATAAAGTGTATGAAGATCAATACTTGTTGAAACTCTAGTTCTGTCTTCTTCATTTAATGGAGGATAAATACGTCCACCAGTTTTACCTAATTGACCAGTTGGAGATTTTTCAAATTTAGTTAAACCAAGGGCTATGTTACCAGCTTGGTAAGAGCCTTTTTCAACTTTTTTAAATATTATTTTTCCTTGATTATCTCTACCAACTGCTTGTTGGAATTCTCTCGCTCCATCGTAGAAGTCAAAATTGAGTTCAAGTTTTTGCAAATCATCTGGATTTGTAATAGTTTCTTTTCCACTTTGATGATTATCTTTTCCAGTAAGAATAGCATCATCGTAGAAACCTTCAACGTCAATATAATATACTTCGCCCTTATCTAGGTTCATTATATCTTCATCAAATCCCCAATCATATGGTCTCCATCTTGCAGTATTAAGCATTGTTACATCATTTTTAGATAAGTCATAATTGTTTAATACTGTATCAGCAAAGCTGTCATCATTTGGAGCACCTGTTATCTTGTAGGTTGATCTGTAGGCAGTTTTTACACCTTCTACATCTATATTAGGTTCTTTTCCTGGCCCATTGTCTGTTTCTTCTCTTTTATATTTTGGATTAATTTGAATATTAATCTTATTACTTTCTCCTCTATATCCTCTTGTATCAATGTATATTCTTTGAATATAAGTTTTAGACTGAGTATTTATATAAGTTATTTTAGACTTATACTTAATACCATTATCTGCAGTTTTTATACTTTCTCTATCATAAGACTTATTATCTTTTAGATAATCATATGAAGTATGTTCTGCTGATTTATATTTTGCTTTTAGCTGTCCAGCATTTTCATATACTTCTATATCAAAAGGAGCTTGTGGCTTTTTGTATCCTGATGGTGACTTAGTTTCTGTTAATCTATAGAAACCAACAGGTAAACTTACAGGATTATCATCCTTATCTTTTAGTGTAACATTACCATTTTGATCTGATACACCGAAAAGTTTTTCGAAAGCAGAGTCCTTAGTTGTATAGTTTCCATCAGTGTATTTTTCTAATTCAAACTCTGCCTTTTCAAGTCTTCTATCATAATTGTCTCTTTTTATAATCTTAAGAGCAAGACCTGTTTGTTTGTTGGTGATTATAGCAGTATTATCTATTAGTTCTTCTCCATCAGCTTTTGATCCATGACGTTCAATTCTGTCAGTTTTTTCTTTAATAGTTCTTACCAATTTGATATTGTAAGCTGCTATTCTTTCACCTTCTTGTTTTGCTGGAATTTCTAAATCATCTGGCCAGTTTTCAGGTTTAATTGCATCAGCTTTATTTTTTCTATCGAAAGTTACAGAATATTGATATTTCGCCTCGCCATTTTGACCTTCTGAATCAACTTTGATTTCACCTTGGGCTAAGTTCGGATCATCTTTTACAATCGTTTCAAATGGTATCTCTATAGTTTTATTTACTGGATCACTCGTTCTTGATTCTGGTCTTTTCTTTGTACCATGGTGGTACTCATCAGCTATAGCCTCTGGATTAGCTCTGGTATTTCCAGTAGCTGTTTTATTTCCAGATCTTATACCATCAGCTAATTCGTATTTATATTCTTTGTAAAGTTTTCCAGTAGAGCCTGCTACTGTCCAAGTTTCATCTTCATATCTGTCTGGTTCTGGAACACTAATAGTTTGTGGCTTTGGTATTTCACTATCATATTCCCAAACTGTTTCGTAAGTTACAACTGGACCTTTATTAATAGCTGATTCATTAGTGTATGAGTTAGCTAGCCATGATTTACTACTATGAGTCGCAGCAGTATTTGACTTATAGTTTGTTCCAAGACCTACACCATATTTTTCATCATACTGTGTTTCAATTTCTACTCTAATTGTTCCATTATATTTGGAAGGTATTGTAGCTACTAATCTTTTTTTACCATTTACAGTTTTTTCACTGAAAGTTATTTTTGATGTTATATCAGTGAGACTTCCTGGATTGTCAACATTATAGTTTGAAGCTTGATATACTTTGATAACTGAATTAGCTTTTGTTACATTAAAGTTTTCAGGTTGACTATGGATTTGGATTTCACGGTTTTTTGCACCATAAGGACTTTGTCCGTAGACAAAGACTTGTCTTAGTCTATTATCAACTTTATTAATTTCAGTAATCTTGGTTAAGACTGGAGCTGTATTATCATCAGCATGATTTGATCTAACATCTAATTTTCCTGATCTAGTTGGATCTATTTTTTCCCAATCGCTTACTGCTTTTTTAGTATTTTCCATAAGCTCGCTTGGATTAATCTCTGAAATTTCAAGTTCATCATTTTTATCTCTAGAATCTTTTGCTATTTTTACAAATAGATATGACCTCTTGTCTATAAATCCTTTATTTGAAATTCTATTATCTGATAGTACTCTAGCAAAATCACCTCGTAGAAGAGAAGATTCTCCAATATCAACCATATTTGATTTGATATAAGATTTTCCATCTTGGGTTATAGTTACAGTCCATATTTCATCGGTCTTTTGATAGCCTGGTGCAGGTTCGCTTTCTTCTAACTTATATTTACCTGGTTTTAGACCGTTAAATGAAATCATTCCGTCAGATCCTGTTGTCATATATCTTTCATTTGGACTATCGTCTGGACTAGTTAGTTTAAATGTTGCACCTTGGATTGGTGTAGTTTTATCAATTTCTCTTACCTTTTTAATCTTGAATCCATAAGTTTTAGGCTCGTTAGTAACATTAAGTGATCCTTCTGCTACGTAAGAACCTATTATAGATCCTTCTTCTCTTCTTGTTGGATCGCTTTCTACAATATCAGATACTCTTTCATAGTAGTCAGATTTCCAGTAAGTTTGTCCACCTTCAAACCAATCCATTCCAGTACCTACTCCACCATCTAAAGTTTTGTAAGGTATTTTGACATCTATTACTATTGGTTTATTGCTAGCTGGTAGATCTAGTTTTAACCTTCTTTCTCCATAATGAGAATCATCTACTGATTTTCTTACAGATGAAGTTATATCTGTTTCCTTAAAATCCGCAAGTCTTAAATCAGAGATAAATCCAGTTACTTTTCCACTAGTGTTGCCACCTTCTTTGGGTTCAAGAGTAAATACTTTTACTTCTTCATTGTTATACCAATCCATATTTGGATATTCTGGTTTTTCTCTATGAATTATTGCTTCTGATTGACCGATTTGTCTTGCTTCTGGATTTATTACATATCTTTGGATAACATAATTATTTTCTTTATTGATAGCTACGATTCTTGTACCCATATATCTTGCGTCAATTGAATTTGCAGCCCAGCCTGTAAGTCTATTATCATAGCTCGACCATCCTGTTGTTGGTCTTTCTTTTACATTAACCCAATGAGTACCATCTTCACCAAGGATTGATTTTATATCACTAGTATCTGATTTTGAATAGGTATAGATTTTGGTTTTACCATCTTCTATTCTTAGTACCCATTTTTTATTAAGTGAATTATATCCTGCTGGTGGCTCTACTTCTTCAAGGACGTAATTTTTGCCCTCTTGTGGAGTTCCATTAAAGTCTACAATACCATTTTGATCTGATGTTGCATATATTGGTAAGTTTTGATCTTTACCTTCTGGATCAGATATCTTAAATTTCGCTCCAGCAAGTGGTTTTCCATAGCCGTCTTTTTTGTATACTCTAAATTTTTGTCCTGCTGGTTTGTTCGTTACTGGAATATTTATAGTATCTTTTCCAGTGTATTCTTCACCTCCACCTATGATTGAAGCTGAAGTTATTTTTACATTTCCATCACTATATACTGTAACATTCCATCCTTTAGTAGACTTAATATATCTTTCTGGTGCCCTATATTCTTTTAGGATGTATTTCCCAGGAGCAAGATTATCAAAGCTAATCTCACCGTTTTGATTCGATGTTCTGTAGATTTTTTTATTATCAGAATCTGTTAGGACAAAGGTTGCTCCTTTAAGTTTTTCATTTTGATTTGCTTCATTTAGCTTAGTTATCTTGAAACTTGCGGGTTGGTATTTTTTATTTATGATACCAACTACTTCTTTAGCAAATGAGGGTAGTTGTTCACCTGTTTGGTCTGCCTTAGAATAGTTTTTATTAGGGCCTGTTACAAAGGATGAATTTAAAGATTTTGCCCTATTTCCGTTTTCATCACCATTTGCCATGTAGAAGGCTCTCCAGTGAGTGTTAAACTCGTCTATATCTCTAATCCTAAATGTTTGTTCTATTAAATAAGCATCTTTTATAGGATTTATCTTAGGTACGGATATAGTTAGAGGAGGATTTTTTGTATCATATAATTCTCCCGTGCTTATTACCTTATTTGGATCATAAGTTAAATTAAATCCACCTTGTGATATATTGTAAGCTTTTGTATGATCAATTTCTGCATGATATACAAGACTATAAATATCTGGATTTTGTTCAGGTCTTACACCCATTGACAATGGCATATAGTCATTTACTTGAGGGTAATAATCACGGTGAGCCTCGTATTTTTTAAGTGGTGGAATAGTTGTTTCATAAATCTTGACATCATCCAAGTAGTATGGAGGATCGTATTGACCTTGCCAAGTTTCTTGCTTTACACCTTGGTAGTTTGCAAATTTCCAGTTAAACCAAATCTTGTTGGCATTACCTGTCTTGTAATCACCAAGTGGGTTGTAGTATCCAATAGCTTTTACATACCAATTTCCATCGTCTGCCTTGTAAACATCTCTAAAGTAATAAGCTTGACTTGGGAATTTCCCTGCTGTGGTATGTGTGTCATAACCACCGTAGTCTGCATGAACTGTTAGATTTTGTACTTGATTACCTTCAATTTTTCCTGATTGGTTAGGAGCTACTGTATTAGTAAATTTCCAATCTCCAGAATGAGTTGCATAGAATTTAGATGGTATCATTCCCTTAAGATCTAGACTAAATCTTGTTTCACCATTACTTAGTGAGTTTTCATTAAAGACATAAGTTAATAGGTTAGTCTTATAATTAAAGTATGGCTCTGCTATCATTTTCCCATTGAAATATAAGTTTGGGAAAGTCTTAAAGTATTGGGTAAAGTCTAGGTTAGGGTCAAATTGGATTTCAAATCTAGATTCTGGAGCTGCATTACTTATGGTAGCATCTAAGTGATATTTTAGAGATTCTAGTCTGTATGCTTCCCATACTCCTCTAAAGTTACCTAATCCTTCATCATCATTTATAACCATGCTTTGATTTACACGAGTTACTATGGCAGTATCTTCTGTTTGACCACCTTCTTCTCTTTCTATATAATAGTCAACTCCTGCTTTTGGTGAACCAGATGAGTCTTTAAACTTAGCATCGTAAGATACTTGTCCGTCTTCACTTACAGTTACTCTGAAGTATACGTTAGATTTTTCATAACCTTCTGGAGCTTTCACTTCTTCTAGGTAGTAGGTTCCTGTTGGATATTTTCCAAAGCTTAACTTTCCATCTTCACCAGTGATTTTGTTTGCAATTATTTCTCCATTTTCATTTTTAAGGACAAATTCTGCTCCACCTAATCTATCTTTCTTGCCATCAGTAGAAGTGCCTGCAAATTTTGCCACTTCTATTTCACTTTTTGGAAGCTCTTCATTAGAAATTGTTATTGTTGGATGTCCATTTTCCTCAGAATTTTTGCTTAAATTTACATTTGCTCTAATTTTGGATTGACCCGCTGGGGCTTCTTTTGCAAGCCAATCATAAGATAAAACTGTACTATCTTTATCTCCAATATTGGCATTTACTTCCACTAAGAAACCCCATTTGTCACCAAATCTTCTTTGAGGGAATGTTATTTGATAAGAATTATTTCCTGATAGAGGATTTTTTGTATTTGCATTTCCTTCAATTGCTCCATTATTGTTTGGAGCTCCTGGAGTAATTTTACCTAGGCTAGATAGTTTTTGATCAACGTTTTGATTATTCATAGAGGCAAAAATATCTGGTCTTTTGTTAGGACTTACATCATATACCTTAATATTTGAATCTTGTAAATTTACTCCTGGTATAAAGATATTAAATGTTGTATCCTTGTCAGTTCTTCCGCCCACTCTTTGGTCGTATGGTTTTAGATATACATAAAATTTTAAATTTCCATTTTCATCAACTTTTCCGTAATGTTGAGTGTTCATAAAGTCTTTCCAGTTTGGAAAGTCAGAGTGTTCTAATATATCTGTTTTACCAGAACCAGAAGAAAATTGAGCGTTTTTACCTGATATAGATACTTTTCCATCATCTGAAATTGTGATAGTCTTATCTTCTTGATCAAGCTTATATCCTGCTGGTGCTTTTGTTTCTTTTAAAGTATATGTGCCTGGTTTAACATTATTAAATGTAGCTTCACCATTAGAATCTGTTGTAATTAAAATTTCTGCACCTAGTAGGTAGAAGTTTGCTCCTGGAATTCTTTTTTCAGGATTATTTGCATCTACTTTTATTACAGTAAATGTTGCAGGTATTTTGTCATTTTTTTCTATCAAGTCATTTACAATTTGGTGAGATTTTGAATCTATATCATAGTAGTTAGCATTTTCTTTAAATGTATATTTTTTATCACCTACTGAAATAATTTCAGTTGGTAGAACTTGATCTACCTTGTGGTCGATCATAGAAGCTTTGCCGTCACTTCCTATATTCCAAAATCTTACATTTGGTATATTTATTACTCTTTGATGACCTTCTTCTTCTTTAAGTTCAATTTTTCCTAATTCTTTTTTATCATTATCTATAATAGTTAGATTTTGAGCTGGCATTTTATCATAGTCTTCTGCTAATGACCAGTGTTGGTCAACTATTATGTCTTTATATTTTGAAATTGTAACTCCACCAACACTGTAATCAGTTGGGTCATTTGGTGTATTTAACTTTGTATCAAACTTATATACTCCAATATTTCCTACTGCTTGTGTGCCATTTGGATTAGTTTCTTTTTCTGGTACATTTGAGATGTTAGTTTCAGGATTTTTAACTTCCATCTTTCCAGTTTCTTTGTTTATACCATAAACTGCTCTTTTGCCAGTAGCTAATGTTTGGTTTTCCAGACTTCTTGTTTCTAGTGGAAGACCATTATTAGTATCTCCTGTAGACACCGCATCTGTTATTGTCCACTCTGCCTTATCTTCTTTTTTGAATTCTCCTTTTATAGTAGTTCTGTTATTCATACTAGTACGGTTAGGAGAATTTTGTTCGATTTTTTCTTGTGGGTATCCTTCTTTTAATATATGTCTTAGGGCACCAACTTTATTATTTTTAGCTGTAAGGATAGTTGATACATCTATCATATATGAAGCTTGTTTATTTGTTACTGGAGTATTGAAAGTATAAACAAGAGTTTTGACATTTTCATTTAGATCGTGGTGTTTAGAGTCTGATATTCCTAATTTTCCACCTAATTGATCTGTTAGGTCAACAGATTTTCCATTTATTTTAACATTTTGGATTTCGCCAAGACCAGAGCCTTCTACTGTAGTTAGGTTTAGTTTGTAGCCTAATTCTTTTAGGTCTACTGTAGAGTCGACTCTTAGTGTCCAGTTGATTCCTGCCATACCCAAGCCTTCAACTACAGGGTTTCCTACAATATCCATATTTACCTTGTAGTCCTCGTCATCTTCGCCAATTATTTGAACTACATCATCTCTACCTTCTTCTATTATAGTTCCTGCTGGATTTCCGTTTTTGTCTATTTTTTCTGCAGGTAGAGTTTTTGGATTTGTAACTCCTAGACCAGATATGCTATTTACTATAGTAAAGCTTTTATCTGCTGGAATGTTTGCTGTGTTATAATCAACATCTATATTTAGTAGCTTATTTATATCTTCATCTATATCGCTTACTATTTGATATTTAATGGTATTTGTAGCTTGATCATAGCTAGGTCTTGCTATAACATTTCCATTGTAGATAATATCTTCTAGGCTAGATGGGTCTTTTACAGTTAATTTTTTATCTAGGTGAATATTAAAATATTGGTCAGCCTTGATTGGACCAAGTCTGTTTGATGTATCAAAACGAGTCCTAATTGTGAATTTTTTATTTTCTAAATTTGATTCACTTTCATTATTTTGTGCTGCCTTAACTTTTTCTTTTGATGGTTCATCTTGACCCAAAAACAACATTCTAAGTTTTGGCATCAAGCCACTTTTTTCTGCCTTTTTCTTTTCATTTTTATCTTCACTTTTTTCTTCTACTTGATTATTTTTGGAAGATTTTTCATTTTCATCTTTATTTTCTTCTTTTTTTGTTGTTTGTGTAGAATCTTTTTTGTCTGTAAGATTTTCTTTTTCATCTTTACTTTTGCTATTTTCAATTGATTTTTCATTTGATTCTACTGTTACTTCAGTTTTACTTTCTTTATTTTCTTCTTTTTTATTTTGTGAAGAGTCTTCTTTATTTGAAGATGATTTTTCATCTTGTTTCTTTTCTTCAGTGATAGAAGAAATTGAAGTATTTTTATCTAGTTCTGTTTTTATTGGTTGATCTTGTTGAGATTTTTCTTTCTCAGCTTCTTCTTTTTGAATTTTTTCTTCTTGTTTTTTATTTTCTTCTTGTTTTTTATTTTCTTCTTCTATTAAGTTATTTAAATTTTCAAAATCTTCTTTTAAAGATTTTGTAGTATATAAAGTTTTATTTTCGTCTCTAATTAAGGCAAAAATATCCCCTTCATTTTTTATAGTCAAATTTCCTTCTTGGTCTTTTTCATAAAGGTTGAAGTTTGGATCTAGGGATTCATATTGAAGAAATTCTAGATTGAAAACTAACTTGTCTTCATTAAATATTTTTTGATTTCCTTTTTCATTAAAGTCAAAATCATCCATTATTTCAAAGTCTATGTATGAATAGTTTTCTCCATAAGGATTTTCTTTTTCTGTGTCTTTATTTTCTAGTTGTTCATTTGTTAGTAATTTAAAGCCATTTTCATCTTCGATTATTTCTAAATCAAGATCAAGTCCTTGGTCATTTAGCATATCTTTAACACGCCAATATTCCCTACTAGCCTGTTCGTTTGAATCAAAATATCCGTCATCATACAATTTTAAATCAATTCTTTTTACTAATCTAAAATTTGAAGTAGTATCTGGCATTGTTACAGCTACAGAAAATTTATCCTCATCTTTTTTGATATTTTTTTTATAATAAATTTGCTGTGCTTTTGTGATTGAAAGATTCACATTATAACCATCTTTCATCTGTTCAATTGATTTTATGGTATTTAGATTATCTTCTTGAGCTTTGGATGTCGTCTTAAAAGCTGGAAGCATTACTTGAAGTACCATAAATAAAGCCATCAAAAATGACGTCATTTTTCTTGATAATGTTTTCATATGAGCTCCTTTTTATAGATTATTTTTATAAGTAACTATATTTTTATTAAGTTATAAATATTAAGACATTTTAATTTTCTTATTTATCTTTTTACCTTGGTAAAGTTAAATAGTAAAGTTAAATACAAATTTTCAACCTTTTTTCCTTTAAAATCATGTAAAAAAACTAAATTTACACAATCTCCCTTATATTAATTATAAAGCCAATAATTTTTTTAGTCAATCATTTTTATCTTTATTATTTAAATAAATTACATTACTAAAATTATTTTTGGTCTTAATTTAAAAACAAAAAAATCTGCTACAAAATTATAATTTTTGCAACAGATTTTAATTTAAAATAAGTTTTTATTTAATTTTTATAAGAATTATTTATTAAATTGGTCTAGAACCCATAAATAAGATTCTTCTGTAATTTTGTTCCAATAATCCCAATTATGTTCAAATTCTTTTCCATCTTTTTTAAATTCAGTATTTATTTCAGCTTGTTCAAGTTTCTTGTTGAAATTTTCGATATCAGAAATTTTTATTGTTGTATCTCCCTCGCTAGATCTTATATAAAAATTCATATCTTTTGTATTCTCATTTATAAAATTTGCAGGGAATTTTTCTTTATATACTTGGTCTGACCAAATTTCTTTTCCATCAGAAAAAGCCCTGTAATTTCTTCTAATTAAGCTATCTTTATCAAGTTTTTCCCAAAGCGTTGGTGATATTAAAAGTGCTTTTGAAAATAAGTCAGGATTTCTAAGACTAAGACTTGCTGCTCCATATCCTCCTACAGAAAACCCACCTACTGCCCTATTATCTTTGTCAGATTTTGTCTTATATTTATTGTCAATTTCATTTATAAGTTCATCTTTGATTGCGCTTTCCATTTTTTTATCATAATCACTATCTACATAAAATGAAGAAAATCCATCTACAAAAACTACAATCATCTTTTCTTTTTTATCTTTCATTATTTTATCAAGTACATTTTTTGTATTTGATTTTTCGAGTATTAATGAAGAGTTTTCTCCCATTCCATGAAGCATATATAATACTGGGTATTTTTCTTTGCCTTTTTCCTTATATCCATTTGGTAGATAAACCTTATATTTCCAATTTTGTTTTAAAATTTCAGAATTAATTGATCCATCTAAAATTCTCCCCTGATCTTTTTTGTCAATATTTGATTTTTTCTCATTTGAAATATTTTCACTTGAAGAGAAGCTTTTCGAATCTATATTTTGTTTTTTTTCATTTTTATTAGAACAAGACGAAAAAATTAAAGCTAAAGCTAAAAAAGTTCCTATCAATTTTTTATTCTTTTTCATAAAATCACCTCATCATAATCAATTGTATTTATTATACATTAAAGATATTTTTTCTTCAATAAGGAAATATTTTCACAAAAAATTTCCAGATTTTTCAAAAAATTATAATTTTTAATAAATATTTGCCAATTAGTATTTCTTTTTCACAATATTATGATAAATTATATCAATTTTATTGTGTTAACGTTTGTCTATTCTTGTTTAATGTTCTATAATAAAAGTCGGAGGTACACTATGAAAATATTTAATAAATTATGTGTTTCAATATTTGTAGCAGTATTTTTATTTACTGCCCTTGCCTTACCTGCAAAAGCTTGTACAGGCGTTATAGTTGGTAGCGATTTGACTGAAGATGGTTCTACTATTTTTGGTCGTACAGAGGATTTGGAAATAAACCACAACAAAGTTTATAAAATAAACGAAGCTGGTAAGTATAAAAAAGACGAAAAACTTACAGACGTTTCTTATGCTGAAAAAGGTGGTTACGAATACAAACTTCCACATGATTCCTATCGTTTTACTTCAATAAGTGATACAACACCAGAATACGGATTATTTGATGAAGCTGGATACAATGAAAAAGGTCTTATAGCTGATATGACAGTTTCAGCATCAGCAAACGAAGATATACAAAAAGTTGATCCATATCTTGACGGAGCAAATGAAGGAGATCCTATAGGAATTAGTGAAGCAATAATTACAACTGTTGTTTTATCAAGTTCTGATAATGCCTTAGATGCTGTAAAATTAATAGCTAATGAAGTTGCTACAAAAGGCGCTGCTGAAGGTAATGCTCTAGTAGTTTCTGATAATACAAATACTTGGTATGTAGAAATTTATTCAGGACATGAATTTGTTGCAATGAAATATCCAAAAGATAAATTCTCAGTTTTCCCAAATACTTTCTGGTTAAATGAATCAAAACTTACAAAAGGTGAGGAAAGTGAAAATTATATAATGAGCGAAGATGGAAACTATCTTTATTCAAAGACAATTTTCGATACAGCTAAAAAAGCCAAAACTTTCCAAGGAAATGAAGATGAAAGAGTTATAGATTTAGCTAAATCTTATGCCGAGAAAGATTTCTCTCCATCAAATCGTTCAAGAGTTGCATCAGGAATTAAATTCTTAAATCCAGATTCTAAAGTTGACATGGATACAAAAACTTACGAATTTTTACAAGATGCTAAAAAAGGTTCAATTTCTGTTAAAAATGTAATGGACTTTACAAGAAACAGATTAGAAAATTTTGACATAGAGGCAAATGACAGAGGAAGAGATGAAACTTATCCAATAGGAAATAGAAATACAATGGAATCTCATATCTTCCAAATTCCTAAAGATGCTGAAGCAACAAATCCTGGAGTAATGTGGTTAACACTTGGTTCTCCATTAGTTCAACCATACCTTGCATACTATCCAAACCAAGAAGATGCAATTGATGAAGTTAAAAATGAAACAAATGATCCTGAAAAAGATAAATCTCATTATTGGATGGCAATGGATACACTTCATATGGTAGAAGCAAATAGAGATGAATTTATGAAAGATATATCTCAAGAAATTGACAAATTTGAAAAAGAACAAATAGCTAATACAAAAATTTCAGGAGAAAATGATCCTACAAAAACAAATAATGAAAATGCCAAGAAAGCATTTGATTTATTAAAAGGATTTAATAAAGATCTAGAAGGAAAATATAAAGATTATTTAAAAGAAAATGACTACGAATATACTTTCTACGGAAGACGTGATACAGAAAACTTCACTAACACTACTATGGAGGTTCCAAAAGATACTAACGAAACTGCTTTAAATCTTAATATAGAAGCAAATGAAGATGGAAAAGGTGGAAAAATCGATATAGTAGATAATTACGGAAATACTGTAGAAAAAATAAATAATCCAGTAAAAATTTCAGTTCCTAAAAAAGGATTTGAAAAACAACCTACATTTGATGCAAAAGATTCTAAAATCGAAGTTAAAGAAGACAGTGATTCTTATGTATTCGAAACAGAAAAAACTTCTTTGAATTATAAGAATGACGGTGAAAAATCTGAAAATAAAGACAATAAAGAAGAAAAAACAGAATCTAACGATAACTCAAACGAAAATAAAGATGAGAAAAAATCTGATAAAAAATCAAATAAAGGATTAATAATAGGAGCAATTGTAGTAATTGCAGCACTAGTAGCATTTTTCAAAAAGAAAAAATAAGATGAAAAATCAGGGGTAATATAATATCCCCTGATTTTTTTAATTATTTATAAATTCTAGTCTTTTTCCATAAATATTTTGTTTCAAATTTTTACTTTGTAATTTTTCTATAGTTTTTATTAACATCAAAATTAAATCACTTATTTTCTGGATATTTACTAACAATTACTTGGCAAGATTTCATTGCTTCAAGGGCAGTTTGATGATTTTTTTCATTTGTGCCCTTGCACAAATTTTCATATACTTTAACTTCCGTATCCAAAAGTGCATTTTTTATTAAAATTGCATTTGATAATACACAAATATCAGTACAAATTCCTGTCATATAGATATTTTCTATTTTTTCTTTTTCATTTAATTTTTTTAAATATTCTACAAGTTCATAAGAGCCGAATGATGGTTTATCAATTATTTTATTATTTTTTGTATCAATTCTAATCTCCCAACCTTTAGTATTTTTTATACAATGGGTCACCGGTAGATGTGATCCCTCAAGTGTTTGTAAATAATTTTCATCATGGCTATCTCTTGTAAAAATTACTTCTCCATCAAAATTTTCTACTAATTTTTCTATAGGTTCTACTATTTTTTCGTTACCTTCATTTCCTAGCGCTCCATCCACAAAATCATTTTGCAAATCAATTACTAATAATACGTCCATACTTTCTCCTTTTTGTTATTTTTATTAGTATATAACTTATAATTTTTTTAATCAACTTAGAAAATCCCAAAAAAAATAAACTTAGGTTTTATCCTAAGCCAGACTGTTGATAAAGTATACAAATCCTCATGCTAAGAATATCATACGGAAAAAGTTGATTTGATTTCAAATTTTAAAATTCGTCAAAAAAACGCACTTTTTGAGCGTTAGCGAGTTTGCGTTTTTAGAATTTTGGAATTTAGAAATCAACAATTTTTGAAGTCCGATATTCGTGCTTGAGGGTTTGTATACTCTCTGAACTTAGGTTTTATCCTAAGTTTATCTTTATTTATATAATTTTTCTATTTCTAAAAGTTCTTTTATTTTTTCTTTTGAAACTTGATCAAGTGATTTTTCTTTCCAATTAGCACTTTCTTTATCAATTATCAAAGATCTTATTCCTTCTTGCATTGAACCTGTTTTTCTCGCATATTTTAATATTTTTAAATCGAGATCAAAGACTTGATCCTTGCTTAAATTTTTGCAAGCAAAATATTTCTCAAATTGAACCTGTAACATAAAAATATATCTTTCTTTAAGATTTTCCAAAGTTTTTTGTGCAAATTCATCTTCTTTATTTGATTTTAAACTTTCAAGAATCTCATCAAGGCTATCATAGGAAAAATATTTTTCTATTTTTTCCATATTTTTATCAACTTTAGAAATTTTATTTTCTAATTTCAATTTTTCTGTATTAAGTTTTAATTCATCTAGTAATTTTTCACCTTCATAATTTTTTGATAAGTCTATTAAAATATCTAAAAATTCTTGATAATTATTTGAATCTAAATAAAGATTAGCCAAATTATATTTTATCAAATCCGAACTTTCTAAACTTTCTCCACAAAGACCTAGATATTGGCCAAGTGATTGAGGAAGTTTTGAAATATGCCAACAAACTCCAACATCTGGAACAAAACCCAATCTTGTTTCTGGCATAGCCCAATTTACACTTTCATCACAAACTATAAAATCAGAATTTATGGTAAGACCTATTCCCCCTCCCATAACTATTCCAAAATAATGACTAATAATTGGTTTTTTGTAATCTTTTACGTACTTATCTAGGATAAATTCTTCTTCATAAAATTCATCCTTGTTTTGACAGTGATTATTTAAAAGATAATCATTGTAAATTGTTTTTAAATCTCCACCCGCACAAAATCCTTTTTGGCAAAGTGAATCAAATAAAACAGCTTTTATTTTATCATCATTTTCCCATTTTTTGAGGGTTTTTTCTATATTCTTGACCATTTCTAAATTTAGGGCATTTATTACTTCTTTTTTGTCTAAATAAATTATTCCTATATTTTCTATTATTTTTTCTTTAATCATTTTATCACCTATATTTAGGATATTTTAAAAGTAGAAATTGTCAAGAAATTTGACCGATAAATATTTTTTAAATTATTCGGTTCCCAAGGCTTTTAGGGTATCGCCGTGAAGTTTTTCTTTAGTATTTTTATCTTCTTTTACAAAAAACGAATACAAGATATCCACCATTATAGATATTGGAAATTGTGGACTTATCGCATTTCCATAATCTAAATGCTTAAGTGATGGAACTAGGATAACTTCATCACAATAATCTTGGTATGACTCTCTAACTTGTGAAGTTATAAGAACTGTTTTTGCATTTTTTGCACGAGCTTGTGATAGAAAAAGCATAACTTCACTTGTATTTCCGCTTATACTAAGTCCAAAAATTAGAGAATCTTCATCATGAAAAGCCCCTCTCATTTTCATTTGGTCAGAATCTGTTATGGAATCTATATTAACTCCAATTCTCATAAATCTAAGTTCCATTTCATTTGCCGCAAGTCCTGATGATCCTTTTCCGCAAGCTACAACTCTATGTGCCTGGCTTATATATTTTATTACTTTTTTTATTTGATTTTCATCTATTAGGCTGTAAGTTTTGTTTAATAATTCTTGATAAGTGTTTAAAACTTGGCTTACATTTCCATTTATATCTTCGTTTTTTTCTACAAAATCTTGACCATATTGATAAATAAATTCCCTATATCCTCTAAATCCACATTTTTGTGCAAATCTTGAAAGAGAAGCCTGAGATACAAATAGTTTTTCTGCTATACTTTTGCTTGAAAAATCATCTCTTTTATTATTATGAATAAAAAAATCGGCTACGTTTTTTTCAACTTCTGTAAAATTATCATAATTTGATTCTATTATTTCTACAACAGATTTATTATAATAGTCCAAAATATTCTCCTATTTTTCTTCTAAATCTCTAAAATTATAATAAGCTCCCAAGATTCCTGCTTGATTTTTATGTTTGGCAAATTTTAGGCTTAGCTTATCAAAAAATCTTTTTTCTAAATATAAAGAGATTTTTTCTTCAATTCTTTTTTTCAAATATTCTTCTTGAGCCATAATGCCTCCTCCAAGTACAACCGTATCTGGATTTAACATATAGGATAAATTTGCTATTCCTAGTCCCAAAACATCACACATTTCATCAATTGCCTCTATACAAATTTGATCTCCATTTTTTGCATTTTCGAAAACTTTTTTTCCATCCCATAAAGATAATTCTTCATTTTTTTTCTTAGAAACTTTTTCAACCAAAGTTTTTGCTGATCCTAAATTTTCAAATTTATCACCATTTATATTCATATATCCAACCTCAAAAGCAGAACCATTTGCCCCATGGATTATTTTTCCATCAACTATTCCACATCCACCAATTCCTGTTCCAATTGTAAGAGTCAAACAAACTTTACTATCTTTTGAAGCTCCTGATTTATATTCAGCATATCCTGCACAGTTTACATCATTTTCAACCTGGCAAGACAAAGAAAATTTTTCTTTTATTGCCTTTTTAAAATTTATTCCTATATAATTAGGTATTAGATCTGATGCGTGATAAATTGATCCCTTTATTGTATCAACTACACCTGCTGTTGAAATACAAACTCCCATTATTTGATCATTTTGATTTTTCTTTACAAAGTTATCTACAATTTTTATAACTTCATTTAGAATATGATCTCCTCCTTTTTGGGCATTTGTTTTTATTTGGTCATTTTCCAAAATATTTGCTTTATCATCAATAAGACCATATTTTATAGCTGTTCCACCTATATCTATACTAATATATTTTTTCATAATTTCTCCTTTAAAATAAGAGGCAAATGCTCATCACACTGCCTCTATTATATCCTATAATTTAATTTTAAAAATTGCTTTTTTAATTTTTTGTGGATTATCAACTTCTATGGCTGTCATATGAGAATCATTAGGATAACAAATTAGAAAATCTCCCTCATTTAAAATTACTGATGAATTTTTTTCGCCTTCCATTGCTTGATAATCATCTTCTTTTTTATAAGGACCCAAGTCCATATTGTCGATAAAATTTAAATCAATTTGTTCAGTTCCATCAAGCATTAAGTGAAGATCTAAATAATCTTTGTGAGCTTCCCAAAACCTATTTTCAGGACTTGTTGTCTCATATTCTACAATATTTACAAAAATATCTTCGCCTTTTATAGGATGAGTCCCTTTTTCCATTTTTTTCATATCATTATTTTTATAAAATTCAAAACATTCTTTAATTTGATCACTTAAATAATCAAACTCTTCTAAATTTTTTATATTTCCAAATATCATTTTTACCCCTAATTTTGATTATAAATTGTTGTATTTTTTGGTAATATAGTTTCTTTGCCCTTAACTTTGTTGTAAATTGCTGATCCAATAAGTCCAACTACCAAAGAAACTAATATTGATATAATTGAGTATGACCAGAAAGAAATTTTTGCTGGATCTACAAAATATTTTATATAAATCATAACGCCGCTTGCTGCAATAAAGGCAAGTGTTGCCCCAAATTTATTTGCAGTTTTTGTAAAGGCTCCAAGTATAAAGGTTCCTACAAGTATTCCCAAAACAAGACCCATAAATCCATTAAACCATTCGTAGGCTGATTTTATATCTCCATTTGCCAAGATCATTGAAACAATTATTGCAAAAATCCCCACTACTAATGAAACTTTTTGACCAATTTTTGTTTGTTTTTCAAAACTTAAATCTTTTTTCACACTTGATTGAATATCCAAAGCCCAGCTTGATGCAACTGAATTTAGTCCAGTTGAAAGTGTTGATTGGCTTGCTGCATAAATTGCTGCAAGTAATATTCCGGTAAATCCTACTGGAAGCTCAAAAGCAATCCATGATGCGAAAATTTGATCTTGTTGAGCTGCTGGAGGTAAAGGATTACCTTGAACTTTATAAAATACAAAAAGTCCTGTTCCTATAAGATAGAATACTGTTGCAATAAAAATTGATAGACAACCGTTTGTTACCATCATTTTATTTAATTTTTTTGTATCAGTTGTAGTTGTGAATCTTTGTACAATATCTTGGCTTGAAACATAAGATCCTATTGTGTTTAAGCCTGCTCCAACTATTAGTAAAAATATTGAATCCCTAAATATATTTGCATCAAATATTGGTTCGTTTACTGCTAAAAATTTGTGGTTTGTGAAAAGTTCATTTGCAACTGCCCCAAATCCGCCGTTAATATTTGCCATTAAATAAAATAAACCAAATGTTACTCCAATAAGTAAAACTGATCCTTGGATGAAATCTGTCCATAATACTGATTTAAGTCCACCAGTATAAGAATAAATTATTGCAATAACTCCCATGATTATTATTAGAATATTTACATTTATTCCCATAAGTTTTGATAAAACCATACATGGAAGATACATTATAATTGACATACGACCAACTTGGTAGATTATAAACATAATAGCACCAAGAATTCTAAGTCCCTTGCTGTCAAATCTTAATTCAAGATAATGATAGGCTGTATCTATATCAAGTTTACTATAAATTGGTAAGAAAAATTTTATAGTAAATGGAATTGCAACTAGCATTCCAAGTTGTGCAAACCACATAATCCAAGTTCCTGCATAAGAATTTCCTGCAAGTGATAAAAATGAAATCGGACTAAGAAGAGTTGCAAAAATTGATACTGAAGTTACCCACCAAGGTACTGTTCCGTCACCTTTAAAATATTCTTTGCCCTTCATTTCTTTTTTAGAGAAATGAAGGCCTGCAAATAATACTGCTGCTAAATATACTATTAATATTATTAAATCAATGTTAGTAAATCCCTGCATTTTTTTCACCTTAATCTATATATTTATCCTTAGCATCTTTTATCATCTTGGAAGCTTCTTTTACAATTTCCATATCAGAATCGATCAAGTTTTCAAGAGGTTTTCTAACTCCGCCTATATCCAAATCTTCATTAATTCTTAATATTTCTTTGATAACTGCATACATATTTCCACGAGCTGAGCACATTTTATAAATTATAGAATCAACAGCATATTGGATTTCACGAGCCTTGTCTAAATCTTTATTTTTTAGACATTCATCCATTTTTAAAATTAATTCAGGCATTACTCCATATGTTCCACCGATTGCTCCTTCAGCTCCAATAAGTCTTCCTGAAATAAATTGTTCATCTGGTCCGTTAAAAATTATATAATCATCTCCGGCATTTTGTTTAAACATTTGAATATCTTGAACTGGCATTGAAGAGTTTTTAACACCAATTACATTAGGATTTTTTCTCATTTCACTAAACAAAGACTCTGTTAAAGCAACTCCTGCAAGTTGAGGAATATTATAAATTACAAAATCAGTATTTGGTGCAGCAGAAGAAATATCATTCCAGTATGAAGCAATAGAATATTCTGGAAGTCTAAAATAAATTGGAGGAATAGCTGCGATAGCATCAACACCCAAACTTTCAGCATGAGCTGCAAGTTCCATAGAATCTTTTGTATTGTTGCAAGCTACGTGAGCAATAACAGTAAGCTTACCCTTAGCTTCTTTCATTACATTTTCAAGAACAATTTTTTTATCTTCAACACTTTGGTAAATACATTCTCCAGAAGAACCATTAACATAAACACCCTTCACACCTTTACTGATGTGATATTTTGTAAGTTCTCTTACCCTTTCAGGACTAATTTCTCCATTTTCATCATAGCATGCATAAAATGCTGGAATAACTCCCTTATATTTGTCTAAATTTCTCATAATTTTCCCTTTCTTTTATTAAATATTTTTTATTTTTCTAATTCATCAATTTTACTAGCAAAATTTTTAGTTATAACTTGTGGCCTTGTAATAATTGAACCAACAACAACGCTATAAGCGCCTAGCTCAAGCACTCTCTTTGCTTTTTCAGGTGTATTAATATTTCCTTCAGCAATAACTTTATTATTTACATTTTTAATTATATCTCTAAGAATTTTGAAATCATTTTCTTCGATTTTATCATTTTTAGATTGGTCAGTATATCCAACCAAGGTCGTTCCGATAAAATCAAAACCAAGTTTGTCAGCATTTATAGCCTCATCAACAGTAGAACAATCAGCCATAAACAATTGATTTGGATATTTTTTCTTAACTTCCTTAAAAAATTCATCGATTCCAATTTCACCAGGTCTTAAATCTTTTGTAGCATCCATTGCAATTACTTCTACATTAGATGAAACTAAATCATCAATTTCATCCATAGTTGGTGTAATATAAACTTTAGAATCTTCGTAATCTTTTTTTACAATACCAATAACTGGTAAATCAACTTCATTTTTAATTTCTTTAATATCTTCACTAGTATTAGCTCTGATACCCTTTGCTCCACCTTGCTTAGCAGCTTTTGCCATTTTTCCCATTATAAATGATGAGTGTAAAGGCTCATCTGGCAAGGCTTGACATGACACTATTAATTTCCCTTTAATAGAACTTATTTCCTCTATATCAGTCATATCTACCTCCTTGATGGTTACAGTATATTACATGATAAATTTAATTTCAATAAATATAATTAATTTGAAATTACTTTCGAAAAATTGAATTAACAAATTCGTTTTCCCGTTTTCAAAAATTATTTTTTTAATTTCACGAAATTAATTTCAATAATTCTAAAATTTTTAAAAATAATTACTAAAATAAATAGCAAATATCCATCAATATACTTAAAAGAATTTAAAATCTATTATTTTTATATTTGAAATATAAATTTATAATTAAAAATCCTAGCAAATATTATCTGCTAGGATTTTTTGGAAAATTTTTATAATTTATATATGGATAATTTAATATTATTTTGTGTTTAACCCAGTATTTCTTCTACTATTGGAATTGGATTTGTTTTTTCTTTTGTGTATGAGAAAGTATCATAGAAACTTTCTATCCATTCTTCTGTTAATTCTTGATCGTGATAAACTGTACAAAGTAGGTCACCTTCTTTTATTTTGTCACCTTTTTTGACATTCATTTCAAGTCCTACTGCATAGTTAATATCGTCTTCTTTTTTCTCACGACCTCCACCAAGTTTCATTGATAGAATTCCTAAATTCATTGAATGAATATGTTCAATATAACCTTCTTCTTTTGCTTTCATTTCTGTTTTATATTTTGCTTGTGGAAGTAAAGATGTATCTTCTATTTGATCAACATTTCCACCTTGACTTTTTACCATTTTCTTTAATTGTTCAAATGCTTTTCCAGAATTTATAGCATCTTCGATCATTTTTCTTGCTTGATCTTTATTTTCAGCTTTTCCAGCTTGCATTAGCATTATTTCTCCTGCTACTGTTACAAGTTCTGTAAAGTCTTTTGGCCCTTGTCCTTTTACAGTATCAACCGCTTCTCTAACTTCCAAGGCATTTCCTATTGTATTTCCTAAAGGTTGGTTCATATCTGTAATCATTGCCTTTGTATTTCTTCCAAGTTTTGTACCAATTGCTATCATAGCATTAGCTAATTTTTTAGCATCTTCTTTTGTTTTCATAAAGGCACCCTCACCATATTTTACATCCAAAAGAATTGTATCTGATCCTGATGCAAGTTTTTTACTCATGATTGATGATGCGATTAAGGGAATTGAATTTACTGTTGCTGTTACATCTCTAAGTGCATATAATTTTTTGTCTGCTGGGACTAATTCTCCAGTTTGTCCTATTATTGCAAATCCTATTTCATTTACTTGTTTTTTAAATTCTTCTTCTGTTAAGAAGACATTTAATCCTTCTATTGATTCTAATTTATCTAGAGTTCCTCCAGTATGACCTAAGCCTCTTCCACTCATTTTGGCAAGTTTTAATCCACAAGCTGAAACTATTGCACCAAGGGCAATTGATGTTTTATCTCCTACTCCTCCTGTTGAATGTTTGTCAGATTTTATTCCTTCTATATCTGATAAATCCATTACATCTCCACTATTCATCATAGCTTCTGCAAGTTTTGCTGTTTCATGATCTGTCATTCCATTTAATACAATTGCCATTAATAGGGCTGATGTTTGGTAATCTGGAATTGATCCGTCTGTTACTCCGTCTATCCAATATCCTATTTCAGCATCTGTTAATTCTTCTTTATTTTTCTTTTTTTCAATTATATCTACTATTCTCATAATTTCCTCCTTAAAATAGCATCCATATTCCAACTATCATTGATGATAGTAAACTCCTAGTATTCCATTTAAAAGGGCTACAATTGAAATAATTGCTATAAGTAATGCACCTATTACCATGGCCATATTCATTCCATCCATAGCTCCTGCTGATAAGGCATCTAATACATTCTCATTATTACCCTTATTATCCATTTTTATTTCTCCAAGTTCTTTAACTTGTTCTATTTGTGGGCAAATAATTTTTGAAATAATAATTGATCCTATAGGAACAAGAGTTGATGCTATTAATAATGATTGCATTGGTATTCCAAGAGCAATGTATCCTGCAATTATTGATACAGACATAGAACCCATACCTGATACTAAAACAAGCATTACTTCAGAATCTGTCATCATTTTTAAATATTTTGCAACAAGTATTGGGGAATCTGTTTGTCCCAAAAATATATTTGCTACTGCTACAAAAGATTAAACCTCTGATGTTTTAAATACTTTTCCTATAACCCAGCCAATTTTTGATACTATAAAACCTAAAATTCCTACATAATATAAAACTACAACAAGGGCTGATATAAATACAATATTAGTTAAGGGGATCTATATGAGCAAAAAAGATGATAGGATAGAAAAAATAATTTCAATTATAAAAGAAAATAATGAAACAAGTGTAAAAGAACTTGCAAATTTTTTAAATGTTTCTGATATGACTATAAGACGAGATGTAAAAGTTTTGGAAGAAAAAAATATTATTGAAACTTTTCATGGAGCTATTGTTTATAATTCAAGAAAAGATAATCCTATTGAAGATAATCAGTATAGTCTTGGTACAAATTCTATGATAAAAGATAGGGAAAAATATTTAATTGGTCAAAAAGCAAATTCTATGATAAATGAAGATGACATAATAATTATAGATACCGGTACAACAACCGAGAAATTAAGTCAAGCTATGACAAATGATATAAAATACACAGCTTTAGTTTTTTCATCAAATAATCTTATAAATTTATTGTTTAAAGATAAAATAGATCTTATAATTGGTGGAGGATGTTTTCATAGAGATTCTGGTATGATTGAATCATCATTTAGTATAGAAATGATTAAAAATATAAGGGCTTCAAAACTTTTTTTGTCAGCTGCAGGAATTCATCCAAAACTAGGACTTACTTGTGAAAATTCTTATGAGCTTGAAAGTAAAAAAATAATTATTAAAAATTCTCTAGAAGTAATACTTTTAATAGATTCATCTAAATTTGGTCAAGTAAAATCTACTCATTTTGTAGAACTTGATGATATAGATAAGATCATAACAGATGATAAAATAGATGATGAGTGGAAAGAAATTATAGAAGATAAAGGAATAGACCTTATTATAGCTTAGAAATTTAAACATAGAAAAAATACTAGAAAATTTAGTAATTAATAAATTTTCTAGTATTTTTTATTTATATATCTTTTTTATTTTCTATCAATTTTTCAATATTTTTATTAAGTCTATCAAGCTGTTTAATCATAAGCCAATTTTGTGCATACAATCCATTAATTCCACCACCAGAAAACATACTTGAATTATTAAAAATAATTTCTAAATCTTCTTTTTCTATATCTTCTAGTTCATAATAATCAACTATTTGTTCAAATGCTTTTTCATTTTTTCTATCAAAAATCGCCATATATCCCTCCTATTTTATTTTCTACCCAAAATAAATGCTAAATAATTTTTAAAGTTTTTATCATATGATATTATTATCCTAGGAGGATTTTATGATAAAAAAATTAATCAAGATTTTTAAGCCTAATATTTTTAGAGTATCTATATTATTAGTTTTATTTTTAGCAATGGGTGCTTATTTTTTAAAAACTAATATGAGTGGAGGATTGCTTTTAATCGGGGATTTAGCTTTTATTTTAGTTACCCTACTTTTTTCAGATCATTTTGATTTATATAAATCAAATAAATATAAAAATCAATTTTTTCTTGCAGTTATATTTACTATTATTATAATTATGATTTTATCAATGGTTTTGGTATCTTTGGATATGGATGCCAATGATTTTAAAGGTTTTAAGTCTATTTCTTTTAATTTATATATGCTTACAGGAGCTTATATTTTATCCCTACTTTATAAGGAAATAAGGTATACTTTGGATAAAAGTACAAAAAAATAAGAAGTATTACTTCTTATTTTTTTAATATCTCCAAAGGATCTATAGCTTGAGGAGATATGGATAATTTATTTTTACTATTATAAAAAACAAATATTGGGAAATTCGTTTTTCCATCTTCTATATTTTCCACCAAAGTTTCCATAAAAAATTTCAAATCATTTTGACTTATATCTTTTTGTTTTGTATTTTGATTAAAAATCCAAAAAGGTGATAAAGGTTTAAATTCTTTTATATCTAAAAGTAAACCTGCAGTTTGTTTCAAATTTGAAAAACTTACCCCAAAAGCATAAATTCCATTATCATGATCTTCTTTTTGGTCTATTTTTACATTATCTGGAATATTTACCACATCAATTTCCATTACATTTGTAATCTTTCCATTATTTTTTTCAAATTTTTCTAATATTTTATCCTTATCTAATTGTTTTTTTACTAAATTATAATATTTTTTATCTTTTAACATTTATTCTCCTATTTTAAATAAAAATTTAGGGATGAAATTATCTTACATCCCTAAATTTTTTATTTAATTTTCTATCTCTTTTAGTTCCAAACTTTCTAATGAATCTTCTTTAGCCTTATCTTCTTCTTTTTCTGGTATTAATAAATTCATTAATATTGCAGATATTGTTGAAAGAACAACTGGTGATGACCCAATAGCAATTGAAAGTCCTTCTGGCATAAATGAAACTCCTGCAATTTGTGCACTTGATACAACTGATGTAAATCCTATTCCAAGAGCTACTGATACTCCAACAATTGAAGTATTTCTTGCAGAAAGAGGTTGACTTGTTATCATCCTAATCCCATTCATTGTTATAGCAGCAAAAATTGAAAGGGTTGCCCCTCCCAAAACTGGATATGGGATTGTTGTTAGAATTGATGATAATTTTGGCACAAGTCCTGATACTAAAATTATTAATGATGCTAGGGTAAATACTTTTTTATTTATAACCTTATTTATTGATACAATTCCTGCGTTTTGTGAAAATGTTGATGTTGGCAAGCAACCTAGAGCTGCTAAAAATATATTTGCAGCACCAAATCCGATAGTACCACCGCTTAATTCTCTTTTTGAAGGAATTCTATTCATTCCTCCAACAGTTGTTGAAGTCATATCTCCTATTCCTTCTATGGCCGTTACTATAAATATAATTGTGATTGAAAAAATTGCTGATGGTTCAAAGGATATTCCAAAATGAAATGGTTCAACAACAGATATCCATCCAGCTTGGCTTACTGATGTAAAATCAACCATATTAAAAAATAAGGAAATTATGTATCCAATTATTATTGCAAATAATACATTAGCAAGTTTTATCATTCCTTTTCCAAAATGAGTAAAACCTAGAGATAAAATTAAAGTTATTCCTCCAACAAGCCAATTTTGCCATGCTCCCCATCCAGCTACATCTACGCTTCCTGCTCCTCCAATATTTGTAATTGCTATTGGATAAAGTGAAAGTCCAATTACAAGAACAACAGTTCCTGAAACTAGGGGTGGGAAAAGTGGCATTATGTATTTTAATCCAAGTCCAAAAAGTACAGCACAAATTCCTCCTATTACTTGAGCCCCAAGAACTATAGCAACAACTTCTTTGGGTCCTCTTGCTCCAAACTGAGTTGAAAGTGCAATCATAGTTGGAACATAGGAAAAGGAAACTCCAAAAATCATGGGAAGTTTTGACCCTATTTTTTTTATAGGATAAATCATAAGTAAGCTTGTTAGGGCTGATCCTATAAGAGAAATTTGAATCATTATAATTGTGTCTGAAGGATTAAGTCCTGCTGCTCCAGCAAAAATTAAAGTTGGAGTTATACATCCTGCTATCATTGCTATTACATGTTGAAAAGCAAGAGGCAAGGACTCTCTCAAAGTTGCATCTCCATCAAAACTAAAAAGTCCGTTAAGTGATTTGTTTTTTTCCATATTCTTCTCTTTCATATAAAATTTTTTGCTTAATTTAATCAATTAAAAGGACAATAAAAATTGCTTTTTATAATTGATATAGTAACAAAATACATAATAAGAATATCATAGGATAAAAATTATTACAAACCCTTAAAAAATTTATTTTAAAAATCTAAATTAATATTTCTTATTAAATTTTTAAGGTCTAAAAATAAAATATAAATAAGGAGATTAGAGGAAGAAGGGCGTGTGATAGTATATAAGAATAACTTATGATATCTTTGTATTTTTGTCCCTCTTTAATATTTGTGTAATAAATCGTTATATAAAGGCATAAGAATAATTTGACCCAATATCACCCAAACTAAATCCGATTTTTTGCATTTTTTTCAATCTTTTTTCTATATTCATATTTTTTAATTAATTAAATTTTATATAATAAAATTCCCTGCCTATTTCTAGACAAGGAATTTATTAATTATCTGACTGTGGAGAAATTTTTAAATCTAAAAAAAGATCATTGTATAAGATTGTCCTCTCCTTACCAAGATTTTTAAAAACTTCTAATTTTTCTATATATTCATCATCTGGATACAGTATTTTATCAGCTCTTGCTTCTTTATCAATATATTTCATGGCCTTTTTATTTGGAGTTGGGTACCAAACATAATCAGCATTTTTTGCTGCAACTTCTGGTCTTAAAAGATAATTTATTAAGGCATAAGCACCTTTTGTATTTTTGGAAGTTTTTGGAATAACCATAGTATCAAACCAAATATTTGAACCTTCTTTTGGAATGGCATATGAAAGATTTGGATTAATTTCTTTTGCCATAGATGCTTCTCCAGAAAATGTAATTCCAATATCAGCCTCACCTTGGGCCATATACATCCTAATCTCATCAGCAAGTATCGCTTTTACATTTTTCATAAAACCAACCAGGTCATTTTTAGTATCTCTTAAAACTCTTTCATCAGTTTCATTTAAAGATTTGCCCCTTGCTAAAAGTCCAATTCCTAAAGTTTCTCTTGCTCCATCAAAAGATAAGATTTCTCCCTCAAATTTAGGATCCCACAAATTTTTCCAAGATGAGAAATCTTCTTCTTTGTATTTTTTATTGTTATAAATTATACCAAAAGATCCCCAAAAATACGGAATTGAATACTGGTTATTTGGATCATATGATAAATTTAAAAATCTAGGATCTATATTATCAAGTCCCTTTATTTTTGAATGGTCCAATTTTTTCAAAAGTTTCTTATCTCTCATCATTTCAACTGTGTATTCTGAAGGAAAAGCCAAGTCATAGGAAGTTTTTCCTTGCTCAACTTTTGCCATCATGGCCTCGTTTGAATCAAAAGTTTCATAAATTACGTGATAGCCTGTTTCTTTTTCAAAATCCTTTATAATATCAGGATCTATATAGTCCCCCCAATTATAAAAATATATATTTTTTGAATCTTGATCTTTTTCTTTTTCATTTAATTTTTTTTGACCAAGAAACAAAAGAAGGCAAAGAGCTAATATTCCTATAAAAAATTTATAAACCTTATTCATTTCGCCCTCCTTTTTCTTTCTCTACTTTGTATAACATAATATCCTATAGCCAAAAGTAAAGACAAAAGAAAAATCATAGATGAAAGGGCGTTTATTTCTAAAGATATTCCAGTCCTAACTCTCGAATAAATTTCTACAGAAAGAGTAGAAAATCCTGATCCTGTTACAAAAAAAGTAACAGCAAAATCATCCAAAGAATAAGTTAGTGCCATGAAAAATCCAGCAAATATTCCACTTGCAATATTTGGAAGAATTATCTTGTTTAAAATTGTAAGATCATTTGCTCCCAAATCTTCCGCCGCTTTCATCATATCAGAATTTAGGGCGTAGAGTCTTGGTAGAACCATTAAAACTACTATCGGAATTGAAAAGGCAATATGTGAGAGCAAGACTGAGTAAAAACCCATGGGAATTTTTAATAAAAAAGAAAATAAAATCAAAAATGAAGCCCCCATCATAACATCTGGCAAAACCATCAAAACTGAATTTAGGCTTAAAACTTTCTTTTTTAAATTTTTATCTTTCATATAATAAATAGAAATTGCCCCAAGTGTTCCAATTATTGTTGCTATCAAAGACGACAAAAGTCCAATTATTAGGGTATTTATTACAATATTTATAAGTCTTTCATCTTCAAAAACTTTTTTATAATATTTTAATGTAAAGCTTTCAAAAACATTCATATTTCCCCCGCTATTAAATGAATAGAAAATCAAAAAAGCCAAGGGCAAATACATTATTATAAATATAAAAAATAAATACAAATTTCCAAGTCTATTTTTTTTATTTTCCATCTTTAACCGCCTTTTTATTTAAAAGAGAAATAACTGCAAACATCATAATAATCAAAACTAGACCAATTGTCGATCCCATCCCCCAATTTTGTGTTACCAAATAATGTTCTTCTACAGCAGTTCCCAAAGTTATAATTTTATTTCCTCCAATAATTCTTGTTATAAGAAAAAGTGAAAGGGAAGGAATAAAAACTGCCTGACTTGCAGCCATTACTCCGTCCATGGAAAGTGGGAGGATTATTTTCCTAAATGTTTGAAATTTACTTGCCCCCAAATCTTCACTTGCAATTATATATTCATTTGGAATAGAATCAATCGCCCTAAAAATTGGAATTATCATAAAGGGAAGCTCAACATATGATGCAACCAAAATAAAGGCAGGATTTGTAAACAAAAACCCCTCACTTGCAAGAGATAAAAATCCCATAATATTTCCATTCTTATTGAAAAGTCCAATAAAAGCATAGGTCTTTAAAACCAAATTTATCCAAGTTGGAAGAATTACCAAAAGCAAGATAAAATCCTTATTTTTTGTCTTTGATAAAAAATAAGAAAATGGATATGCCAACAAAAGTGTAAAAGCTGTAATTAAAAATGCAGTAAAAAGAGAATTAAAGGTCATAATCATATAATTTTTATTTGAGAAATAGGAAATGTAATTGTTTAAAGTAAAATTTCCATAAATATCAAAAAAAGATTGGTAGACCAAAAGAAGGATTGGAGCAATTATAAAAATTAAAATCCACAAATAATAAATTGCAGATAATTTTTGGTATTTTTTAGCCATCATCTTCTCCTATTGCATATTTTTCAATTCTTTTATCAAAATCATCCTCGCTTTCGTTATAACGCATAACGTGGATATTTTCTGCGTCAAAAGAAATACCTATATCATCACCCTCTTCAAAAATTCTTGTAGTATGAATTTTCCATTTAAAATCAGAAGAATCAAAACAAATCAACTCATTAAAAACTCCCCTGTACAAAATATTATCAATATTTACAACAATATCTGCCTCATCAATTGGGACGACATTAATATCTTCAGGTCTAATTACAACCTCAACTCTTTCATTTTTACGAATTCCAGCATCAGAACAAGCAAAAATTTTATTTGAAAATTCAACCTTATAATCATCAACCATTCTAGCCTTCAAAATATTACTTTCCCCAATAAATTGGGCAACATAGCGATTTATTGGTTCATCATAAATATCTTTTGGACTTCCTTGTTGGACAATCTCACCTTTATCCATAACAAAAATCCAATCGCTCATAGCAAGAGCCTCTTCTTGATCGTGAGTTACAAAAACAAAAGTTATTCCAAGCTCCCACTGCAAATCACGAAGCAAAACTTGCATAGATTTACGAAGCTTCATATCAAGAGCAGATAAGGGCTCATCTAATAAAAGCACATCAGGTTTATTCACAAGAGCACGAGCAATAGCAACTCTTTGTCTTTGCCCACCAGACATTTGAGAAATTTCACGCTTTTCAAAACCAGATAAATTAACCATATCAAGAGCCTTTTCAACCTCTTTTTTAATTATTTTTTTGTCAGTTTTTTTAATCTCAAGACCAAAGGCAACATTATCAAAAACATTCATATGAGGAAAAAGAGAATAATTTTGAAAAACCGTATTAACTTTTCTCTTACTTGCAGGAACATTCAAAACATTTTCACCATTTATATAAACTTCTCCAGAATTCGGTTCCAAAAAACCAGCAATAAGATTTAAAATTGTAGTTTTCCCACAACCAGATGGACCCAAAAGGGTATAAAATTTTCCTTTTTCAAGTTCCAAATCAACAGATTTTAAAATAGTTTCATCATCAAAAGACTTAGAAACGCCCTTTAAAACCACAGAATATTTATATAAATTTTCACACACAAGACCACCCCCATTAGTTTCTTTAAAAAGTATAACATAAAAAATGAAAAAAAACTCAAAACAAAAAAGATACTTCAAGACCCTTATTTTTGTTTTTTATAATAAATTTTCCACCATGTAATTCTGCAATTTGTTTTGAAATAAAAAGACCCAAACCATGTCTTGTAACATCGGTCAAATCTTCCTTATTAATTTTTTCTATTATTTTTTCAGATACTCCCCTTCCTTGATCTATAATTTTGATTTCTAACTTATCATTAGAATCTGAAATTGTAAGTTTAATTTTTCCATCTGTATAAATTAGGGAGTTTTTTAAAATATTTTCAAGCATCCTTATAAACAAATTTTCATCCATTTTAAGATTAATATTTTTATCTTCCACCTTATTTTCAAAGATAATTTCCCTGTTTGGATTTTCATTTAATTTATCTACTATAAGTTTTCTAATTACTTTTATAGGATTTTCTTCCCTAAAATTTTCTTTATCTATGTTAGAAAGTGATAAGGTGAGATTTAAGCCCTCCAAGATATTTGAAATTTTTAGGACTTGGTCTTTCATATTTTCTATATCAAAATTTTCCTTATTTTCTTTACTTAGCTCCCATGAAATTTTTGCAAGGGGAGTCCTTACATCATGACTTAGGCCTCTAATCCACTTATTTTGGGATTTTTTTAAATTATCGTATTTTTCATTTGCCTTATTTATGGATATGGCCAAATCTTTTAATTCTCCATTTTCATCCAAGCTTTCATAATCATCTTCATAAAGCCTATCTATCGCTTTTTGAAATGGCAGGGTATTTTTAAAGATTTTTTTAATATCAATCCTATAAAAAATATAAACTAATAAGAAAAACAAAAGTGCAAAAATTATAAATAATTTAAAATTAAAAATAAGGTTCTTGTAATTATAATAATTGAAGGGAAATTTATCCAAAGAATTTTTTGGATAGGCAAATAAAATCAAACCATCTCCAACAATGTAGGTAAAAACAGGATAGTCAGACAAATAAAACCTAGTAAATCTTGCAACATCAATAAGTTCAAATTTATCTTTAAGATTTTTTGGTTTATTGAAACTTTCTATAACATTTCCATTCTTATCAAGTCTTATGGACCAAATATTTTTTTCTTTTAAAAATTTCTTATTTTTTTCATTCAGATAAGTCTGAGTTTTGTTTTTCTCCACATAAGAATAAACATCATTAGGTTTTGGATATTTATTGCTTAATTTGTAATTAATGTAGAGAAAAATCATAAATAAAAATATTAGAAAAAACATCAAAAACAAAATTCTAAGGGTGATCTTTTTTAATCTTTTTAAAAAATAATCAAACATTTCTACTCCTTATTAACAAGCTTATAACCAAGTCCCTTTATTGTAATTAAAATTTTGGGATCTCTTGGATTATCCTCAAGCTTTTCACGAAGCCTATATATGTGAGTTATTAAGGTATTTTCATAGCCATAAGAATCTTTCCAAATATGATCTAAAATCCTATCAATTGAAACTATCATATTTATATTTTCACATAAGTAATCTAAAATTTTAAATTGTGTAGCTGTTAGAGGAATTTCTTCACCATTTTTTTCAATAACCCCCTTAGATTTATCAAAAATCACCTTGCCTAAATTTATATTTTCTTCATTTTTTATTTTTTTACTTCTTCTTAAAACTGCATCAATTCTCCATAAAAGCTCGTCAGGGAAAAATGGCTTTACTAAATAATCATCAGCCTTGTTTTCAAAGCCTTCTTTCCTGTCATCTATTCCATCAAGGGCAGATAAAATTATAACGGCTAAATCAGAATTTTTCCTTACTTCCTTTAATAAGTCAAAACCGCTTCCATCTGGAAGCATTAAATCCAAAACTATTAGGTCAATTTTAAAATTTTCAAGTTTAAACCTCGATTCCTTTAAATTTTTAGCAGTATAAATTTTTTTAAAACCCTTGTCTTTTAAAAAGTTATATAAATTTTCTAATAAATTTTTTTCATCATCAACGACTAAAATACTACAATTTTCTCTAAAATTCATTTCCCCACCTCGTTAAGCTAATTATACACCACATATTTAATTAATTTTATTTTGTGATGTAAAAGTGACCTTCTTAAAAGCTTATTTTTATCTATTTTTGTTATTTTATATTTAGGAGGAAATTATGAAAAAAATACTGGAAATAAAAAATTTAGAAAAATCATACAATAAGAAGAAAGTCTTAGATATAGACTCTTTAGAAATAGAAGAAAAATCTATTTATGGATTAATTGGAAAAAATGGAGCAGGAAAGTCCACTCTTATGAAACTTATACTAGGTCTTGTAAAAAAAGATGGAGGAGAAATAAAAGTTTTTGGATGCGAATTAAATTCAAAAAATCAAAAAGATTTCAATAAAAATCTTGGTGGTCTAATTGAAAATCCTTCCTTTTATGACCATTTAACAGGATATGAAAATCTAGAAATAATATCAAGCCTAAAGGGAGTGGATAAAAAAGAAATTTCAAAAACTTTAGACCTTGTTGGTCTTAAAAATGTAGGAAAAAAGAAAGCTAGAGAATATTCTTTAGGTATGAAGCAAAGACTTGGAATTGCCATAGCCTTAATTGGAAATCCCAAACTTTTAATCTTAGATGAACCGATTAATGGTCTTGATCCTCAAGGAATTGAAGAGATGAGAAATTTATTTAAAAATATTATAAAAAATACTTCCACAAGTATCCTAATTTCTTCACACATTCTTGATGAAATCGAAAAAATTTCAACTCACATTGGTATTCTAAAAGATGGAAAATTAACCTACAATGGAAGCTTAGAAGAATACAGAAGTCTTCATCCTCCATTTATATCAATTGCTACATCTGATAACAAGAAAGCCATCGAGCTTTTAGATCTTGATGGAGCTTATTTAAAAGATAAAAAGATAATTTTAGGAAAAAAATCAAACCAAGATATTGGAGAAATAGTAAACTTTTTACATGGAAAGCTTGATATTTATAGGATTGAGGAAGAAAAAGAAAGTCTTGAAAAATTATTTATTGAAGAAAGCAGGTCTTAAAATGAAAAACTTAGAAAGAAAAAAATTCAAAAGGCTTGGGATAAATTTTTTAATATTAATAGTTTTTATCTCTCAAATGTTAATAGTAACAGGTCAAAGTTTTTCAAAATCTTTTTTAGAAAGTAAACTCCCACTTTCCTATATAATGGATACATATTTATTAATATCTCTACTAATAAATCCCATCCTCATTTCATCTCTTGTAAAAAAGGTACTTGAAATTGAAGAAAAAAACAAGATGTGGCAGATGCAAATAATTCTTGGAGAAAAAGTTAATTCTATTCTACTTAATAAATTTAAAAATTTATCCCTTAGGCTAATTTTTTTACAAATAATTGAAGCTTTAACTTTTATTATTTTAGCAATGAAGTCAAAAAATTTCAGTTTTAATAATGAAATGATTTTAAGATTTTTAATTGTAAATTTATCATCTATTATAATAAATTTATTTTTCTTGGGATTTTTTATGATAATAGAGATGAAAACAAAAAAAGTCTACACCCTATCATTTATTTCTATAGTAGGAGGCCTTACTGGAGTAATAACAATGCTTACATCTGAAATTCTCTCTTTTATAAATCCTTTTGCTTGGATGGCAAGTCTTTTAAATATTTCTTATGTAAAAGAAGGAGGGAAATTTGTTCAAGTGTTAAATCCAATAAATTTCTATCCCCTAATCATTGCCCTAATTTTTTTAATAGCAAGCATTTACTATATAAATACAATGAAATCTTACAACTTATACAAAGACTAGGAGGAAAAATGTTAAAATTAGAATTTAAAAAAATAAAATTTATAAATATTTTGCTGGTAAGTCTTTTAATTCCTCTACTCGCAAATGCCTTTGGACTTATAAATTACCTGGGAAATAGGGAAAGTTTAACTCACAATTGGCAAAGCCTTTGGACTCAAGTAAGTTTATTTTACTTTTCCTTTTTCTATATACCTTTAATTGCAATAATAATAGCAAGTTTGTGGTCAACAGAACACAAGGCAGGACTAAAATTTATAAGATTAAGCCCAAAGAAAAATATATCATTTGTAATAGGAAAAATAATTTTAGCTTTTATAATAATAAGCCTTTGTCAATTATATTTTTTGGCACTTTTTTATCTTGGTGGAAAATTTATAGGAAATTTCCCAAGCGTAAACTTTAATATTTATTTTTACTATACAATCCTTAGTATATTTTTAGCACTTCCTATAATCGGGATTTTTGGAGCTTTATCTATAAAGATAAAGTCTTTTGGAATAATAGTTCTTCTATCTATAATTTTTACAATGTTTGGCTTTGCAACTGCCTATAAATCTTTAAAAATAATAGGACTTAGCTTTTTGGCAATAGAATCTAGTAACTTTAGATTTATAAGTCCACATGATCTAGCCTTATTGGGAATTTTTGCAATAGGAGAGATAATAATATTTTTATATTTTTCTAAGAGATTTTTAAAATACGAAAATAAATAAATTTTCCTATATTTTTCATAAAAAAACTGACCTCATAAAGTTAATTTTTATAATTTTTGAGGTCAGTTTGTTTGTACACATGAAATTTACAAATTAAAAATAATCTCTTAGCATATTTGTCAAATCAAATTTATTACTAGACTTAATTATTTGGTATAGATCTGTCCTTTAGCTGTAAACGAATTTTATCATCTATTGAATCTTTCTAAGATTTTCAGTCAATTTTATTATTTAACTTTAACATATTAGTAAGAGTTTTTATTTATTCTGGTTTTTTTAGATATTTTGTTCCTATATTAAAAATTAATGAAATTTTTTCCTATCCTTATCCACATCCCAATAAATTTCCCTGTATTTTCCATCATAAATTTTTAAAATTTCTGGCATTGACTCGCTCATATTATTCATTTTTTTAAATTCCTCATAATCTTTCCAAAATAATTTTCCTTCCCTATTATCTTCAATTAATTTGCCAGAAAAATTCTTTGTTTGATACAAAAGTCCTACATCTTTTTGAAATTCGCCCTCATCATTTGTGAAGGTCCATGTTATTATTCCAACAAGTTCAGGATTTTTTATATCTAAGTTTGTTTCTTCTTTTGCCTCTCTTATTACTGAATTTTCAAAAGATTCATTTTCTTCAACTTTTCCTCCAGGAAAGGTGAGACCTTCCCAGCCATATTTTTTCTTTTTATCTAAGACTAATACCTTATTATTTTTTTCATCGTAAATTTTTACCATATTCATTAATCTAATTTTCATTATTTCTCCAATCCATAAAAAAAGGAAGCAAGTTTCCTTACTTCCCTTTGTTTTTATTTTCTTTCAAGTTCGATTTTTACAGTTTTATCATTTAATTCGAATTCTTCTGTATCAAGGTCTTTTACTTCCATTGTATCTGCCAATGTTTCTTTTTTGATTTCTTCTTTGTATTCTTCAAGAGCTTTTTGTAAATTATCATCTGCACTATAGAATATATTAATCCTATCTGTAACTTCGTATCCATTATCTTTTCTAAGGTTTTGGATTTTTGATACAAATTCTCTTGCATATCCTTCTTTTTTAAGGTCTTCTGTGATTTCTGTGTCTAATACTACAAAGACATTACCGTCCATCTCAACATCAAATCCTTCTTTTGCTTGGATTCTTACGTCAAGATAATCTTTTTCAACTGTGTATTTTTCTCCATTAATTTCTATTTCTTGTGGGGAATTTTCAACCTTTTCTACAAATTCTTTTGCATCAACTCCAGCTAAGAATTTACCAAAGGCTCCTACGTTTTTAGCAAATATTTGTCCAACTTTTCTAAAGTTTGGCTTTAAATAATAATCCATAAAGTCAGTAAGATCATCTGCAAATTCAACTTCTTTAATATTTAATTCTTCTTTGATTAGTCCTGTTAAATCGCTAATTTTTTCTTTATATGATCCATCTACAATTATTTTTTCTAGAGGTTGGCGAACCTTGATTGATTCTTTTTCCCTTGATGCACGACCAAGTGTTACCATTTTTCTTACAAGATCCATTTTCTCTTCTAATTTTTGGTCAATTAAATCTTCATTAACTTCATCGAGTTTTTCAACGTGAACTGAAAGTCCATTTGTTAAATTTCTGTAGATTTCTTCTGATATAAATGGAGCTATTGGAGCTGTCATTTTTGATAAAGTTACCAGTACATCAAAACATGTTTTATAAACTGCTTTTTTAGATTCTGTTAAATCCTCTCTCCAAAATCTTTTTCTATTTCTTCTTATATACCAATTTGATAAATCTTCTACTACAAAATCATTTACTAAGTGAACAACCTTGTTGTAATCAAAAGATTCCATTTGTTCGTAATAAGTTTTTAATAGTGAATTTAATCTTGAATATAGCCACTTGTCGATTTCTTCAAGTTCTACATTTTCAAAATTTTTGATCTCATCAAGTCCAATATTATCTGTGTTTGCATAAAGAACAAAGAAATTATAAACATTTTCGATTGTCCTAAAGAAATTATTTTTAACTTCGATTAGACCTTTTTCGTCAAATTTTGTTGGCACCCAGCAAGGTGAAACAAAAAGTGAATAAAATCTTACTGCATCTGCCCCATATTTATCGAATAATTCAAATGGATTTAGGGTATTTCCTTTTGATTTTGACATTTTTTGTCCATTTTTATCAACAACTAAGTCATTTACTAATACATTTTTGTATGGTGCTTTTCCTGTAATAATTGTTGAAATAGCCATTAATGAATAGAACCATCCTCTTGTTTGATCGATTCCTTCGCAAATGAAGTCTGCTGGGAAATAATTTTCAAAATCTTCTCCCTTTGCAAATGGATAATGAACTTGTGAAAATGGCATTGCTCCTGAGTCAAACCAAACGTCAATTACATCTGGAACCCTGTGCATTACTTTTCCACAATCCGGACAAGTTATTGTTACATCATCAACATATGGTCTGTGAAGTTCTATATCTTCACTTATATCTTCTCTTGCTTTTTCGGCCAATTCTTTTCTTGAACCAATTGATTCAACGTGACCACAATCGTCACATCTCCAAAGATTTAGTGGAGTTCCCCAATATCTTGATCTTGAAATTGCCCAATCTTTTACATTTTCAAGCCAATTTCCAAATCTTTTATCTCCGATTGTTTGTGGATACCAATTAACTCCGTTATTATTTTCAACCATTTTTTCAGAAAGTTTACTCATTTCTATATACCAAGATGGTTTTGCATAATAAACAAGCGGAGTTTTACATCTCCAACAGTGAGGATAATTGTGTTCTATTGTTTGTTTTTTATAAACTTTTCCTTCATCTCTTAAATGCAAGAAAATTTCTTCGTTTGTATCAAAAATAAATTTGCCATTCCAAGGAGTTTCTGTAAAACATCCTTCAAGGTCAACTGGTTGAACAAATGGTAAATTATATTTTCTTCCAAGTTGGTAGTCGTCCTCACCAAAGGCTGGAGCTGTGTGAACAATTCCTGTTCCATCTTCTGCTGAAACATAATCAGCACAAGTTAAGAAAAATGCCTTGCCATCTGGTTTTACATATGGAAGTAGCTGTTCATATTCTACATATTCAAGATCTTTTCCCTTCATCTCTTCAACAACTTCATATTCATGATCTGCCATAACTTTTTCAAGCAAAGATTTTGCCAAATAATAATAACAGCCATCAGTTTTATCATTTACCTTTACATAATCAAGTTCTGGATGAACTGTAAGAGCAACGTTTGATGGAAGAGTCCATGGAGTTGTTGTCCAAGCTAGAAAATATTCATTTTCAGCATCTTTTTTCTTAAATTTACAAATTAAAGTTATGGCCTTATCCATTTGATAGCCTTGAGCAACTTCGTGACTTGCAAGACCTGTTCCACATCTTGGGCAATATGGCATAACTTTTGCCCCTTCATAAATTAATCCTTTTTTGAAAGCTTGGTTTAAAAGCCACCATTCAGTTTCTATATAATCATTGTCCAAAGTTATATAAGGATTATCCATGTCATAAAGAAAAGCCATCCTATCTGACATATCTCTCCACATGTCTGAATATTTAAAAACTGAGTCCTTACATTTTTGATTGAATTTTTCTACTCCGTATTCTTCAATTTGATCTTTTTCACTAAATCCTAATTCTTTTTCAACTTCAATTTCTACAGGAAGTCCGTGTGTATCCCATCCAGCTTTTTTTAATACCTTAAAGCCTTTCATATTTTTATATCTTGAAGTCATATCCTTCAAAGTTCTTGCAATAACGTGGTGGATTCCAGGTTTTCCATTTGCTGTTGGAGGTCCATCAAAAATTATATATTCTTCAGCATCTTCTCTTGTTGTAAAAGTCTTATCCAATAGGTCAATTTCTTGCCAATATTTGGAAAGATCAAGTTCTCTTTGTTTAGTATTTTTTGTATCTAATGATTTAAAACTTGGCATAATTCCCTTTCTTTCTAAATAATAAATTATAATAAAAAAACGCCCCCAGAAGGGACGGTCCACCCAAAAATTGAGTATAAAGTTAACGCCTTTTTTACGTAATAAACTAATTTCTTTTCATCTATTAAGCTAAAAGATGATCTTCATAATAAAAAACGCATAGCCACTTTCACCTAAAGGCCTCTCTGTAAATTATTTTTTAAAACTACTCTTCTTTTAATTGCTTATATCTATTGACTAATTTACTATTTTTAAAGAAAAAAGTCAAATTGATTTTTATCTAAAAAAATATATATTTATAAATTAATAAGAAGTATATTTATAAAATAATAAAAAGAGTTCCCACTGTAATTAAAATACATCCGATAATAGACTTTGTAGAAAATTCTTCACCCAAAAATAAAAAGGCAAGTATTAAAGTTAAAACCACACTCATTTTATCTATTGGTACAACCTTTGAGGCATTTCCATATTTTAAAGCTCCATAATAACAAAGCCAACTTAATCCTGTCGCAAGTCCTGATAAAATGAGAAAAGTCCAAGATTTTTTGCTAATGTTATAAATTCCAGAAAATGATGAAGTAATAAAAACCATGCCCCAGCTCATAAGTAAAACTACAAAAGTTCTAATTGCAGTTGCAAGATTCGAATTTACTCCTTCAATTCCAACTTTTGCCAAAATCGAAGTTAAAGCTGCAAAAATTGAAGAGAAAATTGCAAGTACTAACCACATAAAATCCTCCTTGATTATTATAAGTTTTTATAGATTTAAATTTTAAAAAAATCTTTTTTCAACTCTTTTTTTGTTGATTTTATTTTTATATATTATTGAAACTATTATGTTTAAAATTATATTTATTACGAAAGCCCATAAAAATCCTGGAATATTCAAAGGTGAGACTTGTAATATTCTTAGTAAAAATAATACTATTATTCCTACACTTATTCCAAAAGCTGCACCCTCTTTTGTAGAATTTTTCCAATAAAGTCCCAATATAAAGGCTGGTGCTAATTGAGCAAGTCCTGTATAAGCAACATCTTGAACAACTTGTACCAAGGCTTTTGGTGGATTTATTGCAATTAATGCTCCAACAATTGCAATTATTACTATAATAATTCTAGAAATTTTTAAATTTTTATTGTCAGATATTTTATCTTTTCTATGAAAAAATATTAAATCTTGTGAAACTATTTGTGAACATGATAAAAGCATGGCGTTGATTGTACTCATTCCTGCAGAAATAGCTGCTGCCATTACAAGTGCTGATACCCACCAATTACTATATTTCATCATCATTATTGGTAAAACTTGATCAGATCTTTCTATTACTGGAAGAAGATTATGACCTGCAAGACCAATAAAAAGTGCTGAAAATCCAAAAATTAAAATTTGTGATACTGGAACACTTATTGCTGATTTTGTTAATGAATTTGTATCTTTTGCCATCAATGATTTTGACCAAATATAAGGACATAACCAAATTCCAAATGGTAAAACTATAAATTGCATAAACCAATATGGATCAGTATATGTATTTTGTGGTCCTGGTCTTGATAAAAGTTCTGGGAAAGAATCTTTGGTTGTTTGAAATAAATTTACTATTCCTCCAAAAGGATGGATAGCAATAAAAGCTGCAATAATAATTCCAACCATCAAAATTATTGCTTGGAAGGCATCAAGTAATACAACTCCTCCAGCTCCTCCAATTAAAACATAGAATAAGGAAAAAACTACTGAAATAATAAGGGCAACTTTGTAATCTAATAAATCTCCAGTTACAACAGAAAGGGCAGTTGCATTTCCCACATATTGCATGGATAAAAATATCAAAGTCATCAAAACAGAAATTATTGATGCTATTATTTTTAAATATCCTGACTGAAATCTATCTTCAAAATAATCTCCTATGGACATATATCCATATTTATTTGCTTGTTTTCTAATTTTATTTCCTAAAAAAATAACCATAAAGGCTACCCAAACTTGACTTAGTACTATAACAATATAAGAAATTCCATGAGTATAATACATTCCAGGACCTCCTAAAAATGCAAAAGTACTTTGCATTCCAGCAATCATTGTAAGAGCCATTAAAAGTCCACCCACACCCCTGTTCGCCAAGAAAAATCCTTGAGCATCAGATTTATTTTTTTGTTTTTTAGAATTAAAAATTGTAACTGCAAGCATTAATACTAAATATAAAACTACAATTAGTAAGCTATAAATATTTTTACTCATCTATTTCTCCTCGTCCTTTTCATTTTTTACAAAATCATAAGCCACAAACAAAACAAATATAAGGTTTAAAAACATCAATATCCACCAGTAAAATAATGGAAATGGTAACCAACCAAATAAATAAGGTTCTGGACTTTTTGTAAACTTAAAAGGTATCATTGCCAACAATAATAAAATTGCGAATATAATTTTTATAATATTCTTTTTCTTCATTTTCCACCCTTTCTCATAAAATATTTTACACGTACTAATTTTAGGCAAAATTTTTTTCTAAATTTTTCAATTTAGATAAAGTTAACATACAATAATCTTTCTGATATTATTTTAAAAATCAAAAATAATTAGAAACAGATTTGCAAATATTTAATTTTTCTTCTACCTATTTTACACAAAATATTCATATTTAACAAATTTTATTTAAAATTTTCTAAAAAAATACTCTTCTTACTGATAGTGCAGTAAAAAGAGTATTTTTTATTTATGAATTTTTAGCCTAAATTTATCAATAGAAAAATTATCCCAACTATCAACGTTGGAAATTTCTATGGCTTTTTTTAACATTTCCATATCAGAATTAAAATTAGACCTTAGAAAATAATAATTTTCATCCATAAATGATAAAACTATACCATCAAAATCATTAAATTCTTCAATAAATCTTAATTTTTCTACATCATAAAATTCGTAAACTTTAATTTCAAGTTTATCTAAATTTTTACGATTTATGGGATTGAATTTCAAATCAAAAAATCCTGCATTTACAGATTCAAAAATTATATCTAAGCCTATATTTTCTTTTGATGGGTAGATTGAACCTGATATTCCTTTTAACCTCCCATCAATCTTAATTTCAACTCTTATTCCATTGGATTTTCCTTTAAATTTTTGGTCAAAATCTTTTAAGTAGGTTCTGTTTTCTAAATAATATTTTATAGATTCTTTTGCTAATTTTACATAATCATCCATCACAATAAACTCTCTATATCTTTTTCAATTTTTTCAGGCTTTGTTGTTGGTGCAAATCTTTTTACAATATTTCCATCCCTATCTATCAAAAATTTTGTAAAATTCCATTTAATTTTTCCACCGAGTATTCCTCCTTCTTCTTTCTTCAAAAATGTATAAAGAGGATCTTCATTTTCCCCATTCACATCAATTTTTTGAAACCTATCAAATTTTGTTCCAAAATTTAATGAACAGAAAGAATCAATTTCTTGGTCATTTTCTGGAGCTTGACTCGCGAATTGATTGCAAGGAAAGTCTAAAATTTCAAAGCCTCTGTCGTAATATTTTTCATAAAGATTCTCTAATCCATCATATTGTGGTGTAAATCCACATTTTGTTGCTGTGTTTACAATTAATAAAACTTTTCCTTTGTATTTTTCAAGCTTTACATCTTCTCCCTTATTATCTTTTACTACAAAATCATATATCATAACTTATTAATTTCTCCTTAAATTTTTCTTTCTATTCATTAATTTACCCAAATTTTAGATAATTTTTACAATAAAGGGTAAATTAATAAATATAGAATATATTAGTTTATTAATTAACAATTATAAAGGAGAATATAGATGTACGATTATTTAATTATAGGAAATGGAATAGCTGGTCTTAAGGCTGCTGAAAGCATTAGAAAAAAAGATGATCATGCTTCAATTGTAATTATTTCAAAAGCAGCTGATCATACTTATTGGAGAACAAAATTATCTGAATTAATCTGTAAAGATTTTACAAATGATGATATTTTGGTTAAAAAATTAGACTGGTATGAAAAAAATAATATTGAGGTAAAACTTCAAAATGAAGTAGAAAAACTTGATCTTGAAGGTAAAAAAGCAATCCTAAAAAATGGAGAAGAAATTGAATATGGTAAAGCTCTTATTGCAACTGGATCTCACCCTTTTGTTCCACCAATAAGAAATATTGATTCAAAGGGAGTTTTTGCAATTAGAACTGTTGATGATTTAAATTCTTTCAAAAATCATATCAAGGAAAATAAAAAAGTTATTATAATTGGTGGTGGTCTTCTTGGACTTGAGGCTGCTTTTTCAATAAAAAATGCAGGATGTGATGTTCTTGTAATTGAAACTTTTGATTATATTTTAGGAAAACAACTTGATAATGAACTATCTTTAAAACTTGAAAAAGAATTAAATAATGCTGGAATCGAAACTTCAACTGGTAAAAACACATCAGAAATTTTAGAAAAAGATGGAAAAGTTTGTGGAATAAAACTTGAAGATGGAGAAGAAATTGAAGCTGGAACTATTTTAGTTCAAACAGGTGTAAGAAATGACCTTGATGTTGCAATTAATTCAGGACTTAAAACAGAACGTGGAATAATTGTAGATGAAACTTTAAAAACAAGTGATGAAAATGTCTATGCAGCAGGAGACTGTATGCAATTAGGACAAGCTACAATCGGTCTTTGGACAGCATCAATGGAAATGGGGCAAATTGCAGGAAGCAATATGACAGGTGATGATAAAACTTATCAAACACCAAAGCCATTCTCATCTCTTCTTCTTGGAGATATAAAACTATTTTCAGCAGGATTTAATTCAGGTGAAGGAATAGAAGAAGTTAAAAAAGAAGACGAAGAAAAAGTTTATAAATTATTCAAAAAAGACGGAAAATATGTAGGAGGCATCCTATATAAAGATATCAAATTCCAAAACGATGTTAAAAAAATAGTATTTGAAGGCGAAGATCCAAAAAATACAAAACTTGGAAAAGAAATTTTTGGGATGTAAGAAAAAAGCTCTTGGCTAAACCAAGAGCTTTTATTAATTTTCTATAATTTCAATAGGACTTGCTTCATATACAAAAATCATTGAATCAAAAATTTCTTTTGGAGACTTTTCTATTCTATATGAGTATGGGACAAATTTCATTACCCAAGTGTAACCTTCGCCTAATGATCCCATTTTTATTTTTGAATCTAGGAGATTTTTGCAATCTCCATCTTCTACTTTTGAAAAATCTAAATAATAGGAATTGTTATAATTTTTTGCCGCGTATGCAAAAGGATCTGCTGATATAAGTTTTTGTATTGTCCTTTGATTTTTTTGCATAGTTTTTATATTTACCTTTGTTTTATAAAAATCTGTTCCTATTGTAAAATATGATTTTTTATATTTTTCACCTAAATTTTCTCCCATATTTTTATACATTGATTCTTTTTTTCCAATATGACCATTGTGTCCTGCTATCATTATTTTTGAATTTTTTTCATAATCTTTTATCCAAGAAACATTTTCTGCCATTTTTTTATCTCTATATTCACCTGATTTTACATAATCATCAACCATTCTATAATATGGAAAACTTGATAGAATGTTTTCTATAAGTCTTTTTTCTTTGGTATTTTCATCAAGTTTTTCATCTAATTTTTTTAAATTTTCTTCCAAGACTTTCATCTTTGGATCTTTGATTGAAATATTATCTTTTTCTAAGACATCCAGACTTTTTATATCAAAATCTATATTTTCTTTTTTTACAAAATCTTTTACAATTTTTACGGATTTTTCTGGATTTTGCATATCAAAACCGTAGAAGGAAATTTTTTGTTCATGATTTTGGTTGTATTTTTTTATCCAATTTATTAAATCATTTATCTCATTTGTATGGTAAATTGGAAAGGAGAAAATTTTTGATGGATTTTTTTGAAATTTTCCTGATTTTACATAAGAATCTATTTCCATTCCTTCTGAAAAATCACATTCTAAAGCAAAGGCCCTAACATTTTCATCTTTTACTAATTTTTTTAACAAGGTTAATTTTAATTCTTGAAATTCTTTGTTTCCATGTGTAGCCTCGCCAAGACCAATGATTTCTACTTGGTCGTCGATTTTTATATCTTCTATTTTTTGAGCATATTTTCCCAAATCTGAGATTTCTTTTTTGGCTTTAAATTCCGGAATTTTTGTCCACAAAAATATAAACAAAAATCCTAATACTGAAATTGAAACTATTATATATAGTAGAATTTTAAATATTTTTTTCATTTTTACTCCTTATTTAATTTTCCCATTTCAAAATATATTGGTAGGGTTATTCTAAATATCATTATATAAATTAATGAGAAAATTATTATACAAATCGCCTCTATTTCTATGAATTTTCTAAGCTCAAGCATGGCAAATAATTGAATCATGCCAAAGGCAAGTTTTGATGCGATTAGAATATGGATTATTGAAATTATTAAAGGTCCAAAAAACGTAAAATAGTTTTGTTTTTTTACTGATTTTTTTATTTCTTTTTTGCTCATTCCAACTTTTTGTAGAATTTTTATATTTCTTCCATCTTCAAGGCCTTCTGCTGCTTGTTTGTAATAGATAACTACAATTGTTGAAATTAAAAATACTAGGGCAAGAATTGTTACTACTATATAGGCTCCCGTGTGCATTTTATCAAATTCCATCCTATTTTCTATGGAATTTTTTACTAAAATATTATCAGATATATTTTCATTTAATTTTTTGTCCATGTAGTCAATATTTTTTTGACTTTTATCTTTTAAGTCAAAATATATTCCCGACACACTAGGGAAAGTCTTAATATTTTTGCCATCAGATATTTTTTTTGAAAATTCATCTATATCATCTACAACTACAAGAATATTGTGAAAAAGACTTGTTGTAGGATCCATTAGGACATAGGAAATATTTTTTACATTTTCTTTTACTTTCAAATTTTGATTTTCTAAAGAAATTTTTCCGTATTTTTTTGCTTTGGAATCAAAAACTATAGCCTCATCCTTTTTAAGAGAAATATTTGTCTTATTTGCCATATTAAAAGATTTTATATCTGTTAGGGATATAATTTTTGTTTTATCATCCATTATTGTTTTTCTTAAATCATCATCTTCTAGGATAGAAAATTTTCCAGGTGATTTTTCACTAACTACAAGACCCTTTCTTCTAAATTCTCCAAGATTTTTTATTTTTTCTTTGTCTATATTTTTTTCAAGTAAATTTTTTCCATATTTTTCACTTTCCTTATCATTTTCTTGGTATTGGATCAAAAAATCACTTGGGGCAATCCTATCTAACAAATCATTTTTCCCAACAAACATGGCGCTCATCACAACAAAACTCAAAAGAAAAAGGGAAGAGATAATGGTAATTGATGAAAGAGCCATGGCAGATTCCTTGCTTCTTTTGATAAGCTCTCCTATAAAGGTCATATTTGTACCCTTGTAATAAATTTTTTTATTTTTTCTAAAAAGTTTTAAAATCCAAATAACAAGAGACCTAAAGAAAAAATAAGTTCCAATTATTACTGCTATACTTGCTGGTAAAAATTTTGGAAGAGCTTGAAAAATTCCCCCATTAATTGAAAGGGCTGTATAATAACCATAGCCAATTAAAATTATGGCTAAAATCATAGAAATCACATTCGCCTTTGGTTCACTTTCTCCTTTTTGGGAAAGTTTTGAAAGCTCTATTGGATTTGTTTTTCTAATCGAATTTAAACTTATCAAAGTTATTAGAATAAAGATTATAGCAAAAATAATAAGTCCTAAAATTAACTTAGAAAAATTTACAGAAAGTTTTATCTCCGTTTGAATTTTCAAAATTTTTGCCACTAAATTTATAAAAAGAGGTCCCAAAAGAATAACAAGAAAACTTCCAATTATCAAAGTAGAAATTCCTAGAATTAAATTTTCTATTATCAGAATTTTTCTTAAAGATTTTTTGTCCATACCAAGTCCATACAAAAGTCCCAATTCCTTGTAGCGATTTTTGACGATGGTCTTTGCCATGTAGACAAGAAAAATTAGGGAAAAAATAGCTACAATCCATGAACCCACTCCCAAAAGACTTTCTATTATAGCGCTTCCTCTAGATTCTAGAATAAATTTTTCACTTTTTAAATCTATTAAAAGATTAAAAATGAAAAGCATAAAACTTGATGCCAAAATATAAGGAAAATACAAAAATTTATTATTTTTTATTCCCCTTGTCGCCATTTTAAAATTAAGCTTGTTCAAATCCCTCACCTCCAGATAAAATCATCATTTGAGATTTGACCAATTTTTCATACATTTGATCATTTGTCCTATCTCCCTTATAAAGGTCATAGAAAATTTTCCCATCCTTTATAAATAAAACCCTAGAGGCCCTTGCAGCAGCCATGGTAGAATGGGTAACCATAAGAATTGTTTGTCCATTTTTGTTTATTTTTTCAAAAATATTTAAAAGCTCCATGGAAGAATTTGAATCCAAGGCTCCTGTCGGTTCATCTGCAAGTAATATTTTTGGATTTGTAATGAGAGATCTTGCAACGGCAACCCTTTGTTTTTGTCCTCCAGAAATTTGGTAGGGAAATTTATCCAAGAGATCAGAAATTTTCAATGCCCTTGCAAGTGGATTCAATTTTTCCTCCATAATTTTATATTTTTCATTTGCCAAAACCAAAGGCAAAAATATATTATCCCTGTTGTTTAAAGAAGATAAAAGCGAAAAATCTTGGTAGACAAAGCCCAATTTTTCCCTCCTAAATTTTGCCCTTTCCTTATCACTCTTATTTTTTGTATTTTCACCAGATAAAATTACATCTCCAGCCGTTTGAGTATCAAGACTTGCTATCAAATTTAAAAGAGTAGATTTTCCAGACCCACTCTCACCCATTATGGCAACAAATTCTCCTTCTTCGACCTCAAAATTAATATCTTTTAAGGCAACAACCTGAGTATTTTTATCCTCACTATTATAAACTTTTCTTAAATTTTTAACTTCTAATATATTCATATGATCCTCCTAAGCCTATATTACAAAAAATAAAATAAAAAATCCCTAATCTAAACTTACAATTTTTCCCATAAACTTACATTTTGTAAGATTAAAAAAAATCGGCAAATGCCGATTTATACTGTTGATAAAGTATTAAAATCCTTATGCTAAGAATATCATACGGAAAAAATTGATTTGATTTCAAATTTAAAAATTCGTCAAAAATCGCACTCTATAATTTAAAGCTATGATTATTTATTAAATGACTTAAATTCCATTGAATTTTAATTCTTCGTTTTATTCCGAGGGATAAATATTAAAATCGTGCCACTGGCACAATTTTAAGCTATTTATCTGTCCTCGCGAATGCGAGTTTGCGATTTTAGAATTTTAAAATTTAGAAATCAACAATTTTTGTAGTCAGATATTCGTGCTTGAGGATTTGTTTGCTTATCATAAATAAAGAAATCCCTATTAATTTTCAATAATATCAGATTTTTTAAGATTAATTGAAAATATAGTTCCGTTTTTTTCTTTAGATTCAATTTTATAAGCATATCCAAGCTTTTTTAAAATATCATTTACTAAAAAAAGTCCTATGCCTGTTGAATTTGCATTTCTTTTATCGCTATCTCCACTAAAACCAAATTTATTAATATTTTTCAAATCTTCTTTTTTAATACCAATTCCAGAATCTTCAATTTTTAAAATAGAATCATAGTAGGAAATTTTAATATATCCCTCGTCTGTGTATTTTATAGCATTAAACAAAACCTGTTCAAGGACAAGTCCAAGCCATTTTGGATCTGAAACTATATTTTCATCTTCTATATCAAGAATTAATTTTAAATTTTTATGGATAAAAAAACTCCTATATCTTTTTACAATATCTTTAACAAGCCTTTCAATTGAAAAAGATTTGAAAGAATAGTCCAAAGAATCTTGACCAAGTTTTATAAAAGATAAAATTGATGCAATATAATCATCAATCCTAATAAGTTCTCTTTTTATATCGTAATTTTCTTCCCTCTCACTAATTAGAGAAATACTTGAAAGTGGCGTTTTTATTTGATGTGTCCAAATAGTCATGAGATTTTCCAAATCATTTTGCCTTAATTTACTAGAAATTCTAAGATTTTCTATCTCTTTTTCCTTTCTTTCAAAAATTTCTTTCAAATGCCATTCATAAAGATTTTTCTCAAAAAAAGAAAAAGAATCTTGGTCCATAGATTTTTTCGCTTTGAAAAATCTAAAAATTCCTATAAATATAAATATAAAAAATAAAATTAATAAGCTATAGGAAAAAATCCTAAAATCTATAGGAAAGGCCAAAGAAAATATTAAAGATGAGATAAGAAAAATAAAAAAGGAGAAAATATAAGCCCTATTAATACTAAAAAATAATTTTAAATTTTTCATTTTATAAAATATCCAACTCCCTTTTTTGTTTGAATAAAATCATCTAAAGAAAGATTTTTTAATTTTTTCCTAAGTCTATTGATATTTACAGTCAAAGTATTATCATCAATAAAAGAATCAGTAGCCCAAAGCTTATCCATGATAGATTCTCTTGAAACAATTTTTTGTGGATTTTCCATAAGAATTTCCAAAATCAAAAATTCATTTTTAGAAAGATTTAATTCTTTATCATTAATTTTTAAAATCATCTTATCCTTAATCAAAGAAATATTTTTATAAGAAAGGTCTAAATTTTTCCCAGAAAAATCATAAGACCTTCTAAGAAGAGCCTTGATTTTCATATTTAAAACCTGCATTGAAAAAGGCTTTGAAATAAAATCATCTGCCCCATAATTTATGGCATTAATCAAATTTATATCATCAGCCGCACTGGTTAGAAAAATTATAGGAAGGTTAGAAATTTCCCTAATTTTCTCACACCAATAAAAACCATTTTCAAAAGGAAGTTTCAAATCCATCAAAACAATCTTATAATCTCTTTTTTGAAATTCCTCCAAAATATTAGAAAAATCATCTGGCATAAAACAAGAATACCCTAAAAGTTCAAGCTGAAAAGAAAGCTCCTCACAAATTTTTTTATCATCTTCAACAATAAATATATCCATAATAACTCCTTAAAATTATTATAATAGATTTTTTAGTTTTTGAAAATTTTCACAAAAAAGAAGCCCTTAAGTTTCTCAGTTTGTAGACAATATCAGTTTAGTAATTCAAAAAATAAAATTACGCTATAACCCATCTCGAGCGTAGTCGAGAGATCTCACGAGATTTCTCGACTCACTACGTTCGCTCGAAATGGGCGGAATCTATATTTTGTCTATGTTCTGAGAAGCCTTTGGGCTTCTAATTTTTCTTTTTAAAAAGTATATCAAAGGATTTTTCTTCTAGATTTTCTCCGATAAATATCAAAGAATTTGTAAAAGATTCTCCTTCGTATTTTTCTACTGAAAATTTATTATCTACCACATCAACTTTAACTTTTTTATCTTCTACATTTACAAGACCCTTTGCTCTTATTAGTTTTCCAAATCTATTTTGGCAAACTGCATTTAAATTTGTTCCAAGTTCATTGAAATCTTTGAAAACTACATTTTCATACGCCAAATTATCAAGGTGTAAATGTTTATAGTCCCCTCTTATTAATCCTTCTTTATCATATTCCCCAATAAGTGAGTCCCATTCTTTTTTGTCAAAATCATTGTAATGAGTGGTAAAAACTTTTGCTTTTGTTAAGTCTTCAAGTTTTTTTACTTCTTTTTCGATTTTTTCAGTGCTTATATTTTCAGTTTTTGATAATAGTATATAGGATGAATTTTGGATTTGATCTAGGAAAATCTCTTTATATTCTCCCATAATCTTATCGATACTATAATAGTCAACGATTGCTATTGGCTTTAAAATTTTTATTTTTTCATATTCAATTGGATTAATATTTTCAATTATTTTAGAAAGATAGCCCAAGCCTGTTGGTTCTATTATCAAATATTCTGGATTTATTGTATTTTCAATACTCATTACTGTTGTTGCAAAATCTTTTTGTTTTGAACAACAAATGCATCCTTCTTCTAAAGACAAAATCTCTTTTCCAGTATTTTTCAACAAATCTTTATCTACATTTGCCTTGGCATAATCATTTTCTAAAATTACTGAATCATCCAATTTTTTTGACAATTTTTCTATAAAGGTTGTTTTTCCACTTCCCAAAAATCCCGATACTATTATTATTTTCATCTAATCTTCCATTAAATCTTCTGCTACAATTACAACTGGTTTAATTAAATCTTTTGGTTTATCTTTCATCAAGTATAAAGCTTCTTCAACTTTTTCAAATCCATTAAATTTATGGGTAACAAGTTTTGAAAGATCTAATTTTCCACAAGAAACAAGTTTAGCAAGTTTTTCCATTCTTAATCTTCCACCTGGTGTTAGACCACCACTAATTGTCTTATGGCCCATTCCAACTCCCCATTCAACTCTAGGAATTTTAATGTAATCTCCACCATCAAGATAGTTTACATTACCAATTTTTGCACCTGGTTTCATAGCTTTTATTGCTTCTTCAAAAGTATCAACTGTTCCACCAGCAATTATAACTCTATCAACTCCCTTACCATTTGTAAGTTCTAGAACTTGTTCAGAAATTGATCCTTCTTTGTAAGAAATTATATCTGTTGCTCCATAAAATTTAGCAGCTTCTACACAATTTGGACGTGTTCCTACTGCATAAATTCTACTTGCTCCTCTTAAGTTTGCTCCTGCAACTGACATTAATCCAACTGGTCCAATTCCTACTACCAAAACTTCATCACCAAATTGAACATCAGCTTGTTCAACACCATGGAATCCTGTTGTTACCATATCTGATAACATTGGAGCTAAAACTGGATCTACTCCTTCAGGAATTAATGCAAGGTTAGCATCTGCATCATTTACATGGAAAACTTCTCCAAATACACCATCTTTAAAATTTGAGAATTTCCATCCAGCAAGCATTCCACCTGAATGCATTGGAAATCCTGCTTGACTTTCAAGAGATGACCAATCTGGAGTAATAGCTGGAACCAAAACCCTATCACCAGGTTTAAAATCCTTAACCAATTCACCAACTTTTACAATTTCTCCTGCAGCCTCATGGCCTAAAATCATATCGTGTCTATCTCCTATAGCTCCTTCCCAAACTGTGTGGATATCAGAACTACATGGAGCCAAAGCTATTGGTTTAACAAGGGCATCTAATGGTCCCATTTCTGGTTCCGGTTTTTCGATCCAACCTGTCTTACCAATTCCCAACATTGCAAACCCTTTCATAGAGTCCTCCTTTTTTCCTTTATTCTTTAAAATTTACTTAATTATAATTTGATTTTATTTTATATTTCAATAATTGTCAATACTTTATCATTTTATTTTTCTATTTTAAAATATGATGAAAACCATAACTTATAACTAATGTTGATTAGTAAAATAAGAAAATTTAAATTTTTCAAAATGAATTTTTATTTTGAAATTTCTAATTATTTTTGAAATTTTTTTAAATTTACAAATAAAAAGACAAAAAAATAAGACTGCTTTTGCAGCCTTTTTTATAATTTCATTGAATTTTGTCTTCTTCTTAGTTTTGTTATTGTTTCTTCTTCGTCAAGTTCTATCATTGAAAGATCTATTACTGTATCTTTTTTGATATCTACAATAGCCTTTGTTTTTTTGGTGATTAGAGCTATTGGTAGTAAATCTTCTTTTATTGATCTTGTGTGGTCTGTTAATTTTCCAAATACTTTATCTGATCCTATTCCATCAAGATATTCGCCTTTTTTGATATCTCTTTTTGCAACAGAAACTGTATCTGCAACTTGGCCATGAAGAGGTGCTATTGTTGGTTCATTTTCCATTACTGCATTATAAATTGTAATTGGTGTTTCTAAACTTGTTAAATGATATGGTCTATTTAGTAAATAATTTGGACCATCTCCAAAGCCTAAAAACTTCATCAAATCTCTTACTTCTTTTTTATCACTTGTTACAATTAAAAATACACCTGGAGCCATTCCTGGAGAAAATTCTACTGTTTTGTATGATGATAAAACTCCACCATCTTCTTTTAGTTTAAAATCTTCTACAGCTGTTTCTGGGCTTGTAGTAATTCCATGACATCCAAAAGTATCTGGCAAAAATCCTAGACAGTTACAAACTGAATTTAATTCTATCATTGTGTTTGTTCCATCAACAAAGCTTGTAAGCATTCTTGGTGAAAGTCCTTTTTCTTTTGCACTTTCTTTTAAAATCTCTGCATTTGCATAATTGTCTAATGGATTATTTTTTCCTTTTGCTGCAACTAAAATTTCAAGTCCAATTCCATAGGCAAAATCACAAAGCTCAATTATTGAACCTGGCTCATCTCCTGCAATTCCTGTATAAACTACTCCAGCTTTTTTTGCCATATCGTAAAGAATTGGTCCAACTGCTGCGTCACATTCTACATTAAGTGTTATAAAATGTTTATGATATTGGATTGATTTTGATGCGATTTCTGCACCAAATGGTGGATTTCCTGTTGCATCTATTACGGCTGTAATTTGTAAAAGTTTATATGCAAGTCTATAATTTGAGCTTATTACAACAAATCCCTTGTTCAAAGCTTCATAGGCCTCGTCATAGGAATCTGTATTAATAATTTTATCTTCGGAAATTCCTGATTCTATTAGAGCTGTTTTTGCTTTACTCATTGTATGCTCAACTACTAATCCAACTTCGATTGCATCTATATCTCCCAGTTGATTTATAAGGCTTGCGCCCATTTTTCCACAACCAATTACTGCCAAAGAAATTCTTTCACCATTGTGTTTTAATTCTTTTAGCTTTCTATTTATCTTAAACATTTAATCTCCTTATATCTTCTGAGGCACTTTTTGCCGATGAAAATGCCCACTGAATATTATATCCTCCACAATCTCCAGCAACATCCATTACCTCACCTATAAAATAACAATCTTTAATTTTTAAAGATTTCATTGTTTTTTTGTCAATTTCCCTACAAGATACTCCCCCCAAGGTCACTTGGGCATTTTTCTTATCATTAATATCTATAATGTCAAATGAAAGACTTTTCAAAACATTTACAAGTTTATTTAAATCATTTTTTGATATATTTTTTTCTCTAGGATTTATTTTAGCCCTTTTTAGTATATCAATTATGAGCTTTTTATCTAAGTTTCCTATCAATATTTCTTCGATATTTCTTTGAGGAAATCTTTTTATTTTTTCTTCTAATTTTATTAAAAGTCCCTCTTTTTTATACTCTGGATAAAAGTCTATGTCAAGCTTTACCTTCTTCTTATTTTTAAGAGCTAAAGATATTCCATTTGATAGGTTTAATATAGCAGTGCCAGTTAGACCATAATTTTGAAAAATTATATCGTCTTTTGAAGATTTTTTATATTTTCCATCAATTATTAAACTTGCTCTTGCATTTACTTTTACACCTTTTGCCTTTTTTGAAAGAGGTTTTTTAGCCTTAAAATTTGTTATTCCGTAGGTAGTTTCTTCAATCTTTGTGTGATTTTTTAAAATTTCTAAAATAGATCCATCAGAGCCCGAATTTTTTAAAGTTTTCCCACCAGATGCAATAACTAGAAGATCGTATTTGTATTTGTTTTTCTCTGTAATGATTAATTTTTTATTGAAATCAATGTCTAAAACTTTTTGGTCAAAAATAAATTTTGCATTTTCATTCGCCTTCATCATCAAAGAATCTTTTACTGTCTGAGAGCTCATAGTTTTTGGATAGCATCTTCCTGATTGCAAATTTGTCCATTCAATACCCAAATACTCAAAATATTCTATCAGATCTTTGTTAGAAAAATTATCCAAAGAATAATTTACAAAATCTTTTTCATTTGAATAAAAATTATCATAAGATAAGTTTAAATTTGTGAAATTACATCTTCCATTTCCTGTAGCTAGAAGTTTTCTTCCGCTGTCTTTGTTTGAATCTATAACTGTTATATTTTTATTATCTAAAAAAGAGCAGAAGGCAAGCGAACTTACCCCTGCTCCTATTACAAAAATTTTCATAATTCTTCTAATATTTCCCTTATGCTTTCTTTTTCATTGTAGTAGGTTTTAATATTTCCTTTTAGTTTTATGAAATCTTCTTCACCCTTACCAAGCAAGAAAACAAAGTCTCCCTTTTTTGCATGGCTTATGGCATATTTTATAGCTTCTTTTCTATCTTTAATTATAGTAAATTCGCCCTTATTTTCTTCGACACCTTCTTTTATTTGATTTGAAATATTTTCAAAGGTGTCAAATTTAGGATCATCTGTAGTAATTACTGAAAAAACTCCATATTTTGCAGCAATTTTTCCTACAGATTTTCTAATATCATAAGTCCTATCTCCAGTAATTCCATAAACTGCATATGTTTTTTTATCTTTTGGTAAGTCTTTAAAAATATTTTCAAAAGCTTCTGGTGTATGGGCAAAATCTACTACTATGTTTACGCCAAGATTATTTTCTATAAATTCAAATCTTGACTTAACGCCCTTAAAATCTTCCAAAACTTTTGAAATATCTTCTAATTTATATCCTAAATCATTTGCTATAGCTATTGCACAAAGAGAATTATAAATATCATAAAGGCCAAATCTATTTAAGTGAAATTTAACTTTATTGACTGTAAATTCCAATCCTAAATCTACTCTTTTTATATTTTCAGCCTTATAATCTGAATCTTCATTTATAGAAATTGTCAGAGCATCTTTAAACAATTCTTTTGCTCTTTTTCCATAATCATCATCAAGATTTACAACTTGTTTTTTGGAATTATTCAAAAGAATCATTTTTGCTTTAAAATAATTATCCATTGTTCTATGAAAATCCATATGCTCCATAGAAAGATTGGTAAATACACCATATTCATAATCTATACCATAATTTCTTTTTAGGCACAAACCATGGGATGAGGTTTCCATAACTACATTTTCAACGTTTTCTTTTATTGCTTCAGTTAGAATATCATTTAAATCTGTAATTTCTGGTGTTGTATGCTCTGTGGGCATAGTTTTATTTATTAAATCTGCTCCGTCTGTTCCTATGTTTGCACATGGTGATCCTAATTTATTCAAGACAAAGAAAATCAAATTTGCAGTTGTTGTTTTTCCATTTGTTCCGGTAACTCCAATCATCCTCATTGATTTTGATGGGTAATTTGAAAGTAAATTAGAACACTGAGCAAGAGCAAGTCTTATATCTTCTACTTTTATATAGTTAATATCATCTACAAATTCTATGTCATCATTTGTATAGATTACTGTATTTGCTCCATTTTCTATGGCTTTATTTATATATTTATGACCATCAAATTCGTATCCTTTGATAGCTAAAAATATATAATCTTTTTTTATTTGTCTTGAATCTGAAGAAATACCTACAATTTCCTTATCATTTTGAATTTTTTTAGAGGTATAGGTAATTTCTTTTAGTATCTTCTCTAATTTCATTTAATGAACGTTATATCCTTTCTCAGTAAGTAATTCTTTGATCTTTCTGATATGGTCTTTTCCGTTTGTTTCTAGGGTCAATTCAACTTGAATATTTTTATATCTGCTAGTTGTAGCAAGACTATCGTGAAGTACTTCAACAATATTTGCTTTTGTATAAGATATTATATCAAGAAGATCTCTAAGTTTTCCAGGTGCATTTTGAAGTTCAACAGTAAATCTTGCGATTCTTCCATCTTCATAAAGACCCTTGTGGATTAATTGAGAAATAAATGACATATCAATATTTCCACCACTAATAACACAAACTATATTTTTATTTTTACAGCCAAGTTTTTTGCTTGCAGCAAGACTTAATGCTCCTGAAGGTTCTGCTACTAGTTTATGTTTTTCCATCAAAGTAGTCAAGGCCACCATTATTTCCTCTTCAGTTACAGAAATATATTCATCAACATTTTCTTTGCAAATTTCATAAGTGATATCTCCAACTCTAGCAACTGCAGTACCATCTGCTATTGTATCAGCAGAATCTAAAGTTATTGGTCCATTATTTTCCATAGCAGCTTGCATTGAAGCAGCATTTGCAGGTTCTACACCAACAATTTTAATATCTGGCTTAATTTCTTTTGCACATTTTGCAATACCAGAAATAAGTCCACCGCCTCCTATTGGAACTAATATATAATCAGCGTCTTCTAATTTTTCTAAAATTTCTACGGCTATAGTTCCTTGTCCTTCTATTACATCTTCGTCATCGTAAGGTGGAATAAAAGTATAGCCTTTTTCTTTGGCAAGTTTTTGCGCATATGTATTTGTTTCGTCAAAAGATTGGCCGTGTAGATCAACCTCAGCTCCATATTTTAAAGTTCCATCAACTTTTATCATCGGAGTTGTTTCAGGCATACAAACAATAGCCTTAATTCCTTGATGATTTGCAGAAAATGCTACACCTTGAGCGTGGTTTCCAGCTGATGCAGTTACAATTCCTACAGACTTTGATTCATCATCCATTTTTGAAATTTTGTTATAAGCTCCCCTCAATTTAAAAGAACCAGTTTTTTGTAAATTTTCTGGTTTTATGTATACATTATTTTTTGATAAATCTGAAAAAATTTCAGAATAAAAAATATGGGTTGGGTTTATAGCTTCGTCTACTCTTTTTTTTGCACTTTTAAAATCAAACATAAATGCCTCCTTTTTCTTAAATTATAACACAAGAATTTAGAAATAAGAATGTTTTTCTTAAGTTTCCAAATAAAAATTTGATAAATAAATATCTTATTGAAATTTAAATATTTATGTATGATTTTACCAAATATTTTTGATATTTTTAATAAGTTCTTTTATAAAAAACGTTTTTTCATTTTATTATTTTTTATCTAAATAATTGTCGTTTTATTTCTTCATTTTAAACTTTTTAGTTTTTAAAATTTTATTTTCTGAAACTGTTTTCTATTTTATAGTTTAAATTGCAAACATTTTTATATTCTTATATAATTTAGGCAAACAATTTTAAGGAGGGAATATGTTTAAGTATTTACAAAAAGTCGGTAAGGCTTTTATGCTACCGATAGCTTTATTGCCTGCCGCGGGATTACTTTTGGGAATCGGTGGAGCATTTTCATCACAAGCTACAATTGATGCTTATCCTTTTTTAGAAAATGATATCTTGCAAACAATTTTTAAGGTTATGGCTGGAGCTGGAAATATTATTTTTGGAAATCTTGCTATGCTTTTATGTATTGGTATTATGGTAGGAGTTGCAAATAGAGAAAAGGGAGTTGCAGCTCTTGCTGGTGCTGTTGGATTTTTGGTAATGAATGCAACAATAGAAACTTTGCTTTCTATTTTTAATCCTGATGGAGATCCAATTGATACTGGTGTTGTTGGAGCTTTAGTTATTGGTTTAATCGCAGTTTATCTTCACAATAATTATTATAATATTCAATTGCCACAAGTTTTAGGATTTTTTGGTGGCTCTAGATTTGTTCCTATAGTTACATCTTTTGTTGCAATTATAGTTGGAGTATTTTTCTTTATAGTTTGGCCACCTTTCCAACATTTATTAATCGCTGCTGGAAAATATATAGCAAAACTTGGAGTTTTTGGAACATTTTTATATGGCATGCTTATGAGATTGTCTGGAGCTGTTGGACTTCATCACATGATTTATCCAATGTTTTGGTATACAGAACTTGGTGGAGTAGAAATGGTTGCTGGAGAACAAATCGTTGGTGCGAAAAAAATATTTTTTGCTCAATTAGCTGATCCAAATCATGTAGGATTATTTACTGAAGGTACAAGATTTTTTGCAGGAAGATTTTCAACAATGATGTTTGGTTTGCCTGCAGCTGCTCTTGCAATGTATAAAAACGCTAAAGAAGAAAACAAGAAAAAATTAAAAGGATTATTTCTGGGAGTTGCTTTAACTTCATTTATCACAGGAATTACAGAACCTCTTGAATATATGTTCCTTTTTGTTCAACCACTTTTATATGTTTTCCATTCATTCTTAGATGGTTTATCATTTATGATTGCTGATTTATTAAATATAAATATAGGAAATACTTTTTCTGGTGGAATAATTGACTTTATCCTATTCGGAGTACTTCAAGGAAATGAAAAAACTCATTGGTTATTAGAAATTCCATTTGGACTAATCTGGGCAGCCCTTTACTATTTCTCATTTTCTTTCTTTATAAAGAAATTCAATATAATGACACCTGGTAGAGGTGATAATGAAATTGAGGAAGAAAAGAAAGATAAAAAAGATGCTGATTCAAATCTTCATGAAGAAGCTCTTGTAATTTTGGATGCTCTTGGTGGAAGTGAAAATATAATTGATGTCGATGCTTGTATTACAAGACTTAGAGTAAATTTAAAGGATTCAAAAATAGTTGATAAAAATATATTAAAACAAACTGGAGCAACTGGAGTTCTTGATGTTCCAGGAGGAGTTCAAGTAATCTACGGAGCCAAGGCAGTTTTATACAAAAACGAAATCAATGAAATACTTGGAGTAGTTGATTAAATTTTTGATAAATTTAAATAAATACCCTTCTCAAATAAAAAAGCTTAGAGAATTCTATTGATTTATTTAATATTAGATAACTTTAATACAAGAGATCTCTTAACTAAGCTCGAGGTGGGTGTCTTCTTTCTCTATTTTAATGCTAAAGTTATTTTTATCTTGCTAATACTTAATTTTAATAAATAAAATTTAAATAAGTAATAATTAAATTCGTAGTAATTAGGCAAATAAAAAAATAACCCATCTCGAGCAGATAATTATGCCTTGATTTGGCATAATTATCCCTAAAAATTAGTATGAGAGCACGGAAAAGTTTTGAAGAAAACTGGTTTTAGTAGTCGAGAGATCTCTTTGTTAAATATTTCTATTTAATAAGTTTTGAGATTTCTTTTTGCCCGAATGAGTTTTGTTTTCTTTATTTCAATACTAAAGTTATTTTTATCTTGCTAATACTTAATTTCAATAAATAAAATTTAAATAAGTAATAATTAAATTCGTAGTAATTAGGCAAATAAAAAAATAACCCATCTCGAGCTTGTCGAGAGATCTCTTTGTTAAATATTTCTATCTAACTAATTTTATAATCTCACTTAGCTCAGATGGGTTTTATTTGTTATTTATAAACCTAATTTTTCGTCTACTAATTCTTTGTTAAATCCTACTATATCTTCACCTTCAATATTTATTACAGGAACACCTCTGTGTCCTTTTTCTACTAGATAATCTATAGCTGATCTATCTTCGTCTACGTTTTTTTCTTCAAATTCAATATTATTTTCTCTCAAATAATTTTTTGCTGCCTTGCAATGTGGGCAAGTATTTGATGTATAAACTGTTACTTTTTTCATTTTTTCTCCAATCTTTTTTTATAAATCTATTTTTTCGATACCAATATTATACCCAATTGATAATCTCTTTCAATCTAGCCTTTTATCTTTTCATATTCATTGGCTATATTTATAAAATCATCAAGGGAAAGATTTTCTGCTCTTAAATTTTCTTTTAAAGATAATTTTTCAAATATTTTTTTCAAATCTTCCTTTTCAATCACACTTGATAAGGAATTTAATATAGTTTTTCTTCTTTTATTAAAGCCTGATCTTACTATGTTAAATAGGATATTTGTATCAACTTTTTCATCATATAATCTTAAATTTAATTTTAAAACTTGAGAATCTATTTTGGGTTGAGGCATAAATACAGATTTTGGAACTTTGAATTGACCAGTAATTTCTGCATAATATTTTATAAAAACTGAAAGTGATGAATAATCCTTGCTTTTTTCATCTGCTTTCATCCTATCTGCCACTTCCTTTTGAACCATTATAGTCATGTCCTTACAAGGAAGGTCTTCTTCGAATAATTTTTCAATTATTGGGGTTGTTATATAATAAGGCAAATTTGAAACTACTTTAAAATCTTCTCCAGAAAAATTTTCTTCAATTATTTTTTTAAGGTCAGTTTTTAAAATATCAGCATTTATGATATCAACATTTGAAAACTCGCCTAAATTATCATTTAAAATTGGAATCAAAGTCTTATCTATTTCTACTACAACAAGTTTTTTGCAATTTTTTGCCACCTCTTGGCTAATTGTTCCAATCCCTGGTCCAATTTCTAAAATATTTTCGCCAGAAACTTCCGATAAATCTATAATTTTATCAACAAAATTTTTGTCTACTAGAAAATTTTGTCCCAAAGATTTGGTAAATTTAAAACCATAGAGATCTTGGATTAATTTTATTGTTTTTGGTGAATATAATTTTTTCATATTTTTTCAACCGCCTTTTCAAATTCTTCACGGCTTATACCAAAGGAATTTAATTTTGACAAAAGTTGTTTGGAATTAAAATATCCTATGGATAGAATATCGCCAAGTTTTTCTCTTCTATTTCTGCTATCTTTTGTAAGGGTAAGATTATTATCCAAGAGATCTTTCATTGTAAATTCTTCTCTTTTTTCACTTTTTGTTGCATGGGCATTTTTTAATGCCTCAATTATATCTTCTTTTGAAGCGTTTTCTACTCCCAAATCTCCTTTTTTTATAGCTTTTTTCCTATCAAGGTAGGCGTGTTTGGCATTTGGAATTTCTTTTGAAATTTTTGCCCTTATTTTTTTTCCTGCAAAATCTGGGTCGGTAAAAATTATTATCCCACATCTTTTATCAATTTCTTTTAATCTTTCTATCAAATCTTTTCCAAAGGCAAGGCCATTTGTTGCTATAAGTTCGCAATCTATGGCAGATTTTATATTTGTTATATCATCTTTTCCTTCAACTACTATTGTTTCTTTTATCATATTACCTACTTTATATTAAAAAATTCTTTGGCATTTTTGCTAGTTCTTTTTGCAAGTTTTGATAATTTCATTCCACGAAGATTTGCAATTTCTCTTGCAACTTCCACAATTTTTCTTGGATCATTTCTCCTTCCCCTATAAGGTTCTGGGGAAAGGTAGGGGGAATCTGTTTCAAGCATTAGCTTATCCAAATCTACATTTATGGCTGCATTTTTTTTCATTTTCTGCATTTTTAAAGGTTACAACTCCCCCAATGGAAATATAATATCCTCTTTTCATACATTCCATTAAGTGCATATATGAATAGGCAAAACAGTGGATTTGAACTTTTAATTCCGGATAAGATTTCAAAATTTCTAGGCAATCATCAATTGAATCTCTAGAATGAACAACTACAGGAAGATTTAATTTTTTTGCAAGGTCTAATTGCTTTATAAAAACATCCTTTTGCTCAGCCTTGTTATCATCTTTCCAATAATAATCAAGGCCAATTTCTCCAATTGCCACAACCTTAGGATTTTTTGCTAAATCTTCTAATTTTTCTATAGAATAATCATCAAATGATTCTATATTTTCTGGATGAAATCCAACTTGGGCGTACATATCATCATATTTTTCAGCAAGTTTTACAGTTTCATAAGAATTTTCTAAGTCACAAGCTGGAAGAATTACTGAATTTACAGCAAAATTAGACAGATCCTTTATAAGAAAAGATCTGTCTTCATTAAAATCATCACTTGTTAAATGGGCATGTGAGTCTATTAATTTCATTAAGAAATCACCGTACCTGGTTTACAATCTTTGATTGTTGTAAGTAAAGCCGCATCCTTACCTGCTGCAAGAAGCATTCCTTCTGATAAAATTCCTCTCATTTTTACAGGTTTTAGGTTTTTAATTACTACTATATTTTTTCCTACTAGGTCTTCTTTTTTGTAAAATTCTTTTATCCCAGAAACAATTGTCCTAGTCTCACTACCTATATCAACTTTAAAAACAAGAAGTCTATCAGCATCTGGGTGGTCCTTTACTTCCAAAATTTTACCTACAACTAGGTCAAGTTTATCAAAATCATCTATTTTAATTTGTGCCTTAGCTTGACCTTCTTCTTTCTTTTCTTCCTTTTTAACTCCAAGCCTTTCTTCTACAAGCTTGTTGTTTAATTCATGAAGTTTTTCAAGTTCTTTTTCTGTATCAAGTCTGTTAAACAAATTTTTACCCTTATTAACTTTTGTTCCTTCTTTTATTAGGCCAAATTCTTTTGCTGATTCAAAACCTTGGTTTTCTACTCCCAACTGTTTTAAAATTTCATCAGTTGTATTTCTCATAACAGGTTCAAGCATTTGGGCAATAACTCTTAAAGATTCAGCAAGGTTATATAAAACTGTATTTAATCTTTCATATTTTTCTTCACGACCCAAAATCCATGGTTCAGTTTGGTCAACATACTTGTTTGATCTTCTTACAAGATTCCACAAAGATTCCAAGGCCTCATTAAATTTAAAATCATCCATTAGGCTTGTAAAATCATCATAAGTTTTATGGCAAAGATTGATTAAATCTTCATCATAGCTATCAGTTTCAGTACCTTTTTTGATCACCCCATCATTATATTTTGAAATCATAGAAACAGTTCTTGAAAGTAAATTTCCCAAATCATTTACAAGGTCTGAATTATACCTATCCATAAATTTCTTTGAAAGGAAATTTCCATCAGAACCAAAATTAAATTCACGAAGTAGGAAATATTTCAAAGCATCAGTTCCATATAATTCTACAAGTGGTTCTGGATACATAATATTTCCTTTAGATTTACTCATTTTATCATTATCAAATAAAATCCAACCATGAGCAAAAACTTTTTTAGGAAGTGGAATATCAAGGGCCATTAAAAGTGCTGGCCAAATTATAGTGTGAAATCTTACAATATCTTTTCCAATTAAATGGACACCAGCTGGCCAATATTTATTAAATTTATCCATATCATGACCATAGCCAATTGCTGTTAAATAACAAGATAAGGCATCAATCCATACATAAACAACATGTTCATTATCAAAAGGAACATCAACTCCCCAATCAAATGTATTTCTAGATACAGAAAGATCTTCTAATCCTTTATCTATAAAATTATTTAACATTTCATTTTGTCTAAATTTAGGCTCAAGAAATTCAGGATGGTCTTTAAAAAGTTCCTTTAATTTGTCAGTATATTTAGAAAGTTTAAAAAAGTAAGATTCTTCCTTGTGATGGTCAACTGCTCTTCCACAATCAGGACAATTTCCCTCATCAAGTTGACTTTCAGTAAAATATGATTCACAAGATTCGCAATAATACCCATCATACTCACCCTTATAAATATCTCCCTTGTCATATAGGTATTGGAAAATATTTTTTACATTTTCTTCGTGTTCTGGATTTGTAGATCTTATAAAACAATCATAATCAATATCAAGTTTTTTTAATAAATCTTGAGTTTCACTGGCAATTTTATCAACAAATGGTTGTGGCTTAGATCCATGTGATAGGGCTGCATTCATGATTTTTTGACCATGTTCATCAGTTCCAGTAGTTAGATAAGCATCAAATCCTTGTAAATTTTTATATCTTTTCAAAACATCTGCAATGACAGATGTATAAACATTACCAATATGTAGGTTACTGTTTGGATAATATATTGGTGTAGTTATATAGTAAGTGTTTTTATCCATAAATTCTCCTTTGTAATAATTCAATTAAAATAAAGCTATTTTTCTTTTTATATATTTATATTATAGCGTTTTTACCTATTTTTTCCAATTTTAAATATATAAGAAATAACAAAAAAATTATCTAAGCCGACTTTAAAAACAAAAAAATTTCATAATAATATAATCTTTAATCTAAGTTTAGTTTCTTATTTTATTTATCTTTTTTTAATAGTAAACTTTTTATTTAATTTCCTTTTTTAAATAAAAAATATGAATATAAAAACAAAAAACATAAATCATATTAGATATTAACTAAATGTATATTTTATTTATTTTTAGTTAAATTTAGAAAATTAACGATATTCTAATATTGTATCAAAATATTTAGAAATACTACTTTTGTAATATTTCTAAGTTATTTATTAGTCTATTATTTTGTACTAACATATAAAATAAATATAAAATGATAATACAAAAATTTAAAAAATCTCAATTGAAAAAGTAATTATTGTATCATATTTTAATTTTATAAAGCCTTCAAAAAAACGAAACCCATCCATTATTTTGGATGGGTTTATATTTTTTCAATTTAAATATCTTTATTTTAAAGTAACCTTGTGAAAATTCTTTTTACCTTTTTTAACAATTATTTTTCCATCTTCAAACAAGTCTTCATTTATTTCAAATCTTGGATCTGTTATTTTTTGATCATTTACACTAACTCCGCCACCTTTAACTGAATCTCTTGCTTGAGAATTTGATTTTGTAAGACCAAGTTTTGTAAGAAGAGTTAATATTCCCATTGGAAATTCTTCTTTATCAATTTCAGTTGTTGGCATTGCTGATTCATCACCTTTTCCAGAAAATAGTGCTTTTGATGCTTCTAAAGCCTCTTTTGCCTTTTCTTCTCCATGAATTAATTTTGTAATCTCAAATGCCAAAATTTCTTTTGCATGATTTATTTCTTTTGCATCCTTTCCATTACCAAGTCTTCTACATTCTTTTGTTGGAAGGAAAGTTAACATCAAGAGGAATTTTTCAACATCTCTATCATCAACATTTCTCATATATTGGAAAAGTTCATAAGCTGATGTTTTTTCTTCATCAAGCCATACAGCTCCTTTTTGACTCTTTCCCATTTTAACTCCATCCGCTGTTGTTAAAAGTTTGAAAGTCATTCCATATACTTTTTGATCTTCTTTTTTCCTAATCAAATCATATCCACCGATTATATTTGACCATTGGTCTGATCCACCAATTTCTAGAGTACAATTATGTCTTCTAAATAATTCTAGAAAATCGTAAGATTGTAAAAGCATGTAGGAAAATTCAAAAAATGTAAGACCCTTTTCCATCCTATTTTTGTAAGCATCTTTTTTTAGCATTTCATTTACTAAAAAATTTGATCCAACATCTCTTAGAAAGTCTATAAAAGGAAGATTTAAAAGCCAATTTGCATTATTTTCAATGATTGCTTTTTCTCCTGTATCTTCTCCTTCATTTTCAAATTCCAAAAATCTTTGAAATTGCTTATAAAAGCAATTTGCATTGTGATTGATTTTTTCCTTTGTCATAACCATTCTCATATCACTTCTTCCTGAAGGATCTCCAATCATTGTTGTTCCTCCACCAAGAAGGGCAATTGGTCTGTGGCCGTAATTTTGCATTCTCATCATAACCATAATTTGAATAAGATGACCTACTGTCAATGAATCTGCAGTTGCATCAAATCCACAATAAAAAGTTAATTTTTCATTTTTTAATTTTTCTGCCAACTCTTCTTCGTCAGTTGCAGCCTCAAAATATCCACGATCTTTTAATTCATCAAATACATTATCGTATTCTTTTTCATATTGAAATTTCATTTATATCTCCTTAAATAATTCTAAACACAAAAAAAGAGTATAAGAAGGCATCTTAATGCGGTACCACTTCTTTTTATACTCCACGCTTTCACTAAGTAGAAAGCCAACTTTGGACAAAGAATCCTGTAATTTCAAAAAAACTATCTCAAATTTTCCCTACTGTAAATCCTATAAGTCCTATTTACTTAACATAGATTATACAAGTTTTAAGGTTTTTTTCAAATATATAGACTATAAATAAAAATTTATAGCCTATGCCAATTATTTTCCTTCAAATTTTTAAAATTATCCAAATTATCCTCGCACATCTTCCCATTGAAAGAAATTTCATAGGATATATTTTTACCCAAATGAGAAAACTTTATAAAAGCCTTATTAGATCTCTCATCAATTTCAAAAGAATTAATTTCATCCCAAGGCATAAGAAGAAAATCACCCTTAGTAGAATTTGAAATTTCTTTTTCGTAAATTCCTTTTTCATTGAAATTCAAAAGAAAAGTTCTAGAAGAATCTAAGGTATTATACAAATTACTAACAAGTAATTTCAACAATCCCTTAGCCTTTGAATTATGCTTAATTGCAAACAAATATGAATCTGTTTTAGAAAAATTCTCTCTTATTTTCTCCCTACATTCACCCAAATCATTAAATAAAAATCCCATTTTTCCTCCTTATTTAAAAATAAATACCTCTTTAATATCTTTATCTAAAACCTTGCAAATTTTGTAAGCTGTTTCTAAGGTCGGACTAATAGTGTTATTTTCATAAGCCATAATCGACCTTCTCTTAAGCCCAACCATTTTAGCAAGTTTATGCTGAGAAAGTCCTTTTTCTTTTCTAAATTCCCTAATTTTATTTTCAATTTCAACTTCCATACAAAAACCTTTGGTTACATTTCTAGTACATTTTTTTGTTACATTTATAGTACCATAAGTATAAATTTTTGTAAAAATTTAAAAAAATATTATTTTAATAGATAAAAACTTTAATTTCATTGATAAAGAAAATAAAATCCAAAAAACAAAAGAGATCTCTCGACACACTCAACTTCCTTTCGTTTGGTCGAGATGGATTTATACTCTATACTTTTATACTAAGAATAAGTTTAGGTCATATTTTAATAAACTATTGAATTTTACAAATTAAAATATCAAATTTAATTTTAATTTAAATAATCTTTTATAGGGATTTCCAACTTCCTTTAGTAATAAAAATAAGGACCAAGACAAAAAACCATCTCGAGTCCAGTCGAGAGATCTCTAATTTTATTTGTCTTGTCATTAAATAAATAATTGAAATTAATTCAATATAATAAAATTCAAGGAATAAGATATATTTCAATACAAAACTAATTAAAGAGATCTCTCCATGCACTCCACTTCGTTTCGCTTAGTCGAGATGGGGATTTGTCATGCTTATTTAATTGCTAAAGTTTATAATATTAAATATTAAAAAATTATATTATTTAAAAATATAATAAAATTTTCAGTAATTTCTTTAGTAATAAGAATAGCATAAGGCTAAACCCATCTCGACCCTGTGGAGAGATCTTCTTTATTATTTTCATCCTATTATTCACTCAATTCTTTAGAAAAAATTTAAAAAAATTAAATAAAAAACAGGAACTTTCGCTCCTGTTTTTGCTAATCGAATTATTTTTAGTTATATGGTTTTTTTATCTTAAAATTCTACTTTTTTGCCGTAATATGTAGCCTCGTAGATTTTCTTAATATCTTCTGGTGAAGTTTCTCTTGGATTTGTAAGTGTACAAGCATCTTTGAATGCATTTTCACTCATTTTATCCAAAACTTCTAAGAATTTATCTTCTTCTATTACAGTATTTTTACCATCTTTTATATTTGCTGTAAGTCCTACTGCATCATTTAATTTTCTAATTTCTTCAGCTATATCGTCAATTCCTAGAATTTTTTCTAGTTTTTCATATTTATCTGTTGCTTTTCTGTTGTAATCTATAATGTATGGAAGCATAATTGCATTTGCTTCTCCGTGAGTTAGGTGGAATATTCCTCCAATTTTGTGAGCCATTGAGTGAACTATTCCAAGTGAAGCATTTGAAAATGCCATTCCTGCAAGGGTTGATGCATCGTGCATTTTTTCTCTTGCATCCATATCATCTCCATTATCATATGCTTTTTTAAGATTTTCAAATACTAGTTCAATTGCTCTAATTGCAAGTGGTGATGTATAATCATCTGCTGCTGTTGAAACGAAAGCTTCAACTGCGTGTGTCATTACATCCATTCCTGTTTGAGCAGTAATTTTTGCTGGCATTTTGCTTGCGATAACTGGATCACAGATTGCTACATCTGGTACGAAATCAGGATGAACCAATGGATATTTTATTTCTTTTTCTGTATCAGTTATTACTGAAAAAGCTGTGATTTCTGATGCTGTTCCAGATGTTGAAGGAATACAAGCCATTTTTGCTTTTGTTCTAAGTGGTGGATTGTCAAAAGCTGCTAATTTTTCAAAACTATATCCTGGATGTTCATAGAAAATCCACATAGCCTTTGCCGCATCCATAGCACTTCCTCCACCAATTGGAATTATCCAATCAGGTTCAAATTCTTCCATTTTCTTTCCACCTTCAAGGCAAGTTTTTACTGATGGATCTGGTTCTACCCCATCAAGAATCATAACTTCCATTCCAGCTTCTTCTAGATATTTTTTAGCTTGATCCAAAAATCCAAATTTTTTCATAGAATGGCCGCCAGTTACAAGAACTGCTTTTTTGCCTTCTAAATTCTTAAGATACTCTAAACTGTCAACTCCATGAACAATAGTTCTTGGAATTGCAAAAGTATTAATTGTCATTTTCCCCTCCGTAAATTTCCCTTGTTAATCTTTTGTCATTTATATTATATGATATTGTAGATTAAAGTCAACATTATTTTTAATCTGCACTTATTTTTTGTTATTTAAATAACATTATTAGTTTTTATTATATTACTTTTTCTCGAAAAAACCTTAAATTTCTGCTTTTATAAAATTTCTTACATCTTAGTAAATTTGTAAGAAGAATATTTACTCGAAATTTTTGCATAAATCTTATTTTGATTTTTTAAAATGGATAAATTGAAAATAGAAAAATTATGGAAATATGTTAGAGAAAATTCTATGGAAAGTCATTACCCAATAAAAGGTAAGATTAATAATCAAAAAAAATTTTGATAGAAAAAATATAGAAATTTATGAAATTTAAAATTAAGAAAATAAAAAACCTCTCAAAATTTTGAAAGGTTTTTAAACTTATTAAACTGCACCCATTATTTTTAAAACAATATTTGAAATTATTGCAGATCCAATATAAGTTCCTAGTAGGGCACATATTGTTATTACTACAATTTTTAGACCTTGTTCTTTAAATGAGTCTAATTCTTTTGCTGAAGAAATTCCTGCGTATGCCAAAATTGGTGTACAAAGTGGCAATAAATCAAGATGAGTCATAGCTTCATTAAATGGTCCAGCAACTGGTGAGATTCCAGGAATTGATGCAAATGATGCTAAAAATGCTATATATAATATTGTTGGTAAATTTATATGAACTTTTTGAAGTAATAAATCTAAAATCAATCCAATTACTGTAATTCCAAATAACCAAAGCATTCCAACTAAAACATCTGCCATAGTAGAATCTGATCCCATTCTAATACTTGAAACGTAAAGGCCTGCTATAGAAATTACTGCTGTTATACACAAAACTCCTAAATATTTTGAAAGAGTTTTTCCAAAAGCTTCATTTGCTTCTTTTTCGTCTTTTTTCTCAATATGACGAGTTGGAGCAAGAGCTGCTTTTTCAGCTTCATATTTTTCTTTTCCTTTACAAACTTTATATAACCATTCTGCTATAGGAATTCCTAAGAAAAATGCAACATAAACTGTATCAACTGCTGATAAAACTTGACTTGTAGCACCATATCCCATTAAAGCTTGTTCTTTTTCAGGAAAAGCTTCAATAATTGGAGCTATAGCACCACTCATCATAGATGCAGATCCAGTTCCTGCAGCCATTGATAAAGATTCAGGACTAAACCAAGGAATATTTACAAAAATTGATGAAATTATAGAAAATACTATAGTTCCAAGAAGTGTTCCTGTAATGTATGAACCCATTACCCCACGACCTTCAGGAGAATCTAATCCATATAAATTTGCAACAATTCCAAGTCCTTCTTCTCTTGAGATTGAAAAACCAGAACCAATAGCTGTTCTATCCATTTTAAATACAAAAACTGCAACTGGAATAGAAATAAAAATTGTTCCAAGGTTACCAAATTCTTGTAAAATTAAAGCAGGACCTGCCTTAATAACTGTAGAAATGTTTGGTCCAATAGCTGTTGCCATGTAGGCAATCAAAAACAAACAAGAAATGCTGACATATTCACCAGCCCTTGCCATATCACGTTCTGAAATAGAACTAGAACTTAAAGTACGAGCTACAATAATTCCAATAATAAGTGCGTAGATCATTGGTAGAAGCTTAAATTTAACGATGCCAAAATCAAATGGAATAATTCCAATAGCCTCTGCCGCAATAACTACAAGTAAAATAATAAAATGTAGTCTCATATCCGTAAGAATACTTTTCTTTTTCATTTTTCCCTCCTTATGTAATATATCGAAAAGGCAAATGAAACAAACCTTTTCTTAAATTTGATTTGTTGCTTTCATATGTAAAAATCAAGCTTACAAATCATCCATGGAATAGACTATCATCAATTATGTTTTTTGTCAATAAAGTATAATGAGATATTTTTATCATTTTTTTATAAAAATACAATACTTTTGATTAATATTCTTTATGAATTTTAACTATTTTAAATAAATTAAGAAAATTTGATATATCTTCTATAAAAAATGTAAAATATTAGCGCTATTTATATATTTTTATTTAATTATGAAACTAGACTTATCTACTTATTTGAAACTAATTTCTATAAATCTTTAGATTAGTAATTAGATTAATATTTTTTAGCGAGCACTTTTTAAAAACTTTTTTGTATTTTAAAATAACATTTATTATATAATTTCTAAATAATTTTATATTTTGTTATTTAAAATTGACAAAAATCTTTAATCTTGGTATTATTAGCATATATTATATTATTATGGAGTTTGAATGAAAAAATTATCTATTGAAAAATTAGCTGATACTGTTACTAATAATAGAAAATTTAAAAAATATACTCAAAGAAATCTTTCTGATTTAACTGGCATCAATAGAACTATGATTAGTCGCATCGAATCTTGTGATTATGTGCCATCTATTGACCAACTTCAAGCTTTGGCTGAGGTTTTAGATTTTGAAATTGTAGATTTGTTTGAGGAGGAAGGTAAGAATAATTTTATGAAAAAATTTGATAAGAAATACAAAATTGCTGTTGCTGGAACTGGATATGTCGGTCTTTCTATTGCAACTTTACTATCTCAACACAATCATGTTACAGCTGTCGATATTATTAAGGAGAAGGTTGATTTAATTAATAATAGAAAATCCCCTATCCAAGATGAATATATTGAAAAATATCTTAGGGAAAAAGATCTTGATTTAACTGCAACTCTTGATGGAGAAAAAGCCTACAAAGATGCTGATTTTGTCGTTATTGCAGCTCCTACAAATTATGATTCTAAGAAAAACTTTTTTGATTGTTCTGCTGTTGAATCTGTTATAGAATTAGTTTTAAAAGTTAATCCATCAGCTACTATGATTATAAAATCTACTATTCCTGTAGGATACACTAAGTCTGTTAGGGAAAAATATGATACTAAAAACATTATTTTTTCTCCAGAATTTTTAAGGGAGTCTAAGGCCTTGTATGATAATCTTTATCCTTCTAGGATTATTGTTTCTTGTGATGATGAGAGTCGTGAAAGGGCTGAAATTTTTGCTTCTCTATTACAAGAAGGTGCTATTAAGGAAGATATTGATACTTTGTTTATGGGCTTTACTGAGGCTGAGGCTGTAAAGTTATTTGCTAATACTTATCTTGCCCTTAGGGTTTCTTATTTTAATGAGCTTGATACTTATGCTGAAAGCAAGGGCTTAAATACTGAAGAGATTATTAATGGTGTTTGCCTTGATCCAAGAATTGGTTCTCATTACAACAATCCTTCTTTTGGTTATGGTGGATATTGTCTTCCAAAAGATACCAAACAACTTCTTGCAAATTTTGATAAGGTTCCTCAAAATATGATTTCTGCTATTGTTGATGCTAATAGGACCAGGAAGGATTTTATTGCAGACCAAGTTTTAAATATTGCAGGATATTATTCTTACAATGAAGACGTCCAATATAAGCCTGAAAAAGAAAAAGAATGTGTGATTGGAGTTTACAGGTTAACAATGAAATCAAATTCTGACAACTTCCGTCAATCATCTATCCAAGGGGTTATGAAAAGAATAAAGGCAAAAGGTGCTACAGTTATAATTTACGAGCCAACCCTAAAAGACGGTCAAACTTTCTTTGGGTCAGAAGTTGTAAATAACTTAAATAAATTCAAAAAAATAAGCCAAGCAATCATTGCTAATAGGTATGATTCCTGCCTTGATGATGTAATTGATAAGGTTTATACTAGAGATATTTTTAAAAGAGATTAAAAAAAATCCCATCTCATATATTTTGAGATGGGATTTTTATTTAACCAGTAATAAACTTTTCAGAATACTTCTTGCACTATTTTTAGCTTTCTTTAGAAATGACATAAATTGCATAGATATATAAAGTCCAAGAAATAAGGAATATTTCAATATAAAATAAATGAAAGAGATCTCTCCATGCACTCCACTTCGTTACGATTAGTCGAGATGGGTAATACCTTTATTTAGTTTTTTACTGAAGAATTGATTTGATATATTATTGGTAGTTTAATCTAAAATATCAAATAATATTTAATAATAAGTCAAGAAATTTACTGAAATTACTAACTTTCTTTAGTAATAAAATAAAGACCAACACAAAACCCATCTCGAGCAGATAAATATGCCTTGATTTGGCATATTTATCCCTAAAACTAGTGTGAAAGCACGGAGGAATTTGCGAAGCAAATGGGTTTTAGTGTCGAGAGATCTCTGATTTACTTTATCTTATCATTAAATAAATGTTTGAAAATAAATCAATATAATAAAGCTCAAGGAATAAGGTAGATTTCAATACAAAACTAATTAAAGAGATCTCTCATGCACTCCACTTCGTTACGCTTAGTCGAGATGGGTCATATCTTTATTTAGTTTTTTACTGAAGAATTTATTTAAATATGTAATTTAATAATTTAATCTAAAAATATGAAATTTTATTTAATATTAATTTAAATAATTTTTTATTGGATTTCCAATTTCCTTTAGTAATAAGAAAAGTACAAACCTAAAACCCATCTCGTGCCGATAAATATGCCTTGATTTGGCATATTTATCCCTAAAACTAGTGTGAAAGCACGGAGGAATTTGCGAAGCATATGGGTTTTAGTGTCGAGAGATCTCTGATTTTATTTGTCTTGTCATTAAATAAATCCTTAGCAAAAACCACCACCCAAAATCACCTCAAAAATTTCTCATAAAAAAAGCTATCAGCAAATTTCTTGCCAATAGCCTATAATTTTATGAAATTGATTTATTTTTCCAAAAGGTCACTTTTTACATAACCTTCTTGCCCTTCATAGAAAATTCTTGACCACATTTCTCCATTTTCGTCTTCTTCTTCTGATAATAATTTTACTTGAGAATTTCCTGGGATTGAGGCTATTATGTTATCTTCGTTTGTACTTGGGCCTCTTCTTAGATTGATTGTGCTTTTTGTTCTCAAATATTTACTTTCTGTATTACTTTGTGTATTTTCTTCTACATTTGAATCCTCTTTTTCTTCAACTTCATTTGAAATATTATTTGAAGAGCTATCAAAAACTGTATCAATTTGTACATCTCTTTGTTCGTATTTCTCTTGCTTTTTTTCACATGAGCTTAAGGCAATAAGTAGAGCAAGAGAGCATAATATATATTTTACCTTCATTTTTTTCTCCAAAAATTAAATAAACTTTTTTTCTTACTTTTCTTTTTCACCTGTTCTTCTTCTCTTACAATCTCATCATATCCACTTGGTATAAATTCATCATTTATAATTTTTTGAGGATTAGTTTGGGTCAATTTTTCAAATTTTTCTCTACCAATTATCTCAATAATCTCATTTTTTTCATCTTCAATATTTGGACTTCTCCATTCAGATTGATGAGAATCCGTCCCAATAAAATGAACCATATTTTTTTCTAAAAGTTTTTTTGTAGTATGCTTGTGAGAATCTATAGATGAATAATTTATTTGGACAAGAGCTCCCATCTTTATAAATTCATACAAATATGAAATATCTTTTTCAACATATGGGTATCTTTCTGCATGAGCTATAATTGGAACATAACCTTCAAGAGAAAGATTATATATTAAATCTGTCAAAAAAAGTGGTTTATTAACAAATGAGAGCTCCAACAAAACATATCTTGAATTATTTAAAGTCAATAATTCTTTCTTATGAATTTTATCCAAAGTGTTTGGTTCAACGTGAATTTCATGTCCCGGGTGAATTTTAAAATCTAGATTTCTTTTTTTAATCTCATCATTTAAAATAGAAGATTTTTCCAAAATATCTTCTTTTTTTACCATATATCTTGACGGATCATAATGGCTTGTTGCAATAATTTCCTTAAAACCATTTGCCATAAAAAGCTCAACCATCTTCATTGATTCATCAATGGATCTAGATCCATCATCTACACCATAAATTATGTGGTTATGAATGTCAATCATTAATAATAACCCTTGTAAGTAGAATCTTTTAAATCTGCAAAAGTAAGAACAGCCCCCAAAACTTTTCCCTTCACTTTATTTAGATTTTCAAGAGCATGGGAAACTTCTTCTTTTTTGGTATCATTAGACTTGATTGCAAAAATCACCCCATCACAATAAGTAGAAACAATTGATGCATCAGTAAATAATCCCACTGGAGGAGTATCCAAAAATACATAATCAAATCTTTTTGAAAGTTCCTCAATTAATTCTTTAACATGATTAGATGCCAAAATTTCTGCAGGATTTGGAGGAACCGGACCTGAGAGCATAACAAAAAGATTTTCTTCGTATTGGTCTTTTATCAAAGCTCTATCAAGTTCGACTTTCCCAGTAATAACATTAGTAAGACCCATGTTAGTTTCAATTCCTGCAACTTTTCCAACCTTTGGCATTCTTAAATCAAAATCCAAAAGAGCAACAGAATTTCCATTTTCTGCAAAAGATTTGGCAATAGAATACAAAACAGTAGTCTTGCCCTCGCTTGGCTTAGAAGAAGTTATAGCAATAACTCTTTTTTTATTATCAATATCAGAAAATTGAATATTAGTCCTAACAGAACGAATAGCCTCATCAAAAATTGATGTAGAATTATAATAACTGTGTTTTTTTGCCATCTTACTCTCCTTTACTCTTATCAGGAACCATTCCAAGAACAGGAATATCAAAAGCCTCTTGGATATCATCAGTTGTCTTGAAAGTTGTGTCACTTAGTTCTTTAAATAAAGAAATAGCAACACCAATAATAAAACCTAAAATCAAACCAGCAGCAGTATTCTTTTTAATATTAGGTGAAGAAGCTTTCTCAGGCAAATTGGCCTTATCAAGAATTTGAACATTATCAACTTTCATAATCTTAGTTATAGAATCCTTAAAAACCATAGAAGTGGCATTAGCAATATCCCTACTTCTTTCAGGAACAGTATCAACAACTTTAACAGATATAATTTGAGTATCCTTTACAGGTTCAATAGAAACCTTTTGAGAAAACTCTCCATAATCCATATCAAGTTTTAAATTATTAATAACCTTATCAGCAACACCCTTACTCTTAACAATTTCAGAATAAGTAGAAACCAAAGCCCTATTAGCATTGATTTGATTAATATCCACATCCCCATCTTTTTGATTTTGTTCATTTTTAGAATTGCTAACAATCATAGTAGTAGTAGCTTCATACTTTGGTGTAATAACAAAAACAGAAGCTGCATAAGAAAGAGCTGCAAAAATAACAGCCAAACAAAGAATTGAAAAAAGATGCTGTCTTAACTTCTTAGCCAATTCCAATAAATCAATTTCTCTTTCATCCATTTATTTTCTCCTTTATATAAAATTATTTTTAAATTATTCAGAAATAAAAATTCTCTAACTCTTAGTTTATAATAAAATTTTGTTAAATTCAATGGTTTGTGATTTTACATTTACCTCTTTATTTTTCTTACTACTTCAAAAACCATATTTTTTTCTCCTTCATCCATAACAAAAAAGAACATGACGCTCACATAAACAAGTACATATAAAATGCCGTGTACCATAAATTTAAAATATATATTAGGAATATATATTTTTTTTATTATTATACCAGCTCCTACACTAATACATGAAAATACAATTATAGGTATAATCTTTTTCCAAAACAAGGCAATATCTAATTTAATTATTCTAGAATATACTAAATTCATCAAAATCCATGATGACGTAACTATAGAAATCGTGGTTGCAAATGCTGCCCCATACATACCAAATCGTTTCGCAAAAAGATAGGTTAAACCTACATTTATAATAGATGATGTAAATAGTATTACTGCTTTATACCAATTTTTGTTTTTTACTAGTAGTATAACATTCCCTGAACTTTGAATAAGATCTATAGAATAAGGAACCATTAGTAATAATGCAACTACATATGCACTTAAAAAATCCGGTCCTGCAATAATTATTATAAATTCTTTCCCAAATAGTATAACTCCTGTTAACATTAATAAAACTAAATACGCCTGATATCTTCCAATTTTAGAAAAGCTATTTGATAGTTCTACTGAACTATTTTCAGACTGATTTATCCTAGTTATCATTGGTACAATTACGCTTGTTATGACAACACCAGCACTAATAAATAATGAGTTAAACTGTGCTCCAATAGCATATTCTGCGACTATCCCTGTTCCATACATACTACCTAAAATTATTTGATCTGTTTTCCAAAATATCTGATCTGCTATTGATATAAGCAAGACGGAACTAGATAAACTAAAAATTCCTTTTATTAAATTAATATCTTTATAATGATACTTAACCTTAACTTTCAATCTATTTTTTGAATAATACATACATATGAACAAAGAAATAATATTTAAAAGTAATTGAATGATTACAATAGTTGATGCTCTAGGATACTCTTTTATAAGACATAAAACTGATATAGGCTGTAATATTGTAACTGCCAAATCCAATATTTTTCTAAATATAAACTTTTCGTGTGCCAAAATAGAAGCTGAATATATTGAGCTATTTAAATATACTAATATGTTTAAAATCATGATTTTAAACATAAACATAGACTCTTTAATTTCATTATCCGTTAGATTTGTTGAAAATGATGATTTAAAAGCATAAGATATTGGTATTGCTATTATTACTATAATTATAGAAATGAAAATAAAAATCCTCTTACTAATAGCAAGTGTATTTTCCATTTTTTTATAGTCTTCTTTTATTAAATATTCTGTATAATATTTCATCACTGATGCATTTATTGAAGAATACATTGTGGAAAAGTAGGCAATTATTGATCCTATTAATTGATATAAACCATATTCATTTTTACCAATCGTACTTAGTAAGAGTGGTATATATATTATTGATACAACTGCCGATACTATAGTATTTATTATACTAAGTATAACAGCTATTTTTTTTTCGTTATTATTTATTTTATTCATAAATTCTCCGTATCAAAATATAATAAATAACTAATCAACATTGATTTTTGAATTTTTAACAAATACATTTGTTAATATTTTTATCAATATTATCCCAAAAATAAATTCATTCTTTAAAAAAACACTTATGAACGAATCAGCGTTAGCACGTGGGATCATTAGTAAACTGCATAAGACAACCATAATCATTACTCTTTTAATGAAATTTTTAGAATTAAAATCAGAACATTTCTTTAATATGATACCGTATACTAAACTAAATATAAATATACCAATATATCCAAAGTCATGATATGCTTCTGCTATATAGCAAGTACCTAGTCCTCTTCCGTGTAAATATCCAAAAGGTAATACAATGTATGAAATAGCATGAGAAAATGAATTTCCTAATACCGCTCTTTCTACACTATTTCCTCTTAAAGATTCTATACCAAATATAAGGCTACTTAATGAGTTATATTTTAATTTTTCAATTAAAGTTCCAAAAGAATACATTTTATTTGGAATTCTATAATCATACATCTTTTCAAATCCTATAACACTAGAGCTCACTCCTTGTTTAACAAAGATATCTAAAAAGGATGAGGATTTATTTTGATCAAAAATAGTATTTTGAAACCTAACACTTCCAAGATAATCTAAAGCAAAAAGTATTATAGGTATCAACAGTAATATGAAAAATAGTAATCGTTTATTAATCCAGTTATCTTCACTCCTTTCATTATTACTTCTAAATATTGAGTAAATAAATATAACAGATAAGTTCACTACTAATATAGCTCTATTTCCAGTAAATAATGTTAATACACAGTATAAAACAAATAAAATCATCGGAGCTTTTACATCTTTTTTACTAGGTAGAGTTGATAAGTAAATAAAAAAGTAAATTCTACATCCATATATGAATAATCCTAACATATATGGAATTTTAATGACTTCATCAATATAAAGTTCTGTATAGCCAAGCTCCTTAACTTTGATTATTTTTAATATTTCTAATAAAATATATGGTATATATGATAAATAAAATAATAACAAGCTAATTTTCCCGACTAAATCTTCATTGATATTTTTCTCAAATTTAAAGTTTGTTTTAAATTTAATATTCAATGTAAAGTAACCTATCATTATTGCTATAAGTGATATAAATAATGAAAAATATATGTGATTAAGTATTTCACTATCAAATAAAACTACACCTTTTGTATAGTTAAAATATTCATAGACGAAATAAGAACCTAATAAAAACATAAAATAACAAAGTAAGAACATTATTAAAGGAATATTTTTTTTATAATTTCTTAGGCATAAAATCAACAATATATTAAAAACTAACATATTCATAAAAAATATACCATTAATATTTTTAAACATCGATAATAAGACAAATAAAATCAAAAAAATTGTAGATATAAGTATATATTTCAAACTATAATTTTTAATATTATCCTTTTGGCTGTTTATTGATTTCATTATAACTCCTTAATATGATCGATAAATTTACTATAATTTTCCGATAGTTTAAATTTTGATTCCCAGATTTTTCTTGAATTCATTTTATATACATTAAATTCTTCTTTATCCATTGATTTAAATTTTAATATAGAATTTTTTAAGTCGCTAATTGAAAAATCTTTATCTATTAATATTCCATTATAACCATCAACAACTGCCTCAGAAGTTCCTCCAACATTTGTTGCAATTATTGGTATACCAACAGACTCTGCCTCCATAATAGAAACAGGTAATCCTTCTGATTCACTTATATTAATAAATATAGAATATGGTTCTATACTTATTTCTCCTAAATATTCATCATTATCATAAAAACCTTTAAATTCAATGTTTATGTTAGAGCCACAATTTTTGATATATTTATTAATTTTTTCTAAATAATTAGAATCTCCATCTCCATAATGTATCCAGCTTATATCTGTATCTTTAATATTTTCAAGAGTTTTCGCTAACAAATGTAATCTTTTTATTTTAGCAATTCTAGAACAAGTAAGAATTACAAACTTTTTATTATTTATATTCTTGTTTATATTAATATCTTTTGTTCCAAGCCTGTGAAGAAATAATTTATTTTTTAATTCCTTTTTTGTATTGTAAAGATAATTCATACCATCATTTGAAATACAATATACTTCATTTATATTATTATATAAATAATTTCTATATGGTAGATAACACTCTTTATTCCTAAATTCAAAAATATCTTGAGCATGTGCTCTAGTAACCACTTTTGAATTTACATAAGTGTTCTTTAACTTACAACAAGCTAAACTAGAAAATCCAACCCTATATGTGTAAAATACTATTTTTTCTTTTTTATCTATTTTTAGTTCATCTAATTTTTTTGAAATTTTATTATTTACTAAAGATCCTTTTGCAACAAATAAGCTTAATCTTTTTAAAGAATCTATTGATAATTTCTTTTTCTTAATTAAATATTTAAATTCTTTAAAGAATTCTTTATTAAACAACCCTTTTAACAAGTACTTTATTCTATCAAAATTTGACCTATAAAATATATCTAATTCTCCAACTTGAATGTAATCTGGTATTTGTAAATGAGAATTGCTATAAACATGTCCTCTAACTGTAAATATTATTGTTTGATCTAAACTCTTGTAATATTTTATTTCTTCTTTTAAATATATCTCATCTTGCATAAAATCAGAAACTAAGACTAGTATCATTTTTTCACCCTTCATTGTATCTATACTCTAAATAATATTTCATAGTAAATAATATATCCAACTTTAATCACTATAATTTTTCAATTACTTCTTTATAATCTTCCCATCTACCAACTTGTTTTGGCATTTGAGTTATATCTGGATCTGATGAGCAATTTCCTTCTATTATTGAAACTTCTCCACTTTCCAAAATTGCAATATCCCAACCAACATACCTTACATCTTTAGATACTTTACTTGCTTTTATTACTGTATCTTTAACTTTATCCCAATAAGGAACTTCATATCCTAGTAATTTTTTGTTAGTTACAGGGTGGTACTCATATTTATTATTGCTTTTATCAATAGCAAGGCTTACAACTTCTCCACTATCAACATCCATTTTCATAGCTAAACCATGTTGATGGAAATTATCTGTAGATTTTTCTCCATTTCCCATTCTTAGTATAGCATCCATTATATGAACTACATCTTTATCTCTTATAGTTACAACCCTTATTGTATTAACTGATGATGGATTAAATTCTGCTAGACTTTTATCTTGAACTATAGCTTCTTCTAAGATAAATGATTTTCCTTTTATATTATTATAAAATTCTTTGAGATCTTTTATTTCTTTTGATTTATGTTTACTAATTCCATTTCCACCACTTCCAATATTTTGTTTTAGGAAGAAAGTTTCATGGTTTGCAATAAAAGAAACAAAATCTTCATACCTACTATTATCAATATCAAGCCAATCTCTTTTTAAAAATTCATTGAATTTATTATTAAATTTCAACTTGTCATCAAATATATCTATTTTTGTTGATTTATTACATTTTAATAATATTTTTTTCCATTTCCTCCCAACTATAAATTTATTTCTTTCTGAATAATTCTTTTTATAGAAGTTATATTGAAAATAATCATTTATTCCTGCACCTAGAACTATCACGCTTATCCAAAAATCAAAAAATATTTTTACGCTTTCTAACTTACTTGTTTTTCCTATAAACATATCTTTTAAAAGTTTATACTTATTTATATGATTTACAATATAAGCTTTTATGCCTTTTTCATTATTATATCCTGTTAATCTTATTTTTTCTTTGCTATCCAAAATATATCTCCAAATTTAGATTTCTAAAATATTACCAACTTCTTCTGATTTATCATAAACAAATTTAGCTAATAAAACATCTTCATAAGCCATACCTACAGAATTAAAATATATGAATCTATCTTTTTCATCCCTTCCGCCTTTTTTTTCTAAGATGATTTCTGATAATTCTGCATATATATTTTCATCATTTAATAATCCATCTTGATACATCTTACTAATAGTTTGGCTTCCCCTATGTTTTACAGCATCCCATTCATCGCATACAATTTTATCTGCTTTTAATGCAACATCATACTCATCTTCGAATCCACCCACATGAACATAAAAATTAGCTTTATCTAACCAGTCTGCTTTTAAAACAGCTTCTTGACCTGATATTGCAGTTACAACAATATCTGATCCTCTAATAGCTTTTTCAAAGTTATTATCACATATGGTAAAATTTATATCTTCATACTTTTTTGAAAGAGCTTCTACAAATTTCACGCATGATTTATGAGTCCTTGAAGAAACTCTACATTCTTTTATACTTGGATGCATATGTTTAAATACTTCTAAATGCATTTTAGCTTCTTCTCCAGCACCTATAAAACCAATAGCTTTACTATCTTTTTTTGCCAAATATTCTGATGCCAAAGCTGCTACTCCTGCTGTTCTGAATTTTGTAAGCCAAGTACTATTAACTATAGCAATTGGTTGTCCTGTTTTTATTTCAGATAAAAGTGTAATACCATTCACATTTTCAATATTTTTATTAGCATTTGTAGGAAATACAGAAACCCATTTGATACCACATACATTTTCATCCAATAGAGTAGAAGGCATACAATTAATCCTATTTTGTGATATAGGATCAAATATCTGAGAAGATTTTTCAGGTAAAATCACTCTATTTTTTCCTCTATGTATAAACGATTTTTTTATCTGATTAATTCCATCTGTCCAGTGATTTTGCATTATTTTTATAACTTGTTTCTCTGAAATAACTTTAACTTTTGTCACATTAAACCTCTACGTTTATTTTCTACAATATAAAATATCTACCATGTTTTCGCAATTTTCGTCTAATACTTTTAGTGAACCATTTACATATTTTATATATTCTTCCAGTTGTTCTTGACCATCAGCAACCAAGTGAATATAACCAAAGACTTGATGTGTTGTTCCTGTTTTCTCAATTACATCATTTACTATATGAGATTGGATAAATGCATAAACAAATTCCTTGTTTATCAAATCTTCTAATCCTTCTATAGATTTAATAGTTCCATGTTTTAGTTGTATTGGTAAAATACAATATTTATGATTTTTTCTCTCTTTTATTTCTTTTATATCTTTAAAATTTTTGTATAAAGGCTTAGATGTTGCCAAATAATTAATTAATAGGTGCATTTGGTTTATGCCAAATAAATAATCTACTGGATAGTATGTTAAAGATCCGCCATACCTGTATCCTATTTCATTTAAATAAAAATTATTTTCATCATAAAATACTTCTATCCATATTGGACCATACTTAATACCAATTCCCTCAAGCATATTTATTATCTTATCATTTATATTAGCTTTGAAGTCCTCTGTTAATTTTGATGGCATAAATTGTATTGACATTACAGGTGCACTATCTTTATTTATTTTTTTTGATTCTTTATCTGTTAATCCACAAAAAATAACTTCTCCTTCTTGTGCTGTATAATGTGCTATTAAACTATGTTCAAAATTCATTTTCTTTTCAAATAAAACATTTCCTGTTTTCGAAGCACTTTTAGCTTTATTATAGGCATTTATAAAATCATCTGGTTTTTCACAAATTGTAATTCCAGTAGAACCATTATTATCGACTGGTTTTGTTACTAAAGGAAATGTTAATTTTGAAATTTGATTTTCATCTATTGGCTCAGCAATATCAAACACAGGGCTTACTGGCAAATCATATTTCCTACATACATCTTTAAAAATAGCTTTGTTAGTTGCCATTTTCCATTGATTCTTCTCACAGTATTTTGGAATACCTGTATCTTCTGCTAATTTTATTGAAATGGGAATATTAACTTCACTCGCTCCTGGATAAATACCATCTATTTTTTCTTTTATAATCAAATTTTTTATAGATTCTATATCGGTAGTATCCATCAGATATTCTTCATCTGCGATTTGTTTTACTATGCATTCTTCTTTTGACCTTCTATCTATAGCTATTATATAAGCACCTTGATCTTTTGCATATTTTGCAGCTTCATAGAAATAAGTTGAAGCTCCTAAAAATAGAATTTTTTTTCCATCTAAACTTTTCATTGGTATTACTTCCTTATAATTAATTAGTATTTATATTTTTTTGGAGTAAAACAGACTTAGCAGTTTGTATTACTATTTTGAGATCAACAATGAAGCCTAAATTTTCAGCATAATAAACATCTTTTTCAAGTTTTTCTGCTTGATTTATAGAGTTTCTATAATAAGCTTGGCTATACCCTGTTACTCCTGGTCTTATACTCAATCTCTTCTTTTCAACATCTGACATATCTTCATATACTTTACTAGGATTATTTGGTCTAGGTCCAATCCAGCTCATATCACCTTTTAAAATATTAAATACTTGTGGCAATTCATCTATTGAAGTTTTTCTCAAAATTTTTCCGATTTTTGTAACTCTTGGATCATTTGCACTATTAAAAGTAGAATTGTCTTTGTTTCTAATGTCTGGTGCATTCATTTTCATTGAGCGAAGTTTATACATTCCAAAAATGGAGCCATTTAAGCCCCTTCTTTTTGCTATATAAAAAATATCACCTTTATCTTCAATGTATATCAAAATTCCAAATATTAGACAAATTATTAGTACAAACGGCAAGGCAATTATTGCAAGTATTAAGTCTAGTATTCTTTTTATAATCTTTCTGTATATCATTATTTTCCTTACTTTTCTACTTCTATTTTTATTTTTTCCAAAGCTTTTTCACAAGATAGTGTAGCTTTTGAAGTATTCTCAGCTTGTGATATGACATAGGCAACTCTATCGTTTGAGCTTTTTATTTGTCTTGACTCTTCTCCAACTCCATGGACTATTTTAACATCTTTTACTCCTTGGATTTTATTTGCTTGGTCAACACCTGTTATTTTTATTATTTTACCTACATCACATTTTTTATATCTTGTTGCTGAAGCTTTTTGAAATTTTTTTCTAATATCTACTTCTTGTCCAAGTGCAATATTTATACAGGCTTCTACCATGTTTACTCCTGTTGAGTATGGAACTAAGTGCGTTGTTATATTATCCCCACCTAGTCTTGCGCCTAATTCAACAATTTTTGGCCCATCTTTTGTTACTTTTATTTCTGTATGAGATGGACCATTTTTAATTCCTATGGCTTTATTTGCATCTATTGCCACTTTTTTTATTTTTTCTAATACATCTTTATCTAATGATGATGGCTGATTGTGACCCATTTCTACAAAATATGGTTGTCCTGTTGTAATTTTATCGGTAATTTGTATTACATGGCAAGTTCCTTTATATGAAATTGTTTCTACACTAACTTCTGGACCTTGCATAAATTCTTCTACGACCAGAAGTCCTGAATTCGAATTTTCTTTGCAACATTTATATATCTTTTCTAATTCTTTTTGATCATAATTTTCTATAAGCCTTATTCCCCTGCTTCCCGAATTATCTGCAGGTTTTACTATAGCCTTATAATTTTTATTTTTAATTTTTTCTATAGCCTCAAGATACTGATCATACTTGTCTACTGAAAAGTACATAGGAATTGGTACAGATGATTTTTTTAGAGCATCTCTCATTTTTGATTTATTTGTAGCATTCATTGCAGTTATTTCATCAATTGCTATTAAATTTAATTCTTCTGCAACTTTTGCTACAGTTATCATTGGCCTATCACTTGCTATGGTTATTATTCCATCAATATTATTTTCTTTTGCAGCTTTTAAGACTTTTTTTGTATCTGTAGTACTTACTACTATTTTTTTATCTGCATATGAAAAACCTTCTGCATTAGGATTCATGTCAACTGCTATAACATATACTCCCATTTTCTTTGCTTGAACAATTGCAGGGATTTGTAGGACACTTGCTCCTAAAATCATTAATTTTTTCATAAAACCTTCTTTACTTTATTTATACTTTTTCACAATCTCACAAAAACTTTTAATAATATAATCAACTTCCTCATCAGTTAATTTTGTATGAAGAGGTAGGGTTATTTCGTTTTTGAAATGGTTGTAGGCGTTTGGATAATCTTTTATATCAAATTCAAGATTTTTATAGGCTGTTAATAAGGGAAGTGGTTTATAATGGACATTACATGCAACTCCCTCTCTAGCCATTTCTTCTATTATTTTATTTCTTTGTTCTGTATCTATTCCTGGAACTTGTGTTATATACAAGTGGCCTGATGATTTATGATCTTGGTCGAAGTGGTTTAGTGATTTTATTCCTAGTGGTATAAATGCTTTATCGTATTTTTCTATTATTTCTTTTCTTCTTTTTAATAGTGACGGATATCTTTTTACTTGGGCAAGTCCGATTCCTGCTAGAACATCTGTCATATTACATTTAAACCAAGGTCCTATTACATCATATTCCCATGAACCTAGTTTTGTTTTGCTTAGGGCATCTTTTGATTGTCCATGAAGGGATAGGAGTTGATACTTTTTGTAAAGTTTTTCGTTATCAATTCCTTTTATATCTTTCCATGTTGCATATCCACCTTCTGCTGTGGTGAAATTTTTTACTGCATGGAAGGAAAAGTTTGAAAAATCTGCTATTGATCCTACTTTTTTCCCTTTGTATTCCGCTCCCAAAGCGTGAGCAGTATCTGCCATTACTATAATTCTATCGAAAGCTTTTTGTATCTCATTATTTGCTTTAAATAAACTTTTCTTTTCTTCTACAATCTCAAAAATTTTGTCGTAATCACAAGGTACTCCTCCCAAGTCTATTGGAATAATTACCTTTGTATTTTCAGTAATAGCTTCTTTTAGTTTTTCGTAATCCATTTCTAAATTTTCTTTTTGGGTATCTACTAAAACTAATTTTGCTCCAACATGGTCTACTACTGAGGCTGTTGCTGTATAAGTATAGGCACTTGTTATTATTTCATCGCCCTTTCCAATTCTCAAAACTCTAAGGGTCATTTCTGCCGCTGCTGTTTGTGAGTTTAAGCAAACTCCCTTGTTTGTTCCAGTAAATTGTAATAATTCTTCCTCTAATTTTTTTGTTTTTGGTCCTGTTGTTATCCAGCCTGATTTTAAGGCATCTACCACTTCATCTATTTCTTCATCGCTAATATCTGGTGGAGAAAATGGTATGTTCATTTTTTTTGTCATTATTTATTCCCCTTTCCTATAAATGTGCTTATCAAAATATTGATAGTCTCGATTATATCTAATTCGTCTATGTTTTCTTGGTTTATTACCTTATCAAGTTTTTGGAAAAATTCTTTTCTTGAAAATTCTAATGGTCTTCCTACGGATATTCCTTCTACTTTTGTATCTGATAAAAGTTCTTCATCCATTAGTCTTTCTTCGTATAATTTTTCTCCAGGTCTTAGTCCTGTGTAAATTATTGGCATATCTATGTCTGGTTTGTAGCCTGATAGTTTTATTAATTGCCTTGCCAAATAATCTATTTTTACTGGTTCTCCCATGTCTAAAACAAAGATTTCTCCGCCTTTTGCCATTGATCCTGCTTGTAAAACTAATTTTACAGCTTCTTTTATTGTCATAAAATAGCGAATCATTTCTGGATGGGTTACTGTTACTGGCCCTCCTGATGCTATTTGTTTTTTAAATAATGGAATTACTGATCCATTTGATCCAAGTACGTTTCCAAACCTTACTGCAACAAATTCTGTTTTAGGAGTTTTTTCTTGTAAATAATCTTTTGGATTTATTGTAACTATTCTATCTCCATCGTTGATTGCTACTTTTGCTAGTTTTTCGTATTCTTTATTTTCTCTTATATCATTTATTCCTTGAATTATTTTCTCACAAACTCTTTTAGTAGCTCCCATTACTGATGTTGGATTTACTGCTTTATCGGTTGAGATTAAAACAAATCTTTTTGCATCATATATTAATGAAAGTAGGGCAACTATATATGTTCCTCTTACATTATTTTTTATTGCTTCAACCGGACTTACTTCCATTAATGGTACGTGTTTGTGAGCAGCTGCGTGGAAAATTATTTCTGGTTTATATGTTTCAAATACATTTTTAACTCTTGCAAAATCTCTTACTGAACCAATTAAAGTAATAAATTTTAAATCTTTATTATTTCTTTTTAATTCTTGTTCTATTTCATAAGCATTATTTTCGTAGATATCAAAAATTATTAAAAGTTTTGGACCGTATTGAGCAATTTGCCTACATAGTTCTGAACCAATTGAACCACCGCCACCAGTTACAAGAACGACTTTATCATTTAAATAATCAAATGTTTCATTTGAAAATATTTTTACAGGATCACGTCCCAACAAATCTTCTATTTGAACTTCTTTCATTCCAGACATGGAAATATTTCCAGAAACTAATTGATAAATTCCAGGAAGGACTTTCACTTCACAATTTGTTTCGTTACATATTTGAAGAATTTCCCTTCTTTGATTTTCCTCAGCTGACGGTATTGCAACTAATATTAAATCTATATCTCCTTTATCTACTAATTCTTTTATAGAATTACGATCTCCATAAATTATTGTATCATCAATATATTGACCTTTTTTATGAGGATTATCATCTATAAAAGCAACAACTTTTATTCCAATATTTTCTTGCCTATTTGACTTGTTTATATCTTCTTTTATAGTTTGACCAGCAGAACCTGCCCCAACTATTATCGCCCTCTTAAATTCCGGATTTTTTTCTATTGCATTATATTTGTTTTGAATTAACATTTTTTTTGCAAATCTTAAAGCGACTGTGAACATATATTGAATTAAAAACCCAATTATAAAATATGAGATAGGCATCCTTATAAAAAATAAAGAAATTCCTATAACATGAATAAATACTGATAGGATAACAGCTTGAGTTATTTTTATTAGCTCATTATAAGATGCATATTCTAAAATCATCCTGTACAACTTAAAAAATACATAAATTGCAATTGTGATTATTGTGTTAAAAATCGCATAATTCCTAAATCCATTTAGATATTCTAATGGAATTTGATTAAATTGCATATCAAACCTTAAAAATAATGCGAAAAAGTATGCCAAATTAATTATAATTATATCAAAAACTAAAAGTATTAAAGTTTTTTTGTTATATATTTTCTTTAAATTCATATTCCCTTCTTTATTTTTTATTTTTTTAATCTAGTAAAATCTAGTTTTTAAAAATAAACACTAAATAAAAGGGAAATTTCTTTCCCTTAAATTATTTATTTCTATTATTATTCAATATATTTTTGTGTACACTTTCTATAGACTCATCATCTGCTTGCATCATATAAAGTTCACTTGATGGCATCAAATATGATGGAAGTCCTTGTGCTCCGTAGCCTTTAATAGCCTGACTTTCTATTTTCCAATTTTTGTTATCTTCTAATTGCCCATTAACCATTTCTATCATTTTATTGTATGGCAAATTAGTATTTACAGATTCCAAGGCTACGTCTGCTATAGAACTAAAATTCATTAATGTTTCTGTTGATAATAATTTATTTATTATTCCAGTCATTACTCTGACTTGATTTTTTCCTCTATCAAAATCGCCTTCTGCTAGATTATATCTTTCTCTAGAAAAAGCAAGTGCCATTTCTCCATTCATATGAACTCTTCCTTGTGGGAAATTATATCCACCTATTGATTCAAAAGCTACTGGGTTTTCTACTTCAACTCCTCCCAACAAATCAATTAGTTTTGTGAGCGTTGTAAAATTAACCTTAGCATAATAATCTATATCTATATCTAATAATTTCTCTAAAGTTTTAATTGATGTATCAACTCCAAAAAGACCTGCATGGGTTAGTTTATCATTTGCACTTTCACCAAGACCTGCTATATTTACATAAGTATCCCTTGGAATTGTTGTAATTAAAATTTTTCCTTTTTTAGGATTTACACTTACTATCAAGTTTACATCTGATCTTGAAACATTTGAAAGTGCTCCGTAAGTATCAATTCCTGAAATATATACATTAAAACTTTGATCTTTTCCTACTTTATTATTTTCTTTTAGATTTTCATCACCCTTAACAGAATAAGATTTCAAAACTCTAGTTTTATCTGAAAATCCTTCAATAGATTCATCAAGCATTTGTCTAAAACCTTCATTTAAAATCATTACTTGAGCGTTTCCATTTATAAGAGCTTCTGCTGATTTTATGTAATCTCCAAAATCTTCAGCGTTAATTTCTCCCTTATCTTTTTTATATTTTTCTATAGTTTGATCTATATTTTTTTCATCCATTTGTCTTGCAATAGCAACTTGAGTTTGTCCTATATCATCAATTGAATTAAAATTTGAATCCTTCAATACAACAAAAGACATACGAGTTTTATTCAAGTCCTTTTTTTGATTGATTTTTTCTACAGTTTTAATTGATGTATTTGCGTAAGACATAAATATTCCTTCGCATACGCTTATTAATATCAACCCAACTATAAATATTGCCTTCACAACTTTACTTGCATTCTTTTTCTTAAAAATAAAGATGGAAAATCCTACAATTACGATTAGGATTAATCCCAAAATAATAAATCTCAATTTTTTTGGTAAAATATTGTATTTATTTACAAAATAAAAGAAAAGGATGTATATTATAGAAGATAAAAATATTGAAATTTTAGATATTAAGTTCTTTGTCATGGCTTCAAAATTTCTCCTTTTATACACAATTTTTACTTAGTCCCTAAATAAGGATATACTAATCTGTAACTTTTGTCAATAAATTATAGGCTATATTCATTGAAATTTAAAAGTTTTTTAATACTTTGGAAAATACTTATTTATTTTTACGACAAAAAAACTTTTTCCTAATATTTACTTTTATTTATGAAAAAAACTGATAAAGTATAGTTAATGATTTTTAAGAGGTGATTTTATGAATTTAGATAAGAAAATTTTAAAACAATTAGAAACAATTTATGATAAAGATGAAAAAAATAAGGTAATTGAAAATGCTATTTCTAATATGGGAATAAAGGAGGCCTCCCTTGATAGAAATATTATTAATAGGCACGATTTTATTTTTTCTAATGAGGTCGAAACTAAGGATGTTACCAATCAAAAAAAGACTGGTAGATGTTGGATGTTTGCAGGGCTAAATATGGTTAGGATGCATATTGCCAAAAAACTTAATATGGAAAAGTTTGAGCTTTCCGAGTCTTTTTTGTATTTTTATGACAATATGGAAAAGGCAAATTTGTTTTTACAAAGGGTGATTGATACAAAAAATTTGGATATTAAGGATAGAAAAGTTGAGGATGTTTTTTATTCTACTCCTGAAGACGGGGGTTATTTTGAATTTTTCTATTATTTGATCAAAAAATATGGAATTGTTCCAAAAAATGCCATGGGCGAACTTTACCATACTGATCAATCTCAATTTATGTTTTATGTATTAGAAAATGCTCTCAAAAAAATTGCCATGAAAATTAGGGCAACAGATGATGAGAAAAAAATAGAAAATTTAAGGAAAGAAGGGCTTTCTTATGCCTATAATATTTTTGCAAAATCAATAGGAAAACCTGTAGAATCTTTTGATTTTAAATATTATGATAAGGATGATAAATATCATATAGAAGAAAATATGACTCCAAAAGAATTTTTTGATAAGTATGTGGGTGATTTTTTTGATGGAAAAGTTAAGTTATTAAATGACCCAAGGCACCCTTACAATAGGATTTTGGTTGATAAGATGGCAAAAAATGCAGTTGACCTTGATGATCTTGTTGGAATTAATGTGGATATGGATACCATGAGCAAATTTGCCCAAAAATCCATAAAAAATAATGAGACAATGTGGTTTGCTTGCGATGTTGATATAAATGAAGACAGAGAAAGTGGAGTTTTAGATGAAAATTTATTTAATTTTGACCAAACTTTTGTTAATTTCCCAAAAATGACCAAGGAAGAAAGAATAAATTCAAGATATTCTACAGCATGTCACGCCATGAATCTTACAGGATTTGATAAAAAAGGTAAAGAGGTTGAATTCTGGAAGATAGAAAATTCCTGGGGCGAAGATGACGGTAAAGATGGATATTTTTCTATGACTGATGAGTGGTTTAGGGAAAATACCTTTGAGTTGATAATAGATAAGAAATTTTTGACAAAAAAAGTAATGGAAGCCTTTGATAAGGAAAAAATTTATTATGATGAATTTGACCCTATGTATAAGATGCTAAGAAATGTTAGATAGAAATTTTTTTGATTAATTAATAAAGATATATCTATAGCCCATCTCGACTAAAGGTAAGGTAGTGAAGTGCATTAGAGATCACTTTGTTTTCTTTGCTAAAAGCTTAGTTTTATTTTTTGATTAATTTAATTTATGAGATCTCTCCACACTAAAACTCATTTGCTTTGCAAATTCCTCCGTGCTCATGAAAACTCATTTACTACGTAAATTCTTCCGTGCTCTCGCACTAGTTTTCAGGATTTATAACCGAAATCAACGGTTATAAATCTGCACTAGTTTTAGGGATAAATATGCCAAATCAAGGCATATTTATCAGGTCGATATGGGTACTGGTTTTATTTGGTTTATTTCTGAAGGATAATTTTTTCTATATTTGAATTTAATAAGAGATCTCTCGACTTCGCTTGAGATGGGCTTAATTGGAAATTTTTTATTACTAAATAATCATCTTAATTTAGATTGTATTTAATAGATTTTTCCTAATCGTTTTAACAAGTATAAACTTTAGCTATTAAATAAATATCCCAAACACCCATCTCGACTAAACGTAACGTAGTGGAGTGCACGGAGAGATCTCTTTTTTTGTCTTTGCTAAAGGCTGAGTTTGATTTTGGGATTAATTTAATACAGAGATCTCTCCACTCACTTTGTTCGGTCGAGATGGGTTTTCTTGCGACTTTTTTTATTGCTAAAGGATTTAATAAACTAGATTTCGATTTTTATTGAGTAATATATTTTTTTAATTTTCCTAATATTTATTAATATAAACTTTAGCTATTACATACATAAGGCAATCACCCATCTCGACTAAGCGTAACGGAGTGAAGCGCATGGAGAGATCTCTTTTTTTATATTCGATAAATTTCTTTAAATATCAACTTTAGTCTTTAAGTATATAAAAAATAACCCATCTTGATTTTTATTTTCAAGATGGGTTTTTTTATTTTATTTTGTTTTTTTAATATATTCCAGGGCTTTTTTGTTTTGTTCTATTGTGTAGTTTATTATATCATCATCCAAGGCATCGGACATGAACATTGCTTCAAATTGGGCAGGTGGTAGGAGAATTTTTTTCTCTTTCATGTAATTGAAATATTTTGAATAGGTCTCAAGGTCTGCTTTTTGGACATCGTCGTATGATCTTATTTGGTCAAATTCTCCAAAAAATATTGACATCATTGATTTATACCTTGTTACAAATCCATCTACTCCTGTTTGTTTTAGGTTATCTTTAAATCCTTCTTCTAGCATTTTTGCATATTTTTCAAGCCTTTGATAGATGTCTGGATTTTCTTTTAATATTGTCAAAACATCAAGTCCCATTTTCATTATAAATGGGGATCCTGATAGAGTTCCTGCTTGGTAAACTGGGCCAATTGGTGATAAGACTTCCATTATTTCTCGTCTTCCTCCAAAGCCTCCTACTGGCATTCCCCCTCCTACAATTTTTCCAAAGCAAAACATATCTGGTTTTACTCCAAATTCTGTAGAAATTGATCCAAATTTTAGTCTGAAGGCTGTGATTACTTCGTCAAATATTAAGACTATATTTTTTTCTTGGGTGATTTTTCTTAGCTCTTTTACAAATTCCAAATCTATTGGAACAACTCCCATGTTTCCTGCTATTGGTTCAAGAATTACTGCAGCTACTTGACCTTCATTTTCTACTAGGGTTTTTTTGACTGATTCTATGTCGTTATATTTGCAAACTAGGGTATCTTTTATTACTTCTTTTGGAACTCCTGCTGATGTGGCTACGTTAAAGGTCAAGGCTCCTGATCCTGATTTTACCAAAAGTCCATCAGAGTGGCCGTGATAGCATCCTTCAAATTTTATTATCTTATCTTTTTTTGTAAATCCTCTTGCACATCTTATGGCTGACATGGTGGCTTCTGTTCCAGAATTTACCATTCTTATCATGTCTGTATCGAAGGCCTCTGCCAAAAATTTTGCCATTTCGATTTCTACTTTTGTAGGAAGGCCAAAGGTAAGTCCTTCTTCCAAATATCCCTTTGCTTTTTCGATTAATTCTTTTTTACCATGGCCCAAAATCATTGGTCCCCATGAGGAAATAAAATCTATATAGGCTTCGTCATTTTCATCTACTATGGTTGATCCCTTTCCATATTTTGCAAAAAGTGGATTGCCACCGACTGCCCCAAAGGCTCTTACTGGTGAGTTTACTCCACCTGGTATATATTTTTTCGCTTGATCAAAAAGACTCATTATTTATCTCCTCTCAATTTTTTTGCCATTTCTTTTGCGTGATAGGTAATTATTAATTTTGCCCCGGCTCTTTTTATTGAAATTAATATTTCATAAATTATTTCTTCATTTACAAGGCCCATTTTTATGGCATTTTTTACCATAGAATATTCCCCACTAACATTATAGGCAACAATATTTGTGTTGAAATTATCCTTTGTTCTTTGAATTATATCCAAAAATGATAGGGCTGGCTTTACAATTATAAAATCTGCATCTTCTTCAAGGTCAAGGTCAATTTCTCTCATTGCCTCGTTTGAATTGTGATAATCCATTTGGTAAGATTTTCTATCGCCAAATGATGGGGCAGAATCTGCTGCATCCCTAAAAGGTCCGTAGAAATTTGATGCGTATTTTGCAGAATAGGACATTATTGGAATATTTTTAAAATTATTTTCATCAAGAATTTTTCTAATTGCCTTTATCCTAAAATCCATCATGTCTGATGGGGCAATTATATCTGCTCCGGCCTTAGCGTGGGATAGGGCAATTCTTGCAATATAGGAAACAGTTTCGTCATTTAAAACGTGTCCCTCGTGGTCTAAAATTCCACAATGACCGTGGTCTGTGTACTCGCACATACAAACATCTGTTATTACTATTAAGTCTTTATTTATTTCTTTTATTTTTCTTACAGCCTTTTGGATAATTCCATCTTCTGCATAAGCTTCTGATCCGTGGTCGTCTTTTTTGTTTGGAATTCCAAATAAAATTACAGATTTTATTCCAAGATCTACAATTTCATTTATCTCATCTTCCAATTTATCCAAGGAAAAATGATAGCAATCTGGCATTGAAGGAATTTCTTTTTTTATCCCTTCCCCTTCTACAACAAAAAGTGGGTAAATAAAATCTGAAATTTCAAGGCTAGTTTCTTTTGTCATTTGTCTTAAAACTTTGTTTTCTCTAATTCTTCTCATTCTCATAATCTTCTACTATCCTTTCTATCAAAGAATCTACACTTTGTTTTTTGGATTCTTTGTACACTTCTAGTCCATGATTTTTTATTGTTTGGCTGGTAATTTGACCTATTGAATATATTTTTGTATTTTTTAATGACTCTTTGCCATAAATTTCTACAAAATTATTTACACAAGATGATGATGTAAAAATCACCCCATCAAAATCAAGGTCAATATCTTCTTTTTCTGCCTTTATATTGTCATAAATTTCAATTTCATCCAAGTCTCCTATCTTTCTAAGGCCTTCTATTATTATTTTCCTAGATAGGTTTGAGTGAGGGAAAAATATTTTATCATCTTTTTTGACATATTTTTCCATTTGGTCAAGGAGATTTTCCCCGACAAAATTTCTTGGGACTATGTCGACTTTCAAATTATATTTTTCTATTTCTTTTTTAGTTTTTTCTCCTATAGCTGCAATTTTAACTTTTTCAATATCCCTTATATCGTGGTTTTCTATTAATTTATCGAAAAATATTTTTACAGCGTTTTTGGATGTAAATACCAAATAATCATATGAAAAATCTTTGAATTTTTCTTCTAATATGTCAGTATTTTTTTCTAAAATTTTTATTGTTGGAATAATTTTTACATCAAAGCCCAAGGCCTCTAATTTTTCCTTATCTTTTATTGTTGATTCATAATCACGGGTGAGGGCGATTTTTTTGCCAAAATTTTTGCTTTCAAAATAGTTTAAATACTCCCTAATGCCAACTGTATCAGAAACTACAACTATGGCAGGTCTTTTTATTTTTTCAAGGTCGATTTCATCCATTACTTTTTCTACAGTCGATGTATAGACTTTTTGTTTTGGACTTGACCCATTTGAAATAATGGCAATTTTTTTATCCTTTTTTATGCCTCCATCTATCAAGTCTTTTATAATATTTGGAAGATTTTTAAGTCCCATATAAAATACTAGGGTTCCTGGAAGTTTGGCATATTTTTTGAAATCTTCATTTTGATTTTTTGACCTATGGCCTGTAATAAAGGAAATTGATGTTGCCATATTTCTGTGGCTTGCTGGAATTCCTGCTGTGTTTAGGCAAACTATTCCCGATGTAAGGCCTGGCATGGTTTCAAATTCTAGTCCATTTTCTTTTATAAAAAGAGCTTCTTCAGACCCTCTTCCAAAAACATAAGGATCTCCACCTTTTAATCTAACAACTTTTTTGCCAGTTTTTGCCTTATCAACCATCAATTTATTTATGTCATCTTGGCTTAAAACATGGTCGCCCATAGATTTTCCCACATAATACAAGTCCTTATTTCTATATGGGTCAAGAATTTCTTGGTTTAAAAGCCTATCGTAAATTATTACATCAGCCTTATCTAGGGCTTTTTTTACTGCAAGAGTTATATTATTTTTTGAACCAATTCCTGCCCCTGCAAGGATTATTTTTTTGTAGGATTTTTTCTTTAAATTTCTTGCCAATTTTTGGGCAAGATAAATCCTATCAGAAATATTTCCTGAAACTTTTTGGTAATTTATCTTATCATCCTTGTCAAAGGCCATAGACCCTGTGAGACTAATCTTATCATGGTCAATTTCTGTAAAAATTCCCATAGGAGTCGAACAATCTGCTCCCAATTCTTTTTGAAAGGCCCTTTCTGTTTCCATCCTAAAAAGAGTCTTGTCGTCAGAATTTTTCTTAAAAATTTCAAATAATTTTTTATCTTCTTTTCTAATTTCTATACCCAAAATCCCCTGGCAAGGTGATGGGGTAAAAATATGAGGATCAAGGTCAAAGTTAATTTTTCCATCAAGACCTGCCCTTTTTAAGCCAGATTTTGCAAGGATAACCCCGTCGAGATTTTCACTTTGAATCTTTTTTATCCTTGTTTCAACATTTCCCCTGATTGCCTTAAATTTTATATTTGAAAAATAATTTTTCCCCTGACAAATTCTTCTATTTGATCCAGTTCCTACAAATGCATTATTTAAATCATCCATTTTTTTAAAAACTTCTTTTCCAACAAAAGAATCCCTAGGATCTTCTCCTTTTAAAGGTGGGGTAAAAAACAATCTCTCATTAATTTCTGACGGCATATCTTTTAGGGAATGAACTGCTACATCAATTGTTTTATCCAAAAGTTTTTCTTCAATTTCCCTTACAAAAACTCCCTTTGAATTAAGTTGGTCAATTTTTTTATCTCTATTTCTATCTCCCTTGGTAGAAATTTCTACAATTTGGGCATCAAGGCCTTCTTTTTCCAAAATATCCTTTACCATATTTGCCTGGATCAAGGCAAGCTTACTCGCTCTACTTCCTATTTTTATCATTAAATCTTCTCCAAATATTTTTTCAAAAATTCCTTATCTTCCTTATAAAGGTCCAACAAAAGAGCCTTATTATAAATTCCGTTTTTTCTTAATTTATGACGAATTTTTATCATTAATTCTATTTTTTCCTTATCAAGACTATCCAAATATTTTTCCAAATCATCTCCAATAAGTGAAGAAACAATTGGAATTTGACCCTTACTTGATATAGAAATATCTACAAATTCATTGGAAATATTTTTCCTTAAATAAAAATCACTTCCAAAAGAATCAGACAAGTCCAAACTACTAATTCCTAAATTTTTAGCTTTTTTTCTCAAAATCTTATTTAATTTATTATCACCTGTTGCCAAAAATAAAAAATCGCATGGAGGAAAAATAAAATTTTCATCAATATTTTTTTTAATAATTTTTATCCTATGTGAATTTTCTCTATAAAGTTTTAGAATTTCTCCATCAAATTCTTTTGCATATACAAGAAATAGAAACTCCCCTTTTAGAAGAGATTTTATTTTTCTTTTTGCAATTTCTCCTCCACCTAGAAATAAACAAATCTTATCTTTTGAATCTATAGAAATTGGAAAATATCTCATTTTTTATACACCTTTGTCAATATTTTTAAAGTTTTATCAAAGTCTTCATCATGATTTTCTTTAATAGTCAAAACTGGATCGCGAGCAATTTTTTTTAAGGCATTTCTAACCGCCTTATCAACTTTCTTTTTTTGAGAAGCTGTCATATCAGTCTTTCTAAAAATATAATCCATTGTCTTATCAGCCAAATCATCACATCTGTCATTTAAATCTTTTAAAATATAGTCAATCTTAACTTCCTTCATCCATTTATAAAATTCCTCAGATTTTTCATCAATATTAGCCCTATAAGACTGTAAAATTGTTCTTCTTTTATCAAGATTTTTTCTAGAAATATCCTTAATTGAATCAACATCAAAAAGTTTTATATTAGAAAAATTTGCAATTTCAGGATCACAATCCCTAGGAAGAGCAAGGTCAAAAATATTTATTTCATTTTTTATATTTTTAAAATAATCTTTTTTTAGAACAAGGTGGGGAGAAGCTGTTGCAGAAAAAATAAAATCCATGTCTCCAAGATTTTCTTGGATTTTTTCATAAGAAATAATATTTATATTTCCGTATTCCTTTTGCATTTTTATAGACTTATCCATATTCCAATTTGAAATATAAATATCAGCTCCTGTTTCCATTAAATTTTCTATACAAAGTCTTCCAATATTTCCAATTCCAATTACAAGGGCGTTTTTATTTGATAAATTTCCAATCTCTTGAGCTTTTTTTACGGAAATATATGGAAGAGAAAGTGGAATATGGGAAATATTTGAATCTGATTTGATTTTTTTGGAAAGATTTATAGATCTTTTTAGGGCCTCTGATAAGATTTTTTTGCAAAAACCAAGGCTAAGACTTGTCTCATAAGCATCACTAACTTGACCTAAAATTTGATCTTCTCCTACAATCAATGAATCGAGACCACAAGTTAGAGAAAAGAGATGATTTATAGCATCTAAATCTTTTTTTACAAAAATAAAAGATGATAGGTCATCAAGAGTAAAAAATTCTTCAAAAAACTTCACAAAAAATTTATCAGAAAATTTATCATCACTTGACAAGGCAAAAATTTCAGACCTATTACAAGTTGAAAGAATAACAACTTCCTCAAAACCATAACTTTCCAAAATTTCACTGGCTTCTATAATATCAGAATCTTTAAAATGAACTTTTTCTCGAACATCAATTCCTGCTCTATGATGATTTAGGCCAAATGAATAAAAAAACAAAATCTTCCCCCCCTTATTAATTACTACTAATATTATACTATTTAAAAAAACAAAATAAAAAAGCCCAGCTAAAGCTGGGATTTCTAAAAAATTATTGTTTTATAAAATTAGTAAACATTTCTTACAATGATTTTGCTAATAAATATCCGCCTATTAAGGCTGAATCATTTTCTAATTTTGGTTTTACTATATAATCTTTGCTATTTTTTATTGGAACATATTCGCCTTTTATTTTGTCAAATTCTTCTCTTATAATTTCTATAAAGCCATTTTTATTTATCAATCCTCCACCTATTATTACAATTTCTGGTCTTAATACCAAGGTGTATGTGTAGATTGCTTGAGCTATATAATTTGCTGCAATTTTAAAGGCTTTTTCATTTATATCAGCTTCTTTTGGATTTTTTCCGAGTCTTTTTTGAACACTTGGACCACAAGCAAGTCCTTCTAGGCAATCTTCGTGATAGGTGCAAATTGATTTGAAGTCATCATCTTTTATTCTTTTTATATTTATATGGCCCATTTCTGGATGGGAAAATCCATTTAATAATTTTCCGTTTTGGATATAAGCTCCACCAATTCCCGTTCCTATAGTTAAATATAAACTAGAATTTAATTTTTCTCCCGCTCCTTTGTTTGCTTCTCCAATTAATGACAAAGCAACATCTGTTACGATTTTTATTTTTTGGCAAACTTGTTTTTTTAAATTTCCTAACAAATCATAGTTTGCCCAAAGTTTTTTTGGTGTATTTTGAATATAGCCATATGTTTTTGAATTTTCATTTAAATCTATTGGTCCAAATGCACCGACTCCTAGGGCTTCTACTGGATTTTTTTTATAAAATTTTCCAATTTCTTCTAAATTTTCGCAAGGATTTTTGGTATCAATCCAACAATCATCTATTAGTTTCCCTTTTTCGTCAAAGCTTGCACATTTTATTTTTGTTCCACCAAACTCTATTGAGCCGTACATTCTATTCTCCTATTTTTTCAAGTTTTTTTATTGTATCTATCGATTCATTCAAACTTTCTGTGACTATATCAACATTTGTTTTTTCTTCTTCATTTATTGAGCCATCTGGAGCATATCCTAGGGTGTTTGTATAGGTAAATACTAAACCTGAATTTGGTAGTACATCATTTATTAATCCAAGAGTTATTCCATCTCCTCCTGTTTTGTGTCCTACTAGTTTTGCAATTTTTGCATTTTTACAAAAACTTGCAAATCCTTCAGCTGCAGAATATACTCCTTCGTCTACCAATAAATATAAATTGCCTTCAAATTTATTTTCTTTTTGTGGAGTAATTTCTATATCATCCTTGCTATAATATGAAAAATCTTTTAAATCTTCTATGTGATTTAAATCTAGTTTTGTTAAATCTACATTTTCTATATTCTCGTAATAAATATTTTCACTTTCCAAAAGCATTTTTGAACGCATTCCATCTCTAAAAAACATATGATTTGCAATCGAAACTTTTTTTTCTATTAATCTTGGAAGAAGATAATCTTGCCAATATTCAACATTTCCACCAGAATTTTGTCTAATATCTATTATTATAGTTTTTAAATCAGGATTGTCTTTTAAAAATTTATCTAATTTTTTCATATCATCAGATAATTCATATTCTGCAAGCATTTCGTTAATTCTTATAAGACCAAGTTCTGGTTCTATTATTTTTGTTTGTAAATTTTCACCATTATCTTCTGTAAGTGTTTCTATAGAAGTTTTTTTGTGTCCTGCTCTTTTTTTTGATTTTTTCTTTTCAATTTCACTAGATTGAACACCCTTTATATCATATCTATCTCTTACACTTTCCTTATTCATAGTCAAAAATTCATAATACATGGAAGGATCTTTCCAAAAATGTGAATAATATTCTAAAGTTTCTTTTACATATTCTTTTCCTGCAATTGTTGCATGATCATTGTGAAGATCTGCCATTATATTTTGCATTATTCTTTGAAATTCTTGGTCACTTTTGCAAAATTTAACTTCATTTAAATATCTTGAATAATTCGCTAGAAAATCGATACCATATTGTCTTTTCAAAATCCCAAAAAATGGATAATTATCTTTTATTTGATTAAAAAGGTAATTGAAATCCTCGATTCTTTCTTCTTGACTTAATTCTTTTTTATCTTTCTTATCTTTAAAAACTAAATCACAAGGCCCATCTAACTTTTTATACCAAGTTAGGTATTCATCTGTTGATTTAAATTCATCAATTTGGTCTGGATTAAATTTTATTATCTTTTTTTCTTTTGGTTTTTTCTCAGATAATATTATATCTTTTCTTTGATTAAGATAATCTATTCTTCTTTGAGCACAAGATGAAAACAAAATGATAAAGACCAAAACTATCAGACTTAATTTACTTTTTTTCTTCATCAAGTCCTCCACTAATTACCCAATCTCTTTTTTTAATTTCATATAAAAATGGAAGAATTCCTATGGGATTTATTAGTGAAAAAACTGCAATCATCAATAAATAAAATGATAATTTTCTTTTTTCATATCTCATTATAGATCCCATACTTTTGTTGTTTATTCTTATTAAGTAAATAGCTCTTAAAAATAAAAAGAATCCTCCAATAAGCTCCAAACTTTCTATATAATATATGCCAAAAGCAAAAACAAATATTGCAGACAAAAAGTAAAGAAAGTAGGCTATTTTGTTTTTTTTGTTGTAATTTTTAATTTTTATATTTTCTCTACTCATAAGTCTATTATATCAAATTATATTAAATTAAAGTCCTAAATTAGGATAAACTTTTAAATAATTATCAGATCTTTTTCCATCTTTGTAATTTAAATATCCTGCCATAGCAATCATTGCAGCATTATCTGTACACAAAATTATATCTGGATTATAAAATTTGACATCTCTTTTGTCACATTCTTCTTTTAATCTTTCTTTTAGTCTAGAATTTGCTGCAACTCCTCCAGAAACTGCCAAAGTTTTTAGACCAGATTCATCTATTAGTCTCATAGATTTTTCTACCAAGACATCCACAACTGCTTCTTGGAAGCTTGCTGCCAAATCAGCCTTGTTTATTTCTATATTTTTTTGATTTTGTTGGTTAATGTAATTTAAAACTGCAGTTTTTAGACCTGAAAATGAAAAATCATAAGAATCTTTTTCAAGCATAATTCTTGGAAAATCTATTGCATCCTTATTTCCTTCTTTTGCAAGTTTATCAATTTTTGGTCCGCCAGGATATCCAAGTCCTATGCTTCTTGCAATTTTATCGTAAGATTCTCCAGCTGCATCATCTCTTGTTGTTCCGATTATCTCATAATCTGTGTAGCCATTTACTTTTACAAGATAAGTATGGCCCCCACTTACAACCAAAGAAATAAATGGTGGTTCAAGGTCCTTATTTGACAAATAATTTGCACAAATATGCCCTTGCATATGATTTGTACCAATCATTGGAATATTTGCTGCCAAAGAAAGAGCCTTAGCTGCAGAAATTCCTACCAAAAGTGAACCAATAAGTCCTGGTCCTTTGGTTACAGATATTAAATCTATATCATCATATTTTAAATTACAATCATCTAAAGCTTTTTCTATTAGAGGATTTATAGCTTCAAGATGTTTTCTTGAAGCTATCTCTGGTACAACTCCTCCAAATATTTTATGTATATCAATTTGAGATGATATTAAATTTACTAAAACTTCTCTATCATTTTTTAAAATAGAAACTGAGCTATCATCGCAAGATGTTTCAATCCCCATAGTATAAAAATCTTTCATATCAATTCCTTTAACATTATAAAAGCATCTTCGTGAGTTAAACTATAATAATTTTTCCTAAGTCTAATCTTTTCAAAACCAAATTTTTCATACAAATTAATTGCTGGGATATTTTTAGTAGAAACTTCTAGCCAAATTTTTGAAATTTTTAAATTTCTAGAAGAATTTATCAAATGCTCAAGCATATAAGAGGCAATTTTTTGACCTCGATTTTTTTCATCTACTGCAATTGTATAAATTTCTACTTCATCCAAAATTTTAGAAATTATGTAAAAACCTACAGTTTCCCCACTTTTTTCATAAACAAAATGTCTTTTGTGTTTATTTTTTTCAATATCATTTATTAGGTCTTTTTTTGGTAAGGGCCTATAAAATGAATTACTTTCAATTCTATAAACTTTGTCTGTATCAGCTACAGTCATTGTTCTAATCATTTTTCTTTTCTCTGTCCCTTTCCGCTTGTGATTTTCTCAAATAATTTGGAACAAGCTTATAAAGATCAAAATCCTCATCCTTTTTTTCAAGTGCAAGTTTGCATAAATTTTTACCAATACAAGATCTGTAAGAAAAATCTAAAATCCTTGCCCTATCAAATTTATCCTCATATTTTTCACTAACTTCTGAAACTAAATCAAAATCTATATTTTTTTCGTTGCAAAGTTTTGAAAAATCATCGATATTATATAAGTCTTCTTTTACAATTTCATTCATATTCTCATCATACATTACCCCATAGACTCTTTTTCCTCTAGCATCAAGCATGGCTACTTTCGCTGAATTTGAAGAAGAATTTAGGGCAAGGGCCTTTAAAGTTGAAATCGGAATTAATTTTTTATTTCCAACTTGGGCAAAAGTCTTTGCAATGGTCATGCCAATTCTTAAACCCGTAAAAGATCCAGGGCCTTGGCTAATGGCAAAAATATCAATATCAGAAAGCTTTAGTCCCAAAAGTTTTAACAAAGTTTCAATCATTGGAACAAGCGATTCAGAATGAGTTTTTTCTTGATTTACATTAAAATCTCCAATGATTTTTTCATCTTCAACAACAGTTACAGTAGAAATCATTGTGGAAGTATCAATTCCTAAAACTCTCATTAAAATCTCCTAACCTAAAATTTAACACTAATATCTCTAGTGTTCTCGTCTATTTTTTCTATATTTACTTCAATCATATCATCTGGAAGATAATCTTTTGCCTTATCCGCCCATTCCAAAAATGTAATGGCGTCTTCAGGATAAAAATAATTTTCATAATCAATATCCAAAATTTCATCAGGATCTTCAAACCTATAAAGATCAAGATGATAAATTGAAAAATCCTCCTCATCTTTTTTGCCATCATAAATATTTACAATGGCAAAAGTTGGTGATGAAGTATTACAAATTCCAAAATATTTACAAATATAAGAAACAAAAGTAGTCTTACCGCTACCCATATCTCCAATAAGATTTATTACTTGTCCTTTTTTCAATTTTTTGGAAAAATCAAAAGCAAAATCTTCCATTTCTTTCAAAGAATTAATTCTCATAAAAACTCCTTGTCACTTATTATACTACAAAAGTTTAATTTTAAGGCATTTTGTAAAATATATTATAATCCAAAATAAAAATATTCCAATATATTTTCAAATAAAATTATCCAATCTAGATTAAAGTAAACAAAATAGAGAAAATGTAGTGATCTATTTATTTAAATTTATAAAATATTTTATTTTAATCTTTAGCTAAAATAAAAAAACAGACAATAAAGTCTGTTTTAATTTAAAATTATTATCTTCTATCGTGTAAAATTGAAGAAACGTGTTTATATAATAATTTTGTCACCAAAATTTCAATAAATCCTTTGATTAAATTAAATGGAACTATAGCAAAAATCATCATGGTAAAATATGATTTTACCAAGGCATTTGTTTTGTTTGCCATTGCTACAAAAGCGCCCATATCAACTCCCATTGCCTTTCCGTAAAGTGGGAAAATTACAAAGGCATTTGATAGGGTTGCTGCAAGCGTCATTATTAACATTCCACAAATCATAGCTATTGTTGCATTCTTTTTGGTTTTATTTTTTTTATAAATACTTGATGAAACAAATACAAAAAGTCCACCAACAACAAAATTTGAAATTTCTCCTACTCCATATGTGCTTGTTTTACTTAAATTCAAAATATTTTTAATAAGTTGAATCAAAACTCCATATATTGGTCCCATTGAAAATCCACCTATAAGAGCTGGTACATCAGCAAGGTCAACTTTCATAAATGGCGGAGCAACTGGAATTGGAAATTGTACAAACATTAAAATAAAACTCATTGCGGCAAGTATTCCAACTTTTACCATATTTCTTAATTTTCTTTGATCATGACTCATAAACTCCTCCTAAATTTTGGCATAAAAAAATGCCCATTCAGGGCTAAAAAATTTCTCATAAAAAGAATATCTTCTTTCATCCAGACTTTAACTGTCGGTATGGGAATTTCACCCATTCAGTAAAAACTCGCGGACTTTACCGCCGGTTAAGGAATCTAACCTCACCCTGAAGATATTAATATGATAGCACAAAATTATTTTTTTAACAAGAAAAATAAGCCTAAACTGACTTTATTTTTCAATATCACAAGATTCCATAATCCATGAATAACCTTGTCCTCTAATTGTTTTTATTGGTTCCAATTTTGCTTTTTTAAATTCTTTACGGATTTTTCTAACATGTTCTCTAACAGATCTATCAGTTGTTTCTATTCCTTGTTTTGACATTTCCTCTACTATAGTTTCTTTTGAAACTGCTTTATTCATATTTTTAATAAGGATTGTGCAAAGGCTAATTTCTGATTTTGTAAGATCTAATATATCGTTTCCTATCCTAAAAATCCCATTGTCAACTTCAATTGAACAAAAGCCAAATGAAATTATTTTGGAATTATTAATTTCTTCAACTTTTTTTAGGGTAAATTTAACAAATTCATCCCTTGAATAAGAATGAATTACAAAATCTTTGTCATCAATTTTAGCTTCGTAGGGACTTTTTTTGTACCTATCTGTAAGATAAATCACTGGAATATCAGTGGTTTGTTTTATGTACTGAATAAGTTCAATGCATCTGGTATGAGTCATATCCACCAAAATCAAATCAAATTCTGATAGATCATCTTCCAAAATTATTTCTTCAAAATTTTCATATTTTTTTACAACAACTTCATTTTCATCAAATTTAGAGTTTAGCAAGTTAGAAATTCCATTTTTATATTCCATAGATGCTATTTTCATAACTTCTCCTAACTTTTAAGTTTTATCACTTTAAATCTGTGATAAACTCATTCACTTTAATTATATAGAAAAATTAGCTCATTAGCAAGATTAATATTTAATTTTTTTTGTATTTTTATCCTATAAAAAGCTCTACAAATATTAGTTTTGATCAAATAATTTCTCATTAATTTTATTAAGATTATCTAATTTTCTATAATATTTTTTAAGATTATTTATATTATTCATGAAGCTTTCTTTTATAATTTCCATTTTATCACTATCGTAGATATTTATTTCCATATTTTTTAATAAACTTATTGATAAATTTTTTTATTTTTATAATTTTTAAAAATAAGATTTTGTGCCTTTTTTGATTGAAGATATGCCCATATATAAAAAGGTTCTATTTTATTTTTATCTATTTTTACTATAAACAAATTATCATTTGCTAAATATTTTTCATCATCTTCAATTAAAATTACTTTATATGGTGGTGATTTTGATATTATTAGGTCATTTTTTTGTGCAAAAATAAGCTTATTTTTAGAACAATCGAGTCTTATCATAGAATCATCTAAAAATCCTTTTGAAATATTTGAATTTGTAATATAAGGGATGCCATCATTTGAATATTTTAATCCCATATTTAAAAGCTCAGCCATAGAGTAGCCTCTTCTTATAAAAGTAATAAATTCTTCAAGCTTGTAAATTTTTTCTGTCTTTAATGATTTTAATTTTAAAAAATTAAAATCACCTGCTAAGTCTATAGATAACTTTTTTTCTACAAATAATTTAAAATCTTTATCATAAAATTTATATGTTATTTCATTAGATTTTTTTCCTAACCTTAAAAAAACTTCTTTATTGTTACAATTTATAATCTCATATATCTTATATTTTTTTGATAATTTTCTAAATGTTCCTTTATTTTTTTCATTTATAAATTCTTGATAAGAAACAAATAAAATTGATGTATTAAACTTGTTGTTTGACAAGATTTTTTCTACTATACTTATATTTTCTTTGCAAATTCTAGAAATAAATTTATCAAATTTTAAATTTTCAATGGTATCTAAACCTATATTTAATATTTTTCCTACTGCCGAAGATTTTAGTGATTTTTTAAATAGTTTTAAAAAAATAAATGAATCTATTCTTTTTCTATCTCCAGCTAAAAAAGATGCTTTCCTAACATTTTCTAACTTTAATAAATCAATTAATGAATCTAAATCATTATCAACATTTATTAGCACACTGCCTTTTGACGAAAAGATTTGTTCGTAAAAATATAAGTTTTTCTCATTTATACTACATTTATCTTTTGTTAATAAATTGGGTAAATTTTTTATAATCTCTCTTATAATCTCTTTTGAAAAAGATGATTTTATTTTATTTATTAAAGTTTTGTATTTTGTTTCTACATTTTTTATATAAGTAAAGCTTTCTTTAGAAAGGTTGTAGGATAAATCCAAACTTGAATATAAAATAGTCATCGCAAATGCTTTATTATCTATTTTAATTAAATTTTCAATTATTTTATAATTTTTTTCTAAATAATTTATAATAAATTTGGGATAAGATTTTTGGTCAATGTTTTTTAAAAATATACTGATCAAATTAAATTGAGCATTATTTAAAGGAGCACCATAGGATGTAGGTTTGTCTACAATTTCTCCCTTAAAAATATGAGGAAATTCTTTTTCATTTACAAGATTATTAAAGGCGTAAGAGAAAATATCGAAAACACTGGACATAAGTATAAATTTAGGTTTTTCAATTCCTAATAAATAAACTTCCCTATCCAATGCTTTTAATTGGATTTTTAAATACTTATCTAGGTCTTCTTTACTTAAAGATTTTAATATTTTTTTAGTTTCATAAACTGATTTTGTTACAAGACCATTTAAATAATCACTTTTTGTAGATGTTTTTAGAAAATCTGTAATATATGTTCCTTCAAGTTTTGTAGATGTAAAAGACCTATTTAATTTTGAAATTGCAGGATCAGAAAAGGCAAATATCCCTTTTTCTAAATTATGAAAAACCCACCAAGGCCTTAAATTTGTTTTATCAAAAATATCCTTATAAACATCTCCAGAAAAATTTTTATAAATATTATAAAAATCTTCATTATCAGTAATAAGGTTTAAGGCTATATAAATAAAATCTGATTTTAAATATTTTTCTCTAAATTTCTCATCTTCTAATGAATCTGGCACTGCATTTTTTATTAAAGAATTATCCCAAACCATAAATGATGATAAATGAGAAAATTCTTTTTTTAATAATTCATACTTCATAAAATCACCTATTAAACTATTTCTATAATATAATTATACATTATATTTTTTATTTTATTAGAGTAAATTGTTACTCTATTGTTTTTATAAAATTTTTGAGGAGTCAAATTACTCAGAAATTTATATTTGTAAATGATATATTCTTTGTAAGAATATGAACAATTTATGGAGGAAAAAATGAAAAATTCTAAAAAAATAATTTTTGCTAGTGCTTTGACACTTGCTCTATCAGTTGGAACAATTTTACCAGAAAATGTAAAAGCAGATGATACTAATCCTACTAGTAGTGAACAAAAGGTTGATGATACTGTAACATTGGACTTATATTTCAAATTAGGTAATAAAGATACTGAGTTAAAAATGGGAAACAATGTTGCTGATATTAATGGAATACCTTATTCAATTGATTATGATTCGATAGGGAATTATCCTGCTAAAAGAGGAACGACTCTAAATATAAAAGTTAAAAATTCTTCTGAAGCTGGTGCAAAATATTATGCTGAAGGAACTTTTGACGTTCCAAAAGAAGGTTACAAATATAAAGATGATATAACTATAATTTTAAAAGAAATTAATAGTGAAGTAAATCCAACAAAACCTGATGATAAAAAAGATGAATCTACTGATAAAAAAGAAAATGATGACAAAGATAATAATGTAAAGCCTGAAGATAATAAAGATAATAAGGATAAAAACACAGAAGTAGAAAATAAAGATAATAAAGAAAATATTTCTGATAACAAAGAAGAAAAAGATAAAAAAGAAAATATTTCTGATAATAAAGAAGAAGACAAGAAAAACGACGATAATAAAACAGAAAATAAAAATGATGACAGCAATATAGATACTGAACAAAAAGAAGATGACAAAAATAAAGATTCTTCCTCTCAAAAAGGTAGTGGAATGGGAGAAGGCTCTTTAAAAGAAGACTTAGAATTCAAAACTTATGATACAAAAGAAGAAGCTATTGAAAAAGCAAAAGAAGCTCTTAAAAATAATGACAAATATAATCATTACGAAATAAAAACTACTGAAGATGGAAAATATTATTATGAATTGAGCAAAAAAGATAAGGAAGATATTAAAACTGTTCCAGTTCAACAAAACAATCCTAAAAAAGTTCAAACTACAAACAGTGAGCCAAAAAGAATTGTAAAAACTTCTCAAAGCCCAGCTAATGTTTCTGGTAGAGTTGCTAAATCAAATAATGTCCAAACTGGAGTTTCTAGTCTTACAAGCATAGTTGCAATAGCTTCTACAAGTCTTGCTGCTTTAATTTTATCTAAGAAAAATAAATAATTTCTATAGATATTCCCTAGCATTTTTGCTTGGGAATATTTTTTATTAAATTTTATTAATTTATTTTAATAAATTATTTTCATAAAAAATACCAGAAAATTTTAACAAATTATGATATAATAATATGTGTAAATTATGTGAATAATTTTTAAAAAATATTTTTTTTAAAGGAGAAAATTATGACTAAGAAACAAGGAAAGCTTGCGCTTTATATTGGTCAAATTGGTATTCAAGGTATTTTAGTAATTCTTATTTTTTTATTACTAGCAAAAATCAAATCCTTTTCAGACCTTTACCAATCTGTTCTACTTGCAGGCGATGATATTGAAGGGGTAATTGATAGTCTTGGCTTTGGAGTTTTTAAATATATTAATAATTTCAAAGACCTGATTTCCTACATGGGATTTATAAAATTTTTATTTTTTATAAATTTGATTTTAATTTTTATAGCTATTATTATTTTTAAGGCTAATATTTTTGAATTTGTTTTCTCTGCTGTATCTAGTGGATTAATGCTTATTTCATATATTTTGATTCATCCTTTAATTAGCTTTTTTAATTTAGCTAAGTCTACTTTAAAGGGAATTAATTTTATGAATCCTGACTTTAGTGCAATGAGTGGAATTGAAGATAAATTAGAAAATCTAGGTTTACAAGCTGAAAATTTACTTATTACTTTTAGTCCTGGAAGGGTAAAATTTGCAGGTGTCCTTCTAGTTTTAGCTATAATTTCTTTTATAGCTTCTATATACTTTTTAGTAATGGCTGTTACTAAGAAAAAATATGAAAATGTGGATGATGTTGATCTTGAAGCTGTTAAGCAATCTTTCAAAGGATCTTACAACGAAGCTAAAAACACTATTGCTAATGTAAGTGAAGATTTGAGCAAAAAATTAAGAGAAGATAATAATTCTTCTAATAAAGATATTAATAATAATGAAAATAATCTCCACGAAAACAAAGAAATTTCTGAAGATTATGATGAGACTAGAATTTTAAATAGAGATGAAATTATAAATAAATCTTACGAAAAAAATGAAAATTCTAATAGTTCTTCAAGCAATAGTGGTGAAATAAAACATGGAGCTTATGATTTTTCTTCTGGTTTTAAGAAAAATGATTCTTACCAAGATATTGATAATGAAAATATTTCAAAACCTTTAAATGAAGAAAAAAGTTATGAAGACTCAAAGAAAACTTCTAATGATAATTTTAATAAAACCGAAAAATTAGGAGATTTTAATGATTCAAATAACTATAACAAGGAAAAAAAATCTTCAAATAATTTGAATAATAATGGCTCTAGTATGGCTCTTTCTAAAGACCAAAAGAAATATTTATTTATTGGTTTAGGGGTTTTGGCTGTATTTATTCTATTTTTTATAGGAAGATCAATCTATTTTGGTTTGAAACCTGATGCTGAATTTGATACTTCTGCTGTTGATATTAAATTTAGTGTAGAAGGATATAGTGGATATGCAAAAGCTTCTGCAAAAACTACAGATGCTCCAGTTTTAAGCCAATTTAAAGATAAATATTTACAAAAAGATATAGAAGAAGCTTATACTCAAAAAATCACTTTGGATAAAGAAAAAAATATCAAAAATGGTGATGTAATTACTGCAACTGTTGAATATATGGCTCAACCACCATACAAAGTTGCCTTTAGTGATGAAAAAATAGAAAAGAAATTTAAGGTTAAAGGATTAGATAAATTTATAAATTCTTACAAAGATTTAAGTCAAGATTACAAAGACAAATTTGAAGGAGATATACAAAAACAAATCTCTGACCAATATATTTCTGATGGAGGAAGTTTATTCTCATCTAAAACAAAAAATCTCGATATGGAACTTGTTGGAGTTTTTGAAAATAAGGTTCCAAAAGATGCCATTGCTAATGATGGAGTTGACAAAAATGGTAATAGTCACAGCTATCAACTTGCCTATATTTATAAGGTAAGTTATGACAAAGTCTCTAAAGATTATGACGATGATGATAATGAGATTGAAAAATTAGAACCACAAGAAACTGTTGTAGTTTATCAAGTAGATGATATTAGTGAAAATAATGGAGCTGTAAATTACAATATCCATTCCCTTTATTCAGACCTTGACGAGGCTGATGCTATAAACAAGATAAAATATGATGGATTTAATAAGGTAGATACAGAAAAAGAATAAAAAAGATCCCAAGTTTAAAGCTTGGGATTTTTTTATAGGGCAAAATATAAAATTACAGTTGAGATAAGATTCCATAAAATATGGACAAGGGCTGATAATTTTAAATTATTGGCAAAAAATCTTACCAATACTAAAACTAATCCAATTGAAAAATAAACCAAAAAGCTATAAATATCACCAGGCATATGAAGAAGTGAAAAAATAATATTTGCCAAAATAAGAGCTAAAATATCTTTAATATCTTGGTCACGTCTTCTAAAAATTTTTCTAAAAACTCCTGGTAGATATTCCCTAAAAGTATATTCTTCAACCAAAGGTCCTAATAAAACAATGTAAGAAATAAGAGCAGGAGAAAAATTCATTTTTAACATTGATTCAATTGTTTCTTGATTTTGTGGATTTGTTAAATTTGATCCAAAAATCAAATCAAGTAAAAAAGAAAGTCCATAAATTCCAACAAGAGAAATTAAAACTATTCTCAAATTATAAAAAAATCCTCCAGAAAATTTAAATTTCCTGTAAAAAATAAAGAAAAATATTAAGGCTACAAGAATATAGACTCCTGTCATAATATATAAAACTGCTTTGTCCACTCCCCTAATTAGAATACTATAACTTGCAGGGATAGGACCCAAAAACATTAATAAAAGTAAAAATATAAATTTAAAGAATCCATATTTCCCTGTAAATCTTTTAGATAAATACTTCATAAAACTCCTTTCGAATTTAACATTTTTATATTTTTACCCAAAAGAAAGAATTTTTTAAAATATATACATATTTCAAGCTTTACTTAATTCATGAGATCTCTCCATTCCCTACGGTCAGTCGAGATGGGTTTGTGCTGCTATTGTTTAACTGCTAAAGTTAAATTTTATTTTTAGAAGTTATAGATTCTTTTTTCTTATGATTGAACTTTATTTATATAGCACAAATATAGTACAAAATTATGCTCTCCTTAGTATTTGATTCTAAAATTTTTTAAATCATTCGAAGGATTTGAATATATCAAATAATTAAACCCATCTCGAGCCCAGTCGAGAGATCTCTTTATTATTTTTAGAAATCAATGTTTCTTTTCATTGAATTATCTGCGTTCCTATTTTTCTCTCTTCTTAATTTCTTATGAGATCTATCGACTCATTTCATACGATAAATCGGGATAAAAGCGAATCCGACGATTTTTTATCTGCTCAAGATGGGTTTATTTTTATCTTATTTAATTGCTGAAGTTTAAAATTTTACTTATTTTCAGACTTTTTTATATTTTTCCTTATATTATCAAATTCTTCTTCACTCACAAATTTTCTTAAATTTTTTGAACTTATCATTCCACTTTGATTTGGAAAATGATAGAAAAACTCATTTCTAATTGTTGTCATATATTCTCCAATGGCTTCCTGTGTTATCTTTTTATTGTTTAATTCATATAAAGAATAGATTAATCTTTTTTCCCAATTACTATAGCTTCTAAATATAAAAATAGGTTTATTGGAATTTTTATTATTTTTATATTTTCCTATTCGATACCATATGATATAACAAGCAAATAAAGAAATTTCTGATTTTAAAATATCATTACTTATTGTGCTAGCATTTTTAGATCTAAATGGACACAATTCCATATTTACGATTTTATCTGTATTTTCTAATGTACCTTCACCTGTATTGTCAATTAATTTGTCAAAATAATTATCAATATAGTATGTACCTAGTTCTGGATTTTTCAATTCTTTTGTTAAAGTAGATTCATCACTTATTATTAAATTTTTAAGTTTTTCTATATTAATTTTTCTTTTTTTATCATCATTTTTCCATTCTTTATAAGAATTGATAATTCTCCAAAATTCATCATCTATAGGGTCTTTTTTATCTTCTAATAGGGGTGGTTTTGTATAATAATCTTCTAAGCTGCATATTTTAGCACTTTCCTTTTTTGAAGATTCACTTTTATGAATCAAATTATTATCCAGTATGCCTATAACATTTGGATTAAATAAACATAGATATATAAAGCCATCTTTGTAATTTCCATGAACATGAGAAGGTAAGCCATAATGAATATTAGCAACCTTGTCCTTATCTTCTTCATTTATCTTTTCACCTATTCTATTTAGCTTGTCTACCCAAGAAAAATCAGAATCGTTTTTCTCTAAACTTTCAAAAAATTTATTAAAAACTTCTTCTAATTTTATTTTTTCATAAGGATTTTTCTTATCAAGATTATCGCTGTCATGATTTTCATTTTCTTCTGCAAAATCTATTAAAGATTTTTTTAATTTTTTAAATATAACTTCATTATTTTCCATAATATCCCTCCATTTTTTCTTACTCTATTCCTACCCCAAAAATCAACGAAAAAAGGAAGGATTGGCTCCTTCCTTTTGGTTTTTTGATACTTTTTTGTTTTTACTATTTTCTATTCATAAAGACCAAGCTTTTCGCAAAGCTCATCTATTTGGTCAACTATTTGACCTATAAATTCAATGGTTTCTTCTAAGGCTTTTGTGTTTGTCATATCTACTCCAGCTTTTTTTGCAAGATCCATTGGGCTTAGGGTTGATCCTAGGGTTAGAACTTCTCTCCAATTTTTGATGTCTTTTTCATCTCCATTTATTATTTTTTCAGAAACTTTTGTTCCTATTGTAAGTCCTGCTGAATAAGTGTATGGATAAAGTCCCATGTAATAATGTGGTTGGCGCATCCATGTTAAATCTGATCCTTCTACAAGTTTTACATCCTCTCCCCAGAATTCTTTTAATTTTTTATTAAAAATTTCTTTAAAATCTTCTGCTGTTAGGCTTTCTCCCTTGTCAATTCTCTCGTAAACTTCTCTTTGGAAGGCTGCTTCTAGAAAATGGGTTACAAAATTGTGGTAGTAGGTTTTTGAAATCATCGTATCCAAAACCCACAATTTTTCCCTATCGTCCTTGGCATTTTTTAGTAAATATCTTTCCATGGTTATTTCGTTTGCTGTTGATGGGCTTTCTACAAAATACATAGAAACATCTGTGTTTATTGCATCTTGATTTTTGTTTGTATTTTCAAAATGTCCAGCGTGGCCCAATTCGTGAGCAAGAGTCATTACTTGACTCATGTCCTTATTGTAGGTTGTCATTATATAGGAGTGGCAGCCGTAAGGTGTATCGCAAAATGCTCCGGTTCTTTTTCCTTCGTTTTGTGCATAGTCAATCCACCTATCGCTAAAGGCTTTTTTGAGCATTTCTACATAATCATCTCCTAAAACTTTAAGCCCATCTACTATATAATCTCTAGCTTCTTCGATTTCAATTTCTTTAGAAAAACCAGAATCAATTGAAAGTTTTAAATCTGCATAGGTCATCTCGTCAAGTTTGTAAACTTTTTTCAAAATATTTGCATATTTTCTCATATGTTTTGGAAGTTTTTCCATTATTGTATTGATATGATTATCGTAAATTTCTCTTGGAATATCTTGGTAAGACAAAAGCATATCGATTACTGAATCGAATCCTCTTAAATTTGCGAGAATTTTTTCATTATTTATGTGGGTATTATAAATTGCTCCGTTTCCTGATTCATAACGAGCAAGTGCCTTATGATAGTTTTTAAAAGCTTCTCTTCTAATTTTTGTATTTTTATCACCTTCGTAATATTCTTCAAAAGTATTGTGATTTAATGGAATATTTTTTCCATCTATTTTAATATCATCAACTTTTATATCTCCATAACGCAATGACGCATATTCACCGTAAGGAGCATCAAAAGTTGGCCCTAATTTTGAAATAACTTCTTCAGCCGCATCATCTAAAATATGATCTTTTTTGTCCAAGGCTTTTTTTAGAAAATAATCATAATCTTTGTGATTTTCTCTAACTTCATTTATAATTTTTTCATCTATTTTTGTCAAAAGTCCATCAAAAAAAGTTAAATTTGCATAGATATCGCTTGCCTTTGACCCAAAATTTGCATATCTTTTTTGTGGGTGTGGGTCATTGGCATCAACTTCTGTAGAAATTCCCGCAAAAGATCCAAGCCTGTGCATAGACCCATAAATTTCTGACAAATCTTTTAAGGCCTTATATAATTTATCAGAAGTATCTATTTGACTGTAAGTTGTTTTGAAATTTTCACTTGCCTTTATTGTTTTATCAAGTTCTTCATAAAATTTCTCATCACTTTCAAATAAATCCTCCAATCTCCATGTTTCTTTTATATTAACTTCGTTTCTTTTTACCATATTTTCCCTCCATTTCTACATTTTATTATACCATCACAATAGAGTATAATGAAAAAAACGGAGGGAAATATGACAGTAAACAAAAATAAATTAGAAAATTATGCAAAACTTGCAGTTGAATTTGGTGTAAATGTGCAAAAAAATGAAGATGTTTTGATAAATTCATCCTTGGAAAATCCAGCTCTTGCAAGACTAATTGCAAAATATGCCTATGAGAAGGGAGCAAGACTTGTAAGCATTAATTGGAAAGATGAAGAGCTTACAAAATTAAAATACACCTATGAGACCCAAGAAACTTTAAACGAAGTTCCTGATTATATTATAGAAAAGAATATCTACCAACTTGAAAAACACAGATCAAACAGAATTTCTATAATTGGTGACGATCCAGACTTATTAAAAGATTTGGACCAAAAAAAGATAGCAGAAGCTGTTAGAGAAAATTCTTTGAAATTAAAAGATTTTGTAAAATACACCATGAATGATATGGTTTCATGGCTTGTGATTGCCTACCCAACCAAAAAATGGGCAAAGAAAATTTTCCCAGACCTTACCGAAGAAAAAGCAGTAGATAAATTATGGGAGGTGATTTTTGATGTGAGCCGTGTTGATGAAGATTGGGAAAAAACAAAGAAAAACTGGAACGACCATATAAATTTATTAAATGAAAAGGCAGAATTTTTAAATTCTCACCAATTTGACGAAGTTCATTATAAGTCAAAAAATGGAACAGATTTGAGAGTAAAATTGCCAAAAAATCACATTTGGATGTCAGCTTCATCAAAAAACGAAAAAGGCGATTTGTTTTTGCCAAATATTCCAACAGAAGAAGTTTTCACTTCCCCACAATTTGACGGAGTTGATGGAAGGCTTGTTGCAGTAAAACCTCTTGTTTATAATGGGGTTATAATAAATAATTTTGAATTTACATTTGAAAAGGGAAAAGTTGTAGATTTTAAGGCAGAAGAAGGCTACGATACCCTAAAAGAAATGTTAGAATCAGACGAAAACGCAAAATATTTGGGAGAAATTGCCCTAGTTCCTTACGAATCTCCAATTTCAAAATCAAATATTTTATTTTTTAACACCCTATTCGATGAAAACGCATCCTGCCACTTTGCCCTTGGAAAAGCCTACCCAACAACTATAAAAGGTGGAACAGAAGTTGAAGACAAAGACCTTCACAAAATTGGTTTAAATGATTCTTTAATCCACGAAGATTTTATGGTAGGAGCTAAAGATTTAACAATAAAAGCCTACAAAGACGGGGAAGAATATGATGTATTTGTTGATGGAAATTGGGCGTAAAAATTTTTTAAGTGATCTAATTTATAGTGAAAAATTAAATAAATAAATTCTTTAGATATTATTTTAATATCTTATTAACCCATCTCGAGCCGAGTCGAGAGGTCTCATAGATTATGTAAGCTTAACATAAATTTCAATCATAGAAATCTCAATGTAAGAATAAATCAAAATCCAAAATTAATGAAGAGATCTCTCGACTCATTTCATACGATAAATCGGGATAAACAACCGACACCGACGGTTGTTTATCTGCTCGAGATGGGTTTGACTTCGTTTTGAATTTTATATTAAAATTTTATAAATAAGTAAAAAATAATAATCTATTTTAAAAATATAAGTTATAAAAATTCCTCCTGATTAGTTTTTATCTAGCAAAATCAGGAGATTTTATACACAAACTATTTCAAAGCTTCTAGGAATTATTTTCTTACAGAATAGTTAACAACTACAATTCCTAAAATCGTAATTATTCCAAATAACCCCCATGCTCCCATAAGAATATCATTATAAAGCTTAATATTCTTAACAAAAAAACTAGAAAAAAAGGCAATAACTAAAGGTATGCTCATTATAAAAGTCATTTTTTTGACTTTAGATAGATATCCTTTTCTTATTAGCTCTTCTTTCTTATCTTCTTCCATAGTATTAAATCCTGCTATAATATTTCCACTAGTCTTATCTATCATATATGAAGAAAATAAGCATAAAATAATTGGAATCAACAAAAATATTTTAACAGTAATATCTTTGGGATCTGCTAAATTCATATGTAAATACCACTCCTCCAAAAGTTAAAATTTTATCTCAATTAAAATAGAAAATATCATTATATAGTCATTATACCCATCAGGATATAGTCATTATACCCATCAGGTTTTAAGTCTTTAAATATTTTTCATATACTATCATTTTTTTGATATTATCAAATATTTTCTCATTAATATAAAAAACGGCTCATTGTCTATCATTACTTTAATATAATCTAATTTGGTTTTATCAAAATTAATATATTCATTAAACCTATATTTCAATCTAAAATATAAACTTTAGCCTTCAAATAAATAGTATATTCACCCATCTCGAGCCTAGTCGAGAGATCTCATTTTAAATGTAAACATAAAATTATATATAACTTAGAATTTAAAAAATTATATAATGAGAACATATTGAAAATAAAATAAGAAGATGTAAAATAATATTAAACATGGAGTCGAATATAGCCATGACTAATTAAAAAGACAGGAGCTGCCACTCCTGTCTTTTTATGTGCTAATTATCGTTTTTTATATATCTATCTAGCCACTTGCTAATATAATGAGCTATTATACTAGCTACAATAGATATAATCATAGAGTCGAATTTTTCCATAACTTCACCTCCCAACTGTTACCAGTTTGGGTACGATAACAAAGTTATTATATCATTTTAAAAAATCGTTAACTATTAAATTGAAATTTCACTGGTAAAAAATAAATTAAAATCCATAATTAATACAGAGATCTCTCGACTCATTTCATTCGCTCGAGATGGGTTTGGCTTCGTTTAATCTCAAATAACTTCTTCTCTCTATATAGTTTTGGTTTCTTCAAGTTTAAATTCTCAAAAAAACAATAAAACTTTACAATTTTTAAAAACGAGGTATCATAATATCCGAAGAACTGTTGTAAAACGGTGGTTACCGATTTTTGTCGGTAGTTTTTATCTGATGCATGGAAGTTGAGTGTGCCTATTAAGTGCCTGATGTGGGATTTACTTGGCCTTAAATTCTTCTATAAGCTCAGAGTTTTTACAAGAAAAAATAATCTAAACAAAAAAGCATCAACACCAGCCGAAGATTGCGCGATTAGTTATTACTAAGACAGCAGTCTTTTTTGTTTTGCTAATCGCCAGAGATTAGGAGTGAAATTTATGCTCAGAAAATTTCTGAGAAGTTTAGAAGTTACGAAAAAAGAATTTTTGATTATTTCCCTTGGTTGTGCAATTATGGCCTTTGGGGTAATAAATGTCCACGAACAAGCACAAATTACTGAAGGTGGAGTTTTGGGACTCGGTTTATTTTTGAAAAAAACTTTTGATATGAACCTTGCCTACACAACTCCAATTTTAGATGGCTTGTGTTATCTTTTAGGATTTTCAATGCTAGGAAGAATATTTTTAAAAAAATCAATTGTTGCAACAATAATGTTTGCAGTATTTTATTGGATTTTTGATTTTATTGGACCAGTAATACCAAGCCTATACGATATGCCTTTCCTTGCTGCCATTTTTGGTGGAATATTTATTGGATGTGGCTGTGGGATAGCAGTAACAGCCGGAGGATGTGCAGGAGGCGATGACGCCTTGGCAATGACAATTTCCAAAAAAACAAACTGGCCAATATCAAGAGCCTACTTGTTTACAGATTATTTGGTCCTCGGCTTATCATTAATTTATATTCCATTTGGACACTTAATTTATTCATTTTTAACAACAATTATCTCATCATTTTTGATAGGACAATTTGAATTAAAAATGGAAATGCCAGCATGGCAAGTATGCCAAGGAAATTTAAATCACGCTAAAAGTTAAATTAAAAAGGATATTTCAAAGTATAAAAGTATTTTGAAATATCCTTTTTTTATTATTTGCTAATGTTTTTTCTAAATTTTCACCTAAATCTTTAATCTTTTAAGTACTTACTTTATTTATAATTATATTTAATCCACAATATAACATACTAAATCTCTTCTCATTTACATTTTTTTATTTTCGTCTTTCTTTTATGGATAAATATCTACATAAACATATATTTATAGCCTATATAGGATATTTTCACCTAAATTTATGTATTGATTTAAAATTTTTATCTTTTAATTTTTTTTACACCAAATTTTTTATTCCACAAACCTACCGCAATAGGAACTAAAATTGATGTAAAAATTACAACTGTACCAAGTTGAGCTTGAGAGATTGCTCTTGTTGCTTGCCATGATTTATCTAGATCTGAAACCAAAGCTGGGACAATAATAGCATTTCCTGCTGCTGTATAAATTGAGATACCTGCCCAGCCTGGTCTTTTATTTATTAAAATATCTGCTGGAACTGTAAATAAAAATGCAGACAAAACTGTCAAAATACTTAAAATAATTCCTCCTAGTCCCCCTTCAATTATTGTAGAAAGATTAATACTTGCCCCAATAGAAAAACCCAAAAATACTAATATATACTTTTGACTTTGTCCAAGAAACTTGCAAAAGTCTTTGTCAATATTTCCAAGAAAAATTCCAACAAGAATTGGAAGGGCTAAATCTAGAATTGATGATGGAGTTATATCGGCAACTTTTAAAATTGAAAGAGTTAAAAAAGTAAAAATTGGTACAGAAATAATAGAAGTAATAGCTGCTGATGCCATATCATATTCATCTCCATAATCATTAATAAGACCTACAAAAATAGAATTATTTTGATTAGAAATTGCAGCTATAAAACAAAGACTAGTTATACCAAAAATCCCCTTATTTCCAAAAAGTTTTATAAAAATAAATCCCAAAGCAATGGAACTTAACCATTTAAAAATAAACAAAGTAAGGCCACGGCTAAGGGCTTTCTTTAATCTAGATAATGTAAGTTGACTACCTACAGCAACTAAAGTTATCGATATAATAGCATTAAGTCCATCAACAGATGCGATTGAAGATGAGGTTGGACCAAGGTTAAAAAACTTGGGGAAAAATGAATTGATAAAAGCTGCAAAAAGCATTGGAACAACAATTAAAGCAGCTGGTACTTTTCTAAAAATTTTACTAAACATAATAACTCCTTAATAATTATATAAATTTTACCAATTTACATAATTAATTATACACAAAAAACGATGAGGTTATAAATACACTACTCTAAAATATTTATTTAATTTCACGATTATTTTTTAATCCATAACCTTAAAACCGTAAATTTTCTTATTACATATAAATATATTAACTGTGTGAATTATTATTTTGTGCATTAAATATTTTTATATTCACTTAATCAATGAGATCTCTCGACTTAGCTCGAGATGGGTTAATTTAAGATTTCTTTAATTACTAAAGTATATTTTTTACTTTTATTTTTTATCATTTAATTTTTATTTGATATATCTCTAAAGATATTATTTCATTATTATTTATATTACTATTTTAAAAGATTAGAAAATTTTGATTTTAATAAATAAATTCAAAATAAAAAATAATTAGAACAATTAATATCTATAACCAATAAATAAGCTTTGATTTTGTATATTCATCCCTAAAATGAGTGGGGATTAATAACCGTTAATTTTCGTATTAATCCTAAAAACTGGTGCGAGATAAAAAACCAAAACGACAGCTATTTATTTGTTCGATACTGGTTTGTATTTGCTTTTTTTATTACTAAAGCACAAGCTTAATTATTTAAAATTTTACTATAATAATCTATTTTTTATCTATAAGTCTTATATTATTGATTTAAAAATTAATAATTTTATTTAAATATTTATTTTTTTATTAAAATTTCTATTAATATTTTGAAATTACTTGTAAAAACAATTGTTTATATCTATATTATGTTATATAATAGTAAGAGTAAAATTTAATAATAGGAGGAATTTATGTTATCTGATTTTTTACCTGTTATAGTAGCAGTTATCGCTATTTGTTTTATGGCATTACAAATTAAAACAAATATACTTCCAGTTAGCGAAGGTAACGATAGAATGAGAACTATATCAGGAAATATTAAAGAAGGAGCTATGGCATTTATATCTCGTGAGTATAAATACGTTATTATTTTTGTGATTGTTGTCGCAATTCTTATAGCAATTTTTATCAACGTAAGTACCATGATTTGTTATATACTTGGTTCCTTATTATCAATGGCAGCAGGATATGTAGGTATGAGAATTTCTACAGCCTCAAATGCTAGATGTACAAACGAAGCTATGGAAAGTGGACTTTCTTCAGCTCTTAAAGTTGCTTTTGCTGGTGGATCTGTAATGGGATTTGCAGTAACAGGATTTGGACTTTTGGGAGTTGGAATTGTTTATTTAATCTTTAGAGACCCAGCAATTCTTATGGGATATTCTTTTGGAGCAAGTTCAGTTGCACTTTTCGCAAGAGTTGGTGGAGGAATCTACACAAAAGCTGCAGACGTTGGAGCTGACCTTGTAGGTAAAGTTGAAAAAGGAATTCCAGAAGACGATCCAAGAAACCCAGCAGTTATAGCTGATAACGTAGGAGATAACGTTGGGGACGTTGCAGGAATGGGAGCTGACCTTTTCGAATCATATGCAGGAGCAATCCTTTCATCAATGGTTCTAGGTTTTTCAATATTTGGAGATGCAGGAATTAGATTCCCACTTGTATTAGCATCAATAGGAATTATTGCATCAGTTCTTTCAGCATTCTTATTCTTAAGAAAGAAACAAAAATCACCACAATCTGCCCTAATGATGACAATTTATTTATCAGGAGCAATTGTACTAATAGCATCATTTATACTTTCACCAATTTTCTTTGGAAATATGAAAGCTGCAATTTGTATAGTTGTAGGAATTATTGTTGGTATTGCAATAGGATTTTTATCAGAAGTATTTACATCTGAAAAATATAGTCAAGTAAAAAGAATAGCAGAAGAAAGTCAAACTGGAGCTGCAACAAACATAATCGCAGGATTATCAAGTGGTATGCTTTCAACAGTTGGACCAATCATACTTATAGCTGTAGGAATTTTAATTTCATTCCATACAATGCAAATGTACGGAATTGCCCTTGCAGCAGTAGGAATGCTTTCAATCACAGCAACAACAGTAACAGTTGATGCTTATGGACCAATTTCTGATAATGCTGGTGGAATCGCTGAAATGAGCGGACTTGATGAATCAGTTCGTGAAATCACAGATAACCTTGATTCAGTTGGAAATACAACAGCAGCAATTGGTAAAGGATTTGCGATTGGATCTGCAGCATTAACTGCACTTTCATTATTCGTAACTTATACAGACACATTAAACCTTGACAATCTTTCATTACTTGATTCAAAAGTAGTTGCAGGAATGTTTGTAGGTGGAATGTTACCATTCTTGTTCTCAGCTTTAACAATGAATTCAGTAGGAAAAGCTGCAACAGAAATGATCAATGAAGTAAGAAGACAATTTAAAGAAAAACCAGGTATTCTAGAAGGAACAGAAGATCCAGATTATGCATCTTGTGTAGATATTTCAACAAGAGCATCCCTAAAAGAAATGGTAATACCAGGAGCACTAGCTATAGTAGTACCATTATTTGTAGGAAAATTATTTGGAGCTGAAACACTTGGTGGACTTTTAGCAGGAGCTCTAGTTACAGGCGTATTAATGGCAATATTTATGTCAAATGCTGGTGGAGCTTGGGATAATGCTAAAAAATATATAGAATCTGGAGCAGAAGGTGGAAAAAATTCACCATCACACCATGCTGCAGTAGTAGGTGATACAGTAGGAGATCCATTCAAAGATACATCTGGACCATCACTTAATATCCTTGTAAAACTTATAACAGTAGTATCTGTTGTATGTGCAGGATTATTTATCTAATATAAAAATAAAAGCTGTTACAATAATTTTTGTAGCAGCTTATTTTTTTGATATTTTTTATTAGTTTTAATGAAGATTTTTAAATTTTCCTTGATTTTTTATTATATGCATACTTTAATTCTACAATATTTAATCCAAGAGATCTCTCGACTTCGCTCGAGATGGGTAGGTGCTCTTTTTGATTTATTACTAAAGTTCTTAATTTCTAATATTCTTATATTGACTTTTATATTAATTATTTACATTTATAATAAACCAAACGAAGTATAACCCATCTCGAGCTTGCCGAGAGATCTCTGGATTTTTTGTGATTATAATTCTGTTTTTACCTTGGATTATCTTCGCCTATTTTTTAAATATTTACTTTTTCTCTTGATTTACTTAATACCTGAGATCTCTCGACTTCGCTCGAGATGGGGTAATGGTAGTTTTTATTAATTGCTAAAGTTTTTGATTTTCCTTTATAGCTCATAGAATTTTTTTGATACTAGCTCTATCTTTAGGATTACTTATATAATGAAATCTCTTCACTCCCTCTACTCGGTCGAGATGGGTGATTATTATCTTTATTTTATTACTAAAGTTCTTATTTTCTTAATATTCTCATATTGCCTTTTATATTAATTATTAATTTACGTTTATAATAAACCAAACGAAGTATAACCCATTTCGAGCCTGCCGAGAGATCTCTGGATTGTATTGTGATAATAATTCCATTTTTACCTTAGCTTATCTATAGATATTTCTTTAAATATCTACTTTTCTCTTGATTTACTTAATACAAGAGATCTCTCCACTCCCTACACTTGGTCGAGATGGGTAATAGCTCTCTTTTTAATTTATTACTAAAGTTCTTATTTTCTTAATATTCTCATATTGACTTTTATAATTAATTATTTATTTACATTTATAATAAACCAAACGAAGTATAACCCATTTCGAGCCTGTCGAGAAATCTCTTTGTTAACTTTGCTTATATTTTTGATTGTACCTTGTGTTATCTGCGATCGTTTTTAAATACAACTTTTTTTCTCGCTTCACTTTTTCAATGAGATCTCTCGACTTCGCTCGAGATGGGTTATTGTTGGATTTTCTTAATTACTAAAGTAACTGTCTTATTATTTTATTGTTTCATTTAATTTATATTTCTTGTTTTTAAAGTATTCATTTTTTTAATTTAAATATTAATTTTTAATGAATAATATTTTCCAATATACTAAAACAAAGTTAGTACCATCTCGAGTGAGCAAAGCGAATCGAGAGATCTCTTTATTAAATTTATCTTATAATTTTACTATTCTTGTATTTTTTCTAAATTAAAAATAACTCACCTATACCAATCTAAGGATAAGTCTCTCCACTTTGGATTTATTGAATTTATTAATCTATTTTTCTTTTCCCTACTCCGTCTTTTTAGTTGTTTTTCCCTGGATAAGGCCTCGTATTTATCGTCTAAATATTCATAATATACCAATTTTGTACAATTATATTTGTCAGTAAAGCCTTCTACAACATGATTTCTGTGTTCATATAGTCTTTTTTCTAAATTGTAGGTATAGCCTATATAGATTGTGGAATTGCTATTATTTGCCAATATGTACACATAATAGTCTGACATTTTAATACTCCCTTTTGAAATTTTATTTAATTTAAAATTACCCATATAGATTAAAATTAAATCTCGATTTTTAATTTATTAAAATTCTTATATTTAATTATAAATCATTTTTCACACTTCATAGTTTCCAAGAAATCCTAGCGAAGTATAAACCCATCTCGAGCAGATAAATAACCGTCGATTTCGGTTGTTTATCCCGATTTATCGTATGCAATGAGTCGAGAGATCTCTGGATTATGTTGTGATGATAATTCCATTTTTACCTTGGATTATCTTTGGCTTTTTCTATTTAATAAATTATTTAATATATACTTACTAGAAAAAAATTACCGAATTATATATGAAAAAATGAAAATATAGTATAATAAATAAAAAAACTAAGGAGAAAAAATGGAAAAATTAAAACAAATACAAGAAAAATTTCAAATAAACGGAGCTATCTTAAAATATATAGCCTTTATTTCAATGTTTATAGATCATTTTAACAAAGCAATTATAACACCTTTATTAAATTATCAACAACCACTTGTCTTTATATCTTCATTATTTGATATAATTGGACGAATAGCTTTTCCAATTTTTGCCTTTATGATTGTTGAAGGCTTTTATAAAACTAAATCTAGGTGGAAATATCTAAGAAATCTTTTGATTTTCGCCATAATATCAGAAATTCCTTACGATATGTTTCAATCAAAAGTTTTTATAAATAATAGATCACAAAATATAATGTGGGCCCTTGCCCTTGGGCTTTTTACCCTTATTATTGTCGATAAATTAAAAGAAAAAATTAAAAATAAGTATATTTGGATTTTCGTATCAGTAATTATAGTTGCAATAAATGCAATTTTAGCAACCCTTTTATCTTTTGACTATGATTATTATTCCATAATAATAATTTTTATCCTATATATTTTCTACAACAAAAGATTTGTAGGAAGCTTATTATCTTATCTTGTGATAATAAAAGAAATTTATGCAATTTTAGGTTTTGCAATAATTAATTTATATAATGGAGAAAAAGGAAAGCAAAATAAATTGTTTAATTATTTATTTTACCCTGTACATTTATTTATACTTGGGATTTGTAGATTTATATTTGGGTTGTAGGGTTTTGAATTTCTAAAATATTAAAATTAAGATAATACGAATATTACGGTAAGAAAGAGATCTCTCCACTCACTTCACTTGGTCGAGATGGGTAATAGCTATTTTTATTTATTACTAAAGTCCTTATTTTCTTAATATTCTCATATTGACTTTTATAATTAAATAAATATCTAATTTTTTAGTAAATCGACCGAAGTAAATCCCATCTCGAGCGAATATAATGAGTCGAGAGATCTCTTTATTATTTTTATATATTAATTCACTTTTTCCTTAGGTTTTATTTATTGCTATATGCATACTTTAATTATATACTAATTTAATCCATGAGATCTCTCGACTCAGCTCGAGATGGGGTTATTCTTTGATTATTTTGATTGCTAAAGATTATATTCATTATTATTTTTATTATTAGTTTTATTTATTAAGAAATTTCTAATCTTTATTTGATAAATAATTTAAAATATAAGGAAGCATAACCCATCTCGAGCCGATAAATATGCCTTGATTTGGCATATTTATCTATAAAACTAGTGCAGATTTATAACCATTGATTTCGGTTATAAATCCTGAAAATTACTACGAGAGCACGGAAGAATTCACCTAGTAAATGGGTTTTCATAAACAGATAGAAATTTGAGTAGATAATGGGTTTTAGTGTCGAGAGATCTTTTTTTTTAATTTTTGCTTTTAATTTTATTTCTTATTTAATTTTATTAAAGTTATTTTATTATTTCTATAATTTTTCTCACAAAAAAACTACCTTGCTAAGCATGGTAGTTTTTGGTTTCTTATTTAATTATTCTCTAGCCTTTACAAATCTTACTCCAAGTCCTATCATCAACAATCCTGCTACCATAATTAATAAAATGGTATAATCTCCGGTTTTTGCCATTGCTTGTAGGTTTTTACCTAATCTTGAGCCTATTGATGTGCCACCGTTTGGATTTGTTGGTGGTGTGGTTGGTTTATAGTTTTTTACATAGATTGATCTTTTGTGAGCTGTTTCATTGATTCTGAAATCATTTGGGACTGTGTTTTCAATGTAGCCTTCTGGGGCTTTGGTTTCTATTAATCTGTAATCACCATAAGGAAGTTTTTTTGTTTTAAATTCGCCCTTATCATCACTTGTTAAGGTATAGATTTTACCATTTTCCATCAAATCTTCGTAACCCTTTTTAGTTTTGACTTGAATTTTAAAAACTGCTCCCTTTAGTGGATTCTTGTTGGTACCGTCGATTTTTTTGAATGAATAATAATTTTCTGGATTATCTTTTTCATTTGTCATTTCGATGCTACCAGTTTTGGACACTTCACTTTCTTTTCCAACTTGTGACTCGTATCCTTTTAAAGGTTTGCTTTCTTTGAATTTTACCTTTTCTTCTAGACCATAGATTTTAATTTGTCCGTTTTCGTCAGTAAATAATTCTTTTATAGTTCCATCTTTTTTATAAGTTAATTTTTCTATTCCTTGATTATCTTTTATTTTTTCAAAGGATAGAACTTGGCCCTTTTCATTTACAACTTTAAATCCTACATTTTTAAGAATTTCTCCAGATTCTTTATCCCTTTTGGTTAAGATCAATTCGTCTGGAGCTTTTTTAGGATAAATTGTGAGAGGATTTTCTGTATTTTCATCAATTATTGCAAGTATTGGAATATATAGTCTCATTGGATCATCTGACCTATATCTTAATAGATAGACTTCTTTTTCCAAGCCATCAATTTTAGCAAAATACATACCATTATTTTCTTCTGACTTATTTGATGATTTCATTTCTCCAAATTCATTTGAAATCTCTTCGTTTGTCTTATCTTTATAAAGATTAACAAAATCAAGTTGATTTTGAGGATTTTTCAAATCTTTTGCCTTTTGATCTGGGATTTTCCAATAATCTACATAATCTACAACAACTTCTTCTTTAGTTTCACTATCTTTATAATTTGTATTAATTATTAGGCTATTATTTCCGCTTTTAGCGAAAGCTAAAAGAGGAGTAACTAGCTGTAGAAAAATAGCAATTATTACTACAGATATTAAATTTTTATTGAACTTTTTCATAGTAACTCCTCTGTTAGTTAATATACTAAGCTTCTTCTTTGTTAGCTTTCATTTTGTAAGCTGCAAGTCCCATAATCATAAGACCAACTACTACAAAGATGATAGAACCAATTCCACCTGTTTGTGGGATTGATACATTTTTATTCTTTATTTGTAGTCCGTATCCGTTATCAGCATTGTCTTTGTTGTATTGAAGTTCAGCATCTGTACTTGCGTATGAACCATCTTTTACTTCAAAATCTTGTGGAGATTGAAGTTTAGCATAGTCTTTTGGAGCTGTTTTTTCTTCTAGTTTATATCCAGCTTTATATTCAAGACCTTTTATTTCGAATCTACCTTCAGCATCAGATGTTAATACAACAACGTTAGCGTCGTCTTTTTCGCCCCAAGTATATTCTGTTGCGTTTGCTACGAATGCATCATTGTAAGCTTTTTGTTTTTCGTTAATTGCAGTCTTTGCAGCTGTTCCTTTTTCGCCTTTTTGTTCTTCAGCTGAAAGTTCATTGTAAGCTTTTACTGCTTCATCAAGAGCTGCTTTTGCATCTGTAACTGCTTTTGCATCTTTTTTAGCTGCTACTAGATATTTTCCTTCTGCGTTTTTAACGTAGAATTCTGCTCCAGCAAGTCTTTCTAGTTTTGCACTTTTTTTATCTTCGTTATTTGTTTTAACGAATTTTCTTCCACCAAGTTGAACCTTTGGCTCTGTTGGGTTAAGTTTGTCTGGGTTATCTGTATCTTTGTGGTTTGTGATTTCTAATTCACCAGTTGTCTCGTTATATTTTTTATATTCAGCTTCATAACCTTTTACAGACTCAACGATTCTGTATGTTCCCTTTTCATCAAGGTTTTTGAATGTAACTTCAAAGTTTTCTTTTGATGTTTTTTCTACAGTTTCAACATCTTCCCATTTACCTTCAGCATTTTTCTTTTGAAGTGTAAAGTAAGCTGTTACACCTTTGTCTGCTTCTGTTACAGTTTGGTCACCTGTTACATCCCAAGATTTTTTCATTGTGATTTCTTTTTGACCAGGTGTAAATTCTTTAGGTTCGCTATCTTTGCCAGGTTTGTTTGCATAGTCAAGTACGATATCGTTTTCTTCTGGCTTATCAACTACTGCTTCGCCATTGATTTTTGCAGAGTATGTTAATTTGATTTCAACATCTTTTTCTTTAGCTGCGTTTTCTACTTTTGTAAGACCTGTGTCTTTTAATACTAATGTAAATCCTCTGTCTGTTTCTGTTACAAAGTAATCATCTGCAGTTAGTCCTGCACCTTCAACTTTAAGGTCTTTTTGGTATGTTAGACCTTTTGTCATGTTATCGTTCCATACTAATTTTTTGTATTTAGAATCTTTTTTGATTTTTGTTTTTACTTCGTATGGTACTGATTTACCAAGATCAGCTGTTGCTGTAGCTTTATCTTTATCGTAGTTGCTGTAATTTGCTCCAGCATCTTTGTTGCCGTTTTTATCTTCAACAGTTCCTAGACCATTGTTTGCAGCAAAGTTCTTGTCGATTTCTGGTTTTTCTTGAGTGTTCTTTGGATAAACGTGAGCTGCTTCTACAACACCATCATTGTTTGTGATTGGAAGTGTAAGAAGTGTTGGAACTGCTTTAGATGCAGCTAGAAGTTCTCCGTCATCACCTTTATAAGTTGATTTTTCTAAATCTTCAACTATTCTGTAAGTTCCTTTTTCTAATCCAGTTGTATCAAGTGTAAGACCAGCTCCACCTTCTGTTTTACCGTATTTTCCTACTACATCTGTCCATTGATCATCATTTGTTACATCGATGTCTGCGTCAGCTACGCCATCATTTAATTTTTGAAGTTTGAAATAAACTCCATCAATTTCTTTTGCATTTGTATCACCAAAGAAATCTTTGATGTTTCCAATTTCATTACCATCATATTTCTTGTCTTTGTCGTGAGCATCTAATGCTTCTTTTGTCAACAAGATTTTGTGGATGGTTACAGATTTTGTTTCTTCTCCAGCCGCATTAGCATTTGTAAAAGGTGCTGCAAGAATTCCAAACACCATTGCAAATACTGTTAAAAATGACAAAATTTTTTGTTTCATAATTTTCTCCTTTTTATTTTTTGTCAATTTGCCTTGATATGTTTTGATATTTTTTCATATCAATTATGTATAATCTATATTTCAAGATTTATACTAGAAACGTTCCTACATTTATAATAACCTTTCAAGCCTCAGAAATCTGGACGCTCAGAGTGTAGACTTTTTAATTTATTCTCACATTATTACTTTACCGTGTTAAATTGTAGCTTACAATAATTCCATAAATTTTTTTGTTTACAGTCTGAGCCTCCAGAAGTCTGGAGACCAAGGTTAATTACCTGATTTAATAGACTTCTTATAATACTAGTTTATCTCTTCTTTTTGAATAGGTCAATACTGCAATAAACATTAATATTAGTCCTAGAATTGTAAATCCAATCCAAACTCCAGGGCCTCCTGTATGAGGATATTCTGCCTTTTTGTTTGTAACTAATATTGGATTGTCTTCTGTATTATTTTCTATTTCTTTGTTTACTATCAATTCTATTTTAGTATTATTATCTTTTTGACCATCTATATAATATATCTTACCATGTTCTACCTTAAATTTGAATACTTCTTTTTGACTAAGTGCGTATCCTTGAGAAGATTTTTTCTCAAAAATTCTATATTCACCACCTGGAATATTTTCAAATTTAAATTGTCCATTGTTACCAGATTTTGCTATCCACTTTTTATCTTGTGGATTTGTTGGATCCAATATTTCCATTTTCATTGTAAGGCAAATCAACAATAATTTGATAGTATTTTTCTTCTTCTTGTGAATTTACTTCTATGTTTGATGGAGTGATATTTAAAGTCAAATTTGGATTATCTCCATTATTTATTTGAACTTTGTAAGATATATTATCTTTTTCTCCTATTACATTTCCTTCATCGCCTGCTACTAGTCTTATTTTTGCATTTAATTGACTTAGTTTTAGCCTTGAATCTTTTGCTTCTAGGATTATTTTTTTATTTACAATTTCACTTGGTTTTGCTTTGATGGTTATTTTTGTCTATATGTTTTGTTTTCTGTATCTATTCCAATAATTTTAGATTTTAGATTTTCTGTATCATTATCTCCAGCATAGGATTTAATGTTTACAGTTTTCATCTTATCATCTGTATCATCAAAAGAGTTTAGCCATTTGACTTTGCCGTCTTTTCTTACTTCGATTTTTCAAATTTTATTAGATAATTGATATCTATCTGGAGCTTTTTGCTCTGTTAGAGTGTATTTTCCTGCTAGAAGTTCATCATATAGGAATATTCCAGCTCCTTGTGGTTTTCCTATATTGGCTTTGCAACCACCACCATCTTTTTCTAGTAGGAATTCTGCTCCTGTAAGGGTTTGTCCATTTTCGTCAGTTTTTCTTATTTTAATTTCTGCTTTCTTGTAGTTTTCTAGAATTTGTTTGTTTTCTTTTACATTAACAATAATTCCTCGTTCATCTACTTCGAATGTAGAAATTATTGAATGATTTAGTAAGTTTTAAATCTTTTCACTTTAGGTGGGTCTTTTTTATTTTATTATTATTTTTACTAATTTTCTTATTATAAATACTATTAATAGTAAGTCAATTATCAAAAATCCTATATAGGCATAGTTTGCTATTTTTACTTTTTTGCTTATTTGAGTTTTTTCAATTTTAGCTTTTGGAATTTCTTTTTTATCTTCTACTCTTTTTGCATTTATTAAAAGTCTGTGGGTGAAGGTTGGATATGGTGTACAGGTTAGAAGGGTTAGTATATCTTTTCCTTCTATTACTTTTAATCTTTCCCAATCATAAGGGCTTATCACTTCTTTGGAGTAAACTTGATAGGTCAATGTTTTATCTCCTCTTTTTATATAAAACATATCGCCTTCTACTAATTCATCTGCGTAGAGTAAAAATATAGCTCCCCACCAGCCTCTATGTCCTGCTAGGACACTTCTGGTAGATTTTCCTCCTATTGGTATTGATGTACCCGAAACTTGACCTACTCCTTTTAGCATATGATCGTAGCTTGCATCTAAATAAATAGGTAAGTTTACATTTATTTTTGGTATTTGAATATATCCAAATATATCATCTTGATTTTCTAGGATATTTACTGATCCCAGATTTTTGCTTGTAAAAGGATCTACCATTGATATATCAGAATTTTTTACTATTTCATTATATTCTTGGGCCTTTTTTTCTACTTGATCAAATTTTTTATCTTCTTTTTGAGCCTTTATCACTTTTTCTATTTGGCTTTTATTTTCTATGTTTGAGTATATTCTTCTTGAAAATGGAAGGGCAAGGGTCATTAATCCTAATAATATTAGGATATAACCTATAATTTTACTTTTCTTTTTCACTGATTTTTTGTTCAATGGTAAAAACCTCCATTCTCATTTTTTTCGAATTTCTTTTTTCTCTTAAATACATCATTATTGTAAATAATAATATTGGTAATAATACTAAGAATAATTGGAAGAAGTTTGGTTTTAGTCTTGGTGTATTGGCTGAACCATCATCTATAGCTTGGGTGTAGGGAATCCTATATCCTCTTACTAAAAGTCGGTGGGAGTTTATCATATAGGGAGTACAGGTTAAAAGGGTAGCATAATCCTTTTTTTCTACTACCAAAATCGGTTCAAAGTTTGATGGTTCTACAACTTGGATTTTGTCGACTTTATATGCCAAAGTTTCTTTTATGTTGTGTATATAAAATATATCTCCTTCAACCATTTGGTTTAGATTTCTAAATAAAAGAGCATTAGGAAGACCTCTGTGGGCAGTTATAACTGTGTGTGTTGATTTTCCACCTATTGGAAGAGATGTCCCTTCCAAATGTCCTGCTCCTTTTTCCAAAACATCATCGCTTGTTCCAGCATAAATTGGAAGATCGACTGCAATTTTTGGAATTTCTACATGACCCAACATTTCGTGGACTTCTAGCATTTTTGCGTATTCTGCCTTGGCATCTTTTACTTTTTTATCATAAGGATCTACAAGTTTTGATGGGTCAAGAGTTTGGTTATATATTCTTGCTAGCTCCATCCTTCTTTCCAATTCTTTTTTGTCAATTTTTTCCTTTTCTTTATTAAAAACTACAATTTCATCATTTGATTTTATTTGGTAAAATTTTTGGCTTATAAAGGGATAAGAAAAAATCAAAAATCCTAGGACAAATATTAGTATAAAGGGAAGATTTTTTTTGATATTATTCTTTTTTATCATCATCTTCACCTAGTTTATCTAGTTTTTCTTTTATTTGTTCAATTTTACTTGATGTTTTTTTATTTTCTTTTCTTAATTTTCTAATTCTCCACAATAAGATTATTATTATAATTAAGGCTAAGAAAAATAAAATTCTAAATATCCAGTTCATTTTGTTTTCTTTGATCAATTCTTCATCTACACTTTCTACATATTCTACCCTGTGACCTCTTACCAAAAGTCTGTGAGAATTTATCATAAAAGGTGTACAGGTTAAAAGAGTCGCATAATCATGACCTGGTGCAATCATCAACTCATCAAAATTGCTTGGTTCAATTACTTTTATTTGATCGACTTGATAGGCTAGAGTTTTTTCTATATTGTGAATATAAAATTTATCTCCAACTTCAAGTTCGTTCAAATTTGTAAATAAAGTTTTTTCTGGAAGTCCCCTATGGGCTGTAAGAACAGTGTGAGTATTATTTCCACCAACAGGAAGAGAAGTTCCTTCCAAATGTCCCACACCTTTTTGCAAAATATCTTCACTAGTTCCTGCATAAATCGGTAAGTCTTGGTTTATTTTTGGAATTTCAACGTGGCCTATCATCTCTTCAACTTCAAGCATTCTTGCATATTCTTTCCTACCTTCTTCTCGTCTTTTTTTAGTAAAAGGATCGTTGGTAGGACCTCCTGATAGGGAATCATTATAAGCTTTTGCAAGTCCAATTCGCCTTTGAATTTCTTCTTTTTCAAGTTTACTTTTCCCTTCATTAAATACTTCAACTTGCTTATTAGAATCGATTTCATAGTAAAATCTAGAAATAATTGGATAAAGTAGGATTACAATTCCTATTAAAAAAATAAGTTTCCATAAAAGATTAGATTTTTTTGATTTTTTCTTCTTAATATTCTTTTTCATTTTATCACCGTATTTTTATAATTCTTTCTTACTAAATTTAATCTTACACCAAAAAAGCTTATTAATAAAGGATTTTTTAAAAAATACAGAAATTTCTTTAAAATTTTATGGACATTTATTAATAATTCTTTATCTATATATGAAAGGAGCGATAATATGAAACTAAGAATTAAATATGAAATTAACGATGGTGAAAAGACAAGAAAATATTCAAGAACATTTTCAAATCTTGATGAAAATCTTACAAACGAAGATTTATCAAACTTCGCTAAAGCTTATATCTCACTTAGTGAAGTTGAAAATCAATTGTTTGAAAAGATCACAGAAGAAAGAATCTAGAAATAGAAAGGAGATACTATGAATACAAAAACACTAAAATTATCTTTTAAAGATAATCAAGGAAAAAGCAAAATGGTAAGTATAAATCATCCAAAAGCTAACCTTGATGACCAAACTGTAAAAGCTCAAATGGAAGCTATGTTAAACTCAAAGCTTTTAGAAACAAAAGATGGTAAGGTTACAAGTATAAATAAAGCTTATATGGAAAATATTTCAAGAGAAGATTTTAATCTAGTCTAAAAAAAAAGGTTGCAAACAAATTAAGTTTTGCAACCTTTTTTTGTTTGAGATTTCATAGATACTACTTCGTTTTAATTTTTACTTTTTTACTTATTTTTACTATGAGATCTCTCCACACTAAAACACATTTCTTTGCAAATTTTTCCGTGATTTCATAATACTTTTAGGGATAAACATGCCAATCAAGGCATATTTATCAGGTCGAGATGGGTGATGATTGGCTGGTTTTAATTATTAAAGTTTTTATTTTTGGATTTTTACTTGGCGTATACCCTATTTAGTCACAAGTGTATTAAAATCGAGTAAAATAGGTTATAATTGTAATGAACGTAGGTAAAAAGCTAGACCTTTCGACTTCGCTATTGCTCCGCTCAAGGAAGTCCACTTCGTTTTACTTTTTCCTCTAATTTTCCAAATAAAAAACCCACAATTAATACTGTGGGTTCTAGATTATCTCATATGTTTCTTACATTCATCATTTCTATTAGAAAATTTCCTTGACATATGATGATGGTTTTTATTTCTTTTCTCTTTTCCTACTCTATGGCAAGTATCATAAGAGTTTTTATTGGTGGAGTGCTTGCATGTTTGCATATCCATGTAGTTTTCGTTCATAAAATCTTTGCAAGCTTGGTAGCCTTCACTTTTGTATGTTTCATCACAATAGTCTGCCATATGGTTTTCGCAGTCTCTGTGCATGTGATTGTGATAATAAGAATCTTCATTTATACATATATTTGATTCAGTTTCATTTTGCGTATTGTCCATGTTTTTAGCATATCCCGCACCGCCTACTAGGCTTGTTGCTAATAATATTGCAAATATTTTATTCATATATTTTTCCCTTTATTCATTTCTACTCCTGAACTATACCTCGATTTTATATTTTATCATAATTTTGTCTTCAGACAAAGTTGTCTGATCAGACCGAAGACAAACCCCAGCATAAACTGGCGTTTGTCTTTATTTTTTTATCGTTTTAAGCTATTTTTGCAATAAAAAAATCCCTAGTTAAGTTCATGACTTTCCTAGGGAATGTATTTATATTTTCTTTTTTAGTATCCTCATTGCCCATAGGACTGCTATTATTGTAACTCCAACATCTCCAAATATTGCTAGCCACATATTTGTATATCCTAGTAGTCCTGCTATTAGGATTCCTATTTTGACAGCCATTATGAAAATCACGTTTTGCCTTACTGTCCTATTGGTAAGGTCTGAGATTTTCATTAGCTTGCTCATCTCTCTAAATTCTCCGTTAACTACGAGTATATCGGATGATTCTATAGCAAGGTCAGATGCTGTTTCTCCCATTGATATACCAACATCTGCATTGGTAAGGACTGGGGCGTCGTTGATACCATCTCCTACAAAGACTGTAGGAAGTCCTTTATCTTGGTAGCTTTTCATAATTTCTAGCTTCTGGTCTGGCATTACTTCTGCAAAGTAGTTATCTAGGCCAAGTTCTTTGGCTGTTTCTTCTACTGCATTTTTTCCATCGCCTGATACTACAGCTATATTTTCAAAATGGTTGTGAAGATCTTCTATAGTTTCAAATGATTGGTCTTTGATTTCATCTTCGATTATTACTTTTGCAGCAAGCTTGTCATCTATAGATACATAGATTGCCCTGTCATTTTCTTCTCCATCATAGCCAATAAATCTAGCAGAACCTATCTTGATTAGGTCTCCATCCTTGCTAGTAGCTCTTACACCAAGGCCCTTTTCATTGGTCACTTCTTCAAACAAATCATGTTTTTCATCACGGTCTAGACTTTCTACGATCCCTTTTGCTATAGGATGGGTGCTCATTAGCTCGATATTATATATATAATCGAGGATTTTTTCCCTATCATCGTCAGTAAAATATTCTATATCTTTTACTTTGAAATTCCCTGTAGTGAGGGTTCCGGTTTTGTCTGATAATAGGACTTTGGCATTGTTTAGTCCTTCAAAATACTGGCTTCCTTTTATAAGGATTCCATTTTCACTAGCTAGGCCAAGGCCTGACATAAAGCTTAGTGGGACTGATAATACTAGGCCACATGGGCATGATATTACTAAAAATGTAGCTGCCAAGAATATAGAGTCATACCAATCTCCTCCAAAAAATAGGGGAGGGATGATCGCTACTATAAGCGCAATAGCTACAACAATTGGGGTATAGATTTTGGCAAATCTTGTTACCATCTTTTCACTTTCAGACTTACTTTCTGCGGAATCTTCTATAATCTCCATAATCTTTGCTGCAACAGAATCATCAAATTCTTTTTGGGCGCGTATTTTGATAATACCCTCAGTAAGAAGGGATGAAGATATAATCTCAGACCCTACTTCGGCTTCTACTGGCATGGATTCTCCAGTGACAGAGGATGTATCAAGGAGGCCATGACCTTCTATAACGACACCATCCACACCAATTTTCTCACCATCACGAACCAGGAGGATATCTCCTACTTCTACATCATCTAGGTCGATTTCTGTAGTAGAACCATCTGGGTTTACCTTATTGGCCACATCAGGCACTAAGTCTAGGAGTCCTTCTATGTTTTGGCGGGACTTATGGCTTGCTATATTTTCAAATAAATCACCAAAATTATAAAAAAGTATTACAGCTATAGCTTCTATCTGTTGTCCCAAGAGAAAGGCTGATATGGATGCTATAGTCAAAAGGAAGTTCTCATCCATGGCCTGGCCACGGATGATTCCCTTAAAACCTTTTATCAAAACATTCCATGCAGATAGCAAGTAGGCTAATAAAAACCCACCCACAATCCATATACTTTCACCTATATTATTCCTTAATACTGCTAATATAGCAGTAAAAATACCTATAGCTATAAGTTTACTCAGCTCCTTTTTGTGAGCATCTGTCATAGACTCAAACATTATCCTACCTCACTAAGACAGTCCCTGGCTCAAGCTTATCAGCAAGTCTATTAGCCTCATCAAAGATAGCATCTTCATTAGCACCATCAGCTAAGTCCATCTTTAGCTTCAAAGTTAGGAATGATAGGTTAGCATCATTCACTCCATCAATTTTCTTAACAGCCTCTTCAATCTTTGCTGCACAATTTGGGCATAGGTCATCACTTTCTACTTTATATTTAACTTTCATTATATTCTCCTATTCTTTAATATGTTCTAATCCTGTCTTAAAAATCGTCTTGACGTGGTCATCGGCAAGTTCGTAGTATATTGACTTGCCACTTCTCTTGGAACTGACCAAATTGTTATCCTTCAACCTCTTTAGCTGGTGGCTTATAGACGACTGGCTCATATCCAAGACTTCTGCAATTTCGCATACACAAGTAGGTCCACTAAAAAGCACATTCATAATCCTAAGCCTAGTCGAATCGCCAAAAACCTTAAATAGGTCAGCTAAATCAAATAAAATTTCCTCATCTTTGATAGTTATCATTATCACCTCCGTTTATATGATTATATGTTTATATGAACATTATAGCATATGTATTTCTAATGTCAAATTTATATGTGAATAATTTTAATATATGAATATTTGACTTCTGTCTTTGTTTTAAGCCTAATAATCCTATCAATAGTTCTAATTTTGAGTATAAAGAAGAGTATATGCCTACTCAATCCAAACGTCATGTGACAAAAATGGCTGGATACTAGGATACAAAACTTATCCAGGAAACCTGCACGATTCGACAACCTTCCCATCATTAGCTTTAGATATACCAATATGATAGAAAAAGCAAAAATGAGTATGAAAGCAGCACTAACCTTTGCGTGCGTAAATATGAAAAAAACTAGCAAAATTATTTACAGACCCTCTAATATTTAAAATATGGGGTTTATTTAGTGCCACTTTTTTACCTTTCCAAGCGGGATTTTTACTCTTTAACAAAAAAGATAGAATCCCCCGTTTAATTAATACCATTTTTTTCCATTGTATTCTGTGTGCTCTAAGTCTATCTTTTCCCAGCTACCAAACTTGGCAATATATTTATTTTTAAGCTCTTCGTACTCTTCTTTACTTACCTCTACGGTGTCATACTGACTGTAGTGGTAGAGAGACCTACTAGATTTTATAAATTCCCCCATATCTCTTCTACAAATCAACTCATAGAATTCTTTAGGCACTGACTTATCCTTAACTTTTTTCTTATCTTGTGCCAACCACTGCCAAGCTGTTTTCCATACTCCACGTTTACGCAAAACTGCTTTAATTTCTTCCTCAGTGAAAGAAATAGTATCCTCGTAAAAACAGCACTTTACAGTACTACTGTGTCTAAATCTTCCAAATAATTAGCATAGTCCTCTATACTATAAAACATTTCAAAAACGTACTCTTCACTTTTAGGCTTTCTAAAACTCATAGCCCAATCGCTTACAAATTTTATATCTCCGCTATGCCAGTCATTGTAAAAAACTATTTCTTTAGCTTTCTCATATAATTCTCCCACATATTTGTCTGTATATTCGTCCCAACTTTCATCTACATACTTATTAAAAAGAGCTTTATCATCATCTTCGGTCAAACCTTCTTTTTTTAGTCTTTCTCTAGATACACCGCAAATTTCATTCCACTTACCAAAGTATTTTCTGTCTAAAACTTGATATCTACAATACCAATGAAGATCTTTCACTATATCATCTAGACTATATTTCAGATTATTTTTTTTGAATGCATATTCTGTATTTTATATTGGTTTTTTATGAGATCTCTCGACTACTAAAATCAGTTTATATTATAAACTTTTCCGTGCTTATAAAAACTCATTTACTACGTAAATTCTACCGTGCTCTCGCACTAGTTTTCAAGGATTTATAACCGAAATCAACGGTTATAAATCTGCACTTATTTTTAGGGATAATTATGCCAAATCAAGGCATAATTATCAGCTCGAGATGGGTTATAGATTTGCTTTGTTTTTTACTAAAGTTTATATCTGTTTAATTGGCTTATTTTATATTCCATCTTTTGTTTACTAATTTTAAATTTTAATATATAGAAATTTATATCAATTCGAAGTTAGTAAGTACATTGATAAATTACCCATCTCGAGCTTGTTGAGAGATCTCTTTTTTTATATTTAGATTGTAATTTATTTTTTTCTTTGAAATATCTCCAATTATTTTTAATTTTTATTCTATTTTGTCTTAAATTCCTTTTATTTTATTTTTTACATTGGCAAAGTTCATTTAGCCTTATTTTTTCCTTTTTATTGGCTTTTATCCAATTAAACTTTTTTTACAAATTTTACTAGAATTATGGTGTCGACAAATACAAGCGATCGCAGTTAGGAAAATTTTATGAAAATATGTGTTGAAAATTTAAATGCGATTATAGAAAAATATGAGCCACTTTTAATTTCTATGAGTGCTAGGTTTCCTGTTTTTGATAGGAATGAGGCTTATATTATGGCAAGGGATATGGTTTTTGAAATTGTAAAAGATTTTGATCCTGATAAGGGAAAGTTTGGTGGATATTTAAAATATAGACTCTATTTTTATTTTTTAAACGAATGTAAAAAACAAAGAGTTGATTCTTTGAATAGTTTTGATAAAAATGGTGTGGAAATTATTGAAAAAATTGAAGATGATTTTTGTCTAGAGGATAATTTTATCAAAAACGTAGAAATTGAAGAGCTTTTTAAGTCCTTAAAGATTTTGAAAAAACAAGAGAGGGAAATTTTGTATCTTAAATATGATAAAAATCTTCCTCATAAGGAAATTGCAAGGCTTTTGAATCTTTCTGTTAAGTCTATCACAAATTATCATTATAATATTATTAGAAAACTTAGAAAATATTTTATTGATAATGATTTGTTTTAGACTTTTATTGACTTATTATTCTTTTTATTATACACTTAATGTCTAGAGAAGTCTTTCTTCTTTAAAGAAAGGAGGATTTATGGACAGAATTGTTGCAATCCTTCCAACTGAAATCAAAGGAATTGGTATTGGTTGTGAAGTTTATACTGAGAAAAAAGTTTTTGTTGATAAAAGAACTTGTTGTCTTTTTTTGAAACATATGGCTGAAAAAAAGTCTATTTCTATTAAACTAATGCATAAAAATATGAAGGAAATTTTGAAGATTTCTAGAAACTTACCTTATTGTATCGATAGCTTTAATGTCTTTTTTCCTTTTAAAATTAGGCAAACAGATAATGATGATTTAAGACGTGGCTTTGTTAATTGTTATTATGTTAAGGATATTCGTAATTGTGAAATCATTCTTAAAAACGAAATGACTATTTCTACTCTTAACAAAGACAGAGCTTTGAAAAATAATTTTAATAATTCTAGCAAAATTATGTACATGAAATTTGCAAGAGATTTGTCTAAGATGAGAAGGTCTATGGATTTTATCGATGATATTGCCTTGTAATTTTTAGAATTTAAAAGGACTATTTCAATTAATTTTGAAATAGTCCTTATTTTTTAATCTTCTAAGGCTTCTTTATCTACGAATAAGTAGCAATTTGGGTGAAGTAATAAAAATGATGCTGGAAAATCTGTTGAAATTTTATCTGTATTGATTAATTTTTTTACTACATCTTTTTTATTTTTACCACTTGCTATTACAATTAATGTCTTTGCATTAAAGGCATCTGACATTCCCATTGATATAGCATATTTTGGAACATCATCTTTTGATTCAAAAAATCTTGAATTTGCTTTTATTGTTTCTTCTGTAAGTTTTACTATTGATGTTCTTCTATTTAAAAATTCTCCAGGTTCATTAAAAGCAACATGACCATTTGGTCCAAGACCTAAAACTTGAATATCTCTTGTACCAAAATCATCTAATAATTCATTATATTCTTCTGTATATTTTTCATCATTGCTATCAGCTTTTGGTAGATGAGTATTTTCTTTTTTTATATTTACATGGTCAAATAAATTATCATTCATGAAATATTGGTAGGATTGTTCGTTTTGTGGATCAATTCCTACATATTCATCTAAATTTATTGTTTTTGCCCAATGAAAAGAAATTTCTCCTTCTTTTTGAGCTTTTACTAAATTTTTATATAAACCTATTGGTGATGAACCTGTTGCAAGTCCAAGTTTTGCTTGAGGTTTTTCTTGCAAAATGCTAATAAAAAGGTCGGCTGCTTTTTTTGATAATTCTTCATATGAATCTGATTTTATAACTTTCATTTTTTCTCCTTATTCTTTATTTTTAATTTTCTTTTCACATTTACCTTACTAGTATTATTTTATCTATAAAGATTTTAGTTTTTAAATGAATGTACAGGAGAAGGAATTCTACCTCCTCTATTTACAAATTTTTCTGCACTTGAGTCTCTTATTTTCATTATTGGTGCATAGCCCAAAAGTCCACCAAATTCTGCAAATTCTCCTTCTTTTTTTCCAATAACTGGAATAACTCTTACAGCTGTAGTTTTTTGATTTATTACACCTATTGCTGCCTCATCCAAAATCATAGCTGAAATTGTAGATGCTGGAGTATCTCCTGCAATTGCAATCATATCTAGCCCAACTGAGCAAACTGAAGTCATAGCTTCAAGTTTATCAAAAGTTAAATGGCCAGCCTCTGCAGCTTTTATCATGGCTTCGTCTTCGCTTACTGGAATAAAAGCTCCAGAAAGTCCACCAACAGATGATGATGCCATAAGTCCACCTTTTTTAACTGCATCATTTAACAAAGCAAGGGCAGCAGTTGTTCCATGACCTCCTACATGATCTATTCCAATTTCTTCCAAAATTCTACCAACGCTGTCTCCTATTGCAGGTGTTGGAGCAAGAGATAAATCTAGTATTCCAAATTCCTTTCCAAGTCTTTTTGCTACATCACGACCTATCAAATCTCCCATTCTTGTGATTTTAAAGGCAGTTTTTTTGATTGTTTCGTAAACTTCGTTGATTGGCTTTCCCTTATCTTTTTCAATTGCTGATTTTACAACTCCAGGGCCAGAAACTCCTACGTTTATAACTGTTTCTCCTTCGCCTACCCCAAGAAAAGATCCAGCCATAAAAGGATTATCTTCAACAGCATTTGCAAAGGCTACAAATTTTGCACAGCCCAAAGAATCTTGGTCTTTGGTTAATTCTGCCAATTCTTTAATTTTTTCACCCAAAAGTTTTACAGCATCAAGATTGATTCCTGATCTTGTTGAACCTACATTTACAGATGAACAAACAAAATCTGTAGTAGAAAGAGCATGAGGAATTGAATTTATCAAAATCTCATCAGATTTTGTCATAGACTTATGAACAAGGGCAGAAAAACCACCAATAAAATCAACCCCAACTTCCTTTGCAACCTTATCCAAAACTTCTGCGAAAGGTGTGTAATCATCAATATGAGAACTTGCTGCGACTAGAGAAATTGGTGTAACAGAAATCCTATTATTAATTATAGGAACACCATAAATTTCTTGGACATGTTTTGTAGTTTTGATGAAATTTTCAGTTTCTTTCATCATCTTGTCATAAATTTTTTGACAAGATTTTTTGTAATCACTATCTGCACAATCAAGAAGAGAAATTCCCATAGTTATTGTTCTAATATCAAGGTGTTCTTGATCGAGCATTTTTATAGTTTCAATAATTTGTTTGGTATCCATAATTAAATCCTTGCCATTTTATCAAAAAGATCTTCGTTTTGAAGTCTAAGCTCAAGACCAATTTCTTTACCCAAATTTGTCATTTCTTCCTTAATTTTTTCGAAAGATTCATTAGCATTTTCCATATCTACATTAATAATACCTACAAAATTTTTCTCCATAATAGTTTGGTTGAAATCCAAAATATTAATGTTGAATTTGTAAAGTAATTCGCTGACCTTATAAACTATTCCTGGTTTATCGTTTCCAATAATTGTCAAAATTGCTTTCATAATTACTCCTTTATTATCTTACACATATTTTAGCACATTAGATAAGAATTTTAAATTCATTTATTATTTTGAAAGTAATTTCAAATTTAAATTTATATAAAAAAAATCCTGCAATTAAGCAGGAATTTTTTGAAAGATTCTAATTTTTATTTTTTTTATTGTTCGTATCTATTTAAATTTACTTATTAATAGTTAAAGTTTGCAACTTCGAAGAAATCTTGTGGATGTTTACAAGCTGGGCAAATCTTTGGAGCTTTTTTACCTTCGTAAAGGTATCCACAGTTTAGGCATTTCCAAGTAATTTTTTCTTCTTTTTCAAATACTTTGCCATTTTCGATATTGTCATGTAATTTTTGATATCTATCTCTGTGACCAGCTTCTACATGAGCAATGTGTTCCCAACTTCTTGCGATTTCTTCAAATCCTTCTTCTCTTGCAACTTTTGCAAATGATGGATACATATCTTCAGCTTCTTCATTTTCTCCACCGATTGCACCTTCAAGGTTTGTTAATGTATCGTGGAAAACAACTGGGAATGCTGTATAATCTGGATTTAATTCAATTGCATCTAATTTGAATTCTTCTTTTAAATATTTGTAGAATTGTTTAGCGTGAACTTGTTCGTTTCTTGCTGTTTCTTCAAATATTTGTTGAATTTGAACGTATCCTTCTTTTTTAGCAATTTTTGCAGCAATTGTATATCTCATTGTTGCTTGAGATTCACCTGCAAAAGATGTAATTAAATTGCTAGCTGTTTTTGTACCTTTTAATTCTGGCATATGTAAATCCTTTCTATTAATAAAATTATGTAAGTGTTACGTCTTTACATTTATTAGTATATCTTATTTATTTTATTTGTCAAGAATGATTCTAAAGTTTTAATCATTCTAAATGATGATTTTTATTATCATTATCATTTGAGAAAACATTTTTAAATTTTCTTAAAAATTAAATCTATTATTAATTAAATATATAAAATATTTTTTTAAAATTTTTATTTAATTTATCGATTTATCAAAATAAATTTTTCATATTTTTTTATAATGGGTATAATTTAACAAAGGAGGATTTGTAATGAAAATTGATTTTAATAATGTTGACTTATCAAATCTCAATTCTTATAAAGAAAAAAGTCTTGAAGCTTTTTCTTCTTTGATGAACAAAGATGGGGAAGGTAACGACTTTTTAGGTTGGATTGATAGGGCTAATAACCTAGATATGGAAGAATATGAAAGAATTAAAAAAGCTAGCAAAAAAATCCAAGGAAATTCAGATTGTTTGGTAACTATCGGTATAGGTGGTTCTTATCTTGGTACTAAGGCAGTCGATTACGCTATGAAAGGATATTTTTCAAAATCTGATAAGACTGAATTAATTTATGCAGGTCATCAAATTTCTGGGGAATATTTATATGAACTTCTTGATTATCTAAAGGAGAAAGAATTTTCTATTAATGTAATTTCTAAATCAGGTACTACAACTGAGCCTGCTATTGCCTTTAGATTTGTTAAGGAACTTTTGGAAGAAAAATATGGAAAAGAAGAAGCTAAGGAAAGAATATTTGTTACAACTGATAGACAAAAGGGTGCTTTAAAAGATTTGGCTGATAAGGAAGGCTATGAAACTTTTGTAGTTCCTGATGATATTGGAGGAAGATTTTCTGTAATTTCTGCAGTTGGTCTTTTACCTTTATGTGCAGCTGGAATTGATATCGACAAATTCGTAGCTGGATTTAGAAAAGGAATTGAAAATTTCACTAAAGACTCTTTTGAAGAAAACAAGGCTATCCAATATGCAGCTATCAGAAATATGCTACACGAAGACGGAAAAGATATTGAAGTTTTGGTAAATTATGAACCAAAATTAAAATATGTTTCTGAATGGTGGAAACAATTATTTGCTGAAAGTGAAGGAAAAGATGGAAAGGGAATTTTCCCAGTTTCTGTAAATAATACTACAGATCTTCACTCTGTTGGACAAATGATCCAAGATGGTAAGAGAAATTTATTTGAAACTGTAATTAAAGTTCAAAAAGCTGATAAAGATTTAACTATAAAAGAAGATAGTGAAAATCTTGATGGTTTGAATTATCTTGCAGGACGCGATATGAGTTTTGTCAATGAAAAAGCAATGGAGGGAACAATAATTGCCCACGTTAAAGGTCAAGTTCCAAATATTTTATTGACAATCGACGATGTATCTAGCGAAAATTTGGGTGAATTATTCTATTTCTTTGAAATAGTTGTTGGTGTTAGTGGATATATGTTAGGAGTAAATCCATTTAACCAACCAGGAGTTGAAGAATATAAAACTCAAATGTTTAAATTACTTGGCAAACCAGGATATTAAAATTAAATAAAATAAAATAATGTGTTTTACAAAAAATGAGGCTGTATTTTTACAGCCTCATCTTTCATCTTCAGAATATTTCAAAGCTCCACCCAAAATTCCATCGACAAAATCTCGAGATTCATAAATCTTGTAATAAGAAAATTTCTTATCCATAAGAAGTTTTGCCCTTTTTGTTTTTTTATCTTGTTTTTCATCAGCTAATTCTTTTACAAAAGTCTTGTGAAGCTTATCTTTTTTCAAACTATCAAAGACATCTATATAGCAAACATTACTAACTTCAACATCAACTTCAAGTCCATCCTTTGTCTTTTTCTTATCCTTTACTTCTACTTTTAAATTTTTAAAATTCGCCTTCAAAAATTCTTCTTGTTCCTTTTTATTTAAAGAATAAGATTTTTTAAGTACATCTTCAACCTTCACTAGCTTATCAAAATACTTATTTTCTCTTTCATAATCTAATTCTTTTATAGCATCAACAGCCTTATTTATAGATCTTTGAGGAGTATTAATAAGTTTTTGATAAATAAATATAGGAGATAAAAGAATGAGAACAAAAACTATAAGGCTAATAATTCTTCTTTGCCTATATTTTTTTCTTCTTAATTCTATTCTTTTATTTCTAGAAGTCCTAACAGACTTCTGTGATCTTTTTTTATTTGTTTGACTTTTTTCGGCAAAAGCCTCACTTCTTTTTTTTCTTGGCATAATTTCCCCTGAATAATTTTCTTTTAGACTGATATTATTATATAATCAAAGTGGTGATACTATGAAAAAACAAAAATTAATAATAGCAGACCTTATAGCAATTATTTTTACACTAATTACAATATATTTACCCTTATTTACAAATAAAATAACGTTTTTGCCAATATATCTTACATATATATTTGCATACTTTGCAGTAATATTTTCAAATCAAAAGGATAAAAAAGTCTTGAATTTTTTTATACCACTCATTACACTTAGTCTTATAATTATTTTATTAAATAAAGTAGATATTTACAACATAAACATAATAAAAAAGAATTTAATAAATATAATAAGTCAAAATTATAAGCTAATTGTATACATTTTTGCCTTATATTTTGTAGAAAGAATTTCTACAAAAATATTTGGATCATATTTTACCATGGGTGTGGGAATAATATCCTTATCAATATTTTTAGTAATATTCAATACAAAATATCTAGACACAATTGAAAAATATAAAGATTATTTTTTCTATATATTTGTATATTTCTCCTTTGCAAGAATTTATCCCGCCAAGAAAATAAACAAGTATTTATATATAATAATAATCCTCTTATTTTTCGTAGAAATACTGGTAATAGATAAGTATAAAATCTTTATAGGTTTTCACATTTCTCTATTGCTAATAATTTATTTAATTTTAAAATCAAATGTCTATGAGATAAATTTTGAAAAATATTTTTTAAGCGGATTAATCTACCTATTTCCTCTTGTAAAAATTCTCCTAGATAATTTCCTAAAACTGAGCACTCCATTGCTTCTTATAGCAACAGGACTAATAGTTTTCTTCCTATCTATAATTTTTTACCAAATAAAACTAGGATTTTTTGATTATATGTTTTTGGGTATTCATAAGAAAAAAAATAAAGGTGGTGTTGCAGAATAGTTAAATCTATTCTGCTCATCATCTTTTTTATTGTATATCTATATCAAGCTATTAGATTCTATAAAGTTTTTTAAGATGATAATAAATTTTTCCACATTTTCCTTAAAAATAGGCTCAATTAATAGAGCTTACGAAATTAATATTTTTTTCTTAAGCGGCTTTGTATTTTATGATTTCTAAGTTCTTATTTTCTATTTTTGATGCTAATTTGTTTAAGTTTATTGCCATTGACAATAGGAATATTTTACTTATTATATTTTTTTCCTCTATGATGGAATCTAGGGTTATTAATAAGTCAAAAATGTTAGTGATAAGGCGAGAAATATTATTGAAAAAATAATTGAAGAATCAGGCTATAAGCCTAATAGGATAGCAAGGAGTCTTGCCAAAAATACTACCCAGATGATTGGTATAATGGTCCCTGACATTAGAGGGTATTTTGAAAGCCAATCAGCCTATGAGCTTGAAAAAAAGCTTAATGAGTTTGATTATACTACACTTCTTTGTGTTACAACTGGCACCTATGAAAAAAAGGTCTCCTACCTTGATGTCCTGGTTGAAAGCAAGGTTGATGCAATTATTTGTGTGGGTTCTACCTATGAAGAAAAAAGATTTTACGAAAATCTAAAAAATATGTCGGTTCTTATTCCCATGGCGCTTTTAAATGTTAAAACAACTTACGAAAACGAAAAAATTGTAAACGTCTATATAGATGAAATTGAGGCTATAGATCAGACTGTCAAGCTTTTTAAGGATAATTCTTACAAGAAACCCCTCTATGTGTCTTTGGATACTGATTACATGTCTAGGTACTATATTGCCAAGAAATCAGGTTTTGTTGAGGCTCTTTATAAGTATTATAACGATGCGAATTTTGTTGAATTTAAAGTAAAAGACCCAGAGGAAGACCTCTTGAAATTAATCGATTTTCTAAGGAAAAACCCAGAATTTGACTCAATCCAATTTGAGTTAGATAAGCTTTTTGTAAATGCCTATAAACTTATGGCAAATGAAGGAATAAAAATCCCTGAAGACCTTGGCATTATAGGTTTTGACAATATCCATGCAACAGACTTTACCAACCAAGCCATAACTTCCATAGATCAGAGAATTTCCGACCAGGTTGATTTTGCTATAGATAACCTTCTAAAGATTTTAAATGATGAAAAGGCAGAAACAAATATTGTTTTAGAAGCAAAATTAATTTAAAAGGAAAGCGCTTTTAGGGGTATTAATATATAAGAAGCTTTTGTTTAGGAAAGCAAATATTCGATATGGAAAAATTGGAGGAATAATCATGACAAATTTTATTGAATCTTTTGATGGCACAGCTTTATTTTACAACAAGGAAGAAGCAAAAAATGCCAAGGCTGCAGTTGTTATTGTCCATGGATTGGCAGAATATTCTGGTAGGTACGATTATGTGGCTGAGAAATTTCACAATGCAGGTTTTTCGACCTATAGGTTTGACCACAGGGGCCACGGCAAGTCTGAAGGCGAGAGGGGATATTACAAGGACTACGAAGACATGCTAGAAGATGTAAATGTAGTTGTAGATAAGGCTATAGAAGAAAATCCTGATAAGCCAGTATTCTTGCTAGGCCATTCTATGGGTGGTTTTGCAGTAAGCCTTTACGGGGCAAAGTATAGGGATAAAAACCTTGTTGGAGTCATAACTTCTGGGGGTCTTACCCACGATAATAATAAGTTGACTGAAATGGTAGGTCCTGACCTTGACCCACACACAGAACTTCCAAACGAGCTTGGCGACGGAGTTTGCTCTGTAAAAGAAGTTGTAGAAGCCTATGTTGCTGACCCATTAAACCTTAAAAAATACCAAGTCGGTCTTTTATATGCACTAAAAGACGGAATAGCTTGGTTTAAGGAAAATGAAAAAGACTTTTCTTACCCAGTTTTAATCCTCCACGGCAGGGACGACGCTCTAGTTAACTTTAAAGATTCTTTTGACTTTTTTGAAAACAATTCATCTAAAGATTGCCAAATTAAAATCTATAAGGGTCTTTGCCATGAAATCATGAATGAATATGCCAAAGACGAAGTAATTGGCGATATCATTGCTTGGATAGATAATAGGCTATAAGCAAAAAATTAACATTAAAAACGCTAGGGGAAATTGATATGTACCCATAAAACTGGACACAATATTTAATTAATTAGTTGTAGTGGATGCTAACCTATATCTTGTAGGTGGCATCCATTTTGTTTTCTCCTGAATTCTTTCGTTATTGTAATAATAGATATATTTTTCTATTGCTTCCGAAAATTCTTCAAAAGAGCTATAGCTCTTTTCATAACCATAATAAACTTCATTCTTTAATCTTCCAAAAAAAGTTTCCATAATTGAGTTATCATAACAATTACCTTTTCCTGACATTGATTGGATAATACCATGTTTGTTGAGCTCATTTATATAATGTTTATGTTGGTATTGCCAACCTTGATCTGAATGTAATATTAACTTATTTAGTTTTGGAAATTTGTTAAATGCTTTCATTAGCATATTAGATATTTGCTTTAAATTAGGACTTAAGGATAAGTCATATGAGATTATCTCATTTGTATACATATCAAGTATTGGTGAAATGTAGCATTTACCCCATGGAAAGTTACATTGAGATACATCAGTGCTCCATTTTTGAAAAGGTCTATTTGCCTTAAAGTTTCTGTCTATTAGATTATCAGCTATTTTTCCTACTTTTCCTTTGAGTTTTTTGACAATCGCTGCTTTTTCGCCTTGAGTTGCGCAGCGTAATTGTTTTCTCTCAAGGCGATTTCTTTTTTTATTATTTCGTTTTCAGCCTTTATATATTCATTTTCTGCTCTAAGTCTTATGAATTCTTCTCTTTCAGATTCATTAAGTTTTTTTGCTTTATGGATATTTGTTTTTTTCATGGTTACATTCTTAGCTTTACGACCTTTCTTTTTGTTTACAAGACAATTATATCCATAAATTTTGTAATTGTTAACCCATGAATAAAGTTGTCCACTTGATATTATTTCCATGTTTTAAAATTTCTGGACCATGAAGTTGTTCTAATTTAAACCATTTTCTGATTGTATCATGAAATATTTTTTCTTTAACTCCTTCAGGTGTATCTGCCCATTTTCCTTCTCTGTACAACTGTACGCATTCTTTTTTAAATTTATAACTATATTTTATAAAAATACCCTCCTTACCGGTTTGTCGAGTAAAGAGGGTACATATCAGTTTACATTACCTTTTCAATTTTTTCTTTGTAATCTTTTCTCAAGAAATATACACAATAAATTCCAGCTAAAAATTCTGCTATTATGAATGAATACCAAATTTTATCAATATCTCCAGTTTTTTGTCCTATAAAATACATTAAAGGAAGTAAAATTATAAATTGTCTTAAAAACGGCTCAAATAAAGCAATTCCTGCACTTGATAGGGATTGGAAAATTGAGGCGCAAACTATAGAAAATCCTACTGGTAAATAAGAAATTGAAATTATCCTAATCATTGGAATACCAATTTCTTTCATTTTTGGTGTAGCAGAGAACAAGTCTAATATTTGTTCTGGGAATGTAATAAAAATTATCATACCAAAAATAATCATCAAAGTTGACCATGTTATGGATAATTTGATAGATTTTTTTATTCTTTCTTTTTTTCTAGCCCCATAATTATATGAAATTATTGGAACCATGGCATTAGATATACCAAGAATTGGCATAAATTCAAAGCTTTGTAGCTTAAACATTACTCCATAAGATGCAATGGCAGATTGACCAAAGCCTCTAAGAATTGTATTTATAAAAAATACTGCAAATGATGTAATAGCATTCATAAGGGCTGCTGGAAGTCCTATTGAAAATATTTCTTTAAATATCAAATGAGACATGGAAAAATTCTTAAATGAAAATTTTATTTCTTTATTTTTGATTAAATTAAGACTAAGTCCTACTAAAGCTCCTGTAACTTGTCCTATTACGGTTGCAACTGCTGCTCCTTTTACCTCAAGTCTTGGAAATCCAAAAAGTCCAAAGATAAAAATTGGATCTAAAATTATATTAATAATTGCTCCAACGCCTTGGGTAATCATGGTATAAAAGGTAAGTCCTGTTGATTGGAGAAGTTTTTCAAAAAGAATTTGGAAAAATACCCCAAAAGAAAATAAACAAACTACATGAAGATAGTCATTGCCGTAGGCTAAAATCTTAGAATCGTTAGTTTGCATTTTTATAAAGTATTCTACAAAAAATATAGCAATAATAACAAATATTAAAGATAAAATACCAGCCAAAATAAGACCATGAACTGCCACACTATTTGCCTTTTTTTGATTTTTCATACCCAAATATCTTGATAGAAGGGCCGATACACCAACTGAAATTCCCACACCAAAAGCTATGATTACATTTTGAATTGGAAAAGAAATAGCTACAGCTGTGAGTGCTTTTTCTGATAATCTAGCAACAAAAATAGAATCTACAATATTATAAATAGCTTGAACAAGCATAGAAATAATAATAGGAAGACTCATTTCAAACAACAATTTTCCTTCAGGCATAGACCCAAGTTTTTCTGATTTTACTTCTGCCATCTAAACTCCTTTCTTAATTTAAAACAGAAAAATAACGGCATTAGCCGCTATTTTAAATTTATTATTTACTTAATTATTTTAATTCTTTTTTTAAAAAAATCAAATTTTTTTTATTACTTATTGAATTTTCTTTTTATTTTTTTTACAAATTGGATAAATTTATATTTACTTGGGTTTGGATAATATGAAAATCCACCAGCTTTTCTTATTATATATCCATTGAAATTTTGTTTAAACCTCAAAACTCCATCGCTTCCATCAAAGACTCCATCAATACCATAGAAATTATAAATAGGGATATTTCTTTGGCAAATTCTTTTCATAGCTTCATATTGAAGTTTGAAAGCTCCTGGAAGTTTTTGATATTTTGTTAATGATCCACCTAAAAAATAAATAGCTTGATCTTTTAAATAAATTAAAATCATATTTGCAAGAGGAATTACATCTTTATCTGACTCAGCCCTAAATTCTTTTAGCATATCAACTTCTTTTTGCAAAGATTTTATTCTTTGTTTATTATTTTTTCCATTAGGATCCATGCCAGCTATTAATTTTTCAAGTTTTTCTATTGACTCTTTTAAATTAATTTCAGATACTAAAAATTCTGCATCATCTTTAAATTCATCATAAAAAGTTTGATAATAAGCTAATGATTTGTCACCAAATCCTTGTCTTTTTGAAGTTTCTAAAGTTAAGACCTTAAAATCTTCAATTTCATCTCTTTTTAATGGTCTTACCTTAATGTCAAGATCTTTGGCCTTTTTTATCTTTCTTCTTGCATTTGAGTTAAATGATTTTAATAATTCTTTTTCCTTATCTGGCAAAAATTCAGATAAATCTTTTACAAATTGATAATCAGCTGAACCATCATTTACAAAAATGGACTTATCTTTGGAATTATAACCAACTTTTTCCATTCTTTCAAAAAATGATGCATCTTTTTTTTCAATAAGATTTCCTTCTTGGTCATAAATCATATAGTCTTTGTCAAGTTTTATAACCAATTTTAAACAATCAAGCTCTTTAACATAATCTTTCAATTTATCATAGAAAACAAATTCATATTTTTCTTCAATTGCACTTGCTCCAACCATAAAATCTATTCTTTTACCACCATAGATTTTTCTTAAAAAAGCAAGTCCTACAGCCAAAACTTCTCCCTCATCAACAAGGCCCAAAAGCTTGGTTTCTCTATTATTACTTATCAAAACCTCATTCATCTTGCTAGTTTGCAAGAAAGAATATGATTTAACTTTTTCTAAAAATTCATCATAATCTTTTCTAGATATCTCTTTAACTATCATATAAACCTTTCTTAAATTTAAACTCTATTAAATAATTTATTTTTTTATAAACCTATCCAAAACTTTATGACCAATTGATCTTATTTTCATCAAGAACTTATATTTTGTAGGATTTGGATAATATAGGAACGCATCAGACTTCATTATAATATATCCATTGAAATTTTGCTTAAATCTCAAAATTCCCTTACTAGAATTAATGTCGTGGTTTTCTCCTTCAAAAAATACACCAAAGAAATTATAAATAGGTAAATTTCTTTTCATTGTCCTAAGCATTGCCTCATGTTGAAGGATAAAGGCACCTGGAAGTTTATGGTATTTTTCTATAGATCCTCCATAAAAATATATGGCCTCATCTTCTTGATAAATTAAAATCATATTTGCAAGATTGACTACATTAGAATCAGAATCTTTTTTATACCCTTCAAGTAAGTCTACATCTTTTTCTAAAGATCTTATTCTTTGTGTATTCTTTCTTGAATTAGGATCTAAAGATCCTATTAAATCCTTCAATTTTTTTATTGACCTATCAAAATCAATTTCTGCTGTTAAATATTCAGCCTCATCTTTAAACTCATCAAAAAACTTTGTATAATATCTTAAACTTTTGTCAGCAAAGCCTTGATTTCTTGCTGTATCTTCTGTTAATTTTTTAAAATCTTCTAATTCTTCTCTTTTTATAGGTCTTACCCTAATATCAAGTTCCTTGGCCTTTTTTATTTTTCTTCTGGCATTATTATTGAAAGATTTTAAAAGTTTTTTCTCATCATCTGGGAGAAATTCTCTCATATCCTTAACAAATTGATAATTACTTAAACCGTAATTATTTACAACAGATCCATCATTTTCAATATAGCCAACTTCTTTCATTTTTTCTACAAAAGTATGATCTGCATAAGAAGTTATATTTCCTTCTTGGTCCATGGTGGAATAAAGTTTATCTGGTTTTACCAATAATTTTATAGCACCCATTTTTTTTGCATAATTTTTTAATTTATCATAAAATATATATTCATACTTTTCTTCGAGTGCATATGCTCCAACAAAAAGATCTATTCTTTTGCTAATAAATAGTTTTTTAATAAGAGTCATACCAACTGCTAGTATTTTTCCATTATCAACCAAAGCTAAAAGTTTTGGATCAGTATAGTCTATACTTTTTACATTAGCCATTTTGCTGGTTGAATAAAAAGAATGATTTCTAATTTTTTTTAAAAATTCATCATATTCATTTTTTGAAATTTCTTTAAGTTCCATAATTACCTTTCCTTATTTTCAAATACAATCATGTCATATATATTAAAATTCTTTTTAGAATCTATTTTTTAATTTTAAAATAAATAAAATAATTATTTACTCAAATAAATAAGGGCATAAGCCCCTATTTATTATGATTTTATTATTTTTAATATTTAATTAATTATACTTTCATTTATAATACTAACAAGTTTAAATCTTATTATTTGCTATTTTTAATTAAAATATTGACTCAAGTGATTTAGAATCTCTTTCTTGGTTTAATTTTTCAATAAATTCTTCGAAAGATACGTCTTTTGTTTCTTCTCCGTCCCTATTTCTTACTATTAATTTGCCAGATTTTTCTTCGTTTTCTCCTACTACTAGCATGTAGTTTGTTCTCATAAGTTGAGCTTGTCTGATCTTATATCCTACTCCCTCGCTTCTGTGATCAACATCTACTCTGTAGCCTTCTTTTTTAATTTTTTCAGCTAAATCATCTGCAAAATCTGCAAATTTATCTGATACTGGAATGATTTCAACTTGTTTTGGATTTATCCATAATGGGAATCTTCCTGCAAATTGTTCTGTAACTGAACCAATAAATCTTTCAACTGAACCTAGAAGGGCTCTGTGAAGCATTACTGGTCTTTTCTTTTCACCGTTTTCATCTATATATGTTAAATCAAAGTTTTGTGGTAATTGGAAATCTAGTTGGATTGTTCCACATTGCCATGTTCTTTTTGCTGCATCTTCTAGGTGGAAGTCTATTTTTGGTCCGTAGAATGCTCCGTCTTTTGGATTTATTTGATAATCAATTCCTCTTTCTTTTAGGGCATCTTCTAGGGCTTTTTCTGCAAAATTCCATTCTTCAATTTTTCCCATAAAATCATCTGGTCTTGTTGATAATTCTATTTTATATTTAAAACCAAATGTTGAATATAAAAGATCTGCAAGGTCGATCATTTTAAATACTTCATCTTTTACTTGGCTTGGTAGACAATAAACGTGAGCATCATCTTGAGTAAATGTTCTTACTCTGAAAAGTCCGTGAAGGGCTCCTGATAATTCGTGTCTGTGAACTTGACCGTATTCTGCAAGTCTAATTGGAAGATCTCTGTATGAATGTGGTTCTTCACCATAAACTAAAACAGATCCAGGGCAGTTCATTGGTTTTACTGCATAATTTTCACCATCAATTTTTGTAAAATACATGTTTTCTTTGTAATGATCCCAGTGACCTGATCTATGCCACAATTCTTCGTTCATTATAAGTGGAGTTTGGATTTCACCATAACCATTTTTAGCTAAAACATCAGTCCACCAATTTAAAAGCTCATGTCTTAAAATCATTCCGTTTTCTTTAAAAAATGGGAATCCTGGAGCTTCTTCGTGGAAGGAGAATAAGTTCATTTCTTTACCAATTTTTCTGTGATCACGTCTTTTAGCTTCTTCTTGAAGTTTTATATATTCATCTAATTGTTTTTTCTTTTCAAAACTTATTCCATAAATTCTTTGAAGCATTTTTCTATCAGAATCGCCTCTCCAATAAGCTCCTGCTATAGAATTTAATTTTACAGCTTTTATAGATTTTGTTGAAAGAAGATGAGGACCCTTGCAAAGATCAATAAATACATCATCACCCATTTCATAAAGAGTGATTAATTCATCTTCTGGTAGATCTTCAATTAATTCAACCTTATATTCTTGGTTTTCCTTTTTGAAATATTCTAAAGCATCAGCTCTTGAAATTTCTTTTCTTACCATTTTCAAATCTTTTTTTGCAATTTCTTTCATTTTTGCTTCGATTTTTGGAAGATCTTCTGGAACAAATCTATGTTCAAGATCTATATCATAATAAAATCCACCATCAATTGCAGGTCCAATTGCAAATTTTGCTTCAGGCCACATTTCTTTAATTGCAGCTGCCATAACATGGCTTGATGTATGCCAGAAAATTTCTTTTCCTTCTTTATCTTCAAATTTTACAACCTTAAAATCTGAATCTTCATTTATAGGTTCAGCATAACCCATAACTTTTCCATTAACAACAGCTCCAACAGCTGATCTAAATAAGCCTTCAGAAATATCTTTTGTAACATCCCCAACGCTTACACCTTTTTCGTATTCTTTTACACTTTCGTCAGGTAATTTAATTTTAATCATCATTTACTCCTTATAATTTTTTCTATTAGTAACATTTTTTTAAATAAAAAAGACACACCATCCCAAAGGACGATGTGTCGTGGTTCCACCTTAATTTTTACTCATTGATGTTTTAAGGCAGGTCATGCCTTTCGTATTAACGAAAATATCAGGGGTGGTCTTGGGGATAATCTTTAATAAAAGCTCTCAGCTAACACTTTTTCTCTGTAAAAAAAGTAAAATCCTTACTCTTCCCGTCATCTAAAACTATTTTTCTTATAGAATTATATTACTTGCAAAATATTTTTTTGCAAATAATTTTTTAAAAAATTTATTTTATAAATTTCTTTATATTAAAATTAAGCTTTTTTTGCAAAAAATTCCATTATTTCCTTTTCTTCTTTTAGGTTTGTCCACCTATTTTCATCTTCATTCACTAGAAAATATTCATTAGGCCCTATTAGGGCAGCCTTATTTTCTACAACTGGTTCGTAGACATTATAATCTTTCCAAACGCCCAATTTTTTTATATCCTTATAAGAATCATATCTTCTTGTAACTATAGCTAAAGCTTTTTGGTATTCCTTATTATTTTCCATAATTTCTCCTTTTTATTCTTTTTCTATTGAAATTTATTATAAAGCTAATTTTCGTTTTGTCAAATTAAAGTAATAAATATTTTTACAAAATACTTTTTTCTGTCTTTTAAATTTATAGTTTGAAAATCATTGATTTTTTTATAGTAATCTTTAAAGTAACCTTATAATTTATAACAATTAACTTGCAATAATTATTTGTTTTATGGTATAATTATAAAGTATTTTTTAACATAAATTAAAAGGAGGTTTTATGTCGAAAAAAGATAAAAAAGTTAGAGATGCCAATGACGTTGGCGGATTTTTAAAATCTGTAGAAAAAATTGGTAACAAGATGCCTCATCCTGCTATTATATTTTTATTTTTAAGTATTTTAGTTGTTATTATTTCTCATTTTGCAGCAAAAGCAGGTCTTAGCGTTACTTATTTTGATGCAAAGGAAGGAGAAGAAGTTACAAAAAAAGCTATTTCTCTTCTAAATCTTGAAGGTTTAAGATATATTTTTAATTCTGCAACTGATAATTTTATGGGGTTTGCTCCTATTGGAACTGTTTTGGTTGCTATGCTTGGAGTTGGAGTTGCTGAAAACAGCGGACTTTTCGCTGCAACTTTAAAAAATTTACTTTCTGATGTTTCCCCAACTCTTTTAACTATTGCTGTAATTTTTGCAGGGATTATGTCAAATATTGCATCTGATGCGGGATATGTTGTAGTTGTTCCTTTGGGTGCTATGATTTTTGCAGCTGCTGGTAGAAATCCATTAGCTGGAATTGCTGCAGCTTTTGCTGGTGTTTCTGGTGGATTTTCTGCAAATTTACTTTTAGGAACAACTGATCCACTTTTGACAAATATTACTAACGAAGCTTTAAAGGCTGTAGGAATGGATCTTAAAATTGCTGTAACTTGCAATTATTATTTTCTTTTTGCTTCAACATTTTTAATTACTGCTGTTGGTACTTTGGTTACTACAAAAATCGTAGAAAAAAACCTTGGAGAATACAAAGGAACTTATAAGGCAGATCATAAGCCTTTAACAGATCTTGAAAAAAAAGGACTTAGAAATGCCCTTATTTCTTTAATTATTTTTGTTATTATAATGGCCCTTATGATGTTTCCTAAAAATGCTCCTTTAAAGAGTATTGATGAAAAAACTGGTCTTTTAAATTTGAATAAATTTTTGGAATATGGACTTATTCCTGCCATGATGCTTTTATTTTTAATCCCAGGAATTGTCTACGGAAAAACTGTAGGAACAATTAAATCTAGTCATGACTTGATTGATGCTATGACAAAGTCAATGGCGAGTATGGGTGGATTTTTGGTTCTAGCCTTTTTTGCAGCTCAATTTGTTGAATATTTTTCAAAGACAAATCTAGCCTTAATTTTAGCTAAAAACGGTGCAGAATTTTTACAATCAATCCACTTAAAAGGACTTCCACTTTTATTAATGTTTATTTTATTAACAGCATTTTTAAATTTATTTATGGGATCAGCCTCAGCAAAATGGGCAATTATGGCTCCAATTTTTGTTCCAATGATGGCAGAGCTTGGACTTTCTCCTGCCCTTACTCAAGTTGCTTATAGAATTGGTGATTCTTCAACAAATATCATAACCCCACTTATGTCTTATTTTGCAATGATTGTTGTATTTATGCAAAAATATGACAAGGACGCTGGCCTTGGAACCCTTACTTCAATGATGCTTCCATATTCTCTTGCATTTTTGATATCTTGGTCAGGACTTATGATTGTTTGGTATCTATTAGGACTTCCACTAGGACCAGGGGCTCCTTTGATGCTTTAGTTTTAAAAGACCCAGACGGGTCTTTTGTTTTAATTTTTTTGAAAATGGCTATAAATAGGATAGGAGGCTATGATGAAAATTGATGGTGATAATTTAGTTTCTATATCCGAGGCTAATAAAAATTTTTCAAAAATTGCAAGGATGGCTGATAAAAAAGGATCGGCTGTTATTTTAAAGAATAACAAGATTTCTTATGTGCTTTTACCATATAAGGAAATTGAAAAAGAGGAAATTTTTCCTGATGAAAATATGGAAGAGATAGCCCAAAGGCTTATTGAAAAAATCAAGGATGAATATAATATTCAATTGAAATTGGACCTTTAATTTTTTCTCACCCCAAGGGGTGTTTTTTTATGGGTATAATTATAAAAAGGAGATGGTTATATGTTAAAATTTATGAAAAAAATCCCTGGAGGGCTTTTGTTAATTCCCATGTTAATTTCTGCGCTTTTTGCAACATTCGCACCAAATTTTTTTAAGGTAGCGGGAATTACAGAGGCTCTTTTTACAACAAAAGGGATTAATTATATAGTAGGACTCATTTGTTTTTTATCATCTACAGCCCTAGATTTTAAAAAGTTAAAAAAGGTTATTAGAAAACAAGGATCTATTCTTTTGCTAAAGGTTATTCTTTGTTTTGGATTTGGAATTTTATTTATAAAAATATTTGGTCTAGGTGGAGTTTTTGGCATTTCTGCCCTAACTTTTATCACAGCCATTTGTTCTTTAAATCCCTCACTTTATCTTGCCCTATCCCACGATTATGGGTCAGAAGATGATGAGGCAGCCTTTGGACTTACAGGAATTTTGTGTGTGCCTGCCTTTCCAATTTTAGTATATTCAATTGCAAAAGCATCAAAAATTGATTGGACACCTGTAATTTCTGTTTTGATTCCAATAATTCTTGGAATAATTATTGGGAATTTAGATAAGGATATGGCAGGATTTTTTGGACCTGCTGTAACCATCCTAACTCCTTTTATGGGTTGGGCCTTTGGGGCAGGAATTAATATAATTGATGCGGTAAAAGCTGGTTTTCAAGGAATAATTTTAACCCTTATTTTTTACCTATTAATGTTTCCAATAATATTTTTCTTCGAAAGAAAAATATTAAAAGAAAACGGGATTACGACTTTTGGAATTTCATCCATAGCTGGACTTTCAGTTTCAGTACCAGCAATAATAGCAAATTCAGACCCTTCTGTTGCAGCAATGTCCCAAACAGCAATAGCCCAAATAGCCCTAGGAGTTGTCCTTACCAGTATAATAACACCAATACTTACAGGAATTTATACAAAAAAAATGGGGATAGAAAAAAATAAAAGAGCTTAATTAGCTCTTTTTTTATTTTTTTCAATTCTTTTTATAAATTTTTAATTTCTACTTTCTTCCAACAGATGATATAATTATAAGGTAAAATTTAATAGGTAGAGTAGGGCTAAGGCGTTAAGTGCTGGAAAATGGGATGTTGTTTTCAGACGAAAGATTTTAGTCCGCATCCGCTACATCATTTCCTATGATGGCAGACTACCAAATAGGAGGAAAAAATGAAAAATTTAAAAAACATCAGAACCTTGATTTTGCTATCATTTTTTATAGCATTATCCATTGTAGTTTCAAGATTTTTTTCTATAACTACAGTAAGCAGAAAAATCGGTCTAGGATTTATAGTAACAGCAGCTATGTGTTCAATTTTTAACCCATCTCTTGCTGTTCTTGCATCAATAATTATTGATGTGGTATCAAATCTTATATTTCCAACAGCTGGAGGATTTTATTTTCCCTTTATCACAACAAAAATTGCAGCTGCTTTGATTTATACTTACTTTTTTTATAGAAAGGAAATTACAAGAAAAAATATTGTATTTTGTACTATTTTAAATTCACTTGTCACAAGTTTATTTTTAAACACCCTATGGACAAGCCAGCTTACTGGCAATCCTTTTATGGCACAATTTATGCTAAGAGTTCCAACAATGGCAATAAATTTTGTATTTCATACCATAGTTTTGATAGTAATCCTTCCAAAACTTGCAAAGATTTTAAGGATTGAAATCAAAAAATTAGGAGCCCAACCAGAAAACGCTCCTTACTAGGAGAATTTTATGAAATTATTAAAAATAATAAGTTTAATTTTAGCCCTTGCCTTTATATTTTTCGGCTACAATATCTATTTTAGGGAAAAATATAAGCTAATAAATAACTTTGAAAAAGATTATAAAAATGGATTAAAGGATGAAAATTATGCAAAAAAAGTGGGTATGGTTGAATTAATACTCGGTATTTTATTCTTTCTAATTTTTTTAAAAATTTCTTTATGATAAAATATACTTGATATTTTGCAAACATCTCTATACCTTGTGTAGGGAGGTGATAAAAATGCATATAGAAGACTTGTTAACTACTATTGCTCTTAATATAATGGCAAATGCAATTTATGATTGCATTAAGATTCTAATTGAAGTTAAGAGTAGAGCAAAACATTAAGAAAAAAGACAGGAGTTGCAGCTCCTGTCTTTTTAAATGCATATAACTTGTTAACTTCTATACACTTTCATTATACAAGCTAAAATTTTAAAATCAATATTTAAAAATAAACAAACAAAAAGCAGGAGTTATCCTGCCTTTTGCCAATGTAATAGCATATCATATAAATATTATATACTAATTTTTTTAAAAAATCAATAACTTTATAAATATTTATAAAATTATTTTTGAATTATATCTAGTGTCTCAGCGTCAAGCTCTACATCATCTCCGCCAACTACGTCGATTTCGTAAACTGTTTTGCCTTGATCGTTTACATCTAATTCATAAGATTTTACAAAACCTTTGTTGTTTTCTAAGGCTTTTGCTATTGCTTCTTTTGGAGCTTTAACTTTTGTAAAGTCAATTGCCTTATCTTCTTGGTCATCGTCTTTATCTTGTTCTTTTGATATAACTTCTCCACTTTCAGCATCTATTTTTGCTTCAAATTCTTCATTACCTTTGAATCCACTGATGTCATAAGAATATTTATCGTTATCTTTGTCAAATTCTACTGATGAAACTTCAATTCCGTCAACTTTAAAAGCTTCTTTGAATTTATTTACAGCATCATCAAGAGATATAGCAAATTCTTTTTCTTCTATTCCTGTTGTAGCTTGGTCAACTTTTTCTTCAGCTTCATCTTTTTTGTTAGAAACATCGCTTTTTATTTCTTCTTTTTTATCTTCAGCTTTTTCTTTTGTTGAAGCAACTTCTTCAGATACAGCTGCCTTTGCATTGCTTGCTGCGTCTTTTGCATCTTCTTTTGCTTGTTTAGCATTTTCTCCAGAACATGCTGAAAGTAAAAGAGCAAGAGCTAGTGCTGATGCACCATATTTTAAATTTTTTTTCAATTTCATAATTCCCTCCGATTATTTTAAATCTTTACAATTTAAATATACTACTTTTATTAAATTAAACAAGTATTGATATTTTTTAAATAATATTCACTTTTGCATTAAGTTTGTTTATTAATTTTAAATTAATAAATATTCCTTTATTTTTCCATATAATTTAAAGGAGCAAGTAAAATTTTCCCACTTCCCTTATATACATTTACAAATCCTTCTTCAGTCATAGCTGATGATACTAGGGATTTGGATGCTTTTTTCACTGAAAAATCTAGGCTATCTGACCAAGCTATGGCGTAAGATCCGTCAATTTTAATTTGGTCATTTTCAAGTTCTATTTCTATCAAGTCATCTTTTGCTATGGGACTTTCTAAGGCAAGGATTCCCTCTCCTTCTAATTTTAAATTAAATATGCCCTCGTTTCCCATCAAGGACGATGAGAGGTTAGTCCTTGTTTTTATTTTTTGTTTTAAATTTGATGTACATGCTAAAAAATATCCATCTTCTAGGACAATGGAATTATTCCACTCAGCTAAATCTATTAAGATTATATGCTTGTAGGTAGGTTCTAAAATAACCCTTCCACTTCCCCTGTATTCTGGTTTTACGGCACTTTCTTTTGTCACAGATCCTTTGATAGATTTTGAAAAGAAATCTCCTATTCCTTTTATACCACTTGTTAATTCTACATCTCCAACCATCCATTGCATGGCACCTGTTTGGCTTGTCACAGGTGAAATTGATAGGTCACAGGATAATTGTCTTTTTCTAATTTGCATTTTTGATGAAAAATATTCGCTCATGGCAAAATTTTTGTCGACTGAGAGATTTTTTTGGTATTCTAAAACCTTAAAGGGTCCTTTTTCTTCTTTGATTTCTATATTTGGGTTGTCATAAAAATTATTTATTTTAAACACTGTATTTCTCCTGTCCATTTAAAAATGTTTTTAGTAAGTTTAAATCATAGTCTAATAAAATAAAGTCAGCATCGTATCCTACTTTTATTTTCCCACAAAGATTGTCTATTCCTACAGATTTTGCAGGGATTAAAGATGCCATTTGAACTGCTTCAAATATATCTGCTATATCCCAATCAACCACATTTTTGACAGCTTCTTTTAATTTTAAAATTGATCCTGCAAGATTTCCAGACTCAAGCCTTGCTGTCCCATCTTTAACTTCTACTGGAAAATCTCCCAATTTATAGGCCCCATTAGGCATTCCTCCTGCCATCATGCAATCGGTAATTAGGGCGATTTTTTGGTAGCCTTTTTTATTTATTAAAATTTCACAAGCGATAGGATTTACATGGTGGCCATCACAAATTAATTCTGAAATTGCATCAGAATTCATGGCAGCTCCTACCATACCAGGATTTCTATGATGAAGGCCACTCATAGCATTAAAGGTGTGGACAAATATATTTGCTCCATCATCTACTGCTTTTATCGCCTGGTCATAAGATGCATCAGAATGGCCAAGGGCCACATAAACTCCCATGGCATTTGCTTTTTTAATAAATTCTTCTGTATTTTTTCTTTCTGGTGCTATGGCAATTTTATTTACCAAACCCTTTGACAATTCTTTCCATTTTTTTAATTTTTCTATATCGGGATCGGACATATATTTTTCGTTTTGGGCCCCCTTGTATTTTTCTGTAAAAAATGGACCTTCCAAAAATATTCCCCTAACTTTTGCACCCTTTACATCTTTATATTCTTCTCCAACTACTTCTACTGCCTTATTTAATCTATCGGTTGAATCTGTAAGAGTTGTTGGTAAAAATGATGTTACTCCTGTTTCAAGTAAACCCCTTGAAATTATATCCAAAGCTCCTTTTTTTGGCATTCATTATATCCTCATTTTTATATCCGTGAATATGGGTGTCCACAAGTCCTGGAGCTAAAATTCCTTCTAAGTATTCAAATTCTTCTGGCTCATTTTTAGAAAATGATTTTACTTTTCCATCTTCCACTTCTACAAATAAATCCTTTTCAATTTTATCTTCTAATATTACATAATCTGCTTTGTAAATCATAGATTCTCCTTTTCTTTTCTACTTTTTACAATACCGAATTAAAGATATTTTTTCAATATATTTTTGGTGAAAAAATATTTTAGAATCTAGTTTCAATCTAGGTCTTAATATAAATTAAAAGAGACGGGAAATATCCCGCCTTCTTACATTTTATAGTCTTGATTTTCTTTTCTATCTGCTTCTATTTTTTCTATTTTTTTCAATTATCTTCTTGGCAATTTTATTTCTTCTTTCACTCATCTTAAATGATACTACACTTCTTAGTAACTTTGGATTGAAGGATTTCTTCTTTTTATAAAAATTATCCACTCTTTGAGTCATTCTTTCTTGAAAGTTTTCTTCAATTTCATCTAGTTCTTTTTGGAAATTAGTTAAGTTTATTACTGTGAGTGTTAAATCTGATGAATGAATTCCTATCAAAATAAAAGGTAGAATTATAACTAAAATTTCTGGCAAAAGAAAATACAAATCCTCTGCCATAGGAATTAAATAATTCATAACTAAAATTGCCGCAAGTCCAAATCCAATAGAAGTTGGAACTGATGTTCTCCCATTTAAATTTAAGGGAACATCTGTATAATCCCACCATCTTGAATGAAATAGTTTTTCAAGAATATATGATGTAGGATATTCCAAAATCATGGAAACTATAAAACCAACAATAAAAATTTGTAACGAAGAAAGTCTTTCAAGTATTCCTTCATTTACTAAATCATAAGCAAAAAGAGCAAAAATAGAACCAAAACCATAAATTGGACAAAGTGGCCCGTACAAAAATCCTCGATTTTGCCATTTTTGATTTTGAGCTGTGCAATAAATACTTTCCCAAACCCATCCCAAAAGAGCAAAGAAAAAATAAAAAATTATATATCTATTAATTATCATAAATCACCTATTTCTAAATTTTTAATTCTTTTACTAATATTATAAGCTATTTTAATAAATAATAAAAATTTATGAGTGATTTTCCTCAAAATTTTAAAACACTAATTATTATCATTTGGGTAAAAGTATAAGGAGGTGAATTATGAAAATAGTTATAATAGGAGCAGTTGCAGCAGGAGCAACTTGCGCAACTAATTTAAGAAAACTTTCAGATGAAAACGAAATAATTTTACTTGAAAAAGGTAGGGACACTTCTTTTAAAAATTGCGAAATTCCATATTATCTTTCCTACATGGTAGAAGATAAGGAAGATTTGATAGCAAGAAGACCAAAAGAATTTAAGAAAAAAAACAATATAGATGCTAGAAATTTTTCAGAAGTTGTAAAAATAAATAGAAACGAGAAATTTGTAGAAGTTAAAGATTTAAAGAAAAATGAAATATACAAAGAAAAATACGACAAATTAGTCATAGCAACAGGAGCATCTCCTTTTATTCCAGATTCTATTAAAGGCTTGGATAAAGAAAGAAAAAATGTCTTTAAGGTTGAAAATGTAGTAGACGTTGAAAATATTAGAAAATATATTAAAGAAAATAAGGCAAAAAAAGTCATTGTAAATGGTGCAGGTTTTATAGGAATTGAAAGTGCAGAAAACTTAAATGAACTTGACCTTGATATATCTCTTGTTGTAAGAACTAGAGTTTTGGGAAATATTGATGAAGAATTGGCTGGATTTGTAGAAGAAAATATTTCTAAACATATAAATTTAATAAAAAACGATGAAATTGTAGAAGTAAAAGACCAAAAACTAATATTTAAAAGCGGAAAAGAACAATCTTACGACGTTTTGATAAACGCAATTGGTGTAAGACCAAATTCAAAACTTGCAGAAGAAGCTGGTCTTAAACTTACAAAATCTCATGCAATAGAAACCGACAGAAATTTAAAAACAAATGACCCAGATATTTATGCCATTGGCGATGTAATAGAAGTTTATAATAAAATTACAAGAACAAAATCAAAATTAAATCTAGCATGGCCAGCTCACAGACAGGCAAAATTCGTAGCAAAACATATAATGGGAAAAGCCAAAAAATCCCCATCATTTATAGGATCATTTGCTCTAAGATCATTCGATATGAATATTGGCTCAACAGGACTTAGCAAAAAACAATTAGATACGGCAAAAATCCCTTACAAATCAACCCTAATAACCCATAACGATTCAGTAAATATCCTTCCATATTCAAAGCCTATGAATATGAAAATTTCCTTCGATCCTTACACAGGGAAAATTTATGGTTTTCAAGCAGTAGGACCTGGAGATGTAGTAAAAAGAGTCGACATTGTAGCAGGATTAATTGGAATGGGAGCTGATATTTATGATCTTTATAATACAGAAATATCCTATCAACCAATATTTTCTACCCCAGAAGATGCTCTAAACACCCTTGCAAGTCAAGCTATAGATGTTTTTGAAGAGAAAATAAAAAACATAGAAATACCAGAATTAGAAAATAAAAAAGATGAATTTATTATAGTTGATATTAGAGAAAAAGAAAAATATGACAAATCTCATATAAAAAACGCCATAAATATTCCTACAAATCAAATAACCCCCCATGATTTTAAAAATAAAAACAAATACCTAATCTATTGTCAAAGTGGAATAATGGCAAAATCTGTTGTAAATAAATTACAAAAACAAGGACTAAATAATATTTACTACCTAGAAGGATCAATGAATTACCTTGAAAAATACCAAAAAACTATGGGGGTAGATATTTTAGAATAAATAAAAAACACTACTATGTATTAATTAGTAGTGTTTTTTTCTGTCTTTTTTTTATTCTCATCCAAATTTTTTTCGGACTTATTTATTTTTTTAACTCTTACAATTTTTATCCTAGTTTCTTCTATATAAAGGATTTTAAATTCATAATCCTTATAAATTACAGCTTGGTCGCAATCATCATCTGGTATAAAGCCTAACTTATCAATTATAAATCCACCAACTGTATCGTATTGGACATTTTCTTCATCAATATCTAGTCCCAAAATATCATTTAAATCTTTTATTGAAGTTGAACCCTTTACTATATAAGAACCTTTTGTTGAAGTTCTAATATCTGGAAGGTCCTTGTCGAATGTGTCGTCCATATCTCCAACAATTTCTTCTACCAAATCTTCCATGGTAACAATACCTGAAAATCCACCATACTCATCAATCAAAATCGCCATATGTGTATGGTCTTTTTGCATTTGGGAAAATAATTTATCAGTTTCAATTTTTTCTGGTACAAAAAATGCTGGTTTTATCAATTTTCTTATATCAACACTTGCTATTCCAACATCTATGGCCTCTAAAAGATAATCTTTTGTATAAATTATTCCAAGAATATTATCGACTTCATCATCATAGACCGGAATTCTTGAATGTTTTAATTTAATAAATTCATCCAAATATTTCCTATCCCTATCTTTTATGTCAATCATAAATACTTCAGGCCTTGCTGTCATTATTTCTTCAGCCCACACATCATCAAATTCCATAATCGAATTTATCATTTTTGATTCCAAAGGTCTCAAAACTCCTTGGTCTTCTCCGACTTGGACAATTGATTTTATTTGTTCAGCTGTAACTTCTTTTTCAATAGCCTTAGATTCTATTCCAAAAATATTCATTATAAGATTTGTACTTTTGTTGACAAAGCTTACAAAAGGTTTTGTCAAAAACAAGATAAATTTTGCAAATCCAGCTGTTTTTTTGGAAATTATATAGGGATTTCTTATTCCAATTCTTTGTGGAATCATATTTGCGAAAATTCTTTTTATAATTACAAATACAATTATCATAAAAATAATTATAAGAATTTGCATAAAATCTGATTCTCTATTTAAAAATCTCCTTAATGACTCTTGTATATTTAATAAAAGATAAGCCATTGTAAAAATTGACAAAACTGCATCTTGAAAATTTTGACTTAACATTAGCCTTTGTTGATCTTGGGATATTTTTAATACATCTTTTGCTTTTTCATCTCCATTTTCTACCATATCTCTTAATTTTTGATGATTTAGGGAAGTTAAAGATGAAAATATCATATTTATAAGAGCATTTAAAATAATAAGTGCCAAAACTATTAAAAAAATTGTTAATTTCGCGTAGGGTCCTTCCGTATCCATTCATTTCTCCTTTAAAATTTATGTATTAAAAGGACGCTTAACACGTCCCTTTTTCCTTTATTACTAAACTATGAATTTTTCTATTTTCAAGACTTAAGCTTCGGATATAATATCTTTGACTTTCATTAATCTTGAAATAGTTGCTCTTTCATTTTCTTCTAGCTTAGCTCTAATATATTTTATTGTTTCTTCCAAATCTGGAATTGTCCTATATTCTAGGGCATTTACCCTTCTTCTTGTTCCTTCAATTTCATCTGCCATAAGTTGAGTTGATTTTTCAAGTTCTGCCAAGGTTAGAAGTTTATCCATCACCTTATTTAATCCATTAATGGCAAGATCCAAATCAGCTGATGTTTGGGCAAGTCCATAAGGATACATAGAGGCATTTTCATTTCCTCCCTTGTCAATTTTAAATTCCATTTTAGGAATTCTAACACTCATGACATTTTTAACTTTTATATCTACCCCAATTTTTTGAGTTGGAAAACTTACAGCTTCTTCCAAAAATTCTGGGCTCATAAAAGATGATGCCATCAAAAATCCTTTTGAAGAATCTTTCAAATCAGTCTCAACTTCTTCACGAAGTCTTTTATTTTCCCTAATTTTTTCAAGAAATTGTCTCATTAGCTCATCTTGCTTATCTTTTAAAAGTTTATATCCTCTTTTTGATGTAGCAAGTCTTTTCTTTAGGGTATTTAAATTCATCCTGGTTGGAGTTACATTAAGCCTTGCCATAGCCTAAGACTCCTTTTTGTTTTCGTCTTTATCCAAATATTTATCGATTAATTCGTCATCGATTCTCTTAAGTTCAGATTTTGGTATGATTTTTAATAATTCCCAACCAAGATTTAGGGTATCTTCTATGGTTCTATTTGTGTAGAAACCTTGATTTATATATTCTTCTTCAAATCTTTTTGCAAATTCTGCAAAGGCAAGGTCTGCTTTTGATAGGGCAGAATCTCCAAGGATTTTTTGAAGCTCTCTTGCATCAACTCCTGATGCGTATGCTGCATAAATTTGGTTCATTGTATCAGCATGATCTTCTCTTGTTTTTCCCTCACCAATTCCCTTATCTTTAAGTCTTGATAGGGATGGAAGAATTGAAACTGGTGGTTGAACACCTTGGTTATACAATTCATTTGAAAGAATAATTTGTCCTTCTGTAATATATCCTGTCAAATCTGGAATTGGGTGAGTTATATCATTTTCTGGCATGGTTAAAATTGGAATTTGGGTAATGGTACCTGGTTTTCCTTTTAATTTTCCAGCTCTTTCATATAAAGTAGCAAGGTCTGTATAAAGATATCCTGGATATCCACGACGACCTGGAACTTCTTTTCTTGCTGCTGAAACTTCACGAAGGGCTTCTGCGTAGTTTGTCATATCTGTCATTATAACCAAAACTTGCATATTCTTTTCAAACGCCAAATATTCTGCTGCTGTAAGAGCCATTTTTGGTGTTGATAAACGTTCGATTGCAGGGTCATCTGCAAGGTTTATAAACATTACTGACCTGTCCAAAGCTCCTGTTTTTTCAAAATCTTGTCTAAAAAATTGAGCTTCTTCAAAGGTGATTCCTATAGCTGCAAAAACTACAGCAAAGTCTTCGCTATCGTTTAATACTTTTGCTTGTCTTGCAATTTGAGCTGCAAATTTGTTATGTGGAAGTCCTGAGCCTGAAAATATTGGAAGTTTTTGTCCACGAACAAGGGTATTTAATCCGTCGATTGTTGATACACCTGTTTGAATAAATTCTGATGGATAATCACGGCTTACAGGATTTATTGCAACTCCGTTTACATCTCTTTTTTCTTCAGGAATTATTGATGGACCATCATCAATTGGTCTTCCAAGTCCATCAAAAGTTCTTCCAATCATATCTTCGCTTACGCCAAGTTCTAGTGGTCTACCTAAAAATCTTACTGCAGTGGATTTTAAGTTAATTCCAGAAGAACCTTCGAAAAGTTGGACAACAGCGTTATTTTCATCAACTTCTATAACTCTTCCTCTTCTTCTTTCTCCTGTTTGAAGTTCTATATCTACTAGTTCTTCAAAGTTAACTCCACTAACATCTTCTACAAGCATTAGGGGTCCAACTACTTCTGATACGCTTTTATATTCTTTTAGCATTATTCATCCTCCCCCTTTGCTACAGCTTCTTTACATTCCCTGTCTATTTGTTCTTTAACTTGGTCAAATTCTTCCAAGTTTTCATCCTTTATCAATTTTAATCTTGTGATTTTTTCTTTAACTTCAAGTTCTTCAAGTTCGTCAAGATTTGCCCCATCTGATAGAGCCTCTAGACTTTTGTCATAGAAGTAGAGTATTGTATCAAGCATTAAATCTTGTTTTTCCATTGGACAGAAAGCGTCTGTTTCATGGAAGGCATTTTGTTGTAAGAAATCTTCTCTTAGTGATTTTGTTACATCAAGTTTTAATTTATCATCATCACTTAAGCCATCACGACCAATTAATCTTACAATTTCTTGTAGAGATGATTCTTGTTGAAGCAGACTCATTGCTCTCATTCTATTTTTTGAGAATTTTTCATCTACAGTTTTATCTATATATGAATCCATCTTGTCTTGGTAAAGTGAGTATGAATTTAACCAATTTATAGCTGGGAAGTGTCTTTGGTAAGACAAATCATAATCAAGTCCCCAGAATACTTTTACTATACGAAGAGTTGATTGGGTAACAGGTTCTGATAAATCTCCACCTGGAGGAGAAACTGCTCCTATTACAGAAAGTGATCCTTCTTTTTCTACTTGTCCATTTACTATAACTTTTCCACTTCTTTCGTAAAAATCTGCTATACGACTTGCAAGATATGCTGGGAATCCTTCGTCTCCTGGCATTTCTTCCAAACGTCCACTCATTTCACGAAGGGCCTCTGCCCATCTTGATGTAGAATCTGCCATTAGGGCAACTGAATATCCCATATCTCTGTAATATTCTGCCAAGGTGATTCCTGTATAAACACTGGCTTCTCTGGCTGCTACTGGCATATTTGATGTGTTCGCTATAAGTACAGTTCTTTTCATGATTGATTCGCCAGTTTTTGGATCGATTAATTCTGGGAATTCATCAAGTACGTCAGTCATTTCGTTTCCACGTTCTCCACATCCTACATAAATTACAACGTCAGCATCAGCATATTTTGCAATTTGGTGTTGAATAACTGTCTTTCCTGAACCAAATGGTCCTGGTATTGATGCAGCTCCTCCTTTTGCAACTGGGAAGAAAGTATCAATAACTCTTTGTCCTGTTATAAGTGGAGTATCTGGGTCAAGTTTTCTATTAAATGGTCTTGGAGTTCTTACTGGCCATTTTTGAATCATATTTATTTCTTTATCGCCATTTTCTGTTTCAATTACAGCAACTGTTTGATCTACTGTAAATTCACCATCCTTTATTTCTTTAACTTTTCCTTTTATTCCATTTGGCACCATAATTTTATGGTTAATTACTGAAGTTTCATCAACACTTCCTAAAATATCTCCAGGAATTACTTGGTCTCCAACTTCTTTTTCTTTATTAAATTCCCATTTTTTTTCTCTATTTAGTGGTGGAGCTGTAACTCCTCTTTTAAGGAATTCTCCTGCCAATAATTCAAGTTTTTCTAGTGGTCTTTGGATTCCATCATACATTCTTTCAAGTAGTCCTGGTCCAAGTTCAACTGAAAGTGGGCTTCCTGTAGAAACTACTTCATCTCCAGGTCCTATTCCAGTTGTTTCTTCGTAAACTTGAATATTTGCAACATCCCCTCTCATCTCAATGATTTCTCCGATGAGCTTATCTTTTGAAACTTCGACCACATCATAGATATTTGCATCAGATAGTCCCTTTGCTTCTACAAGTGGACCTGATACTTTTGTGATTTTACCTTTATTCAAATTTGGTCTCCTTTTAGTTCAAAATGTTAGCTCCAACAGCTTTTTCTACACTCTTGTTTATATCTGCCATTCCAAGTCCAAGATCTTCTTTGTTGGATGGTATAAGTATAATTGCTGGAGTCATTTCTTCTCTGTATTTGTCTATAGTATCTTGGATTTTTGCTGCAAAATCTTCTGTAATAAATATTATGCCTACATTTTCTTTAGCAAGTTTATTTACAAGTTTCTTTGCAACATCTCCATCTACTGCTGTATATACGTCAACCCCCAATGCTTTAAACATTAGGACTGAATCTTTATCTCCTATTACGGCTACCCTATGCATATAGATCACGCAACCTTTCTTCCATAAATTCACGAGATAGTGAATTTAATTTGGCTGTTAGGATAATTCTTAGATTTTTAATTTCCATTTCACGACTTATAAGATAACCCATAATAACTTCTGGACCATAGCTTACTTTTTTACTTTCTTTGGCAAAGTCCATCAAGTGATTATCTATTACTTTTTCAAGATTTTGCATAGATTTATTCAAATCACTTTCTTCCATAGATTTTTTTACTTGTGGGTAACTTTTTTCTTTGAAAAATAGGTTTGAATAGGAATTTTTGTCGGCATTTAGTGAATCTCTAAAGAGATTTTTGTCGATATTTCCTCCATCTATTAGGGCTTTTTCCAATAAGTCCACACTTTGTCCTTGACCTTTTATTCTTAAAAGTGTTTTTAAGTTTGTAAGATCAATTCTTTCTTTGGTGAAATTTATCAAACTTTCATAGTCTAGATTTTCGCTATCTTCTAGAAGTTTTTCATAAAAATCTTTGTCTAAGGATAGGTCTATATCTTGAGGATCCTTATTTTCTTTATATAAATCTAAGGCTTTTTTGGCATAGGATAAATACCTATCATCATCAATTAAATCTTCTTTTAGATTTCTTTTGATCTTTACAAGGTCAATTTTTCCTATGTCTATATAAATTGAGCTATAGTCAGCATCTTGAATTAGTTCTTTTACTAGAACTTTTAAATTATGAAAATTATATTTTTCTTCCAAATAATGCACCAAATTTTCATCAGGGCTAATTTTTATCATAGCCTTGTATGAATCTAAAAGCATTTGAGATAAGACTTTTTCATAATCTTCAGGTCTGTCTATTTTTTGTATAAGTTCACCATATTTTGTATCGTTTAATGATGATAAGGCCTCTTCTAGATTGTCTGTATCTATTATCCTTTTTAAGTTTTCTGAAGTAAGGAGATTTTTTTCATATACTCTTGTTGTAATGGATGCTCGAATAAATTTTTCTCTATCCACTTAAATCACCTCACTTAAATATTTCATCAACTATTATTTTTTCTAAAGAATCTTTTTCGAAATTTACCAAGGATTTATAGGTATTATCGTAAGAAATTTTCCCATCTTTTACTATAAATCCACCATCTACGAATTCATCTGATATTTTAAGGCCGTTAAAATCATCTTCTTTAAAATGATATTTCATATCTTTTTGTAAAAGAATCTCTCCTTTTTCTATTTTTGAATCTTTTAATCTGTTCAAAACAAAGGATTTGTATGAGTTTGGACCTAGTTTTTCTAATTTTTCTACTAATTTTTCCAAAATATCTTCTACAACTTGATTTTTTGCTTCAATTTTTATATCTCTAGCTTGTCTATTTGCAGTAACTTTTGAATTATCTTTTATTCTTCCTGCTTCTTTTTGAGCATTTTTTATAATATTTGAAGCTTCTTTTTCGGCCTTTTCTTCTGATTCTTTTATTATTTCTTCTTTTCTTTTTTGACCATTAGATAGGATATGATCGGCTTCTTTTTGCCCATCTTTTCTTATTCTATCTAACAATAAATCAAGATTGTTCATAATAAGGCCTTATATATTGTTTACTAGAAGTAGGGAAATTACAAATCCTAAGATTGCATATAACTCAACCATTACTGAATAAACTATACCTTGTACGAAATTATCTTCGTTTTTAGCTAAAATATTCATACCTGATACAGCAACTTTTGCTTGAGCTACTGCTGAGAAATATCCAACTACTCCGATTGGAAGTGCTGCAAATATATAATAAAGTCCTTGTTGGAAGTTAAGGTCTCCACCTAATTTTCCTAAAATCATAAATCCAATTACAAATCCGTAAAGTCCTTGTGTACCTGGTAAAAGTTGTAGTACAAGTGCTTTACCAAATTTTGCTGGTTCTTCTACAGTAAGTCCTGCAGCTGCTTCTCCTGTCATTCCTGTTCCTTTTGCAGATCCCATACCTGATAAGAATACTGCTATAGCAACAGCTACTGCTCCCATTATGTTTCCACCATTTTCAACTAAAAAATCAACCATTGTATCCTCCTGTGATTATATTTATAAATTTACTATTTTCTATCATTTGTCTAAATTTCTTACCGCCACCTTCATAGAACTTGTTAAACATTTCTACATAAACAAGTCTTAGAGAGTGAACATATGCTGATAGGGTTGATAGGAATAGGTTAAATAATTGGAAAATTACAAAAACTATAATAGCTCCTATCTTTCCTAAAATTCCTGCAGGCCATAACATTCCTACAATCAAGTTTACTGAATAAGCTACAAATCCTCCTGAAAGAACAAGGGCCATGAGTCTTAAAAATGATACAAAATCTCCAATCCAAGAACTCATACCATATAAAGAATATAAACCACCAGCAGCTTTTCCACCGATTGATTTATTTTCACGTCCTCCAGTAAGAACAATTCCTACCATTGCAACTATCATAATAATTTTCGCAATGTTTTTTTGAGGTTCATCTAATAATATTAAAGCTATAGCTCCACCTACAGCCATATACCAGAATAATACATCAAATATTGCCCCTATTGGATCACCATCACGAATTAGCATATAGGCTTTTACGCCCAAAGCTGTAAATAATGAAATTCCACCGATTATAAGTGAAATAACCATTAGGGTGTTGAAATCTTTTTGTGTATCAATTAATCCTGGTAGAGGAATTATTCCTCCAAAAAATGAACCAAATATTAATCCAAACACACAACCTGAAAGTCCTACTCTTGTAAAAAGTCTTACCATCTTGTCAGTTGACTCTGGTAAATCTTTGAATTTTCTAAGTAAAATTGTTCCAATAAAAAGTATTAATCCATAACCCAAATCTCCAAGCATAAAACCTGTAAATATTGTATAAAAAATTGAAACTAATAATGTTGGATCAATTTCGTTATATTTTGGTAGAGAATAAGTTTCTACTACTGATTCATAAGGTTCAATAAGCTTGTTATTATCAAGAATTATCGGAACATTTGGATCATCTTTATCTGCTTCATCTACATCAAGTACAAATTCTTCTCCTAAAACTTCCTTCAAATCACTATTAAATTTATCTTTTAAATTGTGAGGAATATAGCCTTCTATAAAGTCTAATCTTTTTGTTTTTAGGAAATATTCGCTACTTGCTTCTTTTCTTCTTAAATTTTCTAGATAAGCTTGGTAAAGGTAAAAATCTTTTAAGAATTTTTTATTTTCTTTGATTTTTTCTTCGCTTTCTTCTAGATTTTTCTCGTATTTTTCAATCTCTTCTAAATTTAAGGCTATTTTTTCACTAACTTTCTTTTTGGTCTTGATATTGGCTTTTGAAAAACCATGATCTCTTAGAAATTCTCTAAATTCATCTTTTTTTTCAAGACTTGAAATAGCTATAACATAATTTAAGCTATCTTTTTTGTTAAGATCTATAATCATTGCAGTTTTAAAGTCTTTTTTTACAAAATCTGTATCAAAATCATTATAAAACTGGTCAGCTATTGATCCTACTTCTACGAAAAATCTGTGAGAATTTTCTATAGATTCAATATCTAAATCCAAACCTTTAAAAACTTCTAACTCATCATTTGAAGCCTTTAAATTTTTGATTTTTTCTTGACTTTTTTCCCTCAAATCTATTTGTTTCTTTAATTGAGGATAAATTTCGTCAAATCTGAAATTCTCGCCTTCTTTGTATAAAAGATCAAGGCTCATATCCTTTTTTTCTATAGAATTTAGTTCATCTTCTTCTAAAAACTTTTCTATAGAATTAATAGCATATTCAAGTTTTGACCTTTCTTCATCAATTCTTGCGAGTTTTTCTTGATTTTTTACCTTTTTTACATAATCTTCCTTATCATCGACCTCAAGATTGTTAAAATGAACATAGTTAAACTTTTGTAAAATATCTAGAAGGCTAGCTCTATCATTTTCAAAAGAGAAAAGATTAAACTTATCCATTTTAACTATCGCCATTATTTACAATCCTTTCTGTTAAAGAAGATAGAAGTGATTCAATTTTTCCACCATCTTGGTTTGAAATTTTCTTACTTTCTTCTTTTGCCTTGTCAATAACTGGAATTTTTTCATCATTTGCTTCTTGTTTTGCTTTTTCAATTAAATCTTGGCTTTCTTTTTTTGCCTTTTCAATTTTTTCTTTATAGGTATTTGAAGCTTCGATTTTTGATGACTCAATTATTTCTTTGGCTTTCTTTTTGGCATCGTCTACAAGTTTATCTGCAGCAATTTCTGCATCTTTAACTTGGTTAATTACATCACTTGCCATCATTCACCTCCTACTGTATACAGTTTATTATAACATATTGACCGTATAATTATATTTTACCCAATTTGATCAATATTTATAGAGATTTTGAAAAGATAATTATTTTTATTAAAAAGATTTTAATTAAAAATATTTAAACTTTCATTTTTTTATTTTATTTTAAAATTTTATTATTTTTATGTAATACTTAATAAACTTTGTTTATTTTTTTGGGGATTATAAGTTTATATTTTTATAAACTTTAATAATCCCCGAAATTTATTTTAAAATTTTATATTAATTTTTATTTTTGATCTAATTTTTGATCAAGTTTGTGAACTGAGTCAATGTATCTGATTGTTCCTGATGGTAGCCTTAATAAAAGGGATTGTGTTTTTGCCATATTATTTTTGGTATAGGATACTCCTTTTAGAAATGTTCCGTCAGTTATTCCTGTTGCTGCAAATATAACATCTTCACCTTTTACCAAATCATCTATTGTATAAACTTTATCAAAATCTACTCCCATTTTTAGGCATCTTTTTACTTGTTTTGAATCTGATGGGGCAAATACTCCTTGGAAATCTCCACCCAAACATTTTAAAGCTGCGGCTGCTATTACACCTTCTGGAGCTCCACCTATTCCCATTATAAGATCAATTTTTCCATCGGATAATTCTGTTGCTATGGCTGTTAGGACATCTCCATCTTCTACCATAGAAATTCTTGCTCCAGCATCCCTTATTTCTTCAACTAATTTTTCGTGTCTTGGTCTGTGCAAAACAGAAACTGTTATGTCTGAAACTTTTTTGTTTAAAGCCTTTGCAACATTTTCAATATTTTCTTTAGCAGATTTTTTTATATCTATTACTCCTTTTGCCTTGCTACCTGTGGCAATTTTATTCATATAAACATCTGGAGCATTTAACAAACAACCTTCAGGTGCAACAGCAATTACTGAAATTGAATTACTTGTTCCATTTGCAAGTGATGCTGTTCCGTCTATTGGGTCAACTGCAATATCTACTACATCATCTTGGTTCATATCTCCAATTTCTTCACCAATGTATAACATAGGTGCTTCATCAATTTCACCTTCTCCAATAACAACTCTTCCGTTTATTCCCAAATAATTAAACATTGCTCTCATTTGATCTACAGCGATATTATCAGAATCGTTTTTCTTTCCTTTTCCTAAATATTTTCCACTAGCAAGTGCTGCTGCTTCAGTAACTCTACATAAGTTAATACCTAAATCTCTATTCATTTTTTCTCCTTTAAATAAATTCATTTAAAACGAAATGATAAAACCATTTCCTACATTTTTATAATACCAAGAAGTGAGCAATTTTTAAAGACTTTTTTATAGTTTCATAAGTTACTTTATATATGCATTTAAATTTTAATGATTTATGATATAATCAATAGGTAAAATAATTATTTTGGAGATTTTTATGAAAAAGTTTTTGATTTTTTTGTTTATTTTAATTTTTTCATCATGCAATAATAATGAAGATAGTAAAATAAATAGCGAAAATTTAAGTATAAAAGAAAATAAAATATCAAGTGAAAGTATTTCTAATGAAAATGAAAAGAAAAAAAGATTAGAATACAAACATGATAATATGGAAGGTTTTATTAGGGATGATTCCTTGCTTGTAGATAGAATGCTTGGAGATTATCCAGCAAATATTTCTAGTGATTCAAACGACCCTTACAAGAAAAACGAGTTGAAAAATCTTGACTATGATAAAAATCTTTCTATTTCAGCATTTAATATTAGGATTCCTAATAGATGTATGGTTTATAAAAAAGATGATAATTATCTTATAGATTTTCCAAAAAATGACCAATATGATCTTGAAATTAATATAAAAAAATTATTCAAAGATGGCGAAAAATCTGAAGGTGAAATTAAGGATGAACTTTATAATATAGCCGATAAAGAAACTTATAATTCTTCAATTAAAAATGCAAATGTTATTCAAAAACCTGTAATTATCGATAGCGATTATAAAAAGTCAGCATACTCAATAATTGAAGATAATAAATTTTCCTACACAAATATATTTATGGCTACCCCTAGCAATGTACTTTCTTTTCAAATTGTTGAAAATAAAGAAAAATCATCTGCATCTGAGTATATAATGGCAGATTTACTATCAACAACTTATCCAGAAAGTGAAGATTTTGATATGGTAGCAAAATCATTTAAATCTTTTAACAAAAATATGGATCTTTACGCTACAGAAAAAGTTGATATGGGAGATTTTTCTTTTAATATTCCAAAAAACATGAAAAAAACTCAAGATGGTGAAGCACTCACTGTTTATGAGAGTCAAATTTCAGGAAAAACTATAAACCAAGTTTTAATTTCAAAAACCAAAAAAGACAAAGACCTAGATTTAAACAAAGCTTTCACTCAAAGCCAAGGCACAAAAATTCCACCAGCATTTATAAGCCCAATGGGAGAAATTAGAGAAGAAATGGTTCACGATAAATTATTTATGAAATCAAAAGTAAGAATTTACACAGAACAATTTACAAATGAAGGTGAGAAAATAGCTTTTGAAACTAAAGATTATTATGTAAATATGATTCTTACAGGGCCTTTAAAAAACACAAATAAAACTGAGCTTTTAAATGAAAATATTATAAATTCCTTGAAATTTAACCAATAAAATCTATAGCAAAAGGCAGGTATAATTCCTGTCTTTTTTAATTGTAGAAATTGAAAGATCTAAGAAAATAGACTAATTGAAAAATCTAGAAATAACTTTAATTCTATATAAATTTAATAAAAGAGATCTCTCCATGCACTCACCTCGTTCACTAAAACACGTTTCTTAGCAAACTTTTTCGTGCTTATGAAAACTCATTTACTAGGTAAATTCTTCTGTGCTCTCGCACTAGTTTTCATGATTTATAACCGAAATCAACGGTTATAAATCTGCACTCAGTTTTAGGGATGATTGTGCCAAATCAAGGCACAATCATCTAGTCGAGATTGGTAGAAGACTTATTTATTTAATAGCAAAAGTTATATAATTTTTATATTTTAAGAAACTAAGTTTTCCATTAGCCATTGGAAAAATATAAATTTAATCTATCTCGAGTTTGCCGATAGACCTCTTGAATTTATTTTAAACTTATATTTTTAACAAATGAGCATTCTTCACACATTACACTTTCTTTTCCTTTAGTTATCAGAAAAATATATACTTACCCCATCTCGAGCTAAGTCGAGAGATCTCTTCATTTACTTTGCTTTTATAGCTAGTTCCTTCCTTGATATAAAAACTAGCTTAAATTTATTTAGAAATTGTAATTTTATTTTACAAATAATTGATAAACCTTCTCATTTTCTGATAGAATGTTAGGGGGTTTTTATGAAAAAATTTAGCTTTACTTACAAATTGTGGAAAAATTTTCTAGTTTTTTTCGCAATTCTTATTATTTGGCAAATCATTTATAAAATGGGGATTTTTTCGCCAATTTACCTACCTGGACCCTACAAGGTTTTACAAACTTTCCTTGCTATGGTTTATGATGGGTCGATTTTTGAAAATATTTTCGCTTCCCTTTATAGGGTTTTAGTGGGATATTTTTTGGCTTTTGCCCTTTCCTTTCTTTTGGCTTTGATTTTTTATTTAAAAGCTGATATTTTCCCATATTTTTCAAATATTTTAGATTTTTTAAAAAATATTCCTCCCCTAGGTCTAGTTCCACTTTTGATTTTATGGGTTGGGATTGGTGAATTTAGCAAAATCTCCATAGTTTTTATGGCTTCTTTTTTCCCGATTTTTTTGAATATTCAAAAAGGTTTTATGGAGGCTGATAAGGATATGGTAGAAATGGGCAGGGCCTTTTCTTATAATGATAAGGAAATTTTTACAAAAATCGTACTTCCTTCAAGCTTAAAGGATATTTTTGTGGGAGCAAGGATTGGTCTTGGTTATGCCTATAGATCAATTATTGCCGCAGAAATGCTTGCTGCATCCAAGGGATTAGGATATTTGATTAATTTTTCAAGGCTTATGTCAAGAACCGACAAGGTCATTGTTGGAATTTTAATAATTGGATTTATAGGTATGATTTCTGATAAAATTTTTGTAAAAATTGCAAGCTTATTTTTGAAAGGAGATTTGAAAAATGACTGGTATAAATCTATCTAATCTTTCAAAAATCTATGAAATCAACGGCAAAAAAATCAAAGCCCTGAATAATTTAAGCCTAAATCTTGATATTAAAAAAAGAAATGTCTTGATTGGCCCTTCAGGCTGTGGAAAATCTACCCTGCTTAGGACAATTGGAGGACTTTTGGAAATTAACCAGGGAGAAATTTTAAAAGATAAGGTTAAAACTTCCTTTGTTTTTCAAAATCCAAGACTTTTAGCCTGGAAAAATGTTGAAGAAAATATAAAATTTTCAAATAATGACCCAAAACTTTGCCAAAAATGGATAAAAATAATGGGCCTTGAAGGATTTGAAAAAGCCTATCCTTCCCAACTATCTGGAGGAATGAAGGCAAGAGTATCCCTTGCCCGCGCCCTAATTTTTCCAAATAATTTTATGCTTTTAGATGAACCTTTTGCCTCTTTGGATGAAATTACAAAGGAAAAATTGGAAGTAGAGTTAATTAATTATATGAAAATCAAAAATTCTGGCTTTTTATTTGTAAGTCATGACCTAGAAGAAGCCCTCAATGTGGGCCAAAGACTTATAATTATGAAAAAAGGAAAAATAGTTTATGATTTTGACCTTGAAGATAAAAAAATCTCCAAGGAAATTTTGAGAAATAAATTTAAAAAAATAATAGGAGAAGAAAATGAAAAATAAATTATTAAAAATTTTATCACTTTTTGCCCTAGTTTTTGCAATTACTGCTTGCTCAAACAAGGATAATAAAGAAAATAATTCAAATGAAAATATTTCAAATCAAACATCACAAAGTAATGAAAAATTATCAATCGACGAATTAAACATAACATACGTAACAGCACCCTTAAATGTTCCATCAATAATTGAAAAAAACAAGGAAATTTTCAAAAAACACCTACCAGGTGTAAAAATCAATTACAAGGAAATAACTAGTGGAGCTGACCAAACTGCTGCTCTTGCAAGTGGGGATGTTGATATTTTATATGCTTTAGGAGGATCTTCTGCAATTCTTGCAAAAGCAAACGGCCAAGACATAAAAGTTTTAAATATGTATTCAAGAGCACCAAAAGCTTTCTCACTTTTTTCTAAAGATGATTCGATAAAAAGTCCTAAAGATTTAAAGGGCAAAAAAATTGGAGGCCCTGCAGGAACAAACCTTCACCAAGAACTTTTAGCATATTTAGATAAAGAAAATTTGACAGAAAAGGATGTAGAATTTTCAAATATGTCAATTCCAGACGCAGCAACTGCCCTTGATTCTGGAAATTTAGATGTAGCTCTTTTGGGAGGCCCTGCTGCTTATAAGGCAAAAGAAGCAGGACTTTATGAAGTTACAAATGGAGAAAATTTGATAGATGCCATAATTTGTGTGGCAAGTTCAGAAAAATATTCCAAAGATCATCCAGACGTAATAAAAGCCCTAAATGATGCCCAAGCTGAAATTTCTAAATTTATGGAAGATGATAAAGACCAAACAAAAGAAATTGTAAAAAAAGAACTAGACCTTGATGATAAGGCCTATGATTATATGTTCCCAATGTATGATTTTTCAACAAAAATCACAGATAAAGACAAAGAAGGATTTGAAAGAACTAAGAAATTTATGTTAGATAACAAAATGATAGAAAAAGATTTTGATATCAATCTTTTATTTTAATAAATTCTAATTTAAAACCAGCTCAATTAAGAGCTGGTTTTTAAATTTGTATAATAATTTTAGATTTAATATTTTTGCTTATTAGTCTTTTCTTAGCATATACTATTCAACGAGATCTCTCCACAAGGTCGAGATGGGTAATTATCTAATTATTTTCATTGCTAAAGTATAGTTTTATTTTCTATATTTTAGAATTCTTTATAATTTTTTAAGTTTTTTCTTTAGTCTTAGAAAAATATATATTTAACAAAATCTCGAGCTTTACGAGAGATCTCGTGAATTAATTTTAACCCTATATAAACTTAGTAAAAGAGATCTCTCCATGCGTTCGTTTCGCCCACACTAAAACACATTTACTTCGTAAACTTCTTGGTGCTTATGAAAACTCATTTACTAGGTAAATTCTTCCGTGCTCTCGCACTAGTTTTCAGGATTTATAACCGAAATCAACGGTTATAAATCTGCACTCAGTTTTAGGGATGATTGTGCCAAATCAAGGCACAATCATCTAGTCGAGATGGGTGATTTTTGAATTGACATTAATTTCTAAAGTTTATGGTGTTTTTATTTTTATGATTTTATAAGATTAAATTTCTTCTTTAGTATTAACAAATTATAGAATTAACCCCATCTCGAGCCTGTCGAGAGATCTCTTAAATTGATTTTGATCATTTATATAATAAATATTTGAGATCTCTCCACGCACTTTACTTTGTTACGTTTGGTCGAGATGGGTGATCTATTTATTTAATAGCTAAAGTTTTATAGTTTTTATATTTTTAAATTTATTTTCTTCTTTAAGTAATAAGAGAAATACAGAATTAACCCATCTCGAGCTTTCCGAGAGATTTCTTTAATTTTCCAAGCTTTATAAAATCTTATCTTTTGTTTTTTTAAATTTACCCACAAAAAAATCAGAGTCTTTAAACTCTGATTTTTATAGGTCATCCTCAATAACTGAAGATTTGGAATAAGCTGAAACTTTTCCTTCAAAGAAGTCTGTTTTTACTTGGTTTGGATCAGAATATTCGCTAACCCATTTCATTGATTGGGGTTCGTCTTCATATCCTTCATAAATTATTCCAAGTCCAAGGCCTTTTGCTCTAAGATTTCCCAGATATTTTATATAATCTTCAATCATTTGTGCATTTAATCCTTGGATTTCATCTCCAATGGCATATTTTCCCCAGGCAATTTCTTGTTCTACTCCTTCTTTTAATAGTGATAAGTAGAATTCTTTTAATTCATCAGTAAATAAGTCTGGTCTTTCTTCTTTTAAATCATTTATCATTGACCTAAATAGCCACAAGTGGGTGTTTTCATCCCTATTAATATATCTAATTTCTTGGACAGTTCCTGGCATTTTTCCGTTTCTTCCAAGATTGTAGAAAAATGAAAATCCTGAATAGAAATAAATTCCTTCAAGTATATAATTTGCAATCAAAACTCTCATCAAATTAAATTCACTATCATCTTTTATAAATTCATTGTATTGGTCGCCGATAAATTTATTCCTTTTTAAAAGATGTTCGTCTTCCTTCCACAAATACAAAATTCTTGTCCTCTCATCAGGAGAGCAGATTGTATCTAGTATGTAGGAATAAGATTGGGAGTGGATTGCCTCTTGGTAGGTTTGGATTGCAAGGCAAAGATTTATTTCATTTGCTGTTATATAGGTTTGAAGATTTGGCAAATTTGCTGTTTGAATTGAATCAAGATAGGTTAGAAATGACAAAATCCTATCATAGGCCTTTTTTTCAGCCTTATTTAAATTTCTATAATCTTTTATATCTTGGTTTAAATTAATTTCTTCAGGAATCCAGAAGTTATTCATAGCTTGACGGTACCAATCATTTGTCCATGTATATTTTACATTGTTAAAATCATTAAGATTTGTTGTATTTCCATTTATTATTCTTCTTTTAGAAAGGTCAATATCCCCATCTTCATTAAAAATTCCTCTTTTAGAAACTTCTTCATTATATTTTTTTTCCATGTATTATTGCCTCCTATCTTATGGGAAATAATTTTTTTAAACTAACATTTTTATTTTTATACCCTATTTTTAATATTGAACTTATTCTTTTACCTTTAGAGAATTAAAATATTTAAATTCATTTTTATTATCTAAATATTTTATCTCAATTAATATAATACTTCGTTAAGTTAGGGCGGAGGAAATGGGGGAGTTTCGAATTCTCCCCCTTTTTCCTCCCCCTAACAACCCCTACTTTTTTACCCCCCTACAAACGACCGCTGCGCGGGCTAAATTTGTAAGAAGCTTCGCTTCTTTCAAATTTTTATAAGGGTGATAAATTATCATGCAAAGAATATGCTACGGAAAAAATTGTTTTAATTTAAAATCTTCCCCCAAATCCGAAGTAATTAATTTTATATTATTTTAAAAATAAATTTATGACGCACATGAATCACAATCTTCTACTTCAAGAGATTTTCCTCTTACATAATATAGGGATTTTACTCCTGCTTCCCATGCTGTTAGGTAAATATTTAAAATTTGTCTCATTGTGTATTCTGTTGTTATATAAACATTTACTGATTGGGCTTGGTCGATGTGTCTTTGCCTTACTCCGCATGCTCTCATTGAAATATTTTGGTCAATATTGTAGGCATTTTCATATAACCAGAAGGTTTTTGTATTGAGTCCTGGGGCAACTCTTGGTACTATTGCTCCTTTTTTTTCTTCTAGGAAATATTTGTTCATTATTGGGTCTACTCCTGCAGATGTTCCTGAAATTATTGAGGTTGATCCTGTTGGAGCAATTGCCAATAAATATCCGTTTCTAAGCCCATTTTTGTGAACTTGGTCTTTTAATTTTTTCCATCTTTCGCTTTCATATCCTCTTTGTGTGAAATAATTACCATTATCCCAATCACTTCCTTCAAAGCAAGAATATGATCCTTTTTCCTTGGCTATCTCATTTGATGCCTTGATGGCAAAATAGTTTATATCTTCATAAACCTTGTCCACAAAATCAAGATGGGCCTCTTCTTCTGACCATTTTATATCATTTTTTACAAGCATATGGTGATAGCCACTTGTTCCAAGGCCGATTGCCCTGTATTTTTTGTTGGTTACTTTTGCATATGGAGTTGGGTAATAATTTAAGTCTATTACATTATCCAAAGCTCTTACTATTGTTGATACAACTTCTTCTAGTTCTTCTTTGTCATTTACATCAATATTTCCAAGAGTTAGGCTTGCTAGATTACATTCTACAAAATCTCCAGGTTTTGTTGTATTTACAATTACAGTTTCTCCATCAATAGTTTTTATCTCTTCGCTAACTGTCTCTGATGGGCCCATATTTTGGGCAATTTCTGTACAAAGATTTGAGGAATATATAATTCCCTTGTGTTTGTTTGGATTTGCCCTGTTTACTGCATCTCTATTAAATACAAAAGGTGTTCCTGTTTCTGTCCATGATTTTATCAATAGTCTAATTAAATCTTTGATTGCAATTACTCTTTTTGAAATTTCTTTGTCATTTACAAGTTTTTGATAAAATTCTTCAAATTCTTTCCCGTAGGTATCTTCGATTGATCTTCCATATTTTACCAAAACTTCATGAGGATCAAACATATACCAATCTCCACCAATATTATCCCTACATTCTTTCCAGAATAAATCTGGCATACAAACTGCTGGGAAAATATCGTGGGCTTTCATCCTGTCATCGCCGTTATTTGTTTTTAAAGATAAAAATTCTGGTATATCCTTGTGCCAAATATCCAAATAGCAAGCCACAGCCCCTTGTCTAACCCCTAATTGGTCAACGGCAACTGCAGTGTCATTTGCAAGTTTTATCCATCTTATAACTCCACCTGCTACGTTTTTTATTCCCCTAATATCAGAACCTTGGGCCCTAACTTTTCCAAAATAAAGTCCCATTCCACCACCGTGTTTTGAAACTTGGGCAAAGTTTGTAATTGAGCGGTAGATTCCTTTTAAAGTATCTGGAACTGTATCTATAAAACATGAAGAAAGTTGATTGAAAGGCTTTCTCGCATTAGTCATGGTTGGAGTTGCCATAGTTGCCTTTAATTGGGATAAGATATCATATAATTTTTTGGCAAAAGATACCTTATCTTTTTCACCAATAGCAAGGTGCATTGAAATTCCCATAAACATTTCTTGGACGCTTTCAATGTATTCACCTTCAAAAGTTTTTATTAAATATCTTTTTGCAACTAAATCAAGACCTGAATAGGTAAATAATTTATTTCTTTCTTCTTTTAAATAAGCTCCCAATTCTTCTAAGTCTTTGTTATTATAATTTTCTAAAATATATTCTCCATAAAGACCAGCTGAAGTTAGATATTGGATTTTTGATCTAAAATCAACAATTTCATATTTTTCTTCGCTAAGGCTAATTTTCAAATTAATCAAATGAATCATAAATCTTGCAGCAATAAATTCCCAATCTGGAGCTTCCTTACTTGTAAGCTCACTTGCAGCCTTGATAAGGGCGTTTAGCAAGGCTTCTTTGGTCATATTTGCCTTTGTAAATGATTCAAACTTTAAATACAAAGACTCGATTGGATATCTTTGATTATCATATTCATCGTTAATATCCCTTATAATAGAAAGGGTGTATTCATCATCAATAAAGGCTTCAAAATCTGTTAAGACTTTCCTATCCATATTGTGTTTTGCCCTATAAAGAATATAAGATTTTACCTCCTTATAGTAATTATTTTCAATTAATTCAAGCTCAACCAAGTCTTGAATTTCCTCAACTGTAACCACATGATCTTTGGGATATCTTTCTCTAATTGTATCTTCTATATTATGGGAAATTTTATCCAAATTTTCTTCACTAATTACAGAATCTACAGACCTAAAAGATTTAAAGATTGCACGATTTATCTTTTCTCTTTCAAAGTCAACAACTTTTCCGTCTCTTTTTTTAACTTCCATGTTCACCCCTAAATATTGTTATTTTTATATCTAATACACAACATATTGTGTTAATCTGAAAAATTCTACCTAACAATCATACCACAAGATAGGTATTTTAAAAAGTATAAAATACTTATAATTTTTGAAAATATAATAATATTTTAAAACAAATATTTTCAAAATTTCCACAAAAAAAGATATATCTTGAAAAATCAAAATATATCTATATATTTCATGCTGTTGATAAAATTTACAAACCTTCATGCTAAGAATATCATACGGAAAAAATTGTATTGATTCCAAATTTAAAAATTCGTGAAAAAATTGCACTCTAAAATTTAAAGCTATGATAATTTATTAAATAAATTAAATTCAATTAGATTTTAATTCTTCGTTTTATTCCGAGGGATAAATATTAAAATCGTGCCGCTGGCACAATTTTAAGCTATTTATCTGTCATCGCGTAAGCGAGTTTACGATTTTAGAATTTTGAGATTTAGAAATCAACAATTTTTGAAGTCCGATATTCGTGACTTTGGATTTGTATAAATATAATATTTCTTAATTATTATTTAATTTTCAAAAAGATAATCTACAACATCATCTTTTATTACTACAGTATCCACAAGCATATCTGCCAAAGATTGTTTGTTTGGGCTAAATCCTACTATTAAATACAAAATTTTTATGAAATTTTGTATATATCTTGCAAAAACTTCTCTTACCAAACAATCAAAAAAACTAAGTTTTTCATCGTTTAAAGAAATGACCCTAATTCCTACAGCCATTTTTCCTAGGGTTTGACCATTATTCAAATATGTTAGGATTAAAAAATATAATAGGCAAATTCCTGTTTCTATCAGTGGATTTAATTCTATACTCATAAAAGTTAAATCTGGACTTATTTGAAAAATTTTCAAAATGATATTTGAAAATGAATAAGCAACTATAGAATCTATAGTAAAGGCTACAAGTCTTAGGAAAAAACCTGCATAGGCAAATTTGGGTATGGATATTGTTTTTTGATTATTTAAAGTATTATTTTCAATTACTTCCATATTTTCCATTTTATCACCTATTTTCCGTAATAATACATTGGTAGTGGGGAATCTTTTTCCATCAATTCTTTCAAAACCCTAAGATCAGACGATGAATTTTTATCTAATAAATTTTCTGCTTTTGAGAAAAATCTTGTAAAATTACTTGATTCATCATCATATTCATAAACTTCAGGATTATCAATTTTGAAATCTTTTTTCATATCTTCTAATGCCAAATCCATGTCACCAATTTTATCTACTAATCCATTGCTTTTGGCTTGAGATCCGTCATAAACTCTACCATCTGCAAGTTTTCTTACCTTATCTTCTTTCATAGATCTTCCTTGAGATACGACTTTTATAAATCTATCAAATGATGAGTTTATAAGATCTTGGAAATATTTTTTTTGTTCATCACTCATATCTTTTCCAATAGATCCTGCATCTTTCATTTTTCCTGTTGTTATATTTTGTTCTTTGATTCCATATTTTTCAAACAAACCTTGGAAAGATTTTGATGACATAATTACACCTATTGAACCAGTTAGGGTTTCATTTGATGCATAAATTCTATCAGTTGGTGCTGAAATATAATATCCCCCACTTGCTGCCATTGTTTTCATAACTGTAAATACTGGGATTTTTTTATCTTTTTGAATTTTTTTGATTTTGTTTGCAATTTGTTCAGAGTTATATACAGCTCCACCAGGAGAATTTACTTGCATAATTACTCCTTTTACTGAATCATCATCATAAACATCATCAAGTCGAGCCATAAAATCATCATAAACTTGTCCGTCTCCGATTGCGCCCTCATAAGATAAAACAGCTATTTTATTTTTGCTATCTCCTTTTTCTAATGTTTTTTTATTTGCAGTTGGTGAAAAAAGATTAAATTGTTCAAAATATTGATTTTTCAATTCTTCACTCTTCTCTTCACTCTTAGTTTCATCCTTATTTGATACAATAGTAGATGCCACAAATAAAAGTAAAGCAATAGCCACAGCTATCCATCTTTTGCTATTGTTCTTTTTCATATTTACTCCTTTAATTTTTATTTTATTAATAATAAATTATCCTAATATTAATACTATATTATTCTAAATTTAAAGATTCAAGGAATTTACAAATTTCTTTTGATTTTTTTTCTCAATTGAGTACAATGTAAAAGCAAGACAATTATCGTTAACACTAGAGAAATTGTTTTTGTATAGTCTCTTTACTGAGACTATTTACATAAAGGATTTTTACCATAAAGCTTAAATGGGCAGGTGAAAATCCATTTTTTGTATAAATTTTTTTTAAAAAAACAAGAAATTTTAAAAATTAATTTTACTTAATTTAAAAAATCTCTTGCTTTAAATTTTTATATTTTTATTTCTTATTTTTAATACCTAGATTTTTTCTCGTTTCATTCAAATTCATAAGTATAAGAGCTATAAATACCCCAAAAAAATTCTTAGAAACTTTTCCAATAATAAAATGATTAATCAAAATTACAAGTAAAATTGGAATAAAAACCCATACTAAATTTGATAAATAAGGATGGTTTTTCTTAAAATTTGTAAATTTTTCAATAATAACAACTTGAAAAACCAAAGTAATCAAAAGCACCACAAAAACTTGCAAAATCAAAAATACCATCCTATAATTTTGGTATAAATTTCTAAAAAATTCAATCATATAAAACTCCCAATAATAAAAAGAGCCAATTAGGCTCTTTTTATTATTTATCTTCTTGATTTGATTTTTCACTTGAGCCTAAGGCTATTGAATCATCTGAATTATCATTAGAAGAATTTTGATCATTTTCTTTTAATGTTTCTTCCAAGTCTTTTTTCAAATCCTCATTTGTATTATCTGAAGAATTATCTTTATTATCATCTGATGATTTTATTTCATCATCAATTGCTTTTTCTTCTACAAGATTTCTTTTATTTTCTACAGGCTTTTTATTTAATATTTCCATAAATTGTTCGCCTGTAATTGTTTCTTCTTTTAAAAGGAAATCAGAAATTTCATGAAGTTTATCAAGATTATCTTTTAAAATTTCTATTGCTCTCATATGAGCTTGAGCTATAATTTTTCCTACCTTTTGGTCAATTTTATCTCCAGTTCCATTTGAAACTATCATTGATCTTTGTCCACCAAGATATTTTCCTTGAATTTGTTCAAGTTGCATGAAATCAAAGTCATCATCCATACCATAAATTGTTACCATATTTCTTGCTATGGCAGTAGCTTTTTCTATATCATTACTTGCTCCAGTAGTTTTTGCATTAAAGATTAATTCTTCTGAACTTCTTCCACCTGCCAAGGTTACTATTTCATCGAACAATTCTTGTTTTGTCATGATGAATTTTTCGTCTTTGTCGACTGTCATAGTATAACCCAAAGCACCACCAGTTCTTGGAACAATTGTGATTTTTGTAACCGGTGTTTTTTGTGTTTGAATTGCTGCAACTAAAGCGTGTCCTACTTCATGATAAGCAATAATTTTCTTTTGATCATCTGAAATAACTGCATTTTTCTTTTGAGCTCCTGCTATAACTGTTTCGATTGATTCTTCAAGATCTATTTGAGTAAGTTTGTTACGTCCTTCTCTTACAGCCCTCAAAGCTCCTTCATTAACAATATTTGCAAGGTCAGCACCAGAAGTTCCTGCAGTTCTTTTTGCTATTTCTTCATAATCAATTTCATCTTCACGTTTAATTTTTTTTGCGTGAACTTTTAATATATCTTCACGACCCTTTAGGTCTGGTAATTCTACTTGAACTCTTCTATCAAAACGTCCTGGTCTTGTTAGAGCTGGGTCTAGAATTTCTGGTCTATTTGTTGCAGATAATAAAACTACTCCTTCAGTAGCATCAAATCCGTCCATTTCGTTTAGCAATTGGTTTAAAGTTTGTTCACGTTCATCATTTCCAGAATATCCAGAAACATCACGTTTTTTACCGATAGCATCTATCTCATCGATAAATACAATACAAGGTGCTTTTTCTTTAGCTTGTTTGAAAAGATCACGAACCTTGCTAGCTCCCATTCCTACAAACATTTCTACAAATTCAGAACCTGAAATTGAGAAAAATGGAACATTGGCTTCCCCTGCAACTGCTTTTGCAAGAAGAGTTTTACCTGTTCCTGGAGGGCCTACAAGTAGTACTCCTTTTGGTAAAACCGCACCGATTTCCTTATATTTTTGAGGTCCATGCAAGAAATCTACAACCTCATTTAAGCTATCTTTTGCTTCTTCTTGACCTGCTACATCAGCAAAAGTTTTTCCAGTTTTGTTTTCCATATAAATTTTGGCATTTGATTTTCCAAAATTCATAAAGTCTCCGCCACCACGGCCTCCCATGGTTTTTGATAGGGACCTATTTGCCATATAAAAAATTAAAAACAAAAATAAAAGTGGAAGTATGCTTGTAATAAAAAGTGTAAGCCATGGGCTCATTTTTGTTTCAACTTCCTTTGTAAAGGTTAAATTTTTGTGTTTTTTACTAGCTTCTAATAATCTTTCAGTAAGATCTGTATCTGGCCACAAACCTGTAATGAAGTTTTGCTTATCTCCATCAACTACTGCTGTAAATGTATAGTTGTAATCGTCTTTTTTAACTTCTCTAACTTGTCCATTATCAATCATTGAAACAAATTGAGAATATGTTATTTCTTTTGGTTTTCCTTCTGCTCTTATTGGTTGCAAAATTTGCTGAATAACCAAAAAGGCAACAATGGCAATTATCCAATAGTAAACTAAAGGTCTTTTACCTTTTTTAAATGATGGCATCTATAAACCACTCCTAACAATATAATCATCTAATAAATTATCTAATGAACTTAATTCGTCTATAATAGTTTTTAAATTAGTGTTGATATTTTTTTCATCAACTTCTGGTTTTATTTTATCGAAATACTTGCTAACTTTATCAGCTGCATCATTTCCTTTTTGAGTTAATTTAACATTAACTACTCTTTCATCTTCATCAGACCTATTTCTATCTACAAAACCTTGTTTTTCTAATTTTTTACAAATATTAGAAATATTTCCACCATTAACGCCAATGGATTTTCCAAGATTTCCAATAGATACTGAATCGTTTGAAGCAGATAAAGTCATAATCATCTTTAATTGAAGAGTTGTAACTCCTAACTCTTGAGCTGTTTCTTGTAAAAGTAAATCTATTTTATGTGATATTTCTCTAATCATTGAAAAAATAGAGTTATTAAATTCAAAAAAATCTATGTGTCTTGTCATATAAACCTCCTTAAAATTTATAGACTTTAGTAATAGATATATAATCTACTTAAATATTATTCTACATATATTATTTCAATTTTCAAGTAAAAAGAAAGAATATTTTTGATAATTAATTTTAATTATGTATTAATTATGTCTTTAATAATTTTTACAAATAATATTGTTAATTTTCAAAAAATAATGTCATACCAGTTGGTATGACATTATGTGTTTCACGTGAAACATTTTAATTATTTTTACTAATATAGCTTGCTGCATTTAAACCTGCAACTTGTCCTTGACCTACTGCCTTATTTATTTGATAAGGTCTCCCAACTATATCTCCACAAGCAAATAAACCTTTCATATTTGTTTTCATATCTAAATCAACTTTAATGTGATTTCCTTCCATCTTTACTGATGGAACTAAACTTTCTGGTTTTGAAGAATTTTTTATAACAAAAAATCCATCTGCCTCAATTTTTTCTCCATCATCTAAAATTAAACATGATGCTTTCATATTTCCAGTAAATTCTTTTGGTTTTTTGTTTATAATTTTAATTTCTTGATCAAGTTTTATATCTTTATTTTTTGGATTTATAAAAATAGTTTCTTTGGCAACTTTATTTATAAAATTTGCTTCTTCTATTGCTTCATCATTTAAACCAATCAAGACAACTTTTTTTCCTTTATATAAGCTTGCATCACAAGTTGCACAATATGAAATTCCTTTGGAAAAAAATTTATCTTCACCTTGGATAGATTTTCCCATATCAATACCTGCGGCTATTACGCAAGCTTTTGATGTGATCATTTCTTCTCCAAGGTCTACTGAAAAATATTCGCCCATGGCATATACCGCCTTTATTTTTCTATCCATTATATCTATAGGATAGTTTTTTATGTGGTCAATAAATTTTTTATATAAATCTTTACCTTCTATATCAGTAAAGCCCAAATAATTTTTTATTGAAGGACTCTTTTCTATAGCTTTTGATTTTTTTCCAATTATTAAAACTTTTTTCTTTCTTATACTTGCATTTAGTCCTGCAGCTATTCCTGCTGGACCAAATCCAACAATTATTAGATCGTAATCCATTATTTAAGCTTTTCTACTTCTTCAAGTATAACTTCTTTTGCTTGGAAACCTACAAGGGTATTTTTTAATACTCCACCTTTAAAAAACATCAATGATGGTACTGCATTTACATTATATCTTCCTGCAAGTTCTGGACTTTCGTCTACATCTACTGAATATATTTCTAATTCATCTTCCAATTCTTCAAGAACTGGTTTTTGCATCTTACATGGTCCACACCAAGTTGCTGAAAAGTCTACTAAAACTATTCCGTCATTTTCTAAAACTTTTGTATCAAATTCAACTGTATTTATTTCTTTCATAATATCCTCCATTTATCTTATAATTATACCTTCTTACATTTGCTCAACAAGTCCACGAACGTCTGAAACAGGTAAAGAAAAAATTATACCTTGAGAGTTTTCATCTAATTTCATACTTTCATAATTTGCAGATTTTACATCTTCAGATATTTCTTTTTTTATTAACATTATTACTATGTCTTTTTCAGGCTCAATTGTCATATTTAAAAAGACAGATTTTTTTTGTATACCTGATCCTCTTCCATGAACAACGGTTGCTCCCTTTGCTCCTTTAGCTTGAGATATTTCTATTACCTTATCTGCATTTTCTTTATTAACTATTACATATAAAGCTTAGTACTCCATATTGATTTCTCCTTTAAAATCTACTGGTGTTGTAAAAATAATAGATGAATTTTTCTTATCAAATTTATTTTCTAAATCATCTAGTAATCCATTTACTAAATCATAAGTCCAAATCCTAATGAAATTATTGCAACTATTATTAAGGAAGGAAGTCCAATTGCACTTCTTACTTGATTTGCTAAAATTAAAAGCTCTGGTTCTGCAATGGAAATAATAAAGCCAATAAATATTCCAAATATTATTACCTTTAAAAGATTTTCTGATTTTGCTATAAAATCTCCCATAAAGTATCCAATTTTTGAAATAGAAAGATCAACTCCAGTTAAAAATATAGAAAGTCCAAAAATAACTCCTATACATCCTATAAGGAAATTCACTATCAATTTATTATCTACTGGTCTAAATAAATTGAGTACCAAAACTAAAACAGCTATAGTAATTACTGCCTTAGAGTTTTGTTTTGTTTCTTCTTTAAATATATTCATAAATCTATTTATTGTAATTTAATATCTATATGTTTTATATATTATTTTTTTGTATAACAAAAGAGGCAATCAATTGACTGTCTCTTTTGTTTATTTTAATTTATAAATTTATTAATCTCTAACTTGATTTGCTGTTAGAATTGTTAATTTATATACGTCTTCTTCGTTACATCCTCTTGAAAGGTCGTTAACTGGTTTATTTAATCCTTGAAGTATTGGTCCTAAAGCTTCGTAACCACCAAGTCTTTGGCCAATTTTGTATCCTATATTTGCAGCTTGTAGGTCTGGGAATATAAATACTTTAGCTTTTCCAGCTACATCTGAATTAGGAATTTTCTTTCTAGCTACTTGTGGTGATATAGCTGCATCAAATTGCATTTCTCCATCAACTTTAAGATTTGGATCCATTTCTTTAGCAAGTTTTGTAGCTTCTTCTACTTTTCTTGCAAGTTCATGTTTTGCAGATCCCTTTGTTGAGAATGATAACATAGCAACTATTGGATCAATTCCGAATTCTTCAGCTGTTTTTGCAGCTTCAACTGCAACTTCTGCAAGTTCATTTGATTGAAGAGTAATATTTATTGCTGTATCTGCAAATAATAATTTTTCTCCGTTAGGTCCAAGCATAATCATAACACCAGATACCCTATTAACACCTTTTCTTGTTTTAATAAGTTGTAGAGCTGGTCTTACAGTATCTCCTGTCGGATTTGATGCACCTGATACCATTCCGTCTGCTTTCCCTGTTTGAACAAGCATTGTTCCAAAATAGTTGTTATCTTTTTTTAGTATATATTCACCATCTTCTCTGGTGTTTTTACCTTTTCTTAATTCAACATATTTATCAACTAATTCATCAAGTAGTTCGCTTTCTCTTGGGTTTATTATTTGTATATCACCTAATTTTACCCCTTCATCGTCTGCTACTTTTTGAATTTCTTCTTTGTCACCAAGTAGTATTGGAACTATAAGTCCATCATTATTATGTCTAATAGCTGCTCTTAATACTCTTGAATCATTGCCTTCTGGAAATACTATTCTACGATTTTTCCCTTTAATATTTTCAGTAGCAAGTTCCATAACTCCATCGTTTGCCATAATAACCTCCTAGTTATAATTCGATTTTAGCATTACTATTATACCCTATTTAAAGAAATTTTCTTCTATAATTTTGCTTTTTCTAAGCATTCCTTTTCCCTATCTGATAATTCAATTTCACTATCACCATTTACTATCTCTTTTAAGTAGGTATTTGAGCCATCTTGAGAATAAAGATTTGTTAGGATGATTCCATTATGGTAGGAATCAAGAAGTGTTAAGGAAAAAGAATTTCTTCCTCTTTGACTATTAAATGCATCATAATGAACTACAGCCATCTTACTTACAGCACCCATAGAGGTATTTTTTGTATCAGATGCTCTTTGATCAAGTGATTTAATTTCTCTATTTGACTCTTCTATTTGAGCATTTAATTCAAGAATTAATTCTTCCATATTAATATCAGGATTTTTTCCTCTAAGTAAATGATCGTATCTTCTTTTTTGTCTTTTTAATTTGTTATTATTAGCCTTAATCATTGAATATTCAAATATTACAAGAATAAAAAGTATAACTATGGCAATTATTTGTCCCATTTCTTTTCCCTCTCTTTGATAATTTTTATATTTTCATTATATAATTTATCACAAAATTTTATAATAGATTCATAATTAGTTTTTTCAATATTTTTATCTAATAAATCATCTTCATTCATAGTAAGATTAATAAAAGAAGAATGAATGGCTTCTTTAACAAGTCTAAGTCCTATTTCACCATCACTTATAGCTTCTATTTTTCCATATTTTAAAATAAAATCACAATCTTGTAAAATAATAATCATAAGTTCAATTGTTCTTTTAGGAGCTATGTTAGCCTTTATTATTAAATCATCATAATCTTTAACTTGATCATTTTTATAAGCTCTAAGCAGATTGTTAACATTATTAATATCTTCTTGCATTAATTCTTCTAATTCTTTAGAATATTTTTTGAATTTTTCTTCAATCTTTTTTGATTTTTTATTTAATTTTTCATCACCATAGTCTTTTTTTGCCATCATCAAAATAAGATTTAAGCCAAGATTTCCAACTAGACTAGTAATAGCTCCACCACCAGGATTTGCTGTTTTTTTTCTGGTATTTTCTATAAGATTTCCAACAGTAAAATCTATCATTTTATTCTTTTCCATTTTTTATTCTCCAATATAAACTTTCTATATCATCGATAGAAAAACAATCAATACTTACCTTATATCCTTCATTGTTTTTCTTGATTTCTACTTTTGAATTTAAAAGATCAATAAATTTTTCTTCAAAATCTTCAAATAATATTTTATCTAAATTATTATCATTATTAATATTATTATTAGGTTTTATTTTTCTCGATTTTTTTTCAACTTTTCTTATATTTGTTTTTTTATTTTTAAGGTCATCTAATGATTTCTTTCTATCTTCCTCGTCTTTTATTGAAAGAAGAGTTCTAGCTTGAGAAGAAGAAATATTTCCTTCTTGAAGTTCCTTTTTTGAATTTTCATCAAGTTTTAATAACCTTAGAGTGTTTGCTATATATGATCTTGATTTACCAACAGTTTTTGCAATCTCATCTTGAGTCATATTGTAATTTTTACACAACTCATTATAAGCATTAGCTTCCTCAAGACCTGTCAAATCTTCTCTTTGAACGTTTTCTATAATTGAAAGTATATCTATATTTTTATTATCAACATTTTTAATAATTGCATCAATTTCTGTAAGTCCCAAAAGTTTACTAGCTCTATATCTTCTTTCACCAGCAATTATTTCATATTTAATGCCATTTTTTCTAAGGACAATAGGATTTAACAAACCATATCTTTCTATAGATTCACTAAGACCTAGAAGAGATTTGTCGTCAAAACTTTTTCTAGGCTGATCATCTCTTGTATATATTTTTTCCATAGGAATTCTTACTATGGACTTATTTCTCTTATTATTTTCTGGTATTAGAGATCCTAGACCTCTTCCCAAAGATTTTTTTGTCATAGCTAATCCCTCTTTTCGTTATTTTGTAGTTTGTTATCGTTAAAAGAAAATTTATTCTTATGAATTAAGCTTTCTTCAGATTTTTTTGAATTATTTTGGATATTCTTTTCTTCTTTTTCTTTTTTCAAATCTTTACTTTTTTCTTCTTCAATTTTTTTAGATTTTAAATCTTCATCTTCATTTTTACTTAAAGAATTATTTTGTGAAACATTTTCTGTTTTGGATTCATTATTTGAATCTGATACTTCTTCTCTTAATTTTTTTTCATTTAAATCCTCGGTAGGCTTTTCTAGATTTTCAATAAGTTCTTTTGCAAGATCAATATAGGCTCTAGCTCCTTTTGAATTTTCATCATAAACTATAGCACTTTTTCCAAAAGAAGGTGCCTCGGCGAGTTTTATATTTCTTGGAATCATTGTAGCAAAAACTTTATCATTAAAATAGGACTTGACTTCTTCTACTACTTCGTAAGATAAGTTTGTATCTTTATCAAACATACATAATAAAACTCCCTCAATTTCTAAATCATCTTTTATAGAATTTTTGATAGAATTATAAGTTTTTAATAATTCACTTACTCCCTCCAAAGCATAATATTCAGTTTGTATGGGAATTATTATTGAATCACTTGCAACAAGAGCATTTAAAGATAAAAGTCCTAAAGAAGGAGGACAATCAATTAAAATAATATCAAAATCTGATTTTATTTCATCAATTATTTCTTGTAACATTTTTAGTCTTTCCTCTTCGTCTAAACTTACAAGCTCGACTTCAAGTCCAGATAAAGCATTTTCGCTTACAATCAAATAAGGTCCATCATCTGTTTTTATTATGTAATCCTTATAATCTTCTTCATAAAACATTTTATAAATTGATTTTTCTACCTTGTTTCTATCTAAACCCAATCCTGTTGTAGTATTAGCTTGAGGATCAAAATCTATTACAAGGACTTTTTTATCTAATTTAGAAAGTGCAACAGCAAGATTAACAACGCTAGTTGTTTTTCCTACCCCACCTTTTTGATTAAATATCGATATCGTCTTCATACTTACCTCTCATAATTAAAATAGCAAGATCCATAGCTCTATTTTTTGCAAAAAGTCTTGCCTTATTCCTATCAGCCGAAAATTTGAATTCTTTAATTACTTTTTTCTTTCCATATTTAATTCCTAAGAATATTTCCCCTTTATTAGCATATCCTGTAGAAACTATACAAAGATTAGAATTTGTAATATCATACAAACCATCAAGCATTTCTAAAGCACATTCATAGCTAACAGCTCCATATTGTTCTAAAGTTTCACGTGAAACATTTAGAGTTTTCTCTTTTACTCTATCAGAATATGTTATAAACGATTCTTCTATTACTTCACTTGCACCTGATATATCAATAATAGATGAAGCAATTAAGCCACCAGTAACAGATTCTGCAGTAGAAATTTTTTCATCTCTTTCTTTTAATAAATTTATTAGTGTTTCTTCTTTTCTAAGACTATCATCAGAAATTAAAAGACTTTTGAAAACTTCTTTTACTTCTTTTTCTTTTTTATCTAAAAGACGATCTGCTTCTTCATGACTTTTTGCCTTAGCTGTTATTCTTAAATATCCACCTTGATTATCAAAATATGGGGATATTGTTGGATTTTTGGATGTCAAATCAATTCTATTTGCCATATCCCATTCACCTAATAAAGCAATTTTTAAATTTCTAGATTTTATTACAGAATTATAGTTTAAGTGTTTTACAAGTTTATTTTCAAACATATAATTCATCTCTCTAGGCGGACCAGGCAGAAGAATTATTTTATTTTTTAAAATACAACCTGGTGCAGTACCTCTATCATTATCCAAAATTATTGCATCTTTTGGAAACATAGCTTGTTTTATATTTACATTCATTGCCTTTTTTTTATTAGAAAAATTAGATTCAAGTCTTTGTTTTGATCTTTGATCTACACAAACTTGATCTTCTTGTCTCAAGACTTTTATTGCTATTTCTTTTGTAATATCATCTTCTGTTGGTCCAAGCCCACCTGTTGTAAAAACATAATCGACTTCTTTCACTGCTTCTTTCATAGCCTTAAATAATCTATCAGGATTATCTCCAACAGTAGTCATTTTAAAAACATCTATGCCTAATTCGGTAAGCTTATTTGCTAAATATTTAGAATTAGTATCTGTAATATTTCCTAATAAAATTTCTGTTCCTACAGAAATAATTTGTGCTTTCATAAAACCTCTTTTCTATAAGATTCAATAAAAAAATGTTTCATGTGAAACATTTTTTATAATGGTTTTTTCTTTGGTAAGTTTTTATCTCTTGGATATTTCTTTTTTGTAGATCTTACTTTTTTTATCAAAATATTTTTTCTTGTATTTCCATAAAGATCTAAAGAATCTATATTAATTAATTCTCCACCTAAAATCTTCAATGCATTTTGAGCATATTCATATTCTTCTTCTGCCTTCGGACCTTTCATAGCTATAAATATTCCACCAACTTTCAAAAATGGAAGTGCATACTCAGAAAGTGTTGATAGATTTGCTACTGCTCTTGATACTACCATATCAAATTCTTCTCTGTGCTCTTTTGCGTAATCTTCTGCTCTTACATGAATTGCTCTAGCATTTTTTAGATTTAACTGATCTATAACTTGATTCATAAAATTAACTTTTTTATTAACTGAATCTATTAAGGTTAAGTCAAATTCTTTTTCTATTCTTAGAGGAATACCTGGAAATCCAGCACCAGAACCTATATCCAAAACTTTCATTCCATCATTAATATATGATTTTATGGTCAAAGAATCTTCAAAATGTTTAATTCTTATTTCCTCTGGATCATCTATACTTGTTAAATTAAATTTTTTGTTAGTTTCTATAAGCATTTGCTCATATTTTTCAAACTTATCCATTTATATCTCCTGCTTTTAATCTAATAAGCAAGACATTAATGTCCGCTGGTGAAACTCCAGAAATTCTTGAAGCTTGTCCTATTGAATCTGGTTTTATTTTATTTAATTTCTCTGCAGATTCTTTTTTAAGTCCTTTTATCTTACTATAGTCGATGTCATGGTCAAGCCTTTTATTTTCAAGCTTTTTAAACTTACCAATATCTGCCATTTGTTTTTTAATATATCCTTGATATTTTATTTCAGTTTGCACTTGAATTTGTTGGAATTTTGGAAGATTTGGTCTATCTGGATCTAAGATTTCTAGTTTTTCATATGTTAATTCTGGTCTTTTTATAAGATCAAATAAACTATAACCAGTCTTTAATGGGCTAGATCCAATTTCTTCCATAATTTTATTATTTTCTTCATTTGGACTTATCATTACCTTTTGAAGTCTTTGTATCTCATTTTCTATGTTTTGTCTTTTTTCGATCATTTTTTCAAAACGTTCATCTGTAACTAAGCCTATTTCGTGTGCTTTTTCTGTAAGTCTAAAGTCAGCATTATCTTGCCTCATTGTAAGTCTATATTCACATCTTGATGTCATCATCCTGTATGGTTCATTAGTTCCTTTTGTTACCAAATCATCAATCAAAACTCCTATATAAGCATCAGACCTGTCTAAAATTAATGGATCATCTCCTCTTAATTTTAGTGCTGCATTAATTCCTGCAATAAGTCCTTGACCTGCTGCTTCTTCGTATCCGCTTGAACCATTAATTTGTCCAGCAAAAAATAAATTTTCAATTTCTTTTGACTCTAAGCTTCTTTTTAGATTAGTAGAATCCAAGCAATCATATTCAATTCCATATGCAGGTCTTATAATTTTACAATCTTCAAGTCCTTTTATAGTTTTATAAAATTCCTTTTGAATTTCTTGAGGAAGAGTTGATGATACTCCTTGAATATACATCTCATCAGTTGAAAGACTTTCAGGTTCAATGAAAACTTGGTGGATATCCCTATCAGGAAATCTTACCATTTTATCTTCTATTGATGGACAATATCTTGGTCCAATTCCTTTTACAAGGCCACCATACATAGGAGATCTATCCAAATTATCCATAATAATTTCTTTAGTTTTTTCAGTAGTATAAGTCAAGTAACAAGCTTCTTGTTTTTTATCAGAAAAATCTTCGCCTTCATTTAAAAATGAAAAAGCTACAATATTTTCATCACCTTTTTGAATTTCAGTTTTTGAAAGATCTAGACTTTTTTTGTCAACCCTAGCAGGAGTACCAGTTTTAAAACGTCTAAGTGAAAAACCCAAGTCTTCTAAACTATCTGAAAGATGGGTTGCTGCTGAAAGTCCATGAGGACCTGATGTTTTTTGAAAATCTCCCATCAAAATTTTCCCATTTAAGTATGTTCCTGTACAAACTACGCAAGCTTTAGTTGGAAAAATTGCTCCTTGAACAGTTTCAACACTTTTTACTTTTCCATCCTCTACATTAATCTTATCTACCTCTTGTTCAAACAAATCTAAATTTTCTTGATTTTCAAGAGTTTTTTTCATCTCTTGGTGGTACTTTACTTTATCAGCTTGTACTCTAAGAGAATGAACTGCAGGGCCTTTAGATGTATTTAACATCCTTGATTGAATAAAGGTCTTATCAATATTTATTGCCATCTGTCCACCAAGAGCATCAATTTCTCTAACTATGTGTCCTTTTCCTGTTCCACCAATATTTGGATTACAAGGCATATCAGCCACAGATTCCATACTTGTTGTTAAAACCAAAGTTTTAAATCCAAGCCTAGCACTACTTAAAGCTGCCTCACATCCTGCATGACCTGCTCCTATAACTACAATGTCATAAGATTCATCTATATATTTTTTATTATTTTCCAACACAAAACTCCCTAAATACTTTATCCATTATTTCATCTGAAACTGTATCTCCTATTATTAGACCCAAATCATCATAAGAAGATCTCAAATCAACTTCTACACAATCTATAGGAACAAAAGATTTTATATCACTTAATGAAGATTGTAATTTTTTCTTTGAGGAATTTAAGAGTCTTTCATGTCTTAAATTTGTAATCATCAAGGACTCTTTATTTAATTCTTTAGAATCAAAAATTTCAAAAATTGCCCCTTCTAGTTTATCAATTCCATCTCTAGAAATCATAGAGGTTTCTATTATTTTAAAATCTTTACTAAAATCTTCTTTTGAAATTTTAGAATCTAGATCTATCTTATTTAAAATAATAATGGCATTTTTCCCCTTTAATAAATCAAGAATAATCTTATCTTCATCATCAAGCTCTCTTGATCTATCAAAGATAGCAATAATCAAATCAGCACCTTGAGCCAATTCTTTTGATCTTTTAACGCCAATTTTTTCAACTTCATCGTGTGTTTCTCTAATACCTGCTGTATCATTTATTTTTAAAGTTAAGTTACCAAGATTTATATATTCGGTTATAGAATCTCTAGTAGTTCCTGGTATATCTGTAACAATTGCTCTATTTTCATTCAATAAAACATTTAATAGTGAAGATTTACCTACATTAGGTTTTCCAATAATTGTAGTTTCTATTCCACCTTTTACCAACTTTCCCTTATTAGCAGTTGATAAAAGCTTTGTGATTTCATCATTTGCCTTGTCCATATAGTCAATAATATCATCAAGAGGAAGGTCTTCTCCATCTTCTGTAAAATTGATTGAATATTCTATTCTTGATAAGGCCTCTAGTTCAATTTTTCTGATTTGTTCAATTTTTTCTCTTAGCATACCAGATAATTGCTTTAGACCTTGTTTTTGTGAAATTTCATTAGTTGAATTTATAATGTCAAGAACAGCCTCTGCTTGGGAAAGATCAATCCTTCCATTTAGAAATGCTCTTTTTGTAAATTCACCTCTATCTGCAAGTTCACACCCTAAATCTAAGAGTAAGTTTAAAATATCTCTTACAGAAATCATAGATCCATGACAATTTATTTCGCAAATATCTTCTCTAGTATAAGTATATGGTCCCTTCATAAAATTAACCATTACTTCATCATAAATACGTCCATCTTTTTCTATATGACCATATCTCATCATCCTATTATCTTTTTCTATATCTAAAGCTTTATTGTTAATTGGCTTAAAAATCTTTTTAATAATGTCAAAAGATTTACTGCCACTCATACGAACTATAGATATACCGCCAGTTCCTTGCGGAGTAGAAATTGCTGCTATTGTAGATTCACTCATAATTCATCCTTTCTTAAATGACTGTTTACCTTTGACATAAACATTCTTTCAATATTATACATTAATTTTACCAATAAAAAAAGATGTTTCACGTGAAACATCTCTTATTTATAATCAACTACTACAAATCTTTTTGGTTCAACACCCTCTGAATGAGAATCAAGTTTATCATATTTTGCAATTTGTTCGTGGGCAAGTCTTCTTTCATATGAATTCATATATTTTAAATTCCAACTTTTTCTGGTTTTTAAAACTTTTTTACAAGCCTTATCTGCAAGCATTACTATCTTTTCATCTCTTCTTTTTTTGTAGTTATTTATATCAATATTAAGCTTAACTTTATTTGATCTAGCTTTAATAATTTTTCTTATAACAGTTTCGATAGCATCAAGTGTTTTTCCACCTTTACCAATTACTATTCCTGTATCTTTTGGATCAATCTTTGCATCAAGCTTAATTATATTATCTTCAAGATTTCCTATTACTTTAACATCTTCAAAGTGCATTTCTATAAGAATTTTTTCTAAAAGATCTTTTGCTTTATAATAAAGACTAACTTCATCTTCTTTTTGTTCATCATCAATCAATGACTCCAAAGATTCTTCTTGATCACTATTTTCTAAAACTTCTTGGTTTTCAATAATTTCTGATTCATGATTGATATTTTCTTCCTCAATTTTTTCTGAAATTTCTTCGACATCAAATTCTTTTTCAAGATTTTTTTTGCTATCTTCTTCGATTTCTTTAATTAAAGAATCAATACCTTCATTTATATCTTCTTCATAAGATACTTTTACAACAGCATCTTTTTGACCAATTAGTCCTAAAAAACCTGTTGATTCTTCTTCTAGAACATCAACTTGAACTTCATCTATTGATTTATTAACCTCTTTTAAAGCTTCTTTTATAGCTTCATCTTTAGTTTTTGCTGTTTTTACTATTGATCTTTTCATTTTCTTCCTCTTTATCTCTTTTGCTTAGACCAATTATATATTGACCACCTAATATTATAAGCCTTGCAAGTGAACTTGTTGTCCAATAAAGTGGCAAACCTGCTGGTAGGTTTCTAAATACAAAATAATAAATAATTGGCATAATCATAAGCATATTATTCATAGAACCCATGCCTGGTGTATTTTGAGCCTGACTTTGTGGTGAAGTTTTCATAGTAAAAACTTGAACCACTAATTGACTTATACTTGTTAAAAGTGGCAAACCATAAAATAAAGGATCTGCTTTTGAAAGGGTTGGTACCCATAAAAAATTATCCTTTACTTGATGCATTGATCCTGAAAAAATATACTTATCAGGACTTTGTATAACCCTATATAAGGATAATAGTATCAATAATTGAAAAATCATTACAAGACATGAAGAAAGTCCTGGTCCAACTCCTTCTTCTTTATACAATTTTTGCATTTTTTGTTGCATAATTTGAGGATCATAAGCATATTTTTTCTTTATTTCTTCAATTTTCGGTTGAATTTCCCCACTTTTTGCAGCTTGTTTTTGTTGATTCATAGTCATTGGTATAGTAATTAAAGATACCAATATTGTCATTAAAATAATTGAAATAGCATAAAAACTTATATTAGATGGTTCAGCAAAATTATTTACTAAAGAATCATAAATAAATTTCATCAAGCTACCCAATAATTGTGCTATAAAATTTAACATTATTTCTCCTAATCTCTAGTGTAATTTAAAAAAATCAATTGTTAGGCTGGATCATATCCTCCTTTAGAAAAAGGATTGCACCTTAAAATTCTCCAACTAGCCTTAAAAAAGGCCTTAAAAAAATTATACTTTTTAAAACAGTCAATAGCATATTGGCTACAAGTAGGATAATATTTACATTTTCCAGAGCCTAAGAGTGGAGAAATAAACAATTGATAAAATCTAATAATTATTAGAAAAAGTTTATTTAACATATCTAATTTTCTTGTCCTTAAAGGCTTTACTAAGTACATGGCCTAAAGAAGATTTAAGTTTTTGGTAAGTGAAATCTGTAGTGTGTTTTTTTGGAATTATAATTATATCAACATTATTAATATTTCTATAATTTTCATAAACTATTGACCTAAGTCTTCTTTTAAGTTTGTTTCTTTGATTTGCCTTTCCTACCTTTTTTGAAATAGAAAAGCCAAACCTTGGCCTATTAACACCGTTATTTTTAATAAAAACGGTAAAATCTCTATTGTAGTAGTGCTTAGATTTTCTATAAACCCTTTCAAAGTCTACATTCTTTCTTAAACTAAATTGTTTTTCCATAAGAATAAAACCTAACTTTATCTACAATATAAAAAAGCCGCAGCTTTTTTATTATGCAGATAATTTCTTTCTTCCCTTTTGTCTTCTGGATTTTAAAACTCTTCTTCCAGCGGGAGTTGACATTCTTTTTCTAAAGCCATGGTCTTTTTTTCTTTTTCTTCTATTTGGTTGATAAGTTCTCTTCATGTTATCACCTCCTATTATTTTACGCTGTCTTTTATTATATTTAAATAATGGTAGAAAGTCAAGGTTTTATATATAAATTTATAAAAAAAATGACTAATTTAAAATTTAAAAAATAATGTTTAAAATTTCCTTAATTTTCTACAAATTTAAAATAGTAAAAAATAATAATAAATATAAATAGATGCAAATATAAAATTCAAAATAATATACAAATATTCATTGATTTTAAATTTTTATTTATATGTATATAAGTTTTTTTATTTATATTTTATACACATAAGTAATTGATAACTTTTTGTATGTATATTTTTTAAATTTTTTGTAAATTATTTTTTAATTACTCGTAAAATTGCAAATGTAAATATTAAAATATTAAAAAAATTTAATATTTTACCAACTTATCCACAAAATCCACATAGATTTAATATTACTAAATTTTTTATTTTTAATCTTATCCCAAAATTATCAACAATTTGTGGATAACTTTACAAGATGGCTATATTAGTGTATAATCTCTTGTGTAAAAGATGAAGATAAGTCAAATTTTAAATAATTTTTTGATTAATATTGTGGATAATTTTTTTTAATACTGTTATTTTTTTAAGATTTTTTCAAAATTTATTTAAATTTCAGTATTTATTATATCCACACTAAACTTATCCACAACTTATCCAAATTTTGGGGATAAGTCATAAAACTTATGTAACCTCTTGTAATTTACTTATTTTTTATTTGTGGATAATATTTTATGAAAGTGAGCCAATAAGATGAATCTAGAATACATAACTAATGAATTAAAAGAAAAAATGAAAATGAATGTTCCAGATCTTCAACAATATGAAACTTGGATTGGTATTTTAAAACCTTTAAATAAGTACGATAATACAATTTATTTAGAAATACCTAAAAATGATACCAAATTTATTTTTGACCAAATATGGGTTCCCCAATTGCAAAGTATCTTAAATGATATTAATCAAAGGGAAAACACTACTTATAAAATTGAAATTGTTGCAAAAGATGGGCCTAATTATGAGGATATTTTAACCCTTGGTAGAAATGTTGACGATAATGGACAATTAAGGCTTAATAATGTAAATAAGTATCCTAAACCACTTTTGGAAAAAAATAATATTTTTGAAAATTTTGTCCAAGGTAAATCTAATCAATTAGCCCTTGCAGCTAGCCAATCTGTTGCTGAAAATATGGCAAACTACAAGGTATCAAGAGTTTATAATCCTCTTTTTATTTATGGATCTAGTGGGCTTGGTAAAACTCATTTAATGCAAGCTATAGCACATGAAATTCTAAAAAAAAGAGATGACTGTTATGTGATGTATCTTTCTAGTGAGAAATTTACTAATGAAATGATTTCAGCTGTTAGAAATAATACAAATGAGGAATTTAGAAAAAAATATCGTTCTGTAGATATGCTTTTGATTGATGATATTCAATTTATAGCAAATAAAACTGGTACACAAGAAGAATTTTTCCACACTTTTGAAGATTTATATAATCAGGGAAAACAAATTGTGATTTCTTCTGATAGACCCCCAAAAGAGATAAAACACTTAGAAGAAAGACTTGTTTCCAGGTTTGGTTGGGGAATTATCGTTGATATTTCAAAACCTGATTTTGAGACAAGGGTTGCAATTTTGCAAAAAAAACAAGATGAGCTTGGAGCTGTTGTTGATTATAAAATTTTGGAATATATAGCAGAAAATATTGAAACAAATATTAGAGATCTAGAAGGAGCCCTTGCAACTTCTATTGCTTGCGCTAAATCAAATAATAGATCTTACGTAAGTCTTGATGATGCAAGACTTGGTGTTAGATCTAGAGTTCATAAAGATAGCAAAAAAATTACAGCTGAAGATATTCAAAAAAAGGTTGCAGAAAGGTATCATGTAAAATTAACAGATCTTAGAGGTAAATCTAGAAAAAAAGAAATAGTTATGCCTAGACAAATTTCAATGTATCTTTGCAGACACCTACTTTCTATATCTCTAGTAAGCCTTGCAAATGAATTTAACAGAGACCATACAACAATTATGCATGGTCACGATAAAATTGAAGCAATGATAGAAGAAGATCAAGATTTTAGACAAGAAATAGAAGAAATAATAAAAGAAATAAAATCTTAGTTATCCACAAAATGTGTATAAGTTTGAGGATAAGCTTGTTTATAAGATTAACATTTAAAAATCTTTATTTTATCTTGTGGATTATGTGTAAAAGTGGATTACTTATAAAAAAATATCCACATTTTATCATTTAAATTTTTTGTTCAAATATAAATATAAAAAAGACTTATCCACATATCCTTGTCACCTATTACTAATACTACTAAGTTTATATAATATGTTAGGAGCAAACATGAAAATAGAAATTCAACAAAAAGACTTATCAAATAAAATCTCCATAGCACTTAAAGCTGTGTCAAGAAAAACCAATATACAAATTCATGAATTAATATACTTTGAAGCCAAAAATGATACCCTTAGTCTAACATCATCTGATGGAGAAATATCTATTCTTACAAAAGTTTCTTGTAATGTAATAGAAGAAGGTGAAATGGCAATAAATGCTAATATCATTTCAAATATAGTAAGAAAATTACCAGATGAATTAATAAAAATAGAAGTAGACGATGCAAAAATAAAAATAACATGTAATGGATCTAAATTTAATATTTTAGCTTTTGATTATTATGAGAAAAAAGATTTGAAGGTTCCAGATGTAGATTATTTGGAAATTCAAAATGATAAATTAAAAAGATCTATTTCTCAAACAGAATTTGCAACAAGTATGGATGAAACAAAGCTTGCCCTTACAGGAATCTTGTTTGAATTAATGGATGGATATATGAATTTTGTTGCCCTTGATGGATACAGAGTAGCTCTCAAAAAATTAAAATTATCCTATCCTTCATCAATGGATAAATCTAGGCTAATAATTCCAAGAAAATCTATATCAGAATGGACTAGAATAATTGACGATGAAAAAATTACAAAAATTTATAAAGATGATAAGGATATAATTTTTGAATCTGGTGATACTACAATGTATTGCAAGGTAATAGATAAAAATTATATTGACTATACAAATATAATTTCAGATATTTCTACAACAAGTCTTGTAGTTGATAGGCAAGAGTTAATAAATTCTTTGGAAAGAGCCCAATTATTAAACAATACTCAAAGAGCAAATCTTATAAAAATTAATATAGAAGATGATAGATGTCTAATAGAATCAAATTCTGAAATTGGAGATTTAAAAGAGACAATACAAGTTCAAAAAGAAGGAGAAGATGTAAAGATAGCCTTTAATGCTAGGTATTTAATAGAGGGAGTAAAGGCTTGTGATACAAAATCTATAAAAATGAACTTAAAATCTTCATTAAATCCTTGCTTAATTTATCCAAACGAATCAAAATATGAGGACGAAGAATTTACTTATCTTGCCCTACCAGTTAGACTTGCAGAATAGGAGTTGTTATGGAAAAAATAGAATTTAAAACTGAAATGATTCTTGCAAAAGATTTATTAAAAGCGACAGATATTGCTCAAAGTGGGGGCGAGGCCAAACATTTGATAAAAGAATATGGAATTATTGTAAACGGAGATGAAATCTTTCAAGCTGGTAAAAAACTTTATAAGGGTGATCTTATAGAATTTAACAATCAATTTGAAATAAGTCTTGTATAATGTGGATTCAAAGTTTAAAACTAAATAAATTTAGGAATTATCTTTCTCAAAATATAGAATTTAATGAAAATATAAATATATTTTTGGGAGATAATGCTCAAGGTAAAACAAATTTACTTGAAAGTATATATTATTTGGCAAATGCAAAAAGTTTTAAGTCTTTTAGAGACAAAGATATTATCATGTTTAATGAAAAAGAAATGTCCCTTGATGGGATTATAAGAAAAAATGAAGCCTTCAAAAATGTTAAGATAAAAGTTAATGAAAATAATAAAGAAATTTTTGTAAATGACATAAAATATAACAAAAATAAGGATTTAAAATCACTTTTCAAATTAGTTTTATTTACTCCAGAAGACTTAACTATAATAAAAGATGGTCCAAATTTTAGAAGAAAGTTAATTGATGATATAATAATTAGTGTTAACTTTAGTTATAAGGCTTTGAAAAAAGATTTTGACAAGATTCTTAGTCAAAGAAATAAATTACTTAAAAATCAAAGGTCAAAATATTTTAAAACTGAACTTATGGCCTTTGACCAGCAAATTATAAGGCTAAATTATAAAATTTATAGGTATAGGGAAAAATATATTTCCCTAATAAATACCTATGCTAATAAAAATCACCTAAATCTTACAGAAAATAAAGAAAATTTGTCTATAATATATAGGCCAGATGTTGTGGCAAAAGATATAGAAGAATATAGGGAAAAATTTTCAAAAAATTTATCTGATGACTTAAAATATTATAGGACTACATCAGGCAGTCAAAGAGATGAGATAGACATTTTTATAAATGGAAAAGATACCAAAAAATTTGGATCACAGGGTCAACAAAGGTCTGCTATTTTAAATATAAAACTTGCAAATGTTAATTTAATTGAAAATACTAGCCAAGATAAGGCTATAATTTTATTTGACGATGTTTTTTCAGAACTTGATGAAAAAAGATCTAATTTTTTGTTGGAAAATTTAGGAAGATTTCAAACAATAATTACAGCTACAAATACAAAAAGTTTGGATAAAGTAGATAAATCTAAAATTAGAAAAATAAAAGATGGCCATATAAACTAATAGAAAGGAATTTTATGGAAAATACACAATATAATGCTTCGAACATTAGGGTCTTAAAGGGTCTTGAACCAGTTAGACTTAGACCGGGAATGTATATAGGATCAACAAGTGAAAGAGGACTCCATCATTTAGTTTACGAAGTTGTTGATAACTCAGTAGATGAGGCTCTTGCAGGTCGTTGTGACTACATAAAAATAAGTATTGACGAAAATAATATAGTAACAGTAGAAGATGATGGATCAGGAATACCAATTGAAAAGCATCCACAAACAGGAAAATCAACTTTAGAAACTGTTCTTACGGTTTTGCACGCTGGAGGAAAGTTTGATGATAAGGCCTACAAAGTATCAGGTGGTCTTCACGGTGTAGGAGTATCTGTCGTAAATGCTCTAAGTGAATATCTAATTGCAGAAGTAAAAAGAGAAGGTCATATTCATAGAATGACTTTTGAAAGAGGAAAACCTACAAGTGATTTGGAAATAATTGGAGATACAAAAGAAACTGGTACAAAAATTATTTTTAAAGCAGATCCTGAAATTTTTGATGTAACTGTTTATAACAAAAAAACTCTAGAAGATAGATTTAGAGAAATGGCCTTTTTAAATAAGGGTGTAAGATTAATATTTGAAGACAAAAGAGATGAATCTGAAGTTGAATTTAAATTTGATGGAGGAATTAAAGAATTTGTTGAATACTTAAATAGAAATAAAACTCCAATTTTTAAAGAAGTTCCATATTTTGAAGGGCGCCAAGAATCTACAGAAATTGAAATATCTTTTCAATACACAGATGGATATAGCGAAAATATCCTAACATTTGCAAATAATATTTATACTGTAGAAGGAGGAACTCATTTATCAGGATTTAGGTCAGCCCTAACAAGAAGTGTAAATGATTATGCTAGAAAATATAATCTTTTAAAAGAAAATGAAGATAATCTTCAAGGTGATGATGCCAGAGAAGGAATTACTGCAATTATTTCTGTAAAAATTTCAAATCCTCAATTTGAAGGACAAACAAAGGGAAAACTTGGAAATAGCGAAGTAAGAGGAGCGGTAGATGCCTTTTTCTCAGAGCATATGGGAAATTTCTTAGAAGAAAATCCAAAAATCGCTAAATCAATAATTCAAAAAGCCCTAGCGTCAAGAAGAGCAAGAGAAGCTGCAAGAAAGGCAAGAGATTTAACAAGAAAAAGATCAATTCTTGACTCAACAACTCTTCCTGGAAAACTTGCTGATTGCCAATCTCAAGATATAGGAGAAAATGAAATCTTCATAGTCGAGGGTAATTCAGCTGGTGGATCTGCAAAAGGTGGACGTGATAATAGAATTCAAGCTATTCTTCCTCTAAGAGGAAAAATAATGAATGTAGAAAAGGCAAATCTTGATAGGATTTTAAATTATGAAGAAATAAAATCAATGATTACAGCTTTTGGTACAGGAATTGGCCAAGAATTTGATATAAATAAACTTCGTTATGGAAAAATAATAATCATGACCGATGCCGATGTAGACGGAGCTCATATTAGAACCTTGCTTTTAACATTTTTCTATAGATACATGAAACCACTTGTAGATAATGGTCATATTTATATAGCTCAACCACCACTTTACAAAGTTTCAAGTGGAAAAAAAGAAAGATATTGTTACACAGATAAAGAGTTAGACGAAATTGTAAAAGAATGGAAAGCAGATAAATACAAAATTTCTAGATACAAGGGTCTTGGAGAAATGAATGCAGAACAATTGTGGGAGACAACCATGGATCCAGAAAATAGGGTTTTACTTCAAGTATATGAAAAAGAAGATTCCCAAATGTCAACTGACGCAACATTTTCAATGCTAATGGGTGAGAAGGTAGAACCTAGAAGAGAATTTATTGAAGAAAACGCCCAATATGTTGAAAATTTAGATGTCTAGGAGGATAAATGACAGAAGAAAATTATCAAAACATCATAGAGGTAGAACTCGAAAATCAAATGAAAACTGCTTACTTGGAATACTCCATGTCAGTTATTGTTTCAAGAGCTCTACCAGATGTACGTGATGGATTAAAACCAGTTCATAGAAGAATTTTATACGGAATGGAAGGACTTGGACTTGATCCAAATAAACCAACCAGAAAATCAGCCAGAGTTGTTGGTGAGGTTATGGGTAAATTCCACCCTCATGGAGACTCTGCAATCTACGATGCTCTTGTAAGACTTGCCCAAGATTTTTCAACTAGATATCCTTTGGCAAACGGTCAAGGTAACTTTGGTTCAATAGATGGAGATGACGCAGCAGCAATGCGTTATACAGAAGTTAAAATGAGTAAAATTGCCAAAGAAATGCTTAGAGATATCAACAAAGATACAGTTGACTTTATGCCAAACTTTGACGAAGAAGAAAAAGAACCAACAGTTCTTCCATCAAGATTTCCAAATCTTTTGGTAAATGGATCAAATGGTATAGCAGTAGGAATGGCAACAAATATGGCTCCTCATAATTTAAGAGATTCAATTGATGCTTGTATTGCCTATATGAATAATCCAGAAATTTCCATAAAAGAATTGGCAGATATTATAAAAGGACCAGATTTTCCAACAGGAGCCCAAATTCTAGGAAAAGCTGGAATCAAAAAAGCCTACAAAACTGGACGTGGAAAATTAAAACTTCGTGCAGTTGCAAGAATTGAACCTTTCAAAAAAAATAGGGAAAGAATAATAGTTACAGAAATTCCTTATCAAGTAAATAAGGCAAACTTGATCAAAAAAATTGCTGAATATGTAAAAGATAAAAAACTTGAAGGAATTTCAGATATTAGAGATGAATCCGATAGAAAGGGAATGAGAATTGTAATTGAGGTAAAAAGAGATGCTAATGCAAATATAGTCCTAAATAATCTCTACAAACAAACTCAACTTGAAACAACCTTCGGAATTATAAACCTTGCCCTTGTTGACGGGGTTCCAAAAGTTCTTGATTTAAAAGAATTAATAAAATATTATGTAAAACACCAAAAAGATGTAGTAAGAAGAAGAACAAAATTCGACCTTGATAAGGCTCAAAAGAGAAAACACATAGTTGAAGGTTTAATTATTGCCATTGATAATATCGATGAAATTATAAAAATAATTAGATCATCCTATGATAATGACCAAATCAAAAAAATATTTAATGAAAGGTTTGGCCTAACAGATCCTCAATCTCAAGCTATTCTTGACATGCAATTAAAAAGACTATCAGGTCTTGAAATTGAAAAATTGCAAGCTGAAGATAAGGAACTTGCTGAAAAAATTGAATATTTCACATCAATATTAAATGATGAAGAAAAATTAATTGGCGTTATCGAAGAAGAAATTCTAGAAATAAAAGAAAAATATGCTGATGACAGAAGAACAAAAATTGTTCCGGATGAGGGAGAATTTGATATAGAAGAATTAATCGAAAAAGAAGATGTATTAATTTCACTAACTCATGATGGATATATAAAAAGACTTCCAATAAATACTTATAAGGTACAAAATAGAGGTGGCAAGGGAATTTCTGCTGGAAATACAAAAGAAAATGACTTTATTCAAAAAATTCTTACAACAAATACTCACGAATCTTTACTTTGTTTTACAAACTTTGGAAGAGTTTATTCATTAAAATGTTATGAAATTCCAGAAGCAAGCAGACAATCAAGAGGACAAGCTATCATTAATTTAATTTCCCTTGCAAGTGATGAAAAAATTACTGATATTATGGAATTATCAGAATTAAATGAAAAAAGCCAATTGGTATTTCAAACAGCAAATGGAAAAATCAAAAAAACTGATGCAGAATTATTTACAAATATCCAAAGAAATGGAATTATAGCAATTTCACTTGAAGATGGGGACAGACTTGTATCAATTAGGCAAATAGATAAATCTTGTGATATAATTGTAACAACCAAAAAAGGAATGGCAATTAAATTTGCCTCATCAGACATTAGGTCTATGGGCAGAAATGCCAGAGGAGTAAGGGCTATTAGACTTGGTGAAGATGATAAGGTTGTGTCAATGAATATTGTTGAGGATGAAGTTTATTTGGTAGTTGTAACTGCAAATGGTTTTGGTAAAAAAACATCCTTCAATAATTTCAATAACCAAAATAGGGGAGGAAAAGGAGTAAGATGCCACAAAATTACAGAAAAAACTAAAGATGTGGTAGCTACTCTTCCTGCTAATTTGGATGATGACATAATGATGGTTTCCTTAAAAGGTGATATGATAAGAATATCTACAAGAGATATTTCAACTACAGGTAGAAATACTCTAGGTGTTAAATTAAAAAATCTTGAAAATACCGAAGATTTTATCGTTTCTGTAACCAAATATTATGAAGAAACTAGTGAGGAATAAGATGTTTAAGGCAAATATAGAAGAAAAAAATGATCACTTATTGGTAAAACTTATCGGTGATTTAGACGTTTATTCAAAAGAAAATTTTTCAAAATTTTGCGATGAGTCACTAAAAGATAAAAATGAAAATTTGATAATAGATCTTGAAAAACTTGATTATATAGATTCTACAGGACTTGGTATGTTTATAAATATATATAAAGACCAAAAAGAAAAAAACAAGACTGTAAAAATAATAAATGCCAAAGAAAATATCAAAAAATTATTTAAAATAACTGATATAAGTGATTTATTTGAGATGGAGGAATAATGGATACAATAAGTTTAACAATTCCACCAAATACAGTTTACCTAAAATCTATGAGACTTTTGGCAGCAAGTCTTGCAAGTGATATGGGCTTTGATATAGAAGAAGTTGAAGATATTAGAGTTGTTGTTTCAGAAGCAATAAATTATAAAATGAGCGATGAAGACATAAAAATAAATTTCTATATAAAAGAAAAGCTAATGAAAGTAGAAGTAATAGGAAAAGATAGGGAAATTGAAGAGGAAAATCTAAAAATTAAACAAATTATCCTTGAGCAATTGGCAGATAGGGTAGAAGTTGTTGAAGATAAGATTATACTTACAAAAGAGAAATAATTATGGCAAAAACAAAAGCTTCTCTTGAAAGAAAAAAAGAGATCAAAGAAAAATTTGAACAATTTTATAAAACAAGGGACAAGGACCTAAGAAATGAGCTAATAGAAGATCATATGTATATAGTCGATATTCTTTCTAATAAATACATTGGAAAAGGAATAGAAAAAGATGACCTTTATCAAGTGGCATCTCTTGGCCTAATCTATGCCATTGATAGGTATGATCCGTCAAAAGGATACGAATTTTCATCCTTTGCAACCCCAACAATAATGGGAGAGCTCAAAAGATACTTTAGGGACAAAGGTTGGGTTATAAGAGTTCCAAGAAGAATTCAAAATTTGTATAAAAAAATAAATGTAGCAAAAAAAATTCTCCCCCAAGAACTCCAAAGAACCCCAACAATAAAAGATATTGCAGCCTATCTTGGAGAAGATGAAGAAACAATTCTAGAAACAATAGAAGCAAGTAAGGTCTATACTCCTCAAAGTTTGGATATGAAATACCAAGTTCAAAAAGGGGAAAACTCTGTGGATTTATCCGATATGATTGGAGAAGATGATAAAAATTTTGATTCCATAGAATTAAAAGATTTGATAGAAAAATCTACAGAAAGACTAAATGATTTGGAAAAACAAATTTTAGAATTAAGATACTATGAAGGAAGAACCCAAATAGATATAGCAAATAAACTCTCAATCTCACAAATGACAGTATCTAGAATTGAGAAAAAAATTCTTCAAAAATTCACATTAGAAATGCAAAAAATGCAATAAATTAAAATCACCTATTGAAATAAATAGGTGATTTTTTTATAAAAATAAATTTATTATAAAAAAAATAGTAAATATAAAAATCTATCAGACTGTTGACAAACTAAAAATTATCCCATTTCGACCAGATAAATAACCGTTGATTTCGGTTGTTTATACCGATTCATCGTGTGCAAGAAGCGAAGAAATCTCATGAGATCTCTCCGTGCGTTCGTTTCACTCACACTAAAACATGTTTGCTTTGCAAACTTCTTCATGATTTCTCACTTAGTTTTAGGGATGATTGTGCCAAATTAAGGCACAATCATCTAGTCGAGATGGGCTGTAGCGTAATTTTATTTTTAAATTAACAATGAATAACTAAACTGACTTTGTCTACGCTCTGATCTATTTTTTAGTTTTAAATTGATAGAATTTAAAATTAACTAATTAATCAATATAAATATAAAAATTAAAAATAAAAGCTAAAAAATAAATTGCACTCATAATATAGAAAATGTATGGATTTTATTTATTTTATACCAAAAAATCCCCCTTATTTTTAGGGGGATAATATTATTTGTCATCTCCTGGATACATTGATGATGAACCTGGATACATTTTTGCAATTTCTTTTATAACAAGTTCAATATCATCTAAACTTTTTTCATCTAATTTCTTTTGAGCTCTTAGATAAGCTAAGTCAATATCGTTGTTTGTAATTTTTTCAATAGATTTTTTTGAAAATTTATATTTATTTTTTAGTTCTTTTCTAAAAGAATCATATTCTTCTTTATTTTCAGAAAATTTATCTATTGGTCTATTTTTGATATCTATACTTGTTTGTTCTTTAGAATTTTCTTGTGTATATTTTTTTTCATTATTTTCATTATTTTGGTTTTCTTCATATCCATTTGGATATTTTTCCTTTAATTTTTGGCTAGCTTTTACAATATTTTCGTTATATGTTGCGTATTTATCATCGTTATATATTTCAAAAAATATATTTTTGAGCTCTTTATTTGGAACTTGTGATGCATCAAAACCATTTTGACCAATATAAGTTCTAGCATTTGTGTAATGATCAACTCCTTCATCATTACTGTAAATCCAATTATTTACAACATCTTCTACAGTAGTTTCTGGATAGAACTTACTAGTGTTTGGATTTTCTCTAGCAATTTGATTAAACATTAAGGTTAGTTTATTCCAAAATCCAGTTTTTTCGCTTAAATCATTTGCATCCTTTTGATATTTTTTAATATCTTCATCACTTAATCCATCAACAAAACTTTGATCAAATCCTCCTAAATCTATCATAGCCTTTTTTATGTCATCTATAGATAATTGGTTAGAAGAATCTATATTACTTGTATTTGATGATGACAAATTATTAGATTTGTAATCAACACTCTCGCCAATTAGTAAATTGTTTTTGTTATTAGATTCACTACTAACACTACTATTTGATGAATTACTTTTATTATCTTTGTCAAAAATACCACATGATGTTAAAACAAGTGATAAACAAAGAACAAGTCCTATTTTCTTTTTCATAAATCCTCCATATTTTTCTTGTTATTTATACTTTACCCTTTTTATATAAAATTTTAATATATTTCTTATGTATAAGTATTTTAAATAAAAAAATTTCATAATTTATAACTTTATCCTATTAGTATGCAAATAGTAAAAACCTTATCATTCCAACATTAATCTAAGATATTCATTAAAAAATAAATTATAAAAAGTGGAAATTTCTGGTAATAAATGTATAAATATAAAATTAGAAAAAATATTATTTCTCAAAAAAATCTATTGTTGTTGAAGTTTTAAGAAATAAATAAGAATTGACAAAAATATAAATATAAATTATAATGAATCCATATAAATCAAAAAATAAAAAGAAAAGAGGAGAGAAGGATGAATGTAAAAAAAGTTTTCTCACAAGCTTTTGCTCTTGGATTGGCTTTGACACTTACAGCTTGTGGCGGTAATAATGACAAAGACAATAACGGATCAAATGCCGGAGCAGACAATAATGCTAGTAACGAACAAGCTAAGGGTGAAGAATTTAAAAAGCAAACTAATGATGATACCCTTGTAGTAGGGGTTGATTCACTTGGTGGAGAATTCATCCAAGGTTTTAATAACAGCCAAAACGACGTAAGAGCTAGAGAATTTATGGGAATTCAAGGTGCTGTTGGTTATGACACTTATGTTAAAGATAGAAGTGGAAAATATGTAATCAACAAAACTGTTCTTGATGGTGAACCTCAATCAAAAGAAAATTCTGATGGATCAAAGACTGTTACTTTTAAAATTAAAAAAGATTTAAAATGGTCTGATGGTAAACCTGTAACTGCTGATGATTATTTATTTACAGCACTTTTACACTCACCACAAGATTATTCTCTTATAACAGGATCTACTGAAATTGGTGGAGATTCTCTAAAAGGTTACAACGAATTTAGAGAAGGAAAAACAGAAGAATTTGAAGGTGTTAAAAAAATTGACGACCAAACATTTGAAATAACAATTTCAAATGATTTCTTACCATACTTTGAAGAGGAATCTCTAAAAGCAATGAACCCAAGACCAATTCATTATATAGCTCCAAACTTAACAGTTGATGGATCTAAATTTGCTCTTAAAGATGGCTATAAATTATCAGATGATGACAAAAAATCTTTTATTGAATCACTTGATAAGCAAATTGAAACAGAAAAATCTTCTTATGATGAAGAAGTAAAAGAAGCTGGAGAAGAAGATCCAGAATACAAAAAAGAACATGAAGAAAAATTAAAAACTCTTGAAGATAAGAAAAAATCTGCAGAAAGCGGAAATGATATAGATCCTACAGAAATGCTTGTAGAACAAGCTATGCTTTTTGATGCAAATGACTACAGAAAAGCACCAAAAGTTACTTGTGGACCTTACAAATTTGTTTCATTTGAAAATAATATGGTTAAAATGGAACTTAATGACCAATATGCTGGAGATTTTGAAGGAAACAAAGCCACAATTCCAAATGTTATTATACAAGTTATAAATCCAGAAATATCTGTAGACTTAGTTAAAAATGGGGATATAGATGTATTCGAAGAAGAAATGAATGGTTCAAGAATTGACCAAATAAGAAAAGCTGCTGACGAAAAGAAATTACAATATGTAGCTTATGACAGAAATGGTTATGGATGTTTATCATTCTTAGACGATAGAGGACCTACTCAATATAAAGAAGTTAGACAAGCTATAGCATTCTTGATGGATAGAAACGACTTCGTACAAAACTATGCAGGTGGATACGCAGTAGTAACAAACGGAATGTATGGTTCAAGTCAATGGATGTATAAAGAAAGAGGAGCTGACGTAGAAGCTAAACTTACAAACTATACATTAAATATTGACGAAGCTAATAAGAGATTAGATAATTCTCCATACAAATTTGAAAAAGACGGAAAAACAGCTTGGGATGCTAATAAAGCAGCTGAACAATATAAAAATAATGCTGACAAATTTGATTATTACAGATACGATGAAAATGGTAAAAAATTACAAGTTAACCAATTTGGTGCAAAAGAATCTGAAATTACAACACTTCTTTCAAACCAATTACCAGACAATGCTAAACAAGCAGGGCTTGAATACAACGTTCAAGCAGGTGACTTTAATACCCTTCTAAACTACAGAGAAAATCCAAAAGAAGGAGATAAGGCAGAATATACAGCATTTAACATGGGACTTAGCTTTGGATCACCATTTGATCCTTTCTACCAATATAATAGTAAAGGATTTGACAATAAAACAAAAACAAATGACCCACAAGCTGACAAAATAACAGAAGAATTAAGGAGAGTAAAACCAGGTGAAAAAGAAGCTTACCTAGATAAATGGGAAGAATTCCAAAAATGGTACAATGATTACCTACCAGAAATTCCACTTTATTCTAACCAAATCCACTCATCAGCATCATCAAGAGTTAAAGGATTTGATGGCTTAACACCAGAATGGGCAACATCTTGTCAAATAAACCAAATGAGTCTTAAATAATAAAATTTTTAAAAAGAAGTCATACTAAGTGTGGCTTCTTTTTTATATGAAAAATTACTTTTTAACAAAATATATTTTTCAATATATTCAAACCTAGCTAAGCCCATCTCGAGCGGATGCAATGAGTCGAGAGATCTCTTTCTTATATTTAGATAATAATTTATTTTTCCCTTGGTTTTTACATAGATTTTTTTTACCTACTTTATTTCTAGATTTGCTTAATCCATGAGATCTCTTGACTTAGCTTGAGATTGGAGTTTTCTACATTAAATTTCAAACTAAAGAATTATTTTTTATTTTAAATTAAGATTTTTTAAAAAAAGTGAAAATTTAAATAAATTTGAAGAAACAAATAAAGGATAAATTCCTAGTCATTTCTAGCTTGTCGTAAAATCTCTTTGTTAACCTTGGCGTAAAATTTGTTTTATTACTAATTAATAGTGAATTTATTTTTTTGTATTTCTAGTTAGAATATGGTTTTCTTTATTTTCTTTTTTTATAAATTCATTATTTTTTATTTTTATTAATTTTTAAAAAATTGTGTAAATGTTATAAACATTAGAGTGTTAATGTACTATAGAATGAATATTCTATTAATATTCATAGAAGTGATTTATTTCTCATTATTAATGAATCTTTAAAAATAATTATCAATCTTTATAAATTTAAGAAAAATTTTACATTGACAAATTGTTGATATTATATTATTATTATGACTATGATATGATAAGTTTATTCTATGCTGATTTTTTATATTTATTTATAAAATTTTATAGTTAATGTTTTCCTTTGTATAATTTATGGGAAATTATTTCATATTTATCAAATTAAAGTGAAAAATAAGTAAATGAGTAAATTTAAAAACATTTAAGGAAGGGATGAAAATGTTAAAATACATAATAAAGAGAATCATTAATTTGATTCCAGTAGCCATAATTATTTCTATCTTGGTTTTTGTACTTTCTAAATCTATGCCTGGCGATCCTGTTTTGGCAATGATGCCAAAGGATGGAAGAATGACCAAGGCTCAACAAGAACAAATGTATAAAAATCTTGAAAAACGTTATGGTTATGACAAATCGTTGCCAGAACAATATTTTATGTGGATGGGAAGAAGTTTGAAGGGGGATTTTGGTGAATCTACCCAAGTTAAAAGACCTGTTAAGGAATATCTTTCTGAACCACTTAAAAATACTATTTTACTTAATATTGGTTCAACCCTAGTTTCTTTTATACTTTCGGTTTTAATAGGAATAAGGTCAGCTGTACATAAGGGTGGGCCTTTTGATAAATTCTTCCAGGTATTTACCTTGGTTGGTATTTCCTTGCCTACATTTTTTATAGGTTTATTTTTGATATTTTTATTTGCCTTTAAGTTAGGATGGTTTCCAGCAAATGGTATGCCTAGAAACAATAATTTTGGTGAATGGTTAAAATATTTAATTTTACCAACTTTAACTTTAACTTTTGGATCTATGGCTTCTATTTCTAGGTATGTTAGAAATTCAATGCTAGATTCACTTAATGAAGATTATATTAGAACTGCAAGAGCAAAGGGATTAAAAGAAAAAACTGTAATTTATTCTCATGCTTTTAGAAATGCTCTTATCCCAGTTGTAACTGCTATGACTTGGGCAATTCTTTCTATGTTTTCAGGTTCAGCTATAACTGAAACTATTTTTGCATATAGGGGAATTGGAAATATTCTTATAAAATCTGTTTTGGCTCAAGATTATAATGTTATTCTTGCTTTAACTATGTTTTATGCAATTTTGACACTTCTTGGAAACTTGATTATGGATATTGCTTATGCACTTGTTGATCCTAGAGTAAAATTGGAGGCTTAGTATGAAAGATGAATTAAAAAAATCATTTAAATCTTTTGGGAAATTAGTTCTTTCTTTATTTACTTTTGGAACAAATGCAAATGAAAGTGAAGAAGTTTTGGCAGATGTTAATCCTAAAAATGAAAATGAAGCTTTGAAAGAAGATGCTATTACATCTCCTGGAAAAATGGCTGTAAAAAATTATTTTAGAAACCCACTTGGAGTTATAGGTCTTGTATTACTTCTTGGAATTATTCTTGTCGTTTTTATTGGATCAGCAATAATTCCTTTTAATCCTTATCAATCTGAAGGTAATCTTATAAATGTATCTCCAGGTTCTGGGTATATGGATTTTCCTTCTGAAATGCAAAAAGAAGGCGTTGAGAAAGTTTCTGTAGGAAATACTTTTGGTGTTGGTCTAACTAAGGAGAAAAATTATTATATCTGGGGAAAAAATAACGAAGATAATGTTATGAAAATTCCAGAAGATATTAAAGAAAAACTAGATGGTAAAAAAATAAAAGATGTTGCAGCTGGAGATAGACACATTCTTGTTGCAACTGAAGATGATGAAGTTTATGGTTGGGGTAATGATTCCTTCCAACAAACAAAACTTCCACCAATGCAAGAAAGTCAAATAAAAGAAGAAGGAATTAAAAAACTTGGTGGTGGAGTTCAATATTCTGTAGTTTTAACAGAAAAAAATAATATATTTGTTTGGGGTTCTACAATGAACTCAAGGCTTGATCTTATTCCAAAAGAAGTTCAAGGAAAAGTTGTAGATTTTGATACAAGTGGTTCAAATATTTTGGCTGTATTAAAAGATGGATCTACAAAACTACTTGGTGTAAGAGGAGCTGAAATTGATGTTGGAGCTCCTGATGAAATTAAAAATGATAAGCTTAAAATTAAAAAAGTTGCCCTAACTACAAATTCTGCAGCAGCCCTTGATAAAGATGGAAAACTTTATGTATGGGGTCCTTCTAGAGATAATTTATCTGGAAAAAATGTTCCTGAATTTAAAGGAAAAGTTAAAGATATAGTTGGAGGCACAAACCATTTTACAGCCCTTGATGAAAATGGAAAACTTTATTCTTGGGGAAATAATAATTATGGTGAAGCTTCTTGTCCTAATGGAAAATATGAAAAAATATTTTCAGGATATTTTAACAACTATGCTGTAAATAAAGATAATAAAATAGATACTTGGGGACTAAAAGGATTTAAATTTGGTTCTGATGATCAAGGTCGTGATATCTTTACAAGATTAATTCACGGTGGAAAGATGACTATAATAATTTCTTTCGTATCAGTTATTATCCAAGTTGTTCTTGGTGTAATTATAGGTATGGTATCAGGTTATGCTGGAGGAAAAGTCGACAATGTTCTTATGAGAATTACAGAAATTGTTCAGTCTTTCCCATTCTATCCATTAATTATTACACTTTCTGCCCTACTTCCTGTAAATACAAGTCAAAACACAAGACTAATGATGATTATGGTTTTACTTGGAGTTATTGGATGGACAGGAATAGCAAGGCTTGTTCGTGGACAAATTTTAGCTGAAAGAGAAAGAGATTATGTAATAGCGGCAAAAGCTTTGGGTGTTACAAATTCATCAATTCTTGTTAGACACATACTTCCAAATATTCTTTCAATAATAATTGTAAATGCTACTCTTGGTTTTGCTGGAAACCTCCTTACAGAAGCAGGACTTTCTTTCTTAGGTTTTGGTGTCCAAGAACCAATGCCATCTTGGGGAAATATGATGACAAGTGCCCAATCATCTGATGTAATTAATATTTATTGGTGGAGATGGGTAATACCAGCACTTGCAGTATTTTTGGCAGCATTTTCAGTAAACTTAATTGGAGATGCCCTAAGAGATGCAATAGATCCAAGATCAAATGAGAGATAGGTGTAAAAATGAAAAATTTACTTGAAATAAACAAACTCCATACCTACTTTAAAACAAGACGTGGTCTTATAAAAGCTGTAAATGGAGTATCATGTACAATTGAAGAAGGGAAAACTTTGGGCCTTGTTGGAGAAAGTGGATCAGGAAAAAGCCAAACTGCTATGAGTATTTTGCAACTTTTTGAACCAAACCAAAAAATCTATAGTGGAGAAATTATTTTTGATGGCAAAAAAATTTCTGACTTTAATAGGTCTCAAATGGAAAAAATAAGGGGAAATGATATTTCCATGATTTTCCAAGAGCCTATGAGTTCACTAAACCCAGTTTTTACAGTTGAAAAACAAATTTCAGAAGTTTTAATTCTTCATAAACATATGAATAAAAAAGAGGCTGCAAAAAGAGTGGAGGAATTACTTGCTCAAGTTAAAATTCCTAATCCACATGTTGTTGCCAAACAATATCCTTTCGAGCTTTCTGGTGGAATGAATCAAAGGGTTATGATTGCCATGGCCCTTGCTTGTGAACCAAAATTATTAATAGCAGATGAGCCAACAACAGCTCTTGACGTAACAATCCAAGCTCAAATTCTAAAATTAATGAATGAATTAAAGGAAAAGAAAAATACATCAATTTTATTTATAACTCACGATTTGGGAGTAATAAATCAAATGGCAGATGAAGTTGCTGTAATGTATTGTGGACAAATTGTAGAACAATCTCCAGTCGATTATATTTTTAAACACGACATAACAGATTATAACCACCCATATACAGTTGCTTTATTAAATTCTATTCCTGCAATTACAAGTGATAGAGATGAAAGACTAGATATAATCCCAGGTTCTGTTCCACATCCACTTAATCTTCCAGACGGATGTAAATTTGCAGATAGGTGTAAATATGCAACTGACAAATGTAGGTCTGAAATGCCAGAGCTTGTAGCAATAAATGAAAATCAAAAAATAAGATGCCACTACCCAAATAGAAAGGAGAGAGAAGATGGAGAAGAATAATAAAAAAGTCTTATTTAAAATAAGAAATCTTAAAAAATATTTTCCAATCAAGAAAAAATCTATCTTTTCTAGGGGAGCAAATGAATACGTTCATGCAAACGAAAATATTTCCATAGATATATTTGAAGGTGAAACATTTGGTTTGGTTGGAGAAAGTGGTTGTGGAAAATCTACCTTTGGTAGGACAATTCTTCAAATTTATGAACAAACAGAAGGAACAACCCTTTATTATGGAACAACTCTAGATAGACTTGCCCCATCTTATATGGGAAAAGATATACTTGATATACCAAAGAAGTTCCCTAGCTATGACAAAGAAGTTGAAACTCTTCATATAATTTATGATGGACTAGAAAGAACAGATGATGAGGAGAAAATAGCTGAACTAAACGAAGCTGCTATGCATCAAAGAAGACTTCTACAAGAAGAATATGAAAATATGATGAGAATTGCAGGAGGTCTTCTTGCTAGTGACAATTTAGAAGAAATTACAAGTATTCTAGATGACTATTATAAAAAAATTAAAGAAAGATCAAAAATTTTACTTCAAATCAAAAAAATTAAAGAAAAAGATGAAGTAAGGATTAGAGATAAAAAAGAATTAAAAAATGCTATCCTAAACGATCCAAAATATAAGGAGCTTTTAAATAAAAAAGAAGTTCTTGATAAGGAAGTTTTAGAAAAAGAAAAAGTTATATCTTCTAAAAAAGAAGAGTTAAAATCAAAAGAACTTTTTGAAAAATTCGAAAGTTTTGTTGATGATGGAATAGATTTATCAAGACTAACAAATGAAGAAATGAGAGAGCTTAGAAAAGATCTTCAAATAATTTTCCAAGATCCTTATGGTTCTTTAGATACAAAAATGACAGTTGGAAATATAATTGGAGAAGGTGTCTTGGGTCATGGACTTTTTAAATCTAGAAAAGAAGCGGGCTATAACGAATACATTCAAGATGTAATGAATCAATGTGGGCTTGCTCCATATTTCATTCACAGATATCCTCACCAATTTTCGGGAGGACAAAGACAAAGAATAGGAATAGCTAGAGCTCTTGCTTTAAATCCAACCTTTATAGTTTGTGATGAAGCTGTATCAGCACTTGACGTTTCAATTCAATCTCAAATTATAAATTTATTGCAAGATTTAAAAACAGACTTAAACCTTACCTATCTTTTCATAACTCACGATCTTTCAGTAGTAAAATATATATCTGATAGAATCGGGGTAATGTATTTGGGAGTTATGGTTGAACTATCTGATTCAGATAGAATTTTTAAAAATCCACAACATCCTTATACAAAAGCACTTTTACAAGCAATTCCAAGAACAGATGTTGATAAAGGACAAGAATTGCAAACTATAGATGGAGATATACCATCAGCCGTTAAACCACCAAAAGGATGTAGATTCCATACAAGATGTAAATATTGCATGGATATATGCAAACAATTTGAACCAGAATTAAAAGAAGTAGAAGAAGGTCATTTTGTAGCTTGTCACTTGATGGATGTATCAGAAAAAACAAAACAAGAAGCCTTCGAAAAAAACGAAGAAAAAAGGCTTAAAGAAGAACATGAATTAGCTAAGGAAGCTAATCTATGAAAAGACCAGTAGATCCTTTCAAAGGAAAAACTAAAGAAGAAATCTATGAAAAAGAAGAACTTTTAGAAAAAGATAATCTGGAAAAACACGACAGATTTGCCATGTTTTTGGCAGCTATGAAAGTCTTTATGCCACCAGTATTATTAATACTTCTACTTTTTACATCCTTAATATTTTTCTTTTAAGTTTATAAAACAAAATTAAGGGTAATAAACTAAAAGAGGAAATAGACGAATGAAACTAGGAAAGGAAGTATTATGAGTAAATTTGAATTATATTTTAAACCAGATTGTCCATATAGTTTAAAAGTTTTAAATTATATGAAAGATAATAAAATATTAGATTTTACATCTTATAATATAGAAGATGGAAGATGTGGAGAAGAAAATAAAAAAGCCCTTGAAGAAATAGGTGGCAAAGTCCAAGTTCCATTTATGGTTTTTGGTGATGAAAAAATGTATGAATCTGATGATATAATAGAATATCTAAAAGAAAATTATTAAAATTATGCCAGCGGCTTATACTGCTGGCTTTTTTATTGGAGAAAAAAATGAAAAAATTAATATATAGAGATGACAAAATTTTTGAAAATGAAAGAATGACTTATAAATTGGATGGCAAGTACAATGTATTGTGTCCTAGTGGTAAATTAGTTGCAAGATTTAAAATAAAAAATTTATTTAGCCTAAGAGGAAAAAAACAAGCTGTAATAGGAAACTTAAAAATAGAAAAAATGAAAGATGAACCTATAAGTGAGGCTAAAATTATAAATAGACAAATGAAGTTAATAAATCATGAAAATGAAATTTCCCTAATAAAAGACGATGAATTTCTAGGAAGTTACGATTTTGAAAATAACACAATAGAAGTATCAGAAGACGAAGGACTTGTAGTAAGCGTGTTTTTTGCCCTTAAAAAATTGGAGGAAAATAGATAAATTAAAAAAATAGAGATAAAAACTTTAGCAATAAAATAAGTCTCACCCTCACCCATCTCGACTAAATGAGCGAAGCGAGTGCATGGAGATATCTCATGGATTAAGTAAATATTGAGAAAATATTAAAACCAAGAGATCTCTCGACTACGCTCGAGATGGGTTTAGCTACGTTTTAATATTAGAAATTAATTATTAAATCAAATAAAAGAAAGAATAAATTCTAATATATCTAAATTTTCTAGTGTAAATAAAAAAATAGAAATAAAAACTTTAGCAATAAAACAAGTCATACCCTCACCCATCTCGACCAGATGATTGTGCCTTGATTTGGCACAATCATCCCTAAAACTAAGTGCAGATTTATAACCGTTGATTTAGGGTATAAATCCTGAAAACTAGTGCGAGAACACGGAAGAATTTACCTAGTAAATGAGTTTTTATAAGCACGAGAAAGTTTGCCTAAAAAACGGGTTTTAGTATGAGCAAAGCGAATGAGTGGAGAGATCTCATGGATTACATAAAAATAGATAAAATATCAAAACAAAGAAATCTATACATTTTAAAGAAATAAAAAATCGATTAGGAAAATTTTAAGTTTTTCTAGTCGATTTTTTTATTTTTTTATAAATATATATTTCCAAATTTATCAGCAGGTTTTGTAAGACCTATTATGAATTCAATAAAAGCTATAATTCCTGGTATAAATGTCCAGCAGAAAATTAAATAAACTATTCCAGCACCAGTTTTACCTGCATAAAACTTGTGAGCTCCAATTCCACCTAGGAAAAATGCCAACAATACATAAGCTAATTTGTTTACAGGTCTTCCTTGATTATAATAATTATTAGTTACATTACCATTTCCATCCATAGTTATAGCTCCAATCATATTATCTTGTGTTTTATCTTCTTTTAATTTACTAACTAAGTATCCGTTTTCGTCCTTAAAGGTTCTTACCTTATCTCCTATTTCAGGAATAAAATCTACATCTGAAAGATTTACTCTTACAACGGAACCATCATTAAGGCCTACAACAACACTATCAGCTTCGATTTTGATTATTTCGCCCATAATTCCCCCTTATTTTCTATAATTATATCATTATTTACAAGAAAAAATAAGAATAAATGAAAAAATCCCCCAAGTTGCCCTATAGTTGCTAGCTTTTTTTGAAAAAATCTTTAAAATAATAGAAAAGGAGGAAATATGATTGGAGAAAAAATTAAAAATAAAAGAAAAGAATTAAATTTAACCCAAGAATATTTGGCAAAAGAATTAAATATTTCAAGACAAGCCGTATCGAAATGGGAAAAAGGAACAAGCGAGCCTTCCATGGAAAATCTTGTGAAATTATCTGGAATTTTTGGAGTAGATATAAAATATTTTAAAAATAATGATGATAAAGAAAATGAATCTCTTATTTCAAAAATTTTTTGGAATTTTTTATATGCAGCTATAGGCCTTGTTTTTTATTTAATATATTATTTTGGAATAATGGAGGGGGTCTTAAATAAAGATCCAAAACAAATGCCCTTTTTAATACTTACAATTTTTCTAGCATTTTCAGTAATAGCCTTTCCTCAAGCTATTAAAAATATGGGAGATAGATTAGAAAAAATAGATTATTTTACATTTTCAAAATTAGTCTTGCCAGTAATTTTTATAATTTCACCCCTTATTGTTTTTTATTATATTTTTAAAAATGAAGAATAAACTTTAATTTTTAAATTTAAAAGGCGATTGCAAAATTATTATCACATTTTGCAATCGCCAAAATCTTACCTATCTAATTCATTAATCATAGCTACAATATCATCATTTTTTAATTGCTTTTTAAAGACAACATTGATTCCATTTTCTTTCATTGTTTCAAAAAATTTTTCAGCCGATTTTATACGGATTTTTTCATCATATCTTAAAGATTTCTCGTCTTTCATATCCTTAGTTTCCACAATAAAATTAATTTGTTTTGCCCCATCCTTTGAATCAATCACATACATAAAATCTGGACTTGTTGTTCCTCCATTAAATAAAGGAATTTGAATTGATCTTCTAGGAATTTTCCCAAAAACTCTGACTTTTTCAATATCACTTTTAATAAGAGTTTCTTTTTCTTTATCACTGTCATAAATAACAGCATCATAAAGAAATCTTTTTGGAACATCAACATTTTCGTCCCTATAAACTCCCAAAACTCCCTGAACCAATTCGTCCAAAACATTTCCATTTCTATCTGTCAAGCTTGTTTCCTTAACATCAATATTAAGAGCCCTATAAGAAAAATTCTTTATAAGCTTTTTATCAAGCCAAATATTAAATTCATTTCCTATCGAATTAATAGCAACTTTTGAAAATAATCTATCATCAATAAAGCCCTTATCTTGATTAATCTTGCACAAAACTTTGTGAATTGTTTTTATACTCAAGCCTGTTTTCTTATTGACCTCTTTTAAAAATTCATTATAAGGAAGTTTATCATTAGTGACAAAATAATTTGCCATATTTTCTCTCAAAACAATCCTATCATCTTCTTTTTCAGTTCTTTTTGAAATTATTTCAACATTAGTATCTCTGTAAATATCTTTTTCTAAAATTTTATAAAAAGCATCTTCTAATTCATTTTCTGGAATTTCTTCAAACTTTAAAAAGTATTTTTGATTAACCGTCTTCCACAAGCTTTTAATTTCTGAAAATTTATCCTTGCGAATTTTTACATAGGCTTTCTTCTTGTTACCATCTATAAGCTTGTTAGGCTTCAAGTTATTAATAGCCTCAGGATAATCTTCATATAACTTAGATAAATTTTCAAGATTTATCTCGCCCTTACGGTTGATGTATTTTTTAGATAACATATCAATAAAAATATCATCTTCAGAAATTGCTCTCAACTTTGAAATTTTTGGAAGAATTGAATTGATATTAGAAATTTTATTTGGCGTATCATTATTTATTTCCCCAAGCAATTTATTAGCAAAATCTTTTTCAGAATAATCAATTAAGTATCTCAAATAAAATTGATCATCAGAAATCCTATAACCATTTTCATTTACAGGAAGCCTTAGGCCCCTGCCGACTTCTTGAAGTTTGCTAGTTTCTGAACCCGAAGATCTTAATTTTACAATTTGAAAGACATTTGGATTGTCCCAACCTTCTTTTAAAGTCCATTTTGAAAAAATAAAACGCATTGTATTCCAATTTTCATTCTCATCCTTAAAATTTAAAAGAAATTCCTTGTCCCTCAAAATCTTATCAACTTCATTTTTAATATCTTCTTCAGAAGTAGAATTATCCTCGCTAAAATAACCACCACTTGTCTTGGAAATATCACAAAGAGAACTTTCCAAAAAAGATTTATATTCCAAAAGTCCCTCATCACTATCGTCATTGATATTTTGAATTTCTTTTTTAATATGGTCTTCTAGTATTTTTTCAAATTTAAGTCTTAAATGTCCGGATTTTCCATTTTCATCACGAAAAGATCGAACGGAATCAATAAAAAATAAGGATAGAGTTTTTATCTTGTCTTTTCTTAAAAAATTTTTCTTTTCAGTTTCAAAATGGTTGATGATAGCTTGCTTTAACATCATTTCCTGATAAGTTTCAGTATAAATTCCCCCATAAATAATATCGCCCTTAGATAAAACTTGACCATTAGACAAAGTTACACCACGATTAATATTTTCATCATTAGTTTTTCCAATTTCTTCAACAAAAATACCAGAAAATTCCTCACCCAAAACAGAAAGACTATCTAATTTTGCAAGCTCCTCTACTTTTTTTGTTTTTTCATCACGAATATAGCAAAGCTTTGGATTTTGTTTGAAATCCATTAGCTTAAATTTTGTATCATTTTCCTTTTCAGCATCAATCATAAAAGTTTCCACGCCCTTAACCAAATTTTGATTAAAAGCTTGGCTAGAACCCAAATTAAAAATTAAATTATTAAAGTCTTTTTCCTTTGATTTTTTCTTTTCAGGAAAAGTTGCACCAAAACGAATAATACATTGAGGATTAATTTCCTTAATTAAAGTTTTGTAAGCCTTATTTTCTTTTTTAAACCTGTGAGGCTCGTCAATAATTACAATAGGCCTAGTAGCTTTAATTGCCCTATAAGGTTGGGTAAAATTTCCCATCAAAGTTTGATCATAATCGTCTTTGCTCATGGTTGCCTTTGATAAAAGCATGCCAGAGCTTAATAATAAAACAGAAAACCTATTTTTTTGCAGATTTGTTCCACGCACATATTCAGATACAGCATAAGGAAAATTTTTTCGGCCACTCTTTCTTTTTTGCGCCTCCAAAACAGAAAGATCCAAAGATTTGTTAGGATAAAGATCCGAAAAATGTTTTTTGCTATAATCAGCCGACAAAAAACTTTTTGCCCCCTCTCTAATAGGAGTAGAAGGAACAAGGACAATAAATTTATTAAAACCATACCTTTGATTTAGCTCATACATCATCCTCGTATAACAATAAGTTTTTCCAGTACCAGTTTCCATTCGAATATCAAGACCCAAATAATTTTCATCATCAGACCCCTTCCATTTACTTGGAATAGCCTGTAAATTTTCATAACCTTGCCATAAATTTTCAATATTTTCCCTGATTTTTTCATCAGCCAAATCAATCAGAGGATTAGAATAAGGATCTTTGCTGTCAAAAATCCTAATACCATCAAAAGCTTTTACAATAGCCTTCAAAAAATCTTCTTGGTGGGGAAGAATAGTAAGTTCAATACCCATAACTAAAACCTCTCAATCAAGCTTACATTTTTGTTGTTTCTAAGAACAGATAGATTCGTTCTAAGCTCTTGAAGAACACTAAAATCAATAGAATGAAGATAAACAACAATCCTATTTATAAGAAGACTATCATCTTCTATCCTTCTAATAAGCTCCATTACGTCACTTGAACCCAAACCGGAATCAATAATATAAAGAGATTTTCCAATCAAATTCGCCCTATATTCATCCAAAACATATTCATCAGAAGATTGAGATAAACCATACCCATCCTCATTTAGCCAAGTAGACAAAATATTTTCCTTGCCACTTGCATGGTCATTATCAAAAATTGAAACCATATCATCCAGTGGAAATTTAATTTGTGGAGAAAATTCCTCCAACTTGTCCAAAGTTTTTTCCTTAGGTTTTTCAAGATAGAAAAGCTTAAAACCATAATCAATATTCGCACCAGTTTCATTTTTAATTTTTTTGCCGGCCCTTTTGATTCTTTCCCTTCCGATTTCATCAATAGTTTTATATCCAGACTTAAAAGCAGGCTTCTTTTTATCAATTTTTTCAGGAATTTGAACCATAATATATTTACGCTTTCCACCATCTTCAGCATTTAATTGCATAAGAGCATCAGCAGTTGTGGCGGAGCCGGAGAAGAAGTCTAATATAATATCATTATTATTTAATGATATATTTATAAAGTCTTCAATAAGTTTAATAGGTTTTGGATTATCAAATAATCTTTCAATACCAAATAGATTTTTTACTTCATTTGTTCCGTTCCCACTTGAATATTCAGGCTTATATAATAATGTTTTAACTTTTTTACTAGGCAAATCTGACAATTCGGGTCTTTGTTTTTTATTCAATGAAATTCCATTTTTTGTTTTGGTTATTATCACTTCGTCAAGTTGGCTTTGGAGTTTGGAATAACTCCAACGCCAACTTGCCTTTTTTTTATTAACAAAAGGCAATATGGGTAGATATCCTTCTGATTTTTTATCATCTATATATTTTTCCAAATAAGAATCATTAAACACTTTTTTTTCTGAATCATATAAAGAATTTAAAATATGTTTTTCGGGTAACTTTAAATTTCCATTTTTATAAAAAATAGGAAACCGTAGTTTAGGTCTATGGTCTCTAGGTGCATTTTGACCTGTAGAAATCAGTGATGCTCCTTTTTTATAATATCCAATATCGTCAATCATCCAATCTGAAATTATTTCATCATCATCAATTTTTAATCCTTTAATAATTAAATTTTCTTTATGTTTAGCGTATACTATCGTATATTCATGAGTTCCTGCAAAAGCAAATTCATCTTGATTTCCTTTTAAATTCATGATGGTTGGCAAATTACCTACTTTATTCTCTTCCCCAAAAATCTCATCACAAATTAATTTTAAATTAGCCTGTTCATTATCATCAATAGAAATAAAAATAACCCCATCATCAGCTAATAAGTCCCTTGCCAATAAAAGCCTAGGATAGATAAAAGTAAGCCAAGCCGAATGGGTACTTTTTCCAGAAAGATTCAAAATTCTTTCTGCCTCTTCTTCTGTAATTCCAATAGTTCTTGCAAGTTCCTCGCTATTAAAATTAAAATTATCAGGATAAACAAAACCGTCAGAGCCTGTATTGTATGGAGGATCGATATAAATACATTTTATTTTCCCACTATATGATCCTAACAAATGTTTTAGGGCGTCTATATTATCCCCAACTATATAGAGATTTTCACTGTTTTTATTTTCATCCTTTTCGTTATGTTTTAAATCTGGAGAAATATAAGTTTCGCTTTCCAAAGAACTCAAGTATTTAGCATAAGATTTTCCCAAAAATTCAAGGCCATAGCCTTCCTTTGAAAGTTCGATTTCTTCTTCTTTCAAAAAATCTTTGAAATTATCAATTTTAAATTCACCGTCCTTGGTAAAAAATTGTGGAAATTCTTTTTTTAATTTTTCCATCTCCCTGCTATTGGGTTTTTTATCTTGATTACTTTTAAGATTTTGACCAATCATTTACTCCTCCATTTAATTTTTATATATAAAATTTAATAATTTTCTTTATTTTATTATAACGTATTTGCATTTTTCTTGTTGGTATTTTTTATTTTTCCCTATTATTTTAAATTTAAGTAAAAAAAAATAATGTGCAAATTTTCATTATGCACATTATTATTATTATTTTCTTATTAAATAGTTAAAGGCTGATAGGGCTGCTGTTGCTCCTGAGCCTGCTGCTATTATTATTTGTTTATAAAGGGAATTTATTGCATCGCCTGCTGCAAATATTCCTTCTATATTTGTTGAACCATCTTTTTCTACTTCGATTTCGCCCCTATCTGTGAGTTTTATTTTTCCTTCTAGCCATTCTGTATTTGGAATTTGACCGATTTGGATGAAAACTCCGTCAAGATCAATTGTTTTTTCTTCTTTTGTATTTCTATCTATATATTTAAGACCTGTTAGTTTTTTATCGCCAAGGAGTTTTGTTGTTTGGGCAGAGCTTATAACTTTTACGTTTTGAAAGGATTCTAATTTTGTTTGTAATATTTTATCTGCCTTTAATTCTGGTAAAAATTCAAGAACTGTAACGGTTTTTGCTATTGATGCAAGGTCTATTGCCGCTTCTATTCCTGAGTTTCCTCCTCCTATAACTGCCACGTCTTTTCCTTTAAATAGGGGTCCGTCGCAATGGGTGCAAAAAGCTACGCCCTTATTTTTGAATTTTTCTTCTCCATCTATTCCAAGAAGTCTCCATCTTGTACCTGTTGCAAAAATTAGGCTTTTACTATTTATTTTTGCTCCATCTTCTAGGATTATGTTAAATTCATCGTCTTTTTTTTCGAAATCGACAGCTTTTACTCCCTCTATTATGTCTACGCCAAGATTTTCTACTTGGTTTTTGACTGATAGCATATATTTAGGTCCTTCTGTTTTTAGGATTCCTGTTATATTTTCTATATCGAGAGTTTCGTTTACTTGTCCACCAAATTCGTCTGCAACTATTGCAACTTTTAGTCCTTTTCTTGCTCCATAAATTGCAGCCGTAGTACTACTTGGACCTGCTCCGACTATTAATATATCGTAATCTTTGAAATTGGATAAATCTTTTTGGACTTTTTCTGCTACAAGGTCTAAAAGACTTGCCATAGTTTTTTTGCCCCCGTCAAGAAATTCTCCATCTTCAAAAATTGCTGGTACTGCCATAACATCTCTTTTATCACATATATCTTGGTTTATTGAACCTTCAATCATTGTGTGAGAAATATTTTTGTTTAAAACTGCCATGATATTGAATGCTTGCACAACTTCAGGGCAGTTGTGGCAGGAAAGAGAAACTATTGTTTCAAAATTTCTTTTTTCCTTTATAGACCTTATTCTTTCTTTTTCTTCGTTGGATATTTTTGGTTCAATTCCACCAACTTGTAAAAGTGCAAGAACAAATGATTCGAACTCGTGTCCTAAAGGAATTCCTGCAAAAACAATTTTTCCGTGTTCAAATTCTCCATTTAGGCTAAAAGCAGGAGTGAAATTTAAAATTTCTTCTTCTATTTTTATCTTATCAGATAAAGACTCCACTTCTTCTATAAAAGATTTTAATTTTTTTGAATTTTCATCTTCATTTAGAGAAAGTCCAATTGTTACATTGGACTTTAGCATTTTAAGATAAGCCTTTAGCTGATCTTTTAATTTATTGTCTAACATTAGATTTTTCCAACAAGGTCAAGTCCTGGTGTTAGTGTATCATCTTCTTCAGAATTCCATTTAGCAGGACATACTTGGTCTGGATGTTTTCTTACATATTGACCAGCTTTAACTTTGTAGATATTATTTTCTGCTTTTCTTCCTATTCCACCCGCATTTATTTCTAGTGCTTGGATAACATTATCAGGGTCTATAACAAAAGTTGCTCTGTCAGCTTTTCCATCTTCTGTTAAAATATCTAAAGCTTTTGTAAGTTCTTTGTTTGAATCGCCAATCATTTTGTATTGGATTTTTCCTATAGCTTCACTTTCATCATGCCAAGCCTTGTGAACAAAATGTGTGTCAACGCTTACAGAATAAACTTCTGCACCCATCTCTTTTAATTGCCCATATTTTTCTTGCAAATCTTCAAGCTCTGTAGGGCACACAAAGGTAAAGTCTGCTGGATAAAACATCAAAACTTTCCATTCACCTTCAAGGTCCTTATCACTTATCTTTACAAATTCATTTGTTTTTGGATCATAAGCATCCAAATTAAATTCAGGTAATTTTTTTCCTATTAGTGACATAATATCCTCCATATTTTTAAAAAATTACTTCATTTTAAATAAAAAACAAAGTATATGATAATTATACTCATTATAAATTTTGAATCAATATCACAAATTTTCAAAATAAAAAAATGCCTTCCAAAATTTATGGAAAGGCATTTTAAAAAGCCACTTATAAGTTTTTAAGTGGCTCTTTGATGGGCGAAATCTTTTTTAAAAGATTTCCATGAGTTAAACAGTAAAAGTTTATTTTATAAACTTTCCACTTAATTATATCATTGAATTTGCAATTGGTAAAGATAATTAATGATTTATTCGTGAAACATATTTAATAATTTGCCCACATAGTTTGGGTATAATTTAATTGAGGTGAATTATGAATATATTACTTGCTTTAGATTCAATTAAAGATTTTGAAAATTCTATCGAAATTGGAAATTATTTTAAAGAAGAGTTAGAAAGTGAAAATAAAAATACTAAGGTTTCTATTCTTCCATTTTTGGACGGGGGACTTGGGACTGTTGAAAGTCTTAAGGAAGTTATTGGTGGAGATTTTTCTTATGTAAATGTCCATGATCCTATAGGCGAGGCTTCGACTGCAAGATATATTATCAAAAAAAATTTATGTGCTATGGAGATGGCCCAAGCTTGTGGTCTTAGGCTTTTGTATAAGGATAATTTAAATGTTATGGAATCTTCTTCAATTGGTCTTGGCGAGATGATTGTCGATGGTTTGAATAACGGCTGTGAGGATTTTTTTATTGGAATTGGAGATACGGCCACAAATGATATGGGCATGGGCATGCTCTATGCTTTGGGAGTTAGATTTTTTGATAAAAATCTTAATTCTTTAAATCCAGTTGCAAAAAATATGATTAAGGTCGATTCTATTGACACTTCTGATCTTGATAGGAGGGTTTTGAATGCAAATTTTGAAATTGCTACAAGTCTTCCCCTTACTCTTTTCCAAAAAAATTCTTTTTTGGAGAAAAGACCGATAAGAAAAGGAGCAAGTCCAGATGAAATTTTGGAACTTGAGAAAGCTTGCAGGCACTTTTCTAAAAAAGTTTCTGATTTTTTGGGGGCAAGCGAGATAGATTTTCCTTATCTTGGTGCAGGAGGAGGAGTAGCTTGGGCTCTTTATATATTTTTTAAGGCAAAAATTTCTAATTCTATGGAACTTGTTTTGTCTCTTGTTGATTTTGAAAAAGAGGTAAAGGACAAAGACCTTTTAATTATTAGTGAAAATGTCGATGAGTTTAATGGGGAAAATTCTATTAATCTTTCTAAATTTGCCAAAAGGTATAATGAGAATATAAAAATAATTTTCTTGCAAGATGAAGATCATCAAAGTTTGAGGGATAATCCTTATATAGATGAAGTTTATAAATTTAAAATTAAAGCAAATCTTGAGAGGGGAGATTATAAGAGGGAAATAAAATCTATTGCAAGAAATTTTATTTCTGATAATCTTTCTATAAAAATTTAAGAAAGAGGAGTTATGGCGAAGGGAAAAATGACTAGAATATTAATGGCGATTAATGTCATAGTTTTTATTTTTATGACTGTCACAGGCGGCAGCGAAAATATTGAAAATCTTTTGAGATTTAATGCTATGAGCAAAATTCACGTTTATCAGGGCGAGTGGTGGAGATTATTTTGCCCGATTTTTATCCACATTGGAGTTTTTCATCTTTTGATGAATATGTATTTTTTAAATAGTGTTGGTGATACTTTTGAATCCCTTTATGGATCAAAAAATTTCTTAATTATTTATTTACTAACAGGGGTTATGGGAAATTTATTTACCTATGCCTTTGGAGAAATGACAAGCGTGTCAGCAGGAGCATCTACGTCTCTTTATGGACTTTTTGGACTTGCTCTTGGAATAATGTTTAACTATAGAGACAATGAATTTTTAAGACAATTCGGATCAAGCTTTATAGGAATTGTGGCTATAAATATTATTTATTCTTTTATGGTTCCAGGAATTGGAATAACGGGACATATTGGTGGACTTTTGGGAGGCTTTATCCTTGCAGGATTTTTCCCAATAATGAATATGACCCTACCAACCAGCACAAAAATTATTGCAATAATTGCCTTCGGCTTAATAGCTATGGGCTTTATATATATAGGAAACAAATCAGTTGCACAAGCTTTATAAGGAGAAAAAATGGACAGAAAAGATATAGGCAAGTCCCTAAAATGGGACACAGAAAAAATTTATAAGACAGACGATGACTTTTATAAAGAAGTAGAAGAAGTAAAAAATCTAATAGAAAAAACTAAGACATATAAAGGAAGGATTTTAGAATCAGCTGACAGTCTTTACGATTTTTTAAAGACAGATGAAAAATTAGAAAGAAAATTTTTAAAACTTGGCGTATATTCTTCATTAAAATCTGACGAAGATACAAGAGTTGCCAAATACCAAGAAATGTCAAAAATAGCAGATAATTTATTTGCAAATCTTGCCCAAGAACTTTCTTTTATAACACCAGAAATCTTATCAGAAGATTATAAAAAAGTACAAACATATATAGATCAAAAAGAAGAGCTAAAAATTTACGATCATTACTTTGAAGATTTATTTAGAAATAAAGACCACACCTTGACAGAAAATGAGGAAAAAATAATAGCATCATTTTCAAAACTTTCCCAAAACCCACAAAATACCTATATGATATTTTCAAACGCTGACCTAAAATTTCCAAAAGTAAAAAAAGATGGGAAAGATTTACAAATCACAGATGCAAACTTCACAAACCTAGAATTAGATTCAAATCGTGAATTTAGAAAAGAAGTCTACGAAAAATATTATACAGTTTACAAGCAATTTGAAAATACAGCAGCATCTCTTTTAGATGGAGAGATGACAGCAAATAATACCATAGCGAAATTGAAAAAATTTGATTCGGCAAGAAAGATGAGTCTGTTTGCAAACAACATTGACGAGAAAGTTTACGATAATCTAATAGAAGTAATTCACGATAATATAGAAATTCACAGAGATTACACAAGTCTAAGAAAAAAAGTACTAGGACTAGATGATTTAGGCTTTGAAGACATATATTTACCATTAGTAGAAGATTATAACAAAACATATACATTTGACGAGGCAAAAGAATTAATACTAAAAGCCTTAGCCCCACTTGGAGAAGACTACATCAAAAAAGCAAGAGAAGGCTTTGGTGATAGGTGGTTTGATGTAATGGAAAATGAAGGAAAAAGATCAGGAGGGTATTCATCAGGTTCTTATGATACAGAACCATATATCTTATTAAACTATAATGATTCCCTAGATTCTCTATTTACAACAGCTCACGAGTTGGGACATTCAATGCATTCATACTATACAAGAAAAACCCAACCATATATCTACGGAGACTATTCAATATTTTTAGCAGAAATAGCATCAACAACCAATGAACTACTGTTATTAAACTATATGATAGACCATGCAGAAGATGAAAAAGAAAAAGCCTACCTATTAAACCACTATGTAAACTCATTCAAATCTACAGTCTTTAGACAAACACTGTTTGCAGAATTTGAACTAGAGGCAAATAAGCTAGTAGAAAATTCAATGCCAGTAACAGCAGAAAAATTAAACCAAATATATCATGACCTAAACGTTGACTATTTTGGAGATGATATAGAAGTAGATAAATATATATCAACAGAATGGGCAAGAATCCCACATTTTTATATGTTCTACTATGTCTTCCAATACGCAACAGGCTTTTCATCAGCAGTAAGCCTATCAGAAAAAATCTTAAAGGGTAATAAAGAAGATTTAGAAAAATACCTTAACTTCCTAAAAGCAGGAAAAAGCAAATACCCACTACAAGTATTAAAAGATGCTGGGGTAGATATGAGCAAAAAAGACTCACTCCAAAAGGCTATGGATGTATGCAAAGAAAAACTAGAAGAATTAAAAAAATCATTAGAAAAATAAAAAAATAAAAAAATTTTTAAAAAAAGAGCCCTCCAAGCAAAAAAATAAAGTAGAAAAGCTTGAAAATAAGGGCTCTCTTTAAATTTCAAAAAAATTTCAAAAAAATTTGACAAAGACAAAAAATCCTAGTATTATATAAAGGCACTGTTAAAGAAGCGGTCAGGCAAGAAAAAATTAAAAAATAAAATTTTTAAAAAAACTTGACAAGCTAAAAAAGACAGTATATAATGCATATGATATCACTTCAGAGAAACATCTCGGAAAGTAAAGATTTAATAAAAAAATTAAAAAAATACTTGACAAGATAAAATGAGCGTGGTATTATATAATAGTCGTTACGAGATAACGACATTGAACCTCAAAAAAATATATAGAAAACTACAATAAAAGTAAAGTGAATTACTTTGAGTAAACCAAAA
>NZ_HE578908.1:0-172438 GCF_000321005.1 Anaerococcus senegalensis JC48
TTTAAAGGTTCATGCGTCATTTGTAATGACTATTTAAGTCTACCACCTTTTTGAAAGCTTGTCAAGTTTTTTTTAAGATTTTTTTCATATTCTTTATTTAACTTATCGCTTTTCTTGGTGCCGACTATTATATTATATCTCGTATTTTTTTATTGTCAAGCTTTTTTTATATTTTTTTCAATATTTTATTTTCTTGACTATTTTTGAGATAAAAAATATAGCTGTTAATCAAACAGCTATATTAGTATATTATCTTTTTTGACTTTTGTCAAATATTTTTTTTATTTTTTATAAATTCTCTATTACTTCTTCTATATCAGGAAGTTGTGCTTGTGGATATTCTTTTGACCACTTTACAATTCCCTCTTCATCTATTATGATATTTGCTCTTTTGCTTGCTGAGTTTTCTTCATTAAATATACCATAAGCTTTTGCTACTTCTCCTAGTGGGAAAAAGTCTGATGCAAATTTTACGTTATCTATATTTAATACTGCAGCCCATGCTTTTTTTGATGGTTGTGGATCTATTGATAAGCCTATTACTACTGTTTCTCCTTTTTCTTGGATTCTATCGTAATTTCTTTCAAGCGATCTCATTTGATCTGCACATACTGATGTAAATGCAAGAGGATGTGATGATAGTATTACTTTTTTTCCTCTATAATTTTCTAAGTTTACATCTTCTGCATTTTGATCTTTTATATTAAATAATGGTGCTTTTTCACCTTTTTTTATTATTGACATTTATTCTCCTATTTATAATTCTGCTATTGCTTCGATTTCTAATAGTCCACCTTTTGGAAGTTTTCCTACTTCTACACAGCTTCTTGCAGGTTTATGATCTCCAAAAAATTCTGCATATACTTCGTTTACTGCAGCAAAGTCGTTAACATCGTCTAAGAATATATTAACTTTTACGATTTTTTCTACTGAAGATCCACCTTCTTCTATTATAGCTTTTACATTTTCCAATGATTGTTTTGTAGCTTTTTTGATATCATCTGATATTAACTCACCTGTTTCTGGTACTAATGGAAGTTGTCCTGATGAGTATACGAATCCGTTTGTTACTATTCCTTGTGAGTATGCTCCAACTGCTGCTGGTGCTTTTTTTGTTTGAATTATTTTCATAATTTCCTCCTATTTAGTAAACGTTATTATATTATGAGCATACTTTTTTTCTTGTTTTATTCAACTTAAATTAAAAAAATCTCAAATATTAATTTGAGATTAGTTTAATTTGTATTGATCTTTTATTATTTGTATATTTCTACTCAATTCATCACTTAAATCATCATAGCTTTCTAAATTTTTTATGTCTTCTTTTGCTTTTTTCATATTATTAAGAGATAAATTTATTTGTAGTCTATTGTAGGTCATTCTAGGGTCTTCTGGATATTTTTTTAGACCTTGGTTTATTATTTCTATTGCATCTATTGGTTTTTTTGTTGCATATAGACTTATAGCATAGTCATTGTAAAGTTCTCTAAATTCTCCGCCTTTTTCTAATGAATTTTTGAAAGCAAGGTTTGAATTTTCATATTGACCTACATTTTGATAGGCTACAGCTAGATAATAATACGCATCTGCTCTTTTTGTTTTTGATAAAAGTCTTGTTAGTATTTGTATTGCTTTGTCAAAGTTTCCTTTTCCTATATAATAAAGTCCTTCTTCTATTTCTGCATTATCAAATATCATTTTTATCTTTTCTCTAATTTCATCTTTAGCTTGTATATCTTTTGTTCTTTGGAGGGCATTTTCATAGTAAGATCTTGCCTTTATATATTCTCCAAGATTTGCATATATATTTCCAAGCTCATAATATGATAAGGGAAATTCTTCGTCTTGATTTATTATTTCTTGTAAAATTCTAAGAGCTTCTTTAATAAATTCATCTTTATATTCTGTATCTTCATATGCTTTTGGCCAAAGAATTCTAGCATAATTATAAGAATTGTATTTATCAAATGGATTTATTATATATCCTCCTCTTAGTAAGAGTAAAGATTTTTCAGGACTCTTTTCTATTATTTTTAAAGCTTTTTGTGATGTATAGGCACCTATATTTTTAATATAGTTTTCTATTATTTTTATATATGTTTCTTTGTATCTAAAATCTTTATCAATACCTAGATTCATTATTAGTCCATCTAAAATTATATCTAGGTTTATTTTATTTTCAAATTCTCCGCTTATTACATTTTCTGATAAGTCTTTTGTATAAAGTGCTAAGGGAGTTTTATTTAATAGATCATACGATGATTCTTTTTTTAGATCTATATATCCTAGTTTGTCTGTAAAATTCAAAAAATATTGGTCTATTTTTGCCATTTTATCCTCTCATAAATTTTCTTTGTCCATAAGAATGTTTTGATAATATTTTAAATAAATGTCCTTTATATAGTAAAAATATTGTATCCCATATTGATAGAAGAATTACAAATATAAATTCATTCCTAATTACCAAGGTATTTATCACTAATTTGTTTATTAAATATGTTTCTACTAATGTGTAAATTAGTGCATAAATTCCCCAAATAAATAGGTTGTTTTTTACAAAATTAAAGGAATCTATCAATATAGAAAATCCATAGACGCTCTCTATATAAACAAGCTCTATTACAGCCGACGTAAAAAACTTAAATATAATACTTACTATATTTAAAATAGTTGGATCAACTCCTGTAAGTAAATTATTTATTAAAAGTTCTACTATATAAATTGAAAACATAGCTGACATAATTAAATAGAAAAAATTCGATATTGAATTTTCTATAGATTTTTTGCCAGTATTGTTGTATAAGACTATAGATCTAAGAGCTTGAGCAACAAAACACAATATTAATATCTCTATTAAATAATTTATTAATGAAGAAAGATATGAAGAGTTTAACATAGATAAACCCTTCATACCTTCAAATACAGACCTAACTATTAAAGCAATGAACAGAATGTATGATTTTTTTATTTTTTTTACGCTTTCAGAAAATGCATATTTTGAAATTTCTAAAAAATCTATAATTCTTTCTTTCATTACATTTGTTCCACTGTTTTAATTCCTAATATTCCTAAACCATTTTTAATAACAATTGATGTAGCCTTTGTTAGTGCAAGTCTTTCTTCTTTTACTTTTTCATCATCTACTAATATTTGTGTAGAGTTGTAGAATTTATTGAATTTTTGTGCAATTTCCATTACTTTTCTTGCAACTACCGCAGGTTCAAGTCTATCTTTAGCTAATATTACTGCATCTTGGAAGCTTTCTAAAGCTTTAATTAAGCTATATTCTTCTTCTGAGTTTAATTTTTCAAAGTTTATTTTTTCAAAATTTTCTTTTCCAGCTTTTCTTAAAACAGATTTTGCTCTTGCATATGTGTAGTGTACATATGGACCTGTTTCTCCTTCAAAGTTTAATAATTCGTCCCAATCAAATACATAATCTTTGATTCTTGAATTATACAATTCTTGGAACTTAACAGCACCAATACCAACAATCTTTGCAGCTTCTTCTAAATTTTCTATTTGGTTATCTCTATCTTTCATGATTGAGTATGTTTTTTCTATTGTTTTATTTAAAACATCTTCTAAGAATACTACATGACCTCTTCTTGTTGAAAGAACTTGATCTTTTAATGAAACCATACCAAATTGTACGTGTAAGATTTCCTCACTTACATCTTCATGTCCCATTAAATATAATATTTTCTTTAATTGTTCAAAGTGTAATTTTTGTTGACTTCCAACAACATAAATATTTTTATCAAGACCATATGTTCTATGTCTATAAAGCGCTGTTGCAACGTCTCTTGTAATATAAGCTGATGAACCATTTGATTTAATAAGCATTGATGGTGGTAAATTAAATTCACTCAAATCTACTATATAAGCTCCATCAGATTCTACTAAAAGATTTTTTTCTTTTAATTCATCAAGTGCATCTGGCATCCATTTTGAATGGTAACTTTCTCCATGGTAATTGTCATATTTAATATCCAACATTCCATAAACTCTATCAAACTCTCTTAGTGATAGATCTTTGAACCATTGCCATAATTCAACTGCTTCTTCTTCTCCGTCTTCAAGATTTTTGAATTCTTGTCTAGCTTTTTCTTGATATTCTTCGTTATCTTCTTCTTCTTTTGTATATCTTACATATAAATTTAAAAGTTCATTGATAGGATCTTTATCAATAGCTTCTTTATCTCCCCAAAGTTTATAAGCTGCTATCATTACACCAAATTGTGTACCATAATCTCCTATATAGTTTGAAGCTGTAACATTATAACCTAAGTATTCATAAATATTTCTAATTACATCCCCAATAACTGTTGATCTAATATGTCCAATATGGAAAGGCTTAGCTATATTTACAGATGAAAATTCTACTAATTCATTAATTCCATTTCCCATATCACTTTTTCCGTAGTCATCTTCTTTTTCTAAAACTTCATTGATAACTTCGTTTGTTACTTTTTGTTTATCTAAAAAGAAGTTTACATAGGCATTTTCGTTCTCTATTTTTTCTACGCCATCAATTTCTAAATTTTTTGCTATTTCTTCAGCGATAAGTTTAGGATTTTTTCTCATAGTTCTTGCCAAAGTGAAACAAGGAAAGGCAAAATCTCCCATATTATCTTGAGGTGGAATTTCAATTAAATTATAAATTTCTTGGTAATCCAAACCTAGTTCTTTTTCTTCAAGCTTTTTCACTATAACTTCTTTTAAATCTTTCATATTTCCTCCAAAAATCATTTGAATTTTACAATTGTAACTCCATATCCACCCTCTTTTTCATTTCCAGGCCTAAAGGAGTCGATCATTTTATTATTTTTTAAATAATCGTTAATACCATTTCTCAAAGCACCAGTTCCCTTGCCGTGAATAATTTTGGCTTGATCAAGTCCTGATAACATAGCATCATCCAGGTATTTATCAAAATTTCTCAAAGCCTCATCATATCTTTGTCCTCTTAAATCAAGAGTTGGAGATATGTGCATGGCTTTTTTTGCCTTATAAATTCTGTTAGTATTTTCTTTAGTCTTATTTTTCGCTTTAACTTTGGTAACATTTTTTATATTAGAATCCATTTTCAAAATACCCATTTGTACTTTTATATTACCCTTTTCGTCAGGATTTTCAATAACTTGGGCCTTTTCATTTAATCCTTCAATAATTACAGTGTCTCCTACTTTTAAATTTTGTGGAGCGTTTTTACTTCTTTTTTCTTTTATAATATTTTCATCTTTTTCGATTTTTGATGATTTATATTTATTTCTTATATCATTTAAAGATCTATCAATATCCGAAACATTTGCATTTTTAGATTTTTTTGCGATTTTTAGCATTTCTTGACTTGACTCATTGGCTTCTTCCAAGATTTTATTTGCTTTTTCTTCAGCTTTTTTTATTATTTTCTTTTCTTCTTTTTTGATTTTTTCTGATAGAGATAAAAGATCATTTCTTGCTTTTTTAATTTTTTTCTTATAATCTTCAATTTCTTGATTTTTAATTTCCATCTCTTTTTTGTTTTGATCAAGTTCTTCTAGAATTGTATTAAAATTTTTATTATCTTCAGAAAGAATTGATTTGGCATTTGCTAAAATTTCTTTATTTAAACCTAATCTTTTTGAAATTTCAAAAGCATTTGATTTACCTGGAGTCCCTATTATTAATTTATATGTTGGTGATAAGCTCTCAAGATCAAATTCTACACTTGCATTCATCACTCCTTCTTTTTCCAAGGCGTAATATTTTAGCTCTGAATAATGAGTTGTTGCAAAAGTCATTGTATTTTTATTTTTCAAAAATTCTAATATTGAAATAGCAAGAGCTGCTCCTTCTGTTGGATCTGTACCACTTCCGACCTCATCTAATAAAACTAGAGAATTTTCAGTAATATTTTCTGTAATTTTTACAATATTTGTAAGAGATGCTGAAAATGTTGAAAGACTCATTTCAATTGATTGGGTATCTCCAATATCTAAAAATATATCGTCAAAAACATTTACCAAACTATCTTCATCGCAAGGAATATAAAAACCAGATTGAGCCATTAAAGAAATTAATCCAACTGTTTTCAAAGAAACAGTCTTTCCTCCTGTATTTGGCCCAGTAATTATTAAAGTATTATATCCATCACCAATTTTTACATTTATCGGAACTACATTTCCTTTCAATAGAGGATGACGAGCATTTTTTAAATTAATAATTTTTTTATCGGTAAGTTTTGGCATAGTATATTCATGTGCCAAAAAATATTTTACTTTCGCTTGTAAAAAATCTATTCTTTGAATTAATTTTTGATTTTCTAAAATTTCTTGATCAAAGCCTTCAACAAATCTTGAAAGTCTATCTAAAATCCTTCTAATCTCGTCACTTTCTTCGATTTGTAAATTTGATAAATCATTATTTAATTCAACAATTGCACTAGGTTCTATAAATAGAGTATTTCCTGTTTGAGATCTATCATGAATTATTCCATTTAAAACCGCTTTTTTATTTGTTTTTACTGGAAGTACGTATCTTCCATCTCTAATTGAAACTACCTTATCTTGAAGTGAGTCATCAAATTTTGATGAAGAAATATAAAATGATAATTTATTTTTAATTTCTTCTTCTTTTTTGCCCATTTTCTTTCTAATAGACCTTAAATTTGCTGATGCATTATCAGCTATTTCATCTTCAGATATTATAGACCTTTCTATCTCATCTTTTATAAAATCATTAGTAGAAATTCTATCAAATAAATCTTTTATATAAGGATCTTCTATATTTTCTCCATATTCTTTTAAATAATTGCTAACTCTCAATAAATCAAGAATTTTTAAAAGTTCAAATGGTTCAAGAATTCCTTTTTTTCTAACATATCCAATAATTTCTTTTAAATCATATAGGCCAAAAATATCAATGTTCCCATTTTCTACAATGACCTTTTCCATAGACTTAGTCTTATCTAGCTCATCTTTAATTTCATTTATATCATTTTTAGGATTTATTTTTGAAATTTCTTTTTTAACAAGTTCACTTCTTGCATAGGTTTTGAGTTTTTCCAAAATTTTTCTAAACTCTAAAACTTCTAAAGTTTTTTCCTGCATTAAATAACACCCCTGTCGTATCCAAGATTGTTAATCTCAATTTTTTTAATATTTTTAATATCTTCATTATTTCTAATAAGATACAATAAAGATACTGAATTTTCAATTTTTGTAAGGTCAATATTTGTAATTTCTTTTGAATAGATCCTAGATAAACCATCAGATCTTTTTATGTCAAATAGATTATTATCCTCATCTTTTATTTGAGAATTAGAAAATTTACAAGTCTCACATCCCTTTAGTTCACATTTTTTTATAGCAGAAAATGGACAGTGTCTCATATTCATAAGCTCAATTGGACCGTAAGCTAAAATTTCTGTAGGGTATTTTCTAGAATTTTTATTAATGTTTTCAAAAGAATTTTCTACAGATGAACAAATCATAGAAGAAAAATCACTATAAAAATCAAAAGAATAAGAATTGAAAACATTTAAATATCTACCTATCCTAATTTCAAATCCATTTTTCAAAAGTACATCTTTTAAAACAAAGTCCTTATAGTTATTAAAAACTACTCCCTTAAAATTTTTCTCTTTCAAAAAAGTAATAAAATCTAGGTCATATTTTTTATCAGCATCCATAATATAAAAAATATTTAAACCATCAAATTTTTGATCATAATTTCTCAAATAAATATTATCAAAATCTTTCAATAGAGAAGGGTCTATATCATTTGTTAATAATTCTATATTTTTTTCTCTTTTAAAAGTTTTATCTTCTTTCAAATCTCTTTTTTTAACTTTTATAGGATCATTTTTATAAAAAGAAAGTCTTTTTTCATTTAAAATGTCAAGTGCATTTCTTCTCATAGAATTTATATCTTTTTTTCTCAAAAATATATTAGAGTCAATATCAATTTCTACCTTTTCTTCTTTATAAATTGTATTTCCAAATTTTGTGAGATTTTCTTTTATGTCTTCTTGATTTAGGAAAATATTTTTACCTTCTTCGACTAAATTTTCACCTTCATAAGATATTTTTGTATCTTTATATTTAAGGGTAATTTTAGGATACTGTCCGATTTTAGCCTCAAATTTAACATTTAAAGGTAGATTTTCATAAGAATTTAGACCATAATCTAGATTTTCCTTTAAAATTTTTGAAGAAAGTAGGTAAATTTTTGACCCCACTTTGGCATCTGGAAAATCTTTTAATTCTACCTCTTGATTTTTTTTCAAATCTTCTGTCAAGGTCAAGGGAAGTTTTCTATTTTTTTCAGTTGTAACTTGAAGAATTGATTCTTTTATCAAATTTGAATTTGCTTTAAAATATTTTTTATTACCTTTTTTATAAACTTCACCAATTTCTCTATGTTTATTTTCATTTTCAAGGGCAAGATATGATGATTTTTGTCCAAAAATAAATCCATTTGTATAAGACCTATTTGAAATATCTCTTAATTGATCCTTATCGTAATAATTCTCATAGATTTTTTCTCTATAATTTTTTACAGTATTATAAACATACTCATCAGTTTTCATACGTCCTTCAATTTTTAAAGAATTTACTCCAACTTCTATTAGCTTATCGATATTATCAATTGTTGAAAGATCTTTCATTGAAAGATAATAATCTTCTCCCAAAATTTTTTCATCATTAATAAGCTTATATTTTTTTCTACAAATTCCTGCACATCTTCCTCTATTAGCAGATCTTTTACCAAGATATGAAGATAATAAACATTCTCCAGAAAAAGATACACATAAAGACCCATGAACAAAAACTTCTGTATCAATATCTAATTTACAAATTTTTTCTATCTCATAAATCTCAGTTTCTCTTGCAACAACTACCCTATCAAAACCAAGATTTTTGGCAGTAAGAGCCCCATCATAATCTTTTATTGCCATTTGCGTTGAAGCATGAAATTCTAATCTATGATTTGCTTTCTTATTTATGTCTTTTAGCAAAGAATATAGTCCAATATCTTGAATTAAAATAGCATCAGCACCATATTCAAAAAGTTTTTCAATATAAAAAATCGCCTTATCAATTTCTTCATCTTTTATAAGAGTATTTATAGTTATAAAAACTTTTCTATCGAACAAGTGAACATAATCAATCACTTCTTCAATATTATCTAAGGAGAAATTTTTGGCATAAGCTCTTGCACCAAAATCATCCAAGGCAAGATAAAAACTGCAAGCCCCTGCAGAAATCCCTGCATCAAGCATAGATCTTTTACCAACAGGAGCTAATATTTCAACATTTTTCATTACAAGTTTCCCTTCAAATCTTCATTTTCTTTTTGAAGATCAAGATTTTCTTCTTGTAACTTGGTCAAATTTTCTCTAAGTTTTTTTAGATTTTCATCTTTCGACTTATTAATTTTATTTTTATTATCAATTTCTGCATTTAGTCTATTAATAGTAGAATTTAAGCCATCGATTTTTTTCATAGATTCCATAAAATCTTTTTTAGACTTTTCGAAATCATCTTTTGTAATTTTATTTTCTTCTTCTAATTTCTCGTAAGCTTCTTTTATTTTAGGATAATTTTCAATAGGATCTTTAGCTTTTTCTCTTAACTTTTTGTGCTTGATTAAAATCCTATACATTTCATCAGCAATATTTACTGAAGCTAAAACAAGTTGGTTTTCACGAGTTAATTTATCATTATCAATTTCTCGAATTTTTTTATCAACATAAGCTGCAATTTGTTCAATCTCATTTTTTTCTTGATCACTTACCAAAGTGTAGTCCATGCCAGCAATATTAACAACAATTTTATTATCTGCCACTTTAACTCCTAACTACGCAAGTTTATATTTTCCTTACTTAAATCTTCTAAAAATTCTTTTTCAACTTTTTCAACCTCTTCATCTTTCAAGGTTGCATCTTTTTTGCCATAAGCTACCTTATAAGAAATAGATTTTTTACCTTGATCAATTTGATCTCCTGTATAGATATCAAATATCTCTATATTTCTTACCAAACCATCTGCTTTTTCAATAATTACATCTTCAATTTTTTGACTTTCTACATTTCTATCACAAGTAAAAGAATAATCACGAAGAATTGATGGAAATTTTGAAAGAGCTTTGTATTTAATTTGGTCTATTTTTTTATCCTTGATCATAGAAAGATCAATTTCTAAAGCTAGGGCAGAATTTTTAATTTTAAATTCTTCCATAACTTGATAGGAAATTTGTCCCATAATACCAATCTTCTCTCCATCAAGATAAATATTTGCACATCTTCCTGGGTGGAAAGTTTTGATATTTTCTTCAGTTTCAAATCTAAATCCTCTAAATCCAGTTTTATTCATTGCCTTTACAAAGAAATCTTTCAAATCATAGAAAGAATAATCTCCATAAAGCCCCATAGTCAAGTATTGTTTTTCTTCTGGAAGATCAGAGCCATCCTTTATAAAGGCTGTACCAATTTCATAAAATCTTAAATCTTTTTGTTTTTTAGCAATATTTTTTGAAAAAGTATCTAACATATTGGAAAGAAGAGTTGTTCTCATTACAGAATAATCTTCTCCCAAAGGATTAATTATTTTTATATAATCTCTTAATTTTGAATCTTCATCAACCAATAATTTGTCATAATCTCTTGGAGAAATAAATGAATATGTTGTAATTTCTGAGAATTTTTGTCCAAATAAATTATTTTTTAATTCATCTTTTAAAAGTCTCATAGGAGTTTTTTCTCCTCTTTGTAAAGATGAATAAAGAGCTTTAGATTCGATTTTTCCCATTCCATAAAGTCTTGCAACTTCTTCAATTAAATCTGCTTCTATTGAAATATCCATCCTAAAATCAGGAATTTTTGCTTCAATTGTATCATCATCAATGTCTTTTACATCAAATTCTAAAGCTTTCAAATAAGAAATTGCATCATTTTTAGAAAATTCTCTACCACTTAAGGCATTTAATCTAGAGATTCTTAGCTTAACTTTATTTTCTGGACTTTCTTTTATTCCTTCATCAAAATAATCTTCCAAAACTTCTCCAATTCCAAGATCTGTAATAAGTTTCATAGCTCTTTTTGATGCAAAATCAGCATTTTCTACAGAAATTTCTTTTTCAAATCTTGATGATGCCTCGCTTCTTAAATTTAAAAATTTAGAAGATTTTCTAATATTATCAGAATCAAAATTAGCTGATTCTAGAATAATTGTTTTAGTATTTTCTGTAATTTCGCTATCCATTGATCCCATAATTCCACCAAGACCAATAGCCTCTTTTCCGTCAGCTATCACCAAAACTTCTTCATTTAATTTTCTTTCTTCACCATCAAGAGTTTTAATAATTTCGCCCTCATTCGCATCTCTTACAATAATTTTTCTATCATGTAAAGTTTCAAGATCATAAGCATGAAGAGGTTGACCTGTTTCAAGCATTACAAAATTTGTAATATCTACAACATTATTTACAGGTCTCATTCCAGCAAGCATCAAATAATTTTTAAGCCATTGAGGAGACTCGCCAACTTTTACATTTTTTATAATTCTTCCTGTAAATCTTTTACAATTATTAGATTTGATTTCAATCCCATTAAAATAATTATCTTTTTTATCAGAAACTGTTGGATATTCTAATGATGGATAGGTGATTTTTTTATCAAAAGATGCAGCAGATTCTCTTGCCATTCCAATAATTGAAAGACAATCAGGTCTATTTGGAGTGATCTCATATTCAATTACTGGAGTATTAGAATATAAAACTTCAACTGCTGGTGTACCTGGCTTAAATTCACCAGATAAAACTATAACTCCATCCTTTGATTTTTTTTCAATAACCGAGTCATCATATCCTATTTCTTTATATGATGTAAGCATACCTTGGCTTACAATTCCAAAAAATTCATGATCATCAATTTTTTGTCCGTTTATTTTAGATCCTGATTTTATTAATATTAGATAATCACCCTCTTTTGTATTTTTTGCAGAAGTTACTATAGTAATTTCTTCTCCAACATCAATTGTAAGGACAAATAATTTGTCGGCATTTGGGTGTTTTTCTTGTTTTAAAACTTTCCCTACAACAAGACCATCAAGTTTATCAGAAATAAAATTTACACTTTCAACGTGAGATCCAGTTTCTGAGAGTCTATCTGTAATTGTTTTTAAATCTTCGTCTAATTTTATATAATCATTTTGCCAAATTAAAGGTACTAACATATTTCCTCCTAGAATTGTTCAATAAATCTTTTATCATTATCAAATAGTAATCTAATATCATCTAGTCCATATTTAACCATGGCAATTCTATCAACTCCAAGACCAAAAGCAAAACCAGTATATTTTTCACTATCTATTCCACAATTTTCGAGTACATTTGGATGAACCATTCCTCCACCCAAAAGTTCCATTGACCAACCAGTGTTTGAACAAGCAGGACAGCCCTTACCTCCACAAATTGGACAAGTTACGTCAACTTCAAGAGATGGTTCTGTAAATGGGAAATGGTGAGGACGATAACGCATTTTTATTTCATCTCCAAACATTTCTTTTATAAAAGTTTCAAGGGTTGCTTTTAAATTTGCTATTGAAACATTCTCATCAACAACCAAACATTCCAATTGATGAAACATTGGTGAGTGAGTTGCATCTACTTCGTCATTTCTAAAAACTCTTCCAGCAGAAACCATTTTTATAGGAAGTTTTCCTTCATTCATCACACGAATTTGCATACTTGATGTGTGAGGACGAAGAAGAGTATTTTCATTTATATAAAAGGTATCAGACAAAGATCTTGATGGGTGGTTTTTTGGTGAATTTAAATCATCAAAAACATTTTTTACAGTATCAATTTCTGGTCCTTCTACAACATCAAATCCCATATTTTGGAAAATTTCTTCAAGCTCTGCCATAGTTTGATTTATTACTGACATATGACCACTAGAATAAATGTCAAAATTTGCAGTTACATCAATTTTTTCTTCTTTTATTTTTTTATCTAAAAGAATTTTTTTAATTTCTTCTTTTCTCTCTTCAAGTTTATTTTCAACTTCATTTGAAGTTTGGTTTATAAGTTTTCCTGCCATTGGTTTTTGATCATTTGGTAATTTTGAAATATTTTTCTTTAATGATGTTATTTCACCTTTTTTACCAAGATATTTAACTCTTATTTGGTCAAGAGATTTTAAATCTTCACTTTTTTCAATAGCCTCGCTTGCTCTTTTTACTAAGGCTTGTAATTGTTCTTTCATTTTTTCTCCTTTAAATTTTGGTACAAAAAAACTGCCCTATAAAAGGACAGACTTATCTGCGGTACCACCTAATTTGATTCTTTAATCCACTCAAAAATTATAACGCATAACCGTCTCAACTACTTAATTCGTATCGAAGCTAGGCGGTGAATTTCTATACCGTTACAAGATGGCCTCTCATCATCTACCACTTGCTTTACTTGAATAGTATAGCTTTTATCCGCTTTGGCTAAAATTATTCATAAGTATTGATGCAGCTATTGCTGCATTTAATGATTCAATTTTCCCATCCATTCTTATGGATACAAAATCATCTGACAAATCTTTTAAAGATTCACTTATTCCATTAGCCTCGTTTCCTATAGCTAATATTATTTTATCATAAGATTTAAATTTTTCTACTGATTTTCCATTCATATCAGCCAAAATCAGCTTATAATTTTTACTAATTAAATATTTTACATCTTCTAATTCTAAATCAATAAAATTCAACCTAAAAATAGATCCCATGCTTGCCCTTATAGTTTTTTCATTGTATAAATCTACACAATTATTTAGAAAAATTATATCTTTAAAAGAAAAGGCCTCAGCACTTCTTATTATCGTGCCAAGATTTCCCGGATCTTGCATATGATCTAATAGTAATACCTTATTAGAAGAAATTTCTTTTTTTTCTTTTATTTTTATAACAGCTGAAACTCCCTCAGGATTTTCAAGCAAAGATAGCTTATCAAATAAATTATTTGAAAAAACTATCTTTTTAAAATCTGTTTTATAATCTTTCATATCTTCATTTACAAAAACAAATTCACATTCAAAATCCTCCGGAATTTGGTCAACTATTTTTATAGATTCTACTATGAAAGAGTTAAACTTTTTTCTATATTTCTTCTTTTTAAGTTTATTTATATACTTGTATTTTTCGTTAGATTCTGATTTTATTATCATTAAGCTGCTTGGTTAGCAATCTCTACTAATTTTGTAAATTCTTCTGGGCTTGATACAGCAATTTCTGCAAGCATTTTTCTGTTTATATCAATGTTTGCTTTTTTAAGATTTCCCATTAATTTAGAATAGCTTGTTCCATTTGCTCTTGCTGCTGCATTTATTCTTGCAATCCATAATTTTCTGAAATCTCTTTTTCTTCTTTTTCTACCAATAAAAGCATATTGTAAAGATTTCATTACTGCTTGGTTTGCAGTTTTGAAAAGTAATGATTTTGAACCGTAGTAACCTTTAGCTTGTTTAAGAACTTTTTTATGTCTTTTTTTTGCGTTTAATGCTCTTTTTACTCTTGCCATTATGTCCTCCTATTAGATATTTAATAATCTTTTAATGTTTTTAGCATCACCTTTTGAAGCGATTGTAGATTTTCTTAATTTTCTTTTTCTTGCTGGTGTTTTCTTAGCTGTAAGGTGTCCCTTGTAAGCTTTATGTCTTTTTATTTTTCCACTGCCTGTTACTTTAAATCTTTTTGCAGCTGCTCTTTTTGTTTTTATTTTGTTCTTAGCCATTTTTTCCTCCTAATTTTCTTCGGTATTTGGTGAGATAAATAATACTAGTGATCTTCCTTCCATTGCTGGTTTCTTATCAACTTGTGCACAATCTCCAACAAATTCCATAAATTTATCTAATAAATCATAGCCTAAGTTTTTATGACCCAATTCTCTACCCTTAAATCTTACAGAAACTTTAACTTTGTCGCCATTGTTTAAAAATTTCTTTGTTTGATTTGCCTTTGTTTCTAAATCATGATCTTCAATATTTAAGCTAAATCTTGTTTCTTTTGTTTGTGTTGTTTTTTGTTTTTTCTTATTTTCTTTAGCTTTTTTCTCTTGGTCGTATTTAAATTTTCCATAATCCATGATTCTTGCAACTGGTGGCTTAGCATTTGGTGACATTAATACTAGATCCAAATGTTTATCGAAAGCTCTATCCAAGGCTTCGTTTTTAGATACAACACCAATTTGTGATCCGTCTTCATCTATAAGTCTAAGCTTATTGTCTCTTATTTCCTCATTAATTTTTAAGTCTTTTATAATGTTACCTCCAAATATTCGCATAAAAAAATGGGTACTCAAAGTACCCAAAAAATTTACAATATAATTAGAAATATTCTAATAGAGATTGTAACCTGAAAACTAAAGGTCGGCAGGTGAGTATCGGGTACTTCTTTAACTCTCTTTTGATATGATACAAGAATTTTCTTTCTTTGTCAAATTTTCTTTTTAATTTCTTTTGTTTAATATTCTTGCCATTTCAACACCAGATGCTGATGCTTGAGATAGGGAATGCGTTACTCCTGATCCATCTCCAAGAACAAATAAATTATTTTGACTTGTTTCAAATTCTTCGTTTACTTCTACAACAGAATTATAAAATTTAACTTCTATTCCATATAAAAGTGTATCATCATTAGCCATTCCTGGTGCAATTTTATCAAGAGCATAAATCATTTCTATAATATCATCTAGTTGTCTTTTTGGCATTACTAATGATAAGTCTCCTGCTGTTGAATTTAAGGTTGGTCTTAAGAAAGATTTTTTCATCCTTCTTTCTGATGATCTTCTTCCTTTTACAAGATCTCCAAATCTTTGCATTAATACTCCACCACCAAGCATATTTGAAACTTTTGCTATTGATTCTCCGTATTCATTAGAATCTTTGAATGGTTCTGTAAATCTATTTGTAACTAAAAGTGCAAAGTTTGTATTATTTGTTTGAAGTTCTGGGTTTGCGTATGAGTGACCATTTACAGTTATAATTCCATTTGTATTTTCTGTTACTACTTCTCCATAAGGATTCATACAAAATGTTCTTACTAGATCGTTATATTGTTTTGTTTGATATACGATCTTTGCCTCATAAACTTTATCTGTTATATGTTTAAAAACTTCTGCAGGAACTTCTACACGAACTCCAATATCTACTCTGTTTTTTTTCATTTCAACATCAAAATCTTGGCAAGTTTCTGAAATCCATTTTGATCCTGATCTTCCGGCAGCAAGAACTAGGTATTTACATTTTATTGTTTCGTTTTTGTCAGTTTTTACAAAATAATATCCGTCTTCAAATTCTACACTTATAACTTTTGTCATAAATTCAAAATCTATTGTATCTTTTACATAATCATAGATTTTTTGTAGAATTTCTCTATTTCTTTCTGTACCAAAGTGACGAACTTTTGCTGTTAATAAGTGAAGATCATTTTTCAGACACTCTGTTTTTAAACCAGTATTTTCTGTTGAATAAAGTGTTGCATCTCCCTTATCAAAATCCATCAAAACATCATCAACATATTCCATTAATTCTAGAGCTTTTTTTTCTCCAATATAATTATGTAAATCTCCACCAAAATTGGTTGTAATGTTATATTTTCCGTCAGATAAAGTTCCTGCTCCACCAAATCCGTACATTATATTACATGGTTTGCATCCGATACAAGAATCTACTTTTCCTTCAGAAATCGGACATTTTCTCGCCTTAACTTTTCTCCCTGCATCTATCACACAAACTTTTTTATTTGAATTTAATTTGGTAAATTCGTAGGCCATAAAAGATCCACTTGCTCCGCTGCCTACTACAACAACATCATATTCTTTCATAATATTCCTTTCTTACTTTTGCATACATTAGTAATTATAGCATTTAAACCAATAAAAAGAAATGATTTTATATACTTTTAGCTTCAAATTTAATATAATAAAAAATAGAAAGGAGAAATTCATGAAAGAAAATAAGAAAAATTTATTTTTTTCAACTACAATATTTAGCTTATCTATAATTTTGGCTTTAGTATTTTATGATAGACTTCCTGAAAGAATTCCAATTAATTTCGATTATTCTTCAAGCGCTGACTTTTATGCCAACAAAACCAAGACTCTTTTATTTGTTATTACTTTTTTGATTTTACTTTATATTGCACTTTTTTTGATTATTAGTCTTGATCCAAAATCTGAAAAGCATGACCAAAATTACAAACATATATTTTTATTGTTTATTCCTATTTTAAATTTTTTGATTGTAAGTTTAACTATCTGGAAAACTTATAATGAAAATATTGATGTAGAAAGAATTATCTTAGCTCTTATTTCGTTATTAGTTGCCATAAGTGGGATTTTTATGCCAAAAATAAAAAGAAATTATACCATGGGTTTTAGAACTTCTTGGGCAATGGAAGATGATTATGTGTGGAAAAAAACTCAAAAGTCTGCTGGTATTTTATTTTTTATTAGTGGAGTTTTATCCTTATTTGCCTTAACATTATCACTTAAATATGGCCTTTATGTCCTTTTGTCCTCTTTATTAGTTTCATGCCTAATTACCTTTATTTATTCTTATTTGGCTTATAGAAAAAATAAAAAATTTTCCTAAAATTAATTTTATTTATTATTTGACTTTGTGTTATTTTTACACAAAGTCTTTTTTTCTTGTTTTTAGTCTAAATCAGATATATAATTAGTAAAATTATAAATAAATACAGAAAAAAATAAAGGGGAAAAAATGAGTAAAGAATTTTCAATTACGGGAAATAAGGCTATTTTAAATTTATCCGAGCAATTTTTCAATGATGTAAATGAATTATTAAACAGTGATTCTTTCTTAGAACTTACTAAATCATTTATAAATTATCACAAAAAAGATTCAACAAGAGTTTACGCTTACATAGAACAATTTTTCATAAATTCTTCAGTAGATTCTCTTGCAACAGAACTTACTGATATTTTAAAACTTCTAACTGTTATGAATATTGAGGAAATTTCTACTAAAATAAACAAATATCATAATTTAGAAAAACAAAAAGAAGGTTTGTTAAAAATAGTTGAAGAATTTTACAATTATTGGAGAAATTTAGAAAGATATTCTATTATCGAACAAAATGAAAATTCCAGAGGAGTGGGAGTTGTAAATTTTGTTGAAACAAATGAAAAGTTGAAAAATATGATTCTTCAAGCCTACAGAAGAGTTGAAATGAGCATTTTGGGAGTATGGCCAAAAGTTTATAGACAAGTTCCAGCAGCTGCTGATGCCTCTATTATGATTAGAAATTTTAATAAAAATTATCCAAAAACTTATCAATGTCTAAATGATATTCCATTTATTACTCAAGTTATGATAGAAACTCCTTATATTACTTATACTAAATCAAATAAAAGAGATGGAATTTTTGAAGAAGTTTACGAAAATCCTATTATAAATACAAAAATTAATCCAGATCATTTTTTCTGTTATCCAGCAAAAGTTGGAGATAATTTAATTTATATTTATTTTCACAGAGATTTATTAACTCATGGTGTGTCGGCATCAAATCTTTTTGAACTTGCTGATGTTGATGATATTGAAAACAAAAAATCTGATGCCGTTTATATCTACGGACCAAAAGATAAAGTTAATAAGAAAAATTCATTTTTTTATGATGAAGAAATCAAATTGTATGTTGGATATATTGCCTATTCAGAAAAAATAGATTATTTTGGTTATTTGAAAAAAATGGTCTTAACTTTAAATAATGTTATTAATATAAAAAAGGGATATCTACCAATTCATGGCGCTGGTCTTTCTGTAGTTTTACAAAATGATAAAACTGTAAACATCGTAATTCTTGGTGATAGTGGAGCTGGAAAAAGTGAATCAATAGAAGCATTCAGATCTCTTGCCAAAGATTATATAAAAGAAATGACAATTGTTTTTGATGATATGGGATCTTTTAGAATCAAAAATAATAAAGTTTATGCTTACGGAACTGAAATTGGTGCTTTTGTAAGACTTGATGATCTTGATGCAGGATATGCATTCAAACAAATCGACAGATCAATTTTTATGAATCCAGATAAGGTAAACTCTAGATTGATAATGCCAGTTCCAACTTTTGATGAAATTAATTTAGGATATCCAGTAGACTTCTTCCTCTATGCTGATAATTATTCTGCAGTTGTTGAAAATTGCAATTCAATAGAGCTTTTTAAAAATAAACAAGATGCCATAAGAGTTTTCAAAAGAGGAGCAAGACTTGCCAAAGGAACAACAACAGAAAAAGATCTGGTTCAAACATATTTTGCAAATCCTTTTGGTCCAGTACAAAAAAGAGAAGAATGTGATAAATTATTAAACAAATATTTTGATAATTTATTTAAAAATAAAGTAAAGGTAGGAACAATAAAAACTCAACTTGGTCTAAGTCATATGCAATTTGAAGGCCCAAGATCTGCTGCTATTGAACTATTTGAATTAATTAAAAATATTTAAAAATATAAAAAAACTCAAGAAAATTAATACTTTCGCTTGAGTTTTTATATTATTTATTTACTATATCAATTGCATCTTTAATTAGTCTTGGTGAAATTTTACAATTTTGTTCACTTACTGCACATACCGCAAATCTTAAACCATTATTATTTGAAACGATAAACATATCTTTTTCTTTTAATTTTTCAGAAACTTCTTTTGAACTTTTGCAAGGAATAGAAATAAAAAAACCACCAAAATAAGGAAGAGTTACAAGTCCTACTTCTTTTGCATTTTCCACAAAATATTTAGCTCTTTTTTCTAACATTTTCCTATAAAATTCAAGTTCCTTAGCATATGATTTTTTCTTTTTCTCATCCTTTTCTAAATCAACCAAAATATTCATACCTACATGAGTGATATTTGACCAAATTGCCCTATTAGAATGTTTCATTGAATAAAAAAGACTATCTGCAATATCTTCTTTTGAAGAAACAATTATACAAGCTCCCGATCTTAGGCCATAGGCTGTATAAGATTTGCTCATAGAATAAGCTATACAAGTTATTATATTTTCCTTTAAAGATCCAAATTTTTGAAAAAATTTCTTTTGACTTCCATCACCTGCAAATTCGATATAGGCAACATCCAACAAAATACTTATAAATTTTCCTTCAACCGCCCTATCATCTATAATATCTAAAATTTTATCCCACATCGAATCAGATATTGTAAAACCCGTAGGATTATTTGCTGGTGAATTAAACACGCACAAAGCTCTATCTTTTTTTTCCAAGGCATAGTCCAAGGCCTTTGTAAATTCTACCAAATTAAATTCATAATTTTCATCCAAAAATTCATGATTTAGAAACTCTCTCTTATACTCTTCGCACATAGTTTTATAGGCTGGCCAATACCAATTTGGGCAAACAACATAATCACCCTCATCTAACAGTGACCAAAAAGTATGCCTTACTGCACCAGTCCCACCAACTGTTGCAACTGATCTTATAAAACCTTTAGGTCTATAAGGACCAAAACACCTATTCGTAACCAAACCCAAAAAATCTTTATCTCCCTCTATTGCTCCATAGCTAGCAATATCTTTTTTATCCATATTCTTTAAAGTATGGTAAACACTATTAAAAGCAATAATATTTCCATCATCATCTATCATAGTTCCCAAAGTTGAATTAATCACCTTATCTTTACCTTTTTTTTCAATAGCTTTCTTACAATCTCCACTTATTTTAAAAATTGCATCTTCAAGTATAGGCCATTTCGCATGATCTGCTATAATATTTTGTCCCATAATTTCCCCTCAAAATACATTATTATTAAAAATATTGTATCATTTTTTATTTATTTTTAAAAGTAAAAAATATTGCTTAATTTATGATAAATTAGTAAAATGTTTGTAAGGAGGATATTATGGATGAAAAATTAAAACAAGATAAGTTAAATAAACTATCTAGAGTATCTTATGAGGTTACACAAAATTCTTGTACAGAAAAACCTTTTTCTAGTATTTATAATGATTTTTATAAGGATGGAATATATGTAGATATAGTAAGTGGAGAGGTTTTGTTTTCATCTTTAGATAAATTTGATTCTGGATGTGGTTGGCCTTCTTTCTCAAAACCACTAGAAGATAATATAAAAGAAAATGAAGATTTATCTCATGGAATGATAAGAACAGAAGTAAAATCAAAAAATGCTAATTCACACTTAGGTCATGTTTTTAAAGACGGTCCTGATGATAAAGGTGGATTAAGATATTGCATAAATGGGGCAAGTCTAAAATTTATTCCAAAAAAGAAATTAAAAGATGAAGGATATGAAAAATATCTATATTTATTTGAATAAATATTAAAAAAGCAGAAAATTTATTTCTGCTTTTTTTATTCGTATGATCCTTTTTTTAGGATTTTTTTATCTTTTTTCATAAACTTACCTTCAGAAATTACCCCATCAATATCTAAATTTTCATCCAGTAAAAGTAAATTTGCTATATAGCCTTCTTTAATAAATCCAACTTCTTTGTCAAGCTTTAATACTTTTGCAACGTTAGATGTAAAAGGCTTGATTGCATCTTCTAAATTTTCTCCTTCATCTACAATTTCTTTAATTGCCTTTATTCCAGTATCAACTGGTGAGTATCCAATTTCTATTAGATTACCCTCATCATCGTAATTTGACCATGAACCAAATCCATCTGATGAAAAGGTAATTTTATCTAAAACATTTTTTTCCTTTGCCATTTTATAAGCCAAGCTGTCTGGGAAATCTTTATTTATTCCTGACGTTAAATCTATATATCCACCATTTTCGGCAAATTCTAAGGCTTCATCAAATAATTTTTTATCCCTATTTACATGTGTTGGCCTAAATATTGTAATTGGAAGATTTGAAAATTTTAGGGCATCATTAATTTGATTAAAATAAAATTTTCCACTTCCCATATGAATTGTTACATGTCCGCTTTTACCAGAAATCATTCCAGCAACCCTTGCTTCTGCCCCAATCCTTTGTAATTCTTTATAATCAAGACAAGAATCCCTGTGATCATTTGCTGCAATTTTTACTCCAATAAGTTGATTTACAAAAATTATATCTTTTTTTACAGACCCTGTAATCGTTGGTGATGGATAAGCGTAAGAGCCTGTTAAGGAATATGTTTTTATTCCTTCATTTGTTAGGGCCAGTGATTTTGCCACAAGATTTTCTACACTTCTTGTTTCAGAATCTGTTCCCAAAAGTCCAACTACAGTAGTTATTCCTGCCTCTATTAATTTTGAAAGGGTAATCTCTGGAACCCTTGTTTCAAATCCACCTTCTCCACCACCACCGGTTATGTGGATATGTTGGTCAATTAAACCAGGTATAAGAGTTTTTCCCCCTGCATCATAAATTTCATCTAAAGGATAATCACAATCTCCTTCAAATATTTTTTCTATTTTTTCATTTGCTATCAAAATATTTTTTATCTTATTTTCACATAGAATTTTTACATTTTTAATTAAAATCATACTTTTTCACCTTCCGCTATTAAAAAATCTTCTTTTTCTTTTTCAGTTATTTTTGTTATTCCAATTCCTGTAAAGGCTAAAATTATAGCAAAGACAATTCCCATATAATTTAAAACTGCCCAAGGTAGGTAGGTCAAAGTATCTACACCAAGAGTAGCGGCCATGTAAGCACCAGCTGCAGACCAAGGAATCAATGGGACTAATACTGTTCCTGAATCTTCAAGAGTCCTTGATAAGTTTTTAGGGTGAAGATTTCTTTCAAGATAAACTTTTCTGAATAATTCTCCAGGAATTAAAATTGAAAGGTAAGAGTTTCCTGTTACAAAGGCAACTGTAAAACATGAAGCTATAGTTGACAATATTACTCCAAAAGTTGTCTTTACCCTTGTCAAAATTGCATCCAAAACAACATCAAGCATACCAGATGTTGACATAACTCCAGCAAATCCCATAGAACAAAATACCAAAACTGTTGTTGTAGTCATGGAAACTGCACCACCTCTGTTTATTAGAGTTAAGATATCATCAATAATTTTTCCATCAAACCCTGTCATCTCTACATTAAATCCATTAACCATAGAAATAAATCCATCTTTTAAGCTAAATCCTTGAACAAAAATTCCGATTACAACCGATACCAAGGAGTTTACAATCATGGTTGGTAGAGTTGGAAATTTTAATACTGAACCAATTAACATAATTAAAACAGGTAGTAGTAAAATTATATTCCAATTATAAATTCCAGAAAGTTGGCTTTGAATAATTTTTACAGATTCTGTGCTTGCTCCTGTTGATTTTGAAGAAAGACCAACAATTAAATATACTATTATCGAAACAATAGATGATGGTAAAGTTGTATAAAGCATGTGTTTGATGTGGTCATACAATTGTGATCCTGCTGCAAGAGGAGCTAGGTTTGTTGTATCTGAAAATGGTGATAATTTATCTCCAAAGTAAGATCCTGCTACAACTGCCCCTGCAGTTACGGCTAAGTTCATTCCAAGTCCTTGTGAAATTCCCATAATAGCAACACCAATTGTTCCTGCAGACCCCCATGATGTTCCTGTGACTGTAGATAAAACTGCAGCTATTAAAAAGGCACTTACGTATAAAAATCTTGGGTTAATAATTTGAACACCATAATAAATAATCATAGGAACAGTTCCTGAAAACATCCAAGCCCCTATCAAAAGTCCTACTGACCATAAAATCAAAGTAGCAGGAAAGGCTGATGCAATTTTTTCTATAATTCCCTTTTGTAATTCTTCCCATGTGTAGCCTAATTTTATTGCTATTATACTTGCAATACTAGCACAAATTAATATTATTGGTTCTGCCCTTAATTTTAAAAATCCTACTCCAATTGTAAGAAGGACAATCATAATAACCAAGGGCGATATCGCCTGAAATGTCGTTGGTTTAAGTTTCTTTTTTTCCATTTTTTATTCCTCCACTAATTTTTTTATCATTTTAACTCATTATATAATAAAAACAATCTATGCGTCAAACTATTAATATAAAAAATTAATTTGTTATTTTTTATCTTTTTATTTATACTTGCTGAATTTTTCTAAAAATAAAAAACCACCAACTTATAAAAAGTTAGTGGTTAAATTAAAAATTATAATTATTTTTGAGAAATACCTTCTTCTCTTGCACATTTTGCAACAGATTCTGCAACTACATCTGCAACTCCCATATCAAATGCTGATGGAATTACATAATCTTCTGTAATTTTATCATCTGGAATTAGACTTGCTATAGCTTCTGCAGCTGCAACTTTCATTTTTTCTGTAATTTTTGTTGCATGAACTGACAAAGCTCCTTTGAAAAGCCCTGGGAAAGCTAGAACATTATTAACTTGATTTGGATAATCACTTCTTCCTGTTCCAACAACTTTTGCCCCTGCTTCTTTTGCATCTTCATAAGTAATTTCTGGATCTGGGTTTGCCATAGCTAAAACTATTGGATCACGTCTCATTGATTTTACCATTTCCTTACTTACCTTATTTGGCACAGAAACCCCAACAAAAATATCAGCATCTGCCATAGCTTCTTCTAATGTGAGATCTTTATTATCTTTATTTGTTTCTTTTGCAAGTTTGTTATATAAATCTTTTGAATATTGTTCACCCTCTTTTAAGATTCCTCTAGAATTAAAAGCATAAATATCGTTAATTCCAAAATCATTTAACATTCTTACAATTGAAGAGCCTGCAGCTCCAACTCCTGATATAACCACATTACATTCTTCTGGTTTTTTATTTACTAATTTTAAAGAGTTTATTAAAGCTGCAATTGTAACTATAGCTGTACCATGTTGGTCATCGTGGAAAACTGGAATATCTAACTCTTCTTTTAATCTTGTTTCTATCTCTATACATCTTGGTGAAGAAATATCTTCAAGGTTTACTCCACCAAAAGTTGGTGCAACTTGTTTTACAAATTTAATAATTTCTTCAGTATCTGTAGTATCAATTACTAGTGGAACTGCATTAAGTCCACCAAATTTTTTAAACAAACAAGCCTTTCCTTCCATTACAGGAAGTGCAGCCTTTGGACCAATATCTCCAAGTCCCAATACAGCTGTTCCGTCAGAAATTACTGCTATTGTATTTGCCTTTCCAGTATAAATATAAGCATCATCCTCATTTTCGTGGATTTTTTTACAAGGTTCTGCTACTCCTGGTGAATAAACTAGGGATAAGTCATCTTTGTTTTCTAATTTCGCTTTTAATTCTGTTGAAATTTTTCCTTGGATTTCTTTGTGCAATTCAAGTGCTTTTTCTTTTAGATTTTCCATTTTTTTCTCTCCTTATACCATTTTTTCTGGTTTTACTAATTCATCAAATTCACTATCTTCTAAATAACCTAATTCATGACTTGCTTGTTTTAATGTCAAATTATTATTAAAAGCATATTTAGCAATTTTACTTGCCTTATCATAACCAATATGTGGTGATAGGCTTGTTACAAGCATTAGGGAATTTTCTAAATTTTTTTCAATATTTTTTTCATTAGCTACAAGACCTTCTAATAATTTTTCTCTAAAACATTTTAATGATTTAGATAAAAGAGTAATTGAATTATCCATTGAATGAATTATTAAAGGCATATAAGCATTTAATTGTAATTGACCTTGAGTATTTGCCATTGATATTACAAAATCATTTGCCATTATTTTTATACAAATCATAGTTATTGATTCAACTTGAGTTGGATTTACTTTTCCTGGCATAATTGATGATCCTGGTTCGTTTGCTGGAATTGTTAGCTCACTAATTCCACATCTTGGTCCACATGATAAAAATCTTATATCATTTGCAATCTTATAAAGGTCTGTTGCAAGGGCCTTTATTGTTCCATGAACATTTACTAGGGCTGATTTTGATGATAATTGGTAGAATTTATTTTTATCAGATTTAAATTTAAAACCATAAAAATCTGAAAGTTCCTTTGCCATTTCATCGCCAAATTCTTTTTTAGCATTTATTCCTGTTCCAACGGCAGTACCACCTATAGCAAGGTAGGTCAATTCTTCTTTTACTTCTTCTAAAACTTTCAAATCTCTTTCAAGGCAAGTTCTCCATGCAGAAATTTCTTGAGAAAGTTTTACAGGAGTTGCATCTTGAAGATGAGTTCTTCCTGTTTTAATTATCTCTTTATTGTCATCTTCTAATTTTTTTATGGCATCTATTGTTTTTGGCAATTCTTCCAACAATTTTTCACTTAAATTTTTGTAAGTTGAAAGGTGCATTGCAGTTGGGAAAACATCGTTTGATGATTGGCTCATGTTAACATGATCGTTTGGATGGATAATTTTCTCATTTTCATTTGCAATATGGCTTACAACTTCATTGACATTCATATTTGTCTGTGTTCCTGAACCTGTTTGCCAAACTGTTAGTGGAAATTCATTATCGAATTCTCCTTTTAAAATTCTATCGCAAGCATTAACAATTAATTCTTTTTTATTATCATCTAATTTCCCCTCTTTATTATTTACAATAGCAGCACATCTTTTTATACTTGCTATAGCCATAATTTGAGAATGTGGTATTTTTTCAACATCTTGAGGAAAATTTTCTAAAGATCTTTCAGTTTGTGCTCCCCAATAATGATCAGCTGGAACATTAACAATTCCTAGAGAATCTTCTTCTTGTCTAAATTTCATTTTTTACCTCTTTTAAAATTCTTCTTTTGCATACTCTTTTAATCTATCTATAAAAATATTTGCTATTCTTTTTAATTTGTGATTCTTACAGTAATTTATCATGGTTGTTCTTGATGATAAACCTTCTTTTAATTTAAAATATATAAGATCATCTCTTTCTTCCTTTAACATCGATTCAGGAAGGATTGCAAGTCCAAAATTTTCTCTTACACATTTTTGCGCTATAAATATAGAATCAGTTTCAAGAACTGTTTTTAACGAATTTTCAGTAAATTTATCAAGTTCTTGATATTGTAAAACTAAATTTTGTCCTTTTTTCATTCTTATAATATTTTGTCCAGTAAGTTTTTTGGATTCTATTGATTTTATTTCTCCATTACCTTTCAAGTATTTTTTTAGAGGATTTTTATTTGACATAGCCAAATATACATTTTCTCTATATAGATTTATACTTTCCAAATCATCATATTTATCAGTTTCATAGGTAATTGCAAAATCACAAATTCCATTCCTTGCAAATCGATTAAGCTGGTCAGTTTTAGCTTCAACAAGTTTAATTTTTATACCAGGATAATCCTTATTAAACTTATTTAAGACTTTGGATAGGAAAAAATAAGTTTGATAGTCGGTAGAACCTATTGAAATCTCTCCTATTTTAAGTGTATTTATTTCCTCGATTTTTAACAGGGTGTTCTCCCTTAATTTTTCTATATCTTCAAGAGACTTTTTATATATAAGACCTGCTTCAGTAAGCTTCATGGGCTTAAAATCCCTATCAAATATCCTAACTCCCAATTTTTTTTCAATCCTAATTATATGTTGGCTTAAAGCTGATTGAGATATATAAATTTTTTTTGAAGCAGAAGTTATTGAACCATATTTTAATATAGCCCTTATATATTCCAAGTCTATATCAGACATATTTACTCCTAAATTTCGATATTTTTTTGAAGTTTTAATCCTAGTTTTAAACTTTCATTTACTAATTCTTTTTCACTATCTATAATAGGATAAGAATCTCTTTTTTCATCTTCACTATTTATAAATGAAGCTTCAGTACATCCAATTATTATGTAATCTGCTCCCTCATCTATCATCTTATCCAGTGTTTTGTGATATCTATTGAAATTTATTGTTCCACTTTCTTTCACATCTTTATAAAGACAATCATTTATATTTTCTTGTAGTTTTCTTGAAGATACTAAGGCTTTATGACCACAATTTTCTATAATATCTGTAAATAAGCGACTTTTAATAGTTCCTTCTGTTGCAAAAATTCCTATAGTTGAAGGTTTTTTTAGCTTATTTAACTTATTTTCAACAAGCTCAATCATATTTATGATTGGTTTTTTTGTAAGTTTTTGTAAGTCATCATAGAAAAAATGAGCAGTGTTACATGTAATCACATAAAAATCTGGATTTAGTTTATCAACACTTTCTATATCTTCTTTTAGAAAATCATAAGGATTTTCTTTAGACTTTTTTAATATAAAGGAGGTTCTATCGGGGATTGTAGCATGATTTAATACCATATAATTTAAATATTCTTGATCTGAATTTGGTTTGTAGACCTTATTTAAATCATTCAAAAAATTGGTTGTAGCTAAAGTCCCCATTCCTCCCAAAATTACAAAGAAATTTTTCATAACTTAAAAGCTTACTTCTTCCATTTCTGGTTTTTCGTCTGATAAGTATCTTTCTTGATCTAATAATTTTTCAGCTGTTGCTGATACAAATGTAGAAACAACGTCACCTGTTACGTTAAGAGCTGTTCTAAACATATCTACAATTCTTTCAACACTCATAATTAAACTTACACCTTCTACAGGAAGTCCTACTGATGAAAGAACCATTGATAGCATAATCATTCCACTTCCAGGAACTCCTGCTGTACCAACTGATGATAAAACAGCAGTTAAAATAACAGTTACTAAATTTCCAAATGTCAAATCTATTCCATAAGCATTTGCTATAAATATTACTGCACAACCTTGATAAATTGCAGTACCATTCATATTAATCGTTGCACCTAGAGGAATTGTAAAAGAAGAAATTTCTCTTGGAACTCCAAGTGTATCACATGATGATAATGTTAATGGAATTGTGGCATTTGATGATGCTGATGAAAAAGCAAAGGTATAAACCGGAAATACTTTTTTCAAGAAATGGCTTGGACTTTTCTTTGAAGTTAAAGAAATTAACGGGATATATGCAATTAGTATTAAAATTATCATTGAACCTAATACTGCTCCTAAGAAAGTTAGAAGTGGTCCTACTATTCCAAGTCCTATATCTGTAAATGTTCTAGCAATTAAAGCAAACACACCAATTGGTGCAGCCTTCATTACTAAAGCTGTAACTTTCATCATAAAATCATTTCCAACATTCATAAAGTCTTCTAATAATTTTAATTCTTGGCCAAATTTTCCTATAACTATACCTGATAAAAATGCCCAAAATATTACTTGAAGCATATCACCATTTGCCAATGATTCAATAGGATTTTTTGGAATTATATTTACTAATGTTTCAATTAATGTTGGAGCTTCTTCAGCTTCAGCTGCTGGTGATGCAGATTTACTAGCTTCTGCAAGATTCATACCAACACCTGGTTTTAATAATTTTGCTAAAAATAAAGCTATAGCTATAGCAATGGCTGTTGTTATTAAATATAAAACCAAAGTTCTAACAGCAACTCTCCCAAATTGGGAAATATCTCTCATTTGCATAACACCTGTACCAATTGAGAAAAATACAAGTGGTACTACAAGCATTTGTAATAATCTAACAAAACCTTGTCCAAATAAGAAAAATATACCATCAATCAAAACAGATTTTTTAAAAAATCCATCAGGAACTAAGTAGTGTAGTGCTATACCTACTACAAGACCAATGAGCATTGATAATAATATTTTTTTAGTTGGGCTCATTTTTTTCTTATTATTCTCAGTCATAATTTCCTCCTAATATTTATTTTTCATCCAATTTATCCTCTTCTAAGATTCCAGGTGTAATCATTTTTTTGAAGTCTAATATTTTATCAAGTTCTTCTTCTTTTAATAATTTTTCTTCAAGAACAATCTCTCTTACAGTTTTTCCTGTATCTTGTGCTCTGTGAGCAATTTTACTTGATTTTTCATATCCAATATGTGGAGCAAGTGCTGTTACAAGTCCTACACATTTTTCAACTTCTTCTAATAATAATTCTTTATTAGCTGTGATTCCATCTATGCAATTAATTCTTAGAGTATAGATTGCACCTTTTAAAGCTCTTAGAGATTCAAAAAGTTTGTAAAAAATGACTGGTTCAAAAGCATTAAGTTCTAATTGTCCAGCTTCAACTGCCATAGTTACTGTAGTATCATTACCACAAACTGCAAAAGCTACTTGGCTTACAACTTCTGGTATAACAGGGTTAATTTTTCCTGGCATTATAGAAGATCCTGCTTGTCTTACTGGCAAGTTAATATCACCAATTCCTGTTTGTGGACCTGAAGACATTAATCTTAAGTCGTTAGAAATTTTTGAAAGTGAAACTGCAAAAGTTTTTAAGATTGATGATGCATATAAAAATCCATCCAAATTTTGTGTTCCATCAACTAAATCTTCTGCTTGTTTTAAATCAAGACCTGTAACTTCTTTTAATACATCAACTATTTCATTTACATATGTAGCATCAGCATTAAGGCCGGTTCCTATTGCAGTTGCTCCTAGGTTTACGCTTGATAAAGCTTCGATTGCTTTTTCCATTCTCTTATAATCTCTTTTTATAACAGAATGATAAGCATTAAATTCTTGACCTAAGCTTATTGGAACTGCATCTTGAAGTTGAGTACGTCCCATTTTGTAAACATCTTTAAATTCTTTTGCTTTTTTATCAAAAGATTCTAAAAGTTTTTCACATTCTTCTTTAAGTTCCATAAAATATCTAACAAGAGCAATTTTACCACTTGTAGGAATAACATCATTTGTAGATTGTCCCTTATTAACATCATCATTTGGATGAACCTTATCATAAACTCCAAGAGCTCCACCAAGTTGTTCATTAGCAATATTTGCAATAATTTCATTAGTATTCATGTTGTAACTTGTTCCAGCTCCACCTTGGATTGGATCAACTATAAAATTATCCTTATATTCTCCTGACAAAAGTTTGTCACAAGCATAAATAATTGCATCTTTTTGATCTGTTGATATAAGGTCTAACTTTTCATTTTCTATAGCTGCAGCTTTTTTAACTTCAACCATAGCATCTAAAAATTTATCATCAGCTTTTAGACCTGTAATTGGGAAATTTTCCTCTGCTCTTTTAGCGTTTGCACCATAATAGGCATTTTCTAAAATATCCATTTCACCTACAGAATCATGTTCTCTACGAAACTTAGTCATTTTCAACCTCCATAAATTCACTTAAATTTTTTGAATCCTCTTCAATTATAATAAATATTAGTATCTATTTTCAAATATAATTATATAGAAAACGTTTCTTTAAGTAAAATTACTAATTCATAATTATTTTAATAAGTTGTAACTTATAGTATTAATAATTCAATCTTTAACCATATTAAAAACTCAAATTTTTTTAAAAATTTAAATAAAATTTATAAGAAAATGATTTTAGTAAAAGCTTTTCCTGATAAATATAAATATAACTAATTATTTCATTAGTTGATACTTCTCAAATTATTATTTTTTATTTTAAATTTAATATAAAAAACTGGTGAAAATTTTCACCAGTTTTTAGTTATCTTTAGTTAAATTAAATTATTTTCTTTTAACATTATTTCAATATCTGTATCTTTAATTCTTTTTTTCAAATTATGTTGAACTAATTTTGGAATTGGAAGATCTGGTTTTTGATAATCATTTAGAGCACTTGCAGCATTCATCAAATATCTTAAATCATATCTTGATGCATAAACTTCTGGTATTCCCTTTTCTACATGACATAATGCATAAACAGCTTCCATTGCAGTTCTTCCAGAATATTCTGTCGTAAATACTGTATCTCTTCCAGGTCTATCTAAAGTTTCAGCAAATTGTCCTAAAAAGGCAAAGTTAACTGCATTTTTTGGAACAACATATGGTCTATCACCAAATTCACGTGGTTCAAAATGACTTGTTATATATGGCATCATTACAGGAATTGCTGAACAATCTTCTGCAAGTCTATCAATTTCAGAAGTTGGAACTCCAATATGGTACAACCATTCTTTTGTAATTTCCTTACCTGTACAATCTCTCATAGCTTTTTCTATATAATTTCCTTTTTTATCTGAAAATAATCCATAAACCCATACGCAAACATCATCTTTTGGTTGGCCAACATATTGAGGTTGTCTATTAATAGTCCAACTCATTAACCAATTTGAATCTTTTACTGTTACAATTCCACCTGTTACAGTTCTTCCAGTATAAGGTGATCTTTGAGTTATTTTTTCAATATAATCAATAACTTCTCCCCCATGAACTGTTACTGTACATGATTCCCAATTTGTTCTTTCAACATTTTGGCAGAATTTATCTGGATGACCAAATTCATCAGATTTTAAAGCAATATTTCTCCACAATTCCCAACTTCCACCAAGATCTGCAGAAAGAGTAGCTGGAGTATTATCATCACCATAGCTTGAAGATTCTGTCATTGAACCATTAGTTATAAATACCAAATCATCTTCAGTTAATTCAATAGATTTATCTTCTTTTTTACTATTTTCCATGACTAATTTTGTAGCCATTTTCTTATCATCACTTAGGTAAAAATCTATATCCTTTACAGTAACTCCATACTCAAATTTTGCTCCTTGATCTTTTAACCATTTAGCAATAGGTTTAACTATAGATTCGTATTGATCATATTGAGTAAATTGAAGAGCAGAAAGTGTAGGAAGGCCTCCAACATGATGGATAAATCTATTCAAATAAAGTTTCATTTCTAAAGCAGAATTCCAATTTTGGAAAGCAAACATTGATCTCCATAAAATCCAAAAATCACTATTTAAAGTTTCATCACTAAAGACTTCATCAATTTGTTTATTCACTAATTTTTCATCAGCAGTAATAGTAAGATCAATTATTTCTTTTAATGCTTTGTCGCTTAAATTAAATTTTTCTTCATCATATCTTTTTCCATTTTCATGAATTATACGACATTTACTATAATTTGGATCATCCAAATTTGTATAAAAGAAATGATCTAAAATAGATTCATCTGGATTTTCGGAAGAAGGAACTGCGCTATAAAGGTCCCATAAAATTTCAAAATGGTGACCCATTTCTCTTCCACCACGGGCAACATATCCCATGTGTTCTTCTTTATAAGCCCCATCTAAACTTCCACCTGGCAAATCTAATTGTTCTAAAAAAGTAATATTTTCTGCTTTCATATGGGCATCTTTTACCAAAAATCCTCCAGCAGATAAAGCTGCAAGGCCAGTACCTATAATATAAGCCTTCTTCTTATCAATATCTTTTGGTTTTCTTGCTTTTACAAGAGAATGATAATTACCATTTACAAATTTCACTCTGTCATCATAAGAATTTTTCATCATAATATATATCCTTTTTATAAGATGAATTTTTAGCTGGTAAAATTTATCAGTTAAAATATAATAAACACTATTAAATATATATATTAAGATTTAATCAATACATATTAAACCTAAATATTTTCTATAAATTATTTATACCAAAAAATTATGTTTAAAAATTGTTCATTAATTATAAATTAATTAATCTAATAAAAATCACAAAAATAAATCACAATTAAAAAAATGTACAAAAAAAGCACTCACTTTTGAGTGCTTAAATCTGGTGCAGGATAGAAGACTTGAACTTCCACGTCCTAAAATCGGACACAAGATCCTTAGTCTTGCGCGTCTGCCAATTCCGCCAATCCTGCAAGCTACCCTTATATAATACCAATTTATATTATCCTTGTCAATTTTTTATAATTTTTTTATAAGCTGTGAATAGTTTTATTTATTTTTAATATATTTTATTATAATATATCCTAGTTTTCTGCATTTAAGAATATAATAAAATGAAATTTATCAAATATTTTTTCAATTTTTTATTTAAGGGTAATATACAAAAAAGGAGGTCTTATGAAAATTATTGCACACAGGGGCTTTTCTTCCCTTTATCCAGAAAATACAATGCTTGCTTTCAAAAAAGCTTATGAAATGGGAGTTTATGCTATTGAGCTTGATATTCATTTGTCTAAAAATAATGAGTTAATTATAATTCACGATGAAAAAATTGATAGAACAAGCAATGGAAATGGATTTATTAAAGATCATAGCCTAGAAGAATTACAAAAATATTCTTTTTCTTATAATAAAGATTTTGAAAATATTAGGATTTCAGATTTAGATGAATATTTTTCTTTTTTTAAAGATAAGGACGTTTTAACAAATATAGAGATTAAAACTAATGTAATAGAATATCCAAATATAGAAAAACTTTTGATGGGAAAAATTTATGGGTATGGTTTGGTTGATAAAGTTTTTATTTCTTCATTTAATTTAAATTCACTAAAAAGAATAAGAGAAATTGATACAAAAATTCCTCTAGCTTATTTAACTAGCAAAAAGATTGATAATATAAAAAATATTTGTGAAGATTTGAATTTGCAGTATTACCATCCAAAAAATACAGCTATTAGTCCTCAAGAAATTATAGATTTAAAAGAGATGGGTGTTTTAACTAATATTTGGTTTTCAAATAAAAAGGAAGATTATAAGAAACTAGAACTTTTAAATCCAAATGGAATTATTACAAATCATGTTGAAAAATTTATAAAAAAAATCTAGCAAAATTTTGCTAGATTTTTTATTTATATTTTATGCATGAACATTTTCTTTTAGATTTTCTCTTGCTTGGCTCATCATCAATTTTACTCTATTGATTTGATTTACTTCACTTGCACCCGGATCGTAGTCAATTGCTACAATATTTGCTTGAGGGTAAATTTCTCTTATTTTTTTCATTACACCTTTTCCTGTAATATGGTTTGGTAGACAACCAAATGGTTGAATACAAACAATATTCGGAGCATCTTGATGGATTAATTCTACCATTTCCCCTGCAAGTAGCCAACCTTCTCCTGCTTGATTTCCTATGCTTGTAACTTCTTTAGCAAAATCTACTACATCATTTATATAAACAGGTTCTGAAAATCTTTTTGAATTTTTTAAGGCTTTTCTTATTGGTTTCCTATAAATTTCAATTGTATTTATAGCAGTTTTTCCAAAAAATGCCGCCAACGGACTTTTTCCATATAAATCTTTTTTTATTTCTGTATTTTTTAAACAATACATAAAGAAGTCCATTAAATCTGGAACAATTACTTCTGCTCCTTCTTCTTCTAAAGTATCTTGAAGGTGATTATTTGCTTCTTGTAAATATTTTACAAGAATTTCTCCAACAATTCCTGCTTTTGGTTTTTTGATATCCAAAATTTCAACATTGTCAAATTCTTCTACAATGTCTTTTATAATTTTTCTATAAGTTTTTGAACTCATTTTAATAATATTATCTCTACAGATTTCAATCCATTTCTCTTTTAATTTATTAACAGATCCTTTTTCTTTCTCATAAGGTCTAGTTGCATTTGAAACCCTATTTATTAAATCTCCTAAAAGTAAAGACCTAATTGAATTAATTAAAAGTGGTATATTTGAAACTTTTTTAAGGTCAAAACCTGAATGTGATTCTATTCCTTGGGCTGATAAGGCAATTACAGGAATTTGTGGATAGCCTGCATCTTTTAAGGCCTTTCTTATATAGCCAACATAATTAGATGCACGACAAGCTCCTCCAGTTTGAGTCATTAAAAGTGCTAATTTATCCGGATCATATCTTCCAGAATTTACAGCCTCCATAAATTGACCTACAACTGTAATTGATGGATAGCAAGAATCATTGTTTACATATTTCAAACCATTATCAATAACTTTTTCATCAACTTTATTTAAAAATTCAACATTATATCCATTTCCATTAAAAAGTTTTTCTAAAATTTGAAAATGCTCTCTTGCCATTTGTGGAGCAAGAATTGTGTAGCCTTCATCTTTCATTTCCTTTGTAAATTCATGGTTTTTATAAGAAATCTTATCTTCTCTTTTTCTTAGATGAATATCTTCTTTATTTTGTTGGCTTAAAGCTTGAATTAAAGATCTAATTCTAATTTTTACAGCTCCAAGATTTGAAACTTCATCAATTTTTAAAAGTGTATAAATCTTTCCATTTGCCTCTAAAATATCTTGAACTTGATCAGTTGTTACTGCGTCAAGCCCACAACCAAATGAATTTAATTGAACCAATTGAAGACAAGGATCTTTTCCTACAAATTCTGCTGCCCTATATAGTCTTGCATGATATGACCATTGATCCAAAACTCTAGTCTTATTTTCCAAATCTTCTGTAGAATAAGCAAGGGCATCTTCCGATAAAACTGGAATTCTCATAGACTCAATCAATTCTGGAATTCCATGATTTATTTCAGGATCTATATGGTAAGGACGACCTGCAAGAACTATGGCTTTTTCATTATTTACATGAACATATTCAAGTATTTCTCTTCCCTTTTTTCTAATATCTTCATGATAATCTGCTTGTTTTGTCCAAGCATTTTTTACTGCATTTATTATTTGATTTTTCTTTAAAACAAATCCATTATGTTCATATCCTTCAAAAATTTCTACAAGTCTATCTCCAATAATTTTTTCAGATTCAAATGAAAGATATGGTGCCATATATTTAACATTTTTTAAGCCGTCTACATTATTTTTAATTACATCAGGATATCCTGATACAACTGGGCAATTCATATGATTTTGTGCCCTATCAAATTGCTTATATTCATAAAAAATTGCTGGATAAAATAAAATATCTATATTTTTTTCCAATAAATTTTCTATATGACCGTGGGTGATTTTTGCTGGATAACAAGCAGTTTCTGATGAAATTGTTGCAATTCCTTTTTCATAAATTTCTCTACTTGATTTGTCTGACAAAACAACATCAAAACCAAGAGATGTGAAAAATTCATGCCAGAAAGGATAATCTTCGTACATATTTAAAACCCTTGGTAGACCAACTTTACCTAGAATATTTTTATCTCCTAAAGTAGGTCTATCAAATAATAGTTTATTTTTAAATTTGTACATATTAAGATCTGCCAAAGTTTCTTCTTGTTTTACTCCAGCTCCTCTTTCACATCTATTTCCTGTAATAAATCTTGATCCGTCTGGGAAAATATTTATTTGTAGAGAACAATTGTTTGTACATTTTCCGCACCTTGCAGATTTTTGTGTGTAAGTAAAATTATCAATTTCAGCTTCTGATAAAATTTTGGAATGACCTGTTGATTTTTCTTTGGAAATCAAAGCCATACCCATAGCTCCCATAAGTCCAGAAATTTCAGGTCTTGTTACATTTCTTGATGATAATTTTTCAAAAGATCTTAAAATTGCATCTCCATAAAAAGTTCCACCTTGAACAACTATATTTTCACCTAAAGATTTTGGATCACGAACTTTTATAACTTTTTGGATAGCATTTTTTATTACTGAATAGCATAGTCCTGCTGCAATATCAGAAACATCTGATCCTTCCTTTTGAGCTTGTTTTACTTTTGAATTCATAAAAACTGTACATCTTGAACCCAAATCTGCTGGTTCTTTTGCAAAAAGAGCTTTTTGTTGAAATTCTTCTACTGAAAGTCCTACACTTGCTGCAAAAGTTGACAAGAATGATCCACATCCTGATGAGCAAGATTCATTTAATTGGATTGAATCTATTATTCCATCTCTTATATGCATAGCCTTCATATCTTGGCCACCAATATCCAAAATAAAATCTACATTAGGATCAAAAAAATTAGCTGCTGAATAATGAGCAATAGTTTCCACTTCTCCATTATCAATATGAAGAGCCTTTCTAATAAATTCTTCCCCATAACCACAAATTCCTGATGAAACAATTTTAGCTTTTGGTGAAATTTTTTTGTAAGCATCTTTTAGCATAGAAATTACAACTTCAAGTGGTTTTCCAAGATTCATCCTATAATCTTGGTGTAATATTTCATTATCTTCACTAATAAGGACAATTTTTGAAGTAGTAGAGCCTGCATCTATTCCTAGGTAAATTTCTCCTTCATAATCTTCAATATTTCTATATTTTACAAGATTAGTCTCATGTCTTTTCTTAAATTCTTGATACTCTTTTTCATCTTCAAAAAGCCTATCCATTTTTTTAGTCATTTCCATATCAACTTTTTTATCTTCCTCTAAAGATTTAATAAGTGATTTATAAGAAATAGGATTTTCATTTTTTGATAAAATCGCAGCACCTTTTGCAACATAAATTTGCGCATCATCTGGAATATAAAAATTATTTTCTTCTTCTCCTAAAGTTTCTATAAATCTATCTCTAAGAGCTTTTAGAAAATGAAGAGGTCCACCCAAAAAAGTTACATTTCCTTTAATAGGCCTACCACAAGCAAGATTTGAAATTGTTTGATTTACAACTGATTGGAAAACAGAAATAGCTATATCTTCTCTGCTTGCTCCTTGATTCATTAAAGCTTGAATATCAGTTTTTGCAAAAACTCCACAACGACTTGCTATAGGATAAATTTTTTTATAATTTTTACTCAAATCATTTAGACCTGAAGCATCAGTATCAAGTAATGCTGCCATTTGATCTATAAAAGCGCCAGTACCACCAGCACAAATAGAATTCATTCTTTGCTCAACTGAACCTTTCAGATAAGTTATCTTTGAATCCTCACCACCAAGTTCAATTACAACATCAGTTTGGGGAATAAATTCTTTTATAGCCTTTGTTTCGGCAATAACTTCTTGAACAAAATTAATTCCCAAATATTTTTCAACAAACATCCCACCGGATCCTGTAACATTAACTGTCAAAAAATCATCTTTAAACCTATCATAAGCTTCATTTAAAACATCTGTAACTGTTTGTTTTACATCTGATTTATGTCTTCTGTAGACAGAATAAAGAGTGTTAAAATTATCATCAGTAATAACGATCTTTACTGTCGTAGAGCCGACATCAAGTCCCATATGTAAATTCATACACTTTCCCTTCCTATATATTAAAAATTTATTTTATATTTAAAATCAACATAGAATTTATATAAAATCCTATCATATATATTTTATTCCAATAAAAAGTAAATACAAGCAAAAAAGTCGGTTTTATCTAATAAATTAAATAAAGATTTTTTTGTAAAATATTTTAAAATTTATATATTAAATTATAAAAATATCTTAACTCGTATCAATATATAATAGATTAAATTTATAAAATTATCAAGGATTATTTAGAAATTATATACTATAAAAAATGATAAAAATAAAGACAAAAAAAGCCTTCACAAAGAAGGCTCAATTTATTTTCTCAAATCTTTTACCATTTTAGAAATTTCTTTAAAATTTTCATCCTTAGCATTACTTGCCAAATCAAACATAATCATTTCAGTATTTACAAGGCTTGCACCCATATCTGAAATAGATTTTAATCCTAAATCTTTTTGTTCTTTATTAAAGCTTGAAACAGCATCTTCAACTACAAAAACTTTATATCCTTCAAATAACAATCTTCTAACAGTTTGAAACACACAAATATGACTTTCTGCTCCTGTAATTACTACATTTGTAATATTATTTTCTTTTAAATATGAAAAAACTTCATCAGTTATTGCATCGAAACTTGTTTTTGAAAAAATGTGATCTTGATCTAGAAATTCTTTAATATCATCCACACTTTGACCAAGTCCTTTTGGATATTGTTCAGTCGCTATTTTTTTTATTCCATACATATCAAATACCTTTAAAAGTGCTGATGATTTTCTTACTATTTTTTCAGATTCATAAATTGCAGGCATCAATTTTTCTTGAAGATCAATTACTAATAATAATGTATTTTCCTTGCTATCATAAGTTTTTGTATCAAAATTATAGCCTTCAATATAAAAATTTCCTATTTCTCTTTCCATAAATCCCCCTGATTTTTGTTTTCATCTTTTAATTTTTTATCTATAGTCGACAAAACTCTTGCTTTGTTTTTTGACCAAGTAGGCCAAATAATCCTATCACGACGTCCATCGCCTGTTAGTCTTTGAACTACTATATTTGGATTTAAATTCTCCAAAATAAGTATAACATATGAAACGTATTCATCCAAAGTCATAGTAAATTGATTTTGATTTTTCAAATAATAATCATAAATTCTTGAGCCTTTTTCTATATAAAGATTATGAATTTTAATACCCCAAAATTTTCTTTCATTTATATAATAAATGTCATTTAAAAAATCATCAATATTTTCATTGGGAAGACCTATTATAATATGGGCCAAAGTTTTTATATTTTTTTCTTTTAATTTCAAAAGACCTTGGTCGAATTCTTTATGAGTATAGCCCCTATTTATAAATTCTATAGATTTTTTATTTACAGATTGAAGTCCAAGCTCAACAATTAGAAAAGTTTTTTTATTCAAATCATCAAGTAATTCAATAACTTCATCTGAAAGACAATCTGCACGAGTTGCAATAGATATTCCCATAATGTGAGGATTTTCAATAGCCCCATAAAATAATTTTTTAATTCTTTCGATATTGCCATAGGTTGAAGTGAAATTTTGAAAATACGCAATGTATCCTTCTCTTCTTTCTGGTTTTCTTAATCTTTTAACTTGATAATCAATTTGCTTATTCAAATCATCATTTCTTGTAAAATCTCCTGCCCCATTTTCAGAGCAATAAATACATCCCTTATTTGAAATCTTTCCATCTCTGTTTGGGCAGGTAAAACCACCATCAAGGGGTATTTTTATTATTTTTTTATTAAATTTTCTTTTAAAATAGGAATCTAAATCCTTATATCTTTTTTTATTTATTTCCATAGTTCTATTTTACTTTTATATAAAAAAAAAGACACTCTAGAGTGAGTGTCTTTTGCTTGCTTATTGAAAGTTTTTATTTTTATTTATCTTTAATTATCTTCGTATGGCAATAAAGCTACTTGTCTAGCTCTTTTGATTGCTCTTGTAATTTCTCTTTGATGTTTCGCATTTAGTCCTGTAACTCTTCTTGGAAGGATCTTTCCTCTATCAGAAATAAATCTTTTTAGAGTATCAACATCCTTGTAATCTATTACTTTTGAAGGGTCTTTGACAAATGGATCGACTTTTTTTCTTGGTCTGAAATTTCTACGCATTTTATCCTCCTAAAATTAGAAAGGAATTCTTCCGTCGTCTTCAATTTCTGTAAAGTCATCGTCAAAAAAGTCATCATTATTATTCATGTTTTGATTGTTATTTTGTTGGAAATTATTTGAATTATTGTAAGATCTATCTTGGTTCATATCTCCAAAACCATTATCTTGATTCATTGGATTGTTGTTATTTTGATATTGACCTTCTGATCTTGATTCCAAAAATTCAACTCTATCTGCTACAACATCTGTTGTATAAACCATTTTTCCATCTTTATCTTGGTAAAATCCTGTTTGGATTCTACCATCTATCGCACATTGATTTCCTTTTTTTAGATATCTTGATACATTTTCAGCTTGTACTCCCCATACTGTAATTCTTGGAAAATCAGCTGTTGGACGATTCATTGATTCCATTTCTTGTCTTTTTTGTTTACTTAAACCTCTATCAACTGCTAATGAAAAACTAACAACTGCTTGTCCAGATTGGGTATATCTTAAATCTGGATCTTTTGTAAGTCTTCCAATAAGAAAAACTTTATTCATTTAGTCCTCTTTTCTGATTACCATGAATCTTAGAATTAAATCAGATATTCTTAATCTTCTTTCAAATTCTTTGATGTGGTCACCACTAGCTTTAAAATCAACGATATAATAATATCCTTCTTTGATATAATTGATTTCGTATGCAAGTTTTCTTTTTCCCCAGTCATCTACAGATTCTACTTCTCCTTTATCTTCTATGATACCTTTGAAGATTTCTAAAGATTTATTTCTTTCTTCATCTGAAACTTCTGGTTTGTAAATCAATACTGCTTCGTAGTTATTCATCTTATTCACCTCCCTTTGGTCTTTGACCCCGATCTAAAAGTCGGAGTAGAGAATTCTTATCTATGTTACTATAATCTATTTAAAAAGTCAATAAATTTCTTAAATAAATTCACTTGAATTTTCTATTTTTGAAAAATAAATTGCATTTGCAATCGCACGAGCCATAACTTTTGCCCCTAAACTTCCTACTAGATTTAAATCTACCTTTACTTTATTGGTTGCAAGAGAAAAAATTGTATCTCCATCCATCATAGTATGAACTGGTCTTATTGCTCTGGCATAACCGTTGTGAGTCATTGAAGCAATTTTTCTAAGCTCAGTTTTATTAAATTTACCATTTGTTGCAACAATTCCAATTGTAGTGTTTAAAGAATTTTTTTCAGAAATTTTTTCTAAAACTTCAAGAGTTGGAATGAATTTATTATTTTTTAAAATTCCTGCAATTTGTTTATTTTCTTCATCATCAAAAATATCCCCCATAGCATTTACAGCAACTATTGCAGAAACTTTTAAATCTCCTACACAAATTGTGGCTGAACCAAGTCCTGATTTCATAGAAAATTCTTTCCCCAAGGCCTTTCCAACTGTAGCTCCACATCCTGCCCCAATTATTCCTTGACGATTTTCATCAAAACTTGCATTTTTATAAGCTTCCTTTCCCATTTTTTTATCTGGTCTAATTTTATAAGATTTATAATCCAAATCGTATAAAATTGCTTGGGGAACTATGGGAACAATTCCGCTTGGAACCTTAAAACCAATTCCATCTTTTTCCAATTCCTCAACAACTCCAATTGAACCTGCAAGGCCATAGGAGGAACCTCCAGATAAAACAAGAGCTGAAACTTCACTTACAGTATTTACAGGATTTAATAAATCAGTTTCACGAGTTCCCGGTCCTCCCCCTCTTACATCAACACTTGCAGTATTTCCTTTGGGAGGAATTAATACCGTAAGACCAGTTCCCCCATCAAAATTTTGAGCATGACCAACTTTTATTCCTTCGATGTCGGTAATGTATCCCTTATACATTCTTTCTCCTTGTTAAAAATTATATTTAATAAATTAAGCTTTATTTTCTTCAGCTAATAGCCATCAAGAGATCTCTCCACAAGGTCGAGATGGGTTTTTAGCTTAGTTACTTTAAAAAAAATAAATTCTTAATCTCCTAAAATACTATTTATTTTTATTATCAACTTAAACTTTAGCCTAAAAATAAATACAACAATAACCCATCTCGAGCAGATAAATGTGCCTTAATTTGGCACATTTATCCCTAAAACTAGTGTGAAAACACGGAAAAGTTTGTAACTCAAATAAGTTTTAGTAGTCGAGAGAGCTCTTTGATTAACTTAGGACTTTCATTCTAAATATTTTTTAATTATTAAGACTTTTAAAAAAATCAATCCTACTTCCTATACTTATCCATCATTTCTTCAAAAACTTCTGCAGATGAAGGTGCTGTGTAGGAGATGGCATTTGCTCCTGCCTTTATTGTTTTTAAAATTGATTCTGGTTTTTTGCCACCTGTTGCTATTATTGGGAATTCATCTCCAATTAATTTTCTAATTTCACTTACAAGCTCTGGAGTTTTTGGACCACCAGATACATTTAAAATTTCTGCCCCTGCTTCTATTTTTCCAACTACATCATCTTTAAAACCTGTTACAGTTGCAATTACAGGAATATCTACAAATTCTGAAATTGCTTTAATGTCCTTGTTTGGGATTGGAGAATTTACAACAACACCATAGGCTCCTTCTAGTTCTGCATCAAAAGCAATATATTTTGACCTTGCTCCTTGAGTTGTTCCTCCTCCAACACCAATAAAACATGGAACTGATGCCGTAGAAATTATTGATTGGGCAATTGTATTTTGTGGTGTGTAAGGATAAACTGCCATTATAGAATCTGCATTTGTATTTCTAATTATGGCAAGGTCTGTTGTAAATAAAAGAGATTTTATTCTTTTTTCATAAATTTTTATCCCACTTGCCCTGTAAATTTCCTCTGGCACCGTTATAAATGATTTCCTTAGTTTTGAGTGTACTTGGGGTACAAATTTTTTCATTTTTTCTTCCATGATTATCTCCTTTTTTTAATTTATATTCCAACTATTGGACAGGTAAAGGCAAAAGATTCGTAAGATCTTAAGTTAATATTTTCAAAAATTTCTCTTTTAGAAATATTTCCAACTACAAATTTTGCATTTCTGACATCCAAAAAACTTGGTAATTTTAATAAAATATTTTTTTGGGACAAATTATTAATAATAATAAAAGCTTTATTATTTTTATAATATAGGTAAGCTAAAACATCTTTATCTTTGAAATTTAATGGAAAATATCCACCTTTTAATATATCAATATAATTATACCTTAATAAAATTAATTTCTTGTAAAAATCAAATATTTCTTTTCTATCATTTAGAATAATTCCTCCAATATTAAAAAGGGTCTCCTCACCTTCTTTTATAAAAATATTTTCTTTTCTTAATATAGATATGATAGCAAAAAGTTTTGCACAATATGTGTGAAAATGTTTAAAATCTAGAAACTTTTCCGAAATAAATCCTAGATCTTGATTTAAGGCAAAAACTTTATCATATTTATTTTTATCTAAAATGTAAGATTTTAAATTAATGTTTTTAAGATTCTTAGATAAATTAACACTAGGAAAATAAATATTGTCTTCTTTGTGAGTATTAACTATAATCTTTAGATCATATTTTTTTAAATATTCAAAAATGCTTTTAAAATTTTCACTATTATCAAGGAAAAAACCATCTATGAATCTTTCTTTCCAAAAATTCATTATATTTGTGATTTGATTTTTATTTAAAACTTTTTCTAAATCTATTCTCAATATTATTTTTAATCCAAGTTCGTGAGCTTTTAAAATTTGATTTTCAAAATCGCGTCTTTGTCCTAATAATTTATTTATTTGAAAATAATTTATAAAATCTTTCTCATAATACTCAAAAATATCTTCAATTATTATATAATCAACACCCAAAATTTTTCCTATCATAAATCTTGAATCAAGATCATAGATATCCAAAAAACCTAGATTCGACTTATCTTTATTAAATTTTTTTGGATAAGTTAAATAATAAATATCACCCATAATTCTCCTTTATATTTACATTATATTTTTAATATCTAAATATTCAAAACATAAATTTCTAGTATAATAAATAAATATAATTAGAGAAAGGAATAATATGTTAGAGCTTAAAAATATTAGTAAAATATACAAAACAGGAGAAAGTGAACAAAAAGCTCTTGATGATATAAATATTTCATTTAGAAAAAATGAATTTATTTCAATTCTAGGCCCATCTGGTGGTGGAAAAACTAGCCTTTTAAATATAATAGGCGGACTTATGAATTATACATCAGGAGATTTGATAATAGATGGTAGGTCTACCAAAAAATTTAAGGATAGGGATTGGGATTATTATAGAAACAGGTCGGTCGGCTTCGTTTTTCAATCCTATAACCTAATTGGCCATCAAAACATTTTAAAAAATGTAGAACTCGCCTTAACTCTTTCAGGCGAAAAGAAAGAATTAAGGGAAGATTTGGCAAAAAAAGCCTTGGAAAAAGTAGGCCTATCTGATCATATTTATAAAAAACCTGCCCAATTATCAGGTGGACAAATGCAAAGAGTTGCTATTGCCCGTGCCCTTGTGAATAATCCAGAAATAATTCTTGCCGATGAACCTACAGGGGCTCTTGATACAGAAACTTCAAAGGAAATTATGAATTTGTTAAAAGAAGTTTCAAAAGACAGACTTGTAATTATGGTAACCCATAATCCAGAATTGGCAGAAAAATATTCTACAAGAATTGTAAGATTAAAAGATGGGAAGATTTTATCGGATTCAAATCCATATGAAGAAGAAAAAACAAAAGATGAATTTAAAACCAAAAAATTATCTCTATCTCTCCCAACAGCCTTAAAACTTTCTTTTAATAATCTTTTGACAAAAAAAGCTAGGACAATTCTTACAGCCTTTGCAGGATCAATCGGAATTATTGGAATTGCTTTAATTCTATCCCTATCAAATGGGGTAGATGATTTTATAAAGGAAAGTCAAAGAAAAACATTAAAATCTTATCCCATAGAAATAAAGGAAGAAAGCCTAAATCTTGGGGATAATTTTATGAGAGATCCTGCTGATGATGAAAATCACAAAAAAGATGATAAAAATATTTTGGCAAACAATGATATTTTAAAAAGGAAATCAACCCTAACATCATCAATTTCAGAAAATAACCTATCACCATTTAAGGCTTACTTAGATAAGAAAAATTTAAGTAAGACAATTGGAAAACACTCAACAAATTATATTTACAATTTAAATTTACAAATATATGGAAAAGATAAGGATGGAAATCTTATAAATACAGACGGATCCGATTTTAAAGATGACGAGAATGAAATGTTTTCATCAAATAGCCCTACAATTTTTAATATGGGATCAAGCGAGCATAAAAATTTTAGACAAATAATTTCTAACAAGGATGGATCAATTTCAAATATTGTAAAAGAAGAATATGATTTAATAGGTGGAAAATGGCCAGAAAATGCCAACGAATTAGTTTTATTTACAGATAAGAATAATTCTATTGATAGGGAAAGTTTGTATGAGCTTGGAATTTTACCAAAAAAAGACTACAAAAACATTTTAACTAAAATGAAAGATGGAGATAAAATTAAACTTGACAATAAAAAAATAAAAACAAAAGATCTTTTAGGTCATGAATTTAAGGCCTTAATTCCAGCTGATTTTTATAAAAAAGAAAATAATAAGTATAAAAATATAGAAGAAGATGACAACGAAAAGAAAAAGATAATTGAAAATGCATATAAAATAAAAATAGTGGGAATTGCCAGGGCAAAAAAAGATAGCGAAACAAATCAAACAAACACTGCCCCTCTTGGTTTTACATCAAAATTTACTGACCAAATGATAAAAAGAGCAGGAGAGTCTCAAATTGTAAAAGACCAAGAAAATAATAAAGACATTAATATTTTAAACAATATTGCCTTTAAGGCAAAAAATGAGGATGAAAAAAGAAAGGCAAGTAAATCATATCTTGAAAATTTAGACCCTGACCAAAAATTAAAAGCCCAATCATTTTTGCTAGCAAATTCTGATAAATTAAAAGAAAATATCAAAAAAGCATCAATGAGTTCTATGAATAAACCAAGTCAAAATCAAGGACAAAATATGGATATAATTGGACTTTTCCTAAAAGATCCTGAAGATAAGGTTTTGGATAAATTATATGATGAAGAGCTTTCATCAAATTCTTACCAAAATAACCTAGAAGATTTTGGTTATGTTTCCAAAAATACCCCATCTGAAATAAAAATTTATGTGGAAAATTTTGAAAACAGGGACAAGGTAAAAAAAATAATTGATGATTTTAACAAAAATAAAAAAGAAAAAGATAAAATTCACTACACAGATTTTGTAGGTCTTTTAACCTCATCAATAAGAACAATAATAAATGCAATTTCTTATGTTCTAATTGCATTTGTTGGCGTTTCTCTCGTTGTTTCATCAATAATGATTGGAATAATAACCTATATTTCCGTTTTAGAAAGGACAAAAGAAATAGGAATTTTAAGATCAATTGGAGCTAGCAAAAAAGATATTAGAAAAGTATTTTTATCAGAAACTTTTATGGAAGGATTATTATCTGGACTTCTTGGAGTTATTGTAACAAGTCTTTTAAATATTCCAATTAGTAAAATCATACAAAATATGACAAATATTTCCTACATTAAGTCATCACTTCCTATAAAAGCTGGTATAATTCTTGTAATAATTTCAGTTTTACTAACCCTACTTGCAGGAATTATTCCATCATCAATAGCAGCTAAAAAAGACCCAGTTGAAGCTTTGCAAAGTGAATAAAAGTTAAAAATAATTTAAGTCAAATCTATTTAGATATTTTTCAAAATAGATTTGACTTTTTTTATTTTAAATCTTATAATATAAATAACTATTTAGATAATTATCAAAATAGATTGAAAGGTTGTGATATTTTGTTTTCCGATACTTTTAAAGCCTTATCAGATCCTGTTAGGATTGAAATATTAAATTTATTGAGAAAAAAAGGATCTATGAATGCAGGAGAAATTGCTGAAAATTTTGACCTATCAAGGGCAACCATCTCTCACCATTTAAAACTATTAAAAAATGAAGATTTAATTTATGAAACAAAAAAGAAAAATTTTATTTATTATGAGCTAAACACAAGTATTTTTGAGGAAATAATGGCTTGGTTTGTTAAATTTAAAGGAGTAGAAAATGAAAAATAAAATTAAATTTAAAAAAGAAAGTATAATTTCTGTAATTTTTACTATTATCTTATTTGCCCTAGTAAACATCATATTTTATAAAAAAATGCCAGATACTATACCAACACATTGGAATATTAACAATGAAATTGATGATTATTCTAGTAAATTCAGCGCCTTTATAAAAACTCCAATGTTTTTAATTTTTCTAAATATTTTTTCATGCTTTATGCTTGATAACGACCCAAAAAACAAGAATGTAAATAAGCTTATAATATTAATTGGAAAAGCTACTGTTCCACTCATTTTACTTATAACTTATATGATAAGTGTTTTTTATGGTTTAGATAAAAAAATAAATGTTATGGTAATAGTTTCAGTATTTGTTGGTTTTCTTTTAATAGTTATGGGAAATTATCTTCCAAAAACAAAAAGAAATTACACAGTAGGAATAAAAATTCCTTGGACCTTAAATAGCGACGAAAACTGGAATAAAACTCATAGACTTGCAGGATATTTATTTATTCTGGGTGGAATTTTATTTTTAATAAATCCATTTATTGGAAAAAATTACTATATATTTATAATTTTAGCAGTAACAAGTATTATCCCAACAATTTATTCTTTTTATCTTTACAAAAATGGAATTTAAATACAAAAAAAGCATTGAACCTAAAGTCCAATGCTTTTTTCTTAGATTAAAATCTGATTAACCCTTCTTTGTACGGCATAATAATCATATCCTGCCTGTGTCAATCTTTTTTTCCTCTCATTTCCATTTCCCCAATCGCCTCTTATAACTTCTCTTGCAAGTATGTCAATTGGTTTATTATTTTTTCTTGGATAAATTTCATTTCCATAATTATCAAATACTTTCAATTTATATTTTCTAGCACAATTTTTAGCATTATCTAAGGATTTAAAAGCTCCTTTTTGACTTTTAACATCTTTAAAAGATTTTCTAACCCTATATAAGTTTGAGTTATTATTTTTACAAAGTCTTTTATTTACTTCATTTGCAATATAAGAAAATTTTTTACCAAGGTAAGGGCCCGGGCAATTTGTACTTGCATACCATTCATGTTTTTGCAACACTCCTTTTTTATTTCCAGTATAAGAACAAGGATAAATATTATTTCTCCTGCAAATATCTGTCACCAAATCAATCAACCTATCTAAAACAAAATCTGAAATTTCCCAATTTGGCCCTCTTGTAGAATTTCCAACTTCAATTGTGATAGCGCGATTATCACACCATGAAGAAGAACTTGTCCACGCTCTATTTTTTTCATCTACACCCAAAACAATAACCCCATCTGATCCTAAATTATAATTTGCAGAAGCTTGTCTTTGTCTTGGAAGAAAAATTTTTGCCAAGTCTCTACCTTTAATTATTCCTGCTGCATGATGGATGGCAATTTTTGTAATTTTTTGATTTCTTAGCCCACTATGGTTTGGTGATAAAATTATATCATCAATTAATTTACTATTTGTCATTTTTCCTCCTTAAATTGTTCTAATAAAACTTTTAATTTCATTGGAATTGGTAAACCAAGAGCAAGGGAATTTTCCAAAATAGAAATTCCCTCATTTGCTATATAAAAAAATATAATAGCAGTTTTAATCATTGGTTCAGATTTAATTAGGTTTTTATCACACAAATTTCCTATTCCAACAATAATAAAAATCATAATTTTCTTAGCAATACCCTTAAAACCAATTTTTGAAGAAAGTTTTCCATCTACTCCTGCCCTTAAAATCCCTGTCATATAATCTGCTATTACAAAACATAAAAGACTATAAACAAAAGCATCAATTTCACCAAAATAAAATCCCAAAAAAGATCCAAGCATGGTAAATATATAAGCAAAGACTTCCTTGAATTTTTCCATAAAAAAATCACCTCCCACTTATATATAAGTAGAAAGGTGAAAATGTCCCTAAATTATTAATCTTCAAAAGCCTTAAGTTCTATTTCTTTTTTAATTTTATTAATTTCCTTAGATCTTTCTTTTGAAAGTTTTTTGATAAGAGTAATAAGTTTTTTCTCAGATTTTTGAATATCCAATTTCTTTTTTCTCATATCAATTCTTAATTTCATATCTGAAATAGGATTTCTAGGTCTAGAAAACTGACTAAGTTTATAAGGAAGATCAATAATTGATGCAAGTTTTGGATCAAATGTTAATAAATTTGAGTGAAGACTCAAAAGAACGTCTTGGCTCCTATCAATTGCTTTATTTATAGAATTATTTTTGTTAGATCTTAAAAAATCTCCAAGCATATTTCTTCCAACAAGTCCAGTAAAAGAATAATCAGAAGCTTTTCCTACTCTCTTTGTTGCCCTTTGCAAAACTCCAAGAGCATCTCTTGCTTCATCAAGTAATTTATCAATTTCTTTTATCTTATCATTTTCATATTTAAAATCTTTCATAAAACTCTCCCCTAATTTATCTTTATAATATATTATACCCATTGTTGGTAAATAATCTTTTTGGGTATAAGATAAAATATGAAAAAAAGAAAAGGAGAGTTTATGGCATTAATTATTTTATTTAACGCTAATGATATAGAAAAAGAAAAATTAAAAATTTTATGTGAAAAGGAAAATGTAAAATTAAAATTAATAGGAATGGAAGATGTTAATCAAAAGGTTGGATATCTTGCTGAAATTGAAGGATACGAAAAAATAGAATCAAAGGGCGAACACCTTGACCAATATGATTTTACTTTTGCATTTTTTAAGGATTTTGAACAAAAAGAATTATTTGACTTTATCGATAAGATGAGAGCTGAAGGCGTTGTTATTGAACACAAAGCTGGAATTACACCAACAAATATTAAGTGGACACTTAGATATTTATTGGAAGAAAACGATCAGGAACACAAAACTATGCAAATTGTAGAAGAAATTAATGGGTATTTGTCAAAAGCAAGAAAAATAAAAGAAGAAAGTGGAGAAGAAAATCCCCAAATAGCAAAATCAGTAAAGGATCTAAACCAATATTTCCAAAAAGCTGGAGAAGATTTTGATATAAATATCGCTAAGAAATATAGGGATAAAATTAAAAATTTGGTAGAAAAATTATAATAGAAACTCTTACATTAATTTGTAAGAGTTTTTATTTATATTTTTTTAGAAATTTAGAAATAATATTTTTAAAATTTTCTGGTTCACTTTCTGCAAATTTTGTATGTGGAATTTCTTTGGAAGTATAAATTTCTTTTTTATTGGTATTTATAGCCTTATAGATATCTTCTCCCATATGATATGGGGTAACTTTATCTGAATATGAATTTATTATTAGTACTGGACATTTAATTTTTGTATTTTTTAGCCATTTTCTTGTATCTATATCTTTTAAACTAAAGCCAAGTTTTGTTTTTAAGAAAATATTTCCAGTAAATTTCATCAAGGCTTGTGGTATTCCTTGATTTTTTTCTACCTTTTCAAAAACTTTATCAGAAAATTCGTTGGAATCGGAAACCGGACAATCTAAGATCATATAATCTATAAGACTATCGTTACGACTTGCAGCAATAATTGAACTTGCCCCTCCATAAGATTCTCCATATAAAAGAATTTTCCCCTCATTTTTAACAATTTTTTTTGCATATTCTAAATAATCTAGACAATCATAAGATTCTAATACTCCAAAAGTAGAATATTTTGCTAAATTTTCACCTGAATTTCTTTGATCAAATATTAAAAGACTAAAACCCAAATCATAAAGTCCTTGACCTTGACTATACATTGAATATTTTGTACCACCAAGTCCATGGACCATTACTGCAATATTTTTTGCATTTTTATTTTTAACAAATATACCAGGAATTTCATGATCAAATTTTGATGATTTAATTTTAATTTCTTTTATTTTTTTATTTTTAGCAAATTTTTTATATTCATTTTCATACATAGAAATATTTTTTACAGTTTTTTCTCTTGGGGTTATATTTGTGAGTCCTTTAAAAGTTTCATTTCCTATAAAATATCCCATACCAAGACTTGTAATAATTATAATAATTAAAAATAATGATCCAAATATTTTAAATTTTTTTTCATAAAATCCCCCTTAAATTAATTTTATTATACATGAATTTTCATATTTAACCTACAATCTTGTATAAAATTTTACTTATACTTTACATTTCAGTATAAAAATTTATAAATTTATTTGTATTTATAAAAAATAAAATATTCTGTATTATAATCTAGAAGTGATTAGATAAAATAATTGTAAAGAAATTTGACAAGTAAAAAAAATCATGGTATGATTCTACCATCACTTAGAAGAGTAAGTAAATTAGAAAAATTAATCACAGAGAGGTTTCGTTTGCTGGAAGAAACTATAATTATTTTAATTGAACAGAGACTTGGAATAGTTGGAAGTATAATTCATAAGCTTCCCGTTAACCGCGTTTAGGTCTAGCTAATGAGGCAAATTTTATTTGCGAATTAGGGTGGCAACACGTTTATTATCGTCCCTTTTTGATGGGGCGTTTTTTTATTATCAAGTTTTTTTAAGAATTACTTATAGACCACTGATAAACGCTCAAATTACCTAAAATATATAAAATAAAAAAATAAACCTAGTAGATTATCTACTAGGTTTGTTTTTTTATTAATTATTTTCTTTTGAATATCTTCCAAAGATTTTTTAGCATTATCATAGGCTTTTTTTGCATTTTCATAATCAATATTATAGTAAATCTTTATTTATTCAACATTTATTTCTTTTTTAACCTTACATGGATTTCAAAAAGCTAGAGAATTTTCTTTTATATCTTTTGTAACTACAGATCCAGATCCTATTACTGTATTATCTCCTATTTTTACTCCTGGATTTATTACTACATTTGCCCCTATCCACACATTATTTCCAATTTTTATCTTGTAGGCATATTCTAGACCCTCATTTCTTTTTTTATAATCAAGTGGGTGACCTGCTGTTGTAATTGTAACATTTGGTCCTATAAATACATTATCTCCAATTTCTACCTTAGCACAATCCAATATTATCAAATTATGATTTGCATAAAAATTTTCTCCTACTTCTATATTAAAACCATAATCACAAAAAAATGGACTTTCTATAGTGAAATTTTCTTTTGTTTTTATTTTTAATTTTTTTATTATTTCTTCTCGTTTTTTTTTATTTGATGACCTTGTTTGGTTAAATTCATAGCACAAATCTTGGGATTGTTGCCTTATTTTTTATATTTCTTCATCATAATTTGCATTATAAAGCTCGCCTTTAAGCATTTTTTCTAATTCTTTCATGATTCTATTCCCAAAGATTTTTTTGCCAAAGCATCCGCCATATCGTTGTATTTGTCATTTGAGTGGGCCTTTACTTTTATGAAATGTACATCGATTTTTTCCTTTGCTTTTTGGAAAAATTCGTAGTATCTTTTTGTAAGCTCGTTATTTCTCTTCCAATTTCCCTTAGCCCATGATTCTATTCCTTGGTAGTCAAAATGGATATAAATTGTTTTTTTACCATCGGTTATTGCCTTATTGATTGCTCCGACACTTGCCTTTACTTCGCCTGCAACATTTCTGTGGATATGAAATTCGTCATCAAAATCCTTGTAAATTTCTTCAATTTTTTCATCAGTAATATAAACTATTCCCACTCCATATTTTTTATCTTTTTTTGAATAAGACCCATCAATATAGGCTATTACTGAATCTTTATCAGCCTTTATTTCAATTTCTTTCTCTTCCAAAAAATCTTCAGCATCTTCTTTTTTTTTGAAAGATTTATATATTGCTCCCTTGTATCCTTTTACTTCTTTTAAACACAAATCCCAGGATGTGTATATCCCAGGATTTCTGCCTTTTTTTACTGCGTAATATTTCATTTATTTTAATTTTCCTTTGCTACCCAATATGAAACTGAGCCAGGTCCAACATTAAAAATTCCATTTCCATTTTCATCGATTGTAACTTCGTTTTTGTTATTTCCTGAAAGATCAATGTAGGTTTTCCCTGCTTCTTCCTCTCCAACAAACATTTGTTTTTCTGCCATATCTCCAATAGAAATCAAAACTGCAAGAGAAGAAGTTTTATCATCAGTTCTTCTAACCCATCCAACTACTTGAGGATTATCAAAATAATCATCTTGACTTCCAAAAGAATATTTTTTTCTAACATCAAGCATCTTATCTATCATTTCTTTTAATGGATCTTTTTTAATTTCGCCTTTAAGTCCATAATAATCTCCTGCAAATATGCAAGGATAACCATCTTTTCTAAATAATATCAAAGAATAGGCAATTTCTTTAAACCAATCATCTACCCAAGAATCCAAAGATTGTCCTGGCTGTGAATCGTGATTATCTACAAAAGTTACTGCTTGTAAAGGATGATTCTTAACTATGGTATTATTAAAAATATTTCTCATATCATAATTTCCATTGGACTTACTTGCCTCTTGGAAATGAAAATGAAGAGGTACATCAAATAAATCTATTTTCCAATCAGTATCATCCAAATATCCATCAATTTGGCCCTCATCATATTGCCAGTATTCACCGAGAAGATAAAAATCATCTTTCTTTTTTTCCATAATATGTTTGGATAGATCATAAATAAATTCATCAGAAATGTGTTTTAAAGCATCATATCTAAAACCATCAACACCAGTTTGATCCATAAACCAATCAACCCATTTAAAAATTTCTTCTTTTACTTCTGGGTGAGAATGGTCAATGTCAGCATTCATAAGGTAATCGAAATTTCCCTTTTCATCACTTACACCATCATCCCAATATTTTCCATCACCAAGGATCCTAAATATAGCCTTTGTATCGGTATTTGCATCATAATCAACACCTGTAAAATGGTAATAATGCCATACAAAGTCAGAATATTTACCAGCCCTTCCAGGAAAATTAAAACCTGTCCAAGCCTTTATTTTCATATCTTCTGATACATCTTTTTCTCTGTTGTTTTGATCTACCATTCTTGCCATAAATTCTTCTTCAAAATCAGCATTTCCTTTGTGATTTAAAACAACATCGGCATAAACTTTTATTTCATTTTTGTGAAGTTCATCAATGGCTTCAAGAAGTTCTTCTTTTGTTCCATATTTAGTCCTGACTGTGCCCTTTTGGTCAAATTCTCCCAAATCCCACAAGTCATAAATTCCATATCCAACATCTTGGTCTCCTCCACCCTTACACATTGGTGGAAGCCAGAGAGCATCTATTCCTGCATCTTTTATATTTTTTGCATTTTCTTTTAAAAATTTATAATAGCCTCCGTCAGCGGGACTGTCCCACTCGAAGGCTTGCATCATAACGTCACTCATTTATTTTTCTCCCTTTACTATATCAATAGATGCTGAACAACCAAGTCGACTTGCTCCAGCCTCAATCATTTCCATTGCCTCATCATAAGTATGGATTCCTCCACTTGCCTTAACTCCCATTTCTTGTCCAACAGTTTTTCTCATAAGAGCCACATCTTCTTTTTTTGCTCCAGCTGTAGAAAATCCTGTAGAAGTTTTTACAAAATCAGCTCCAGCTTCTTTGGAAATCTCACATACTTTAATTTTGTCCTCATTATCAAGAAGGCAAGTTTCAATAATAACTTTTAATATTTTATCCCCACAAGCCTTTTTAACTTCTTTTATATCATTAAGGATATAATCATAGTCCTTATCCTTAAGTCTTCCAACGTTAATTACCATATCAATTTCATCAGCACCGTTTTTTATAGCATCTTCTGCTTCAAAAACCTTAGACTTTGTAGTCATAGCTCCCAAAGGAAAGCCAATTACTGATGTGATCCTTATATCCTTATCCATATTTCTAATAAAAGAAACATAAGAAGAATTTACACATACAGACTTAAATTCGTATTCCTTAGCCTCTTCAACAATTTTTTTAACTTGATCTTTTGTGGCATCAGCTTTTAATAAAGTGTGATCAATATATCGATTAATTTTCATTTAATTCTCCTTTATAATCAATTAAGGCAAGACTAATATCATCATCTTGTTCTCCCCAAGTGAAATTTTCTAAATCACTTAAAATAAAATCTAGTTTCTTATTTTTTTTCAAAATTTTCATCAATCTTTCAACAGAATATTCATTTTTATCAATATCCTTACTTTCAGTAACTCCATCTGTATAAAATAAAACTCTATCTTTTGGATTTAGGTTTATAGTTACTTCTTGATAAATATTTTGCTCTATTATATTTGAAATCATTCTTCCAGAAACTACAAGTTTCTCCACATAATTTTTATTATGTATTAAGTGAAGAGGTGGGCAATTGTGACCTGCATTTGAAAAGGTAAGGGTATTATTTTTGCAGTCAAAAATTCCAATCCATACTGTAAAATATTGGGATGAGTTCATATCAAGTTTTACAAATCCTTCTCTTAATTTCTTTAGGACTTGGCCTGGAGAATAGTCAATATGTCTTTCAAAAATAGCTTGAATTGATAATTTTACAAACATAGTCATAATAGAAGATTTAACACCATGTCCCATAACATCTGCTATATAAAAGGCGTATTTATCATCATCTACTTTTATAATATCAAACAAATCACCAGAAACATCATTAGAAGGTATATACCTACCTTCAAGTTTTATATCTCCATATCTCTTATTTTTAGGCAAAATATTTGTTTGAATTTTTCTAACAAACCTAATATCTTCAAGCATCTTTCTATTCGCATTAAAAAGATCAACCTTCATCTTAGACTCACTAGTAATGTCCCTATAAACTTCTATTATACCTACAAATTCATTATTATTATAAAGTGGTGAAGATTTAATAGAATAATATTTTCCATTAATAAGTCTTTCTTCTTCAATTGTAGTACTTTTAAAAATATCCGATTTTTCGCTAAGTTTATCAGCATCAATATTTTGCTCAATGAGTGATCTATCAAGGTGAATATCTCTTTTCATTTTTTCATTTATAAAGACAATTCTGCCATATTTATCGAGTATTCTAACCCAATCATCCATTGAGTTTAACACATAGAAATTATCATCTCTAAATTTTTCTATTTTTTCCTTACCCATATGAACCTCTTTTTAACATTTATTCTCTTATAATGTTAACATTTATGAGCCATATTTTCAATTTTTATCATAATAAAAAATTAATCTAAAATTTATAAAAATAATTTCATTTATTAAAATATAAAAATAAGCATAAAAAAAAGCACCTTATTTTCATAAGATGCTATAGAGTAAGTTAATTATACTAATTCTATAATTGCTCTTTCAGAACCATCGCCTTTTCTTGGTCCAAGTTTTAATACTCTAGTATATCCACCATTTCTATCTTCATAATTTGGTGCTATTTCACCAAATAATTTTTGAACTGTAGATGGTTTATATATATATTGAGCTGCTTGTCTTCTTGTATGAAGAGTATTTTTCTTTCCTAATGTAATCATACGATCAGCCATTTTTTGAGTTTCTTTTGCTCTTGTTAGGGTAGTAGTAATTCTACCATTGTCTAACAAAGAAGTTACTTGATTTCTAAGTAAGGCATTTCTATGATCAGTTCTTCTACCAAGCTTTCTTTTATTAGCCATCATATCCTCCTATTCTTCTCTTAAGTTAAGTCCTAAACTATGGATTTTATCTATAACTTCATCTAAAGATTTTTTACCGAAGTTTTTAATATCTTTTAGTTCAGATTCACTTTTTTCTATTATCTCACCAACAGTATTATATCCTGCTCTTTTTAGACAATTGAATGATCTTAATGATAGATCTAATTCTTCAATAGTTTTAGATAATTCTACTTGATTATCATCGTCATCTTCAATTTCTTCAACTTCTTCTTCCTCAACTTCTGGTGGGAATTGTTGACCAGGAAGATCTTTGAAAAATCTAATATCTTCCATCAAAATTGAAGCTCCTTCAGATAAGGCTTCTTGCGGAGTGATTGTTCCATCAGTCCAAACTTCAAGGATTAATTTATCATAATCTGTAGATTCACCAACTCTAGTATTTTCTACTGTAAAGTTTACACTTTTAACTGGTGTAAATGATGAGTCTATTGCAATTGCTCCTATAGGATCTGTATCCTTTTTATTTTGTTCAGCAACTCTATATCCCTTACCGTCAGTAACATCAAGTGCTATGAATAATCTTCCTTTATCATTAACTGTTGCAAGATAATGATCAGGATTTGCTACTTCAACTTGGGCATCTGTTTTTATATCTTTTGCTGTAACAATTTTTGGACCTTCTATATCTAAAAATAGAGTTAGATCTTCTTTAGTATGTTTTTTTATATCAATACCTTTGATATTTAATATTAATTCAGGTACATCTTCCACAACTCCAGGAATTGTAGAAAATTCGTGTAGTACCCCGTCTATAAGAATCTTTGAGACGCTAGAACCAGGTAAGGATGATAAAAGCATCCTTCTCATACTGTTTCCTATGGTTGTACCATAGCCTCTTTCGAGTGGATATAGGACAAACTTTCCGTAATTAGTTTCTTCGTCTATATCTAAAATTTCAATTTTTGTATCTAATTTTTCTATCATTGTATCTCCTTAGTTCTAACAATTTAACTAATTCTATTTAGAATAGAACTCAACAATCATACGTTCTTCTACAGGTATATCAATATCTTCTCTTGTTGGGAAGTTTGTAACTTTTACCTTTAAGTTTTCTAAATCTGAATCTAACCATGAAACTATACCGAATGATTGATTTGTTTCTTTGATAGCCTTAAATAATTGGCTTGATCTAGATTTTTCTTTAACTTCGATAACATCTCCTTCTTTTACAAGAATTGATGGGATGTCAACACTTTTACCATTTAATAATAAATGTCCGTGTGTTACAACTTGTCTTGCTTCTCTTCTAGTTCTAGCAAGTCCTGATCTAAATGCTATATTGTCAAGTCTTCTTTCACAAAGGATTATTAGGTTTTCACCTGTTTGTCCCTTCATTTTTGAAGCTTTTTCATAATAACTTCTAAATTGTTTTTCACTTACTCCGTAGATGAATTTAGCTTTTTGTTTTTCCCTTTGTTGCATACCATATTCACTGAGTTTTCTTCTTTGATTAGAGTTTGATCTTTTAGATTCTCCTGAATATCCTAAATATGCTGGGCTTATTCCTAAGCTTCTACATCTTTTAAAAATTGGATCTCTGCTTACTGCCATAGTCACTCCTTATTAAACTCTTCTTCTCTTAGGTGGTCTACAACCATTGTGAGGAATTGGTGTTACGTCTTTTATCATTGTTACTTCAAGACCTGCTGCTTGTAAACTTCTGATTGCAGATTCTCTTCCTGAGCCTGGTCCTTTAACAAATACTTCTACACTTTTTAAACCATATACCATAGCTTTTTTAGCTGCTTCTAATGCTGCTTCTTGTGCTGCAAAAGGAGTAGATTTTCTTGATCCTCTAAAACCTAATTGTCCAGCACTAGCCCATGATAAGGCATTACCTTGTGCATCTGTCAAAGTTACCATTGTATTATTGAATGTTGAATTGATATGAGCTTGTCCTCTTTCGACATTCTTTTTAACTCTTCTTCTACCTCTTTTAGCAGAAGATTTTCTAGTCTTTGCTGCCATATCTCCTCCTAATGTCTTCCTTTTCTAGTTCTTGCGTTATTTTTTGTATTTTGACCTCTTACAGGTAGACCTTTTTTATGTCTAATTCCTCTGTAACAATTAATTTCTCTAAGGTTTCTGATATTCATTGATACTTCACGTCTTAAGTCACCTTCGATTGTGTAATCATCAAGTATCTCACGAATTTTTCCTAGTTCACCTTCTGTAAGGTCTTTCATTTTTGTATCAGGATTAATTCCTGCTTTTTCTAATATTTCTTGTGCTGAAGATTTTCCTATACCATAAATATAAGTTAATCCTATTTCTGCTCTTTTTTCTCTAGGTAAGTCTATACCAGCTATTCTTGGCATCTAATACCTCCTTAACCTTGTCTTTGTTTATGTTTTGGATTTTCGCAAATTACCATAACTTTTCCGTTTCTTTTGATAATTTTGCATTTATCACACATTTTTTTTACTGATGCTCTAACTTTCATTATCGTTCTCTCTTTCTTTATCTAAAACTTGTTTATCAAATAGTCAACTAAAAGCTTTCTCTAGCTTTGCTCACTTAGTTTTTCGGGCTCATCTTATTCGCCTCGAAAATTAAAGATTTTTTCAAAATCTTTAACACTGCCGTGACTATTTACGTCTCCAAGTAATTCTTCCTTGAGTAAGATCGTATGGAGATAATTCAACTGTTACTGTATCTCCTGGTAATATTCTAATGTAGTTCATTCTTAGTTTACCTGAAATATGTGCTTGTATTTCATGTCCATTTTCTAGTTCTACTTTAAATATTGCATTTGGTAGAGCTTCTTTAACTACTCCTGTTACTTCTATAGCATCTTTTTTTGACATCGATAAAATCTCTCCTTTTCTTTTTTATTTTGATCTATTAATGTCTGATTGATTCTTTTTTACAACAAGACATAATCAAGATATCTTTAATAATGAAAGACTCTATCTTTATCTCGTTTTCGATTTTGTAATTCATTGAAAAATTTAGCATATTTGTTAATATTTTATACTTATCTACCTAAACTTTTTTTGATTTGATCAAAAACTTCATCAGGAGTTTTTGCACCGTCAATAGTAACTAATATACCTTTTTTGTTGTAGTAATCAATCAAAACTGATGTGTGTTTGTTGTAAACATCAAGTCTTTCTTTAACTGCTGCTTCTGTGTCATCTTCTCTTTGAATTAATTTTTCGCCAGTTTCATCATCAATTCCTTCAACTTTTGGAGGGTTGAATTTTATATGATAAACTTTTCCAGTTGACACATTTACTCTTCTTCCAGATATTCTTTCAATAATTACATCTTCAGGTACGTTGATATTTATTACCTTATCAATCTTATTATCTCTTTTTTGCATTCCTTCATCAAGTGCTTCGGCTTGAGTAATATTTCTTGGGAATCCGTCTAATAGAACTGTCTTTCCATCTTCTACCTTATCTAAAGCGTCCCAAACTAAATCTATTGTTAACTCATCTGGAACTAATTGACCTTTATTAATATATTCTTTAGCTTTAGCTCCCAAAGGTGTGTTATTTTTCATATTTGTTCTAAATATGTCACCTGTTGAAATTTGAACTGTATCCAATTCTTTAATTAATCTTTCTGCTTGTGTTCCTTTTCCGGCTCCCGGAGGTCCTAACAATATGATATTCATAATATTACCTGTTTAAAAATCCTTTGTAGTTTTTCATAGTAAGCATAGCTTCTATTTGTTTCACTGTTTCAAGTATTACACCAACAACAATTATTACTGAACTTCCTCCAAATGACAAGTTTAGTCCTAAAAATCTTGATGATAGTGCTGGTACTATTGTAAGTAATGCTAACGAAATAGCACCAATAAATGTGATTTTGTTTCCAACTTTTGCTAGGTAATCACTAGTAGGTTTTCCTGGTCTTATTCCTGGAACAAAACCACCATTTTGTTGTAGTTGCTTAGCATATTCAACTGTATTAAATTGTATCATGTTGTAGAAGTAAGCAAATACCAAAATTAGTACTGCTTGAACAACAAGATAAATTACAAATCCAAATGTTGATTTGCTAAAGAATTGATTCAATCCTCCATTTGCATTTCCCATAAATAATGAAATTGTTGATGGGATAGCTAGTACTGCTGAAGCAAATATTATTGGCATTACACCACTCATATTTACTTTTACAGGAATGTGAGTTGATTGTCCACCATACATTTTTCTTCCAACTACTCTTTTTGCATATTGGACTGGTATTTTTCTTTCACCTTCTGTAATCTTTACAGTAAATACTACTATAAAAATTATCACAAGTGCCATGATTAAGATTGAAAGCCATGAAATTGTATCGTAGTGAAGTCCAGTCTTCCATGTTTTAAGGGTTTTAGGTACGTTTGCGATTATACCCATGAAGATTATAATAGATACACCATTTCCAATTCCTTTTTCAGTTATGGTTTCACCCATCCATGTAACAAGCATTGTTCCACCAATAAGTACTACATTCATAACTATTTTTTGGAATGATGTAGCAGATGATAAAGCTGCTCCATATAATCCGTTTGTTATAGCTATAGCTTGAAATATAGCAAGAAATATTGTCATATATCTTGTATATTTTTGTATAGTTTTCCTTCCTGCTTCGCCTTCTTTTGTTAGCTCTTCAAATCTTGGTATTACAACTGTAAGTAATTGCATTACGATTGATGCTGTAATGTAAGGTTGTACTCCAAGAGCAAATATTGATAAAGTAGAAAGTCCACCACCTGTTAACATATTTAAGTAATCAACTAGTGTTCCTTCCATTCCTTTATATGCCTCAGCTAACTTTTGTGCGTCTATAAATGGAATTGGGATGTTATTTCCTAATCTATAGATTAATAACATCACAAGAGTGAAGTAGAATTTTTTTCTTATTTCTTCTTCACCCCATGCTCTCTTTAGCGTATCTAACATTAGATCACCTCAGCCTTTCCCCCTTGGGCTGTGATTTTCTCTTCTGCAGATTTTGTAAATTTATGAGCTTTTACTGTTAATTTCTTTGTTATTTCGCCGTCACCAAGAATTTTGATTCCAGCTTTTGCTTTATTTTTATTTAAAATTTTATTTTCAAATAGTAGTTCAGGTGTAACTTCTGTACCGTCTTCAAATATATCTAAATCACAAACATTAATTGTTTCATATTCTTTTGTGTTGATATTTTTGAATCCTCTTTTTGGAAGACGTCTAAATAATGGCATTTGACCACCTTCAAATCCTGGTCTAACTCCTCCACCACTTCTTGAGTTTTGTCCGTCTTGACCACGACCTGCTCTAGTTCCGTTTCCACTTCCTGGACCTCTACCTTTTCTATTTTTTGTTTTTAGCTTTTGGTTAGGTTTTAAATCGTGAAGTTTCATTTTACACCTCCTAGCTTAATTCTTTAACTTCCAACATAAATGGAATTTTATTGATCATTCCTCTTAGTGCAGAATTATCTTCTCTTACTACTGTTTGACCAATCTTTTTAAGACCTAGTGCTTTTGCAGTAGCGATTTGATCATCTTTTCTGCCTATGAAGGATTTTTTTAATTTAATTTCAACTTTTGCCATAGAATTACTCCTTAATAATCGAATTCTTCTATTGATTTACCACGTAATCTTGCAACTTCTTCTACAGTTTTCATAGAAGAGAAAGCTTTTAAGCAAGCATTAATGATATTTTTTGGATTTGATGAGCCTAAGTTTTTAGCTCTTATATCCTTATATCCTGCAAGTTCACATATAGCACGAACTGGACCACCTGCGATGATTCCAGTACCTTCTTTAGCTGGCATCAATAGTACAGATCCTGCACCTTTGTTTGCTAATGTTCTATGAGGAACTGTAGTGTTAACTATAGGAACAGTAATCATATGTTTTTTTCCATCTTCTGTTGCTTTTCTTATAGCTTCTGGAACTTCTGTTGCTTTACCAGTTCCAACACCAACATGTCCGTTTTGATCTCCTACTACCACTAAGGCAGCAAATCTCATGTTACGTCCACCTTTTACAGTTTTCGCAACTCTATTTATACTAACTACTCTATCTTCGAGGTTTAGTTTGTCTACATCTTGTTTTAATAAATACATCTAAATCCTCCCTCGTTAAAACTTAAGACCATTTTCTCTTGCTGCTTCAGCTAGGGCTTTTACTTTTCCGTGATAAAGATATCCGTTTCTATCAAAAACAACCTCTTCGATTCCTTTATCAAGTGCAACTTTTGCTATCATTTCACCAACTTTTGTGGCAGCTTCTATATTTGCACAATTTTCTAAACCTTCGTTTACATCTTTTTGTAATGTGTTTGCACTTGCAAGTGTTACTTGTGCATCATCATCTATTAATTGTGCATATATATTAGTATTTGATTTGTAGACACTAAGTCTTGGTTTTTGAGCAGTTCCACTGACTTTATTTCTAACTCTATATTTACGAGTTTTTAATTTTTGCTCTTTAGTTTTTTTAGCCATTATTGCCCCCTACTTACCTGTCTTACCAACTTTTCTTCTAATATGCTCATTTTCATAACGGATTCCTTTACCTTTATATGGTTCAGGTTTTCTCCAATTTCTAATGTTAGCTGCATATTGTCCAACAAGTTGTTTATTTGTTCCTTTTACAACAATTGTTCTGTCATTTGGAACTTCTACTTCAATACCTTCAGGATCGTCCATTTTAACTTGGTGTGAAAATCCTAGATTCATTACTAGAGTTTTACCTTGTTTTTGTGCTCTATATCCTGTACCTTCAATTTGAAGAGTTTTTTGATATCCTTCTGTTACTCCTAAAATCATATTAGCAATTAATGATCTATAAAGACCATGTTCTTGATTTTCTATTTTTGTAGGATTTTCAGAAGCAATAACATTTAACTCATTATCAGCTTGTTCAAGCTTCAAGTTTTTTGATACTAATTGAGAATCTTCACCTTTTGGTCCTTTTACTGTAACCAAATTGTCTTTAACATCAATAGTTACTCCAGAAGGGATTTCAATTGGTTTTTTACCTATTCTTGACATTTATTCCTCCTTACCATACATAACACATAACTTCGCCGCCGACATTTAAATCTCTTGCAGCTTTATCTGTTAATAGTCCTTTTGATGTTGAGATTATTGCAATTCCAAGTCCATCAAGTACTTTTGGTACTTCATTAGCTTTTACATAAACTCTTAATCCTGGTTTAGAAATTCTTCTAAGTCCTGTAATAACTTTTTCGCCTTCTTCTGCGTATTTCAAGTCTATTGTAAGAATACCTTGCTTATTGTCTTCTTCTACATCAAATCCTTTGATGTAACCTTCGTCTAAAAGAATTTGAGCAATAGCACGTTTCTCATTAGAAGATGGTAAGCTTACAGATGTATGATTAGCTTTGTTACCATTTCTTATTCTTGTTAGCATATCCGCAATTGGATCTGTCATCATAATTATTTTCCTCCTAACTTACCAGCTTGCTTTTCTTACTCCAGGAATTTCACCTTTGTTTGCGAGCTCTCTAAAGCATACACGGCAAATACCGTATTTTCTTAATACAGAATGTGGTCTTCCACAAATCTTGCATCTTGAATATGCTCTTGTACTGTATTTTGGCTTTCTTTTTTGTTTCGCAATCATTGACTTTCTTGCCATTTTTTGCTCCTTTATTTTCTGTAAGGCATTCCCATTAATGTTAAGAATGCTTTAGCTTCTTCATCAGTTTCTGCTGTTGTTACAAATGTAATATCCATACCATGTAAGAAATCTACATCGTCATAGTTGATTTCTGGGAATATTAATTGTTCTTTGATTCCTAATGAATAATTTCCTCTTCCATCGAATGAATTTGGGTTAATTCCTCTAAAGTCTCTAACTCTTGGTAGAGAGATTGAAATTAATTTATCCATGAAATCATACATTTTTTCTCCTCTAAGAGTTACTTTTGTACCGATTGGTTGACCTTCTCTTAGTTTGAAGTTTGATACAGATTTTTTAGCTTTTAATTCAATTGGTTGTTGACCTGTAATAAGTGCAAGTTCATCTTTTGCCTTGTTTAAAATGTTTTTGTTATCTTTTGCTTCACCAAGTCCGATATTTATAACAATTTTTTCAAGTTTTGGTACTTGCATTAAGTTTTCATAACCGAATTGATCCACAAGTCCTTTAACAACTTCTGATTTATATTTTTCTTTTAATCTACTTGTCATAATTACTCCTTTTGGATCTAATCGAATTTTTCATCAGTTTTTTTGCAAACTCTTACTTTTTTTCCATCGATTATTTCAGTTGATGTTCTTACACCTTTTTTTAAGCTTTCTGAGTATAGTAGAACTTTTGATGCTGAGATTTTTCCTTCTCTTTCAAATCTTCCACTTTCTTCACCCATTTGTCTTGCTTTTTGGTGTTTAGTTTGAATGTTTGCACCTTCAACTATCACTCTATTTTCTTTAGGAAATGCTTTAATAACTTCTCCTACATGTCCTTTATATTCACCTGATATTACTTGGACTTTATCGCCTTTTTTAATATGCATTTAATCCTCCTATAATACTTCCGGTGCAAGTGAGATAATTCTCATGAATCCTTCATGACGAAGTTCTCTTGTTACTGGCCCGAATATACGAGTTCCTACAGGTGATTTGTCATCTTTAACAATTACAGCTGCGTTATCATCAAATTTAATATATGATCCATCGCTTCTTTTAACTCCTCTTGAAGTTCTAACTATAACAGCTTTAACAACCTCACCTTTTTTTACCGCTCCACCGGGTGTTGCACTTTTAACTGAACAAGTAACTACATCGCCAATGTTTGCGTATCTTCTTCCGGCTCCTCCAAGAACTTTGATAACTGAAAGTTCTCTTGCTCCGGAGTTATCTGCTACTCTCATACGAGATTCTTGTTGTATCATAATAATCTCCTTTACCTAATTAAGCACGAACTGCAGTCTCGTTAATTTTAACTAGTCTCCATCTTTTTGTCTTAGATAATGGTCTAGTTTCCATTATTGTTACTGTATCGCCAACTCTCGCTTCATTGTTCTCATCGTGAGCTTTATATTTCTTACTTACATTTAATCTTTTTTTGTATACAGGGTGTTGGATTTTAGTTTCTACTTTTACAGTAATTGTTTTATCCATTTTATCTGATACAACTATTCCTTGAACGGATCTTCTACTATTTCTTTCCATCAAGTTAAGCCTCCTTATTTATATTGAGCTTTCTCTCTGTTTGGATTGTTTTTACTCTAGCTATATCTTGTTTAACATTTCCAATAGCAGCTGGGTTTTCAAGTTGACCTGTAGCCAATTGGAAACGAAGATTAAATAATTCAGATTGTAAATCGAAAAGTTTTTTATTTAATTCGCTTTCACTTAATTTTCTGATTTCTACTGCTTTCATTAAGCTTCCTCCACTTCTTTGACTTCAAGTCTTTTAACAAATTTTGTTTTGATTGGAAGTTTTTGTGCCGCAAGTCTCATAGCTTCTCTTGCTACTTCTTCACTAACACCACTCATTTCAAACAAAACTCTACCTGGTTTAATTACTGCTACCCAATATTCTGGAGCACCTTTACCAGATCCCATTCTTACTTCTGCTGGCTTCTTTGATACCGGTTTATCTGGAAATACTTTAATCCAAATATTTCCGCCTCTTTTTATATATCTTGTCATAGCACGTCTTGCAGCCTCGATTTGGTTAGCTGTTAACCATGTGCTACCTAGTGCTTGTAATCCGTATTCACCATAAGCAAGTGTATTACCTTTTTGGGCTTTACCTTTCATTCTTCCTCTATGTTGTCTACGATATTTTACTCTTTTAGGCATTAACATAATCTTGTTTCCTCCTTGAGATAATAATATTATCTATCGTTGTTTCTTCTATTTGGACGTCTTTTCTTGTTTCTTCTGTTTTGTCTTGGTTGTTTAATGTCTGGAATTCTTTTTGCTTTTTCTCCAGGAAGAACTTCTCCTCTGTTTATCCAAACTTTACATCCGATTTTACCGTATTGGGTATCAGCTTCTGCAAAACCATAATCAACATCAGCTCTTAGTGTTTGAAGTGGAACTTTACCTTCATTGTATCCTTCGCTTCTTGCCATATCAGCACCACCAAGTCTACCAGATACTTGAGTTTTGATTCCTACAGCTCCAGCTCTCATTGTTCTTTGAACTGCTTGTTTCATAGCACGTCTAAATGTGATACGATTTTCAAGTTGTGCTGCAATATTTTCAGCTACTAATTGAGCATCAACGTCTTGATTTTTGATTTCTTCAACGTTAATTATTACTCTTTTGCCAGGAGCGATTTTTTCAACTTTTTTCTTTAATTCTTCTACTCCTGCTCCGCCTTTACCTATTACCATTCCTGGTTTTCCAGTATAAACTGAAACTTTAATGTTATTTACTGCTCTTTCGATTTCTATATCAGAAATTCCTGCATCGTAAACTTCTTTTTTAACTAATTCTCTTATCTTATGATCTTCTACTAAAAGTTCAGAAAAGTCTTTTTTATTTGCATACCATTTAGAGTCCCATTCTTTAATTACGCCAACTCTAAAGCCTTTAGGATTTACTTTTTGACCCATTATTATGCCTCCTCTACTTCGTCTTCTGTAAGAACTACACCTATGTGAGATGATCTCTTAAGGATTGGATAAGCAGCACCCTTAGCCTTAGGTCTCCATCTTTTCATAGTTGGAGCGTCGTTTGCGAAGGCTTTTTTAACAATAAGATTTTCTCTAGATAATCCATTATTGTTTTCTGCATTTGCTATTGCACTTTTAAGTACGTCTGAAAGTAGTCTAGCACCTTTTTTATTTGTAAATCTTAAAATATTAAGTGCTTCATCTACTTGTTTACCTCTAATTTCTCTACATATATAATTAACTTTAAGAGGAGATATTCTTACATATTTAGCTGTTGCTTTAACTTCCATTTATACTCTCCTATCTTAATTTTGATTTTAATTCAGTCGCTTTTTTAGCATGGCCTTTGAAAGTTCTTGTTGGAACGAACTCTCCAAGTTTATGTCCAACCATATCTTCTGTTATATATATTGGAACATGTTTTCTACCATCGTGAACTGCTATAGTATGTTCTACAAATTCAGGAAATATTGTAGAACGTCTTGACCAAGTTTTAACTACCTTTTTGTCATTTTTTTCATTTAACGCTTCAATTTTTTTCATTAAATGTTCATCGACAAAAGGTCCTTTTTTTAGTGATCTAGCCATTAAATCCCCCTATTTTTCGTTTCTTCTTCTTACAATGTATTTAGAAGATTTATTTTTCTTCTTTCTTGTTTTAAGACCAAGTGCTGGTTTACCCCATGGTGTTGATGGTGCTGGTCTACCTACTGGTGTTCTTCCTTCACCACCACCGTGTGGATGGTCTACTGGGTTCATTGCTGATCCTCTTACATGTGGTCTTTGACCCATATATCTTGTTTTACCAGCTTTACCAACTCTTACTAATTCATGTTCAATATTTCCAACCGTACCAATTGTAGCTTTACAATCATTATGGATTAATCTTGTTTCACCACTTGGTAATTTTACTGTTGCAAATCTTCCTTCTTTAGCCATAAGTTGAGCAGAAACTCCTGCACTTCTTACAAGAATTGCTCCTCTTCCTGCTTTAAGTTCGATATTGTGAATTTGTGTACCAACTGGAATATCTTTTAATTCAAGTGCATTACCTGGTTTGATATCAGCTTCTTTACCACTTTCAACTACATCTCCAACTTTAAGATTTCTTGGAGCAAGTATATATCTTTTTTCTCCATCAGCATAAGCTAAAAGGGCAATATTTGCAGATCTATTTGGATCATATTCAATAGCTTTTACTCTTGCTGGTATATTATCTTTGTTTCTTTTGAAATCAATGATTCTATATTTTCTTTTTGCTCCACCACCTCTATGGCGAACTGTAATTCTACCAGTGTTATTTCTACCACCTGATTTTCTTAAATCAGTTAATAAAGATTTTTCTGGTGCTTTTTTTGTAATTTCACTATATGTCATAACAGACATATTTCTGTGTCCGTTTGATGTTGGTTTTAATTTTCTTATAGGCATTTAAATCCTCCCTACATTCCGTCGAAGTATTCAATTGCTTCAGAATCTTCAGTTAATGTAACGTAAGCTTTTTTCCAATCAGCTTTTTTACCATAACCGTATCTAGTTCTAACTTTTTTACCAGTAAAGTTTAAAGTTCTAACTTTTTTTACCTTTACTCCTTCAAAGATAGTTTCGATTGCTTTTTTGATTTCTGCTTTGTTAGCATTTTTGTCTACTTCAAAAGTGTATTTATTATCTTCAATTAATTCCATACTTTTTTCAGTAATTATTGGTCTTTTTACTATTTCGTAAGGTGATTTCATTATATAAATACCTCCTCAAGTTTTGCAATTGCATCTTTTGTTACGACAAGTTTGTCATGTCTTAAAAGATCATATACATTGATTAAGTTAGCTTTTTCTACATTACAGCCTTCAATATTTCTAAATGATCTATAAACTTTATCATCATTTTCAGCAATTACTACATATGCTTTATTGTCTGCATTAATATTTTTTAATATCTCATTTGCTTCTTTAGTTTTGTATGAATCAAGTTTTAATTCATCAAGAACAACCAATTCATTATCGTTAACTTTTGAAGTCAAAACTGAGTAAAGAGCTTTTCTTCTCATTTTTTTAGGAATCTTATAGCTATAATCTCTTGGCTTTGGTGCAAATACAATACCACCACCTGTATAGTGAGGTGCTCTTATAGATCCTTGTCTTGCTCTACCAGTTCCTTTTTGTCTAAATGGCTTTCTTCCACCACCTCTTACTTCTGCACGAGTCTTAGCGGATTGTGTGCCTTGTCTTTTATTAGCTAGTTGGCTTTTTACTGCATCATAAACAGCTGTTTCAGCAATATCTGCTGCAAAAAGAGTTTCATTTAACTCAATTTCTCCAACATTTTCTCCCTTAATATTTAAAACTTCTACTTTAGGCATTTATTCCTCCTTATTATAGGCTCTTTGTTGCTTGTTTTACTTGAACAAGTCCACCTTTTGGTCCTGGAACTGCGCCTTTAACTAGGATGTAGCTGTCTTCTGTGTTAACTTTAACAACTTTTAAGTTTTGAACTGTTACACGTTCATTACCCATTTTTCCAGAGCCTTTTCTACCTTTGAACACTCTAGCTGGATCAGAACCTGCTGCTCTTGCACCTGCTACTCTGTGTGATTTAGAACCGTGGCTTGCTGGTCCTCTTCCGTAGTTCCATCTTTTAATAGCACCTTGTGTTCCCTTACCTTTTGAAGTTGCTACTATGTCTACTAATTCGCCTTCTTCAAATTGGTCAACACTAAGTGTATCTCCAGGATTTAATTCAGATTTTTCTGATAGTCTAACTTCTTTTAAATATCTTTTATAAGATGCATTAGCTTTGTCAAAGTGTCCTTTAATAGGTTTTTTAACATTCTTTTCTTTTTTGTCATAATATCCAACTTGGATTGAATTGTAACCATCAACTTCTTCTGATTTAACTTGAACTATTACATTCTCATCAGCTTTAAGTACAGTTACAGGTGTAACAACACCATCTTCATCAATGACTTGAGTCATGCCTACTTTTGTTGTAAATATACTCTTCATTTGAGTACCTCCTTAATTACAGCGGATTGATCCAAAATTATTTGGAAAATCTTCAATCATTCTAATTACAGTTTTATTTCTATATCAACACCAGCTGGTAAATTTAGTTTCTTTAATGAATCTAAAGTTTTAGCATTTGGTCCAATGATGTCGATTAATCTTTTGTGTGTTCTTTGTTCAAACTGTTCTCTTGAGTCTTTGTATTTGTGAACCGCACGAAGTATTGTTATAACTTCTTTTTCTGTTGGTAATGGAATTGGTCCACTTACTTTTGCTCCTGATCTTTTTACCGCTTCAACAATTTTTTCTGCAGAGCTATCAATTATTTCATGATCGTATGCTCTTAGTCTAATTCTTATCTTTTGATTAGCCATTTTTCCTCCTTTTGATGCGCCACCCTACCGGGCGTTTAATTATATTTGGAAAGCACTAGAGATTATTCTCTAGCTTGCTTGGTGGAAATTACCTTCCACATCTGGCTTAAGTGTGAAAGCAACCTCCCACTTCATAGCACTTAAATATGATACAACAAATCATAAGAAAAATCAAGTAAATTTAGTAATTTTTTATTAATTTTTAGATAATTTCTTTTAGATTTTTGTATCAACTTTTTATATTATATACTCTTAATTTATTTTTTCAAATATTTCTTAAAATTTTTCTCATTGTTTTTATTTCTAATTATCTACTTAAATTTTTATTTAATTATAAAATTAAAAATGTCAGAATTAAATTTAAGTCTAATTCTGACATTCTCTTATTTTAATATATAATTTTATTTTTCTTTCTTCTTTAATATAGCTGTAGCAAATGTACTCATTAAACCAATTAACATTGGTGCTAATGAAGATTCGACACTTGTGTTTGGATTTTCATTAGAAACTTTATTAACTTTTTTAGCCAATCTTCCTTGACTCGCTTTTTCCCATACTGCTTCTAGCTTAGTTTTTCCATCTAGTTTTATTTTATCTCCTGGATAGTAAATTTTATTTCCATATCTCCAGTATAAGAAATTTAATCCTTGTTTTTTAGGTGTTTTTAGTGTTATATAATTAGATTCTTTTTCTTTAAATTTATCTAATTTTTCTTTAGCATCTTTATAATTTTCTAAAGCTAGGTCATATTTTGCTTTTACATCTTCTAGTTGTTTAGATATTGAGTTTGATTTTTCTTTTGCATCTTCTAAATCTTTTTCACTATTTTCTAATTCTTTTTCATATTTTTCTTTATCAGCCAATAAGTTTTTAATGTAATCAAATTCTTTATAAGATTCAGGATCATTTAAATCCACTGATTTTGATTTTTCATACAAATCTTTTGCTTTTTCTAACTGTTCTTTTGTATTAACTATTTGATTTTCTAATTCGGCTATTTTTTGATTATTTTCTTTTAATTCTTTTTTAGCTTGAGATAGTTCATTTTGTGCTTTTTCAAAATTATCTAACGCTTGCTTATAAGATTTAAATTGTTTATTTGTAATATCTAAATTTTCTTTAGCTTTTTTATAATTAGCCTTGCTTATATTTAGATTATCTAAGGAAGCTTCTTTTTCGTTTGATTTTTCTTCAATTTGATTTTTCAAATCTTCTTTTTCTTTATCTAAATTATCAAGTCTTTTTTTGTTTTCTTTTAATTTTTCTTTGTCTTTAGCATTTTCTTTTGATAATGGATCTATTTTTTTATTTAGATTATTTATATTTGACTTAACTCTAGATATTTCAGCTTGTTTTGACTTTAATTTATTTTCTAAATCTTTTATAGTATTTTGTACATTTTGAATTTTTTGTAAAAGATCTTTATCTTGAATTGTTTCTGCATTGATTTTTCTTTTTAAATCTTCAATATAATTTTTAAGTCTTTTTTCATATTCATCAATAGAGTAAGTTTTTTGATTTTTTACCTTATTAAATACTGAAGATGAAACTCCTTGACCCATAGCATAACCAGCACTTACAGTTGGATTTTGATTGAATGTATATCCAAGGTCAACTATTTGTGCATAATGCCATATTGTCATATTAGAATTTTCTCTTTTAACCTTACTCTCTACATCACTTATGTTTGTATAAACGCCCTTTTTATTTCTATCAAAATATGGTTTTTCTCTATCCCACCAGAAATCAATAGAGTTTTCAGGTCCAAATCCCCATGTTAAATTTTCTTCTTGAGGATGAATTTTCGCATGTACTTTGTTGTAATCTACACCATATTTATTTAAGATTACTCTTGTATAGTTGGCATTTGCTTGAGCTACTGCCATATCATAATCGCTTATTCTTAATACATTAAGATTTCTGCCATTATAACCCTTATCTTTTTGTCTTTTAGCATTTACTTTTCTAAGAGCATCAATTGAGTCTAGCATGTTTTCAATCTTCCTAGAATCATCTTGATTATAATTTTTATTTGCTTGTAAGTATATATTTGAATTCCATTTATTTTTACTATAACCTGGTAATTTTTTAAATACATCTATAGCTTGTTGAGAACCGTTTTGTCTGAAAAATCCAACAGAACCCTCATTCCATTGTTTAAGAGCCTCAGCTTTTTGTTTTTCAGTAACAGAATTTTTAGCATGTTTTTGTAGTTGTTCTAATTCTTTTTGTCTAGAATCTAATTGAGATTTTAGATTTTCTTTTTCAGAATTTAATTTATTCAAAGAATTTTCTTTTTTAGCTTTATCATTTTCTAATGCACTTATTTTAGAATCATTTTCTTTGACTTTTACTTCTAATTTTTTGTTATCTTTTTCAAAATTATTTAAATTTTCTAATTCTTTATTTTTTTCATCTAATGCTTTAGTTTTTTCTTTGTAATCACTTTCAGCCTTGTTTTTATTATTATCAGCTTCACTTAAATTATTTTCTGCAGCTTTTATTTTTTCTTCAGCATCTGGATTTTTTTCTTTTTTAGCATCTAAATTTTTCTTAGCTGTATCTTTTTCTTGTGTTTTTTCATTTACAGTTTCTTCTGATTTTTGAGCTGATTTTTCTGAATTTTCAAGTTCTTTTTCTTGATTATTTAGCTTTGAACTTTTTTCTTCTACATTTTTTTCTTGAATTTTTGTATTATCTTCTACAGCAGTCTCTAGCTTATTATTAGTTTCTTGTAAATTTCCTTCACTTACTTCTTTTTTTGACTCTAAATTTTTGTTTGTCTCATTTACTTTATCATAAGCTTTTTGACTTTCATCCAAATTTTCACTAGCAAGATCATAATCTTTTTTAGCTTCGTCATAATTTTCTTTAGCTTCTTTGTAATTTTTTGGATTCGATTTGTTTTCATTACTGTAATTCTCAACATTTGTAGTTGTATTCAAAGAATCCGCTAAAGAGATTCCATTTGATTGAACAAGAACAGATGTAGATATAGCCATAGCCAAGGCTACTTTTTTCATATTTTTTGATTTCATAATAAATTCTACGTTAAACGTAATCCTCCCCTTGATATTGTTACAACTTAGTAAATAAATTTTATCAAATTTTACTGAAAAATACAACTATTTATATAAAAATTACATAATTTAACTATTTTTTATTAATCAAATTGTAATAACTTTTACAAATACGAATTAATTTGAAACTTTATAGTAAATTTTTTAATAAATTTATATCTAAAATATAAATATCTTTGCCAGAAATTTTTATAATATTCTCATCTGCCATATTAGATAATTCTCTTGACAAAGAAGGTCTTGTAGTTGATAGGAAGTCGGCTAGCTCTTCTCTTGTTTGTTTTAATTTTATCTTATTATTTTCTTCTTCTATTAATAAAAAATTTGCTATTTTTTGTCTGAGAGTAAATTGATTAGTAATTTGATTTTTTTGACTTAGAATAAGGCATTTTTTACTTATTAAATTTATATAATTTATCAGAAAAGATTTTGGCATAAATTCATTAATCAAATTTCTAAACTCTTTTATTACCAATATCTTAGATTTTTTTTGAACTAAGGCTGAAAAATCAAAAGGTTCATTTAGATAGGCATAAACTTCTCCAAATATTCCTTTATTATTAAAAGTTTGTATTATTGATCTTTTACCATTTGAATCAAATTTTGCCACAAGAATCGATCCTTCTATCAAAAAATATAAATCTCCTTTTATATCGCCTTGATTGAATATATATGATCCTTTTTCATAAGTTTTTTCTTCTATTTTTATGTTTTCTTCCAATATTTTCAAATCTTTTTCTGTTAAGTTTTTAAATAATGGTATTTGTCTTAAATTCATTTTCCACCTCTATAAAATTATACCTTATTAATATTTTTAAAATAAAAAATTCAAATATATTGTTTTTTTCTTTTATCTCATTATATCGAATTATTTAAATAAAGTTATTTAACAAAATATATTTTAATAATATATAATCAAGACTAAATCTAGGATTTTTGTCATAGAAAAGAATAAGTTAAGGAGAAATTATGATATCTAATTTGATTAATAGTTTAAATAGTGTAATTAGAAAAGAGAAATTGATTTGGTTTAGAATTTATCAGATTTATTTAATTCTTTGATGGTTATTCCAAATGTGATCACACTTTTTTACTTGCATAAGGATGTTAAAGAAATGATTAAGGAATATTAAAATTTAAAAAAGACCCACTATTTAGTGGGTCTTTTAATAAGATTTATTTTCTTTTTATTTTTACGCTGTAAATTCTTCTAAGTCTTTTTCTACATTTGTAATTGGAGCAATATTGAAATTTTCTACCAAGAAGTCTACTACTGTTTCAGATAAGAAAGCAGGTAGTGTTGGTCCTAGGTGAATATTTTGTACTCCTAGACTTAATAAAGCTAGTAAAACTATTACAGCTTTTTGTTCATACCAAGCTATATTAAATTCTAGTGGTAAGTCATTTACTGATTCAAGACCAAAGGCATCTTGTAATAATAAAGCAGTTTTTACCAAAGAATATGAATCGTTACATTGACCAGCATCTAATACTCTTGGAATTCCATTTATGTCTCCAAGATTTAATTTGTTGTATCTGTATTTTGCACAACCTGCTGTTAAAATCACATAATCTTTTGGTAATTTTTCTGCAAATTCTGTGTAATATGATCTTGTCTTGTGTCTTCCGTCACATCCTGCCATTACAACAAATTTTTTAATATTTCCAGCCTTAATTTCTTTTACCACATCTCCAGCAAGAGCTTCAACTTGATTGTGGGCAAATCCTCCAACAATTTTTGTATTCTCAAGATTTTCTGGAGCCTTGCAAGATTTTGCCATCTCAATAATTTGTGAGAAATCTTTATGGCCATTTTCATCTGGGTCTATGTGTTTTGCACCAGGGTATCCTGCATTTCCTGTTGTAAATAACCTATCAAGGTAATCATTATCTTTTTTAAGTGGAACTATACAGTTTGTTGTCATTAAAATTGGTCCGTTGAATTTTTGAAATTCTTCATTTTGGCTCCACCAAGAATTTCCATAATTTCCGTGGAAGTGTTCATATTTTTTGAATTTTGGATAGTAGTTTGCAGGTAACATTTCTGAGTGAGTATAAACATCTACACCAGTACCCTTTGTTTGTTCAAGCAACATTTCCATATCATTTAAATCGTGACCTGAAATTAAAATTGCTGGATTTTCTCCTGCAGAAAAATCTACTTCAGTAATTTCTGGATTACCAAATTTTTCTGTATTTGCCTTATCCAAAGTTTCCATTGCCATAAGACCATGTTTTCCAGTTTCCATTGTTAAATTAATTAAATCATTTATATCCTTATCATCTTTTAAAGTTTTTTCCAAAGTTTGGGCTATAAATTTATCAACTTCATTATTTCTATATCCCAAAACATTTGCGTGATGGTTATAAGCTGCCATTCCCTTTAGACCATAAGTTACAAGTTCTACCAAAGATCTTTCGTCTTCATTTACAATATTTAATACACCGACTTCGATAGCTTTTCTTTTTAGCTCATCCCTATCATCACTTGTATATTTTGCTGCATCTGATAAATTTTCAATATTATTTTCTTTGATTAATTCATCCTTTGCCTTTATAGTTTCTTCTACCTTGTCTAAAATATCTTCTTCATCAAAATTTGCATTTGTAATTGTTACAAACATATTATTTGAAATTAAATCATAATATTTAGAATCAACTTTTTCTAATTTATTTAAAACTTCAGCAAGTCCCTTTGTCACATAAATTAATAAATCTTGGCTATTTGCTGTATTTTCATCTTTTCCACAAACGCCTACTTTTGTACAGCCCTTGTTGCCAGCTGTTTCTTGACATTGAAAACAAAACATAATAAAATCCTTTCTTTTATATACTCTATTTATATCTTCTCTTTGATATTACAATTCTATAATACAGGAAAAAAAACTATTAATCGGTAACCTATGTTACATTTAAAAATTATTTTTTATTTTCAAGTTTTTTTAGGTGGTCTTTGGCAGCTTTTATATATTCTTCCATGACCTTTATTCTTGCATATTTTTTACAGTTTCCTTCAACAATTATCCAAGGACTATAGTCAGTATTGGTTCTTTCGAGCATTTCATTCATTGCCTCAATATAATCATCCCATTTGTCCCTATTTCTCCAGTCCTCATCTGTAATTTTATATTGCTTATCAGGCTCTCTCTGCCTATCCTTAAATCTTTTTAATTGCTCGTCCTTATCAATAGTTACAAAAAATTTCAAAATCAAAGAACCGTGGTCATAAATTTGCTTTTCCATATCGAGCATTTCACCGTAAGCCCTGTCCCATTCGTTTGTTTTGGCAAAGCCTTCAACTCTTTCAACCATAACCCTTCCATACCAAGATCTTGAAAAAATTCCTACATAGCCATCTTCAGGAAGTTTTGTAAAAAATCTCCACAAATAATTTCTAGATAATTCTTCATTTGATGGGGCAGAAATTCCGTGTACCTTGTAAAGTCTTGGATCAACTTCCTTGATTAATCTTTCAATAGCTCCGTCTTTTCCCGCTGCATCAACTCCCTCAAAAACCAAAACTTGACTGATACCCTTTTGATAATATTTGTACATAATTTTTGCAACTTCATCCTGGAGCTTATCTTTTTTCTCCTCATATTCATCATCAGAAATAGTTTTAGAAAGATCTATATTTTGTAAAATGTTAGAAGAAGAAATATAATCTCTCTCTACATTTTCATTTTCTTCCCTTTGCCTAATAACTCTTTCCATTCCTTGACTAATCCTATCGATTGCAAGACCCAAAACTTCCTTGCTGGCAGCTTTTTTGTCATTAGAATCAACAATATCCCATCTTGAATAAGAAAAATCTGTAGCCTCTAAGGTCTTTTTGAAATGTTTTTCATAATCCTTGTAGCTTTTTTGCTCATCCAAATCCAAACCATCTATATAAAAATCTTCCTTAAAAGAATCTTCTAATTTTTCAATTCTTTTTTTCTGTTCCTTTTTATCAATATTCAAGAAAAATTTCAAAATAATAGTTTGGTCATCAAAAAGAGCCTTCTCTATAGATTTTATAGAATCAATCCTTTTTTTAATTTCTTTATCAGATAAATTTTTCTTTTCAAAAATTTTATAATAAAAAGACCTATCAAAAATTTTAATCCTTCCCTTTTGAGGTACATCTATCCAAAACTTCCTTATAAAAGGATACTTATCATCAAAAGATTCATCCTTATCAAAAACATCAACGTCAAAATTTTTAGCGGCAAACTCTCGGCATAAGTCCTTAATAACAAAGCCACGACCAGAAGATTCCCATCCATCAACAATAATTAAAATTGGAATATCCAAATCATTACAAATTCTAGAAAGTCTACCAAGCCTTTCCGCAAGCTCAGAACGTTTAAAATTTTGAAACTTCATTTTCCTATCAACACTAATACTATTAGTCATACTCCCTCCTTTTTAACTTATTACCCAAATTTTTTGTTAGTTTTATAAAATATAACAATTAAAATTTCAAACCTTATTGTTTTTGATAAAAAAATATTTCTCTAATATAATTATATAAAAAGAAAAGAAAAAGGAGTAAAAATGAAAAAAATTATTGCAGTTGATATTGATGGGACTTTATTAAATTCTAATAGAAAAATCAGCAAAAAAACTCATGATGCTTTAATCAAAGCTCAACAATTAGGACATATTGTTGTTATAGCATCAGGTCGTGATCCTTTTGGTGTTTATCCTTTTGCTGATATCTTGGAATTTAAAAAATTTGATGGTCTACTTTCTAATTTTAATGGTGGCAGAATTACAAATTATAAAACAGGCGAAGTAATAATTAATCATTCATTAGATCTTAATCTTGCTAAAGAAATTTTACAATTTTCCGAAAAAAATTTAGATATGCATTATATTATTTATTCTGATGATGGAATACTTACAAGCTCATCTGATACCTATAATTTAAAAGAAATTTGTGATAAAGCCTTTACTAGTTATAAAGTTATTGATGCTTTAGCTTATAGTTTGGATTTTGCTCCAAATAAAATTATGTTTTCACAAAATCCTAATTTAATTGACAAAGATGCAAAAAAACTAAAGGATAAGTTTTTTGAAAAAACTGCCCAAGTTAAATCCACTCCATATTTTTATGAAATTATGCCAAAAGGAATTGATAAGGGAAGAAGTTTAAAAGAAATTGCTGATTATTATAATATGTCTATGGATGATGTGATTGCCTTTGGTGATGAAGAAAATGATCTTACTATGATTGAAATGGCAGGATGTGGCATAGTTATGGGAAATGGAACTGATTTTATGAAATCAAAGGCAGATTTTATTACTAAAACTAATGATGAGGACGGTATAGCTTATTATTTGGAAAAATTTGTTTTTAATGAAAAATAATTGAAAAAATATTATTTTATCGAAAATTGGGTATAACTTTACTAGAGTATCTCAATAATTTAAGGAGGAATTATGATAATAGGTATACCAAAAGAGATAAAAGATCAAGAATACAGAGTTGCAGCCGTACCTGGTGCTGTTGCAGAATTAATAAAAGCAGGTCATGAAGTTTTGATTGAAACTAAGGCTGGAATTGGATCTGGTATTGAAGATAAAGATTATGAAGAAGTTGGAGCAAAAATAATTGATTCTGCCAAAGATGTTTGGGAAAAAGCTGATATTATATATAAGGTTAAAGAACCACTAGAAGAAGAATACAAATATTTAAGAGAAGATTTAATTTTATATACTTATTTACATCTTGCTGGTAATGAAAATTTAGCTAAGGAATTAGTTGATAAAAAAGTTACAGGAATTGCTTATGAAACCTTAAAACTTGATAACAAATTGCCTTTACTTACCCCAATGAGTGAAATCGCAGGAAGAATGGCTGTTCAAGAAGGGGCAAGATATCTTACAAAACCTGCTGGTGGTAGAGGAATTTTACTTCAAGGAGTTCCAGGTGTAAGACCAGCTCACGTTGTAATTGTAGGAGCAGGTACTGTAGGAACTGGAGCTGTTAGAATTGCTGTTGGTATGGGAGCAAGAGTTACAGTTTTGGATGTAAATATTGAAGCTTTAAGTCGTCTACAAGAATTGTTCCCAGATAAAATCGAAACTCTTTATTCAAACTCAATAAATATTGAAGAATCAGTTAAAGGTGCTGACTTAGTTATTTCTACAGTTTTAATTCCTGGTAGACGTGCACCACAACTTATAAAAGAAGATATGGTTAAACAAATGAAAGAAGGATCTGTAATAGTCGACGTAGCTATTGACCAAGGTGGTTCAACAGATATTACAAAAGGACATCCAACAAGCCATACTGATCCAATTTTTGTAAAACACGGTGTAATTCATTATGCTGTAGCAAATATTCCTGGTGCAGTTGCTATGACATCAACTTATGCTTTATCAAATGCAACTACAAGATATATTAAAACAATAGCAAATCTCGGACTAAAAAACGCTTGTGAAAAATCTCCAGAACTTATCACTGCTGTAAATACCTACGATGGGTATGTAACAAATAAGGGAGTTGCTGAAGATACTGGATTTGAATATAAAGAATTGAATATTAAATAATAAAAAAATGGAGCTGTTGCAAATCTATGATTAAAAATCATTCTGCAACAGTTCCATTATTTTTTTCTATACAATTTTATTTCAGTCATCACACTAATCATAATCAAAAATAAAATTTGTATTCCAGTTAAAACCAATACAATTTTGTCATTTAAATCATACTTATAAATAACAAAAATGGTCATTACCATACTAATTATTCCAAAAATTAAAGAAAGCTTTCCCGCATAATTATTTGCAAATTTCCAATTTTTTTCACTTTCCATAGAAAGCCTAGACCTAAAGCCTGACCATCGATTTATTTTTTTATTTGCCTTATATTTTAGGAAAAAATACATAAAAAAGAATGTAACAGGCATTATCAAACTAATAATTAATAAATACATATATCCTCCAAAATTATTTTTATCTATCCATAATATTACATTAATTAAAATCCAAAAATTTAAATTTTTTTATATTCTCAATATTTGGTATTGAATTTTGAGAGCCATTTTTTGTGCATGCAAGGGCTGATGCTTTTGAGGCAAGATTTAAGGAAGATTCTATTGAATTCCCATCAAAATATAAACCCACAAAGTAGCCCATAAAGGTATCTCCAGACCTGTTGTATCTATTGCTTTTACCTTGTATGGTTTTTGATTTATAATTTGATTTTTGTCAAAATAAATTGAACCTTTTGAACCTAGGGTAAGGATTATTTTTATATTTGGATAATTTTATCTAAAAAATTTTATTATTTCGTATTTGTCTGAAAATTTGCTTATATCTTTTGCTTCTGTTTCATTTAAAATTAAAAAATCTAGCTTACTTAAGTCTATATCAAATATCAGCTCATTTATAGGTGAAGTATTTAAGCATATTTTCATTTTTTATCGTAAGCTTTATCTATTATATATTTTAATGATGAAATTTCATTTTGAAGAACTAGACAGTCGCCTTTAGAAAAATTTTCTAATACCTTATCTACAAAATTTTCATCTATATCGTAATTTGCTCCCTTATATAAAACAATAGAATTTTCTCCGTTTTTATCTATTTGTATTAGGGTATTTCCTGTGTTTTTTTGTGATTTTCCTAAAAATCTTGTGTTTACTTAATTATATTCTAATATTTTATTAATAAATTCTCCATCTTGTTCATATTTTCCTGCATGGTAAATATTATTGTTTACATTGCTTAGGGCTATTGATTGGTTTAATCCTTTACCACCTGGACTTTGGTTGAAATTTATAAAAGAAATTGTCTCGCCTGGCCTTACTATTTGATCAACTTTAAAATTAAATCTATGTTGACCGATCCAAAATTTAATATTTTCATTCATACCTCCTAATTAAAAAGTGTTGCAATTTTTTTGTTTTGCAACACCGAGTTATTATCTTTTTATAAAATCCTCCCAATCTTTTTTGAAATTTTCTATTCCTTGTGTGGTTAATGGATGAGTCCACATCTTCTCAAATAAATTTCCTGGAATTGTTGCAATATGGCTTCCTGCAAGTGCTGCTTCTTCTAAATGTTTGTTTGTTCTAATTGATGCAGCAATAATTTCACTATCAAGACCATAATTATCTAAAACAGTTTTTAAATTATAAATTAATTCTCCACCATCTTCTCCCATATCGTCTATTCTTCCAACAAATGGAGAAATGTATGTTGCTCCAGCTTTTGCTGCCATAAGACCTTGGCTTACTGAAAAAATTAGTGTACAATTTGTTTTAATACCTTTTTTTGAAAGTGTGTTAATAGCTTTTAATCCATCTTCTGTCATAGGAATTTTTACTACAATATTTTCTGCCCATTTAGAAATATCTAAAGCTTCTTCTACCATAGATTCATAATCATAGGAAGTAACTTCTGCTGAGATTGGGCCATCAACAATAGAAGCTATTTCTGTAACCACTTCCTTAAAATCTTTTCCTTCTTTTTTTATTATAGATGGATTTGTTGTAACTCCATCACAAAGTCCTAAATCATTTATTCTTTTGATTTGATCAACGTTTGCAGTATCTAGAAAAAACTTCATTATTTACTCCTTTATTTTTCATATTTATAAATATATTATACTTTTAATAAAAAAGTTTTTACGAGTTTGAATTTAAAATTTAAAATGATAAAATAAATAATAGAACTTAAAAAGGAGTGAATATGAAAATAATTTTAGCAGTAGATAGAGATTTTGGAATTGGTAAAGACAACAAGTTACTTTTTCATTTTAAAAAAGATTTGGCTCATTTTAAAAAAATAACCTTAAATAATATAGTAATTATGGGAAGAAAAACCTATGACTCAATGCATGGTGCCCTTCCAAATAGAGAAAATATAGTTATAACCAGAAATAAAAATTTAAAACTTGATGATGCTTTGGTCTTTAATGATGTAGATAGTCTAGTTAAATATCTTAAGGAAAATAAAAAAAACAAAGATGTTTTTGTAATTGGAGGAAATCAAATTGTAGACTTACTTTTAGATTATTGCGATGAGGCTATAATCACAAAAATTGATGCAAAAAAAGATTCCGACACCTTCCTTCACAATTTTGATAAAGATGATGATTTTGAAATCGTTGATGAATCAGAAGAAATAATAGAAGATAATACAAAATATAAATACATCACATATAAAAGAGCAAAATGATTGAATAATTATAAATTATGTTTTATTAAAAAGACCCATAAAAGGGTCTTTTATTTTGTAAAATCTTCTAATTTAATATAATCAAAAATCCCATCATTAAATTCTTGTTCTACTTCTCCTTTTATTAAAGGAAGAGCATAGTCTATAATTTTTTCTTTCAAAATTTCTCTAGAATCTAGCCATTGTTGAGGAATTTTCTTCTCTTTATTCGCAATATTTAAAGGTTTTGTAGTTGAATATTTCACCTTATAATCATTAGCATTTTCTCTTTTTAATATAGGAACTATATTGGTTTTTTCTCTTCCATATTTAATAGCCAAATATCCTAATTGATACGCTTCATCAGAATCTGTTTTTGAAATCAAAAAGCTTGTTCTTTGAACTATATTAAGCTCAACAGATCTTGTTTTAATTTCTAATTCATTGTGAATATAATCAGAAATTTTTTGTCCAATTCCTGCAATAATTGGGTGGTTAAATCCTTTATCAAAAGATTTTTGTTTTTCATTTAGAAGTTTTCCTTCCTTATCCATAAAACCTTCTGACACAGCTATTACCAGGTTGTTGTCCTCTTCAAATTTTTCCTTTATTTCCATACTTATATCATCCAAAGATTTTTCATCTTCCGGAAGATATACTAAATTTACAATATCTTTATCAGATTTATAATTAGAAAGATAAGAAGTAGCAGTTAGCCATCCTGCATTTCTTCCCATTATTTCAACAAAGGTAATTGATTTTATAGGATAAATATCACAATCAAGCCTAATTTGTCTTAAAGCAGAATTTACAAATTTTGCAGCAGAAGAAAATCCTGGAGAGTGATCCATTTCACACAAATCATTATCTATAGTTTTGGGACATCCAACAACATTTATCCAATTTATTTCATTTTTTTCTATGTACTTATTTAATTTCATTACAGTATCCATAGAATCATTACCACCAATATAGACAAAAGTAGAAATTTCATATTTTTTTAAAATATCGAAAATTTGTTTATATTGATCAGATGAATAGTCATCATCAAGTTTAAATCTACAAGATCCAAGAATAGAAGATGGCCTTTTTTTAAGCATTTCTTTTGCATTATTATTTTTAAATAAATCTTTGTCAACAAATTTTATATCATTATGTAAAAGTCCTTCAATTCCATTTAAAGAAACAAAAATATTATCAAAATCAAAATCAATCCCAGCTTGGATAGCCCCAGCTAAGGAAGAATTAATAACAGCAGTAGGTCCGCCAGACTGGCCAATAAGACAATTCATAAAGCCTCCTTATATTTTATTTACCTATACTAGTTTACCATTTAATACTTAGATTGTTAAGCAAGGACTAATTTATAAATTTAAAACTAAAATAAGAGATACAGAAAATCTATATCCCTTAGAAAATATATTTTTTTACTTATTTCTTTGTTGGAAGCTATCCCAGTCTTTTTTGAAATCTTTTATTCCCATTGTTATTAGTGGGTGCATCCATAATTTTTCAAATAAGTTTCCTGGAATTGTTGCTATATGACTTCCTGCTATAGCTGAATCTTCTAGGTGCTTGTTTGTCCTAATTGATGCAGCTATAATCTCACTTTCAAGACCATAATTATCAAGTACTTTTTTTAATCTTTAATTAATCTTATTCCATTTTCACCCATATCATTTATTCTTCCAATAAAAGGTGAGATATAAGTTGCTCCAGCCTTGGCTGCCATTAATCCTTGGCTTACTGAAAAAATAAGAGTACAGTTTGTTTTTATTCCTTCTTTAGAAATAGTATTTATTGCCTTTAGTCCATCTTCTGTCATTGGAATTTTAACTACACTATTTTCAGCTCATTTCGAAATATCTCTTGCTTTTTTGACCATTTCTTTCATAGTCATAGCTTGTAACTTCTGCTGATACAGATCCATCTATAAGCTTACAAATTTCTGTAACAACTTCTTTAAAGTCTTTTCCTTCTTTTTTTATAATTGAAGGATTTGTAGTAAACCCATAACAAAGACCAAGATTGTTTACTCTTTTAATTTCGTCAATATTGGCTGTATCTAGAAAAAATTTCATTCTTTTCTCCTTTTAATTAATCTTGTCCATAATAGGAATTCTCTCCATGTTTTCTTAAATAGTGCTTATCTAATAAATTTTGACTCATGCTTTTATGTTTATTTAAAACTTCTAGATGCCAATTCATAAAAGAAACTTCTTCTAGTACTACAGAATGAAATACAGAATCTTCTGCATCTTTTCCAAAAGTAAAAGGTCCATGATTGGCTACTAAGACAACTGGTATTTCATTAGCTTTTATATTTTTTTCTTTAATCTATTTTTCATATGATTTAAGAATATCAAGTCTTTTCTTTTCGAAAGTAATCTTATCGTATTATTATTTTAAGTATTTTTTTTCGTCTATTCCTATATATGAATTTAATATTGAGTTGTCTAATAATCAAACTAGCTTGTAATAGTAACAATATCATAGGATTTTTAGAAGTTTTTAATTTATTTTGTATTTATTTTTCCATATTTTATGAAATGCATAAAAAAAAGATTGACAAAAGTCAATCTTTTTTTACTAAAATTATTTGTTTTAATTAATCTATTACACATATTAGAACTTAGTATTAAATTTTAGTTTATATAATTTAATTTAAAATTTTATCATCCAATTCCACCCATAATAGCCCCTGCGATCAATACAATTGTTGCAGCTATTACATAGACATATTTTGATAATGGATAATACCAATTACCAATTGGTTTTTCTGATCCTTCATTAACTGCTTCATAAACATGTTCTTTTGTAAATAACCATAAAAACATTACTGCAGCTAATACTGCTCCAAGCGGGCATAAGTAAATAGATATAAAATCCATCCAACTTGAAACTATTGATTGAATCAAAATTGCTACTATGCATCCTAGAATATGGATTATAGCAGTAGCCATACTTCTCTTTAATCCAAAAACTTCTTGTACAGAAGCTACTGATGTTTCATATAAATTAATAATAGAACTTATTCCTGCAAATAGTACACTTACAAAAAATACTATTCCTACTATTCTACCTGCAGCCATTCCATTAATTACATGAACTATATGAATAAACATTAGCCCAGGACCACCAGTATCTAGTGGGGCATTTGCTGAAGCCATAGCTGGAATTATTACAAAAGCAGCCATTAAAGCTGAAATAGTACAGAATATGGTAACGTTTTTCGCAGATGAAGGTATACTTTCCTTTTTACTTAAATAAGAACCATAAATTACAGTTCCAGAACCCGCTACTGATAATGAGAAGAAAGCTTGTCCAAATGCATATATCCATACTTTAGGATTTGTTATTCCTTTTGGATCTATTGTAAATATATACTCATATCCTTTTGAAGCTCCTGGCAAAGTATAAATGTAGATAGCAAGTCCAAAAAATAATATAAATAGAACTGGCATCATTATCTTATTAACTTTTTCAATTCCATTAGAGATTCCCATTGTCATAATAATAAAACTTACAACTATAGCAACTACAATCCATAAATTAGCACCACCTGCTGATGCTGTTACACTAAACATTTCATTTATAACGCTAACATCTTGACCAAGTTTAGTTAAACTTCCACTTATTGACATAAAGGTATACTTAAATACCCAAGCCATGACACAAGTATAACCCATAGCCATAGCAAGTGAGCCTATAACTGGAATTAAACCAACTATTTTACCAATCTTTTCATTACCAAATTTAAATTTTGTTGCCTTACCAAAGGCACCAACAGGTCCACTTCCTGATGACCTACCTAAAGCCATTTCTGTAACAACACCAGTTGAACCTATCAATACTACAAAAATAAAATATGGTATCAAAAATGTCATTCCACCATATTGAGAAACTAGAATTGGAAATCTCCAAATATTTCCCATTCCAACTGCAGATCCTATACAAGCTAGTATAAAACCCCATTTACTTTGAAATCCATCTCTGTTTGATATTTGATTGTCCATAATAAACCTCTTTATTAGTAAATCAACAGGACTTTTTAAATCCTGTTGATTTATTAATTTTTAATTTATTTTTCTTCTTCTGATGGTTCATATGGCTCTAAGAATGCGTGGAAATGACGCATTGGTAGATTATGACCTTTAACAATCTTAATATTTGGAATAGATGCTCTATCTTCATATAAAGCTTTTACAGCTGCAATTACATAGTCCATATGTTCTTTGCTTAATTGACTTCTGTTTACTGCAAATCTTACTACGTTAGCAACTTCTTTTTGTTGTTCAGGTGTTTTTAGATCGTATTCCATTGAATAGTTTCCAAGTTCAGCTGTTCTTATTCCGTATCTTCTTATAAGTTCAACTGAGAATCCTTGTCCTGCAAATGTTTCTGGAGCTCTTTTATTGTCAAAGAACTCATCCATATTTATATAAACTCCGTGTCCACCAGCTGGAAGTACAACACCCTTTACTCCTGCTTTATAGAATCCTTGAGCCAAGTATTCACATTGTTTTGTACGTGCATCTAAGTATTCAAATTTAGAAGCTTCATAAAGTCCTGCTGCAAGAGCCATAATGTCTCTACCACTCATTCCACCGTAAGAATCATTACCGTAGCATGAGATTTGTTTAACTTTAAGTAAAATACCTACGTCAGTTTTAACTGATCCATCTTCATTGAAGTCTGAGAATTTTTTCCAGAATAATCCTTTATCTCTAAAAGCTAAAACTCCACCCATATTTGCATGACCATCTTTTTTAAGTGATGCTGTGAATCCATCACAATATGAGAACATTTCTTTAGCAATTTCATTTATTGATTTATCTTCATAACCTTCTTCATTTACTTTAATGAAATATGCATTTTCTGCCCATCTAGCTGCATCAAACATGTAAGGTATATCATATTTATGAGCTATTCTTGAACATTCTCTTAAGTTTGCCATTGATACTGGTTGACCACAAACTGTGTTGTTTGTGATTGTTGTATAGATTAATGGTACGTTTTCAGCTCCAAGTTTTGTAATTAATTCTTCAAGTTTTTCTGTGTCCATGTTTCCTTTGAATGGATTTTTTTCGTATTTACCACCCTCTGGAACTTCCCATAATAACTCTTTATTATAAAGGTTTCTAGGAATTGAACCCATTTGTTTAATGTTTCCTTCAGTTGTATCGAAGTGTCCGTTTGATGGAATTGTATAAGTTTTTCCTGGTTCACGTTCATTTAAAATATTTCTAACAAGTTCAAATAAAACAGATTCAGCTGCACGTCCTTGTTGAATAATGAAAGTATTTGGTCTTTCCATTTGAGCAGATCCACCATTAAATAATCCACCTTCATATTCGCAAAGATAAACTTCATCCATCATTTTTTCAACATCTTCACAATCAGTTCTAACAAGATCAATTATTCTTTTTTGATCATTTCCTCTTTCAAAAACATCTCTAAATGTATCTAAAAGAACATAGTATCCCTTATTTCTACCATAAGATTCATCTCCCAAAAACATTGCAGACCATTGTACGTCTGTCATTGCTGTTGTTCCTGAATCTGAAAGCATGTCAATTGTAAGCATGCCTGCTGGGAATGCAAATTCGTTATAATGAGTAGCTTTTAAAGCTCTTTCTCTTTGTTCAACTGTTACATTTGGAACGTTTTTTGTGACATAGGTATAAGAATGTGGTGTAGGTACATCCAATTGGTACTTTTTCATAATATTGCCTCCATATAATTAAGTTTAGTTAAAGTGTACAGAGAACCCCGGTTATTAATTTCGAAAAATTAACTAGCGGACAGTATCCAAATTGAGAACCCCGGTTATCAAAATAATTGTAGACTAGCGAACGATTAAAAAAATCTCGGTTATCGAAAATAAAAGTTGATGAGCGGTCAGCACTCCGATAAATTCTAGAATTATCTATGAAATAGTTTACCTTATATTAAAAATTATGTCAAATTTTAGTCGTTTAAAAATAATCAATTCTTTTATTTAGTTGATAATTAGTAGTTTTGAATTCTAAATAAAATTTATTTTTTAATGAAATCATATTCACATAAAAACACCCGATAATTATCGAGTGTTTTTATCTACATAATATTTAATTGGATTTTTTAATTTTTCTTCAAAATATTTTTGATATTGATTTAATTTTTTTATTTTTTCTTCTAGATATTTATCTCCTATTTTATCTTTATAGTAATTTTCTACCCCAACATAATTTTCTAAAATTGACTTATCTAATAATTGAATCAATTTGTCATAATCATTGTATTTATAAATTTTCAGAAGATTTTCTAGTTTTTTTTCATCCTTTTTTTCTATATTTATTTTTCCATCAAATGAATCAATATCCTTGATTATAAATTTACTTGTAATTGTAATTCTTGCTGGAAAAAAATATGATTCATTTCTAAGTATATTGAATCCTGTAATTATTTGGTCTAAGTCCTTTTTATTTTCTTTTTTTCCTATATCTAGAAGTGATCCACAAGCATAAGCTATATCTGGGTCTAAATTTAATTCTTTGGCTATTGTTTTTGCAGTTTTCCCTATTAATTTTGACCTTCTAACCCATGGCCCAAGATTTTCGTTGGATTCTATTAGGTAATAATTGATCTTGTCTTTATTTGGTATATTTCCAAATTTTTCTTTATACATTTTTTCTCCTAATTTTTCCAAAACTATAAATTTTTCCATTTTCATCTACAAGTTGGTATGATGTTTCATTCTTGCTTTCACACTTTTGACCAAATACATACTTTTTATCTCTTATTTCATTTTTATAAACTATATTTATATATTCTATATCTTGATCTTTTATTCCAATTATTTCTCCCAATAAATCCATATAGGAAGCATTATTTACATGATAATTTGAGTCTATATCTGCTCTTCTGATTTGGATTTTTTCCAAAGATCCAAAATTTTTATAGTATTTTTGAGATTTTTCTTTATAAATAGGATTTTCTTTTTGATAAGCACTTGCAATTTCTTTTGGAATTTTTACTGGGCGCATTTTTTTAATGTCAAATAATAAAAATACACAATAAGCCTTAGCTATTATTTCTCCATCTTTTTCTATAAAGAAATTTCTATAAGCATAGAATTTATTCATATCTATGGCAAATGTTGTAATTTTTATTTTATCTTTTGCTTTTATTGGTTTTTCTATTTTTATGTCCCAAGAATAAACAATCCATCTTTTGTCTTCCATTATTTTTTCATCTTCTATTTCTTCTGATTGGTCAAATGAAACTTCAAACATAAGTCCTAAAAGATATTTATTTTTTAAGTATCCCTCACTATTTGTGAGAAATCTTTCTATTTCAAATTCTTTTGTTTTTCTCATATCATTCCTTTCTATATAGGTTTTTTATTATAATGTAAGCCATAAAAAATCCAAGGCTTAAAATTAATATTAATATAGCTTTCAAAATATTTTGATCTAAATTTAAATTAGATAAACTCAAAAGTGAAAATCCTATTACTATTGAAAGGCCAAGAAAAATTATAGCTTGGCTTTTTTGATTTTCTATTTTTTCGTAAGATTTTCTTTCTATCTCACTTTTTTGATCTATTATTCTAAAATCTCCCCTAGCAAGTTGCCTTAGAATATTTAGACTGGTGTGGGGAAATTCTTTTATTAAAGAATAGGTATCATACATTTTTGGTCTTAGTCTATTTACAACTATATCTGGACTAAATATTTTAAAAACCATTGATTTTGCAATAGGAAGGGCAAGCTCTAAGAATGATTCTTTATAGACTAATTTTTCTATTAATCCTTCTAAGATTAAAACTGTTTTTGCAAAACTTGTAAGTTCTGATGGGATTCTTATAGAATAATCTACCAAAAGAGTATAAAAATCTGTAATCAAATCTGAAAGTTTCATTTGGTTTAGACTCATTACCATATATTTATCTAAAAGTCTTTGGATTCTTTTTTCAAAATCTCCTATTTTTTTGGAATCAAATTCTAATAACCCCATTCCAATTATGGCATCTGTTATTAATTTTACTTCACCAAAACTTGCTCCCAAAAATATTTTCATTATCTGATATCTATAATTTTCGGATAAATTTCCTACTATACCAAAATCTAATAGGTAAATATTTAAATCTTTGTCTACAAAAATATTTCCTGGATGTGGGTCTGCATGAAAATATCCATAAGTAAACATTTGATTTACATATGCCTCAATTATTTTTTGAGCCATATCTTTTCTTTTATTAGATTTTTTTTCAAAAACAGACCTTATAGATTTCCCTTCGATATATTCTAAGGTCAAGACTTTTTTGCTAGAATAAGAATCATAAACGTCCGGGGATAAAAAGTCGTTTTCTTTTATATTTAATTTCCTATATTTTTTTATATTATTCTTTTCTACTTCAAAGTCTATTTCTTTGTTTAAAGATAGAGAAAATTCTTCTATTATTTCTCCAAAATTAAAAGATTCGATTCCATCAAGTTTACTTTCAAGTTTTTTGTAAAGATCTTTCATTATAATCAAATCTTCTTTAACTCTTTTATCTAAATTTTTTCTTTGAACTTTTACAACAACTTTCCTATTAAGTGACCCAACCTTTATAGTAGCTAAATGAGCTTGGGCAATAGAACCTGATGCTAGAGGTTTTTTTTCAAATTCATCAAAAACATCATAAATATCTTTAGAAAATTCCTTATAAAAAACTTCCTTAATATTTTCAAAGTCTTCTTCTTTTACATCATCTTGTAATTTTTCAAGCTCACTTATTATATTTTCAGAAAAAATATCCCTTCTTGTAGATAATAACTGACCGAATTTTACAAAAACTGGTCCCAAATTTTCAAATAAATTTCTTAATTTTCCACCAAATTCTCTTTCCAGATCTTTAATTTGACTAGAATCATTATTTTTATTTTTTAGTAGTTTTCTAATATCTAAAAATAAATTAGGGCTTAAAAATTCTTTTATTATCTCAAATTTTCTTTTATTGTATCCCATTTTTTTCTCATTTTCTATTTTCTGTTTTTTCAAATTTAATATGATTTTTCTCCAAAAGTTCTGTTGCATAAGGATCAACTCTATAATCATTTGAATAATATATTTCCTTAATTCCTGCTTGGATCAAAGATTTTGTGCAATTTAGGCAAGGAAAATGTGTAACATAGCAAATTGAATTTTTAACAGAAATCCCTTCTTTTGCACAATACAAAAGAGCATTCATTTCTGCATGAATTGTTGCAATACAATGACCATCTCTCATAGTATGTCCAACCTCATCACAATGAGGATTTCCTTTTATAGATCCGTTATAGCCTGTAGAAATAATTCTATTTTCATTATTTACCAAAACACAACCAACATACGCCCTATCACAAGTTCCCCTAAGAGCTACCATATGAGCAAGTTTTATAAAATATTCATTCCAAGTTAACCTATCTTTTGCCATAATTACCTCCTAAATATAAGCTTTATTATATTTTACCAAATTTGAAAATTTAATCACTAAAAAAGACTGAGCAAGAGCCCAGTCTATTCAAACTACTATGTTATATAAAGTAGATTGCTTATACCTTTAATCTCAAATCAAATAAAATATTAAATATTTTTGTAAATACAAAAATCAATATCCCAAATACTACAAAATTCATAATTGAAAATCCTTCAAAAAGAGATGATTGAAAAATCATAGTTCCTATACTTGAAAAAGATAAGATTACTAAGACTTTTGCTAAACTTTCTATAGGTTTTAACAGAACCATCTTTCCTGAATTTTCTGTTTTTGTTTTTTCTATCAATGAATATGATATGGCAAAAACTATTATGGAAAATATTATTAGACCTATAATAGAATTTTTAGAAGTGTCAAAATTTGGAAGGGGTCTTAAAACTACTCTTAAAACTGTATTAATTAAACTTCCATTATCAGGAATTTTATTATTAATAAAAGATGCAATTGATCTATCATAATTTGAATATCCTAATAAAATTTCACTAATATTTTCTATTAATCCATCCAAAATATCTAAAAACGCAAAAGTAATAATAGAAAGCCCAATATGTCCCAAAATATTTCCAGCCATAAAACCTATTGATAAAATTGCAAGGTAGATTGCTGATAAAGTTCCAAAACTTTTGATGGTTTCTGGAATTTGACTTATACCAGTTTTTAAAATCTCATAATTAGATGTTTTTATAATCATATAATTTAAAAATGAAGAAATTAAAACAAAGGCAAATATTATTATTAATCCAAATCCTATTTTCATCAAAAAATCTTTTTTCTTTGTCCATGGATAAGTTCTTGCAAATTCATAATATGAAGTTGCATGCTCCATTGAAGAGAACAAAAATCCTAAAACAATAGATAAGATTGCTCCAATACTTAAAATTGATGTAAAATATAAATCTTTTGATTTTCCTTTTGCTTGATTTGACATAAATTTATATTGGTCTAAAATTTGAAAATATTCGCCGTATTTTATTTGGAATTGTTCAAATTTATCGATTTCTTTTTGACTTGCCTTTTCATAATCAAAGTTTATATGTTTATCATACTTATATTTTTTTGCAATTTTTTCAAATAAAATATCATTTTCTTTGAAAAACTCCTCATCAAGTTTTGTATCTTTTTTATATTTTGTATTGGTTTTTGCAATAGTATTTAATTTATTAGTTGTTTGAATCAAAGACTTATAAGTCCCATCCAAAGAATTTGTTTGGAAAAGTCCAGAAAATAGTAGACTTACAGCTATAACAAGGACTATCCAAAATCCATTTCTTCTATTAAGAATGCTAATTTCTTTTTTAAAGTCTTTCATTATTTACTCCTTTCCTTCTCCCAATAAAAATTATCTTCAATTTTTGGATCCAAAATATCAAACTGGACTACTGATTCATTATTTTTAATCATATCCATTAAATTTTCTCTATTTTCAATCAAAATAGTATAAACTCTTCCTAACTTAAATCTCAAAACAGCTCTATCAAGTATTTTGGGATCTAATTCATCTTTTACTACAATTTGTAATTTCACAAATTTTTCCTTATTTTTTTGAAGATTTGTAAGTTTTCCATCTTTAGAAAGATATAAAGTCTCATCAGCAACCTTCGCCAATTCCTCAAGTTCATGACTTGAAGCAAGAACTATCCTTCCAAAATCTTTTAAATCTAAAATATAAGAAAGAATTATCTCCTTGTTCAAAACATCCATACCATCAAGAATTTCGTCTAATAATACAATTTTTGCATTAGTTCCAATTACAGCCAAAAGTCCAATCAAATTTTTGTATCCTTTAGAAAAAGATTTCAAATTTTTCTTAATATCAATATTATTTTTTTCAAGCTCTTTTAATACAAATCTTTTGTCAAAATTTGGATAAATAACTTCATAATATCCAAGCATTTTTTCAACTGAAGAATAATCAAAATAATCAAATCTATCAGGTAAATACGCTATGTTTTCTATGATATGTTTATCTTCTTTAAAAGATTTACCAAAAATATTAATTTTTCCCAAATCTTTTTGGTAAATATCAGCCATGATTTTTAAAAGAGTAGTCTTACCAGAACCATTTCTACCAACCAAGGCATATATTTTTCCCTCATCTAAGGAAAAATTTACATCTTCTAAGACTTTATTTTTTCCAAAAGATTTATAAAGGCTCATTACTTCCACTATCATTAAATTCCTCCTTACTTCTTTCATAGATTTCCTTTATTTTTTCAAAGTCAATTCCATAAAAGCTACACTTCAAAAAAATATCATATAAATTTTTTTCAAGCCTTTCTTTTTTAATATCAATTTTTTTATCATCCAAACTTACAAAAGTTCCAAGACCTTTTTTTGTAAGCAAAATTCCGTCTTCTTTTAACTTATTGTAGGCTTTTTGAACAGTGGATTGATTGATAAGCAAAGTTTTTGATAATTCTCTAACTGATGGCATAGGATCACCATCAAGTAAAATCCCTTGAGCAATCATTAATTTTGTTTGTTCAACAATTTGTTCATTCAAGGGAATTTGAGATGAATTGTTTAAATCAAACATAAAAACTCCTTTCTATGAATTTTGTATGGTGTTCGGTGTATCTCCATACACTTCTTGATTTTATTTTATAACATTTAAAAAATTTGTCAAATAATTTTTCAAAAAAAGACATAGATTTCTAGGTCAATACATACAAAGATATTATAATTTTAATATTGAGTTTAAATTAGAGAAAAAAATCTAAGCTAAATAATTTAAAATAAAAATATGGTATATTTAATTTTTCTCAAGTTATTTTTAATATAAAATTATATTGGTTAATTTTTCCAAAAGATATAGTATTTACTTAGTTCAATTATTAATTTTTTAATTCAAAATAAAAACACCTAATTTAAAATTAGAGGTTAAAATTTTTTATTTTATTTTTTATGTTTTGTAGCGAAAAATCCGATTATTGATAAAGCTAAAACTCCAAAAATTGTCCCTAATCCATTAACTCCTGTTTTTACATTAATAGGTGATTTTGCTTTTTTTCAAATTTTGTAGATGATGTAATTTTTTTAGGTTTCAATATATGATTTTTTCTGGAATTATCTGTGCCATTATTATTTTTGTCTTCTTTTTCACTTAAACCGTATTTATAAGTTCCATCTTCTTGTTTTATTAAATAAAATGACTTCCATTTTATATCTTTTTTCATTTCTTTTTTTGCAGCACCTATGGCTTCTTGTCTAATTTTGTAAGATTTTTCGGAAATTTTATCGCTACTATCTTCGATTTTCCCATTAGATGAATCTTTTTTACCATTATTATCACGAGATTCATTAGAATCACTAGATTGATTAGAATTATTAGAATTATTGGATTCATTTGACTGACTAGAAGAAGGTATAAGTTCATTTGAGTCTGTTTCATTATTATCTTCATCTTCAGTTGAAACTTCAGGAGTACTATCAGGTATTTGCTCCTTAATATTTTTTGAATCTTCAGAACTTTCTAATTTTTTTCCATTTTCTTTTTTATCATCTTTTAGATCTTCTGGAAATCTTAGATAAACATCCATTGATTTGGAATCGACTAGTTTACCATCTTCTGGCATTTAATCATCAATGCTTGCAAATAATTTAGAATTAGCTTTATAAGTTCTTCTAAATTCAATTTTAAATTTTTTGCCCGTTTCATATTCAAAATTTTCAATACTATAGTTTGTGCCATTGTATTCACCTATTAATTTTCCATCAACAAACACATAATTTTTGCCACCAGGAAGTTGTCTATCTTCATTTTGTTTATCTTTAAATAACAGGGTCATTTTCCTAGTTTTTATAGGAATTTTAGGTATAATTTCTACCTCCATTTTATGATAATTTTTAGCATCTGCTATAGCATTTATTTCACCTTCAGCATAAACTTTTCCATCTTTTCCATCAATAATTTCAATTTTTGTTTTTTTCCTGGAATTACGTTATCATGTATTTCATATTTTTCGATATCATCAACTTTTTGAAATTTTTGAGCATCTTGACCTTCAATTTTATAGTAAGATCCATCCCTAACTCTTCTATTTTTTACGTATAATTTAATTTTTTACGTATAATTTAATCTCACTATAAACTGGCTCTTTCTCTTCTAATTTTTCTGAATTTTCTTGATCCTTATTTTCTTCTACACTTACATCTGATTTCATCTCATTTCATCACTTGCCTTTACAGAATTTATTCCACCAATTGTTAAAGCAAGAATAAGAGCAGATGTTAATAGGCCCATATTTTTAATTTTCATGGACTACTCCTTATTTAAATAATATATCTTATCTTTATATTATCAGTATTTTTTAGAAGAGTCTATAATATATGTATAATATTCTTTATAATTTCAACATAATATAATTTTTGATTTTATTTATTAAACTTTTTTTATTTTTATCAATTATTTAAAAAATTTTATCAATTAATTTTCAAATAAAAAAGATCTAGTTTCCTAGATCTTTACATTAATGGTGCAAGTGGTTTTATTATTGCTGCTGCTAATTTTTTATATAAGGGATATGCCTTAACATCTTCCATGCTTATTTCTTTTGAAATATCAAATGTAATTTCAAAATCTTCTAAAATTTCTTTTATAACTGGAGCCTTGTGAATATAAACACCACATTCAAAATTCAAATAAAGAGCCCTATAATCTAAATTTACAGATCCTACCACAGCTTTTTCGCCATCGGAAATCCAAGTTTTTGCGTGAACAAAGCCTGGTATGTATTCATAAATTTTTACTCCAGATTCTATTAATTTTTTATAGTGAGATTTTGCCAACATATAGGGGATTTTTTTGTCAGGAATTTTTGGAAGAACAATTCTCACATCAACTCCTCTTTTTGCGGCAAATGTCAATGATTTTATCATTTCATTATCCATAATAAGATATGGGGTCATTATATAGGCATAATCTTTTGCAGTATCAAGAATATGCGTGTAGATATTTTTAAAAAATCTTTCTTTTCTAATTGGATTATCTCCAACTCCAATCATATAGCCCTCAGATTTTTTTGGATATGTTTTTAAATATCTTTCAAGATCTTCTTTTTCTTCACTATCCCACAATTGTAAAAACATAATTGTAAATGATTGAACGACTGGACCTTCAAGTCTTACAAAAGTATCTTTCCAATGACCAAATCTTTCTTCAACATTTATATATTCATCAGCTAAATTTACCCCACCTGTAAAAGAAATTTTTCCATCAACGATCAAAATTTTTCTATGATCTCTGTTGTTATGGTAGGTTGAAATAATAGGAATTATCGGTGAAAATACCTTACATTTTATCCCTAATTTTTCCATCTCCTCTGTAAATTTCTTGGGAAGATTTAAAATTGCATTTGTCCCATCATACATTAGTCTAACTTCGACGCCTTCACTTGCTTTTTTTGAAAGCTCTTCAAGAATAGTTCCCCAAAAATATCCCTGATTTATTATAAAAAATTCTATAAAAATAAAATCTTTTGCACTTCTTATAGCATCAATAATATCATTAACCGTATCATCACCTACCCCATAATATTTGGCATCATTATTTGCACTTACAGGATATGTTCCATAATCATTTAAATATTTTACTAAATTATAAAATTCCTTATCTTCATTTTTAATTTTATCAACTAGTTCTCTGTCTACAGTATGCAAATAATTCGTTTCTTCTTCGCTATCCATAATTGAACTTTCTTCTAATTTTTTTCCTATATCAATTCTAGATAGGATAAAAAACATTATTCCAAAAGTAGGAAATACTGCTATTACAAAAAACCAGGAAAGTTTTTCGTACGGATTTACATCCATAGATAAAACAACAAGCAAAGAAATTGCAGCAATTAATGCAGATGATCCAACAATTAAGGATGAATCAACAGATAAATGATTAACTATTGAAATCAAAATAGCAACTTGAATCAATATAAAAAGAATATAGAGTCCTGCCCTGCCAAATACAACCTTCAAAACTGATGATCTAGTTTTCTTGACAAATTTATTTTTGTTTACTGTCATATTTCCCTCCGTTTTTTTCATTATATTTTTTAATATTATTGTTATAATTTTTCATAATATTATTATAACTAATTTTATAAAATTTTAATAGTATAAAGTATAATTAATTAGTTTATTTTCAAATAATATTTATAATTCTAATTTTATTCTTTTATAATTTTCCCGATTTGATAATTTTTTCTAATATACTTATAATAGTTTTATAAGAATGGATAAGTAGATTTTATTTTAAAGGAGTCATATGGAAACTTTAGAAAATTCAGACAAAATATTGGTAATTGGTGATTTTATATCAAGTGGATTTATGGGAGGAAGTCTTTGTAGGGATATTTTAAATTTTTATTCTTATGATGTTGATTTTCTGCCTTCAGCATTAATTTCAAATAAATTTTCTCAAAGACCTATCGAAATTTTTGATTCTAGTCTTTATTTAAAAAATACTCTTGATGTTTATAGGAAGCAAAAAAGAAAATATAAGGCTATTTTAGTTGGATTTGTATTAAATATTAATCAAGCTAAAATCATTTGTAAATATGTAAAAGAAAATAATATTTTTATGATCTTAGATCCTATTATGGGAGATGGTGGAAAAATTTATAATGGACTTGATAAGAATATTGTAGAAATTTATAAATATATGGCAAATTTTGCAAATATTATAATACCAAACCTTACTGAGGCAAATCTTTTAACTGATTTTAAATTTAAGACTCCTTATGAAATAGTAGATTTTTTTGAAAAAAAAGAAAAAAAGTTATTATAACCAGTATAGAAGAGAAAAATAGACATTTTATTCTATCAAAAGATAAAGATTATATAGACGAAGAATATGCTTATTTAAATAAATCTTTTGGTGGAAGTGGAGATTTATTTGATTCTATTTTTCTAGCTCATTTTTTGAAAAATGATGATTATAGAATAAGTATTAAAAAAACCAAGGAAATTATTGCAAAAATTCTTAATTTACAAATAGATTTAGATGATAAAACCGAAGATATTTATGTTAATAAAATTTTAAAAAAATTATAGGAGGAAGGTGATTTTTTGATAAAAAATAGGTATTGGAAAAGAGCTTTGCAAATAGCTTGGCCTTCTGTGTTGGAATCTTTTTTTATAGCCTTGGCAGGTCTAATTGATACTTTTATGGTTTCATCAATTGGACCAAATGCTGTTGCAGCTATTGGGCTTACAACTCAACCAAAATTTATAGCCCTATCATAATTTCTGTATCAGTTTCTGCTCTTGTTGCAAGAAGAAAAGGTGAAGAAGACAAAAAAATGGCAAATCAAACTATGGTAACAGCAATGATTATTGCTTTATTATTGTGTCTTATAATTTCATCCGTTTTTGTAATTTTTACGCCACAAATTTTAAAACTTTCTGGATCATCACCTGATACTCATGATTTGGGAGTTTCATATTTTAGAATAATAATGGGCGGTTTAATTTTCAATGTTATTTCTATGACTATAAATGCTGGTCAAAGAGGAAGTGGAAATACACAAATTGCTTTTACAACAAATTTAGTTTCATCTTTGGTAAACATTCTTTTTAATTATTTATTAATAAACGGTAATTTAGGCTTTCCAAAACTTGGAGTTGCTGGGGCTGGTCTAGCTACAGTATTAGGAGCAGTTGTTGCTGCAATAATGAGTTTTTCCTCACTTTTTAGAAGATCATCATATATGTCTTTTAAACTTATTAAAAAATATGCTCTAGGATTTTCAAATTTTATTTTTAAAGAAATTTTAGCCCTTGGTTCTAATATATTTATTGAAAATATTGCCGCAAGAATTGGTTTTTTGGTTACAGCTATAACTGCTGCAAAACTAGGAACAGATCAATTTGCAGCTCACAATGTTGGAATGAATTTATTATCTCTTTCATTTTCTTTTGGAGATGGTATGCAAGTTGCAGCAGTTGCCCTTACAGGAAATGCTCTCGGAGCTAGAAAAAAAGATGAGGCAATAAAATATGGAAAAACTTGCCAAGAAATCGGACTTTCTATTTCAATAATTATTTCAATAATTTTGGTTTTATTTAGAAAAAATATTTTTAGAATGTTTTTTGACGATGAAAAAATTATAGCAATGGGATCAATTATCACATTCTATTTAATCTTTATTGTAATCTTTCAAATATCTCAAATAATTTTTGGTGGTGCACTAAGAGCTGCTGGTGATGTAAAATATACTCTTGCAGTAAGTTTGATATCTATTACCTTTATAAGATCTGCTTCGACCCTATTTTTTGTAAATGTACTTCATTTAGGAATTCAAGGAATTTGGATGGGAATTATGGCAGATCAAATATCAAGATTTGTTGGTTTATGGACTAGGTTTAGAAAAGGAGATTGGGTAAACATAGAAATTTAATCCTACTTATATTATTAAAAAAATAATTATATATTATAAAACAAAAATATTTTTCAAATGACTATTTGAATTTTCATTTATATTCTGGTATATTATAATTACTATCGGGAATGATAGTAATTATATTTTTTTAAACAGGGGGATTAAACAATGAAAATTAAAAAAGTATTACCAGTATTAGCACTATCACTAGCATTAGTTGGTTGTGGAAATAAAGCTGAAACAACATCAAACTCAAACGCAGCAAGCACACCAGCTTCAACTACAACAACAGAAAAATCTGATTCAAACGCTAGTACAACAGATTCAAACGCAGCAAGCACACCTTCATCAAACGATGTAAGCACACCTGCTTCAGATGCTGGATCAAATAACTAATTTAAATTAATAAGAAAAAGAGCAAGATTTCTTGCTCTTTTTTTGTTTATTTTAATTTCATAAATTTATATGTAAAATATCAGTAAGATACATATAATAATTTTTCAGACTTTCATTAATTTTCTATTATCAACTAATACTTCTTCTCCATTATCAAATTTTACCTTTGTAAAATCAAAAAAGTCCCAATCTATCACTATTCCAACTTCACCTTTACTAATGCTCCAATTTAAATCTTCAGTTAACATTACTTTGTCGCCTTTTTCAAATTCTGCCATTTTTTCCACCTCTCTTTTTTTAATTTCCAAAACCTACCACAACAATTTTTTTCTAATAAAATTTATATCACTTCCCTTTTTATATTCTATATATTAATCTTAACACGTTAATATATTAAATACTCAGTATTATAAAACCAAAATATTTTTATCTCAAAAAAATATTAGTCTATTAGTAATTTTCTTAAAATTTCAAAAGTATTTAAATACTTTTAAAAATATATTGATTTAATGTAAAATAAGTTTATAAAGTATAATTATTTTAGGTGGTTTTATGCAATATGATTTATTAAAAAAGGAATTTGCTTATTTTGGTTCGTTTATGATTTGGGATAATTCAATTCAAAAAAATGGTATTCCAAAAAAATTAGATAATAAAGAATTTAGAGATGAGAGACTAAATAGTGATTTTATATATTTGGCCATGAATATTAGGCTTGATAAGAAAAATTTTAAAGATATTGATAAGGATTTTCTAACCAATGATGAAATTTTCACTTCTAATATGCCAGCTTTTTGTGGTTTTCATTCCCTAGATGATGGAAAATACAATAATACTCCTTATACAAGACTTAACAAATTGTATACAAATACTGTTTTGGAAGGGGCATATATTACAGATTTTTTTAAAGTTGCTCCAAATTCAAAAATACCAAATGGTTATGCTACAAGAACTTCAGATGAAGTTTTTGAATATTTAGAATCATTAAACGATGAAGATAAAGATAATTTCATTAGATACCAATTTATAGCGCTTGAGAGAGAACTTGAACTATTGGAGATTTCTACTCCAAAATTTATAGTTATGGAAAGTATTTATGATATTTTCACATATTATTTCAATAAACTTATAAATGAAAAAGATTTTCCAAATTTGCATAAAGCAAAAATCATTGATAAACCTTCAAGTTTTGGTACAGTTCTTACAAAATATCAAAGTGATATAATCCATATATTTTTAAAAAATGTAGATAGAAATTCTTATCCTGAATTTTTAATTTCAAATTTAGAAAAAAATATTAATTATATAGAAAAACTACAAAAGATAAAAAATAAACTTCATGTTTTGACTATTCTATATATATGCCTTAATGAAGAAAAAAATCTTCCAATAGAGGTAAAATATTATATTGAAGATATAAAAAAAACATATTTTCCTATAATTGGAAAAATACAAAAATCTTTTTCTAATAATTTTTTATATGAATTAATAAAAAATTTACCATATATTTATGGTGATAAATCCATAATAAATGAAAATCTAGAAAATCTATATAAAAATTTTGTTAAAGAAAATGTACTGTTTAATATTAACCAAAATTTTCCAAATATTATTAATCTATTTAAAGTAAAAGAAATTCAAAAACATTCTTTTATTTTACATGATTTTAAATCTTATATTTTTGTACAAATTTTTAAAAAATCACTAGGTCTTAAAGGTAATGTTTATTATAAAGATGATAAAAAATTAAATGACTTAGAATATGATAGATTCTTTTCTAGTATAAATAAGAACAATTTAAAATTTATAGATAATATTATAGAAAAAAATAAATTTACTTTTATAAATTTATTCCTAGATTACAAAGATTTTAAAAGATTATGGTTTGAAGAATTTAAAGAAAAATTATTTGATAAAAATTTTTATAGTATTTTAAACTTTAATAACTATAAATTATTGTTATCAACGGGAAAAATCCAAGAAAATATTGAATATGTTTATTATGATGATAAGTACAATTTATTTTTTAAAGAATATATAACAAAGGAAAATTTAAATAGTAAATCTTTACCCTTAGCTTCAAGCTGTAAATCTAAAATTAATAGTCCACTTACATTAGGTGATTTTTTACTATCTATAAAAAGGGGATATCAAACTACTGAGTTTAATAAAGATTGGAAAAATGACATAAATTCAAAAAAAGGTATAAAATATCTAACTAATTCCAACATAAACAAAGGATTTATTAACAAAAGCAACTGTTCAATTTTTGAATTAATAAATGAAGATAGGGAAAAATATTATAATTACGCCCAAAAAGACGATATAATTATTACAAAAAACTCACCCTATTCTGCAGCTATAGTTGAAAATAATGAGAAGTATTTAGTAAATGATAACTGTTTTATTTTAAAAATAGATAAAAATAAAATAGACCCATATTATATACTTGCATTTTTATCATCTAAAAAGCTAATAAGGTTAATAAATACAAATGCCCTATCAATTAAAAAAATAAATTCTTTGCCTATTAATTTACACAGCTTAGAAGAAGTTGAAAAAATTTCTTCTGAAATGAAAAACATAATAAAAAATCTAGAAGATATTTACGAAAACTTTTCAAAATTAGATTATAGAAGAGAAAATATTTTTTATAATTGTAAAAATTAAAAATTTGATATATCTTTATAAAAAAATCACCCTTTATTTCAAGGATGATTTTTTCTATTAATCTATAATTAATTATTAATTTGCAATTTTACTGTGGATGTTAATACATCTGAGTAACTATAAGATACAGTTCTTTCTGTATCAAAAGCATTATTTACTTTTATTGTAAATACACTTGGGAAAGCATCTAAAATTATGCCACTTTTGGTTACAATTCTTTTTCTTCCTTTATCAGCCTTTAATGTTACTTCTTTACCTACATTTTTTTCAACTTCTGTTCTTATTTCATTAACTGATTTATATTCCATATACCCACCTTCCATGCATTTGTATCTATTATACTATGAAATTGTGGATAAGTCAAATTAGCATAATATTATACGCTAGATTAAAATTCTTGTCAAATATTTTTATAAAAGGCCCTGTAGGCTGTAAATGTAGAATAAAAATCTGCCTTTGAAATCAATTCTATTGGAGCATGCATAGAAATTACTGGTGTTCCACAATCAACTACATCCATTCCATATTCTGCAAGAATATAAGCTATTGTTCCTCCACCACCTTGATCAACTTTTCCTAGCTCTCCTGTTTGAAAAATTACTCCATCTTTGTCAAAGGCAAGTCTAACTTGTGATAAATATTCTGCATCAGCATCGTTTGATCCGCCTTTTCCACCAGAACCTGTATATTTTGTAAGGGCAACCCCATGAGAAATTTGAGCTGAATTTTGACTTTCTGTTGCATCTTTAAAGTTTGGATCTTCTGCTAAGGTTACATCAGCTGATAAAACTTTTGAATTTCTCAAGGCTCTTTTGAATTTAATTAAATTAAATTCTTCTTTTAAATTCATTATTTCTAGTAGGGTATTTTCAAAAAATTGTGAAGTCATACCTGTAGCGCCTACTGATCCAATTTCTTCTTTATCAACAAAAAGTCCTACCAAAGTTTTTTTAGTTTCTTTTATATCAAGCAAAGCTCTCAAAGCTGCGTATGAACAAACTCTATCATCATGACCGTGAGATGCAATCATTGACCTATCAAAACCAACTTCTCTTGCTTTTCCTGCAGGAACTACTTCAAGTTCAGCAGTTATGAAATCTTCTTCTTCGATGCCGTATTTTTCATTCAATATTTTTAAAATATTTTTCTTTACAGGATTTTCTTTTTCATCTAAAAGTGGTCTATTTCCCACAATTATTGATAATTGTTCTCCTGTTACAACTTCTTCTGCAGGTTTTGTCATTAATTTTTTGGATAGGTGAATTAGAAGTTCAGAAATATAAAATACTGGCTCATCATCCCTTTCTCCAAGAGAAATTTCTACTTTTTCTCCATTTTTTGTAAAGACTACTCCATGAAGAGCAAGGGGCATATTTGTCCAATTATATTTCTTTACTCCCCCATAATAATGAGTTTTTAAATATGAAAGACCATTTTCTTCTGTTAATGGAACTGGTTTTAAATCAAGTCTTGGTGAATCAATATGTCCTCCAACAATTGATAGTCCCTTTTCCAAATCTTCATCTCCTATGTGAAACATAACTACAGCCTTATTTTTATTAAGAGCATAAATTTTATCACCAGGATTTATTTTTCCAGACTTTATTTTTTCATCAAGGTCAACATATCCTGCATTCTTTGCATATTTTACTATCTCTTTTGCGGCAAGTCTTTCTGTTTTTGCCTTATCTAGAAAATCCATATAATCTTTTGATAGACTTTCTAATTCTTTTTCCTGGTCTAAAGATAAATTTTCCCATACATTTTTTCTTTTGTACTCTATCATTTTTTCTCCTAAATTAATTTCCAAATATTTTTTGCATACTCAAGAGGATTTTCAATTTCCAATCCTTCAATAAGTTTTGCTTGGTCAAATAATATATTTACTATCATTTTAAATTCATCTGGATTTTCTTGCAAGTCTCTTTCAAGCAAAGTATATGCTTTTGAATTTTTGTTGATTTCTAATACTTTCTCCGCCTTGATGTCTGGAGCATTTACTTGAGATTTTAAAGTTTTTTCCATCTCAATTGATACATCTCCTTTTTGTTTTATCATTGAAATTACATCATCTGATAAATTTTTGGAAATTTTTATATCAACAACTTCTTCAGGTAAAATTTCTTTTATTTTTTCAATAAGATCCTTGTTTTCTTCATTTTCTTCTTCATTTTCATCAACTTGATTTATTGATTTAAAGGCAATATCCTTGTATGAATTTAGCATTTTTATTAAAAATTCATCCAATTTTTCATCAAGCAATAATACATCCTTATCATCACCTATTGATTTTAAGGCTGGAGAATTTTTTATTTTTTCTAAGTTTTCTCCAACTGTATAAAGAATATTTTCATCAGTAGATTTCATCTTATCCTTATATTCTTTCAATGAAATCATCTTATCTTCTCTGTAAGAATTAAACAACAAAAGATCTTCTAATCTATCTTTTTTTGCCCCATAAGATTCATAAATGGCACCCTTTATATTGTTACCAAACTCTTTGAAAAATATTTGATATTTTTCCCTATCATTTTTCATCATATCTAAAAGATGAGATTTTATTTTATTGTTAATTTGTTTGGCAATAAATCTTAATTCTCTAGTTTCTTGAAGAGTTTCTCTAGAAATATTTAAAGATATATCGTCACTTTCAACAACTCCCTTGGCAAAGGCAAACTCATCATCTAACAAATCTTCGTGTCTGTCTTTTATTTTTACTCCTGATGAATAAAGTTCTAATCCTTTTTGATAATCTTTAGAATAAAAATCATAAGGTGCTTTTCTTGGAATATAAATTATCGCCTTAAATTCTACAGTTCCTTCAATATTTAAATATAGCCATGAAAGTGGATCATCAAATCCATATCCTTGATCTTTGTAGAAATTTATATAGTCATCATCAGTTAAATCTTTTTTTGATTTTTTCCAAATTGGAATTTCAGAATTTAAAACTTCTACTTCACTGTAATCTTCATATTTTGGATCTTCGTCTGTAGAATCTTCTGTTTTTCTAGATTTTGTAACTTCCATTTTTATTGGATATCTGATGTAGTTTGAATATTTTCTAATAAGTTCTTTTATCTTGTATTGATCAAGATAAATATCATAATTTTCATCATCAGAATTTTCCTTTAAAAATAGAGTAATGTCTGTACCTTGATTATTTTTATCGGATTTTTCAATCTCATATCCTTGGGCATTTTCACTAATCCACTTATAAGCTTGGTCATCTTTTTTACTATTTACAATGATTTTATCACTAACCATAAAGGCTGAATAAAATCCAACCCCAAATTGACCAATAAGATTATTTAAATCTTCACCCTTGATATCTTTTTTAAAAATTTCAGTACCAGATTTTGCAATAGTTCCAAGATTTTCTTCCAAATCTTTTTCATCCATTCCAATTCCAGTATCTCTGATTGTTATAGATCTTTTTTCTTTATTTGGAATAATTTCAATATAATAATCTTTCTTATCAACATTTTTATCTGATTTTAAATCTTTATAATATAATTTATCAATAGCATCTGAGCCGTTTGATATTAATTCTCTAAGAAAAATATCCTTGTTTGTATAGATTGAATTTATCATCAAATCCATAACTTTTTTGGCTTCTGCTTTAAATTCTCTTTTCATAAATCCTCCTTAGCACTTCAAGTCTTTGACTGCTAATATTATACTTAATTCGAAGCTTATTTCAATTACTTGACTCTTTTACAAGACTAAAAATTTTCGCTTGAATCTTTATTTGCTCTTTATTTATTTTTTCAATTTCTTCCTTTTGTTTTTTAGAAGTAAAAATTATTTGAAAAATATTTGAAAGAACAAAAACACCAACAAAAATCATAATTTTAGATTCGTCTTTTAAATTTATATATTTACTTATAAGTAAAAAAATAAAAGATAAGACTAAAGATTTTAGGAAAAATTTAAAAAATGAATTTTTATTTTTAATTTTATTCAAATCCTGGTCCAATTCTTCTAGTTTTTTCCTTAAAGTCATTATTTTTTCTAAATTTTTTTCATTCATATTATCACCACCTTAATTGTACCCTAATTCCTAGTAATTTACTTTGATTTTTAATATCTATTATAGTAAAATAGTTCTTAGACATAAGGAGGATTTTATGGCTTTAGAAGAAAGAAAAAAAGAAAAAGTTGAAATTACACATGATATGTTAATCGGTGATATAATTCAAGCAAAACCAGAATCAATTAATACTTTCCTTTCAATCGGAATGGGCTGTATAGCTTGTCCTTCATCATTATATGAAACACTTGATGAAGCTTGCATGGTTCATGGAGTAGACCCAGATTTCTTGCTTGAACAATTAAATAAATAATTGAAAAAGACTTTTGCAAATACTTTTGCAAAAGTCTTTTTTTATTTTTCAAAATATTTTTCCCATTTATTATCATAAGTCCAAGTATAATTTCCTCTTTTTTTAGAATCCTTATACTTATCAAAATCTTTTAGTATTTTTCTAAATGTTCCACTCATTATGATTAGGGCAATTATATTTGGAATTACCATTAGGGCATTTGCAGTATCAGCCACAGACCAAGCAAATTTTAAACCACCAATTGATCCTATATAACAAAAACCAATATAAGCATATTTAAATATTTCAGATATCTTTGTAGATCCTGTCAAATATTTTACACATCTTTGGCCGTAATAGCACCAAGAAACTGCTGTTGTAAAGGCAAATAAAATTAAGGCAAGAGAAACTATATATTTTCCAAATGGAAGTGTTTTTGAAAAAGATGCTGCTGTTAGGGCTGCTCCTTCAAGTCCCTTAATTTTATATAAATCACTAGTTATAATTACAAGAGCTGTCATTGTACAAATAATCATTGAAGAAATAAAAACTTCAATCGCTCCCCACATTCCTTGTCTAATTGGATGATCTGTATGACTTGTTGCATGTGCCATTGGAGCAGTACCAAGTCCTGCTTCATTTGAAAAAATCCCTCTAGCAAGTCCCCATCTTATAGAAAGTAAAATTGCAGAACCAGTTGCCCCTCCTGCAATAGATTTTCCAGAAAAGGCACAAAAAATAATTTCTTTAAAAGCAGGTAGTAAACTTTCGATTTGTAAAATAAGAATTAAAAGACAGCCAACAATATAAAAAACTGACATTATTGGTACGATTTTTGACGCAAAAGCTCCAATTCTTTTTATACCACCAATAACAACCAAAATCATAAAAATTACAATCAAAATTCCACCTATATGAATATTTAATCCAGTCATTGCATTTAATGATTCAGAAATAGAATTTGATTGAACCAAAGCTCCCGTTCCAATAATTGCTATAAAAGCAAAAAATGAAAAAACTTTTGCCAAAAATTTTGATCCAGCTCCTTTTTCAATATAATACATGGGCCCACCAATATATTTCCCATCATCATCCGAAACTCTTGTCGCAACCGCCATTGTAACCTCAACCATTTTTGTAGTCATGCAAACAAAACTTGCAATCCACATCCAAAAAATAGCACCAGGCCCACCAAAACCAATTGCTGTTGCAACTCCTACAATATTTCCAGCCCCAATAGTACCTGCTAGAGCCGTAGAAACTGCCTCAAAAGGAGAAATTGAATTTTCATCCGATTTTGAATCCTTAACAAGTCTTCCAAAAGTATTTTTGAAAATATAGGAAAAATTCTTAAAGACCCAAAAATTTGACCTAAAAACTAAAACAAGTCCCCCAAAAAGAAGAGCAACAATCATAGGATAGCCCCACAAAAAATCGCTCAGCTCACTATTTATTTTTATAATTTTATCCATAGGAAAATCCTTCTTTCTAATATATATACTTTTATTCTTATTATTATAAACTTTTTTTTGAAAAATAAAATAATAATTTATAACTTTTTTTATTAAAATAAATTTTATGGCATAAAAAAATTAAGGATTTCTCCTTGATTCAGACTGTTGACAAAGTATACAAATCTTCATGCTAATAATATCATACGGAAAAATTGATTTGATTTCAAATTTAAAAATTCGTTAAAAAATCGCACTCTAAATTTTAAAGCTATGATTATTTGTTAAATAAATTAAATTCAATTAAATTTTATTTCTTCGTTTTACTCCGAGGGATAAATATTAAAATCGTGCCACTGGCACAATTTTAAGCTATTTATCTGTCCTCGCGTTAGCGAGTTTGCGATTTTAGAATTTTGAAATTTAGAAATCAACAATTTTTGGAGTCAGATATTCGTGCTTGAGGGTTTTGTCTACGCTATAAATCTTGGATTTCTCCTTGATTATGCTATGGTTCTTGCTACTTTTCTATTATACATATTCATTATCTTATAAAAAAATAATCCTACAAATATATTTATTCCAGCTGTTGATATAACTAAGCTAAGAAACATAAATCCTAATCCCATACTTTCAGGAAGAGCTCCTGCTTGGTTCATCAAGGATAAAAATACAAATCCAGAAATTACTGTTCCTATAAAATATAAAAATCCTACTGAAAAATTATTTTCCATATTTATTTTTTCAAAAAATTTAACAGCCACATATACAAGTAAGGATGAAATAATTTTATCTACAAAATTTGGCAAAAATCCTCCAGGTGCGCTTGTTGTCATTCCTGCCAAAATCCCCCCAGCTATTCCTACTGCAAGGGCAGTTTTAAAATCCTTATTTAAAATTATAATTGTAAATATGCATACCAACATAAAATCAGGTTTTACCATCCCTACAAATCCTGGTATTAAATGAAGTATTGTTCCTATAGCAAGTAAAATTGCGGCTTCTGTTATTGATCTTGTTTTCATTATTTTTCTCCTAAATTTTTAAATTTTTCCAATAAAAAAACCACCTGCTCCATGAAGGAGCAAATGGTTAAATTCGCGGTGCCATCCTTTTTATGTAAAATAAATTTTAATAAATAATACACATCTTTATTCTGATACTAATTTAAAATAATTTCATATCATATCCCTATAACGTGGGAAGACGGCTTAGACTACTATTTTCACCCGAGCACTCTCAGATCCATTCAGTTTTAGATCTTTGCTTATTTCCACCACACATAAGCTCTCTATAAAAGATTTGTAAAACTTACTTACCTCTGATCAAAGTTTTCTTTTTATTTTTTAACTTATAAGTTATTTTGATTATATAGTTAATTTGTATTTTTGTCAACTATCTTGCTAAAGTCTATGTAGGAGCCTATAAATTCAAAATCTCTAGCATTTTCCTTTAAAAAATCTAATAATATTTTTATTTTTTTCTCTTTAATAGATCCTTCAAAATCAAAATAAAAAATAAATTCAAAGTCAGAACCTGGAATTGGAGATGATTCTAATTTTGTCATATTTACATCCAATATTTTAAATTTTTCCACAATATTATACAAAGACCCCGGCCTATCAAGAGCCTTTAATCTTACAGAAATTTTATCTGCTTTTTCATATATTTTTAAGTCTTTGCCTACAATTATAAATCTGGTGTAATTATTTGAAACATTTTGTATGTTTTCATCAAGAATATTTAGGCCATAAATATTTGCACAAAATTTTGATCCTATTGCTGCAATATTTTTATCATTTTTTTCTTTAACAAATTTTGCGCTAAGGGCCGTATTATAATATTCATTTTGGATAAATCCATGCTCAATTATATATTTTCTACATTGACCCAAAGCTTGAGGATGAGAATAAACTTCTTTAATGTCAGAAATTTTTGAAAAAGAATTTCCTAGTAAATAATGATTAATATTGAGTTTATAACTTCCCAAAATATAAAAATTTCTATCAAGCATCAAATTATAAACTTCTTTTACTGATCCATAGGAAGAATTTTCTAAGGGAAGAATTCCAAATTCACAAGTATTTTCATCAATAGCATCCAAAATTTGGTCAAATCTTTTAAAGTATTTTATATCACCTTTTGGAAAAATAATATGACCTACTTGGTCAGCATAAGATCCTTTTGCTCCACCTAGACCGACTTTTGCATTTTTGGGAAAATTTTCTCTTATAATTTTTTTCTCCAGAAATTTCGAAAAATTTCCATCATATTTTTTTGATAAAAATCTACTATATTTTTCTTTTAAATATCTATCAAGATTTTTTAAATCTTCAAGTTCTATTTTCTCATTTTTTAAATTTTTAAGTAAATAATCTTTATTCATATAAATAATCCAAAACTGTAAGGGCTAGAACAGATTCTCCAATTGGAAGAGTCCTAAGAGCAAAACAAGGATCATGACGGCCTTCTATTATTAGATGTTTTTCTTTTTTATCCCTTATAGAAAATGATTTTTGACATAAAGATATTGATGGTGTTGGTTTAAAAATCAAATCAAAAACTACAGGCATGCCATTTGTAATTCCTCCTACAATACCTCCTGCATTATTGGTTCTAGTTTTTACCTTACCATTTTCAAGCTCGAATTGGTCGTTGTGGGCTGATCCTCTCATACTTATAGAATTTAGGCCCTCGCCAAAAGAGATTGACCTAAGTCCAGGAATTCCAAAAGAAAGATAGGATATTTTTGCCTCAAATGAATCAAATATAGGTTCTCCCAATCCCTTTGGTATATTTTCTCCAAAAACTTGGCAGATTCCACCTATAGAATCTCCTTTTTTTCTAACATCTTCCAATAATTTTCTTATTTCCGCTTCCTTTTTTTCTTCTAAAACAGGTATTTCTTTATAAGAAATTTTTTCTAAATCCTTCATTGGAGGCTTTGCCAAATCAAGATTTATATCAGAAATTCCACCAATATTTTTAATTCTTGATGAAATTTTTATATTTTTTTCTTCTAAAATTTGTTTTGCAATTCCTCCAGCAAGACAAAATGGAACAGTGAGTCTTCCAGAAAATGGCCCTCCCCCATTCATATCCATATCTTTTCCGTATTTTATAAAACTTGTATAGTCTGCGTGAGATGGCCTTGGAATATCATTTATATTATCGTAATCATTAGATTTAAAATTTGTATTTTTTATAAGGGCTGTTATAGTTTTTGAAATTATTTTATTTCCTCTTAGGCCAGAAATAAAATTCACCTTATCACTTTCTTTTCTTTTTGTGGTAAATTTTGATTTTCCCGGAGCTCTTCTTTGCATAAAGTCATCAAGTTTTTCCATATCAATTTCAAAACCAGGTTTTATATTATCAATTACCACTCCCATATATTCTTGGTGGCTTGATCCAAAAATAGTAACTTTTAAATTTTTTCCAAAGCTTTGACCCATTTTAGATTTCCTTTCTTAATTCATGGATTTTTTTACTTGCCTTTAAAATTTTGTCAAAATCATCTGGCACTACGCATTGGGCACCATCTGAAAATGCTTTTGCAGGATTTTCGTGGACTTCAATCATAAGTCCATCAGCTCCAACAGCTGCTGCAGAAAGTGACAGATCTTTTACATATCTTGAAATTCCAGCTGCGTGAGATGGATCAATAATTACAGGAAGGTGAGTTTTTTCGTGTAAGAAAGGAATAGCTGTAACATCTAAAGTATTTCTTGTTGCAGTTTCAAAAGTTCTAATTCCTCTTTCACAAAGTATAACTTTTGCATTTCCCCTACTCATAATATATTCAGCTGCCATCAATAATTCTTCATAAGTTGCAGCAAGACCTCTTTTTAATAAAATTGGTTTATCAGTTTCGCCCAAAGCTTTTAATAGATCAAAGTTTTGCATATTTCTTGCCCCAACTTGCAAAATATCTATATCATCAAAATATTTTAATTGATTTATTTCCATAATTTCTGAAACAAGGGCAAGTCCTGTTTCTTTTTTTGCTTTTACAAGATAATCTATAGCTTTTTTTCCATAACCTTGGAAGGAATATGGGCTTGTTCTTGGTTTGAAAGCTCCTCCTCTTAAAATTGTAGCTCCAGATTTTTTTATTTTTTTGGCAATAGAAATTACCTGTTCTTCACTTTCAACAGAACATGGACCTGCCATATAAACAAAAGACCCCCCTCCAATTTGTGTTCCATTTTCTAAAGTAATTATTGTATCCTCTGGATGAAATTTTCTATTTGCTTTTTTGTATGGTTCTTGGATTCTTATTACATCATCAACAATCTTTTTTGATTTCATATCGTCTTTTGAAACTTTGGAAGTATCTCCCAATAGTCCTAAAATTGTTGTATTTGATCCAACAGCCATACTTACTTTAAGCCCCATTTTTTCAATTTCATTTATTAAAGCCTTAATTTCAGCTTCTTTTGATCCATTTTTTAATTTTATAATCATCTTTCAAAGCTCCTTCTTACATTCTTTTCCAATCAAAAAAGCTTCCTGGCTATTACCAAGAAGCTAAAATTCAAAAACTTAAATAGTCTAAAAATTTTGCACATGATAAATAGCCCTACTTTTTTTTAAAGTAAAGTTAAAAAAGTAAAAGCTAAATTGTGCAAAATTTAAGTTTTTCATCTTTTTTCTCCTAATAGTTTAAATTTTTTATATTATAACACAAAAATTTTTCTCAGTAAATTTTAATTATTATGTGAATTCATGATAGCTTCTGTTAATTTTGGTATAACTTGTTTTTTTCTTGATAAAACACCTGGAGCTGAAATAGTTCCATTTACTACCTTATTTCCAAAAACATTTTCTATATCACTCAAATAATTTCCAACAACCAAAAGCTCTGATTTTTGGTTAAAAATATCTGTAAGTACAAGAACAAAAGTATTTTCACCTTTTGCATTTATTCTTTCTTTCATTAGTGATGTAAGTTTATCTTTTATTGGATCAAGTTCTTCTGGATTCATTGTCATAACTTGTCCAACCCTAATTTTATCATCACCAATTGTAAATGCTTTTACATCTCCATCAATCAAATCTTCTGGTGACCTATTTTTTAGACTTGTTCCTGCCTTAAACATTTTTAAGGCAAATTCTTCTGGATTTATATCTGCTATTTTTGAAAGTCTATTTAATACTCTTTTATCTGTTTCAGTTGTAGTTGGTGATCTAAATAAAAGTGTATCAGAAATTATAGCAGCTGAAAGAAGACCTGCTATTTCTTTTGTTGGTCTTATTCCTGATTCAAAAAACATTTTTGAAACAATAGTTGCAGTTGAACCCACTGGCTCTGCCCTAAAAAATAAAGGTTGATTTGTAACAACATTTGCAACTCTGTGATGGTCAATTATTTCTATAATATCCGCATAATCAATATCATCCACAGATTGATTTCTTTCGTTATGGTCAACTAAAATCAATTTTTTCTTTTCGTCAGAAATCAAATGATATCTAGAAATTGCACCTAGAACTCTTCCTCTTGCATCAACAATTGGGTAAGATCTAAATCTAGTTTTTCCCATAACCTCACGAACTGTATCAACTGTATCTTCTGGTGAAAAATAAACCAAATTTTCTGTACTCATTACATTTGCAATTGGAACTGCCATAGGCAAAAGTCTTGCTGTCATAAAAGTATCATATTCAGTAGAAATAATTGTTATATTATTTTTTTCGGCCTCTTTTTTGAGCTCTTCTTTCATATTAGATCCATTGGTTAAAATAATTAAGGAAATATTTTTCTTTATAAGATATTCTTGCGCCTCAAGCCTATTTCCTGTTATAACCAAATCTCCATCACCAACTAAAGAAGTTTCAGGTGAATCTTTTTCATTCATAGCATAAACCATCATTTTCCCTGTAAAATGTCTTGGATTTTTTGGATTAACTACTAGTTTTGCAGATAAAATATCTACAATATTTTCAATTGGAGTATGAGTTCTTCCAATAATTCTATCATCCCAAACTTCCATATAAGAATGAGTCAAGTTTGATAAAGATGCAACTCCTATTAATTTTTCATCATTATCAACCACGAATAAAGAATTTAATTTATTTTCTTGAATAATTGACCAAGCATTTCTAATAGGAAGTGATTCATCAACATTATAAGAATTATCATAGTCAATATCTTTTATTTGAAGTTTCATTGAATCTTTGTGCATTGGAGATTTTACTCCAAAATAATCAAGCACAAATTGAGTTTCTTGATTAACATGACCAAGTCTTATTGGAATAGCCTTATTATCACCAAGTCTATTTTTCAAATTTGCATAGGCAAGGGCTGAGCAAATAGAATCAGTATCTGGATTTTTGTGGCCTGTAATATAAACTGTTTGTTTCATAATACCTCTAACTTTCAATATTAAATTTAACTCTTAATAAATTAATTTTGTACCTTTCAACTTTTTCACAAATCAAGGTAATATCATTTACTTTAACAACATCTCCAGTTTTTGGTAGACGGTTAAGATAATCTATTACCAAACCTCCAATAGAATCATTTTTAACTTCTTTTAAATTTCTATTAAAATAATCATTGAAGTCATTAATGTGCATACTTGCATCAACTATAAATTCATTATCAGAAACCTTGTAGACTTTTTCATCATCTGGATCATATTCATCATAAATATCTCCCACAAGTTCTTCAATAATATCTTCAATTGAAACAAGTCCTTCTGTTCCACCATATTCATCAACAACAATAGCAAGAGAAACATTCATTTTTTTCATTGACTTAAAAAGATCAATAATATTCATATTTTCATAGGCATAAAAAGTTTGTCTAAGCATATCTTTTAATCTAACTTCTCTACCTTCTGCAATAAAAGTAACTATATCTTTCATATGCAAAACGCCCACAATATTATCAATACTTTCTCCATAAACAGGAATTCTTGAATGTTTACTTTCAATTAAAAAGTCATCAAGTTCTTTTTTTGTTGAATCTATTGATATAGCTTCCATATTTGTTCTTGGAGTCATAATATCTGATGCAAAAGATCCACCAAAATCAAAAACATTATTTATTATTTCACTTTCTTCGTTATTAATAACTCCTTGTTCTTCACCAACATCAACTATAGTTTTTAAATCTTCTTCTGTTACTTTATCACTATTTACTGAATCGCCTGACATTTTTTTTGTAAGATACTTAGTAAATAGACCCAATAAAAACACTAATGGTTTTAAAATTAATGAAATTATATAAATTGGTTTTGCAAATCTAAGTCCCATTTTTTCACTATTAATTTGGGCTGCAAGTTTTGGAGTTATTTCTCCAAAAATTAAAACTGTAATTGTAACAACTACAGTTGAAATAGCAGCTCCTGCTCCTCCAAAAATATCAGTAAAAAAAAGTGTTGCAATAGTTGTTGTTAGAATATTTACAATATTATTTCCAACAAGTATTGTTGTAATAGTGTTTTGGCTATCATCAACGAGTTTTCTAAGTAATTTTGCATTTTTAATTTTCTTTTCTTCAAGCTGCCTTAATTTAAATTTATTTATTGAAGTAATAGCAGTTTCTGATGATGAAAAAAATCCAGAAAATAAAATGCCAAAAATCATTACAATTAACTCAATTATATTTTTTGTCGTCAAAACTTCCTCCTTGAATACATTATATGAGAAATTTATAAAAAAATAAAGTGATAAATTAAAGTAATTATGATATAATATGCTCGAAAAAAGGAGGAATTATGGAAAAAAATTCGAACGAATCACTTGCCGAAAAACTTTTCAAATTAAGAGAAAATAAAACCAGTGTAAAAACTGAGATTATGGCAGGAATAACAACATTTATGACTATGTCATATATTCTAGCAGTAAACCCTCAAATTTTGGGTGATGCCGGAATGGATAAGGGAGCTGTATTTACTGCAACAATTATAGCATCAATTATTGCAATTTTAATTATGGCATTTTATGCAAATCTTCCATTTGCTCTTTCATCTGGAATGGGACTAAACGCATTTTTCACCTATACAGTCGTAATGACTATGGGAAAAAGTTGGGAATTTGCTCTTGCAGCTGTATTTATAGAAGGAATTGTTTTTATTATTTTATCAATATTTAATGTTCGTGAAGCAATTTTTAATGCTATACCAAGAAGTTTAAAAACAGCAGTATCTGTAGGAATTGGATTGTTTATTGCTCTAATAGGTTTATTAAATTCTACAGTAATTGTAAAAAATGATATTGGTCTTGGACTTGGTAATTTAGTTAGCAAAGAAAGTTTCATATTTTTTATAGGACTTTTAATTATGGCAGTTTTAACTGCAAGAAAAACAAAGGGAGCTTTATTAATTGGAATTGTAATTTCTACAATAATCGCCCTATTTACAGGAGTAAGCAAACTTCCAGAAGGTGGAATAATTCAATTACCACCATCAATTAGCCCAATTGCATTAAAATTAGATTTTTCATCAATGCTTTCATTTGAAATGTTTTCTGTTGTATTTGCATTTTTATTTGTAGACTTATTTGATACAGTTGGAACACTTACAGGAGTTGCAACAAAAGCAAAAATGTTAGATAAAAATGGCGAGTTACCTAATGCTGGACGTGCACTTTTTGCAGATAGTATTGGTACAACTCTTGGAGCACTTTTGGGAACATCAACAGTAACTACATTTGTAGAAAGTGCAACTGGAGTTGCAGAAGGCGGAAGAACAGGATTAACTGCTTTATCAGCAGGATTTTGCTTTTTCTTATCAATATTTTTCTATCCACTTATTACAATAATTCCACCACAAGCAACTGCAGCAGCTCTTGTAATGGTAGGATTATTTATGATAGATTCAATTGTTGATATAAACTTTGGAGATTTTACAGAATCATTCCCTGCATTTATGACAATAATAATGATGCCATTTGCTTATTCAATTGCAGAAGGAATCGCATTTGGAATGATTTCATACGCAAGCGTAAAATTATTAACAGGAAAAGGAAAAGAAGTTTCACCACTTGTTTATGTACTTGCCTTAGTATTTTTACTAAGATATATATTTCCACTATTTGGATAAAATAGGCACAAAAAATCCCATCATCAAGATGGGATTTTTTTTTACATTTTATCTTCAACTGATTTTATTTTTTGGTCAAGGCTTGCTTTTTTATCTCGTCTGTCGTCTATTTTTATTACTGAGTAAACTCTATCAGCTCCATTTTTAAAAACTGATTCTTGACAAGCTCTGATTGCTTCAAAAGCTCTATCTATATCTCCGTGAATTACTGTTCCCATTGGATTTAATCTTACTTCCAAATCTTCGTATTCTTTCAAAACTTTTTCGCATCCTGCTACATATTTTGAAACTGAGGTTTCTTTTGTTCCTATTGGTACTACTGTTAATTCTATAACTGCCATAATATCCTCCTAATATTTTTTATTGTAAAAATCTTCAAATATTTTTATAGCTTCTATATGATCTTTAACTCCAGCAAGCTCTCTTATTGAATGCATGGCAAGAATTGGTGTGCCGACATCTATTGATTTTATTCCAGATTTTGAAGAAACTATTGGACCAATTGTAGAGCCACCGACCTTATCTGATCTGTTGTGAAAAGTTTGAACTTTTGCTCCAACATTTTTTGCATGTTTTAAAAATCTTGCTCTAGTTTCTACATTTGTTGTATAAGCACCATTAGAAGCTACCTTTATTCCTATACCCATATTTATCCTAGTATTATTTGTTTGATCAAAAAGATTTGGATAATTTGGATGAATTGAGTGAGAAAGGTCTGCTGAAATTAAATATGAATTTGCAAGGGCAATAAAATAATCCTCCCTATCATAACCCAAATTCATCACAATTCTTTCCATAATTTGGTCCAAAAATGGTGAGCTTGCTCCAGTTCTTGTGCCTGATCCAATTTCTTCATTGTCATTTAATACGCACATATTAAATTTCTCGTTTTTACTATTAATTAAAGCTGTAAGTGATTGGTGGACACTTGCAAGATTATCTAATCTTCCAATATGAATAAATTCATCATCACTTCCCATAATAGATCCTTTTTGCCTATCAAAAAGTGCCAAATCAAAATCTATAATTTTTTCTTCATCTACTCCAATTTCTTTTGCCAATAATTTTTGCAAATATCCTTCTTTTTTAAAATCATCTTCGATTGTTTTTATAATTGGAGAAAGTTCATCTTGCATATTATATTTATAGCCTGAATTTAAATCCCTATTAATATGAATTGCACAATTTGCAATTGTCAAGAGATCTTTATCAATTTTTAAAAGCTTTGTTTTAAATTCCCCATTTTCTTCAAAAACAACTTTTCCTGCCAAAGACAAATCTCTATCAAACCAAGAGGAAACAATCATTCCTCCATATCCTTCTACATTAAATTTTAAAAAACCATTTGAAGTCATTTCAGGCTTTGATTTTATTTTGAAAGTTGGAGAATCTGTATGAGATCCAATTATGTCAAACCCCTTTCTTGGATCATCTCCCACGCTAAAAGCAATTAGTGCCGTATCATCACGACTTACAAAATATTTACCATATTTTTCAAGTTTCCATTTTTCATTTTCTTTTAATTCTTTAAAACCATTTTTTTCTAAAATTTCAATAGAATTTTGGACCGCAAAATAATTTATCGGACTTTTGTCAATAAATTCTATTAAATCATTGATAATTTCATTTCTATTCATATAATATATATTACCCTTAAAGGATTTTAATAAAAGCGAATTTTGACTTTTAGATAAATTTTGCATTATAATAATAAAAAGAGTACGGAGGTAGATATTTATAATGAAGAAATTACAAGATATAATATTAAGTCATGGTACAGTTCTTGGCAAGGATATTTTAAAGGTAGATTCATTTCTAAATCACCAAATAAAACCAAATTTAATAAAGGAAATGGGAGAAGAATTTGCTGAACATTTTAAAGATAAAAATATTAATAAAATCTTAACAGTAGAATCTTCAGGAATTGCTCCAGCGGTAATTACTGGATTAATTTTAGATTGTGATGTAGTTTTTGCAAGAAAACAAAAATCTCTTACAACCGATGATAATACATATTCTTCAACTTGTTATTCATACACAAAAGAAGAAATGAAAAGACTTATTGTAAGTAAGGACTTTTTGCATGAAGATGAAAATGTGCTATTAATCGATGACTTTTTAGCTAATGGTCAAGCTGCAAAGGCAATGGTTGCAATTTGTAAACAAGCTGGTGCAAATGTTGCTGGTTTTGGAATAGTAATTGAAAAATCATACCAAGATGGAAGAAAAATTTTAGATGAAATGGGTATAGATGTTTACTCTCTTGCAAGAATTTCTCACATGGACGGAAAAGATATAGAATTTATTGACTAATATAAGATGGCTTTTGTCATCTTTTATTTTTTTACAAAAAAAGATTTCACTTTATTCTAGTGAAATCTTTTTAATTTATGCATTAATAATTACTTCTACTTGTTCAAGTAGGACATTTTTATTGTGAGATGTGGTTGACGAATATGCAAATATCAAACCCTCATCATTAATATTTAATGTCTTCATTATTTCTTTTATGTGTTTTTTTAAGTGTGTTTTAGGTATTTTATCATATTTAGTTGCAATAACAAAGCCTGTAAAGCCTGAATCTATTATCCAATCATACATTTGTTTATCTTGTTTTGTTGGAGCATGTCTAATATCAACTAATAGAAAAACTTCCTTTAGATTTTCTCTATTATATAGATAGTCATGTATTAAATTATTCCATTTTTCTTTTTCTTTTTTTGAAACTTTAGCGTAGCCATAACCTGGTAGGTCTACTAGCCTAAATCTATCATTTATCTTATAAAAATTTATAGTTTTTGTTTTTCCAGGTTTTGAAGAAGTTTTTGCAAGATTTTTTTTACCCAAAAATGAATTTATAAAAGAAGATTTTCCTACATTAGACCTTCCTGCAAAGGCAATTTCATCAAAATTATCATTTGGAAATTGAGAAATAAATCCTGCAACTTGATCTAAATTTATTTTATTTATTTTCATATTAAGGCTTCCTTTAAAACTTCCGAAACTTTAGATACTTTTATAAAGTTAATTTTATCTCTTATTTCCTTGTCTATATCTTCAATATCTCTTTCATTTTCTTTTGGAATAATTACATTTTTTATATCATAAGAAAAAGCAGCTAGGGCTTTTTCTTTAAGTCCACCAATTGGTAAAACTTCTCCTGTAATTGTAACTTCTCCAGTCATTGCAAGATCACTCCTTACTTTTTTTCCTGTAAGAGCAGATGCAATTGCAGTTGTCATTGTAATTCCTGCTGAAGGACCATCTTTAGGAGTTGCTCCTTCTGGAACATGAACGTGAATGTCTTTATTTTTATAAAAATCAGGATCAATTTTTAATTCTTTCGCATGTTTTCTTAAATATGAAATTGCAGCTTGGGCTGACTCTTTCATTACATCTCCAAGGCTTCCTGTAAATAAATTTGCCCCTTTTCCATCCATAACATTAACTTCTATATTTAAAATTGTTCCACCAACTTTAGTCCAAGCAAGTCCATTTGCAATTCCAACCTTGTCTTCTTTAAGTCTTTGATCATCAAAAAATCTTTCTTTACCAAGATATTTTTCATAATTTCTCATAGAAACATTGACTTTTTTCTTTCCTTCAAGAATTTCTTTTACAGCGCGTCTACATATTTTTGCTATATTTCTTTCAAGAGACCTAACGCCTGCTTCTCTAGTATAAGACTTAATAATTTTTTCAATAACTGAATCAGAAATTTTCAAATCATTATCATCAAGTCCATTATTTTCCATTTCTTTTTTTATTAAATATCTTTTTGCAATTTCTTCTTTTTCTCTTTGAGTGTAACCAGAAATTTGTATAATTTCAAGCCTATCAAAAAGTGCTGGAGGAATATTTGAAATATCATTTGCAGTTGTTATAAAAAATACTTCTGATAAGTCAAAGCCTATATCAAGATAACGGTCAATAAATTTATCATTTTGCTCAGGATCTAGGACTTCTAGTAGGGCTGATGAAGGATCTCCCCTAAAATCTGAACCTAATTTATCAATTTCATCTAGCAAAAATACAGGATTTTTTACCTTTATCCTTGATAAATTTGACATAATCCTTCCAGCCATAGCCCCAACATATGTTCTTCTATGTCCTCTAATTTCTGATTCGTCTGTTACTCCACCAAGACGCATTGAAATAAATTTACGATTTAAGGCACGAGCGATTGATTTTGCAATTGAAGTTTTACCAACTCCTGGAGGACCAGCAAGACAAATCACTGCCGCTTGATTATTTCCTTTTTTCTTTCTAACAGCAATTGATTCTAAAATTCTTTCTTTAACTTCCATAAGACCATAATGGTCTTCATTCAAAACTTTTTTTGCATGGATAATATCAAGATTATCCTTTGATTTTTTGGACCAAGGAAGTCCCAAAACAAAATCAAGATAGGAAGTTATAACCCCATAGTCAGGACTCATTTCTGGAATCATTTCAAGTCTATCTACACTTTTTAGTAAACTTTCCTTATCTTCCTTGTTTATTTTTAATTTTTTAATTTTTTTTCTAAAAGAATCAGCTTCATTTAAATCTTTTCCTGTAAGATCATTTAATTCATCTTTTACGGCATTTAATTTTTCTCTTAGATAGTACTCTTTTTGTCCCTTATTAATATTTTCTTGAACCTTAGCGTCAATTTTTTTGGATAAATCTTTTAATTCAATTTCTTTTTGAATTAATTTATGAAGATTTATCAATTTTTCTTCTATATTAAATTCTTTTAAAATAGAATAATTTTCTTTAGGGCTTAGTGGTAAATAATAAGTTATTAGATTTGCTAATTTGTCAATATTGTCAATTTCGACTAAAGAAAAGGCAATTTCTGGTGGAATTGTATTATCTATAGAAACATATGACCTGAAATCTTCTATTAACATTTTCTTTAAGGCATCAATATTTTCATTACTTTCAAAACCTTCCTCATCGAAAATAAATTCTTTTACTTCTGCCTTAAAAAATCCATCTTCAATTTTTACATCCAAAACTTCCCCAACACATTTTGCCTCAATCAATACTCTTAATTCTCCGTTTTGTAGATTAAAAGTTTGTTTTATTTTGGCAACTGTTCCGTAGTCATATATATCTTCTTTTTTAGGATTATCTTCCAAAATATCTTTTTGATTTACCAAAAAAATTTCAGATTCATTTAATAAAGCATCTTCCACAGCCTTTTTAGAAACTGATCTTTGGCAATCAAAATGAACTACAGTATCAGGAAAAGCCCAAAGTCCTCTAACTGGAACCATTGGATATTCTTTTTTATCTGTTTTATAGATAAAGTTCATTTTTTCTCCTTGTGTTATAAAAAGGGAGCCCTAAGTCTCCCTTTCTTATTTGTATATTAATTTTTTCTTATCTTTTATAGCGCCTTTTGATACAATAACTTCTTTGATATGATCTTTTGATGGAATTTCATACATTACATCTAAAAGTAAATCTTCAAGGATTGTTCTAAGACCTCTAGCTCCTGTTTCTTGCTTGAAAGCTTTTTGAGCAATTTCTCTTACAGCTTCATCCTCAAAAGTTAATTTTACTCCATCAAGTTCAAATAATTTTTGATATTGTTTTAATAAAGAATTTTTTGGCTCTTGTAAAATTTTTACAAGACTATCTACATCCAAATCTTCGAGTGAAACAACTATTGGAACTCTACCAATAAACTCTGGAATTAATCCAAATTTTAAAAGATCTTCTGTTGATACATCTTTTAAAGAAATTTCTTTATTTTCCATATCATCTGATCCAAAACCAATTGATTTTTTGTTGGTTCTTTGTTTGATTATGTCTTTTATTCCATCAAAAGCCCCACCAACAATAAATAAAATATTTGTAGTGTCAACTTGTATATATTCTTGGCTTGGGTGTTTTCTTCCACCTTGTGGAGGAACATTTGCAACTGTTCCTTCAATAAGTTTTAAAAGTGCTTGTTGTACTCCTTCTCCACTTACATCACGAGTTATAGAAGGATTTTCACTTTTTCTAGTTATTTTATCAATTTCATCTATATAAATTATTCCTGTTTGGGCAAGTTCTATATCATAATCTGCAGCTTGTACCAATTTCAAAATAATATTTTCAACATCTTCTCCAACATAACCTGCTTCAGTTAAACTAGTCGCATCTGCTATTGCAAATGGAACATTTAATTTTCTGGCTAAAGTTTGGGCTAGAAGAGTTTTTCCAGATCCAGTTGGTCCAAGCATCAAAATATTTGATTTTTGAAGCTCAACTTCATCATCGTTATCATAATTTGAATTTATTCTTTTGTAATGGTTATAAACTGATACTGATAGAGTTTTTTTTGCCATTTCTTGTTGGATAACATATCTATCTAGATACTCTTTTATTTCACTAGGTGTGGCAAGATCTATATCAACATTTTTATTTTCAGTTAAATTTTCCCTATCAATAATAGACGCACATAAATCTATACATTCATTACAAATAAATGCATCAGGTCCTGCTATAAGTCTATCAACTTCGTTAGCACTTTTCCCACAAAAGGAACATCTATTTTCTTCAAATTCCATTTTACTCATATTTTTACTCAATTACCTTATCTATTAATCCATATTCTTTTGCTTCATAAGCATCCATTGAAAAATCTCTGTCTGTATCTTTTTGTATTTTTTCAATAGATTGTCCTGTATTATCTGATAAAATTTTATTTAATCTTTTTTTGATTTTTAAAATTTGTTCAGCTTGAATTTGAATATCGCTAGCTTGTCCTTGAGCTCCACCCGATGGTTGGTGAATTAGGATATTTGAATTAGGAAGAGAAAATCTCTTTCCCTTTGCCCCAGATGAAAGCAAAACTGCCCCCATTGATGCAGCTTGTCCTATACAAATTGTAGATACATCTGGTTTTATATAATTCATTGTGTCATAAATTGCAAGTCCAGCTGTAACTACTCCACCTGGTGAATTTATATAAAATTGAATATCCTTATTAGGATCTTGGCTTTCCAAAAATAAAAGTTGAGCAATAATAATATCACTTACCCCATCTTCTACAGGACCTGTTAGAAATATAATCCTGTCTTTTAACAATCTTGAGTAAATGTCATAAGCACGTTCGCCTTTATTTGTTTGTTCTATAACTGTAGGAACTAAAAAGTTTTTTGCGTTCATAAAATCTCCTTATCCTTTTTGGAGTTTATGATTATTACTAATCTTCTTTTTCTTCTTTAGTTTCTTCTGAATCTTTTTTAGCAGGAACTAATTTTACATTTTTTTCTAGAAGTTCTACAGCTTTTCTTCTTTTAACATTTTCAATAACTGTATCTCTAGAAACATTCTTTTCGAAGATTTCTTTGAATTTTTCGTAATCATCTACTCCATATTGTTTTGCAGCATCTTTAATTTCTGCTTCAACTTCTTCATCTGTTACTTCTACATTTTCTTTCAAAGCAACTTCATCCATTACAAGATTTGCTTTTACTTTATCTTCTGCAACAGCTCTATATTGATCTCTAATGGCAGACATGTCCATTTTTGTCATTTCTATATATTGTTGTAGAGAAATTCCCATTTGACGTAATCTTTGATCAAGATTTTGCATTTCTAAATCAATTTCTCTATTTACTAATGCATCTGGTGCACTTACTTCAGATTTATCAACTAAAGCTTTGATTGCTTCATTTTGAATTTGAGTTTTTACAGATTTTTCCTTATCTTCTTTAAGGTTTTTCTTTGTATCTTCTTTTAATTCTTCTAAGGTTTCAAATTCTGAAATATCTTTTGCAAATTCATCATCAATTTCTGGAAGTTCTTTTCTTGAAATTGAATTTATTTCTACTTCAAATTTTGCATCTTTTCCTTGGAATTCTTTAGCTTGATAATCTTCAGGGAAAGTTACATTAACATCAAATTTATCTCCAACTTTGTGTCCTTCAACTTGTTTTTCAAAGTCACCTACAAATGATTTTGATCCTAGTACTAAATCATAATTTTCAGCTTTTCCACCTTCAAATCTTTCCCCATCAAGGAAACCGTCAAAGTCGATGTTTACTGTATCTCCATCTTTAGCTTCACCATCTTCTACAGGAATTATTCTTGCATTTTCTTCTTGTTGGTGTTTAAGTTCATGTTCTACATCTTCATCTGTAACTTCTGTTGGAATTTCTGTAACTTCAAGTTCAGAATAATCTCCAAGTGTTGGATGAGGTTTTGTTTCAACTTCAACTTTAAATACTACGTCTTTTCCTTTTTCTATATCATCAAAATCAACTGATGGTTGGTCGATTACTTCAAGATTTAATTCATCAATTGCTTTATTATAAGGTTCTGGGAAAACTTCTTGAATTGCTTCATCGTAGAATACTTCTACTCCGTACATTTTTTCAATAACTCTTTTTGGAACTTTTCCTTTTCTAAATCCATCTACTCTATATTTAGATTTATTTTTTTTGTATACATTATCAACTGCTTTTTGAAAATCTTCAGCAGCTACTGTAAGATCAAATTTTGCTATATTATTTTCATGTGATTTTAATTCTGTCATCTTTTCCTCCTAAAACACTACATACTCATTAGTTTAATATACTACTTGTACTAATTTCTATCAAGATTAATATATTTATTTTTTATATATTTGATGATTTCACTTTTTTTATTTATTAATTTTTCATCCATTACCAATGAATAAATTTCCTTTAATATCATACCAAGTTCTTTTCCTTCTTCAAAACCTAATTCTATTAAATCTTTTCCAGAAAAATCTATCTGATCTTCCTTGCTTGGAACATCAGAATTTAAAATTTCCTCTAGAAATTTTTTTGCCAAAATAATATTTTCTGTATTGTCATGGGCTGTTGCTAAAACATCTGCTTTTTGGAGGTCAAAAAGATCATAAATATTTTCTTCTCCAACTTTTCTAAGAAGTTTTCTTACAGACTTTTTAGTATAAGTATTAGTGTTGTCCATATGTCTTCTAACCAAAATTGCAGTATTTTCAATAAATTTTTTTGGATATTTTAAAATTTTTAGTCTTTTTCTAATTATTTTTTCAGAAATTTCTTGGTGGCCAAAAAATCTACCCTCTCCATTTTTATCTATAAAGAATGTATCAATTTTTCCTGTATCATGAAATAAGGCTGCCATTCTAGTTTTTAGATTTTTGGAAGAGATTTCCAAAACCTTCATAGAATGTTCAAATAAATCTAGATTGTGGTGAGATGAATGTTGGTCAAAGCCAAGCATTTTTTTTACTTCTGGAAAAATATATTCTAAAAGATAAAGATCATCCAAAAGTCTAATCCCTCTTGAAGGATTATCTGCTAATAAAATTTTATCAACTTCATCGCTAATTCTTTCTTTTGAAATATCTTCTATATGACTTGCCATTTGACTTATAGCTTTTTTTAATTCACTTTCAATTTCAAAATCTAGGATTGTTGCAAATCTTACTGCTCTAATTGCTCTTAAATAGTCTTCTTTAATTCTTTCATAGGGATTTCCTACAGCCCTAATCAATTTATTTTGTAGGTCTTTTTTTCCACCAAATAAATCAATAAGTTCGCCATTTCTAAAAGCCATAGCATTTATTGTAAAATCTCTTCTTTTTAAATCTTCATCTATTGAGTCTGAAAAGGAAATTTTTTCTGGATGTCTTCTATCTTTATAGGTTGATTCGCTTCTAAAGCTAGTAATTTCATATTCTTTTGACTTATAAATAACTTTAATTGTTCCAAATTTTTTCCCAATATCAATTAATTTTAAATCGGAAAAAATTCTCATTATATCATTTGGTCTTGCCCTTGTCGTAAGATCAATATCATGTATTTCTTTTCCAAGAAGCCTATCCCTTACAGCTCCTCCAACTAGATAAGTTTCAAATCCTTCATTTTCTAATCTTTTAGCTAAATATTCATAAGACATTATTTCTTTCCTATTTTTATATAAACATTTATAAAATTATCTCCGTCATTAATTTCTACTGCTTCCGGCACAACTAATTCTAGGCTTTTCTCAAATTCATTGTTTTTTAAATTTGTAAGATCAATTTTTTCTGTCTTAATCTTATCGATTTTATCTATAATACTTTTTTCACCCTTTATTACGACTTTATTAGGAGAATATTTTTTTTCTATAACTTCCATATTTTTTGGAAGAGACTCTTCATAATCTAATTCTATTTCAACTTCTTTACTTTGTAATACATCAAAAGAAATTGAAACATCATTTTGAGATAAGTCTACATTTGCGACTGTTTTACCAATTTTATCAACAGGCCTTGCTTCAATATCATGAATTTTACCATCTAAATATTCATCTTTTCCAATATTTAAAATAATTTTATCAACCTTATCAATATTTTTTCTAAGACCTGAAACTGTAATTTTCTTTGTTGATTGTTCGCTCACATTTATTATCTTAGATTCTTTTAACTTATCAGGAATTTTAATTTCAACTGGAAGATCTTTTTTTACAATTTTTTCAATTTTAAAATTAACATTTGATGGATTTGTGCTTTCAACCTTAATTCCTGAAGGTCCATCTACTTTTATATTTAAAGTTTTTACTCCTTCAGTTGGAACCCCCAAATCTACACTTGCAACTAAATCATCAGAAGATAAAGATGCAAGATCAGATCTAGAACCTTCAACTTTAACATTTACACTTGAAATCTCATCTTTTCCTACCAAAGCATAGCCTTCTTTTTGCATTACTTCTTGATTCTTTATAGTTAAAGGTACGCCTCTTACAGTTTTTGATAAAGAAGGATTAGTTGAAGTCATAACATAAGCCCACATTATGACAGCCACAAGAACTGATAATGCTATTAATTTTCTATCATTTTTGTTGTTCATTCTCATCCCTCCTTTTCATATTCAACTTATTTTCATCGTAATTTAATTCCTTAACTAACCTATCTTTTAGAGATTGTTCATCAAAATATCTATTTATATTTCCATTGCTCACAAGAGAAATTGTTCCAGTCTCCTCACTTACTACAACAACAAGGCAATCACTTTTTTCACTAATTCCAATTGCTGCCCTATGACGAGTACCTAGTTCTTTTGACAAGGTATTATTAGTTGTTAAAGGCAAATAGCAAGCTGCGGCTTCTATCAAATCATTTCTAATAATAACAGCGCCATCGTGAAGAGGAGTATTTGGAATGAAAATATTAATTAAAAGCTCGCTTGATATTTCTGATCTTAAACTAGTACCACTTTCAATAATATCATTAAGACCAACTTCCCTTTCGATTACAACCAAGGCACCAATTTTTTGCCTTGATAAAGAACTCATAGCAGAAACAATTTCATCGATAGACTTCTCATTTTTATTATAGGAATCATTTACAAAAAAACTTCTTCCCCTACCAATTCTTTCAAGAGCAGATCTTAACTCAGGTTGAAAAACTACAATAATAAATACCAAAGACACAGTAAAAAATTGATTCATAAGCCATGAAACAGTATTCAAATTAAAAATGTCTGAAATAGATGCAAAAAATAAAACAAAAATAAAACCCTTCATAACTTGCTCAGCCCTAGTATTTCTAAGAAGCTTTAATAATTTATAAGCAATAAAGGCAATCAGTGCTATATCAATTATATCTGTAATCCTAATCAAAGATAAATAAGCTATAAAATTATCTAAATATGACATGTCCACCTCCTAAGTATATATATATATATTATATACTTTATTATAAAATTTTGTAGAAAAGAAAGGCTAAAATAAAATTTAAATTTGATAAATTTTTTTGCTGATTGAATTTAATGAAAAAAATCACAAAAAAATACCAAGCTTTTAGCTTGGTGTTTTTGTTAGTTTTAATTTTTGTTTCAACTATTATTTATTTTTGTAATTTAAATTTTATTCTTCGTTTTTACTTCGCGGCATGTTTGTAAAAAATGTGCCACTGGCACATTTTTTAGCCCATCATACGCTCTTTGACCACGTTCTACTTAATTTAGTTTTTTTTACTATTTTAAAACTGAAGTTTAGTTCTTCGTTTTTACTCCGCGGGATGTTGGTAGAAATTGTACCACTGGTACATTTTTTAGCACAACATACGCTCTTTGACCACGTTTTACTTAATTTAGTTTTTTTACTATTTTAAAACTGAAGTTTAGTTCTTCGTTTTTACTCCGCGGGATGTTGGTAGAAATTGTACCACTGGTACATTTTCTAGCCCAAGCATATGCTCCTTGGTTGCGTTAAACTTAATTTTCTTAGTTTCCAAATTAAAACTTTTTTTAATTCTTCGTACTTAATCCGCGGGGCATTAGTAGAAATTGTGCCACCGGCACAATTTCTAGCCTAATGCCACATCCAGGATCATCATTACTGAAAAGCCTACTGAAAACCAAATTACTCCTAAGTTTGAGTGATCTTCGCCTTCTCCTGTTGCTTCTGGAATTAATTCTTCTACTACCACGTAAAACATTGCACCTGCTGCAAAGCTTAAAAGATATGGTAATATTGGTATCATTATTTGAGATAATATTATTGTTAAAACAGCTGCTACTGGCTCTACTGCTCCTGACAAAACTCCCATTATAAATGATTTATTTTTTCCAATTCCTTGACTTTTTAATGGCATTGAAATTATTGCTCCTTCTGGAAAATTTTGAATTGCAATTCCCAATGAAAGCGCCATAGCTCCTGCCATTGTTAAATCTGTGTTTCCTGATAAAACTCCTGCAAAAGTAACACCTACTGCCATTCCTTCTGGAATATTATGGATTACAACTGCAAGAACCATCATAGTTGTTTTTCTTAAAGAATCATTTTTTGGACCTTCTGCCACATCGCTATCAACGTGTTGGTGAGGAACAACATTATCTAAAAATAATAAGAATACTATTCCTACAGCAAATCCAACTACTGCTGGAATCCAAGAAATTTTTCCCATTTTTTCTTCTACCATTTCCATAGCAGGAATTAATAGAGACCACACACTTGCTGCAACCATTACTCCTGCTGCAAATCCTGATAGAGATTTTTGTAATTTTGTTGATAATTCATTTTTCATTAGGTATACCATTGCCGATCCAAGACTTGTGCCTAGGAAGGGTATGAGTAAACCTATTATTAAATCTTTGTTCATTTTTTCTCTTTCTAATTTTAAAGTTTCCAAATATCTTTTGCGTATTCAAGGATTGTCCTGTCTGATGAGAAGTAACCTGCATTTGCTATATTTTTTAAACTCTTTCTTGCCCATGCAAGTCTATCAGTGTATTCCTTATTTATTTTTTCGTGGGTTTTCTTATAGTCTTCAAAGTCTTTTAGGACAAAATAATTATCAGCTTTTTCTCCACCTTGTGGATTTATTAAGGAATTATAAATATCAAGGAACATATAGGAGTCATTGTCATTTAACTCTCCTGATAAAAGTGTATCTACTGCATCTTTTATATCTTGGTTTTTGTGATAAAATTCTTTTGGATTGTATGAATTATAAATTTTATTTAATTCTTCTACTTTCGCTCCAAATAAATAATTATTTTCAACTCCTGCATTTTCAAATATTTCTATATTTGCTCCATCATAAGTTCCAAGTGTTAAGGCTCCGTTTAGCATAAATTTCATATTTCCAGTTCCTGAGGCTTCTTTTCCTGCTGTTGAAATTTGCTCAGATATATCTGCTGCTGGGAATAGTTTTTCACCGTAGCTTACCCTGTAGTTATTTACAAATACTACTTTTATTTTGTCATTTACATCTGGGTCATTATTTACAACTCTCGCTATTTCGTTTGCAAGTTTTATTATTGCCTTTGCCCTAAAATATCCTGGTGCTGCTTTTCCTCCAAGAATAAAGGTTGTAGGATAAAAGTCCATGTCAGGATTTTTCTTTAGTTTATGGTAAAGACTTATTATATGAAGAAGGTTTAAATGTTGTCTTTTGTACTCATGAATTCTTTTTATTTGAATATCAAATATTGAATTTGGATCTACATTTATTCCTTCATTTTCTAGAATATATTTTGCCAAATCTTTTTTATTTTCAAATTTTATTTTATTTATTTCTTCTAGAGTTTTTTCATCATCTAAATATTTTTCTAATCCCTTTAATTTTGTAAGATCGTATTTCCAATCATCGCTACCTAATTTTTCTGTTATGAAATTTGATAGTCTTATATTTGAATACACTAACCATCTTCTTGGTGTGATACCATTTGTCTTGTTATTGAATTTTTCTGGCATTAATTTGTACCAATTGTTAAAGGTATCATCTTTTAAAATTTGTGTATGAAGTTTTGCAACTCCATTTACAGACTTACTCATAACTATTGCAAGGTTTGCCATTCTTATTTGATCAAATCTTATAATTCTGTAAGGATCAATAGCTTCTTCTGAAAGTCCCTTTCCTTTAAATTCTTTTACAATATTTTCATTTAATTTTTCAATTATTTCAAAACATCTAGGACATACTTCAAGCATTATATCTTTTGGCCATGTTTCTAGAGCTTCTTGTAAAACTGTATGATTTGTAAAAGCAAATGTATTTTTTGTAATTTCTACTGCATTTTCAAATTCCATTCCATTTTCATCAACTAAAACTCTAATTAGCTCAGGAATTGTTATTATTGGGTGAGTGTCATTTAATTGAATTACATGATATTTTGAAAATTCTTTAAATTGTAGGTCGTGTTCAAAGTATTGTTTATATTTTGAAACCATATCTTGAATTGATGCTGAACAGAAAAAGTATTGTTGTTTTAATCTTAAAACTTTCCCTTCTCTTTGCATATCATTTGGATATAAAACTCTAGTTATATCTTCTGCCCTATTTTTTTCTTCAACTGCCTTATCATATTGAAAATTATTAAAATATGAAAAATCAAATTCTTCAAATGGTTCTGCTTGCCAAAGTCTTAGGGTATTTACTTGTTCGTTTTCAAAACCTAACATTGGCATATCATATGGAACTGCTTTTACAGTTTGGTCTCTAAATTTTACAATTTTTGAATCAGACTCAACTCTTATTGACCAACCATCACCATCTTTTATCCAGTGATCTCCTTCTTCTACTTGAAATCCATTTTGTATAGTTTGTTTAAATAATCCTTCCCTATATCTAACACCATAACCATACATATCAAGTTTTTGAGTTGCAGCTGAATCCATAAAACAAGCTGCAAGTCTACCAAGGCCACCATTTCCAAGAGCAGCATCATCTTCAAAATTTTCTATAGATTCAAAATCTATATCAAGTTCGTTTAAAATTTCTTTGACCTCATCATAAATTCCAAGATTTATGAGGTTATTCCCAAGTGATCTTCCTACCAAAAATTCTGCCGAAAAATAATAGGCTTTTCTTGATTTTCTTGACCTATTTTTGCAATTTCTCCATTCTTGGTTTATTAATTCCATTATTGTATCACAAAGAGCAAAATACCTATCTTTATCTGAAGTATCTTTAAAATTTTTAAGCGTTATTCTTTGCAAATTCTCAATATAATTTTCCATAAATTTATTTTTGTTCATAATTATCTCTCCCATATGTTTTTGACAATTCCTTTATTTTTAAAGAAATTTCATCATCTAGAACTTCTTTTTTAAGTCTCCATTTCCAGTTTTCTCCCAATATTCCAGGTTTATTAATTCTAGCCTCATTTCCATATCCTAAGAAATCTTGTATTTGAAATATAGCTATATCTGAAACCGACATAAATAAATTCCTAATTATTTCCCAGTTTATTTGGTCATTTTCTTTTATATTAAAATACTTTTTAACCATTTCTAATTTTTCATCATCTAAGTTATCAATCCAACCTTGAAGAGTATCTGAATCATGAGTTGATCCATAAACTATTGAGTTTTTTTCATAATTGTGAGGAAGGTATGAAGAAGTATAATCGTCTCCAAATGCAAATTGTATTACTTTCATTCCAGGATATCCTGTTTTATTTTTTAATTTTTCAACTTCTTCAGTTATAAAACCTAAATCTTCTGCTATAAATTTAGCGTCTTTAAATTCTTCATTTACTTTTTTGAAAAATTCATCTCCACAAGCTTTTTGCCATCTTCCATATTTTGCATTTTCATCATTGAATGGAACTTCATAATAAGCTTCAAATCCTCTAAAATGATCTAATCTTAGATAATCATACAATCTTAAATTAAGTCTTATTCTTTCTATCCAAAATTTAAAATCACTTTCTTTTAATTTTTTCCAATCATAAATTGGATTTCCCCACAATTGTCCATCTTCAGAATAAGCATCTGGTGGAACAGCTGCTACAACTGTAGGATTTTTTGTTTTTGGATCTAATTTTAATATGTTGGAATTTGCCCAAGTATCAGCACTATCAAAGGCAAGATATATCGGCAAATCTCCTATTATTTCTATTTGTTTTCTATTAGCATAAGCTTTCAAATTTCTCCATTGTTTGAAAAATTCATATTGGATAAAGGCATAGAAATTTATTTCATCTAGATGATTTTTTCTAAATTCTTCTAGGGCATCTTTGTTCCTATTTTTTAATTCTTCTGGAAAATCTGTCCAAGCCACATCAAGTTGATCTTTTTTTATTGCCATATATAGGCAATAATCTTTTAACCAATATTTTTCTTCTTTTTTAAATTCTTCAATCTCTTCTTTTAATTTTGTTTTTGCTTTTTGGTAAGCTTTTTTCAAAACTCTAAATCTTAAATTATAAATTAAAGAATAATCTATACTTTCTTCATCATTTCCAAAGTCTAAATTTTCATAATCTTCTTTTTCTAATAAACCATCTTCATTTAATAAATCCAAATCTATAAAATATGGATTTCCAGCAAATGAAGAAAATGATTGGTAGGGACTATCTCCATAACTTGTTGGTCCTAGAGGCAATATTTGCCAATAGGAAAGATTCGCATTTGAAAAAAAGTCTACCAATTTGTAAGCTTCTTTTCCAAAAGCTCCTATTCCATAATCAGAGGGAATAGAAAAAATTGGCATAACAACTCCACTTGCTCTTTTAAATCTTTTTATCTTTGCCATATTAATCCTCTTTTAATAATTTTATAAGCCTATTTTAGTATTTCATCTTTTTCAAAATAAATAAAACCAGTGTAAGTTCTTGGTTGATTTAAAAATTTTTTTAAGGAAACTTTATAAACTTCTCCCCAAGAAGAAAGAGTCAGAATATAGTCATCCTCCTTTTTATTAATTTCTGTTATTGTTACTCCATGATGTTTCATTACATCTACTGAATTACTTAACCAATTAAAAAATATTACAGGAAGATCTTGATCTAGGGCCTTTATTATAAAATTAGCTATCTCCTCCATTGAGTGTCTTTTTATTGGTAAATCTTCTAAAATATGAGATTTCAGATTTAAATGATAGGATTTTCTTATCCTATTTACTTTAAAATCTAGTAATCTTGCTGTTGGAATTCCATATATTTTTGGTTTTAAGACTTTAAAAAACCAATATTGATAATCATTAAATTCATCATAAGAAAATTTTTCATTTTTTCTAAAAAGATATAGGTAAATATTAGTAAAGGCTGTTACCACACAAGATCTATCCCTATAAAATTTACTTACTCCCATATCTTTTAACATATTTTGATAACCACCAAATAAAATTTTATTTTTCCTAACAACTGGAACAAATTCACCTATCTTAGATTTTTTTAGCTTCATCTAATTTTCTTCCTTTTTATAGTGAACTTTTTCGGATAATTCTTTTATTTTGTCTTTTGAAATTTCTTTTTCTTTTAATTTTTTATCCATTTTCTCATTCATTAATGTGTATAAAATTGATGCTATTGGAATTGAAACAAGCATTCCTACAACTCCAAACAAACTTCCTCCAATTGCTATTGAAACTATAACCCAAATTGATGGAAGACCTATTGTTTTTCCAGCAAGAGCTGGATAAATTATCGATCCTTGGACTTGTTGAGCTATTAATAAAAATATCAAAAATACCAATGATTGAATAGGTGATTCTATAAAAATTAAAATCATCATTATAATTGTTGCAATTAATGCACCAACATAAGGAATAAAATCTGCAATAGCAACCATAATTGCAGCCATTGCTGCAAAAGGAATTTTTAAAATAAACATTCCGGTTAAAACCAAAAGTCCTAAAATCAAACTTGAAAGAGCCTTTGAATTTATATAGGATGCAAAGGTTGAATAAGATAGGCTTGCAACCTTATTAATTTCATCAGCTGTGTCTTTTTTAAAGAGTGAATAGATAATCCTATTTGCCAAAATTTTCAAGTCTTTCTTATTTATCAATACGAATACAGAAAATATCAAACTAGTTACAACTGTTACAAGAGTAGATGAAACCGAATTAATTATTGATGTTGTTTTATCAAAAATATTTCCAGCTTCCCCCATAAAATAGTCTCTTACTTGAACCAAAGTTTTGTTCCAATCTACACTATTAATATATCTTTGTATATCATCAGCAAATCTTTTTGTAATTTGATTTTTGTTCAAAAGTTTTACAAAATCATTTAAAAATACTGGAAATCTTTCAATTAAAGTTGTTACTGCCGAAGAAATCCTTGGAATCAAAACATTTAAAAATATAACAATACCAAGAATAAATAATATCCATGAAGTAATCAATGATAGTGCTGGAATTAACTTTTTAGTTTTTTCTGTTTTAAATACTTTTACAAATACTTTTTTTTCAAAAAAATTCATAGGCAAATTAATAATAAATGCCAACATAAATCCAATCAAAAAAGGTTGATTTACAGCTATAAAAACTGCAAGAGCATTAGTTACATTTTTTATATACCAAAATGCAAAAAATACCAAAATAGAAATAAGAATCACCCTTAATAATTGTGAATTCTTTTGGTCTAATTTTTTCATTATCTTCTAACTCTCCTTATTAATCTTTTACATACATTTTACCATAGAAATTTTCTTTATTCTATCAAATCCATGCTATAATAAGGACGAGGTGGATTATGAAAAAATGCTATATTTTTGCTGGTGGAAATTTTGATGGTTTTTTTGACAAAGTAAAAGATAATGATTATATAATAGGAGCTGATAAGGGTTACACCTATATAGAAAAAATCGGACTAAAACCCAATTTAATAATTGGCGATTTTGATTCAGCAAAAAAACCTAATTTTGAAAATAAAATCGTATTGAAACCAGAAAAAGACGAAACAGATTTATATGCAGCAATAAATATTGGAATAGAAAAAGGATATAAAAAATTTATTGTTTATGGAGCTTTGGGGGGAAGATTGTCCCACACCATAGCAAATATAAAAATAATAGAAGAGTTTAAGAAAAAAGGAATTGATATAGTACTAAAAAGCAAAAATCAAAAAGTTTTTGTAATAAATAAAAATTTCATAGAGAATAAACAAATAGAAAATACCTACGTTTCTATTTTTGCTTTGACAGAAAAAATAGAAAATCTAAATCTAATAAATTTAAAATACCAATTAAAAAATTTCACTCTAAAAAATGACATGCATCTTGGAGTGTCAAACGAACCTGTTGGAAAAGAATTTAAAATTGAATTTGATAAGGGAATAATTCTTGTAATTTATGAAAATAAAAATGTATATAGATAGGTGACATCAATTTAAAAACACACAATTTATCATTTAAAAGCACTTGTAATATAAGATTATTGATATCTTAGTTTTCCATTACAAGTGCTTTTTTTATCATTTTACATATTTTAAAATATTTAATTTTAAATTATTTATAATATTTCTAAAATAATCAAAAATTTTTAATTAATTATTTTCAAAATATTTCTCAATATTTAATCTACCAACTACAACATCATCGCCATTTACTATAATTGGCCTTTTTAATAGCATTCCATCTGATGCAAGTAGATCTATTTTTTCATCTTCTGACATATCCTTTAATTTGTCTTTCAAATTTAATTTCCTATAAATTTGTCCAGAAGTATTAAAAAATTTCTTAATTTCTAAACCACTTTTTTTATATAGATCTTTTATTTGATCTTTTTCAGGCTTTTCTTCTTTTACGTCTTGAAATTTGTAAGAAATATTTTTTTCTTCCAAAAATTTCTCAGTTTTCTTACAAGTTGAGCAAGATTTATATCCAATTAATAAAACTTCCATTTTTTCTCCTTAAAAAAAAAGAGACTGGTAAAATCAGTCTCTTAATAATTATTATCTTCTATCCTTTTTGTCTTCTGAATCAGAATTTTTTGCCCTGTATTCTTCTCTTGTCATAACATCAACAACATCAACATTAACTGTTACAACATCAAGACCTGTCATTTCTTTTACATTTTCTTTAACAACTTTTTTGATTTGTTCAAATATTCTTGGAGCTGACTTTCCATATTCTAAGATTATTTGCATATTAACTTTTGCTTCTTTTTCTCCAACTTCTACATCAACTCCTGATGTATCTTGTTCTGTTGATGATTGGAAAACTGATGATACAGAATCAAAAAAGCTTGCTTTCATATCTAATATTCCATCAACTCTGTTTACAGCAATTCTTGAAATTTTTGCTACAACCTTGTCAGCAAAAGATAATTTTGAAACTTCTTGTTCAATTTCTGCGTCTTTTTCTAGTCCTTTTTCGTAATCTTTGTCAAATGTTTTTTCTGTCATAATTTTTTTCCTTTCTTATTTATTGAAATTTTTTTAATAAATTAACTACAAATCCTATAACTTTAGGATCTTTGTCAAGCCATCCACCTAAGCAATAGCAAAAACCTAATACTATCCAAATACCGAGAGTTCTAAAAAATCCATAATCAAATAAAGATCCAATAGTTACAATTCCTAAAATTAGAGAAATTATTTTGTACTTATTTTCTTCTTTAAATTTTTTGCATTCTTCTTCTTTTCTCTCTTTAATATCTAGCTTTCTCATTTCTACATCATAGGTGGATACATTTTTTTCATTTTCTTGATTTTTCAAATCTAAATTTTCATTATTTTTGTCCATTATACCACCTACCTAAGTTCTCTTTCTTGACTTTTTTGGGCTTTATTTAATTGAACATGAGCATTTGAATTTTCAAGTCCTGTAAGATTCTTCAAAGCAAATTCAACTTCTGCTTGAATTTTTCTTCCTAAATCTTCAAAATCTCTTTCGCCAAAAATATCGCATTTTATATTTGCATCTATAGTATTGCCCTTAATTATCTTTACTTTTGAATCTGTAAGTTCTGCTCCTTGAAATTTCTTAACAGCAGAATCTACTGTAGCATCTAATGAATTTTTTGTTATAAAAATATCTCCAGTATTATCTTCGACTAAATATTCGCGTTTATCATTTTGATTTGCGATAATATCTATTAAAAGAATAATAGCAAAAACCAACACAGCAATTGCAAATCCTAGAAGTACATATCTATAATTTTGGATTTCTAAGTATGATAATAAATCATGACGAATTCCTTCATCTACAAGAGATACTGTGCCAAGCACAGCAGCAATTATTATCAATACTATTGTCATTAGAGACCACAAAAATTTTTTAAAACCTCCCATAAATCCTCCTTAATATTAATTTACCCACACTTTATCATTTGAAACAAAACTTTTTAATTTTCTTCCAATTCTAAAGATAATTCTAGCCATCTATCTTGTAATTTCAGCTTTTTGTCTTCAAGATTTTTTATGCTTTCGAAAGTTTTAATTACTTTTTCTTGATCATCATAAAATCCTTCTTTTAAACTTTGTTCAGTTAACTGATGAATTTTCGTATCAATAGTATTTGTTTCTTTTTCTAATTTTTCAAGTTTTTCTTTTATTTTTTTTATTTCAAGTCTTTTTAATTTTTTCTTTTTTTCTTGTTTTTTAATTTGGGTTTGAGTCAAATCTGTTTTTTTCTCATCTTCCATTGACTCTTCTTTTAATTTTTCTACATAATAATCGTAATTTCCCAAATATTCTTTGATATAATTTTTGTGCATATCAAGAATTTTCACAGCAATTTTATTTAAAAAATACCTATCGTGGCTTATTACAAGAACTGTCCCCTCATAAGCAATTAGAGCATCTTCCAAAGCTTCTTTTGAATCTATATCAAGATGATTAGTTGGCTCATCCATCAAAATAAAATTGCAATCTGAAAGCATAAGTTTTAATAGAGAAATTCTTGCCCTTTGGCCTCCTGATAATTCATTTATCGGCTTATCTACTTCATCTTGATAAAACATTATCTTTGCCAAATATGATCTAATTTCATAATTTGTAAGATCAGGATAAGTTTCTCTTATTTCTTCAAACAAGGTATTTTCTGTATTTAAAGATTTTTGTTCTTGATCAAAATATCCAACTTTTACACTTGATCCAAGCTTTATTTGACCATCATCTTTTCTTTCTTGATTTAAAATAATTTTAAAAAGTGTGGTTTTTCCTACACCATTTTCTCCAATAATTGCTACCCTATCATTTCTATAAATATTAAAAGAAATATCTTCAAAAATATCTTTATCATAAGATTTTTTCAATTTGTCAACACTTAATACATCAACTCCAGAAACAATTCTTGGTGTAAATCTAATATTTATTGATTCGTTAAGATTATCAGGTTTTTCTATCCTTTCCATCTTATCCAAAAGTTTTTGTCTGGATCTTGATTGAGAAATTCCTCTTTTTCTTTTTGAACCACCAAGATTTTTTAGCCTATCAATTATTTCTTCTTGTCTTTTAATTTCTTTTTGTTGTGATTTATATAGGTGATTTTGAACTTTCAAATCTTTTTTTCTTTGATCCATAAAGGAAGTATAATCACCATTATAAATTTTTAAAGCCCCATTTTCCATCAAAAATATTTTTGAAACAGTCGAATCCAAAAAATACCTATCGTGGCTTATAACTATAACTGATCCCTTAAAATTTTTGACAAAATTTTCTAAAAAATTTATTGCCTTTATATCAAGGTGGTTAGTTGGCTCATCTAATAAAATAAGGTCTGGTTTTTCCAATAAAAGACAGGCAAGTTCAACCCTTGCCTTTTGTCCTCCTGATAAAAGCGAAACTTCTTTTTGAAAGTCTTCTTCTTCAAAGCCCATACCAATAAGAACTCCTCTTATTTCTGACTTATAAGAATATCCATTTCTTTTTTCAAACTCTTCGCTTTTTTTCGCGTATTCTTTCATTATTTCATCGAGCTTATCTGGATTTTTTTCCTCGCTCATTTTTATTTCCAAATCTCTAATATTTTTTTCAAGATTTATTAGATCTTTAAAAACATCCAAACAATAATCATATATACTTTTATCAGACATAAGACCTAGTTGTTGTTTTAAATATCCAAGACTTACATCATTAGGTATATGAATATTTCCCTTATCTTTTGAAATTTCACCTGTTAATATATTAAATAGTGTAGACTTTCCAGAACCATTATTTCCTATTAATCCTATTTTATCTCCCTTATTTATTGTAAAAGAAATATTTGAAAATACATCTTTTCTTGGGTAGGATTTTTCTAAGTTTGATACTGATGCTACAATCATAATTATCTAGAATGAGAAATCTTCTGGTGAGTTGATAAAGTATGTCAAAGTAAATAATGATTCATCTAGGTGAACATTTTCTATGACGACATTATTTTTTGTCTTTAAATCAACCGGTGCGAAGTTCCAAATTCCTTTTATTCCTCCTTCACAAAGAATATCACATACTTCTTGAGCCCCCTCTTTTGGAGTTGTAATTATTCCTATGTCAATTTTATTTTCTATTAAATAATCTTTTAGATCATCGGTTGATAAAACTTTTTGTGAGTCTGTTGATAATTGTTCATTATTCTTATCAAAAACTGCTTTAACATTATAATCTAAAGTTTTGAATCCACTATATTGAAAAAGTGCATGCCCAATATTTCCATATCCGATTATTACCATAGAATATTCTTTATTTACGCCAATAATTTTTGCAAGCTCATCCATTAATTCTCTTACATTATAGCCATATCCTTGTTGACCAAAACAACCATAATGATTTAAATCTTGCCTAATTTGACTTGCAGTTAGACCTGTAATTTGTGAAAGCTCTTTTGATGAAACCCTTACAATTCCTTTTTCATTTATAGCTTCTAAATACCTATAATATTTTGGTAACCTTTTTATAACTGATAAAGAAACACTCAATCCTTTTTTCATAAACTCAACCTCCCTTAATTTTCAATTTTTTCTTCTTTATTATTTAATCTTTTTATAAGAATTAAATTAATAATATGTATCAAATACATTATTATTAGACCACTGTAAAATATTTGTTGCCAATAATCTGTTATTCTTCCATCAACTGCTATGTATTTTGGTAATAGTGGTGTGTAATTGCTTATTACAAGTAGAGCATGAAAACTTAACAAACAAAATACAACTACACTAATTAATGCTACAAAAATTGAATATCCTCTACTATTTTTTTCCATCAAAATATAAAGGGGATAAACTAACATTATAACCCACGAAATAATAAAGGATATATTCCAAATATGATTTATCATTTGTGGGTTAATTTTTGTAAGTATTAGTGCTAAATTTGATAATAAAACCACTAATACACTTAAAAGCAAAGATGTTGAAAGAAATCTTTCAAATCTTTTTCTCATTTTGCACCTACTTATTATATTTCTTAGATTTGTATCTTAAATTATTATCTAAGATTCTTTTTCTAATTCTTAGCTTATGAGGTGTAATTTCAATAAGCTCATCTTCTTCAACAAATTCCATCATTTCTTCAACGCTCATTATTTTCGCAGGAGATAAAACCAAAGCATCATCAGCTGATGATGATCTGACGTTTGTTTGTTTCTTCTTTTTGCAGACATTTACGTCAATGTCAATGCCTTTTGCATTTGATCCAATAACTTCTCCTTCATAAACTTCATCTTGAGGTTTTACAAAAAGTTGTCCTCTAGATTGAGCTGCATGAAGACCATAAGTAGTTGCTACTCCTGTTTCAAATGAAATAAGTGATCCTGCTTGTCTTTTTGCAATATCTCCTTTATATCTTTCGTATGAATCAAATTCTGTATTTAAAATTCCAGTTCCTTTTGTATCCGTCAAAAATTCTTGTCTATAACCAATTAGGCCTCTTGCAGGAATTTTAAATACCATTCTAGTATATCCTGAAGAATTTGGAGCCATATCTACAAGTTCTCCCTTACGAAGTCCTAATTTTTCTATAATTGCTCCAGTATATTCTTGATCTACATCTATAGTTGCAAGTTCTATTGGTTCTAAAGTTTTTCCATTTTCATCTTTTTTAAACATTACTTCAGGTTTTGAAACTTGAAATTCGTAACCTTCTCTTCTTAAATTTTCAATTAATACTGAAAGATGAAGTTCTCCTCTCCCTGAAACTTTAAATGATTCCGTTGAATCTGTAGCTTCTACTCTAAGTGATACATCTGTTTCTTTTTCTTTAAATAATCTATCTCTTAAATGTCTACTTGTTACATAATCTCCATCTCTTCCTGCAAATGGTGAATTATTTACAGAAAAAGTCATTGATAAAGTTGGTTCAGAAATTTTTGTAAATTCTATAGGGTCCATATCACTTTCAGTGCAAATTGTATCTCCTATATTTATATCTTCCATACCTGATAGGGCAACTATAGAACCAAAAGAAGCCTCTTCAACTTCGCTCCTTTGTAATCCTTCAAATTCATAAATTGTAACAATTTTCGATTTTACTTTTCTATCTTTGTCATTGTAATTTACAATTATGCATGGATCATTTTTATTGATTTTTCCACTTTCAACTTTTCCAATTGCGATTCTTCCAAGATAGTTATCATAATCTGTTGTTGAAACCAAAACTTTAAATGGATCATTTTCTTCTGCCTCAAAAGCTGGTGTATAATCTATAATTGTATCCAAAAGATCTGTCATATCTTCTTTTTCTTCTCCAAATTCTAGACTTGCCCAGCCTTGTTTTGCTGATGCAAAAACAAATGGGGAATCAAGATATGATTCGTCAGCATCAAGTGAGATAAATAAGTCTAGGACTTCATCCATTACTTCCTCAACTCTTTGGTCTGGCCTATCAACCTTATTAATACAAATTATTGCTGGAAGATTTAATTCAATTGCCTTTCTTAAAACAAATTTTGTTTGAGGCATTGGACCTTCATGACTATCAACTACCAAAACAACTGCTTCAGCCATGTTCAAAACTCTTTCAACTTCTCCACCAAAATCTGCGTGTCCTGGAGTATCGATAATATTTATTTTTATATCTTTATAATTTATGGCAGTATTTTTTGAAAGAATTGTAATTCCTCTTTCTTTTTCTATAGAATTTGAATCCATTACTCTTTCATCAACTTTTTGATTTTCTCTAAAAATACCACTTGTTTTTAAAAGTCCATCAACCAAAGTTGTCTTACCATGGTCTACATGGGCAATTATTGCAACATTTCTTATATCTTCACGTTTCATTAAATCACTTCTTTCTTATCTATTATAAACTATTTATTCATCAATTTATTATATCATATGTGATAAGATTATCAATAAATAACAAAAAAAATACTTGATAAATCAAATTTACCAAGTATTATATATACAATTTTATCTTCGAATTTCTTTTTACCAAGGCTATTATAATATTATCTTTAATTATTAAATCATCTGCTAGAGTATAAACAAGTTTTATCCCCCTACCATGATCATTTAAACCATCATTTTCATAAAGATAATCAATTCCTTCTCCCTCATCCTTCACTTTTATTAGGCAACAATCATCATCCATGATAAAAGTTGTATCAATGATCTTATCATACTGACATCTATTTCCATGCTTATAGGAATTTATTATAAGTTCATCGAGAATTAATTTTATTTTAAAAATTAAATTTTCATCTATTTTTTTATTTTTTAAATTTAAAACAAGCTCATCCCTAAATTTTTTAATCAAATTGAGATCTGTTGGTATTGTATTTCTAATAAGTTCCATATCATCCCTCATCTCTTGCTAATAGACTTATACCCAATAAAAAAATTTTTTGTCAATTTTTTTGTCTTTTACTAAAATTATTGATTTTTATTTTTTTGTAGTATAATGTAAATATAACAAAGTGAAAGGAGAATATTATGAAATACGTATGTACAGCTTGTGGATATATCTATGATCCTGCAAATGGAGATCCAGATAACGGAATCGACGCAGGAACAGAATTCAAAGATCTACCAGAAGATTGGGTTTGCCCAGTTTGCGGAGTAGGCAAAGATATGTTCGAAGAACAAGAATAAGATTTTTTTAAAGGGAGGCCCTTGGCCTCTCTTTTTTCTAAGTCCGTATTTAAAATTAATTATGAAATATTTTTTAAAAAAATATAGTAAAGAAATTAAAATATTAATAAGCCTTGGACTTTCAATTTTATTTTTGAGCTTTCTATATAAATTATATAAACTTGGAATCCTAACAAATTCTAAAAAATTATATGATTATATTGGAGCTTTTACATACCTTGATCCTTTAATTTTTATAATTTTGAAAGTAATGATCGGATTTGTTCCATTTATTCCAACAACAATTTTTATAGTAATAGGTTTCGCTTTGTTTGGACAAAAATTTGGCTTATTTCTAAATTATATTACTGGCCTTATGGCAGCAGTAATAAATTATACTTTGACAAGAATTTATGGAAAAAGATTTTTAAATATCTTTATTCCAAAAAGAATCTCAAAAAATTTGAAAGTGTAAAAAGGCAAAGTAGTAAAAAATTCAAAAAAATTTTATTTATAACAAGCGCAACTCCATTTGCCCCTGATAATGCCCTATCCATGGTTGCAGGTTTTAAAAAATCAGATTTAAAGAATACCTAAAAATAATGGTGGTTGCAAAATTTATAGAAATTTTAATAATAGCCTACTTTATGTATCATTTAAAATTATTTTTGGCATAAAAAAACTCCTGAAAAATCAGGAGTTTTTTTATTGTAAATCTGTTGTATAAAAACCCTTACCAATTATTGAAGATGTATCTAAGACTGTTATAAAACAACGAGGATCAATTTGTTTTATATAACTTCTAAATAAAGCTGCCTCATAATCATTTGTAACGCACAAAAATACTGATTGATCTTTTTTATAATATAAGCCAGTCCCATCAATTACAGTTGCCGACCTATTTAATTTATCTCTTATAAATACACTTATTTCTTCTTGTTTCGATGTAACAATTAAGAATAATTTTGCAGTATTAAATGATGATATAATTTGATTTACAACAAGTCCTTTCATCAAAAGTCCAAGACATGATAAAATTCCAATTTCTGCTCCAAATATTTTTATTGACATTATTGTTAAAATAGAATCTCCCATCAAAAGAGATTTTCCAATATTCAAATTTGTGTATTTATTTATTATCATAGCAATTATATCAGTTCCTCCACTTGAAGCGGATAGATTAAATAAAATCGAGGAACCAAGAGCAGGAATTAAAACTGCACAAAATAATTCTAAAAGTTTATTATCTGTAAAGGGCACTGTATGAGGAATTACTTTGCTTAATAAAAGAGCTGTTAAGGAATTTAGTATGGATACATATCCCGTTTTTAAGACAAATTTTTTACCCAAAATAAAATAAGCCAAAACTAACAAAGAAACATTTAAAATCAAAGTTATTAAGGCTGGAGATAGAGAGAGGCTATTAGAAAGCAGTATAGATGCCCCCTCTACTCCTCCGATTACAAAATGATTGGGATATTTAAAAAAATGAGTACCTGTTGCCATCAAAATTGCTGCAAAACTCATTAATAAAAATTTTTTTCTACCACTTGGTGGCTCGTGTGCAAATTTATCTTTTTTTCTATCTTTTCTTAAAATTTTTATTGAAGCATTTCTTTCAAGAATATGTTTTAATTTTTCTTTTTCCGAAATATTATTTTCGTCTATATTTTCGTTCATTTTAAATAATTTTTAATCCTCCAAGTTTATAAAAAAAAAAGCCTCTCGGCTTTTTTTTAATCATTTGAATAATTATCAAAATACCCTTGTATAATAACAACAGGAGTTCCCTTATCTCCAGAACCAGAAGTTAAATCACAAAGTGATCCTAAAAGGTCAGTAATTTGTCTAGGTGTTGTTCCTAAAGTTTCATCTGTTCCTTTTAGATCATCTGCTTTTTTAGAAATTCTTTCTCTCATTTTTTCGGTTCTTTCTTCAATTGATAAGTCTTTTAATTCGGCATCAGCTATATATTTGATTTTTAATTCGTTTGGTGTTCCAGAAAGTCCCTTTGTATATGCTGGGGATACAACTGGATCTGCAAGCTCCCAGATTTTTCCAACTGGATCTTTGAAAGCTCCATCGCCATAAATCATTACTTCAATTTCTTTATTGTATTTTTCTATAAGTCTTTTTTGAAGCTCATCTACGAAAACTTGGCCGTTTCTTGGGAATAATTTTACTACATCGCCTGTAGAAAGATTTGATCCAAGTAAACCGTAATCTTCGTTATAACCTGATCCATCAACTGATTGTGTCATTATTTCATCTAGTCCGTAAACTTCTTTTGCACCAGATTTTTCAAGAAGTTTTTTAGTTAAATCTCTTGTATGAATTTGGCAAACCAAAACACTTTTTGTAAATTTAAGTACATCTTTTGGATTATTGAAAAAATGTACTTCACTGTTTTTTGCCATTTCCTTGTAAAGAGAAATATAGTCAACTCCAGTAAATTCGTGTTTATAATCTCCTGCAAGTTTTCTAAATTCTTCTTCTGATAAGATATCTGAATAAGGATTTACATCACTTTCAAATAAGTCCATCCTATCCATAATATAATTTCCTACTTCATCTTGTGGATAAGATAAGCAGATGTGAAGTTTTTTACCACTTAGGGCAAAAGCCTTTAACATAATTGAAAATCTATTTCTACTTAAAATTGGGAATAAGATTGCTATTTCATCTTCTTTGAATTTGTTATTGATGTCTTTAGCAATTTGTTCACAAGTCGCGTAGTTTCCTTGAGCTCTTGCTACAAGTGATTCTGTAACACAAACTACATCCTTATCCTTTAATTCGATATTTTTTGATTCAACAGCCTTGTTTACACTATCAAATACTATATCTACTAAGTTATCTCCTGTCTCAATAATAGGTGTCCTAACACCCATTGATACTGTTCCTATTAATCTATCCATACATGCTCCTTCCTCACGTATTATACAATAAATTTTTTTAAAAATAAAGAAAAAATTTAATTTTTTTTTAAGATTTTACCTTTTGTTTTGTCTTGCATTTTGGGCATTTGACCATAATTTTTCCTTTGCCTTTAGGAATACGTAATTCTTGACCACAAGATTTACACTTAATATACTTATATTTTTTATCTCCAAATATTTTCCTCTTAATTTTCCTATATTTTTTTTGAATTGGATTTAAGAATTTTAATTTAAAAATATAATTTTCACTGTTTCTTTTTATTTCATTTGTTGAAATAGTCCTAAATATGGCATAAAAAACAATAATTATGGGTAGAGCTTGTAAAAAATCAATTTTTAAAAAATAATTTAATAGCATAAGCCCTATGGCAAACCATACTAGTCCTATTGATAGTTCATCTATTCCATGTCTTTTTTTCAAAATTAAACACCTTCTACTAATTCTTTCATAATTTTTGATATATCTCCTTTTAAAAGATAGTCTGCTTTATTATCTTTTGGGGTAGGATCTCTATTTATTACTACAAGTTTATTTCCCCTATAAAAATCTATAAGTCCTGCTGCAGGATAAACAACTAAACTTGTTCCTCCAACTATTAAAACATCAGCCTGGCTAATTAAATTTACTGCATAGTTTATATTATCATTATTTAAACTTTCTCCATATAAAACTATATCAGGTCTAACCACTGATCCACACTCATCGCATTTTACTAAGTTATCAAATTTTTTTACATAAGATAAATCAAAATTTTTACCACAAGATGTGCAATAATAATCTCTCAAATTTCCGTGAAGCTCAATTACATTTTTACTGTCTGCTTCTTGGTGAAGAGAATCTATATTTTGTGTGATTATACCTTTTAGTTTTCCTTCTTTTTCTAGTTTTGTTAGGGCATAATGACAATCATTCGGTTTTATTCCATCGATCATCAAATTTTCTTTGGCATATTCCATAAATTTATCAGGATGATTTTCAAAAAATTCATGACTTAGCATATATTCTGGTGAATATGAAGAATTATTTTCTCTATTATAAAGTCCAGTTGCAGATCTAAAATCTGGAACACCTGATGCAGTAGAAACTCCTGCCCCACCAAAAAACACAATATTATTTGATTCTTTTATTATTTTTTTGACATCATTAATTTTATTTTCCATAAGATCTCCTTACTATACTATGACTATACCCTACTTAGATTTCTTAAACTTATTATCAATACTTGCACCGAAAAAAGCACCAAGAACTGCACAAACTACAGCTACCATTTCTTTATTTTGAAAACTATAAGCATTATTTAAAATAATAGAAATAATTACTCCTCCTATTATTCCTATATACATATTTTTGTTCATATTAACCTCACGATAAATCTAGATCTTTTCTTAATATTTTTGCATTTATCCTAAATAACAAGAAACTTATTAAAATATAATAGGTAAAACTTGTTAAATTTATATAGAAATCTCCCTTATATTTTATATAAGCATATATAAAGGCCATATAATTATAATTTTTTAAAATCATTTCGTTATTTAAGAGAAGAAAATTTTTATTTATAAAAAATCCTAAAGCAAATATTAAAACCATAATGATAAAAATTGCAAATGCAGAAGTTTTTCTTTTTAATAAAAATCTGTCCATTTGCATATATAAAAATATAATCAGAGAGATAATATTTACCAAAATCATTATAAATATCAATGATAAGAGTGATTTTATGTTCATATAAATTCCAACTACATAAAATAAAAACACTGACAAAAATACCAAAAGCCAAAAGAATATATTTATTACCAAAAGTTTTGCAAATATGAATTCTTTTGCACTTATTGGCAAGGAAAATGTTAGTATTGACCTATTTGTATAAAGATCTTTGTAAAAAGAATTGATTATAAAATAGGAAATTGTCAAGATAAAAACAACTATAACTATTATTTCTATTGAATTTATAGCAGAATTTATCTCTAATGATTGGGATATGGCGCCCAGACTTTTTATTGATAACAAAGATATTAATAGGATTACAAATGTTGCTACAGTTGAAATAAAAAATTTCATATTTGATTTTACATCGTATTTTAAATACTTCCTCATATAATCTCCTAAAAATCTATCTTTTCTTCTATCAAAAATACATTATAAAAAAATGTAATTGCTATTATTAAAATTGAAAATATTAACATCCAAATATTAATTCCTATTATTTTTCCATCTATTCCATTATATAGCATAGAAATATCTATTCCATTTATATTAATTAGTCTTTGGATAGAAAAATTTTTAAAACTTAATACTAGAGGACTTAGTTGATAAATATTTCTTAATAACCAAACCATAATTGTAAATAAAACAATGGATAGTACTACTGTTACAAAGGAATAATATTTTTTAAATATTTGAACTTTTGATAGGGTTATTCCCAAAATTAACAAAAGATAAGCTATGGAATAATAAATCTCACTTACTCCTACATAGGCTAAAAGATTTAGTGAGGAAATATCTAACAAACCTTTAGAAATTCCTAAAATATTAGATCCTATAATTAATGCACCTATAAAAATAAAAAGGCTTAAAAATCCAATCAAGACACTCGCCAAAAATTTTGCAAAAATAATCTTTGCCACAGAAATATTAATAGTAAAAGTTATATAAGATGACTTATCAAAAATATCTCTTTTAAACCTAATTGTAAAAAATATAAGGCAAATCGATAAAATTATAAGACCAAGGGCAAGAATAAGAATAAAAAATGAAAAATTCTTATTTTCCATATCAAAGCTATTAAATTTGTAAAAAATTCCGATAAGGGATACTGAAATTATGGCAAAAAGTGCCATTATGAGAAAAAAACCCCTAGATCTTTTTAATTCGTACTTTAAAAACTTAATCATATTACAAAAATTTCCTTATATAAATCTACCATTTGTTTTTTGTACTTATCCCTCAAATCCTCGGCATCTTCTTCCAAAAGAATTTGACCTCTTTGAATAAAGGCTGCCCTATCAAAAAGATTTTCCAAATCTCCAATTTGATGGGTTGTAATAATTATTGTCCTACCAATATCTACAGTTTTTATAATTGCAGATAAAATCATATCTTTGGCAATAGGATCCACTCCTTCAATCGGCTCATCCAAAATATATAATTTTGTATCACGAGAAAGAGTTAGGGCCAAAAGTAGCCTTTCCTTCATTCCCTTTGATAATTTTTCAGAATAGCCTTCTTTTGGGATTTTCATGAAGTCAAAAAGTTCCTTGCAAACTCTCATATTAAAATCATCATAAAAATCCTTATAAAGATTTACAGTATCTTCAATTGTCAAATTATCATAAAGATGATAGGCATCAGGTAGATAAGAGATGATTTTTTTAGTATCAACTCCAACTTTTTTCCCATCAATTAAAATCTCTCCATCATTAGGCTTAATAAGACCCATGATGCATTTTAAAAGAGTAGTTTTACCAGAACCATTTGGACCCATAAGGCCCAATATTTTCCCTTTTTCAAGTTTTAAATTTATTCCATCAAGCACATTTTTTTTACCGTAAGTTTTTTTCAAATTTTTAATTTCTAAAATATTATCCATTAGCACTCATCCTCAAAGTTACAAAATCATAAACACCCTCATTGGAAATTCCAATAGAGTTCATATTTTTCAAAAAATCATTTAAATATCCATTAGCAAATTCTACGATAAGGGCATTTTTTTTGCTTTCATCAATTTTCATATAATAATAATCACTTTTTGCCTCAATTAAATCTTCATCCAAAAGTCTTTGATAAGTCTTATCAACATAGGAAGGATTTACCCTAAATTTATTAATAAGAAATTCTTTCTCGTAAAACTTATCTCCGTCTTTTAGAAAATTATTTATAATATTTTTGGCAACAAAATTTCTAATTTCATTATTTACAGACCTATCTTCCATCTTCGCTCCTTTCATTTACTATATTAAGCTATGAAATAAAATCAATTTCTAAATCAAATAAAAGACAAGCTTTCATAAAACAAGACAAAAATCTTTCTCCGTATTCATTCAAATTTTTATAGATAAAAGTGAAATTTTTGATAATAATTTTTTCATCAACCATAGAAAGACAGTCAAAAAGACCATCAAGATTATCTACTTCATATTCAAAATCAATTTTTTCATTTAAATAAGAAAATGCCAATTCCCTTGACTTAAATTCATATCCATCCAACAAAATCATCTAATTCTCCTTAGTAAAAGTTTTATAGTGGTCATTGGTATAAAAAATATTAAAATCTTCGTCATAAATTAATCTTTCTCCACCACGTTTTCCACCATAATAATTTACATCACATTCTTTGTAATTTGCATCTGGTAAATTTTTTTCAAAATTTCCAAAATAATCTCCACCAATAACTCCCTTATTAGTAACTTCCCACAAATTTCCTTTTCTTGGAATCCAACCAAGTTTTTTGGCTTCTTTTTTTGTAAGATAGTTTTTCGGAAGTTTCTTATAAGTTTTTAAATACTCAACAAGGTCATCTTTTTTATAATAAGCTTTATCCTCAGCAATACTTATATTTTCTACGCTATGATTTGAATATAAATTTTCAGATTTTACACACCCAGTAAAAGCGAAAATAAGAAAAAAGCTTAAAATAAATTTATAAAAAAAGTTTTTAATTTTCATTTGAATTCTCCTTTGCTATAATTATATCAGAAAGGATAAAAATATGAATGTTTTAATATCAAGATGTCTGTTGGGAATAAATTGCCGATATGATGGAAAAAATAACAAAATCAAAAATTTAAGAGAAAAATTTCCTAAAATAAATTTTATAGATGTATGTCCAGAAGTAGATTCAGGGATGAAAACTCCAAGAAAACCTTGCGAGATAAAAAATTCAAAAGTTATAAATATAGACGGAGAAGATTTTACAAAAGAATTTAAAAAAGGAAGTCAAATAGCCCTTGATCTTTGTAAAAAATATAATATAAAAATAGCCTTATTAAAAGCAAAATCCCCATCTTGTGGAAAAGATTATATATACGATGGAAATTTTGATAAAAATTTAATAAATGGTGATGGAATTACTTGCCAAGTCCTAAAGAAAAATGGTATAATTATCTTCAGTGAGAAAGAAATCGAAGATTTTTATTCTTACATATCAGCTAAATAGACAAATCTTACATTTTTTTAAAAATTTCTAAAAAAATATTTGACAAATAATTTTAAAGCTGGTATATTATATATTGTCGTTAGGACATCGGGGTGTGGCGCAGCTTGGTAGCGCGCGTGGTTTGGGACCATGAGGCCGAAGGTTCGAATCCTTTCACCCCGACCATTTTTTTGCAAGCTAAAGCTTGCTTTTTTAGTTGTAATACGTAAATTTTCCCTTTTAAAATTGCACCGATTGGTGCTTTTTTTATACCTTTTTTTAAAATAGACAGATTAAATAACATAAAATATAAAATAATAAAAATTAAAACTATTAAATCAATTTCAAAATTATTTTCTTATAAAAATAATCCATGAGATATCTCCACTCCTTCATACTAAAACATGTTTGTTTCACAAACTCTCCAGTGCTACCACACTTTGTTTTAGGGGTAAATATGCCAAATCAAGGTACATTTACCTGGTCGATATGGGTTTGTGGCCATTTTTATCTTGTAAATCTTTCAAAATATTATCAGATTTTTTCTTTGATTAATGAATTAAATGTAAAAATATCAAACCTCAAAAGTAACTAGAAATATCATTATTATATTTTTCAATTTTAAATCCAATTAACGATATATTCTATTTATTTTATAAATTGATTTTGATTTTTCATATCATAATTTAAAATAATTTTAGAATAAAAATAATATATTCTTTAGTAATCTTAGAAAAACAAAAATAACCCATCTCGACCTTGTGGAGAGATCTCATTTATTAAATTTATCTATGAGTTCTCTTTTGATTATTAGATCGGTATGAGTTATTTTTATATTCTGTTATTTAAATATCTTCTGTCAAATAAGGCTTACCACTTGCCTTTGGTGCATTTGATTTTTTGTTAAATAAAATCAAGAAGATTAGTATTGATATATATGGAATCATTGAGATGAATTCCATTGGTAATTGTATTGATGTTCCTGTAAGATAGGTTGCTATAGCTTGGGTTAGACCAAAAAATAATGATCCAATCAAAACTCCTTGTGGTTTCCAATTTCCAAATATTACACAAACAAGAGCAATATATCCTTGACCTGCAATTAACGTAGGTGAAAATACACTTACAACTGCAAGTGACATAGACGCTCCACCAAGTCCTCCCATAAATCCCGAAAACATAACAGCAAGATACCTAATTTTTCTTACAGAAATATCTAAAGTTTCCGCTGCCTTTGGATGTTCCCCAACTGCAATTAATCTTAGCCCCCATTTTGTTTTATACAAAAATAAATAAAGTAAGATTACAGATATTAGAGCAATATAGACTGTTGCGTATTGAGAAAAAATATTTTTTAAAGCTTGATTAGTAATTAGACCGTTAAATAATCTAGGAATTTTATTTTCTAAGGGGATTGATGGAGTTTGGGTTGCCCCGTCAAAAAATAATCTTGCCAAAAAAAGTGCCAAGCCTGGGGCAAGAGTATTTATAGCAATACCAGAAATTGTTTGATCTCCTGCAAAAGTTACTGAAACTATAGCATGGATTAGACCAAAAAACATTCCTGCAAGACCTCCTGCAAAAAATCCTATCCATGGATTTCCAACATAATATCCAACACTTGCTGCAACAAGAGCGCCGATTGTCATCATTCCTTCAAGTCCAATATTTACAATACCTGATTTTTCACTCATCATTCCACCAAGGCCAGTTAATAATACTGGTGTAGCATTTGAAAGTGTATTTCCAATTATCAATCCTAAAACTGTCAAATTAAGCATTATTTCCTGCCTTTCTATTTTTCTTCTTATTTACTTTTGCTTTTATAATTCTAAATATCAAAGGGATAGCAGTAAATAAAATTATTGTTCCTATAATTATAGAGATCAATTCGCTTGGAACTCCCATAGTCCTTTGTAAGTTAGATCCAGCATATTTCAAAGATCCCAAAAATAATCCTGAGAAAATACAACCGATTGGGTTATTTGATGCCAAAAGTGAAACTGCAAGTCCATCAAATCCAAAATTCTCCATAGCTGATAAAAGTGGAAGTGAATAGGTATATCCCATAATTTGGGTTACACCTGCAAGTGAGCACAAGGCTCCAGAAATTGCCATTGATTGGACTATTTTTTTATTTGCACTAATTCCACCATATTCACTAGCTTCTCTGTTTAATCCTACTGCTTTTAATTTATATCCAAGACTTGTTTTTTCAAGAATAAACCAAATGATGATTACACTAATAATTGCAAGTATTATTCCTAAATGAATTGGCGCTCTGAAAAATTTCCCAAAAAATCCATCAAATTTTTGACTAGCATTTGTAATAAGGGTTACTTTTGCTGAATCTTTTATATCAAAAGTTCCCATTGAATTTGGTTTTTGATATCTATAAACTATAAAATTTTGAAAATAAAAAGCTACCCAGTTAAGCATAATAGTTGAAATTACTTCATGAATTCCAAATTTAGCTTTTATAAATCCAGCAAGACCTCCATAAATAAATCCTGCTAATATAGCTAAAATTATTGTAACAATAACATGGATAAGAGGAGGTAGGTCTAATAAATATCCAACCAAAAATCCTACTGTTGTACCAATTATAAATTGTCCTTCAGCTCCCATATTAAAAAGGCCTGTTTGAAAAGCAAAACATACACCAAGACCCGTTAGAATTATTGGTGTAGAATTTACAAGAGCCCAACCTATATTTCTTGGAGATTTTAAAACTCCTTCTATCAATTTTCCATAAGCTTCTATTGGATTGTATCCTGTTAATGAAAGAACTATCGCTCCTACTAATAAACCTAAAATTATTGATACAAGAGTAAATAATATTTTTGAATTTGCAAATGATTTTTTATTATTCATAATCTCCTCCTGCCATCAATCTTCCTACCTCGTATTCATCAGTTTGTTTTGGATCAAGTTCTCCCACTATTTTTCCATCATAAATTACACAAATTCTATCTGATAAATCCATGACTTCATCTAATTGAAAACTTACTAACAAAATTGCCTTTCCTTGGTTTCTAAGTTCAACTAAATATTGGTGGATAAATTCAATTGCCCCAACATCAAGCCCCCTTGTAGGTTGGGCTGCTATCAAAAGATCAGGATTATTTGTAATCTCTCTTGCTATAATAACTTTTTGTTGGTTTCCACCAGAAAGGCTTCCTGCCTTTTCATTCATATCATTTGGTCTAATATCAAATTTTTCTATCAAAGAATTGGCATTTTCTTCTATTTTTTTGAAATCTAAAATTCCTTTTTTTGAGAAATCTTTGTCTATATTTTCCAAAATCAAATTATCTTTAATTGGATATTCCAAAACAAGGCCTCTTTTTTGCCTATCTTCTGGAATTTGGTTCATACCAAGATCAATTATATCCCTAGGATTTTCATTAGTAATATCTTTTCCTTTTAGAATTACTTTTCCTTTTTGAGCTTTTCTCATTCCAGAAATGGCATCAATTAACTCTGTTTGACCATTTCCATCAACGCCAGCAATTCCTAAAATTTCTCCCTTTCTTATAGAAAGATTAAGACCTTTTACCTTATCCACTTTCCTGTTATCTTTAACCCATAAATCTTCAATCTTAAAAATTTCTTCTCCAAGATTTATTTTTTCTTTTTTAACATTAAAGCTTACATCACGGCCTACCATTTTTTCGGCAAGTTCAGCTTCATTTACATTTTTAACAATTAATTTATCTATATATTCACCACGTCTAATAACTGTGCAAGTGTCAGCCATAGCCTTTATTTCTTTTAGTTTATGGGTAATTATTATAACTGATTTTCCAAGTTCAGTTAGTTTATTAACTATTTCTATAAATTCGTTTATTTCTTGAGGGGTTAAAACTGCTGTAGGTTCATCAAAAATCAAAATATCTGCTCCATGATATAAAGCTTTTAATATTTCGACTCTTTGTTGTTGGCCTACAGAAATATCTGAAACCTTACTGTCAGGATCTATCAGAAGTCCGTATTCTTTACTTAATTTTTCAACTTCCTCCCTTGCTTTTTTCCTATCAATAATAACTTTTTTTCCTTCATAGCCCAAAATTATATTTTCTGTTACACTAAAGGGTTCTACCAACATAAAATGTTGGTGAACCATTCCTATACCCATATTTATTGCCTTTTTGGGTGAATTATTTATTATTTTTTCGTCTTTTATATAAATTTCACCGTCAGATTGGTCAAACATTCCATACAAAATATTCATTAAAGTAGTTTTTCCGGCTCCATTTTCTCCAAGTAGAGCATGGACCTCACATTTGTGAAGGTCAAAATCTACCCCCTTCAAAACTTTTTTGTCTCCAAAACTTTTATGAATATTTTTCAATGAAACGATAGGGCTTTCATTTAAATATTTATCCATATAACCTCACTATTAATTTAGAATTTTCTAAACATTTACCTTTTAAAAAAAAGAGTAGTCTATCTTCCTACTCTTTTTTTAATTTACTATTTTCTTAACCTATTTGTCATAGCCCATTGATTTAAATTCTTTTTCATTTTGTGGAACTTTAATTTTTCCATCAACTATTTGGTTTCTCAAATCTTCAACCTTATCTTTAACTTTTTGGTCTACTAAATTATTGTCACCATAAGCTATTCCTAGGGCATCTCCGTCTTTTAATGAATATGCTTTTGTTTCTCCACCTTTGAATTTTCCATCTTTGTAATCATCAATTGTTAATTGGACAGCTTTTCCAACTCCCTTGATTGTGGAAACTAAGATATTATCTGGAGCTTCATCTTTTTGGTCACGGTCAACACCAATTACATATTTATTATTTTCTTTTGCTGCTTCAAATACACCAATTCCTGTACCACCTGCAGCATGGAAGATTACATCTGCACCTTTTTGATACATTTGGTTGGCAATATTTTTTCCTTTTGCTTGGTCAGCATAAGAGTTTGCATATTGCACTTGAACTTCTATGTCTTGACCTTTTTCTCTTGCAGCTTCTTTTACTCCTGCTCTATAACCATATTCAAATCTATCAATTACTGCTGATTCCATTCCACCAACAAAACCTACATTATTTGATTTTGTTGTCATACCAGCTATATATCCAACTAAGAATGAATTTTCATGATCTGCAAAGGTGATTCCAAGAAGATTTTTAATCTTGTCTGGGTTTGCATTATCTATTATTGCATAATTTTGATCTGGATTGTCTTTTGCAGCCTTGCTTGTTGCATCATAAAGAGCATAACCTACTGTAAAAATTATATCTGATTCACTATCAAGTGCTGACTCAAGGTTTGGTTGGTAATCAGAGTCTTTGTGAGATTCAATGTAATCAAACTTAATTTTTCCATCTTTTTCGTAGGATTTTAAACCTTCATAAGATGATTGATTAAATGATTTATCATTTATACCACCTTGGTCAGTAACCATAGTTGCAGAAACTTCTGCTTTTTTTGCATTTGATCCTGATGAAGCGTTATCTCCATCTTTTTTTGATCCACAAGCTGTAATGCTTAGTGAAAGAGCTAGAGTTAAGGCTCCAGCCATAATTTTTTTAATTTTCATCTCTCCCCCTTAAATTTTAAGAAATAGTTTTTTCTACAATTATATTTTATATGATTTTCATTTATATGTCTAGATAGGTAATTTTTTTACACTTTTCTATTTTTTTATATAAGTTTTTAATAAAGAAAAAAGTCCCATCAAGGCTTTTTCATGACATCTTTCATAACCATGAGATGCAGAAATTCCACAGCCTACTAAAGCATGTCTGTAATCATAAAACGAACTCATAGCGGCTGATGCATCTGAGCCATAAAAAGGATAAATATCAACAGCAAAATCAATCCCTATCTCTTTTGCTGTATTTATAAGATTATTTGTCAAATCAAAATTATAAGGACCTGAAGAATCTTTTGCACAAATTGAAACCATCCTATCGTTTGTTTTTAAATCATCGTAAACAACACCCATATCAACTGCAATCATATCTTTTATTCCTTCTGGATGTCCGGAACTTGCACCATGTCCAACTTCTTCATAAGTTGTAAACATCATATAAATATTTCTATCAAATTTTAAATTTTCTTCCTTTATTTCTTTAGCAAGAGCAAGCAAGACTCCACTTGATGCCTTATCATCAAGGTGGCGAGATTTTATAAATCCATTTGAATACCTAAATCTAGGATCAAAAGCTACAAAATCTCCAGCTCCTATCCCAAGATTTTCTACATCTTCATCACTTTCAATGATTTCATCTAAAACTACTTCCATTTCATCAAAACTTCTTTTTGAAAGTTTTGGAGTATCGGATCCATGAACTGAAGGCTCATTTAATCTAAAAACCCCCTCAAATTCTTTACCATCTCTTGTAAAGATTTTTACGTTTTCAAATTCCCCATAATTAAGTGGAAAACCACCTAGAGTAGTTACTTGAAGTCCACCTTCTTCTTTTATACTTCTTATCATAAGTCCAAGTGTATCTATGTGAGCTGAAAGTAGTAAGCCGTCATTTTTGTTATTTTTATTTTCATAAATTGGAACTATCACATTTCCTTTATTGTTTTGATAAGGCTCATATCCCATTTTTTTAAATTCATCCATTAAATATTTTTCACATTTTTTGGTAAATCCTGTAGGTGATGGCTTAGTACATAAATTTTCAATATATGAAATTATAGTTTTTGTATCCATTTTTTCTCCTTTAATTTTTATATTTTAATTATAGGTTAAATTATTTTGTTTGTAAATTTTAAAATTTTTATTTGTATAGGAAAAATATTTATGCTATAATATTGGTGTAAACATTTTCACAGCTGAATATAAAAGAGAGACTGCAACAATTAATTATTTTTGTTGCTTTTTTATATTTGCTAGTATAACAGGAGGATATTATGAGAGACATAATACTAGGTGAATTTTTTGGAACAATGTTACTTATTTTATTAGGAGACGGAGTAGTTGCAAACGTTCTTATGAATAAGAGTGGAATGCAAGGAGGAGGTCCTGTTCAAATTACTTTTGCTTGGGGTCTTGCAGTTATGATTCCAGCTTGTATTTTTGGTGCACTAACAGGTGCTCATTTTAATCCAGCTCTATCAATTGCCCTTGCATTTAATGGCGGAATAGAATGGAATACAGTTCCTTCATACATAATTGGACAAATGCTTGGAGCTTTTTGCGGAGCTATTTTAGTTTATATTTTATTCAAAGATCATTATGATGCTACAAGCGATGATCCATTAACAGTTAGAGCAACATTTTGTACAGCCCCTTCAATTCCAAATACTTTTAGAAATCTTTTATCAGAAATAATTGGAACTTTCGTTTTAGTATTTGCTATTTTAGGATTCGGTAATGTTGAAGGCGCTGGATTGGGCGGCGTTGACAAATTATATGTATTTGGTCTTATAGTATCTATAGGAATGAGTTTAGGTGGACTAACAGGTTATGCAATTAACCCTGCAAGAGATTTGGGACCAAGAATTGCTTATGCAGTATTACCTTTTAAAAACAAAGCTGATCCTAACTGGGGATATTCTTGGATTCCTGTTGTTGGACCAATAATTGGTGGAATATTAGCAGTTTTAATTTTTAACTTTATATTTTAATTATTTATAAAAATTTAAGAAAAGAGAAGAATAATATGTATGACATTATAGTAATCGGAGCTGGCGTAACCGGAGCATCAATTGCGAGAAGACTTTCTAGATATAAATTAAATATTTTGATTTTAGAAAAAGAAATTGATGTTTCTATGGGAGCAAGCAAGGCCAATTCCGCTATAGTTCACGGTGGATACGCCGAAAGCCACGAAGAGCTAAGAGGAAGAATTTGCTACAAGGGAAGAGTGGAATTTAATAAGTTAAACCAAGAGCTGAACTTTGGATTTTTGGAAAATGGATCTTTGGTTTTGGCTTTTGATGAAGATGATAAAAAAGAACTAGAAAAACTCTATAAAATGGGCATAGAAAATGATCTTGACGATATAAAAATAATTGATCAAGAAGAATTGAGAAAAATCGAACCAAATGTATCCGATGATGCAATAGCAGCACTTTATTGCAAAGGCGCTGGTGTTTGCTCACCATACGAATACGTTATTGCCCTAATAGAAAATGCCATTGAAAATGGCGCTAAGTTGAAACTACAAAGTGAAGTTGTTGATATTAAAAAACAAGGAGATACTTTTAAAGTAAAAACTTCTGATGACAATATTTATGAAGGAAAATTTGTAATAAATGCTTCTGGACTAAACGGAGCAAAAATTTCAAGTATGATTACAGAAACTGATTTTACAATCCATCCAAGAAGTGGTGAGTATCTTCTAATGCAAAAAGGAACCGGTGAAAAAATAAAACAAGTTTTATTCCAAACACCTTCTCCAAAATCAAAAGGAATTCTTGTAACAAGAACCTACCACAACAACCTTCTTTTGGGCCCTGATGCCATTGATGAAGAAGAAATTGATCTTGGAACTCACATTGAAAGACTTGCAGAAATTTACAAGCTTGGATTAAAGTCTGTAAAAGACGATGTAATAGATTTGAAAAAATTTATCCGCTCTTTCGCAGGACTTAGACCTGCCTCATCAACAGGAGATTTTATAATAGAAAATACCAAAACTTCTGGTTTTATAAATGTTGTAGGAATCCAATCACCTGGAATAACTTCATCACCAGAAGTTGCAAAAATTGTTGAAGGAATTTTGAAGGACCTAAATTTAAAATTAGAAGAAGATCCTTCCTACAATCCTAACAGAAAAGCTATTATTAAATACAAAGAACTCGAAGATTTTAATAAGGTAAAAGATAAAATTGATTTGCCACTTGGAAATCCTGAAAGACTTGTTTGTAGGTGCGAGCAAGTTAGCGAAAAAACAATAAGAGATGCAATGAATAGAGGTATCCCTTGTTTGACATTCGATTCAATAAAAAGACGTACAAGATGTGGAATGGGCTTTTGCCAAGGAAATTTCTGTAGAGATAGGGTTATAGAAGTTATGGAAGATGAATCTGGGGAAAAAATAAAATCAAATAAATTCGACTCAGAACATTCTGGAATTTCTAGGATAAATAAAAAAGATATCAACGAATTTATTAAAGAATTAGAAGAAAATAAAAAATAAATTATTAAAAATTTTTAAGAAAAAAATGTGATGTTGCAGAAATTATATTCTGTAACATCACATTTTTATTTTAAATTTCCCTACTTACTATAAATTTTTTTAGAATCCTGTTGCTGATTTGAAGAAGAAATATCCAAGTGGTGTGTAGTACATTCCTTTGATATTTGGTTTCATCATGTAAGGATTTACGTAGAAATAAATTGGAGCAACTACTGAATCATCTTTGATTAAAATATCTTCAGCTTTATGCATATTTTCCATTCTTTCTTTTGGATTTGATGTAGCTTTGGCTGCTTTTACATATTTATCAAATTCTTTATTTTTGTATTGAGCATCGTTATTTCCGCCACCTGTTAACCACATGTCGATAAAGCTCATTGGATCGTTATAGTCAGCAATCCATCCATGTCTTGCTATATTGTAGTTTCCATCTCTTCTTTCTTTTAAGAATACATTCCAATCTTGATTTTGAAGATTAACTTGTACTCCAAGATTTTCTTGCCACATATTTTGTAAAGCTTCTGCTATTGCCTTGTGATTATCATCAGTATTATATAAATATTCTATTTGTGGGAAGCCCTTACCATCTTTAAATCCAGCTTCTTCCATTAACTTTTTAGCTTCTTTTATATTTTTTTCATAATCTTCAGATTTTACAGAATAATAATCTCCACCAACTGTTCTAAAGTCATCGCCCTTAGTTCCCTTTTCATCATAAACTCCTGAAGGAACGTAACCACTGGCAACTTTTTCTCCTCTTCCTGTAACTTGATCAACAATAAAGTTTCTATCAATTGCAAGTGAGAATGCTTTTCTAACTTTTGGATTATCAAATGGTTTTTTTTCTGTATAAAACATACAAAATATGTTCCTACATATGGTAAAGTTTTTAATTCTTTTGTATCTAAAAGTTTTTTGATTTCTTCTTGTGGTGCAGAATTTACAAAATCCAAATCTCCTGACCTATAAGCTGCAAGAGATCCCAAAGGAACTCCTACTAAAGTTGCCCACAAAAGAGCAATAAGTCCAAGTTTTACACTTGTTGGAAGCATTTCTTTTATAATCTCAATAACTGGTCTGTTTTTTTGCATTTTCAAAGATACACCAAATTCTCCATGAAGAGCATTTACTATAAATCTTTTTAATTGGACTGAATAAGGTTGGTCCAAACCGTATTTTTTATTTAAAGCCTCCAATACCTCTGGTGATTGAGATTTTTCACTAGCAAAAGGTGAACCAGGTACGAGCTTCATTAGAAAAAAAGTAATACAAGTAACCAAAAGCAAAACTGCTATGGCCTGTAAAATTCTCTTTATTATGTACTTAATCATATCTCCTCCTTTGTTGTAGTTAATTACACACTTTATTAAATTAAATTGCGAGCACAATAAATTTTTAACTCGATATCATTTTTAATATCTATTTATCAACAATAAAGTCACCTTTTTAGAAAATAAAAATAAAATATTTTTTCAAAAAATCTATTTATTTTAAAATTATTCTCGTTAAAATCTGATATTAAAATAATTTTTTAATAATTATTTGTTTTGAATACAATTTCTACAAAATTTAAAATGACCACTCAATGGATTTAAGCTACCGCTTGTCCGAATTTTGTAGTTATGACAAAAATTTTCATGTATTATATAAACATAAGGAGGGTCTATGAAAGTTGAAATAATAATTGACGAAAATTTGGATGAAAGTCTTGTAAAAATTTATGCTCCTTCATACAACAAAGATATTGAAAATATAAAAAGAAGCCTTGAGGCTACAAATATTAATAAGCTTGTTGTTTTTAAAGATGATGAAATTTATCTTTTGGAATATGGAGAAATTATAAGGTGTATGACTAAGGATAAGAATGTATTTATAGAAAGTAAAAACGGAGAATATAAGTCAAGAATTAGACTTTATGAGCTTTATGAAAGGCTAAACAAAAATAAATTTATAAAAATATCAAGATATGAAATTATAAATCTTGATTATGTTAAGAAATTAGACCTTTCTTTTAAGGGAACCATAGCAGTAGAGTTTAAAAATGGAAAAATTTCCTATGTTTCAAGAAGATATTTAAAAGAATTTAAAAAAGCCTTAGGCTTTTAGGAGGAAATTATGAAAGAATTAAAAAAATTATTAAAATCATTTTTGGTAGGAATTGGCATTGGAAGTATCATAGAAATATTTATCTCCCTTGCTATAGGAGAAATCACTTTGGGAGTTTCAGAATTTTTAAATGGACAAGACTCTCTTTTAAAAGCAAGAATAATTGAGCTAATCTTATATGGTGGTTTTGGAATAACATCTTTTATTGGAAGTAAGATAATAAAAGAAGATAATTTGTTAAAGGCAAGTCTTACTCATTTTGCAATTCTAGCTATATATTTTATAATAGCAGGACTTTATTTAAAATGGTTCCCAAATATACAATCAGCTCTTTTTTCTTTAATATTTTTTGTAATAATATATTTAATAATTTGGGCATTAATATATTTTTCAACAAAAAGTGAAATTGAAAAATTAAATGAAAAATTAAAATAAAAGACTGTTAAGATTTTACTCTTAACAGTCTTTTATTAATTTAAATAATCAATCATTGTTTTCTTATTAGGGTCAATTTTTTCAAAGTCTTTTGAAAAATCTTCTACTGCCCTATCCACATTCCTATCATCAACAAATTTGTTAATTACATCTACCCCACAAGTGAGAGCTCCCACTCCGTATTCTATTAAATCAAGAGCTTGGTTTGAATTTTTAAAACTTGCTGCCAAAATTTCTGTTTCAAATTGGTTTGAATCTATAATATTTTGGATTTTTTTTACAACATAAAGTCCATCATATCCTAAATTATCAATCCTATTTACATAAGGAGCCACATATCTAGCCCCTGATTTCATAGCAAGAAAGGCTTGCATTGGAGAATATATAGCTGTTGCTGTAACTTTAATATTTTCTTTTTTAAGCTCTTTCATAGCCTTAAAACCTTCTTTATTAGAAGGAATTTTTACAAAAGTATTTTCTCCAAACTCTTTTACTATTAATTTCGCTTCTTTTATTATATCCTTAGAATTTTTTGATAAAACTTGCACATGAAGCTCATCTTGACCTATTATTTTTCTTATCTCACTTAATACATTCTTTGGTGATTGATCTTGCTTTGAAAGAATTGATGGATTTGTTGTAACTCCATCTACAAGATAATATTGATATATTTCTTTTATCTTTTCAATATTTGCATCATCTATTAATAGCTTCATATATCACTCCTATAATTTTTATCCCCTAGTTTTTCCACCTGCAACATTTATGGTTACTCCGTGGATGTAGGATGACCTGTCGCTTGCTAAAAAGCAAACTAAATTTGCAACTTCAGAAAGCTTTCCGCTTCTTCCTAATGGAGTTGTTTTTGTTGATGAATATCCCTTTCTTAAATCATCTACAGATATAGACCTTGTATAAGCAAGAGCAGTTTCATATGATAAAGTTCTAAGCCCTGTAGCTTCCAAAATTCCAGGAGCAACACCTACAACACGGACTCCATATTTTCCAAGTTCTTTTGACCAAGACCTAGTAAAGGAGTTTACAGCATTTTTTGTAGCTGCATATATAGATTGACCTTCACTACCTTCAAGACCCGATTCTGAACTCATATTTATTATTACCCCAGATTTTTGTTTTACAAATATTTTTGCTGCCTCTTGGGAACAATAAAATAATCCTTTAAGGTTTATATCAACTACCTTATCAAAAACTTTATCATCAAGCTCAAATTCACTTTCTTCTTTTTTTGGATCAACTAAAAGTCTAGGTATATTTATTCCGGCATTATTTACAATTGCATCTAAGCTTCCAAATTTTTTTACACCATCAGCTATTGCTTCTTTTACATCTTGTCTACTAGTTATATCACAAACTTTGTAAAGAAGATTTTTTTCATTTTCAAAATTAAATTCTGGTTTTTCTTTATTAATATCACAAGCAATAACATTAGCCCCAGATTCTAACAAACCTTCACTTACTGCTTTTCCAATTCCTGATGCTGCTCCAGTGACAAGTACAACTTTATTTTCTAATCCTAACCAATCCATTTTATGCCTCCAATATTTTTATAGTTGATCCTATTTCTAACTTATTTAAATTTCCATTTTCACAAATTATTGCCCCAGGCAATAAGTCATCTAAATTTTCTGATAAATTAACAGTTAAATGACCTAAATTTTCTAAATTTGTTTGGGCTTCTTCTCCAACGGCTAATATTTTTACTTTTGATCCATCAACTTCAAAATAATCGCCTGCTTTAATTTGTCCATTGACTTTTTTGATATCTATTAAATGACAATAATCTTTTAAAGTATCAGGTGCATTATCACCGAAAAATATTATCATTTCACTTCCGAACTCTTCTACTAATTCTCCTTGAGCCTTAATTTTATTCTCGTAAATAGCTTTCATTATTTCTCCTAATATAATCCAAATGATGCAAGATATCCTACTATTACTCTTGGTACTCCTATAAGAAATCTTGAATACATAACAGATACTACTCCAACTTCTACTGTTTCCTTTTCTGCTTCAGCAAGTCCCAATCCAACTGGTATAAAATCACAAGCGTTTTGTGTATTTATAGCAAACAAAGCTGGAAGTGCAAGATTTGGTGCAATATTTCCTCTTGCTATTTCACTACCAATCAATGTTCCTATAACTTGACTTATAACAGCTCCTGGTCCCAATAAGGCTGATAAAACAGGAAGTGAACAAACTAAACCTAAAATTACAAGTCCAATAATATTATTTGCAAGAGGTATTAATAATTTTGCAAACCAATTACCAAATCCTGATCCTTGAATTATACCTATTAGCATAGATACAAATGCCATAAATGGAAGGATTGTATTTAAAACAGTTTGTACAGAATCTCTTCCTGCTTGGAAGAAAATATCTATAACCCTACCTGTTCCCATACCAACTTTTTGGATAAATGAATTTCCAGATTGTTCTGCTAAGGTTTCAGAAACTTTTTTATCACTTGAGTAAGAAACTTTCTTATCTTCTTTCTTGTTGTTTTCAAGAACTTTTTCTGTGATCTCATCTTTTGACAAAGCTTTAATTTGATTTAAGCCTACATCAGATACATAAATATCTTCTGTTATATAATTTGCTAGTGGACCTGATTTTCCAGTTGCCATAATATTTATAGTAGGTATTCCTTTTTTAGGATAAATTCCACACCTTAAAGTTCCACCACAATCTATAATTACTGCAAATATTTTTTCTTCTGCTACAGAAGTTTTAAATCCATTTACTGCTTGGCAACCTGTAAGTTCAACAATTTTATCAACTATATCTGGTTTTGCTCCACCACCTGTTATATATAAAAGTGTATCTTTTTCTCCCTCAGGTCCTATTTCTAATGGTCCGCCAAATCCTGCATGACCTTTTTCTATCCTAATTTTAGTCATTGTGAGCCTCCACATCTATGCTTCTTTTTAATTTTATATTTTGTTGTTTTTCAACATATTTTGTTGTAAAATCTGTTATCCATCCTGCTAAAAAGTTCATTACCAAACCTACAAGCATATATCTTATAGCTAAAGGTACTGTTGATAGACCAAGTTTTTCAACCCCTTGAGCTATTCCTAACCAAACGAATAATTCTCCAGGATTTATGTGTGGGAAAATACCATTGTTTGTATGGCAATGATAAGCTGCTGATGCATAGTAAGAAGGTTTTTGTGCTTCTGGTAAGAATTTTCCCATTGATAATGCCATAGGGTTACCTAGCATAAATGCTGAAACAAATGGAAGGACTCCATAAGCTAATAATTTATTTTTCGAACATAATTTTCCAAATTTATTAACTCTTTCAGCTCCTATAAGTGCTATTAGTGCGTTCATAAATACTAAAAGTAAAAGTACCTTAGGTACAATACCTGTCATCCAACTTACTAGAGTCTCTGCTCCAAGCTCAAATAATCCTATAAAGGATTGAGCGAGATTTACTAAAAAATCCATAAATTTTCTCCTTATTTTTTATTTATTTTTTAAAAAAGCCAAAAGCTTTTTGTAGAGGCGATTTTTCCATTTCTATCTTTTCTCCATTTAATGCTTTAATAAAATTTTCCCTTGCATTTAAAATAGCTAAAGATAGGTTTTTGTCTAACTTTAGTCCTTTTAAAAGCTCTTGATCTAAATCTTTTATATTGGCATTATTAAAAGTATCTTCTTTTTTGAATCTAGCAAATACTGAAACACCCTTAATATAAGCATAATTTTTAATATTTCCTATATCATCTACAGAAAACAAAACTATAGAACCTGCCCTAATAGCTCCCTTTTTTATACCTATAGCAACTTTTCCATCTTTAATAAATTCATTAAAATATTTTTTAAAAGAATTCATCTGTAAAAAAGTAAATAAATATTGAAGCAGGTACATAAAAAGTATAAAAATACCTAAAATTATCAAATTGTTCATAGTATTTCTCCTTATCTAAATAAATTTGTATCCTTGATAAAAAATTCCATTAGTTTAGAGTAAGATTTTATCTTAGATATTTTTTCAACTAAGTTCTCATCATTTGCTATAGTAACAATTTCGTCATATAACTTAACTAAAACTTCATCTAAATTTTCTGGTAAACCAACTAAAAATATTAATTTTGGATAAGATTTCTCATTTATACCTAAAGCTACAGTAAGTTTATTTGCCTTAGCGTGAGGAAAAGCTACACTTTGAGAGAAAATTGTTGAAGATTTCTTTTCTCTATCAATAACTTTTTGTTTAAAATCTTTTGAAATTAATCTTTCATTTTCTAATGAATCTAGCATATAGGTAAGATTTTCATTAAAATCTTCTCCATCTAATAAGAATAATTTTTGATCATTTAGCTCATTTAAAAATACAGATTTCAAGAATCTTTTATTTAAAACTAAATTCTTCTTTTCTTTAAGATTTTCAATTCTTTCCTTAATCATTGCAAAATTGTAGGCTTCTTCTCCACTTATCTGATTTATATCTGTATCAATGTCCTTATTTGTTATAATAAGATCAAAAACATTTAAATTTAAATCGATAGAGTCTAATATACTTACAGATAAATCATTTCCAGGGCTCATTGATTTTAGCTTCCTTTTTAAAGATTGACCATTAATCTCATCAGAGGTGTAAATAGCAATTTTAAAGCTATTTTTATTTATCAAATCTAGTTTTTCAACTATATATATTTGAAAATATGAGGCCAAATAAGACTTCTCTGATTCATTTATCTTTTTATCAAGCTTATCTTCTATAACCTTAGAAGCTACTTCTGCCATCTTATAAGCAACCCTATATTCTTTTTTAATCTCATCGTTTAGACTATTTTTTATCTTATAATCAAGTTTAATCCTATTTAAAAGAAAATATATATGGTAGGTGAATTCTTTTTTGACCTTTCCTAAGTCAACTTCAAGATCCATTTGCTTTTTGATAGCCATAAAAATTTCTTCTATCAAACTATATATTTCATCACCTATTTTGATATCTGAAATTTTATTTGTTATAAGAGGGGTTCTCATTCCCCTAATAGGAACTGTTATAAACTTCAATTCATCATGACTTAGGACAATTTCAAACATATGACCTACCTTATCTCTTAAGATATTTGCAATATCAAAAGAAAATCCATTTGAATCATATGCATAATTTTCTGAAAGATTTTCAATATTATGCCCCTGATTAATTCTAGAAATAGATACATTTAGAAACATTTTCATTTTTTCTATCGTATCCTCATCTATTAGATAAGGTGATAAAATATCTTTAATTATCTTAGAAACTATTCTTGTATTTTTATTTTCTTTAATAATTTCATAGTAACAATTTTCAATAGCAAAGTTTCTTATATCTATTTCTTCTCCCTGCAAACAAATACCAACATTGGGCTTACCTGATATCTTTAGCCTATAATCTTTTATTAATTTGTTTAGTTTTTCTATATCCTTATTCAAAGTTGTCTTTGAAATCATCATTTCGAAAGATAGATCACCCATATTGGCTGTATCATTTAAAAAGAGATATCCCATTATATAAGTCAGTCTATACTTTTCATTATTAAAACTTTCTCCTTCTTTTTTCATTATATTTACACATCTTTTATATAGGTCATAATCATAAACAAAAAGTGAAAGCTTTTTATCTTTAAGGTTAACGAAAGCGCAGTTTTGCATTTTTTTATTTAGTTGTTTTACATCATTAGACAAGGTTTTCTTGCTAACTTCTAATTTCTCCAATAATAATTCTTCACTTATAGAGCTTCTTTCAAGAATTTCTAGTAAGTAAAGACTTCTATTTTCTATTTTTTTCCAAATCATATCCTCCCTCTTTCTATATAGTAATATTTTTATTAAAAAAATTAATATACACTTTTTCTAGCTTTAAGAAAATAGATTTGTT
>NZ_HE578908.1:173242-213680 GCF_000321005.1 Anaerococcus senegalensis JC48
ACTAAAAAAATCTCAAGCCTAAGCTTGAGATTTCAATCTTTTTTATTTTATTTTCTATTTGCTGTAGCTATTAGAGAAATTCCTGTATCTGCTATATTTTCTATAACTACATCTCCAACATGAACTGGAGCTTTTATTTTTGCCTTATTTATTTCATCCATGGCTTCGTTCATTTTATTTTTTGGAATTGCATCGGCAGTTTTTACTGAAACTGAGTATTCTTTTCCGCCATCAACTTTTACTGTAGAAGTTACTACTCTGACTGGATTTTTTACTTCGTTTCTTGCGTAAACTTCTCCTCTTTTACAAGTATTTCCTGTTACATTTTCTACATTTCCATTTTCATCCATTGTTACTGTTACAAGGCAACCTAGAGGACAATTTATGCAGGTTAATTCTTTTTTCATATTTCCTCCAATTTTATTTCTATTTCTTTTGCATTTTCATCTATGTCTTTTTTCTTTAGTATTAAGTTTTCCATTTCACCTGGAGCATATACTAATTTTCTTTTCTTTGTAACTTCTTTTCCATCTACATACATTTTTAAAACTCTATTTTGGTAAACATTATTTACCCTAAATCTTATTATTGCTTCATCTTGCATTGTATCTGGATTTATATATTGTGGGAGGGTATAAGATATTCCATCTCCTGCTTTTAAGTATATTGGATTAGTTTGAGATTTTTGGAATTTATCTTTTATATAATCTGCTGCATTTTTTGCTGCAAGTTCACTTTCTTCTGTTACATAATCTACCAAGTCGTGAACGTGAAGAACATTTCCTGCTGCAAATACTCCATCAACATTTGTCATTAGTCTATCAGAAACGATAGCTCCTTTTGTTTTTGGATCCATTTCTATGTGAGCTTGTTTGGTAAGTTCGTTTTCTGGTAAAAGTCCTACAGAAAGTAAAATTGTATCACAGTCAAAGTGTTTTTCTGTTCCTGGTATTACTTTCATATTTTCATCAACTTTTGAAAGGGTACATCCTGTTACTCTTTCATCTCCTTCTATTGATGAGATTGTTGTATTAAAATATAGTGGAATATCAAAATCATCCAAACATTGAACTATATTTCTTTTTAGTCCTCCAGAAAATGGCATAATTTCAGCAACACATTGAACGTCTGCACCTTCTAGGGTCATTCTTCTTGCCATTATTAATCCTATATCACCAGATCCCAAAATTACTACTTTTTTACCTGGCATATAGCCTTCAAGGTTTATCATTCTTTGGGCTGTTCCTGCTGAATATACTCCTGCAGGTCTGCTTCCTGGAATATTTAGGGCTCCTCTTGGTCTTTCCCTACAACCCATAGCAAGAATTACTGCTTTTGGTTTTATTGTAAACATTCCATTTTCTTCATTCATCAATGTGATTGTTTTATCGTTTGCAAAATCTACTACTATTGTATTTAATAAAACATCTATATCTCTTTTTTCAACTTCATCTATAAATCTTTGAGCATATTCAGGACCTGTAAGTTCTTCTTTGAATCTATGAAGACCAAATCCGTTATGGATACATTGGTTTAAAATTCCACCAAGCATTTCATCTCTTTCAACTACTAATATATTTTTAATTCCTTCATCATAGGCACGAGCAGCAGCTCCAAGTCCTGCAGGACCTCCACCTATTACTACTAAATCATAATTTTTCATCTCAAATGCTCCTTACTTTACATGTCCTTTTATGTAGTAAGAATCTTTTCCATTTTTTACTACATCGTCATAATTTACACCAGTTTCTCTTGCAATAATTTCCATAACTCTTGGTAGGCAGAAACCTCCTTGGCATCTTCCTGCTGTTGCTCTTACTCTTCTTTTTACACCATCAACAGTTCTTGCTCCAAGTGGACGATTTATCGCATCAACAATTTCACCTTCTGTTATAGATTCACACCTACAAATAATTTTTCCGTATCTCTTATCTTTTTTGATTAATTTGTCATGTTCTTCTAAACTTAATTCACTTGTTTTAGGTGTTGGTTTCCTATCATAGGTAAAATCTTTATTTTCTTCTAAATTTAATTTTTCATTTACAAGATTTGCCATGTATTCGCCAATAGCTGGTGCTGATGTTAGACCAGGAGACTCAATTCCTACACAGTCAAAAAATCCATCAAGGCTTTCTTTTAAAATAAAGTCTCCACTAACTTCGTGGGCTCTATTTCCTGAAAATGATGTTATTACCATTCTTACAGGAACATTTTTAACTGTATTATTTGATTTTTCAACAACTTCTTCTATGTGTTCTCTTGTTGAACGTCTGTCGTGTTTATCATCTATAAAGTCTGATGTTGGGCCTACAAGGGTGTTTTCATCAATTGTTGGTGTTACAAGAATTCCCTTACCTTTTTCTGTAGGAAGGTTAAACATTACATGATTTACAAAACCCTTTGTATCCTTATCTAATAGTAAATATTCTCCACGTCTTGCCTTAATTTCAAATTTTTCATCTGAAACTTGGTTGTGAATTTCATCTGCATAAACTCCTGCAGCATTTACTATTGCTTTTGTCTTATATGTATTATTTTCAGTAGTAACTTCCCAATAACCATCTTTTTTTTCTGTTTTTACTACTTTTTCATTAAATTTATAATCAATCCCGTTTATGTTAGAAACTTCTGCAAATGCTATATTCATTAAAAATGGATCTACAATTCCTGCCTCTTTTGAATAAAGGGCTGCAACTACATCATCTGTTATATTTGGTTCCATTTCTAAGATTTTATCTCTATTTATAATTTCCATTCCTGAAACGCCATTTTCAATTCCTTGGTCATAAAGGGCTTGTAGTTTTGGCATATCTTCTTCGCTGTGGCAAAGAACAAAGGTTCCAATTTTTTTGTAAGGGAAAGATAATTTTTTTGCTTCCTCTTCCATCATGTGGTTTCCTCTTACATTCATTTTTGCTTTCATTGTGCCTGGTTTTGCATCATAACCACCGTGGCAGATTGCTGAATTTGCTTTTGATGTTTCTGTACATACATCTTCATTTTTTTCTAAAACTAAGAAATTTCCTTTTTTCTTTGATAGTTGGTAGGCTACAGATGTTCCTGTTACTCCTGCTCCTATAATTATTGCATCAAACATATTTTTTCCTTTCATTATAAATTTAAATGAAAAAAAGCAAGCTAAAGTAGGGCTTACTTCAACTCGCTTTCTCATCGCTTTATTTACTTGTTAACTATATTATAGTACAATTTTTATAATTTGTAAAATTATTCTTCAAAATGGTTTGCCCAACCAAATGCTCTTTGCATTGCTCTTTGCCAATTTCTATCTTTTTTATCTCTTTCTTCAACAGAAATTTCAGGATTAAATTCTTGATCTACTAATCTATTTTCTTTAATTTCTTCAAGATCTTTATAAAATCCTACAGCAAGTCCTGCTAAATAGCAAGCACCAAGAGCTGTTGTTTCTAAAGTTTCTGGTCTTTCTACTTTTGTTTGAATCATATCAGCTTGGAATTGCATCAAGAAATTATTTGCACTTGCTCCACCGTCAACTTTTAATTCTTTAAGTGGTGCTCCAGAATCTTTTGCCATTGCTGTTAGTACATCATTAGTTAAATATGCAAGTGATTCAAGAGTTGCTCTTACTATATGATATTTGCTAGTTCCTCTTGTAAGTCCAACGATTGCTCCTCTTGCATAAGCATCCCAATATGGAGCGCCAAGACCTGTGAAAGCTGGAACTACATAACAGCCATCTGTATCATCAACTTTTGTAGCCATATATTCTGTATCATCAGCAGCATCTACAATTCTTAATTGATCTCTTAACCATTGAATTGCAGAACCTGCAACAAAAATTGAACCTTCAAGGGCATAATTTACTTTTCCTTCCTCAAGTCCCCAAGCAATTGTTGTTACAAGACCATTATCAGATTTAACTGCTTCTTCACCAGTATTCATAAGTAAGAATGCGCCTGTTCCGTAAGTATTTTTAGCATCACCTTTGTTAAAGCATGTTTGTCCAAATAGTGCAGCTTGTTGGTCACCTGCAATTCCTGCTATAGGAATTTCACCATCAAAGTATCCTGCAAAAGTATTTCCATAAACATGACTAGATGGTTTTACTTCTGGTAGCATACATTTTGGAATATTTAAAATTTCAAGAAGTTCATCATCCCATTCAAGAGTATGAATATTAAAAATCATAGTTCTTGAAGCGTTTGTATAGTCTGTTACGTGAACTTTTCCACGAGTTAGGTTATAAATTAACCATGTATCAACAGTCCCAAATAAAAGTTCTCCGTTTTCTGCTCTTTCTTGTCCATTTTCAATATGATCAAGAATCCATCTTATTTTTGTTGCTGAAAAATATGGGTCAACTACAAGACCTGTTTTATTTTGAATTGTTTCTCTATAACCATCTTTTACTAATTGGTCTGCCATGTCAGCAGTTCTTCTACATTGCCAAACGATTGCATTATATACAGGTTTTCCTGTATCTTTTTCCCAAACTATTGTTGTCTCTCTTTGATTTGTAATTCCTATAGCTTCAATATCTTTAGCTTCGATACCTAATTTTGCAATTGCTTCTGTACAAACTCCAAGTTGAGTTGACCAAATTTCTGTCGCATCATGTTCAACCCAGCCTGGGTGTGGGAAAAATTGAGTAAATTCTTTTTGAGCAACAGACATTATTTCACCTTTTTTGTTAAATAAAATTGCTCTGTTACTTGTAGTTCCAGCATCTAACGCCATTATATACTTTGTCATACAAACTCCTTTTACATTTTCCAAACATTATGATTTGATGATGATACAGCAACAGCCTTTGAATTTAGGGCATCAAAAACATCCTTTTTATCCCTTATAAGACCTCCTGCTATAATTGGAATAGATGTTCTTTTTTCTATATCATCTAGAATTTTTGGCATAATACCAGGAAGTATTTCAACAAGATCGCAATTTGCCTTTTTTAATGTTTCTTTTACATTCTTATAAGATAGGGAATCAAGTACAAAAAATCTTAATATAGATAAAAGTCCTATCCTTCTTGCATAAGCAGCATTTTGACTTCTTGTTGTAATAATTCCATCGGCATTTGTGTATTTTTTGATAAATGATGATGATAAAGAAGATGATGAAAGCCCCTCAATAAGATCTTCGTGAACAAAAACGACCTTATTACGGTCTTTTAATTTTTCAACAATAGTAGGTATTGATTCTATACTTCCATATAAAACAAAAACTACCTTGTTGTTTTCGTATTCATCTTTCAAACACTCTTTTAAATCTGTATTATCTTTAATTGCCATAATACAAGGATTTTCAAAAAGTATATCCATTAAATCAACCATTTCTCCTCCAAATACACAAAGCGAGACCTATTTTTTTAATAAGTACTCGCTTCTCCAATATATTTATTACATTTTCATTTTAACATATAACTTTTTTAAATGCAAACAATTTCACAGAATCTTCTTAAACAATTTTTCAAAATAAAAAGATGGAAAATCCATCTTTTTATTTAAAATCTTCTTCGCTTCTTTTTCCTTCTCTTATTCCACCTCCAAATATTACGGCAAGGATTGTTTTTAAAAATCTTTTTATTAACTTACTATTTGTTATATCTTTCTAGATTTAAATAGTTATATATAGAATAAATAACTGGAATTACTAACCATATTATAAATGTAACTATAATAGTATTTTCTATATCATAGTAATTTTGTAAAATAATTAATAGACATGCCATTGGAATGCTTAAATAAAATAGTAACCTGTGGGTATTAATCCAATTTTTTTCGCTTGACCTAGTAGAAAATATTCTTATTCCAAAAAAAGCATTATATGGTATAAGTGTGCTTAAAAAACCAATAGTGACCATAATTAAAGCTATAATTATAGGATAAGTGCTTTGCTTAATATTTACTTTTTCTATAAATATACTATAAAATACTAACACTAAAATTGGAATTAACATTATTAATTTATTAAATTTACTGTAGTTTTTATTATCAAATATTATACCTGTAGCAATTATTATTAGATAAATAAGATCTACTATATTAGATGAATTTGTGCTACATACATGATAAATTAATAAAAGAATTGTTAAAAGCGTAAAAATTAATATTCTTTTTTTCATACTATCTCTCCCTTACTTATTATAGTTCAAATACTTATATTTTAATATTAATACTAATACATATATATATGCAAATTTTTTTAGAGTTTTCTAACTTTATAATTATATGAACTAAAAAAAGCTAAATCTTAAATTAATAGATTTAGCTTTCAATATGGAATTATTTTGTTTTTATTTAAAATCTTCTTCGCTTCTTTTTCCTTCTCTTATTCCTTCTCCAAATATTACGGCAGGTATTGTTTTTAAAAATAATTTTATATCATCTACAAAGTTTATATTTTTTGCGTAAAGTCCATCCATTTTAGCCTTTTGTCTTGGGGGTAAGTCATCTCTTCCTGAAATTTGAGCAAGGCCTGTTATGCCCGGTTTTACCCCGCAAGCACCGTATTCTTCTCTTAAATTTAAAAGTTTTTCTTCTTTTAATATTACAGGTCTTGGACCCACAAAGGACATATCACCTTTTAAGATATTATATATTTGTGGGATTTCATCTATTGATGTTTTTCTTATAAATTTTCCAAAAGGAGTTATATAATTTTCTGGATTTTCAAGTTCCCATGTTGATGCGTTTTGGGGAGCTGTTGTTCTCATGGACCTAAATTTATAACACTTAAATGGTTTTCTATTTCTTCCTGATCTTTCTTGGATAAATAGGACAGGAGCCTTTGGCTCCTTTATTTTTATTATTATCGCTGTGATAAGAATTATTGGACTTAAAAATACTAAGGCAAATACAGCTAGTATTTTGTCCAGTATAAATTTTATATGATTTTCGTACATATTTTCTCCTTAACACAAATTATTTTCTGTGTTAATCTTTTATAAATAAATTTTTTTCTTCTTCGCTAAGTTCCCTGTATTGACCTGGGTTTAGGCTTTGATCTAATTCTAGATCTCCTATAGCGAGTCTTTTTAATTTTATAACTTCATTGTCATTGTTTGAAAATAATCTTTTTACTAAATGAAATTTACCTTCTGTTACATATACATAGGCTTTTTTCTCTCCTATTATATCAAGTTTTGCACTTCTTGCATAATAGTCATCTTCTTTAATATATACTCCATCATTAAAAATTTCAACTAAGGATGGATCTATTTTTTTGGATGTTTCAACTTGGTATTTTTTCCAAATATTTGAGTTTGGACTTATGACCTTGTGGATAAATTTTCCATCTGTTGATAATAATAAAAGTCCTGTGGTATCTTTATCAAGTCGTCCTGCTATGGCAAGGTCCAAATTTAAATAAAATTCATCTAAATCGCTCATTACTGTCCCATCTAGTTCGTTTGATTGACAAATAAGCCCTTCTCTTTTGTTCATCATTATATAAATATTATCAAAATAATCTACAAGCTCACCCATATAAATGACCTCGTCCAAGTTTGGGTCAACTTTTACTGATGAATCTTTTACAATTTGACCATTTATTACCAGTTCACCTTTTTTTGCATTTCTTTTTATATTTTTTCTTGTATCTAAATTGGCATTTCCAATCATCTTATCTACTCTCATTATCATTTTTTACTCCTAAAATATTTCTTACATTTTCTTCAAGTTCCAAAAAGTCTTTTGAAAAATCTATCAAATATTCCTCCCCTTTTGGAGTTATATAATAATATTTTCTTTTTGGTCCAACTTTAGATTTTTCTTTTGATGAAAATATAAGTCCTTTTTTTGATAGTCTTTGCAAAATAGGATAAACTGTTGATTCTGTCATATTGTAAAAACCATTTAACCTTAAAGTTTCTACTATTTCATATCCGTATGTTTCTTTATCTTTTATAATTTTTAGAATTACCCCTTCGATAACTCCCTTTAGCATTTGAGATTTCATTTTATCACCTAAGAACATTGTATTACATAGTAGATCATATTCAAGTTCCTTTACAAAAATACATCATCGGACAATATCTGCACTTATTTTTGTCGTCTGTCCTAATTTCTATATTTTTTTCTACTATATTTTTTCCTATCCTATCAATATATTCTATATCGAAGTTAGATTTTTCAACTTCTATTAGTTCATCTTCTTCTACAAAATATAAAAACAATTTATTAACTTTTTTCTTATTATATAACAACAAATTGTAGTAAGTAAGGAGCTGATTTTTATATGAGTTTAAATTGTTTTTGTTTACTCGCCCTGTTTTTATGTCTATAATCGTTCCATTATCAAGAACTATATCAATATTACCTTGAAGGATATAATATTTTCTATCTAGTTTTATATTCATTTCTGAATCTTTTACTGGAAAATTTCTATTTACAAAATTTTCTATCGGCTTTTGAAATTCTTTATTTTCTTTTATAAAGTTATTTATTTTTTCAAAAGAAAGATTTTCTTTTTTTAGATTTGTAAGATATTCTGAAAGACCATGTACTTTTGATCCAAAATCTAAAGCTTTGGTTTTTTCTTTTCTATAATTTAAAAGCCTAATAAATTTATATTTTAATGGACAAGTATCATAGATAGAAATATCTGTTGTATAGGCAAGAATTTCTTTTTTAATATGATCTTTTTTAAATTTAAAATCTATAGAGTTTAAATTTGATGATGAATTTAAGCCATAGGAAAAATTTGTCATATATGAATTTTTTGAATTATCTAATATGACCAATAAATTTTTTGCCCTGGTAAAGGCTGTATAGTATTTTCTATAATAATTTTTCAAAAAATCACTTTTGTTTTCTTGGTCAATTTGGGGACTAAAAGCATCTCTATCTTTTCTTGGATTATCATATAAGCTTGAAACGAATACCACATCGTATTCTAACCCTTTAGCTTGATGTATTGTAGAAAAAATTACAGAATCTTTTGGAGCATCGAAATTCTCAAATTCACTTATAGCTGAATTTTTGAAAAGATAAAAAATATATCCATAAATTAAATCAACTGATTTTTTGTAAAAGTTAATATCGCTATTTTGTAAATTTATAAAATCTGCCAAAATCGATGTGAATTTTCCAATATTTGAAAGTTCTCTTATATGGTTTAAGTTATCGACTTTTTGATCTAAAATTTCCCTAAATATGTTAAGACCAAAAACTCTATACAAAATGTCAGTGTAGGATTTATTTTGGGCTAAAGATAATTTTTCTTCCTTTATAAAGGCATTCAATTTTTCACCTTTTACGAATTCTTTATCATCAAAAATTCCAGCAATATATTTTTTAAAATTCGTTTCTTGAACCCATTTGTATTTATCTGGGCTTGATCCTGTAAGTTTTCTTGGTTTTTTTGAATAAATTGAAAGCAGGACATAAAGACAAAGCCTTATTTCTCTTCTTTTAAAAAATAATTTTGATGACTTATTTAAAACATTTATACCATTTTTTTCAAAATAAGTTTGCAAGGCTTTTGGATAATCGCTATTTAAAGAAGGAAATAAAAAGGCTATTTGATTTAAATTGATTTTTTGATTTAAAAATTTTACAATTTTTTCAATATTTTCATAATTATTGGCCCTTGCTCTTACCACAGAATTTTCATTTTTATTATTGACATTTGCTTTTAAACTTTTAATTTTTTCCTCATCAAATGCATCTGATTTTAAAAGAAACTCTCTTGATTTATCAATTATTTCTTGATTTGACCTATAATTTATATCAAGCTCATAAAATTTAGCATCTGTTTTCATTTTTTTCTTGCAAGATCTATCAAATTCCCTTAAATTTCTGGGACTTGCCCCCCTAAAAGAATAAAGAGCCTGGTCATCATCTCCAAAAACCATAAGATTTTTTCCCTTACAAAGGTTAAAGGCAATTTCTTCTTGGATTTTGTTGGTATCTTGGTATTCATCAATAATTACAAAATCAATCCTATCTCTAATTTTTTTGCCAAAAACAGGATCTTCCAAAAGGTCGTAGAAATTTTTAAGTATCATTTGATAATTTATAAAATTATTCCTATCAAGAAAATCTGCCCATTTGAGATAAATTTCTAAGGCTAAAATATCTTTTGGATTAGAAGAGTTTCTAAGCTTATTTAAATCTACTAAATTATTGGTAATATTTGAAAAAATCCCCATTATTTGACCCACTTCATTATAAGAAATAAGGTCATTAAAATTAGAAATTTCTCTAAATATATTCATATTTTTTTCAAGCAAATACCCTTCAATATTTGAATCTATAACAAAGGGATCAAAAATTTTATTAGAAAATGATCTATAATCTTTTAAGAAAGAAAGGGCAAGGGAATGAAAATTTCCTATTAGCATATTTGAAGTATCAGCCTCTATATTTTCTTTTTTTAGTCCTGACTCAACCCTTTCTATAAGCTCGTTTGCAGCCTTTTTTGTAAAAGTTGTAACAAGAATTTTATTGGGACTAAACCCTTCGTTTTTTATTAAAGAAATAATTTTTTGAACAAGAGTAAAAGTTTTTCCAGTTCCAGGACCTGCAATAACTGCAGCTGGATATTTTGAATCATTTATAATCAAATTTTGTTTTTTATTTATCATAAAACTAGCTCATAAACATATCTTTTTGATCTTTTAATTTTATCGTCAACCGTACAAATTCCAACTTTTTCAAAAGAAAATTTCTTAATCAAATTTTGCATCTTAAAATTATCGGGATGGGTGTCAATTCTTATGGCATCCACTTTTAAGTCTTTGCCGTAAGAGATAATTTGGTCAAAAAATTTCTTGGCTACTCCCCTTTTTTTGGCACTTTCTTTCACACTAAGTCTATGAATTGTAAGATAAGGACCATGTTTTTTAAAATTTTTTTCAATTTCCCTATAATCTTCCTCGTAGGATTTTTTCAAATAAGCAAAAGATAAAATTTCTCCATCCTCCTCATAAACAAAACTTTCTCCTGCCAAAATATTTTCACAAATCCCCTCCCTATCAGGAAGTCCGTTTTGCCACTGGTCGATTCCATCTTTTTTCAAAGCTTTTTTTCCATCATCTATTATAGTCATAATTTCATCTAAATCTTTAATTTCTGCTATTCTCATACTATTATTATACATTAAAAATGTTTTTTATTTAAATTTGAAATTAGTTTGATTTCAAATAAAAAAGCTATGAATAAAATTCATAGCCTTTATATAATTAAGGGGATTATTTTATTTTTTACCAAGCTGGAACCCAAGCTCCACCTGTAAATTTTTCATAGTCTTTTTTTGTATTTTCTGTTTGGTAATATTTTTTTACAAAATCATTTAAAATTTTATCATCTTTTCTTTCTTTTTTAGCTGCAAATACATTTACATATGGATTTGAATCGTCCGCTTTTGATTCTTCAAATTTTAATGCTGGATATTCTGTTGCAATTTTGGAATCAAGGGCAAAGGTATCATTTACAACTGCAAGAGCTGCTGAGTCTAAATTTCTTGCAGTTTGTGCTGCGTCAACTTCTGTAATTTTTAGATTTTTAGGATTTTCTTTTATATCTGTTATAGTAACAGAATCACCTTTTTTTCCGTTTACTTTTATAAGTCCTGCATCTTGTAATAAGAATAGGGCTCTTGCACCATTTGATGCATCGTTTGGAATTACAATTTCATCTTTTTCTTTTACATCATCTAGAGATTTATATTTTTTTGAATATATTCCAAGTGGTGCAAGCATTGTATTTCCTATTGATACAAGGTCTGTATTATGGTCTTTATTAAATTCTTCTAGGAATTTTTTGTGTTGATAGGCATTTAAGTCAATATCTCCTGATTCTAAAGCTTCGTTTGGTTGGTTATAATCTGAGAATACTACAAGTTCAACTTTATTTCCTGTTTTTTCTTCGTATCTTTTAGATACTTCATTTAATACGTCATTATATTCTCCAACAACTCCAATTTTTATAGTTTGTTTATCTTTTGGATTTTCATTTGAATTTGATGTGGCTTTATTAGCTTCCTTGTTTGCACATGAGCTAAGTCCTACAAGTAGGGCAAGACCTAGGGCTATTTTTCCTAATTTTTTCATTTTTTATCTCCTTTTTTATTTCCAAGCTGGAATTTCTGAACCTTTTGTTTCTTTTTCTACTAATTTTTTAGTTTCGTCTGTTTGGTAATAATTTTTTATAAAATTTTCTACAGTTTTTGAGTCTTTGTCTTCTTTTCTTGCTGCAATTATGTTTACATAGATTGCTTTTGCTGGATCGTCCTTATCTTCTAGATAAATTGCATCCTCTGTTGGAACAAATCCTGCATCTACTGCTACTCCAGAATTTATAACTGATGCTGCAACTTCTGTAAGATTTCTTGCTGTTTGACTTGCATCAAGTTCAATTATTTCTAGATCTTTTGGATTTTCCTTTATATTATCAAGGGTAATTGCATCTCCTTCTTTTCCTTCAAGCTCAAGTAAGCCTGCTGATTGAAGTAGGAAAAGTGCTCTTGCTCCGTTTGTTGGATCGTTTGGAATTGCAATTTTATCTCCGTCTTTTATTTCTTTTACATCTTTAATTTTGTCAGAATATATTCCCATTGGGGCAAGCAAGGTATCACCAACTGCAACTATATCTGTTTTGTGAGATTCGTTATAATCTTCCAAGAATTTTTTGTGTTGGAAGGCATTTAAGTCAATATCTCCAGATTTTAAAGCTTCGTTTGGTTGGTTGTAATCTGAAAATGAAACTATTTTTATTTTCTTTCCTGTATCTTTTTCAAATCTTTTTGCAATATCTTCTAAAACTTCATTTTTTTCTCCACAAACACCAATTTTTATTTCTTTGGCATCAGCAAATCTGTCTTCTGTTTTTGCTTGGTTTGATGGGGAAGAATTTGAATTTGTATCATCCTTCTTATTTCCGCATCCTACTAAAGTTAGTACAAGTGACAATCCTAGGGCAATTTTCTTTAAGTTTTTCATCATTTTCCTCCTAATATTTTTAATGTGATGTTTTTTTTATGATTAAATTGGCTATGCCTTGGATGGCATAGACAATGATCAAAATAACTATTACCGATATAATAACTACATCGTTTTTGTATCTGTTGTATCCGACTGCTATTGCAAGATTTCCTATTCCTCCTGCTCCGATTGTTCCAGCCATTGCTGTTAGTCCCAAAAGTGAAATTAGAGTTATGGCTGAGGCTCTAACAAGTGATGGTAAGCCTTCTCTTAAATAAACTGCTGTTATAATTTCAAAGGGAGAATTTCCCATAGCTTCCGCCGCTTCTATTACTCCCGGATCAACCTCTGCAAGAGCTTGTTCAACTTGCTTTGCAAAAAATGGCACACAAGAAAAAACTAAAGGCACGATTGCAGCTGTTGGCCCAATTCTCGTTCCTACAATTAAATTTGTCAAAGGACTTATAACTGCAAGCAAAATTATGAAAGGAACTGCACGGAAAAGATTTGTTATCTTATCCAAAATGCTATAAACTTTTTTATTTTCTAAAATTCCGCCTTCATTTGTTACAACTAATACAACTCCTATTATTAGTCCAAAAATTCCTGAAAATATAGCTGATAAAAATAGCATATAAAATGTAAGGCCTATATCTTCAAAAATTCTATCTTTTATTGAAAGTGCATAATTAAAGTATTCCATTACTATCTCCTAAAATTTGTACATTAGTTCCACCAGCTATTAAATATTCAATAGCCTTGTCAATATTTTCTCCTTCGTCTTTGAAGGTTACTATAAGATTTCCAACTGGAACATTTGTAATAAATTCAATATTTCCTGCTAAAACATTGGTCTTAACCTTAAATTTCTCATAAATTTCATTTATAACAGGTTCTGTTGTTGCTTCTCCAACATAGGAAAGTTTTACCAAAAATTCACCTTTTTTCAAAACTCCCAGATTGTTTTTAACTTCCTCAAGAGTTTGGTTTACATTTGTTGAAGTTTCTACAAAATCTTTTGTAAGTTTGTGTCTTGGATTTGAAAAAATTTCAAGGGTTGTGCCTTCTTCTATAACTTTTCCATCTTGCATTACAGCAACCTTATTGCAAAGATCTTTTACAACCTCCATTTGGTGGGTGATAATTACAATGGTAAGACCAATTTTTTCCTTAATTTCTCCAAGAAGTTTTAAAATTTGCTTGGTAGTTTTTGGATCAAGGGCACTTGTTGCCTCATCACAAAGTAAAATTTCTGGATCTGATGCAAGGGCTCTTGCAATTGCACATCTTTGTTTTTGTCCACCTGAAAGCTCTCTTGGGAAAGCATCAGACTTATCGCCTATTCCAACCAAGTCCAAAAGTTTTTTTGCCTTTTTAATTTTTTCTTCTTTTGAAATATTATCTTTTCTTATTGGAAAGATTACATTATCAATTACAGAAATATTATTTAAAAGGTTAAAGTGTTGGAAGATCATTCCTATTTTTTTACGTCTTTGTCTTAAATCTTTTTGAGATAAGGTCAAAAGATTTTCACCCTTTATCAAAACCTCACCATTTGTTGGTTTTTGCAAAAGATTTATACATCTTACTAAAGTTGACTTTCCAGCTCCGGAAAATCCTACAATACCAAAGGCATCAGCCTTTTCAATTTTAAGATTTACTCCATCAACTGCTTTAAAACCATCAAAGTCAACGCTTATATTTTTAAGTTCAATCATTATTACTCTCTTTCCTACTAAAATTTATTAAAAAATTAAGTGCAGATGATAATCCATAATAAAGTCCATCATTATCTACATCAAACTTTTCTGTATGAGCACCTGCTCCATAGCCTTCATTTTCATTTTTTATACCGATTTTTGCAAAAACTGTTGGGCAATTTTTTGCATATCCATAAAATGACTCTCCCCCATAAGAAACTTCTTGGTCAACCAAGGCATCAGGAAGTATCTCATTTAAGGATTTTCTTGCAAATTCTGCAAGTTTTTCATCATTTGTCACCGGATAGGCAACCACCCTTGTATAATCATTAAATTTAATCTTACAATCATAAAGATTTGCAGTTTTTTCTGCCACACTTTTTAATTTTTCCAAGGCATCTTCTCCAACCTCATCTTTAAAAAATCTTAATGTTGCCTTTAAATTTGCCCTGTCAGGAATAGCATTTGAAGCAAAACCTGCATTAATTGATCCTATTCCCAAAGTTACAATTTCATTTGGATCAAGATTTGTTGCCCAAGTTTGATTTAAATTATTTATAATTGCAACAAGAGCATTTATAGGAGAAGTCAAAAGATCTGGTCTTGATCCATGACCACCTTTTCCAATTACATCAAAATCAACTCCTGCGCAACCTGCATAAACTTTCCCTTTAGAAATAGCAATTTTTCCAGTTTCAATTTCTGTATCAACATGGTTTCCATAAATCGCATCAAATTTTACGTTTTTTAAATGATCAACCATAGCATCGATTCCTGAACCTGTTTCTTCGCCTTCTTCAAAAATAAAATAAAACTTTCCATCTAATCTTTCTTTAATCTTACTTAAAATTTTTGCACTCGTTAAGGCAAGAGCCATATGGAAATCATGACCGCAGGCATGCATTACGCCAGAATTTTTCGATACAACTTCTTTTTTTCTTTTTAAATTTTTATCATTTTCTAGGATTGGAAGAGCATCAATATCAGTTCTTAATCCTAAAATTTTTCCATCTCTTTTTGTATCAATAATTGCCACAAATCCAGTTGAATTATTAACTTCTTGGGTTTCTAGGCCAAGTTTTTTACACTCATCTATAAGAAATTTACGAGTTTCAAATTCCTTGCTTGAAAGTTCTGGATTTTCATGTAAATAACTTTTTATATCTTTAGAAAAATCCAAATTTTCATTTATCAAAGATTTTAATTCATCAATACTTATATTTTTTCCCATATTCTCCACCTTTCTTTTCTAAAATTAAGTAAAATAAAAGTCCTTACTGTAGATAAACTACAATAAGGACGAAATTTTCCGCGTTACCACCTTTTTTGCACTAAAAAATGCCACTTCAGATACTACTATATCCTAACTCTATAACGGGAGTTCCCGTATAAGTCTAAATATCGACCTATCCCATCTGAGACCATCTTCATCACATTTTTTATTCACCCTTCTCAGCAAAACAGGGCTCTCTGTACAATAATCCATATGATTACTCTTCTCTTTATCTGGTTTTGTAAATCTCTTTGATAATTAGATAATACTATCTTTTAAATTTTCTGTCAAGACTTTTTTTAATTTTTATAAATTTATAATGTAAATTATTAATAAAAAGCTTGATTTTTAAATCTTTCTACAATAAGTATTAAAATTAATTTATTTAAAAAGTTACCTATAAAAAATTAAATAAAAAAAAGAAGCCCTAAGGCTTCTTCATGGTTTTGGTAAAATAAATTCACTAATAATATACTGTATTTAATTTTTTGTGCAAGTTATTCTACTGTTACTGATTTAGCTAAATTTCTTGGTTTATCTACATCGATACCTTTTGCATTTGATGTGTAATAAGCTAATAATTGTTGAGGAACTACCGCTAATACCGGATAAAGAGCATCTATTGTTTCTGGTAATTTATATGTGTAGTGAGAAATATCTTCAAGATGATCATCACTTCTTGCTATTGAGAAAATATTAGCTCCTCTTGAAATTACTTCTTTTACATTTGAAATTGTCTTTTCCATAATATTTTCTTGAGTTGCAACTGTAACAACTGGTGTTCCCTCTTCAATTAGGGCAATTGTACCATGTTTTAATTCTCCAGCTGCAAAAGCTTCTGAGTGAATATATGAAACTTCTTTTAATTTCAAAGCTCCTTCTATTACAGATTTATAATCTAGGCCACGACCTAGGTAAAATATTGATTCAGAGTTTTTAATCTCTTGGGCATATTTTTTGATATCTTCTATATCATCAAGAATTTCCTTAACTTTTTCTGGGATTTTCTTGATTTCTTCTAGGATATTTTTGTATTCTTCTTCACTTATTGTTTCTAGTTTTCTAGCAAAATCTAAGGCTAGCATATAAAATGAAATTATTTGTGTTGTATAAGCCTTAGTAGATGCTACTGCTATTTCTGGACCTGCATAACAATAAATTGTCTTATCAGCTTCCCTATCAAGTGATGATGCTACTACATTTGTCAAAACAAGAGTCTTTGCTCCCTTTTGTCTGGCAAGTCTTAATGCTGCAAGAGTATCAGCAGTTTCTCCTGATTGAGATGGTAAAATTATTAAAGTTTTATCATCAATAAATGGATCATTATATCTAAACTCACTAGCTATATCACAAATTACTGGAATTTTTGCAAACTTTTCAAAGGCATATGAACCAACAATACCTGCATTGTAGGCTGTACCACAAGCTACCATATAAATTTTATTAAATCCTTCAAGTTCTTCTTTGCTAAAGGCATTTTCTTTAAAATCTATAAGACCATCTGTCATCTTGTATTTGATAGTATCAGCAATAGCCTTTGGTTGCTCATTAATTTCTTTAATCATGAAATGGTCATAGCCTTCTTTTGTAGCATCTTCAAATGAGAAAGTAACCTTAGAAACTTCTCTTTCTACTTTCTTATTTTCCCTATCATAGATAGTATAATCATTTCCTTTTATATCAACAAGGTCTCCATTTTCAAGATAAACTACATCTTTTGTGTATTTAATAATTGATGGTAAATCACTTGCTGCAAGAATTCCATCATCAGTAAGTCCCAAAACAAGTGGACTTTCTTCTCTTAAAACAATAAGTCTATCATCTTCGTCTTGGCAAATAATTCCAAGTGCATAAGATCCCCTAAGCATAGCCTTAGCTTTTCTTACTGCATCTAATAAGTCATTTTCATAGAATTTTTCAATTAAAACTGCTATTACTTCTGTATCAGTTTCTGATTTAAAAGTATATCCTTCTTTTTTAAGATTTTCTTTTAACTCATTGTAATTTTCAATAATTCCATTATGAACTACAGCAATTTTCCCATTATTTGAAAGGTGTGGGTGTGAATTTACATCTGAAGGACCACCGTGAGTTGCCCATCTAATATGGCCAATACCCAAATGTCCCTTGATAGGATTTTTAGAAAGTTCATCTTTTAAAACTTTAACCTTACCACTTTTTTTAACTGTAGAAAGTACTCCCTCATCAATTAATGAAATTCCAGCAGAATCATATCCTCTGTATTCCAATCTTTCTAGACCTTCAACAATTACATCCCTAGCTTCTAAATTTCCTTTGTAACATACTATTCCGCACATAGTATCCTCCTTATATATTTAATTTTAGAGGTATCACTTTATTTTCTTTGTAATAAGAATTGCTTCTTATTTTTGTAAAATACTAAGCCTGTGAAAGCTATGGAGCATCCGCCGAATTTTCGATAACTCCATTCCTCGTCATCCCAAAGGGATCTGGCGCTAATTAGTTTTTACCTCGTGATTCATTATATAATAAAATTATGATTAAATAAAGTTTTTGTAAAATAATTAACTAAGTCTACATAAAAAATTTACATATTTTTTCTTAATTTTTATATTTCTTTACATATATTTTACACTTGATTGAGATAATAAAGTAAAGCTATGCTTTGGAGGTTTATAATTATGAAAAATAACATTTTATCCATTGATTCATTGAAATCATGGTATGAAAAAGACAAGCTTATCTTAAAAGATGTAAGTTTTGAAATCAAGGAAAATGAAAATCTTGCCTTAGTTGGGGCAAATGGTTCTGGAAAGACTACTATGATTAAGACAATAATGAACATCCACCCTGATTTTTCCCTGAAAAATATGATTTTTTCTGATAAAGAATCTTCCTTTTCTGATAAGAATTTTAAGGAAAATAGGATAGCAGTCTTTTCTGAAGATTCTTCTTTTAGGTATTGGACATTTGAGGAATACAAAAACTTTCTACATAAGTCTTATAATAAAAAAGAAGATAAGGATTTTATAGACTATATGGTAGAGGGATTTTCTTTCAAAGAACACTATGATAAGGCTTGTAAAGATTTATCCATGGGTAACAAGAAGAAGTTTTTTACTATAGCAGCCCTTTCTTTAAAGCTTCCTTTGGTTTTTTTAGATGAACCTGTAGATGGGCTTGATTTTGAATCTACTGCCTTTTTATACAAAATAATTAGAGGCTACAAAAAATACGGTTCAATCTTCATGTCAACTCACATACTAGAAAGTATTAATGAATCTTGCGACAGTCTTGTCTTAATTAAGGATGGAATACTTTCAGACAAAAAAATCTTAGAAGATGACCTTGATATGGAAGATATTATGAAAGTTTTCAGGAGCAAGTCATGACTCGTGTATTTCTTAAAGATATGCTAGATAAGAAGACTATTGGTACATACATTATATTTTTAGTACTTTTTTATGTTGGAGGAGACTATCTTTTAGAAAGAAACATTGATATTTTTAAAATCGATCTTGGACTAAGTTTTTTATTTTTTATGTCCTTCGCCCTAATGACTTCAGTATATTTTTTCATAAAATCATATACTGGAAGTAATAAAATCCTACCCTATTATGCCCTAATATATGATAGAAAAAATGTAAATTTTAGTCTACTTATGGCTTTAATCATAGATTCTATCTTTAGAAAGCTATTATTTATTTTTATCTTTCTATACCTATCTGGGGCAGATTATTTAACTTATATTTTCATATTTGTAAATGTAATAATAGTATGTAGTCTATCTTTGGTTATGAATGCTACAAATGTTGGAAAAATCAAGAAAGTATGCTTTACTATTTTGGGTTTTGCCTTAATAGCTTTTTTATACCCACTTAATCAAATCTTAGAAAATCCTTTACAAATACTACTTATCTATTCAAGCTTAAGCCTTATATATATGTTTTTAATTTATAAATTTTACTTTTCTTCATGCTTTATAAACAGTAAAAATGACAGTCTAATAAAGGGTTTTAATATAGGTAATTATTTTCTTAAATTTATACTCTCAGAAAGAGTTTACCTTATTAATACACTTTTTATCATAATCTTTATAGTAGTAGTTTCCCTACTTTTACCAAGTCCAATAAACATGGCACTTGCCTTTGCAGTAGCTACTATAAACTCACCTCTTTTATCAATATTTTCAACAGAAAAGGGACTAAGAGTATACGAAAAAACACTTCCAGATACATATATAAGTCTAAGAAGACAATATCTTACTATACTTATTATATATTTCTTATTTGTAAATGGCTTAGTGCTTGTATTAAATATTAATAATTTAAATATAAAACTAATTTTAGTTTTTCTAATAGTAAATATCATTGATATAAGTATTTCATATATCTTAGAGAAAAGCTTTACTATAAGCGAGAAAAAAACTGATATGGCCGTATGGAAGTCACCTAGAAAATACATACTTTCAGTTATAGTTTTTATCATAAGTTTTTTAGTACTTGCAATAATTTAGGAAAGGAGAAAATTATGAAAAATATTTTTAGAATTGGTATGATAATTTTGTGCGCAGTAATAGCTATTATCTGCTTTAGAAGAAATGATATGGTTTTTACAGTAATAAGTGCAATCTTTGGTATCTTATTTGTATATAAGATTGTTAGTGATAACAACAAAGAAGTAAATAAATAAATCGTAAGCTGTGTTTCTATTTTGAAACGCAGCTTTTTAATTTAAACTTTGATTTGAATTAAATTTATCTAAGATTTAAAAAATTATATAGTTTAGGTATATGCTGCTATAAAGTACTTCTATTTAATTTAAAGTCTGATATATTTATCTGACCACTTTATTTATATCCCCTATAAACATCAAAGCTAAAACTCCAATAAAACAAGTCTAAAAATTTTAGAAACTTTATTTAATATTTTTTAACTTCTATTAAATTATATTTTCACTAGGCTTTATTAAATTTACTAATCAATAATCTTAGCTAAAAGCTTAATTCTCTAAATTATTCGTTACTAATTATAAAAGTTATACTAAATTACTTAAGCTTAAAAACTTGTATACAAAGATATAATTACGAGTTTTATATTGAAATGTAAAAAAAATAGACCAAGAGAAATCTTGGTCTATTATAAAACACTTAGTAATTCATATGCTATTTTTAGGATTTATATTCTATTTATTTTCCATTTTTTTATAAGATTCTAATCTTTCCTTAGCAGCTTCTTCAGCTTCTGCATATAACCTGTCTGCATCTTCTGGGAAGGCTTTTTTAAGGGATGCGTATCTTACTTCGCCTTGTAAGAATTCTTGGAAAGATTCTGTAGGATCTTTTGAATCTAGGCTAAATGGATTCTTACCTTCTTCTTTAAGAAGTGGGTTAAATCTCCATAAGTGCCAATATCCACTTGCTACAGCTTCTTTTTCTCTTCTTTGTGTTTTACCCATTCCTGCTTTTAGTCCGTGGTTTATACATGGAGCATAGGCAATTATTAATGATGGTCCATGATAAGATTCTGCTTCTTTTATTGCTTTTAGGGTTTGAGCTTGGTTTGCTCCCATTGCAACTTGTGCAACGTAAATATAACCATAAGTTGTCATCATTAAACCAAGGTCTTTCTTTCTAACTTTTTTACCACTTGCTGCAAATTTTGCTACAGCTGCAAGAGGAGTTGCCTTTGAGCTTTGTCCACCTGTATTTGAGTAAACTTCTGTATCAAATACGATTATATTAATGTCATCGCCACTTGCAAGAACATGGTCTACTCCAGAAAAGCCTATATCATAAGCCCAACCGTCTCCACCGTAGATCCAAACTGATTTTTTAACTAAATAATCTTTTAGATTTTTAATTCTTTCAATAATCTTATTAGCTTCCTCATTGTCAGTTTCATTTGCTAATAAAGATTCAATTTTTATTGCAGCTTTTTTGCTTTCTTCAAAATCATCATTATTTTCTAACCATTCATTAAAGGCATCGTTTAGTGGTGTAGAAACTTTTAATTCTAAGAATTTTTTCATTAATGTTTCTAGTAAGAATTTGTTTGATTTTGTTGCAAGAAGCATACCATAACCATATTCTGCTGCATCTTCAAACAAGGATGATGCCCAAGCTGGACCTTCTCCGTTTTTATTTGTACAATATGGCATTGATGGAACTGATGATCCCCAAATTGATGAACATCCTGTTGCATTTGAAATAATTTGATGATCACCATATAATTGAGTAATCAATTTAGCATAAGGAGTTTCTCCACAACCTGCGCATGCGCCTGAAAATTCTAATAATGGTTGGCTAAATTGTGAATTTTTAACATTTGTTGGAGCTATTTCATCATTTCTATATCCAACTTCGCCATGAGCATATTCCCAATTTTCTGCTTGTTTTTCGATTTGTTCATCTATCGGTTTCATAGCTAAAGCTTTTTTTGGAGCAGGACATACGTCAACACAGTTTCCACATCCCATACAATCATATGGTGAAACTTGAATTCTAAATTCGTATCCTTCAAGTCCCTTGCCTATAGCTTTTTTAGTTTCAAATCCTTCTGGTGCTTTTTTCTTTTGTTCTTCATCTAATAAGAATGGTCTAATTGTAGCGTGTGGGCAGATATATGAACATTGGTTACATTGGATACAATTATCTATATTCCATTCTGGAACAAATAAAGCTATACCACGTTTTTCATATCTAGAAGTTCCTGCCATATATTGGCCGTCATCGTATGGAAGATATGTTGAAACTGGTAGGTCGTCTTCTTTTAAGTTTATAATTGGTTTAACCATATTTTTGATAAAGTCAGGTTCGTTTTCATTTTCATCTTCTCTATCATCTTTTAGGTTTTTCCATTCTTCTTTAACTTTTATTTCTTGTAATTCTTCACTTGCACGATCAACTGCCTTGTTGTTCATGTCAACTATATCTTGACCTTTCATACCATAAGATTTTTCTATAGAATCTTTTAGATATTTTATAGCATCATCTATTGGTAATACTTCTGAAAGAATAAAGAAAGCTGTTTGGATAACCATGTTTGTTCTATGTCCCAATCCAACTTCTTGAGCAATTTTTGAAGCATTTACTGTATAGAATTTAATATTTTTATCTGCAATTTCTTTTAATAAATAATTAGGTATATGTTCTTCAAGTTCTTCTTCTGACCAAATTGTATTAAGTAAGAAAATTCCGCCTTCTTTTAAGTTTTTAACTAAATCATATTGTCTTACATAAGCTTGTGGTGAGCATGACACAAAATCAGCTTCATCTATAAAGTATGCTGCGTGGATTGGATTTGGAGAAAATCTCAAGTGGGACATTGTTAGACCATTAGATTTTTTAGCATCATAGTCAAAATATCCTTGAGCAAACATATCTGTATTGTCGCCTATAATTTTTATAGCATTTTTATTTGCTCCTACTGTTCCGTCTCCACCATTTCCCCAGAATATACAACGTGTTGTTTGTCCATCAGAAATTACAAAACTATCGTCAACTTCAAGGGATGTATTAGTAACATCGTCATTAATTCCAACTGTAAAGTGATTTTTAGGATTATCTTTTGCTAGATTATCAAATACTGATTTAATATGTGCTGGTCTTGTATCTTTTTGTCCAAGTCCATATCTTCCTGCAATTATTTTTGGATTTCTATCAGAGTCTGAGAATGCTTCCAATACGTCTAAGTATAAAGGTTCTCCAGCAGATCCTTTTTCTTTTGTTCTATCTAAAACTGCAATCCTTTCAACTGTTTCTGGAATTTTTTCTAGTAAGTGTTTTGTTGAAAATGGTCTATAAAGATGTACTTTTACAAGTCCTACTTTTCTTCCATCTTTGTTTAACTCTTCTACTGTTTGTTGGATAGTATCAGTACCTGATCCCATAGCAACAATTATATCTGTAGCATCCTCAGCACCAACATAGTTAAATAAAGAATAATTTGTTCCTATTTTTTCGTTTACTTTTTCCATATAAGAAAGAACGATTTCAGGAATTGCATTATAAGCCTTATTTTGTGCTTCTGCCCTTTGGAAATATCCACTTTTTTCAAATACACCACGCATGGTTGGTCTGTGTGGATTTAATGAATCATTTTTGAAATCATCAATTGCTTTCCAATCAACCATATCTTCAAATTGATCATAATCCCAAACATCAATTTTTTGGATTTCATGGCTTGTTCTAAATCCATCAAAGAAGTTTACAAATGGAACTCTTCCCTTTATAGCTGCAAGGTGGGCTACTGGTGATAGGTCCATAATTTCTTGAACAGATCCTTCTGCAAGCATAGCAAAACCTGTTGCTCTTGATGCCATAACATCTTGATGATCACCATACATATTAATTGCAGATGTTGACAAAGAACGAGCTGCTACATGAAAAACTGCTGGGAGTCTTTCTCCTGCTATTTTGTACATATCAGGAATCATAAGTAAAAGTCCTTGACTTGCTGTGTATGTAGATGTAAGTGCTCCTGCTGCAAGTGAACCGTGAACTGCTCCTGCTGCTCCTGCTTCATGTTGCATTTCTGTAACAGAAACTGGATTTCCAAAAAGATTTAATCTTTCATTAGCTGCCCATTTATCAATAAATTCTGGCATTGGTGAAGATGGTGTTATTGGATAAATAGCAGATACTTCACTAAAAGCATATGATACGTGAGCTGCTGCCGTATTACCATCCATGGTAACTTTTCTTCTGTTTATTGTCATAAAAATTTCTCCTTTTTAATAATTTTTTTAATGATTTTTCATAAATTTAATCTTAAGATCATAAGCTCAAAAATAGAACTCAAAAGAGTTCTATTTTTATTGCTTTTTATTGCTTAACTAGTTCATCAATGTACTCAGCGTTTGCATCTGGATCTAGTTTAAATCCTGAGATTTTATTAACTATACAAGCTATAGAAGCATCACCGGTGATGTTACATGCTGTACCAAATGAGTCTTGGGCAACATATAATGCGATGATTAAAGCTGTCATAGGTTCTGTAAATCCAAGCATAGATTGAAGAATACCAAGTGCTGCCATTACTGCTCCTCCTGGAACCCCAGGTGCTGCTACCATTGTAACACCTAGCATGAGGATAAATGGAAACATGTGTTGGAATCCTATATCTGATCCATTAAGCATAAGAATTGATAATGAACAAGATGTTAGTGTGATTGTTGAACCTGATAAGTGAATTGTTGCACAAAGAGGAATTACAAAGTCTGCTATACCTTTGTTTACACCTAATTTATAAGTTTGGTTAAGTGTAACTGGAATTGTTGCTGCAGATGATTGAGTTCCTACAGCTGTCATATAAGCTGGAATCATTTTCTTAATTTTTGAGAATGGGTTTCCGCCTGACATTGAACTTGCTAAAGTAAATTGTGCAGTTATTGTTAGCCAGTGAAGAATCAATACCATGATAAATACTCTAGCAAATACTGATAATACTACTGCTACAGTTCCTTGGTAAGCCATGTTTGCAAAAATACCACAAATGTGGAATGGCAATAATGGAATTACTACTGCTGATATTAATTTTGTAATAATATCAGAAAATTCATGAACTGCTTTTTTAAGTACGTCAGCCTTTGCAGCTGCTATACCAACACCTAGTATAAATGAAATAATAAGTGCTGTTGTAACAGAGAAAACTGGATCCATTGGGGATTCAAATATTGGCTTTAATACATTTCCTGCATTTTTATCAGGGTCAAATGAAATTGCTCCCTTTTTAATAAAAGTAGGAAGAACTGCACTACCCACAAAGTATGTAATGCTTCCAAAGATAACGGTTGACAAATATGCAATACCTGCTGTAATTGCTAGTGTCTTTCCTGCTGAGTCTCCTAGATCTGCTATACCTGGAATTACAAATCCCATAATGATTAGTGGAATAACAAAACCTAAGAAGTTGCCAAATAGACCATTGAAAGTAATTAATATTCTAACTAAAATCTTTAAAACGTCAATTTTTTGACCTGCAAGTCCTATTAGAATACCTAGAATGATTGCAATAATTAGTCTTGGCAATAAACCTAGTTTCTTCATTTCTATTTTTCCTCCTTGAAATGAATTATAGTAATCTTAAGATTACCTAAATAATATCAGTTTTACGTTTTCATGTCAACATTTTCATAGTTTTTTTAGATTTTATTTTCAAATTATTTTAATCAGGTTAATATTTTGTTAAACCCCTTAAATTAAATATCCTAATTGATAATAAAAATCTATTATCTTATGTTTTTTTCTTCCCTTTTTGATTTTTACTGGTATTGTTTTCTTAACTTATAAAAAAAGCAGGATTTACTAAAATATTTTAGTAAATCCTGCTTGAAATGTTTTAAGTCTTTTCCTAAATTTCTATAATTTCATCAAATTTATTCAACATTTCCTCATCAATTTTATGAGTTATTATAATAACAGTTTGGTATAGTGATAGAAGTTTTTCTAAAACTTCTTTTGGGTTTTTGTCATCAAGTGATGCTGTCGGTTCATCGTAAATCATAATAGGTCTAGTTTTAACAAGAGATCTTAATAAGCTTATTCTCATCATCTCGCCTCCAGATAAGCCATCATTATCACTTACCTTATCACTTGATTTTTTATTTATATTAAACAAAGTTAAATCAATTTTTTTACCCATTTCGTTTCTATAGAAATTTATATTATCTTTCAAATCCCCATCTATAATATTAGGTTTTTGGTCAACATATAAGATATAGTCCCTAAAATCAAAATTTTTTATGTCTACATTATTCAATAAGATTTCTCCCTTATTAGGAGAAATTCTCCACATAAAATTTTTGCCAAGGTTAATTTTCCCTTCCCAGGTTCTCCTCTGATTAAATATTTATTTCCATAAGAAAAAACGAAATTAAAATCATCAACTATTTTTTTATCGGCATATAAAAAAGAAATATTTTTGGCAGAAAGATTTATAGGAATTTTTAAATCTAAATTTTTCTTCCTATTTTATCTTTTGTTTAGGAGCTTTTTTATATTTTTATGGTCAAGGCTAGATTTATGGCATTTATTTTTACCATAAAGCGATTGGCATATAAATTTTCGATATCTGTAGTGTAGTTTGCTATATTTATTTCCTTATTATTTTTCAAATCCTTTTTAAAAAGTTCATTTTTTAAACCAATAAATTTTTCCATCCCCATCCTATAGTTAAGCCTAAAGGCAAGATTTGATGAAATAAAATTTATCAAAATCAAAAATACTAATTTTATAAGGTTAGATTTAAATTCTACCATATTCAAATTTGAAATTGAAGTTACAACTTTTCCCATAAAAATTCCAATTAAAGAAAGACTTGATGATGTAAAAATTAAGAACAATATTATTAGTAAATAAGTTGTAAAAGATTTTGTTTTGCTTTTCATAACTTTCCTCTTATTTAAGATATAGAATATTTGCTATTATTTTACCCAAAATTTTTGCCTTCATGATAGCTTCTTTTTATATAAATTTTTCCAGTAAAAAAGCCAGGATTAAATCCTGGCTCGTGTTTTTTTAATATCCCATTGGCATTTGTGGTGGCATTTCCGGTTTTTCTTCTGGTATATCTGCCACTGCTGCCTCTGTTGTTAGAATCATGCTTGCAATTGATGTTGCATTTTCTAGGGCTGATCTTGTTACTTTTGTTGGTTCTACTATTCCTTTTTCAAACATATTTACATATTCATCATCATAGGCATCGTAGCCTGTATTTTTGTCTGATTTTTTAACATTTTCAAGTACAACTGATCCGTCCATTCCAGCATTTTCTACAATTTGTCTTAGTGGTGCTTCAAGAGCTTTTTCTATTATTTTTGCTCCTGTTTTTTCATCGTTTTCTAATTTTTCTTCTAAAGCTTCAACTTTTTTGATAGCTTCTATTAAAACTGTTCCACCACCTGCAACTATTCCTTCTTCAACAGCTGCTCTTGTTGCTGATAGGGCATCTTCAATTCTGTATTTTTTATCTTGCATTTCTGTTTCTGTTGCAGCTCCCACATTAATTACTGCAACTCCACCTGCAAGTTTTGCTACTCTTTCTTGGAATTTTTCTTTATCATATTCTGAGTCGCTTAATTCTATTTGACCTTTAATTTTTTCTACTCTTTCAGTCAAAGCGTCTTTATCGCCTTTTCCTTCTACAATTACTGTGTGATCTTTGTCAACTTTTACTTTTTTAGCTGATCCAAGATCTTCGATTGTAGCTTCTTTTAATTCCATTGATAATTCTTCTGAAATCACTTTTGAACCTGTAAGAATTGCTATATCTTCAAGCATTTCTTTTCTTCTATCACCATAGCCTGGTGCTTTTACAGCAACTACGTTGAAGGTTCCTCTTAATTTGTTTAATACAAGTGTTGTTAGAGCTTCTCCGTCTACATCATCTGCAATTATTAATAATGGTTTTGATGATTGAACAATTTCTTCTAGTAGTGGTAAAATTTCTTGGATATTTGAGATTTTCTTATCTGTTACAAGTATATATGGGTCATCTAAATCTGCTACCATTTTTTCGTTATCTGTTGCCATATATGGGGACAAATATCCCTTGTCAAATTGCATTCCTTCTACTACATCAAGGTAGGTGTCTGTTGTTTTGGATTCTTCTACTGTGATTACTCCATCATTTCCTACTTTTTCCATAGCATCTGCAATAAATTTACCAATTTCAGGATCTGCTGATGAGATTGTTCCTACTTGCTCAATTGCTTTTTTATCTTCTACTTCTTTTGAAGATTCTTTGATGTAAGAAACAACTTCATTACTTGCCTTTTTTAATCCCTTATTTAAAACTACTGGATTTGCTCCTGCAGCTAAATTTTTAAGTCCTTCTTTTATAATTGCTTGGGCAAGAACTGTTGCTGTTGTTGTTCCGTCTCCTGCTACATCATTTGTTTTTGTAGCAACTTCTTTTACAAGTTGAGCTCCCATATTTTCAAACCTATCTTCAAGTTCGATTTCTTGGGCAATTGTTACACCATCATTTGTAATTGTTGGTGCACCGTAAGATTTATCTAAAACTACATTTCTTCCTTTTGGTCCAAGAGTAACTTTTACAGCATTTGCTAATTTATCAATTCCTCTTTCAAGACCATCTCTTGCACTTTTGCCGTATTCTATATCTTTTGCCATAATTTTCTCCTATTCTACTACTGCTAGTATATCTTTGTACGCTAATACTACGTAATTTTCGCCGTCAATTTTTACATCAGTTCCTGCATATTGGGAATAAATAACCTTGTCTCCTTCTTTTAAAGAATCTTTTTTGTCGTTATCGTTTAAAATATCACTACTAATTGCAACAACTTCTGCATATTGTGGTTTTTCTTGGGCAGATTCTGGTAAAACTATGCCAGATTGAGTTTTCTTTTCTGCTTCTAATTTTTTTATAACTACTCTTTCACCGATTGGTTTTAAATTCATTTTCATTTCCTCCTTTTAGCACTCATCAACTTTGACTGCTAACATCTAATATAAATATACAAGCTATTTTTAATATTGCAAGTTTTATTTACCTATTGAGTTTTCTCTTCCATAATAGAATAAATATTGTTGAACATATCCTGCATTTTCTCCAAAATATTTGTCAGCATAATCTGAAATTTCTTTTTTTGGAACTTCTTTTTTTATAAATAAAAATTCCATAACTCTTTTTATCCAAACATCAACCGGGAAGGTCTCTCTTTTATGAAAGGCAAAAAGCAAAATACAATCTGCAACTTTTGGCCCCACTCCAGGAAGCTCTTGGAGTTTTTTTCGCAAGTTTTCTGTTGGCATTTTTATATCTTTTTCAAAATCAAAAAATCCTTCATTGATTATTTTTGCAGTTTCAACAATTCTTTTATCACGAAAACCAACTCTTGCTTTTTCTCTTAAATCTTCTGGTCTTGCCTTGGATAATTTTTCAGGACTTGGGAAGGAATAATATTTTCTTCCTTTATATTCTCCAATATAATCCCCATACATTTCAGATATTATTCTTACAGCTTTTTTTATTCTTGGGATTTGGTTGTTGGCTGAAATTATAAATGAAATTAGGGTTTCAAAAAATTCTTGATTTAATATTCTGATTCCCTTCCCATACTCTGTTGCTTCTTTTAAAGTTTTATCTACAGAAATTTTTTCTTTTATATCTTCATAATTTACTCCAAGATCAAAATAATCGTAAAAAATTTCATAAAATTCTTCTTCTGTAATATTATCTATTATTATTTTTTCTCCTTCTTTTTTGAGATTTATAATTTTTCCCAAAAAAAACTGCAGTAAATGAGCCATCTTCTTCCTCAAAAAAATTAAAACATTGACCGCAAGTAAAAATATCTTTTGGATCAAAAGATTCATGATAAAAAATCAATTGACCTTTCTCATTTGTTAAATTTAATTTATTTTTATTTTCTTCTATATATCTATTCATTTTAATCCTTATCTCACTCTTAGGGCGTGTACTGCTAATCTTTCATCTTCATAATCATATTGGCAAGTTGATAGGGTTACTATTGTATCATCTTGTTTAAAATTACGATTTTCTAGACTTACATCACTTTTTTCTTTTAATTTTTCCAAATAGGAAAGTTTTTGTCCCTTATCTTCAAAATTTAATGTTCTATAATCATAATTTGCAGGAGTTGCATAAACGGAAAAAATCCTATATTCCCTTAGTCCATCTTCTGTTACAATATAAAAATTTCTATTTTTTTGTGCAAATTCTTGGTCTCTAAATTCTTTTAATGCTGTAAACATTGATGTCATTCCTTGAATATAGTGGCCATAAATTACAGAATTATCATCATTCATTTTTTTATCATTCATATAATCCATGAAAATAGACCCTGCTATATCGTATTTTAAGTCCAAAGATCTTCTCAAATAATAATCATTATCCTTTGCTTGTAAAATAGGATAAGCTATATTTGTTTTTGGAATTTGAATAAAAGCTATTACATCAGGATTTTCTTTTTGAAATTTTTTCAAAATTTCCATGTATTTATTCTCTTTATCTTCAAAAGTTTCAACTTTTACGTCATTTGAATTGTCTTTTGTTTCCTGAACTTCTTGCATTACTGATTCTATATGTTTATTATTTTTGTAATTTTGGTAATAGTCATATCCTCTTTTACCCAAAATACCCAAGCAAACTATTATTATGATTACAAGAATAATTCTAATTATTTTTAATAATTTATCTTTCATAGTATCACCTTTAAATCTTCCTTTCTATTAGTATAATAATATAAAATGAAAAATTTATGAAATTTAATTTAAGGAGAATATATGTCAGATTACAAATTATTTGTAGGAACTGCTTGTCCTCACTGTAGGAAAGTAGAAAATTTTTTAGAAGAAAATGATATAAAAATTGATATTGTAAATATAAATGAAGATAGAGATGCTATGATGGAATTAATTCAAAAAGGTGGTAAAAGACAAGTGCCTTGCCTTTTCCATGATGGAAAGTATTTGTATGAATCAAATGATATAATTGATTTTTTAGGAAAATAATTATTATTTTTAAGCGTGTATTTTTAATGCACGCTTTTATTTTTAATAAAAATATTACATTATTTTATTTATAAGAAAATTTTTTTATGAAAAAATTATAAGACACTTTGGGTATAAATTAAAAAAGGAGAGTTTATGATTAAATTAATTGCAACAGATTGTGATGAGACACTTTTATCAACTGATAAAACTATTCATCCAAGAAATTTAGCCGCTATTAAAAAAGCCCAGGATATGGGAATAATAATTACCACAGCAACCGGACGTGGACCTTACCAACTTTTTGATATTTTAGAACAAATAGGAAATGTAAAAGAAGATAGATTTTCAATTCTTTGTAACGGTGGAATTATAATAGACAATCTTACAAAAGAGGTTGTAGATTCTTCTCCAATTCATTATAAAAAAGCAATAGAAGTTTCAAATTATTGTAAAGAAATAGGCGTTCATTTTGAAATTTATACCGATAAACATTGCTATGTATTTGCAAATGGTAATGAGGTTAATGGAAATTATGACCAAAATATATATAAATTTGTCCAAAATGCAGAAGATATCAAAAATCTTGATAAAGAAATTATTATAAAAGTCATAATAAAAAATTCTAATCTAAATTATCTAATGAGCTTAGAAGAGGATATAGCAAGAATTTGCGACTGGGATGTTGCTATTTCTTATTCATCTGATACATTTATGGAAATAAATAAAAAAAATGTAAACAAGGCAAAAGCTCTTGAAAAGTTGTGTGATCATTACGGAATTGGAATGAAAAATGTCCTAACTATTGGCGATAATTATAATGACAAAGAAATGTTAGAAGAAGCAGGATTTTCTGCTGCAGTTCAAAACGCCCACCTTCTATTAAAAGATGTATCAAAATATACAACAAAAGCCACTAATGACCAAGGAGCTGTTGGTGAAGCTATAGAAAAATTTGTTTTAAACCAATAGAAAATACCCCAAAATCTATAAAGACTTTGGGGTATATTTTTTACCATACTGATTTTTCTTTTACAAAAAATTTATATATTGAATATATAATAGCTCCAAGTATAGCCATTGGAACTAACAAAAATAGGATAGGAATAATTATAAGGCCACCACCTATTAAAATCGGAATTAAAAGTGCAAAAGCCATTGAAAAAATAAACTTTAATACTTTCAAAGATATAATCACTCCTAAAACTGTTAGTATTATTTTAATAATTTTATTTTTATTATCCATTTCTATCACCTTTTATTTAAAAATATCTTCCTTCTTAATTAAAACTTTGTATAGGAAATATATAAGAAGTACAGGTATAACTATTGATACTATAATATTAATTGCAAGACCTAAAAGTTTTAATACAATCACAGCAACAAGTGCCAACAACAAAACTCTTAGAACATTTCTACTTTGATCATTCATAATTTCCTCCTGCTTTAATATTATTATACTACATTTTTAAATATTTCAAGTTTTATTTTAATATATTCAATATTTTCGTATTTTATTTTCCATATATTAATTTAAGTTTCTATTAAATAAAAACTAGCTAAAGCTAGTCTTCTATAGATATTTTTATTTTTTCTTTAAATTTTTCACCACTTTTTAAAATATAAGGATCATTGATTTTTTTAGTAAAACTTGGACCATTTAAACATGGTTCTAGACATAAATATTCCCCATGAAAATCGGTCCATATAGCAAATTCATTAAATTTTTCATTTTCTACTAAAATATCAAAATATTTCCCCTTAATATTTGCCTTCTTTTCTTTTAGAAAATATGTGTCTTCTAATTTTATATTTTCAAGATTTACATCTTCAATCTTAAAATTTTTGTCTATATAAAAATAAGGGTGAAAACCAGGTGCAATTTCTAAATCTTTATTCGATTTATTTATTATTTCAAGGTAAACAAAAAGATTAGAATCTTTTAATTCATATCTTATTTTATAAAAAGAATTTTTATATTCTTCTTTTCCTTCGAGTTTTAGATTAATGAAATTATCACCTTTTTCTTCTATATCCCAAAAAGAGACTCTTCCAAAACCATGTTGATCAAGATTTTTTATCTCACTTTTTCCAAAATTTGGAAGACAAGGGTGCATTCCTCCCCTTGTTTTTAAATCATCTTTTATTTTTAACATTAGTTTCGGAAAAAAAATAGCCTTATTATTTTTAGTAAATTTTTCTATGTAGGCTCCATAGGAATTTACTGTCATTTCTAGATTTTTTTCTTTTAATTTTATTTTCATATCTTTAATTTATCTAACAAAAAAAGACCAAGTAAAACTTGGCCTCAATTTATTATCCTCTGTGTGCAAGTTGGCCATCAAGAATGTAAAGGCCACCGTAATTTCCATTAATTCTTTCAAGTCTTGTAACAAGTTTTCCGAAAGTATCTTCTTCTTCAACTTGTTCATCAACAAACAATTGGATAAATGAAATTACTCTTTCATCTCCTTCTTCTCTTGCAGCTTTTGCTATTTCATGAATTCTTCTTGTAACTTCTTTTTCATGATCTAAAGCTTTTTTTGTTACATCTAATAGGTCTTCAAATTCTTCATTTGGAGCTTCCATTGCTTTATATACTGGTTTATATCCAACTTCTTGTAAGAATTTAGTCATTTTTTCAGCATGTTCAATTTCTTCTCTAACTTGGTGTCCAAACCAGTGAGCAAATCCTTCAAATTCTTCATCATCAGCATAAATTTGCATAGCCTTGTATTCATATGCTGATTGTAATTCAAAGTTCATTTGGTCATTGATCATTTCTAGTAATTTTTCACTCATTATATTTTCCTCCTAAATAATCATCATACAATACATATACACCATATATCATACACTTATTTTTTATTAACTCTTTTATCACTTCTGTAATATTAGAAGAGATTAAATCTATGGTAATAGAAGATTTTTTAATTGCTAATCTATTAGTTTCAACTAAATTTTTTTCAACTAAACAATTAAAAATTCCCACAAGTTTATCTCTATCACTTATGTTAGTCTTTATTGTAACTGGTATTATATTATTTAATTGATCTTCATTTAAATTTTTTATTAGTAATACGTCAGCCATATTTATCTCTCCCTATATAAAATTACCCAAAGAAAGATAAAAATAACATTTATTTTGATTTTTTCTTCTCTTCCATCTCCCTATAAGAAAAAATACAACCACAATAATCTTGCCTATACAAATTATATTTTTTAGATAGGTCAATCGAATCCTTGTATCCATTTTTCTTTTTAAAATCAGAATACAAATATTTTATTCCATATTTTTCTTCCAAATTTTCCCCTATCTCATTTAGCCAAGCAGAATTTTTGTAGGGAGAAATTGAAAGGGTTGTCGTAAAATAATCATAAAAATTTTCTTTTGCATAAATAGCAGACTTTTCAAGCCTTAATTCATAACACCTATAACAAGACTCTCCTCCCTCATGGTCATTTTTTCTATTATTTACATAATCATAAAAATCATTTGGATTATTTTCAGGAAAAATCACTCTAGAACCAAGATTCATATCAGAAACTAACTCTCTTACAGTCTCCACTCTTTTTTCAAGCTCATTTGCAGGATATATATTTGGATTATAATAAAAAATATCTATATCAAAATATTCTCTCAAACGACTTAAAACACTAGAAGAACAAGGCGCACAACAAACTTGAAGTAAAAGCTTTGGTTTTTTATCTTCCTTTTCAATATTTTTTATGATCTCTTCCATTTTCAAATTATAATTAATTTTCACTATGAATCACCTCAAATAAATAAATGTATAAACAAATAAATAAAACCAGAACCTATCATTAAAATTATAGGATCAATTTTACTTTTCCTAATAGCAATAAGCATAAGAATAAATAAAACCACCATAGAAAAATCTATATTTTCCATAGAAATTTTATTTATATCAAAAAAAGCAGTCTTCAAAATATCAATTCCTGCAGCCAAAATCATAGACACAACAGCAGGCCTTAAAAATCCCAAAACACTTTGCATGGTGTCAAGATTTTTATATTTACTATAAAAATAAGATATTGTACCAACTATAATAAAAGAAGGCGTAATACAACCAAGGCTTGCAACAATAGCTCCCCAAATCCCAAAAACTCTCATCCCAACAAATGATGCAGAATTAATAGCAATTGGTCCTGGAGTCATTTGACTAATAGTAATTAGATTATTAAACTCAGAAATTCCAAGCCAAGAATTTGCATTTACAACTTCTTCTTGAATCAAAGGAAGGGCAGCGTAGCCTCCTCCAAAAGAAAATAGTCCCACCTTAAAAAAACTTATAAATAAATCAAGAAGCATAATTACCTCCAACAAAAGAACTAATAATTCCAAAAACAATTAAGGCTAAAATTATATATATAATATTTACATGCAAAAAAACATTTAGAATAAATGATATGATAAAAATTCCATAAATCAAATATCCCTTGTGAAAAATAACTTCCTTAGCCATATCTATAACAACATTTATAATTAAAGCTCCAACGCCAGCCTGCATTCCTTTTAGAATTAATCCAATATACTTATTAGAAATAAAAGCATCATAAAAATAAGAAATTACAGAAATAATTATAAGTGGAGGAATGACAGTCCCCAAAGTAGCAACTAAAGCTCCCAAAAATCCAAATATTTTATAACCTACAGAAATAGATGCATTTATAGCAACAGCCCCAGGAGATGATTGGGCAATAGCGGTCATATCAAGCATCTCTTCCTTATTAATCCATCCCAATTTTTTTACAAAAGTCGATTCCATCAAAGATAAGATTACATATCCCCCACCAAAAGTAAAGGCAGACAAATATAGGGTATGTAAAAATAATTTAAATAATTTTTTAAAATCCATAATAAATCCTTTCTTCTTATATTTTACTATTTTTTTCTTAAATAGTTATGAGAAGCTACTTTATATAAAAAAAACAAGGAAAAATCCTTGCTTTTTTATATTGGTGAAATCGCTAAGTTATTTACCATTTCTCTATAAAATTCATTCTCCCTTAATAAGTCTTTATGACTTCCTTTTGAAATAATCTTTCCCCCATCCATAAAATATATTAAGTCACTATCAACAATAGAGCTAAGTCTGTGAGCTATAGTTATTGTGGTAATTTTATCTGAAATCTCCTTAAATAAATCACTAATCTTTTTTTCAGTTATACTATCTAGATGGCTTGTAGCTTCATCCAATATTAATATTTCTGGTTTTTTTAATAAAGCTCTACAAATTGCAAATCTTTGATTCTGACCTTCTGATAAATTCGAGGCATCTTCTTCTATGATTGTATCAAGACCAATGGGTAGTTTTTCTAAAAAATCTTCTAAACCTACAATTTTAAGATAATCTTTAATTTTTTTATCATCAATATATATTTCCAAGTAATAGATTCTCTCTAATTGTCGCTTTAAAAAAGAATATAGATTGAGAAATATAAACTATTTTAGATCTTAACCAACTTTTACTTATTTTTTCAATAGGATATCTGTTTATATTTATTATCCCTTCATCTACTTTGTAATAATCCATCAATAACTTAACTAAAGTAGTTTTACCACAACCACTAGGTCCAACTATAGCTATTTTATCACCTTTACTTATGTTTAATGAAATATCTTCTAAAACTCTATCCCTATAACCATATGAAAAGTTCAAGTCTTTTACTTCTATAGTTTTTATTTCATCAGATGGCACAATTCCATCAAGATTTTCTTTCGGACTTATATCTATTTCATAAAGCCTAGCTTTTGTGCTGCCTTTACTAATCCCACTCCATTAGTTCCCTTGCTATCGGTTTTCGCATATTGACGAATTCTAACTATATCTTTATTTCTACCATAAAATTTACATACTGTAGCCAAGCATGCAGCAGCACAATCAGTAGAATCTTTTTGTCTAACAGATGGATATTTCATTATATGTCCCTTTTGTTTAAATGTGTACTTGAAATTATATACATCAAAATACCTAGTATAAATATAATAATTATTCCTTTAGTAAAGGTAAAATAATCATTTATCGGAGTATTTAAAAAATTAGATATATTTGCATAAGGTAGGAAAGTATATGATATTATTTTTGAATCCACTTTTAAATCTATAAGTTTATTTGATAATGAAAATCCTAAAAGAAAATACAAGATAGATATAATCCTTGAAATTAAAGAATTTTTAGAAATTTCTGTCAAAGCAAAAGTAATTATAGATAAAAATATCGCAGTTATTAACCACAAGGAAATATTTATTAGGCTATGAACTAAATAAGTATGTTCGTAGACATTGTGGCTAAAATAAAATACAGTCTTTTTAAATCCACCTTCAAATCCATAAAACAAGCCACCAGCAATGAAGGTGATAAGACTAGATACTGCTATTATAGCTACAACACTAATAAGTAAAGCGATTATTTTAGTATTAAAGCTATAAAATCTTGAAAATTTTTGACTATATATATAATCCTCCATCTTATTTTCTATCTCTAGACCATATAATTTTGATGATAAATATATAATAAAAATAAGTACGGCTATATTAATATAGTTAGATGTATAATTTAGGTATTCATAGCTACTATGACCCTTTACTGGAGCAATGTCATTATCTATTCTATACTTTAATATATCATTATTCATTTTGACCTTGTCTTTACCAACAACATCTTCTAAAGTTTTGTTAGCTTCTATCTGAACTTTAGCCTTATCTTTCCAAGTAGAAGCTGAGTTCATTTTTTCTTCAATTTTTATATCTTCTTCGTTATCTGTACTATCAGTATTAAAAATCCATAAAACAAGAGCATTTGAAACTAAAATAATTAAAAAAAGCGAAATAATATTTTTAAAGTTAAATAGCTTTGATATTTCAACTGAAACTAGCCTTGAAAAATTCTTTATATCTCTCATAACTTCTCCTTAAAATTAGCCTTATCTTCATTTATCAACTTCATATATTGATCTTCTAAATCTTTTACATTATCGCTTTTTCCTAAATATTTACCCTTGTTCATAAATATCGCCTTATCACATACCAAGCTCATCTCAGATAGTATGTGACTAGAAAGTAAAACAGTCTTACCTTCTTTGTGACATATAACTTTTAAAAAATTTCGTAAATCTCTAATACCTTCTGGATCTAGACCATTTGTTGGCTCGTCTAAAAGGATTAAATCTGATTTTTTTATTAAAGTCATGGCTATTGCAACTCTTTGTCTCATTCCAAGAGAACACTTTTTTATCTTTTTATCTAAATAATATTCAATATCTAATCTTTTTATTAGATTAATCACTTCTTCTTTACTAGTATCTGCATAGGCCATAGCTATTTTCAGATTATCTTTAACAGTGAAATTTTCATAAAATGAAGGCTCACCTACCATGCCTGCCACATGAGTTTTATCTAACAATTTGCTGCCACTCGCTTCATGGATACTTATTTGTCCTGTATAATTATATAGTCCTAAAAGACACTTAAAAAGTGTAGTCTTCCCAGCTCCATTAGGGCCTAAAAGTCCAACAATATTTCCTTTTGGAATCTTGGCTTTAAAATTTTTAAGAACTTTTTGTTTTGAAAATTCTTTTGATACATTATCAATAAAATAATAATTTTCAGTTTTCATATTAACAACTCCTTTTTTGTATATGTTTTGAAAAATAATATAACTGCAAAAGCTCCAATTCCAACTAAAGTTATACTAATTGAAATAGGTAGTTCAAACACCATAGCCATTAATTCATTTCCTTTAATAAATAATTCTATAATAGGAAATTTAACAGATATAAGCAAAAATAATGTTACAATTACATTTGAAAAAATATGATAAATAATAGAATATAAAATATTTTTACTATAAAAAAATATTAAGCATGATACCATGCCATCGATTAAAGTAACCCAAAATATTGGTCTTCCTGGACCATGAGAAAATGCAAATAGTATTGATGATATAATTAAAGCATATAGTTTACCAATCTTACTTGTAAAAGGTAAGTTCATAAAATACCTATAAACTAATTCCTCTAATATTGAACTTAAAAGAATTGTATTAATGAAATTATCTCCATTCGTATATGAGTATATCTTTTTAATATCTACTTTTTCTCCAATTGTATCTCCCATAGTTCTAAAAACACCACTGCCGTATTTAAGTGTATACATGTATCCCAAAACCCTTTGAGCTACTATATAAACTAAAAATGAAATTAAAAATAGTAATAAAACTTCTTTTAAATTAATTTTTCTAATCCCGTAGCCATTTTTTATAGAAGATGGTAACCTCATATATATTAACAACATAAGAACAATTTCCAAGCTCATAAAAATTGTGTCTATATTAGGTCCAAGACTATTATCGGAAAATGACCTAATAATATAAGCTTTTATATCCTGGTAAATAAACCCCTTATATCCTAAAAATAATACTATAAATATTAATGGATATAAGATTTTCAAAGATCCGAGTAATATTTTTTTCATAAATTCTCCTTCAATTAAATATATGGTAAGCGAGAAATAAATTTGTTTTTACTTATATAAAATTAATTATTTTTCCAGACGTCTTTAAATCCTCTTATTAAATTGCCTGCTCTATTATTTACAAAATCTTTAGCTTCTTCATAAATTTGAAATGGGTCGAAACCACCTTCAACTTTTTTTAGTTCTTTTTCTGTTAGTTCTTTCATAATTTTCCTTTAAAATTTATAAATTAATAAAACTATAATACTATATTTAATTTAGTGATTTAACCTCTAAAGTAATCTATTGCTCCCTTAACCTTAGATGATGTCCAATTCCAAGCTTTTTTTAGCAGCATAACCAATTTTGTAACCAAAATCATAGTCTTCTTTATCTCCACCATTAACCAAATAAAGATCTTTTTTTCTAATAATTTCATTCTTTCTACTTTATTTTCTTATTTCTCGCTTAATATGAGCTTAATATCATTAGAATTAATAAACAATTTGACACTAAGTTTTTTTCAGTATCTTAAGTAATTTAAAAATTATTTATAATCTTATTTGTAATATTTATTTTGTATGTCTATATTTAACAATCATTTTATAAATTATCATTT
>NZ_HE578908.1:214448-225173 GCF_000321005.1 Anaerococcus senegalensis JC48
AAGAAGAATCAACACCCATTTGTGTTGATTCTTATAGTTTATATTTATTTATAATAATTTTTTATTTAGTTTATATGCATCCACTTATTTCGCTTAATAATAAAGCTTTATTAAAATTTTGTTGTAAAAGCCTATAATTTTCCAGTTTATATAATATTAATCCTTTTAAATAATATATCATATTTAAAAAGAATAATTTACTTGAGAATCTAGTTTCTATAATGCTTATATTACATATACTAAGGGCTTTGAGTAAGTCTTCTTTTCTATAGTAATAAAGTGCAAGATAAAATATATAGATATAATAAACATCATTTGACTTGTCAATATTATCGAATATATATCTAATTATTAAACCAAAGAATTCTATTTCTCCAAGCCTTAGCTTGCTTATAGCTAAACCTAGGAGTATTTTGAGGGAATATTCATTATATTTTATTTCTTTAAATTTATCCATATTAAAATCTGGATGGATATATAAAAGCGCTGTAATGAATTCTTTATGTGCAAGGTTAAAATCTACACCTTTGATAAGCTCAGCTACTCCTTTATAGTAATGTTTACTTGCTTGTATTTCATTGATATGTACTTCTTCTGCTATAAGCCTATTATTGATGTCATTTAAAAGTAAATCAAAATTATCAATAAAGCCATAATATATTAAAGTTCTTACTTTTTCCTAATTTCTATGAGCCTATCACAATTTTTTTTATTTTCATTAAATAACAATTGTAAATCCACATCTAAATTCTCACATAAAGAATATAAGGTCGAGATTCTTGGATCATTCTCTTCCTTTTCTATCCTACGAATTGTCTCTTCTGATATATAAGTTTTTTCCGCTAATTCTTTTCTTGTAATGTTTTTTTCTTCTCTTAATTTTCTTAATTTTTTTCCTATATGATAGCAATATTGCAAAATAATTCCCCTTTATATTTAATAGTATTACAATTTATAAAATATAATGATAAAAAACATTAATCTAATACTTATTTTACTATATTTTTGATATTTTCCCTAACATTATGAATTTTTCTTAATAAAAATAAACACAAAAAAACAAGGAATAAAAATTCCTTGTTTGTAAAATACTTCTTATCTTTTTGAGAATTGTGAAGATTTTCTTGCTTTCTTTTGACCGTATTTGTATCTTTCTTTTTTTCTTGGGTCTCTTGTAAGAAAACCTGCTCTTTTTAGAGCTTGTCTATAATCAGGATTTACTTCTAGTAAAGCTCTTGCTATAGCGTGTCTGATAGCTCCTGCTTGTCCATTAAATCCTCCACCTTGTACATTAACTTTGATATCATATGTTGATTCATTTTCAGTTAATTTTAATGGTGCTTTTGCTATAATTTTTAATGTATCATATGAAAAATAATCATCAAGATCTCTTCCATTAACTTTCAATTCTCCACTACCTGGTCTCATTGTAACTCTTGCTACTGAAGTTTTTCTTCTACCTGTAGCTTGATATATAATATCTGCCATCTATAGTCCTCCTTACTTTAAGTCCAAAACTTCTGGGTTTTGTGCTTGGTGATCGTGATCTTCTCCTACATAAACCCTAAGTTTTTTGGCCATTTGTCTACCTAATTTGTTGTGTGGAAGCATACCTAATACAGCGTGTTCTACAATTCTTTCTGGATGTTTATCCATCATATCTTTGTAAGAAATAGTTTTTAATCCACCTGCATATCCAGAATATCTTTTGTATTCTTTTTGGTATTCTTTGTTTCCAGTAAGAACGACTTTTTCAGCATTTACTACGATTACATAATCACCAGTGTCCATATTTGGAGTAAATGTTGGTTTGTGTTTTCCTCTAATAATTGCTGCAACTTGGCTTGCAAGTCTTCCTACAACCATATCTGTTGCATCAACTACATACCATTTTGGTTCAATTGTTGACTTTGTTGGTACATATGTCTTTTGATTTTTCATCAAGTTCCTCCTTAAATATTTTTGCCTATCTATTTTGACACCGCTCGGATAGGTGGCGGCTTTACTCGTCCTGACATTTATTAATCGCCCTCAGGATATACGATTATGTCAAAAGTATTTGGAACTTTTTTCATACTAATTAATGATACACTTAAAATACGCTTTTGTCAACTATTTTTCAAGCTTTTCTACAAAAATTTCAGCAATTTCATTATACAAAATCAATGATTTTTTTAATAGATTAATTTCTATATTATTTTTTTCGAAAACTTTCTTATAAGAATTTTCTTTTTCGCCTTCTATGTCTTTAGCAACATGGTTACCTACAATAATTAAAAAAGGAATTACCCTTATCTTACTTATATTTTTTTCTTTAAATTCATTAATTAAATTATCAAATTTTCTATCCTCAAAGCTTGAAAAATATAGATTTTTATCGGAATTTTTTATTTTTTCTTGAAATTTTTCAAATTCTTCTAGGTTTTTTCTAGGACTTCCGTGAAAAATCACAAGACTTGGGTCATTTTCTCCAAGCTCTTCTAGAAATTCTAAAATTTCATCATTATTTTCTTCTTGAAGAAGAGCCTTAGTAAAGGTAAAATTAAAAAATCCATCTTCGTTTAATTGATCAGCTTTTTTCATCACTTTTTCATATTCTATTCCCCTTAGAACATAAGCCATCAAAAATCTGATGTCTTTTATATTTTTCTTCCTACACTCACTTAAAATCTCATCAAAATCTTGACAAAGGTCCTTATCTTCTACTTTTTTTCTAATTTTATCGCTTGCCATATAGGATTTTACAAGTGAGTCCTTATATTTTTCTTCTACTTTCTTTCTTAAAAAACCAATAGCTTCCTTCTGATTTTCTATTTTACTAGTTCCATGATTTACTATTATAGTTGCAAAGGTCATTTTAATTTCCTAATTTTTTATATTTTTCATTTATATCAAAAGCATGATTCATTGGTCCTGATCCTTTTCCCAAATCAAGCATATCTAAAAGAGCATTTGATAGATATTCTTTTGCCATTTTTATTGAATTTTCCATATCATAACCTTTTGCAAGGTTAGCTGCAATGGCTGATGAAAGAGTACAGCCTGTACCATGGGTATTTGGATTATTTATTCTTTTTCCCTTAAACCAAGTGCCTTTTCCATTTTCAAACAAATAATCATTGGCATCATTTATTTGGTGACCTCCCTTTAATAGACAAGCACAATTGTATTTTTTAGAGATAATTTCTCCTACCTTTTCCATATCATTTTCATTTTCTATTTTCATATCTGATAAAATTTCTGCTTCTGGAATATTTGGTGTAATAATATCAGCTAGGGGTAAAAGTTTACTTTTTAGTGTATTTATAGCTTCATCTTGCAATAATTTTGATCCACTCGTTGAAACCATAACTGGATCAACTACTATATTTTTTGCTTTTCTTTTTTCTAATTCTTCTGCTATTACTGAAATTAATTTTGAATTTGAAACCATGCCTATTTTTATTGCATCTGGATATATATCATCAAAAATCATATCAAGTTGGTCTTTTAAAAATTCTGGGTTTGATTCTAAAACCGATAAAACTCCTGTAGTATTTTGGGCTGTAAGAGCAGTAATTGCACTTTGTGCATACACTCCATTTAAGGTCATTGTTTTTATATCAGCTTGTATTCCTGCTCCACCAGATGAGTCGCTTCCTGCAATTGTTAATCCTATTTTCATAATTTTCCCCTTTATATTTTTTTATTTTAAGATAATTTTTATATATTTTTTCTCACATATTCATTTTTTATATTAAGATAAAGGTGTTTTATTGTCAATTTTCTTTATCACTTTTATGGTATTTTTGCAAAAATTTAAGTGCTTTGATATAATTTAACAAAATAATATATAAAGAAGGTTTTTATGCTCGGTGTTTTTGTAAATGCTATCTCAGTTTTAATTTTAGGATTTTTGGGAACTAAGGTTGGAAAGTATTTTTCTGATAGACTTAAAAATGACATAATGAGATTTCTTGCCTTACTAATTTTAGTTGCTGGTATTAAATCAGCAAGCAAGGGGCAAAGTCTAGTTATAATAATATCTATTGTTTTTGGAGTAATTATTGGATATCATTTCGATTTGGATGGAAAATTTAATAAATTTGCTTATTTTTTAAGTGATATACTTTTAAAAAATAAAAGATCTAATTTCCCAAAAGCTTTTATCAATGCTACTTTAATTTTGTGCGTTGGAAGTATGGGGATTATTGGATCTATCGAGGCAGGGATAAATTCTAACAATGAAATTCTTCTTTTAAAATCAATGATTGATGGATTGACAGTTTTTTTTATGGCTCAAAGCTTGGGAATAGGTGTGGCTTTTGCATCTATTCCAATTATAGTTTACCAAGGATTAATTGTTATTATTTCCGGTTTTATATCTCCAATTCTTACAAAAGATGTTATTGATAATATTTCTGGAGTTGGAGGATTAAGCATTATGGCTATTGGTCTTTCAATGCTTGATTTAGCAGATATAAAAATCGTAAATTCAGTGCCTTCTATTTTATTTCCTATTATTTATGGGTTTATTTTAATGTTTTTATAGGAGGAGATATGTTAGCAGTTTTTGTTAATTTTATTTTAGTTGGAATTTTAGGTTTTCTTGGGTCAAAAATAGGTGATAAATTTTCTGAGAGTTTGAGAAATTCGATTATGAATTTTTTAGCTGCAGCAATTATTGTTATTGGGATTAGATCTTCAATGAAAGGTGATATTCTTATAATAATTATTTCTGTTGTTATTGGTTTAATTATAGGTGAGTTTTTAGGCTTAGATAGTAAACTTGATAAATTATCTTCAAAAATAGAAAAAAAATATATAAAGGATACAAATTCAAACTTCTCAGAAAGTTTTTTGAATGCATCTATTCTTTTTTGTTTTGGAGCTATGGGAATTATTGGTTGTATAGAAGCAGGAGTTACAGGAAATGATCAAGTTTTGATGGGAAAAGCCTTAATCGATGGAGTTGTAGCATTTTTTATGGCTCAAAGCATGGGTATTGGCGTTTCATTTTCTTCATTTTCAATTTTGATTTTTCAAGCCTTCTTAGTACTTCTTGCGGGATTTTTGAGTCCATATTTGGGAGAAGATGTTATAAATAATATTTCAGGAACTGGAGGACTTACCATAATAGTAATTGGTCTTTCACAGTTGAAATTAGTAGATTCCAAAATAGCAAATATTCTTCCAGCTCTTGCAATTCCAGTAATTTACAGTTTGATTTCCACATTATTTTAATATTTTTATACAATAAAGCTATTTTTTTGACATTAAAAAACCCCAAAATCTTTTTTCCAGATTTTGGGGTTTAGGTCATTTAACTATTTTTTTATTTATTTCTCAAATTCCTATAAGTAGAAGGATACAAAAGTAAAAGCATAGGAAATATTTCTAGTCTTCCCAAAATCATGGCAATGGTTAAGACGAATTTTGAAAGTTTGGGCATTTCCGCAAAACTTGTGATTGGTCCAAATGCTCCTAGCCCTGGACCTACGTTATTAAAAGTTGTAGAAACTGCCGCAAATGCCGTTTCAAAATCATTCATATTTATTGAAACTATCATAAATAAAATAATAAAAATTAATATATATATAATCAAATATTTTGAAACTGACCTTTCGGTTTCGTCATCAACTTTTTTACCATCTAGTCTATTTATGGTAATTTTTTTTGGATTCATAGATTCTTTTATTTGATTGATTCCACCTTTTACCAAAATTACAAATCTTGAAACTTTGAGTCCTCCTGCAGTCGAGCCAGCACATCCACCAATAAACATCAGCATTATAATTACAGATTTGGCAAATAATGGCCAAGTTCCAAAGTCAGCTGAAACATATCCCGTCGTTGTAATTATTGAAGAAACTGTAAAGAGTGAATTTACCAAAGAATAAATTGTATTTTGATAAATTGAAACTATATTTATAAAAATTAAGCCTGATGAAATCAAAATAATTGCTATATACCATTTTAATTCTTCACTTTTTACAGCTTCCCTAACATTTTTAGTTATAGCGTAAAAATAAATATTGAAATTCACACCAAAAACCGTCATCATTATGGCAAGAACAATTTCTATATACCTAGAATCATAGGCTCCAATAGAAATTCCTTTATTAGAAAATCCACCAGTTCCTGCAGCTCCAAAAGCATGAATTATAGATTCAAATAAATTCATACCTCCCAAAAGAAGAAGTACAGCTGTAATTATTGTCAAAACTATATACATACCATATAGATTTCTTGCTGTATCTGATAATTTCGGAGTTATTTTTCCAAAAGTAGGTCCTGGAACCTCGCTTTGCATCAAAAGAGAAGACTCTTTGTTAGAATTTGGCAATATAGCAAGAGTAAAAACTAAAATTCCCATTCCACCAACAAAGTGAGACAAGGACCTCCAAAAAATTATAGAATGAGGCAAAAGCTCAACATCAAGTGCAACAGATGCACCAGAAGTTGTAAAACCAGAAACCATTTCAAAAAAAGCATCAATATAACCATTATAATTTGAACCAGTTAAGTATAAAGGAATTGCCCCAATAATAGAAAATAAAACCCAAGTTGACGCTGTAATAAACATAGCTTCTTTTGTATATAAGTGAGATTTATTATCCCCACTTTTACTTAAAATAATTCCCAAAATAATCGAAATTATAATAGGAATTATAAAATTTCTAATATCTGCAAAACTTTCCCTATAAATTAAAGAAACTAAAAGGGGAAAAGCTAAAAGTCCTGCAAGAACTAATAATAATTTTCCAAGAGAATATTTTACTATTTTTAAATTCATACCTACTCCAATATATCATCGATTTCTTTAAAATCTTTTAGCTTAGTTATAACCATAACTCTATCGCCAAGCTCTATTGTGCTTTCACCATTGGCAACCTCGATTTTACCTCCCAAACTTTCTCTAGAAATTCCTACAATAAGGGTATTAGACTTAACTTTCAAATCTTTTAATTTCTTACCTGTAACTTTAGAATTTTCAATAACAGTAAAATCAATAGCCTCAACCCTATCGTCAGATAATCTAAATAGATTTGAAATAGATTCTCCCTTGGAATTTTCTTTAGATCTTAAAAGTCTAGATACAAAAAATGATGCTGATTTTTTTGGAGTAACAGTAGTATCCACATCAAGAATTCCTGTGATTTTCAACAACTGAGTTCTATTTACCTTGGCAATTATTTTATCAATTCCTCTTTTTTTAGCAAGAAGAGAAATTAAAATATTTTCCTCATCAATTCCTGTAAGAGAAACAACAGCATCATAATTTTCAATTCTAATCTCATCAAGAATTTCGGGATCTGATCCATCAGCATTTATAACATCACAATCTGGAAGGCTTTCAGAAAAATTCAATGCCCTTTCCTTATTATTTTCCAAAACTGTAACCTTAAAATTTCTCTTTAATAATAATCTAGAAAGATATAAAGCAATAGATCCTCCACCAACTATTAAAACATCTTTAATATTTCTTCTTGAATCAACTTGCCTCTTATAAAACTTATCAATATCCTCCCTAGGACCTGCAACATAAATTTTTTCACCAACTTCTAGAATATGATTACCATTTGGGATAACTACCTGACCATCTTTTTCGCCTATAACAATAATTGTATTACCCAAAAGTCCCTCAGAATTTAATTCCATCAAAGATTTATTTTTAAGCTTAGAATTTTCATCAATCTCTAGCTCAATCAAAATAACTTTAGAATCTAAAAAATTTTCTACATTAACTGCATAGGTATATTTCAAAGTTCTTTGAATTTCCTTAGCAGCAGAAAATTCCGGGTTAACTAGCCTATCGACCCCCATAGTAGTTCTCATAAACTCATCATCCTTAATATATCTAGGATCACGAAGTCTAACAATAGTTGCTCTAGCTCCCATTTTCTTAGCAATCATAGATGAAATTAAATTTACATCATCATTATAAGTCATGGCAATAAAAGCATCGCATTCATTAACATTAGCCTCATTTAGAACATCTATATCTCTACCATCACCCAAAATGCCCATCACATCATTTTGAGAAAGAAGTCTTTCCAGCACATCCTTATTTTTTTCTATAACTAAAATATTGTGTCCTTCATCAGAAAGCTGACTAGTAAGATAAGATCCAACCTTACCAGCACCTACAATAATAACATTCATAAATCCTCCTACATGTAAATTACCTATTAACATTGTATAATAAGTAATAAAAAAAACCAATTTATTGTAAAATTAAAATTATTTTCTAAACTACATGCTACAAAATTAAAATTTAAAATAATAAAGTTAATTATATTAAATATCATTTTTTAAATATAGAAATTAATCTATTTCTACTTAAAATAATTTCATATTCTAAAAAACAAATACTTAACTTACGAACATATAATCATGTTACTATTTTATTAAAAGTATTAGTTATAAAATAATTTTAAGCAAAAGAAAAGCACCAAATAAATTGGTGCTTAATCTGGTGGGCCTCCAGGGACTCGAACCCTGGACCTACCGGTTATGAGCCGGGCGCTCTAACCGACTGAGCTAGAGGCCCAAACAAAACCTTGTAATTTTTAATAAAAAAATTTTATGAAATAAATTCATAATTAGGTTTGTTTTTGGTGGACCTGAGTAGACTCGAACTACCGACCTCACGCTTATCAGGCGTGCGCTCTAACCTGCTGAGCTACAGGTCCATATATAAAATTAAAATGGCAGGGGTTACAGGACTTGAACCCGTGACATCCGGTTTTGGAGACCGACGTTCTACCAACTGAACTAAACCCCTACTTAAATCCTTCAACTAAGAAGAGATTTTTTTGGTGCCCAGAGGCGGAATCGAACCACCGACACGGGGATTTTCAGTCCCCTGCTCTACCGACTGAGCTATCTGGGCATATGGCGGAGAAGGAGGGATTTGAACCCTCGCATCCCTTTTGAAAGGATCTACTCCCTTAGCAGGGGAGCCTCTTCAGCCACTTGAGTACTTCTCCATCAAGTCAATAGATATTGACTCTTACTTTTTTGGCGGAGAGGAAGGGATTCGAACCCTTGTGAGCCGTAAGACTCTAACGGTTTTCAAGACCGCCCCGTTATGACCGCTTCGGTACCTCTCCATATATTGGTGACCCATCGGAGATTCGAACTCCGGACACCTTGATTAAAAGTCAAGTGCTCTACCGACTGAGCTAATGGATCAATTTAGAAATACAGTGGCTAAAATGCCTTTCTTGCCTATTTAGCTTGCCAGTATAACCACTAAATAATAAAATGAAATATTAATGGTGACCCATCGGAGATTCGAACTCCGGACACCTTGATTAAAAGTCAAGTGCTCTACCGACTGAGCTAATGGATCAAATATGGCTGGGATAGCAGGACTCGAACCTACGCATACCAGAGTCAAAGTCTGGTGCCTTACCGACTTGGCTATATCCCAAAAATGGCGCGCCTGAGAGGAGTCGAACCTCTGACACACGGATTAGAAGTCCGTTGCTCTATCCAGCTGAGCTACAGGCGCTTATGGAGCGGGTGAAGGGAATCGGACCCTCGCAACCAGCTTGGAAGGCTGGGGCTCTACCACTGAGCTACACCCGCAAATTGGTGGGGAAGAGCGGATTCGAACCACTGAAAGCTAAGCTAACGGATTTACAGTCCGTCCCATTTGGCCAACTCTGGAACTTCCCCAAAATTTGTATTTCACAATTATATATTATAGCATAAACTATATTTATATTCAACTTTATTTTCACAATAAAATTGGAGCTGATGATAGGACTTGAACCTACAACCTATTGATTACAAATCAATTGCTCTACCAATTGAGCTACATCAGCAAATTGGATCTCATCTGAAATCCAAATCCTATAATAGCCTTAAAGGCAATGGCGACTTAGATGGGATTCGAACCCACGACCTCTGCCGTGACAGGGCAGCATTCTAACCAACTGAACTACTAAGCCATAAAATAAGTATAAAACTTATTTTGATGGTGGAAGTAACAGGGCTCGAACCTGTGACCCCCTGCTTGTAAGGCAGATGCTCTCCCAACTGAGCTATACTTCCAAAATGGTGACCCTACCGGGATTTGAACCCGGGATACCGCCGTGAAAGGGCGATGTCTTAACCGCTTGACCATAGGGCCTTATTAATAATTTTATAAACAAACATACAAAAAGTATGGTTGCGGGAGTAGGATTTGAACCTACGACCTCCGGGTTATGAGCCCGACGAGCCACCAAGCTGCTCCATCCCGCGTTATTGGTGCCGAGAATCGGAATCGAACCGATACGGTGTTTGACCACCGCAGGATTTTAAGTCCTGTGCGTCTGCCAGTTCCGCCACCCCGGCATTTGGCGCTCAGGGTGGGGCTCGAACCCACAACCTACCGGTTAACAGCCGGGTGCTCCACCATTGAGCTACCTAAGCACATATAATATGTAATAATTATAAAATATTAAAATTGTTTTGTCAAAAAATCTTACAAATTTTGTGAAGATATAATCTTCACAAAAAAGTAAGTTTGGCAACTACCTAGTCTCCCGGGAGGTCTCCCTCCGAGTACCATCGGCGTTAGAAGGCTTAACTTCTGTGTTCGGTATGGGAACAGGTGTATCCCTTCTGCCATCGTCACCACATATTTAATATACTGTTTTAACCTAATATTTAAAGTTTTTTTAACTTCATTTATTCTCGCTTCGCTGCGAGTGCTCCGCACGGGTCCTCTATGAGCCGGACGGGCTTAAT
>NZ_HE578909.1:0-85403 GCF_000321005.1 Anaerococcus senegalensis JC48
ATTAAAGGTTCATGTGTCATTTGTAATGACTATTTAAGTCTACCACCTTTTTGAAAGCTTGTCAAGTTTTTTTTAAGATTTTTTTCAAATTCTTTATTTAACTTATCGCTTTTCTTGGTGCCGACTATTATATTATATCTCGTATTTTTTTATTGTCAAGTTTTTTTTGAAGTTTTTTTAAAACTTTTTTCTTGACTATTTTTGAGATAAAAAATATAGCTGTTAATCAAACAGCTATATTAGTATATTATCTTTTTTGACTTTTGTCAAATGTTTTTTTAGATTTTTATTTTTCTTTAATTTTCAAGGAACTTACAACATAGTATTCTCTAGCAGAACTTATTAAGGCTGCATTTCCTATTCTCATATATGGGGCTAAAAACTTTTCATTATAAGCAAATAAGCCTGTTACATAGGAGAAGTCTTCTAGTTTTGCTTTTTCATCTTCCATTTTCACAAATTTTAATGGTTTTACCATGTAATATTCTTGATATATATAATTTTTATCTTTTATTTCTTCTAAGATTTTTTCAAATTCTTTTTTATCATGCTCTTTTCCTACATATATACCATGAGACGCATAGCCTTGGATTGGTTTTAGTATATATTTATCCTTGTTTTCTAATATTTTTTCTTTATCTTTTTGATAAGAAAATTTTTCAGTGTAAGGTATGTGTTTTTTTATAAATTCATTTTCTTTTTCTGATAGTATTTTTTGACTTTCTTTTAGTCTTAGTATTCTGAAAATATCTTTTGTGTAGAACAAGGTTGACCTAAATGACCCTATAGTCATTATTTCATCATTTAAATATGATTCTATCAAATCTTTACCTATCTCTTTATTTTCTATTAGATCACTTGTTACAAGTCTTCTATATACTAAGTCAATTTTCATATCTTCTATATATAGCCCATCTTCTTTTCTTTTTAGATCTTTTAAATCTGCAATTTTACAATTGTGTCCCTTTTTTTCAAAAAGTTTTTGTATTGTTTTAAATTCTATATTGTCAAATTCTATTATATCTACTATGGCTATATTTATTTTTTTTCTTGTATTTTTTGCCTTGTAATATAAATCTTCTATTGAATCTACTAGAGTTTGTAAAAGATCTATATGTTCTATTTCATATTTTTCTTTTAATTTTTCAATAGCTTTGGTTTCTTTCATTAAATCTGCTAAGGACTTATCTTCTAGCATTGCAGATGAGCCGTCTGTGTTTAATTCGCAAAATTTATAATCTTCTCTACCATCATACATTACATCAAATCTTGCTATTGGTGTTGATATATTATAGCCTGGATCTTTTAATATTAATTTTTCTGTTAAAGGATCTAGGTCAAATATTTTTCTGTATGATTTATTTTCTACATATTCTTTTGTCACTTTTTCTACTATGGACATAAATATATCTATCATGTCTTCGTAAATCTTATAGTCTTCTTGGTTATAAAAATATGCATCATATAAGGTAGGTATTTCTTCTTCTTTATATGTTGCTCCATATGCTTTTCTATTTTTTAGTAATTTTTTGTAGTCGTTTTTGTATTCACTATAATTTTCATTTATTATTTTTATATAATTGTTTTTTATTTGGTCATTTATCATTAATTCCTGTTTTTCTCCTCTAATCTTCTGGATTGTAATTTACTATGGAAACAAATTTCCCATCTTTGTTTTGTATTTTTCTAATTCTTTTATCAAATTCTATTCTTTTTAGCCAAACTAATTTGTCACAACCTAGACATCTTAGTTTCATATCCGCTCCCATTCTTTCTATTTTCCATTTATTTTCTCCACATGGGTGGGGCTTTTTCAGGCTTACTATGTCATTTAATTTATATTTTTTCATATATTTCTTCTTCCAATAAACTGCTTTTTATTTTTCTTTCTTCCATTTCTATTTTTATTAGCTCTCTTATTTTTCTTGAAATCTCCCACTGAGTTCCGATTTTTACAAGTGATGTTACTCTTACTGTATAGGAGAAATCTTTAAACTCTGTAATTTCAAAAAAACTAAGGTCTTCTATAAAGACATTTTTGTATTCAGGTATATTTTTTATTTTTTGTGATACTGATTCAATCATAGCTTTCACTTGCTCAAGTTTTGTATCATTGGATACGCAAAAATATGCCTCACTTCTTTGAGCTCCCCTGTTGTAGTTTTGAACATTTGTTATATTTGAATTTGGAATTATATGAAGAGAGCCATTGTAATCTCTTATTTTTGTAATTCTAAGGTTTACTTCTTCAACTGTTCCTTCTACCCCTGAACATGCAACCCATTCTCCAACTCTTAGTTTATCATCAAATATTATAAAGATTCCTTTTACAAAATCCGCTATTAAAGTTTGAGCTCCAAGAGCTATTGCTATACCTCCGATTCCTGCAGTCGCTATTAAACTTGAGGTATTTATACCAAATATGTCCAAAATAATTGTTATTGCTATAAAAATTATTATTACCCTAACTGTTGAATAAAATACCTTTATTAAGGTTTCAAGTTTTGCTGAATTTCTATTTATTATCTTTTTATTCCTATTAAAAAATCTTATTATGATTTTATGAACAAGTTTTAAGGTTAGAAAACAAATTAGAGCTACAATAAAAACCGAAATCAAATTTATCACTAATTTATTTCTCATAAATTCAGGCAATAAAGAGCTTTTGGCTACCATTTTGTCTATATCATTTATTTCATCCATCTATATCATCCTTTATTATTTTTTCAATTTTCTCTGCCAATTTTTGATGAAAAATCTTTCCCATATGAAGCCCATCTAGGTAGTAGGGGTCGATTTGCCTTGAATCTAAAATAAGGGCATTCAAAACATGCAATTTCTCTGCAAAATCATTTATTTTTTCATTTACATAAGCATATATTGGATAGGCATCTTCCTCTTCTAGAAGGGGTGGAATAATTATTAGATTTTTTTTGGCACTTGATAAGTCTAATATACTTTTGACATTAGAATATGCAAGATTTACACTTTCTCCATTCAAAAAATCATTTGAACCACCAAATATTATTAGATAATCTATATCTTTGTATTTATTTTTTATATTTTTATACCTTTTAACCATATCAGAACTTGTAGAACCATTTAAACCAAGATTTATAATTTCAAAACCCGCCTTAGTTAAAAAGCGGGTGTAATCATTGCATTCTACAAGATATCCTTGGGTAAAGGAGTCTCCTAAGCAAATTATTTTCATTATTCTACCTTCTTTAAAGCGAGGGCTGTTCTTGATGGGATATAAATTTCAATTCCATCATAATCAGTATTTTTCAGATTTTTAGATTCATAAATAACATCTTTTGAAATTCTACCAAGTCCACCAAATTCTTCATCATCAGTATCTAATATTACTTTAAATTTTCCCTTATCGTGAATTGGCACTTGGAAAGAATCATAGGAATTTTGTGGGTGGAAATTGAAAATATAAACTATATCTTTATTTCTGTAAGCTATAACTTTTCTATCATTATCTAGCCAAAGCCTAAAAATATCATTTCCTAATTGATTATCTTCTTTTATTTGATCAAGCATTTTTTCATCCCATTTTAATAGCCAATCATATTTTAATAAATCATTATCTGCCAATGACCAAAGACGTCTTGCATAATGGAAGGAATAATTATTTCCTTCTCTTGGAAAATCTATCCATTCAGGATGGCCAAATTCATTTCCCATAAAGTTTAAATATCCTTCAGCTCCCATAGAAATTGTAATCCATCTGATCATTTTATGAAGAGCAATGGCCCTATCTATAACAATATTGTGAGTTTTCTTTTCCATATCCCAATACATAGAAGAATCTGCAAGTCTAAAAATTGTAGTTTTTGATCCTACAAGAGCTTGGTCGTGACTTTCTACATAAGAAATTCTTTTTTCTTCTGGTCTATAGGTTGAAAGTTCATACCACATTCTTCCCATATCCCAATCTTCATCACGCTTTTCTAGGGCCTTTTCCCAAAAATCTGGCATACCCATAGAAAGTCTATAGTCAAAACCAATTCCACCATCTTTTATAGGAAGGCACATTCCTGGCATAGCAGACATATCTTCAGCAATTGTAATAGCATTTTTCTTAACTTCTCTTATAAGTTCATTGGCAAGTTGTAGATAATTTATAGCTTCAATATCAGTATTCATAGAAAAATATTTTGAATAATTGTCAAAACTTTCTCCTCTTCCATGATTTTTATAAATCATAGAAGTTACTCCATCAAACCTAAATCCATCAAAATGAAATTCTTCTAGCCAATATTTTATATTTGAAAGAAGAAAATGACATACTCCAGGTTTATTATAATCAAATAATTTAGAATCCCAATCAGGATGGTTACCCTCATCTCCTTCATGGAAAAATTGAAAATCTGTTCCATCAAATCTATTGATTCCCTCAAGGGTATTTTTTACAGAATGAGAATGAACTAAATCCATTATCACATTTAGGCCCATTTGGTGAGCTGTATTTATTAATGATTTTAAATCATAATTTTCTCCATACCATGAAGATGGGGCAAAGTAATTGGAAACTTGGTAACCAAAAGATCCATAGTAAGGATGTTCTGCTATAGCCATAAGTTGGATTGTATTATAGCCTTCTTTTTTAATTCTTGGAAGAATATTTTTCTCGAATTCTTTATAAGTTCCAACTCCTTCTCTTTCACAAGCCATTCCAATATGGGCTTCATAAATTAAAAGATTATCTTTTTTAATCTTAAACTTATCGTCAGTCCATTTGAATTTTTTTCTAGGATTTTCAATTATAGCTGAAAAATCTTGGTTTTCATCTCTTTCAACTCTTCTTGCAAAAAGAGGAATTCTATCTTGAAGTTTTTCACCATAATCAACCATAACCTTAACTCTAGATTTATGAGGGATAGTTCTTATACCTTTAATAAAAATTTCCCAATCTCCATCATTTATTTTTTTTAGAGGATGAGAATGTCTATCCCAATTATTAAAGTCCCCAATTAGATAAAGACCTTTGGCATTTGGTGCCCATTCCCTATAAATCCAGCCTGTTTTTGTTTTATGAAAACCGTAATAATTGTGGGCATTGGCAAAATCTTTTAATTTTTCGCCTTTTTTTAAAAGCCTATTTTTTTGTTTTTTATATTCTTCCATCCTAAGGTCTATATCATTTTTGTAGTCCTTTATCCAAGGATCAATCTCAAAAATTTTCCAGTCTTTCATTATTTTGCCCCTTATTTTATAAAATTATTCTTTTTTATTTGCCTCAACAATTTTTTCAGTTAAATCTTTTGGAACTTCTTCGTATTTTTCAAATTCCATTGAGAAAGATCCACGAGCCCCTGTCATTGACCTTAAATCTATAGAATAAGTTAATACTTCACTTTCTGGTGCTAGAGCTGATATTATTTGTGATCCATCTTCTTGTGGATCCATTCCTAAAATTTTTCCACGTCTTTTGTTCATATCTCCCATAACATCGCCCATGTATTTTTCGTCAACTTTTATTTCAAGTTTCATGATAGGCTCAAGTAATATTGGTTTTGCCTCTTCAATTCCTTTTTTAAAGGCAATTCTTGCAGCTGATTTGAAAGCTTGCTCGTTTGAATCTACTGGATGGTAAGATCCATCGTATAATGTAGCCTTAATTCCAACAACCTTGTAACCTGCAAGAGGACCTTCGTCCATAGAATCTTTTAAACCTTTTTCCACTGCTGGGAAATAATTTTTTGGAACAGCCCCACCAAAAACTTCTTCTTCAAAAATAAATTCTTCATCACAAGGTTCAAATCTTACAAAAACATCACCATATTGGCCTGCACCACCGGATTGTTTTTTGTGTTTACCTTGAACATCTGATTTGCCCTTAATAGTTTCCCTATATGGAATTTTTAAATCAACAATTTTAGTATTAACAGAATAATTATCTTTTAACTTATCCATCAAAACTTCAAGTTGAACATTACCAAGTCCTGCCAAAACTTCTTGATGAGTTTCAACATCTCTTCTATCTTCAAAAGTTGGATCTTCTTCAGATAATTTTTTCAAAGCAGATGAAATTTTATCCTCATCATTTTTACTTTCAGCCTCTATTGCATAAAATAAAACTGGTTTTGGATATTTAATTCTCTTATATTCGATAGGCTTGTCCTTTGTACATAAAGTATCTCCAGTTTGAAGACTTTCTTGTTTAGAAAATGCTCCAATATCTCCAGCGACAATTCTTTCAGTTTTAAATTGTTCTTTTCCTCTTAAATAGAAAATATTAGAAGCCTTTAATTCCTTGTCCTTAGAAATATCATAGAAGGTTTGATCTTTTTTAATAGCTCCAGATAAAACCTTAAATAAAGATATTTTTCCCAAAAATGGATCGGCAATTGTTTTAAAAACAACTGCAGAAAAAGGGCTATCTTCACTAACTGCAAATTCTTCATAATCATCTGTTACTCTAAAACCAATATTTGCAGCCTTGTGGTCTGGAGATGGCATAAATCTAGTAATAATATCTAATAATAAATCAAGACCAATTTCCTTTTCTAAACTTCCAGCCAAAAGTGGAACAGCGCTACCATTTATAATAGCCTTTCTAAAACCTTCCTTGAATTCTTCTTCTGTAAAGCTTTCGCCGGAAAAATATTTATCCATTAACTCGTCATCACTTTCAGCAACAACCTCTAAAATTTCCTCATAAACAGCATCAACTTCTTCAACTCTAATTTCTGGTATTTCTATTTCTTCTCTTACGCCTTTATTATACTTATAAGCTTTTTTATCTATAACATCGATCAAACCTTCAAAGTTTTCACCTTCGCCAAGGGTCAAGGTTAGTGGGATTATTTTTTTAGAGAATTCAATGTGTAAGTCACTAACTGCTTGGTTAAAATTAGCATTTTCTTTATCTAATTTATTAACAAAAATTATTCTTGGCAAAGAAATATTTTCTGTATATTTCCAATATTTTTCAGTTCCAACTTCAATTGGATTTTCTCCATCAATTACAAACAAAGCTGATTCACTTGCTCTAAGTGCATTTAAAACTTCACCTTCAAAGTCAAAAAATCCAGGAGCATCGATAAAGTTTACCTTATAATCTTTATATTCAACAGGAATTATTGAAGTTTGGATAGAAATTTTTCTTTTGATTTCTTGCTTTTCATAATCAGAAACTGTATTTCCGTCAGAAACTTTTCCTACCCTATCAATCGCCTTTGTATGGTATAGTAAAGATTCAGTTAGGCTAGTTTTACCTGCTCCTGAATGCCCTACTAAAGCTAAATTCCTTAATTTGTTTGTTTTATAATCTTTCATAATAAAATAACCTCCATTTAGTCGATGAAAACATTTTTTCATTCTATGTACTTTATATACCCAATTTATTAAATTTAACTAAAATATCTTTATAAAAAAAGCAGATTTTTTTGGTGTAAAAGTTTTTATTGTTAAAATTTCTTCTAAAAAAACTTATCAACTTAAAATTGCCCACAAAAAAAGACTCAAACATGAGTCTATTTTTTTATTAAATTTTTAATCCCTCTTTTAATTACTTCAAAAAACGATAGGGACCTTCTTAATTTATTTGAATCTATATAATTATTTAAAGCTCTTAAAACTTTTTTATTATCCTTACTTGTAAAAATAAAATTTCCACTTTCTTTTGTATGAATTGCAAATCTATTTATTTTTTTACCAAACAAAACAGATGCACTTACGAAAGAAATTTCTGTATAAGGAATTTGTATATAATCTTCTAGATTTTTTTCATTATAATATTCAAAAGCCTTATCCCCTATCATTATATCTCCATCAGAAGTAAATCCATTAAGGCATCTAGCCTTAATGGATAAATCTACTTTTTTATTTTGACTTTGAACCATTACATGATTCCAAGTACAGATGCAATAATTCCTATAATAAATAGGGCAACAATTATAACAATTGGAGATACATTTTTCTTTAATAATTTACAAATTCCAAGAGTAAGAAGTACTGGAACAAGTCCTGGTATTAATTGATTTAAGTTATCTTGTAAAGTTGTAACTTTTACTTGATCAAGTCCTGCTGATCCTAATTGATCATAAAGTTTAAAGGCTTCTTGAAGTCCTTTACTTCCACTTGATAGAGAATTCCAATCAATATATGAACCTGCTTGTTGAGTTACTTCGGAAACATTTACTGTAAATGTAACATTTACCCATCTTTGAACTAAAGCACCTACTATAAACATACCTACAATTGATGCAACTAAGTTTACTTTTCCTAAAAGTCCACCAGATAAATCTTTAGTTATTTCATTTCCTACTTTATAACCAAACTCTTGACTCTTCCATTCAAATAACATTCTTATAATATTCCATAATACAAAGAATAATATTGGTCCAATAGGATTTCCTGTAAGTGCCATTGATGCACCGAGAGCACCTATTATTGGTCTTGCTGTAAACCAGAAAACTGGATCACCAACACCTGCTAAAGGTCCCATCATTCCGACTTTTACAGAGTTTATTGTTTTATCTTCTATAGGAGCACCATTTGCTCTTTCTTCTTCCATAGCAAGAGTAACTCCCATTACAGGGCTTGATAGATATGGGTGAGTATTATAAAACTCTAGGTGTCTTTTTAGTGCAGATTTTCTGTCTTCATCTGATTTGTATAATTTTTTGATAGCAGGAATTATTGAATAACACCAACCACCATTTTGCATACGTTCATAATTCCAAGAACCTTGTAGGAGTTGATGACGATTAAATACTTTTATCCTATCAGATCTTGATAATTCTATTCTTTTTTCATTTACTTCAGTCATATTTCCTCCTAATAATCATTTATAATATCGCCAAGTGGATCTCCAGTATTATTTGATCCATTTGATGAAGATGATTCTTTAAGTTTTAAATAAATAAGAGCAAGTGAAAATCCTACTACACCAAGTCCAATTAGTGTTAGTTGTGGGATTGCTGCAACTGCAAAACCAATGGCAAAAAATGGCCAAGTTTCTTTTGTACTCATCATATTAATTACCATTGCATAACCTACTGCTGCAACCATTCCTCCACCTACTTCCATACCATGTGTTAACCAATCAGGCATAGAATTTAAAACTCCTGTTACAACTTTTGGTGATACGAAACAAAGTGCTGCTGCAGGAATTGCAATTCTAAGTCCTTGCATTAAAACTGCAAGCATATGAAGAACTTCTATTTTTCTAAAATTACCATCTTCTGCTGCTGCATCCATTCCGTGAACTATTGGAATTGATAAAGTTCTTGCTATCATTGTTAAAAATAGACCTGCTACTGAAAGTGGTATAGCTACTGCTATTGATGTATTTATAGCATTGTTTATATTTCCTGATCCATCTTGTAAAGCTAAAACCATAATTATAGAGCTCGCTACTGATGCAAGGGCTGCATCTGGAGCTACAGCTGCTCCTACATTTGCCCAACCAAGAGCGATCATTTGAAGAGCACCTCCAAGCATAATTCCTTCTTTTAAATGTCCACTTACAAGTCCAATCAAAGTACAAGCTACGATTGGTTGGTGAAATTGGAATTGGTCTAAGATTCCTTCCATACCTGCAAGTAGAGCAACCATAACAATTAAAATAATACTAATTGCTGACATAATTCCTCCTTAAGCCAAACCAAGTTCTGATTTTGCTTTTTTCATAATATTTTTAAAGTTTTCCGGTTGATTTGCTGGAACTTTTCTAACATCAATTTTTACTCCCTTATCGAGTAATTTTTCATAAGTTTCAACATCTTCCTTACCCATAGAAACTGTAGAAGTTACATAAGCTTTTCCTTGTGAGTGAGACATTGATCCAAGATTTACTTCTTTTAAATCAGCTCCCAAATCAATAAGTGCTAGGGCATCTTGTGGTGTTTCAAATAATAACATAGCTCTTGTATCACCAAAACGTGGATCTTTAAAAATTTCTGCCATTTTCCAAACTGGTACAACGTGAGCTTTAACTCCTGGAGGTGCTGCCTCCATTATCATTGATTTACGAAGTTCATCCTCACTTACATTGTCACTTACAACAATAATCCTTGAAGGATTTGTTGCCTTTGTCCAACTTGTAGCAACTTGTCCATGAAGTAATCTTGTATCAATCCTTGCTAGGACAATATTAATTTTTCCGCTTCCTATTACAGTTCCTTCTGGAATCGATCCCGAAACTGTTGGAACATTTTCTTTAACATCTTCTTTTTGATTTGAATTGTTATAGTCGTCCATCAAGGATTCTGGTTTTGTTTTTACTCCCTCTTTGGCAGGTTCTAACAAGGCTTTTGCAAGATCGTGTGATTTTTCTTCCATAAGTCTTGAACCTAGCGCTTCAATTAACATGGGTAAATTAAGTCCGGTAAGAACTGCCCAATTTTCTTCGTGACCATCCATAAGAGCTGAAACTTGATTAAATGGTGTTCCACCCCATAGGTCAACTAAGAAAAGTATCTCTTGGCAATCAAGTTTTTTGACTTTTTCTTCAAGTTCAGCCCTTAAATCATCAGGACCCATTGAAGGTAAGAGAACTGCTGTTTCTAATTTTTCTTGTTCTCCGAAAATCATTTCACCAGATTGTCTTATACCATTAGCAAATTCACCGTGACTTGCCAGTATAATACCTATCATTTACTCCCCTCCTTAAATTATATTGATTTATTTTATAAACCTAATTTAATTCTACACTATTTTTCGAAAATTTTTAAATATTTTTTTAAAATCATTTTTTTCCTATTAATGAGATAAAATTTATTTAAGAGTATAGTCCTAGTAATAAATATTAAAGAAAGGATTTATTAATGGAAAAATATAACTTAATAAAAAATAAAAATTATGAAAAACTTGGTCTGGATGTTTTTTTGTATGAGCACAAAAAATCTGGAGCAAGAATTAATTATATAAAAACAGATGACAAAAATAAAACTTTTGCCATAGCTTTTAAAACTCCCCCTGAATCTTCAAAGGGAATTTCTCACATTTTGGAACACTCTGTTTTAAATGGATCAAAAAAATATAGGACTAAAGAGCCTTTTATGGATATGGTCTCTTCAAGTCTTCAAACTTTTTTAAATGCAATGACCTATCCTGACAAAACTGTTTATCCTGTGGCAAGCGAAAACGACAAGGACTTTTTTAATCTGCAAGATGTTTATTTGGATGCAGTTTTTAATCCAAGAGTTTTAAATAAGGAAGAAATTTTCTTACAAGAAGGAAAATCTATAAAAATTGATGAAGATGGAAAATTTTCTGTATCTGGAGTTGTTTATAATGAAATGAAGGGAGCTATTACAAATCCTGATACTCACATTATAAATGAAATAAATAAATACCTTTATAAAGATTCTTGCTACCAATATATTTCAGGTGGAAAACCCTATGATATTTCAAAATTATCCTACGAAGAATTTTTAGATTATTACAAAAGATTTTACCACCCATCCAACGCCGATATTTTCTATTATGGGGATATGGATATTGAAAAATATTTAAAAAATCTTGATGAAGAATATTTATCTAATTATGATAAAAAAGAAATTATAGCTGATTGTAAAGTTAAGGAAAATTATTACCAAAAACCAATTTTCACATCTTTTCAATCAAATAATGAAGATAAAAATAAATCTTATCTAACATATTCTTTTTTAACCAACAAAAGATCAAATATAAAAGACCAATTGGCAAATACCATTTTATCAATTGCCCTTTTTAATTCAGATTCTTCCGAAATTTCCCAAAGAATTTACAAGGAAATTTCTCCTGAAAGTTTTTATGCAAGAACAGGTTACGGGGATATATCTTCCATTCAAATTACTGCCCAAGGCACATCATATGAAAATTTGGATATCTTTGTTCAAATCATAGAAGAAGAACTTAAAAAATATGCTCACCACATTCCAAAAGATTCTCTAAGAGCAGCCCACGCTCTTTTTGATTTTTCACAAAGAGATCAAATAAATTCAGCTACAAAGGGAATTGAATATATACTAATGCACAATTTGGATAATGAAATTTTTGAAAGTTTAAATTTGATTGATTATATAAATGAATTGGGTGATTTGATTGAAACTGATTATTTCGAAAAACAAGTAGAGAAATATTTTCTTAATAACAAGACTAAATTAGTTCTTGTAGCAAAAGCTGATAAAAATCATTTTAAAAATATAGAAGAAAAAATCGACCAGGACTTAGAAGATTTGAAAAAATCATTATCAAATGATCAAATCGAAGATTTAAAGAAAAAAGAAGAAAAATTAAAAGCCTTCCAAGAAAAAGAAGATTCAAAAGAAGACAAAGAAACAATACCAAGTCTTGAAATTAGTGACATAGATCTTGAAATAGAAAAAGTTCCAAGAAAAATCGAAGATGATAATTTTAAATTTATCTATCACGACCTTGATAGTGCAGGAATGATTTATAGTGAATTATTTTTTGATATAAACCATCTAGACATTGAAAAGCTCAAATACCTTTGCCTAATTTCAGACTTTTTGGGATCAATCGATACAAAAAAATATTCCTACCAAAAATTGGATGATATAATTCCAATAAATATGGCAGGTCTTAATTTCACCATCCAAAATATAAAAAATAAGGACGGAGAGATTAACAATTTTATAAAAATTTCCTTTAAAACTACCCTTGATAGGTACGAAAATTCTCTTGAAATAACAAAAGAAATAATGGAAAACACTGATTTTTCAGATGAAAAAAGAATTAAGGATATTTTAAAACAAATTAAGGCAATGTTTGAGATGAATATGTATGATTCTGGTCATAGCCTTTCTTTAACTCGTTCTTTTTCACATTTTGATAAACTTTCATACATCAAAGATGAGCTTACAGGCTTTGGCTACTATGAATTTATAAAGAAAATTTCCAAAAATGTAGAGGATGATTTTATTAAATTTAAAGAAAAATTGGAAGATTTGCATAAAGAAATTTTCTCAAAAAATCTATTAATCAATATAACATCATCTAAAAATGATTATATAAAGGCAAAAGAGATTATTAAAAAAGAATTCTCTAACCTTGATGAAATAAAAAAGGAAAAAGCTCAAATCAAATTTGAAAAATCTTATTATAAGGAAGGAATAATTTCTGATGCTAATGTAAATTATGTATCTATGGGAGGAGATTTGAAAGAATTTTCTGATAAGAAATTAAATATTTTAGCCCTTTCCTCATCAATTATTTCAAATCCCTACCTACATGATTTAATTCGTGCAAAAGGCGGAGCTTATGGAGCAGGTCTTATGATTGATAAGTACGGAAATATTGGAACATATTCTTACAGAGACCCACACATTAAAAAAACAGTGGAAAATTACAAAAAAATCCCTCAAATTTTGGAAAATTTAAGGCTTGATCCAAATGATTTGAAAAACCAAAAAATTTCAAAAATGGGTTCATATTTAAAACCACAATCTCTTCAAGCCAAGGGATCTTTAGATTTTATAAGATATTTACAAGGTTTTTCTTATAAAGAACTTGAAGAAAAACTTATGGATATTAAAAATGCAAGTTTAGATGATATAATGAATTTAAGAGATGATTACAATAATATTTTAGAAAAAGATAATTTAACAGTTTTTGGAAACAGAGAAAAAATTCTAGAAAATAAAGAATATTTTGATAATATTATAGACCTTAATTCTTAAATATATGAATTTTCTTTTTAATATATTTAAGCTTTGCCATTATATATTAAATAAATATTAAAGATGATTTAAGATTTTAAGCTTTCGGGTATAATTTTATTAAGGAGTGTTTATGACAAATTTTGATAAAGAAAATGAAAAATCTTTGGAAAATAGCCTAAATAAGGCTATAAACGACATGGATTTTTCTGATATTAGTGAAAAATTAAAAAATAGCTTAGATAATTTTATTGATAAAACTATGGCTTTTATAAATTATAGACCAAATAATAAAGCTCTAGTACAAACCAAAAACCCTCAGGTTTGTGTGCAAAATTTACCCGAAAAAACCAAATCTGGACTTTTGAAAACTGGTGGCATTTTTTCATTTATAGTAACTTTTGCATCTAGCATGTCTTTTATTGATGGAGATCCTGATATGTTTTCAAATTTAATTATGGCTATAGTTTTTGGAGTTTTTGGAGTTTTTTCTTGGAAAAGAGCAAAGGAAATTGACACAATTTCTAAAGATTACACTAGATTTCTAAGAGAGCTTGGTCATAATACTGTAATTCCCGTAAGAGATTTGGCATCATCAGTTCAAAAATCTGAAAAAGATACAATAAAAGAGCTTATGTATATGATGGATAAGGGATATTTTAAACAAGCAAGAATTGTAGAAAATGATTCATTGTTTTTGCTTGATATCCCAACTTTCAAATTATACAAAACTCAAAAGTCCCAACTTCCCCATACAAGTTATGAGGAAAATAAAAAAATAGAAAATCAAGCACATGATGAAAACAGCAAAAATAAAGCTGAAAATATATTAAAAACTTCAAGGGAAAACTTAAATTCGATCAATCTTTCAATTTCAAGAATAAAAAACAGAGATTTTCTTGAAAAGGTAATAGAGATTAAAAAAACCATAGAAAACATTGTAAATATAGTAAAAAGATATCCAGAAAAGTCCTATATTTTGGATAAATTTATCGATTATTATTTGCCAACAACTGTCAAATTAATTGATGCCTATACAGAATACGAGATAATGGAATCAAATGATCCAAAAATTAAAAATTCTCTTTCAGAAATAGAATCTTCCATACAAACAATCAATGAGGCCTTTGGAAAAATCCAATTGGAACTTATGGAAGATAGGACTATGGATATAAAGACTGATATAGATACAATGAAGCTTTTGTTAAATCAAGAAGGATATTTAGAAAAAGATTGGAGCAAAGATGAGTGATATTAAATTAAGGTTAGATGGAGCCGACCAAGATCCAAAACTAGAAGAAGTTTCTTATGACAAAAAAATTAAAATAGATAAATCTATCAAATTTTCACCAGAAGAAGAAAAACAAATTGACGATTTTTCTAAAAAAATAAATCTAGAAGATTCAAATATAATTTTACAATATGGGGTTGGAGCTCAAAAAAAGATTTCGAATTTTTCAGAAAAAACTTTAAACACCGTAAAAAATAAAGATCTTGGTGAAATTGGTGGGCTTTTAGATAGTGTAGTAACTGAGATAAAATCAATGGATCAAGATGATAGTGGAGTTTTTGGATTTTTTAAAAAACAAAAATCTAAAATGGAAAATATGAAATTAAGATATCAGTCAACAGAAAAAAATATTGATGAAATTTCCAAGGCCTTGGATAATCATCAAATAACTCTGCTTAAAGATATTTCCATGCTAGATCAAATGTATGAATTAAATGAAGATTACTACAAGGAACTTTCTATGTATATAGAAGCTGGAAATAGAAAACTTCAAAAAACTTTCGAAAAGGATATTCCTGAGCTTGAAAATAAGGCGCAAACATCAAATCTTCCAATGGATGCTCAAAAGGCAAATGACCTAAAAGCTCAAGCAAATAGATTTGAGAAAAAACTTCACGATCTAGATTTAACAAGAATGGTTTCAATGCAAATGGCTCCACAAATTAGGATGGTTCAATCATCAAATTCAATTATGGCTGAAAAAATCCAAACAACAATTGTAAATACAATTCCTCTTTGGAAAAATCAAATGGTTCTAGCCCTTGGCATGAGCCACACAGAACAAGCAATACGCGCCCAAGAAGCTGTAACAAATCTAACTAATGATTTATTAAAATCAAATGCTGACAAATTAAAACAAAACACAATCGATACAGCAAGAGCAACAGAACGCGGTATAATAGACCTTGATACAATCAAACACACAAACGACACTTTGATTGAAGCCATCGATGAAGTAAGAACTATTCAAATAGAAGGAAAGAAAAACAGAGAAGATGCCAAAAATGAACTTGGTAGACTTGAAGAAGAATTAAAAAGAAATTTATTAAAAAATAGTTAGGAGAAAAAATGGCAGAAAAAATAGAATTCAAATTTGACACTCAGCTTTTAATAGCAGGAGAAGATTTAGACGAAGACGAAATTTTTGATCATATAACAGAAAATTTTGAAGGAGATAGTCTCCTTGCAGTTGGAGATGAGGATTTAATAAAAATTCACTTTCACACAAATAGACCATGGGAAATATTAGAATATGGCCAATCAATTGGAGATATATTTGATGTAGTAGTAGAAAATATGCAAAGACAAGCAGATGGACTAAAAGGATAAAGAAAAAAGACAGGAATTTTTCCTGTCTTTTTGTTTGTCTTGGAATAAAAAATTATACTCTGAGATCTCTCGACTCATTTCATTCGCTCGAGATGGGTATGTGTTCGATTTTTTTATCGTCAAAGTTTATATATTAATAATGCATGTGTCCTACTTTTCTTTTTACCTATCAAATTTTTTAAATAATAAATAAACCAAAATTACACTAATTAAAGAAATTCCAATCACATAAAGATAACCAAAATGCCATTTTAACTCTGGCATATTTTCAAAATTCATTCCATACCAGCCGGTTATTATTGTGATTGGTGTAAAAATCGTAGTAACAACCGTCAAAACTTTCATGGTATTATTCATAGAAAGATCCATCTTTGATGTATAAGAATCTTTTACATTTGTAATATATCCACTTAAATAAGAAATATTTGAAGAATATCTTTCAACTCTAAATAAAACTGATTTTAAATGCTTTATATCATCGTCATCAAAAATTTCATTTTCATTTTCCATAAAAACTTCCAAGGTATCAAGAAGTCTTTCGTAGGAAGCATACAAATTAAGGGCCTTGTGCCTGTTATCAGAAATTACTTCTATACTATTTCTGAAATTTCTATTTTTTATAATAGCATCTTCTACATCAGCTGTTGAATTTTTAATTTGGTTAAAAATTCTTGTATGATTATTAACTAGAGAAGTAATAAAATATTTCAAAAGTCTTCCTGGAGACCTTGCTGAAAATTTCTTTGTAAGCATTTTTCTAAAAGCCTCTGTTGTTGATTGATCTCTATCATATAAATCAACAATAATAAGCCTATTATTTTCTATGTAAAATCCTATTAGGTCTGATGTTTCAAGATTTCCCATAATATCCAGCATTTCAAGAATGGCAAAGGTATAATTATCTTCAACTGCCATATAAGATTTTTTTGCAGTATCTGACATAAGTAAATCAATTATGGCATCATCTAGGTTATAAGTTTTGGCAAAATCAATAAAGCTTGCCTTGCCCAAATACATTAAGTAAAAATCATCATCTTCTATAACATCATAAAAACTGGATATATCAGTCATTTCAAACCCATTATCCGTATCAAATTTATATATATAATCCATTTTTTCTCCTTTGTTAGGAAATTTTATATATCTATTATAACTATATGAATTATAAAAAATAAGTCAAATAATCATTAATATGAAAAAGACAGGAAATAAATCCTGTCTTTAAAAATCTTTATTTTCAAAAATTTTAATTGAAGAAAAAATTGAAAGTAGATGAAAAATTATAGTTATGGCAAATATCAATAGAGCTAAAAGAGTCTTATCCATGCTTAAACCCTTATTTACATATTCCAAAATCCATTCTTTGTTTGAAGAGATGGTTGAGAAAAATGCAAATACGACAAAGTATAAAATCACAAAGATAAACCTTGCCTTTTCTGCCCCAAACTTATACATCAAAGGAAGTTCAATAACCCCAACTATGCTAGTTATGAAAAATAGGGATGATATAATTAAGAGCATGGGGATTTCTTTTGTAAGAGGATTTTTGTCAAATCCAACTACAAAAGCTAGACCTATTGCAAAAAGAGCCATAAATAAAATCATCAAATACCTTGAAATAACAATTTTTTTCCTAGAAATTCCACTTGATACTAAATATTTATTTGTTGAATATTGGTTGTCAATTCCAAAAACCATACCCAAAAGTATTACTGGAACTAGGATAAAAAATAAGGGAATTAAAACCAATTGATTTTCCTTATAAAAATAAAGTCCCAAGGCAATTATAATTACAAATTGTAAAATTAAGGCTTTTTTTATTGAAATCAAATCTTTATATATCAAGGCTTTCATTGTATTTCTCCTTTATCATGTAAACCATAATCTCCTCAACACTTGCCTTTTCAACCTCAAGACTTTCAGGAAGTAATTGTTTTTTTACCAAACATTCCTTGCCAAATTTATAATCTCTCACAGAAATTATGGCACTTTTATCTAGGCTCTCAAATTCTTCTTTGGAAAGAGAAACTATACCGTACTCTTCCTCCAAAATATCCTTACTTTCTACAAAAATTAATTTTCCCCTATGTATAAAGGCAATTCCATCAGCAATTTTTTCCAAATCTGACAATATATGGGATGAAATCATAATGCTATTATTTTCATCTTGGATAAATTCTAAAAGTATATCCAAAATATCATCCCTTGCAACAGGATCGAGCCCGCTTGTCGCCTCATCCAAAATTAAAAGCTCTGCCTTATGACTTAAGGCCAAAGTCAAAGACAATTTCATCTTCATACCTCTAGAAAAAGTAGAAATTTTCTTTTTTTCTGGAAGATTAAATCTTTTAACAAGCTTATTAAATTTTTCCTTCTCCCAATAATTTCCATAATACATAGCATGAAATTTTTCCACTTCATTAATGTTAAGCTCTTGGGGAAAGAAAAAATCTTCAAAAACAAAGGCAATTTTTTTCTTCTCATCTTCTGTCAAATCTTCAATTTTTTTACCAAAAATATAAATTTGCCCAGAATCTTTTTTCATATCTCCTAAAATCAACTTTATTGTAGTAGATTTTCCAGCTCCATTTTCTCCAATATATCCAAGGATAGACCCTCTTTTGATATTTAAATCCAAAGGTCCAAGATAAAAATCATTCAAAGATTTGCTAAGGCTTTTTATTTTTAATATATCATTCATAATCTTGCTCCAATATATCTATAAGAGAACTAATTTCTTTTTTTGAAATTCCTGCAAGTTTAGACAATTTAATAACTTCTCTTAGATGGTCTTCAATTTTTAATGAAAATTTCTCTCTGATTAATTCTGGATTTTGATCTTTAATAAAATTTCCTTTTCCAGGAACAGAATTAATAAGTCCATCTTTTTCAAGTTCATCATAAGCCCTTTTCGTTGTAGCTACACTAACTCTAAGCTCTTTTGCCAAAAGTCTAATAGAAGGTAGGGCCTTGTCTTTTTCTATCTCGTCATTTAAAATTGCATCTCTTATTTGATTTTTGATTTGTAAATATATAGGATCTTTACTCGAGTATTTGATCTTAATATCCATTTATTCCTCCTACTGTTCATAGTGTACATTAACAGTTAAAGATTGTCAAGTCCTAGCCTAAAGCTAGCTATTTAAAAATTAAATTTATTTTAATTCCTATAAAAATCAAAACTTTCATATGAATTTTTTTATTTTTAAATAAAAAAACACCCATTTCGGGTGAAAGTAAAGTCTAGCTTTTAAACTTTTCTTCATTCGAAATGGGGTTTTAATTTTTATTTTACAAAATCATTGTACCATTGGTGGATTAATTTGATGTGACCTCTTTCTTCTGCCTCAACTCTATCGATTAATTCTGGTTCAAAGTCAGGAACTATTGTTCTTACTTCTTTAATAAAAAGAATTGTATCTTTTTCAATTCCTATAGAAAATCTATAAATATCTATTGGATCATCTCCAACATTTGATGAATCAAAATTAAATATTTGATCAATCATTGATTGGATATAAGATTTGTATTCATCATCGTATTCTTTATCAATTGATTGGTTGTTATCAATTTTTTCTGACAAATTTTTGTATAAAACTTCGTGATGAGTTTCTTGCTCAGCTAAAAATTCAAAGAATTCTCTATTTTTTTTGTCATCTGAGAATTTTTTTGCCATTTCTTCATAAAATTTTTGACCATTTTGTTCTAGTTTTACTAATGTTTCTAGTAAATCTTTTGGTTGAAATTGTGATCTCATATAAGCTCCTTATTTTACATTTTTGTGATCTTCTACTTTCATTACATTTATTGAAGATCTATATTCTTTTTCTGTCCAATTAATTCTATCAGCTATTAGACACTCTGGATTTAAGTCAACATCTTTTAACATCATTTTTTTGAAAGTTGGGAAACCTACTCTATCTATTAAATGTCCACCATGCATATAAACAGGTTTATTATCAAGTACATAGGCAGAGAAATCTTTCCAATTTTTCATCATTTGAATTACAGCATCTTCGTCCATCCATCTTGCGAACATTTGTCCCATTCTTGGGAATTGCTTTCCGGTTCTTCCACCAATTATTACATTCCACATTTTTCTATCTGGTCTTTTCCATGCAGAATTTGGACATCTTGTTACACATTCTCCACATCCAACACAGCAACATGGATCTTTATCTACTTTACCTTGTTCATTTAGTGATAATACCCTTGTTGCTACAGCTTTGCATCTATCAACACAAGCTCCACAACCTATACAACGATCAATATCATAAACTGGCTTTGTAACACCAATAAATCCAAAATCTGTAAAGTGAGCTTTTACACAGTCATTTGGGCAACCTGTAACTGCAACTTTTATTTGATAAGGTGATTCATATATTATTTTTTCTAATTTATCTGCAAGTCTTTGTGTATTTTGTGCAGCTTTTATACAATGTCTTCCACCAATACAAGCCATAATATTTCTTGGCCCAATATATGGATATCCTTCGTCATTGTATACAATTTCTACATCTCTGCTTCCTTCAATTTCTTCTATGTATGGTCTTATGATTTCATTTACTTTTGGAATATCTTCGTATTTTATTCCTGTAATATTAAAAGTTTGTCTTGTACCAAAATGAAAATTTCCATCTCCATATTTTTGACAAAGCATTTGTACCATTTCTAACCATTTTGCATCTACCAAAGCTCCAGGAGATCTTAATTGTAGTAAAAATTCCCCAGGTATTTTAGATTGGCGATAACAATTATTTCTAACTTTTGCTACATTAATATCTAATGTCATAATCTCTCCTTAATCTAGTAAGTCTTTTGCAACTGTATAAGGGAAAACTGGGCCATCTAAACAAACATATGTTTCATTTATTCTACAATGTCCACATTTTCCTACTGCACAAGACATTTTTCTTTCAAAACTTGTCCAAATTTTATCTTCTGTTACACCTTCTTTTATTAAGGCAAGAGATGTAAATTTCATCATAATTGGAGGGCCTACCATAACTACTGCATAGTTTCCATCAAATGATTTTAACGGAAGATCAGGAATAAATGCTGTTACCATTCCTTTTTTAAATCCATCAACTTCTTCATTATCTAGTGAATAAACAGTACTTATTTTTTCTTGATTTTTCCATTCTTCTAAATTTTCTTTGAACAAAACTGATTCATGATTTTTAAATCCTAAAATTAAATTTAATGATTCGAATTCATTTGGATTTTCTTTTATGTATTCTATTAAACCTTTTACAGGGCTTACTCCTGTACCACCAGCAATAACAATTACATTTTTACCTTTCAATTTATCAATTGGCCAACCATTTCCATATGGTCCTCTTAGATAAATTCTATCACCTGGAGTTGATTTGAAAAGCTCAGATGTAACTTCACCAACATTTCTTATAGTCATTTCTACATAGCCTTCTCCCATTCCTGAAACAGAAATTGGAGCCTCACCAATTTTGGCAAGAGATACTTGTAAAAATTGACCAGGTTCTACTTTTTTATCAAATTCTACTTTGAAAGTCCATTCATTATTTGTGTGTTTTTTGATATCCAAAATTTCATAAGATTTTGGTAAAACATAATTTAAATAATCATCTGTTGATCTTTTTATTTCATTTTTTTGCATTATTTTACCTCACTTCTTACTTTTTCTAATTCTTTACTTACCTTGTTAATTGTTTCTGGATAAGAAATCAATTGTGGGCAGTGAGCTGAACATCTTCCACAACCTACGCACATTGGGCCATCGCCAAATCTCTTGTTGTGAGCGTAGATTTTATGCATGATTTTATATCTGTATCTTTCTTTCAATTGGTTTCTAAAATGTCCACCACCAGCTACAAGATCAAAATCTTTAGTCATACAAGATGCATTTGTTCTTCTTCTTTCACCAACACGTCTATTTAAAGTATAAGTAACATCTCTTGTTGTAAAACATGTACAAGTTGAACAAGAAGTTGTACATGATCCACATCCTATACATCTTGAATTATATTCATCCCAAATATCAGAATTTGCAATTAAATTTGCTTCTTTATCATCTTTTATTTGCGGGAATATAACTTTTAATTCGTTTTCTTCTGGGAATTTCAAATCAAACTTTTTATTTGAAAATGCTGATAAGTCTAAATCATCTTCTACTTTTATATTCATAGATCCATCATCATTAAATCTAAATGCATATGTATAATTATCTGTTTTGTTTGCATCACATGATACACAAAAACAATTTCTATCAAGGTCTGATTGGCATTCTAATAGAGCGTAATGAACTTTATTTTTACGTCTTTTATAGAACATATCTTCGAATGGTCCATTTTTTATGAAAATATCATCTAAGTGTTTAATCGCATTTATATCACAAGCTCTTGCAAAAACCAAAACTTCTTTTTTGTAAGGTTGTTTTGTTTCTGTATAATCATCTTCTGTAAAGTAAAATAAGTTTTCAGTCATTGGAAGTAGAGCTTCCTTAGCTGAATATGTAGATTTTTCTTTATACTCTATTTCATCAAAACTTTGTACATTTTCGTACATTATTGTATCCATATTACAATATCTTCCACCATTTTTTATTCTTTTTGGTGCAAAAATTGTGTATTTGGATTTTAGGATTTCAAATAAATCCTTGGCCTCATCTTTTTTGATAAGATAATCTGTATAAGCCATATATCCTCCTAAAAATAATTTAAGAAATTTGATAGCAAGTATCATCTTCCTATGAAACTTAAAAAATTTTATAGACACCTATAAAATTTTTTAACAAACGTTATTTTATTACAAATTAAGTATATCATTAAATAATAGTTAATAAAAGTATATCAATAATAAATTTTGAATTATATATTTTTTTAAATTAATTATTTGAAATTTCAATATTTATCAAATTAAAAAAGTCTAGTATAAAACTAGACTTTTTATTATTGAATATCTGTTAATAATTCTGTTAAGATATATCCTTCATATTCTCCATAAGAAACTTTTGACCATTCACCACTAATTTCTGTCCTTTGTATTTCTACTCCAGGCTGAACAGTTGCTACAATTTCTGATTCTGTATCCATTTCTCTTCTTATATTTGAAATATCTTTTACAGTAAATATTCCTTGAGCATTTTCTTGATTATTTTCTTCTTTTGGATTTTCTACATTTTCATTTTGATCATTAGAATTATTTTTTTCATTTTCAACCTTTTCCAATGACCCTTCTTGTGTATCAGAAGGTGTGCTTTCTTTTTTAGAATCATTATTTTTTTGATCTTTATAACTTACACTTGTTGATATTGGATTTGATTTTTTATTTTCATCTGGGTGTCTTTGTGATACATATTCATCTTTTTTGCATGCTGAAAGTGTCAAAGACAAGGCTAATATTAATAAAATTTTCTTTTTCATTTTTTCTCCTTAATTATCTGTAGTAATTATGCCAGATATTTCGCAATCCACATTTTCAAGCTTTCTGATTGATGAATTGAGTCTTTTTTTTCTAAAATCTTTTTTATTGGCTAAGACAATTACAAAATCTGAAAGGCTTGGATAAAAATTTGCATCATCGTAATTTTCGTTATTTGATGTATCCAAAAATATATAGTCATATTTTTCTTTTAATGAAGAAAATATACTTTCTATCCTCTCATAGTTCATAATGTTATGAACATCATCTCTTTTATTTGGAGCAAGAATTAAATCTAAATTTTTTTGAAAATGATCTTTTACTATAAAGTTTTCATATGGTTTTTCTTTTTCTAAAATATCAAAAAATCCTCTATCAAAATCAATATCGCAAAGCTCTCCAAGTACTGGATTTCTAAAATCAGCCTCAATTATTATTACTTTGTAATCATCTTTCGATAAACTTCTTGCAAGATTTAAAATCAATGATGTTTTGTTAATCTTCTCGCTTGATGAAACAAATTGAACTAATGAATTTTTCTTTGTAATTTCCAAAAAATTTTTCTTTAACTTTTCAAAAGATTTGATTATTTCGTCATTTTTTTTGTTAAACATCTATATCACCATCATCATATTTTGGAATATCTGCTATTATTGTATATTCTTTATTATTTTCTTTATTTTCGTAAATTTCTAAATCTTCTTCATCTTCATTAGCGCTATCTACATATTTAAAAGATTGGTCATAGTCAATTTTTTCTTCTTGAATTTCTTCATTATCATAATTATGGTCTTCTACTTGTTCATCTACATCATATTCTTTGACATATGAATCTTCAAAATTTTCTTCATTTATAACATCTTCGTATGAATCTTCTTCGTATTCATAATTATCTGTACCATCTTCTTCAAAAACCACTTTTCTAACAAGTCTTTGATCGGTATTATCTTCATCTTCATCAATTTTAGAATTTCTAATAAATAATAATAGAGATCCAAAAATAAAATATGTTAAAAATCCTGCAAGACCCATTTTTAATACGTCTTTGTTGGTTGTTTTAACTAAAGTTGCATTTGGATAAGCATGATCAATTATAAATGAATCTGCCTTATACAATTCATTAATTACAGAAACTGTTATTTCTGCATATTCATCAGCTATATCTTCTGCCCTAAGTTTTACAGAATCTTCCACATTTATATTTAAAATGTGAGTATTTGGTATAGCTTGTATTTGCACTTTTTTATCTAGATCTGCTTCATTTATATCTAGTTTTAAATTTTCTATTACTCTTTTTTTGATTGCATTAGAATTTACTGTCTCTGCATAAGTAAAGGTAGTCTTATCTTGATCTTTTATTTTTTCATTTGATGTTGTAAGTATTTTTGCTTGAGCCTTGTATTTTTTAAATCCAAAACGATCAGATAAAAAATAAAATCCAATCCCAAGTATAAGCCCAAAAATTAAAGACTTTTGTATAACAACAAATATCGATTCTTTCTTTTTCATCCTAACCTCCAAAATATTTTGCCCCTTCTAGCATTTTTTTTCTTGCTGTCTTTTTATCAATTTTTTCCATGAATTTTTCATGATTTTTCAAAAAATATTCTATATATAGCCTATAAGATTTTGGGAAAAGTGCTTTTGCAAGTTGACCTTTATCAAAAAACATTTTTTCATTATAGCCATTAAACCATGTAGAATTATCATTGTAAACTTTTGCTATAAGCTTTGTTGAAGTTCTAAATTTTAATTTATTTTTAAAACCATCTCTTATAAATAAGGAATCTTCACCGGACCCATTTTCAGTTCCTGCTCCAAAATATGTTGAAAATGACATATTATATTTTTCAATTTTTTCTCTTCTAAATACAAAATGAACAGATCCATATTTTAATGAATTAAAAAATTTCAACTCCCCATCGTTTTTCACCTTAATAATCTCTTTATTATCTTGATAAATTATTGTTTTCATTATAAAAAAGTCAGTATCAGGATGGTTTTTAAATTCACTTTCTATCTTTTCAACATAGTCATCTTCAAATACTTCATCATCATCGCACAAAACTATTAGATCAGCCTTAGAATTTAATAGCCCAAGATTTCTACTCCTACCAAGTCCCCTGGTATTTGTTGAAATCATTCTAATTTTATTTTCCTTATCATAAATCTCTTCATAAGAATTATGATCTGTTTGATTTATAATAAGACAATCAGAGTTTATATTTAATTTTTTATAAAAATCTATGGATTTTTGTCCCATAGTCGATACTAATACTTCTATTTTCATATTATCTTGTTGATTCCGCCTTTTCCCAAGTTGGTTTTGACTTTCCACTTATCTCATTATAAGCTCCCTTAATTTGAGCAAGCATCATAAGGCTATAATATAAGGGAAAATATAAAATTTTTGACTTTGAGTTTGTAATATGTCCCAAAAATGCCAAAAGATAAAATAAAATTTGTCCTAGCATTGTTATTTGATAAAAAATTCCACTTTTTACTAAAAATATATTTACAACAAATAAAACTATATGGAAAAATGCTTGTAAAAATCTTAAAGTTTTATGATTAAAATGGAAAAATGAAAACCAGCCATACTTAAATATATTTAGTCTTTTCAAATTTGTAAAAATATTGGTAAAGATTCTTCTTTGCATCCTTACTTTTCTTTTAAATTCATCTTTTGTTGTTGCTCCTGCTTTTTCTACAGCAATTGCATCCTTATTAAACAAGGCTCTTTTTTTATTTAGCCCTGCATAAAGAGGCATTTCATAATCATGAGATGAAACTAAATTATAATGTCTATAATCTTTTTTTCTACAAGCATAAATAGCACCATTTCCTGCTGCTATGGTAGAAATTTTTGATTCAATCTCACGCATTCTAAGTTCTAAATCCCAATAAGTATTTTCTGCAACAACTGATGATATTTGATCATCTTTTTTATAAATTAAGGATCCACAAACATATTCAACATCATCAGATGTAAAATATGATACCAATTCTTTAATTGCATCTTCCTTAAACATTGAATTTGCATCAGAAAATACAATAATTTCTCCATTAGCTACATGGACTGCCTCATCTTGAGCATTAGTTTTTCCAAAATGATCTTTTGCAGTATTAATTTTTATATCAAATTTCGGATGATCTTTAATAAATTTTTCGCAAATTTCTACTGTCCTATCATCAGAACAATCATTTGCAATAATTATTTCTAGATTTTCATAATCTGATTTAATAATATTTTCAAGTTTTTTCTCAATTACCTTTTCTTCATTATAGGCAGATATAACCATTGATACCTTGGGCCTATAAGAATAATCTTTTTTATTTTTTCTTTTTAAAATTTTATCTAAAACAATTAAAGTTAAAGGATAGCCAATCATTGCATAAAAAAGTGCAAAGGCTGAAATCCAAAACAAAATTTTCATATAAATTCCTCTTTTTTTCAAATTCTCATATTCTAATTTTACACTATAAGCTGATTTTTTTAAAGTTTTAGAAATTTAAAAAAGACGGTTTAAACCGCCTTTTAAATTTTTTTATTTAATTATTATAAAATATAAAAATACTATTATAGCAAGACCTATTCTATATTTTCCAAAAATTATAAAGTCATTTTTTTGAACATATGATATAAATTTCTTTATTACTATATAAGCAACAATAAAACTTAATATCATTCCAATGATTATTAATATCCATTCATAACCTGTAAATCCTGATACATTTTTAATAACTTTTAATAAAGTTGCTCCAAGCATAGTTGGAATTGCCAAAAAGAATGAAAATTCTGCACTAGCTGATCTTGAAAGTCCCAAAATCATAGCACCAATTATTGTTGCAGCTGATCTTGATGTTCCTGGAATCATAGCCAAAACTTGAAAACATCCTATGAAAAATGCTGTTTTATATGAAATTAAGGAAAGATTATCTATCCTTTTTTTGTTTTCATTTTTATTTTTCTTTTCAAGTAAAATTATTCCAATTCCCCACAAAAATAACATTAGGGCAACTACCATAGGATTAAATAAATAAGCATCTATTATATCATCTAATAATAATCCCAAAACTCCTGCAGGAATTACACCAATTATTACTCTTTTCCAAAGATCCATTGTATCTTTATGTGGATGAGTTAATCTGTAATATATTTTTGATTGACCATTTAAATTTTCATAATTTTTCGGAAAATATTTTTGAGTCTTTTCAAAATCCCAAGGGTTTAATTTTCTAAAGTATAAAACTACTACTGATAAAATTGCCCCTAATTGAATTATTACATTAAAAGCATTGGCAAACTTTTCTGGTTCAAGTTTTACAAATTCATTTACCAAAATTAAATGCCCAGTTGATGAAACTGGCAAAAATTCGGTGACCCCTTCTACAATTGAAAGGATAAATACTTTTATTAAATCTAAAATCATTTTTCAAATTCCTCCAAAAATGAATGTTTTTCACCATTTATTTGATATCCCAAAATCATATCGCAATTTACATTTTCTGCTGATCTTAGAATTGATTTTTCTATATTTGGTATGTCATCTTTTAATTCTTCAATAAGATTTTTTATTTTTTTCTTGTATAAGACTCACTTTTTTTTGTAACAGTGCAAGCACAATTTAGGGCATTTAATCCAATATAATCACGCCAAGCTATTACATCTTTTTCTTCTATAAAATACATGGGTCTTATAAGTTCCATTCCATCAAAATTTTGCGCTAATAATTTTGGTTTCATTGTTTTAAAGTTTCCAGCATATAAAACATTCATAAGTGTTGTTTCTATTGCATCATTCATGTGATGACCCAAAGCTACTTTATTACATCCAAGCTCTTTTGCCTTGGCATACAAAAATCCTCTTCTCATCCTAGCGCACATATAACAAGGATAATCTCCAGAAATTTTTTCGCTAATTTCGAAAACATCTGAATCGAAAATTTTAGCTGGAATATTTAAATATTTTAAATTTTTTTCCAAAAGATTTCTATTTTCCTCATCATAACCTGGATCCATACAGATATATTCAACTTCAAAATCTACATTTGAATGTTTGTGCAATTCTTCTACAAGTTTTGCAGTTAAAAGTGAATCTTTTCCTCCAGAAATTGCACAAGCAACCTTGTCTCCTTCATTTATTAATTCATATTTTTTTACAGCCTTAATAAATTTTGACCATATTTCTTTTCTATATTTTTTTATTATTGATCTTTCTATTTCTACTAATTCCATTATAACTCCACTATAGTTGAAGGTGCATGTCTTTTTGCAACTTCTAATTTTATATCTCTATTTGTATCTAGTCCACAAGATTTTAGGTAATTGTCTACTGTTATTTTACAAAGCTCTTTCGAATTATTCGTTTCTGATAAATGGGCTAGAAAAATTTTTTCATTTTTTCCTTCTAAAGCATCTGCCAAAAATTTAGCTGATTGATCGTTTGATAAATGTCCCATTTTTCCCATAATCCTAATTTTCATAGGATATGTATAAGGTCCTCTTTTTAAAGCTTCCAAATCATGGTTTGCCTCAAAATAATACACATCAGATCCTTTTATTTCATTTAAAATCCTATCATCAATTATTCCAGTATCGGTTAAAACAGTAATTTTTTTATTATCCAAATATAAAATGAAACCAACAGGCTCATTTGCATCATGATGAATTGAAATTGGAAAAATATCAAAAGAATTAAAATTCAAAAATGAATTTGACTTAAATAATTTAATATTTTCTTCTTTCAATTTTCCACATCTTTTTATAAAAGAAAGCCAAGTTCCCTTATTTGCATAAATTGGAATATCATATCTTCTACTCATAACAGCAGCTCCTTTTACATGATCCGCATGTTCGTGAGTTAAAAAAATTGCATCTATATCGTTTGGCTTTTCACCGATTTGAGATAAAAGATTTTCAATTTTTCTTCCAGAAAATCCACAATCAATCAAAATCTTTGAACCATTGTGTTCAACAAAAACAGAATTTCCTGAAGATCCTGAAGCTAGAGAACAAAATTTACTCATAATACTTCCTATCTATTATTTTAAAAATATTTTAACATAAAAATATGTAAGATTTTAGAAAAATCTTACATAAATAACTAATCATATAATACTTTTTTTAAATTAACTTTCAATCACTTGTCAAAAAATACTTTTTCCAAAATATCAAAAACTCCATCTTGGTCATTTGAATAATCTGAAACAATATCAACCATTTCTTTTACACTTTTTCTACCATTTGAGCAAGTTGCAGAAATTCCTGCAATTTCAAGCATTGACTTATCATTATTAGAATCTCCAATAGCAAGAGTTGAATTAATATCAATATTTAAAATTTTACAAAGTCTCTCAAGAGCTTGCCCCTTGTCAGCTTCTTTATTTAAAACCTCAAAAACTTCCGGCACATTTCTTACAGTTTGATAAGTTTTCAAAAGATTTTTATTGTGATTTTTTTCAAATTCATCAACTATTTCCCTATCACCCATAATTGTAATTCTATCAACACTTTGATTTTTATTTTTCTCATCAAATTTTTCAATAGGCATTTTTAAAAGTTTTGATTCAAATTGAAAATGTTTATTTATATTGTCGCTATTATTGTACAAATTATATTTATTATAAATTCCAATTTGAAGCTTGTCATTTATTATTTTTTTAAGATTTAAATAATCATCTATATGAAGGATTTTCTTGGAAATATCTGATTTGTCCTTGTTTTTTATAACAAGAGATCCGGTATTGGTTATTGAATAATCATCATTAGAAAATAAATTCAAACGATCAAGAATCCAAGAAAATCCACCCACAGGTCTTCCAGTTGCAATTACAACAAAAATCCCCTTATCTCTTAATTTTTTTATAATTTTAAAATTTTTCTCAGAAACATTTTTATCAGAACTCAAAAGCGTCCCATCAAGGTCGATAGCTACAAGTTTTATATTTTTATCCATTTTTACTCCTAACTTAAATCTATTTTTATTCTATCACATAAAATTATTTATTTTAAAATATAAAAAATAAGCCCTATTATAAAGGCTTATTAATAAAATTTTTTATTAATTTATTCTTATCAGAAATTTCTTTTTCTATATTTTTATAATAATCTCTTAGATTTCTTTCGTTTCTATATTTTTTCCCATTCATTAATTTTGAATTTGCATTCATTCCAAGACCTATTATATTTTCTAGCTCTTCATTTATCAAAATATTATATCTTTGAGCGGTATTCCCTTTTTCGTAACCTACATTTTCCAAATTTCCTATAATATTTTTTTGCCTATAAAGATAATAGGGTTCATATGAATTTTCTTTGGTAAATTTTTCTATATCTTTTGAAATTTTTATAGCATCATTACTATTTCCATTTATATTTTCTTCAAAATATTTAGACCCAACTTTTTGAGCTAGAGCGTGAAAAGTTATATTATCAGGATTTAAATCCTTTAAAATTTCAAAATTTTTCCTAAAACTTTCTCTACTTTCTCCAAAAAGACCAATTATAAAATCCATATTTATAATAAAACCCAAATCTTTAGCATACTCATAAATTTTTATAAAGTTTTCAAAATCAATCGGCCTATTTACATTTTCTAAAACATTTTTTGAAAAAGTTTGAGGATTTAGAGAAATTCTTCCTACATTTTTTTCCTTAAATAAGTCCAATTTTTCAAAATCTAAGGTATCTTCTCTGCCTGCTTCTAAGGTAAATTCGTCAAAAGTAAATTTTTCATTTAATAAAGATAAAATCTTATCCAATTCTTTAACAGATAAATTTGAAGGAGTTCCTCCTCCTAAATAAATTGTATCCAATTTTTGATCTATCTTTATCCCTTTTATTTCTTTTAATAAAAAATCTACATATTGATTTTTATCTACTGCCTTTGACACAATAGTAGGATAAGAACAGTACCTACACCTTTGAGGGCAAAAAGGAATATTTATATAAAGATTAAAAGATTTTGGATTAAAATTTAGTCTATCCTGGCTTTCTTTTACACTTTTTAAAAGATTAATTTTTTCATCACTTACTTTATAAATATTTTTCAAATCTTCTAAACTGTGATTTTTGAGAAGTTTTGATGGTTTTGACCCTGTCAAAATTCCCCAAGGAGAAGATTTTTTTGATTCATCTTTTAAAATTTCAAATAAAATTTCTTTTAATTTTAAATTAGAATCAAAAAAGTAAGACTTATCTTTTGTAGTAATAAGTCCATTTTTAATTGAAATATCACCATTTTCTTCTACAAAAGAAAAGTCTTTTTTATCATAAAAAATATTTAAAATATCATATACAATTTTTCTTAAATTTTCATTTTCTAAATATATTTTCATATTTCTTTTACTATTTTCCTAGCCCAGTTTTGATCTATCACTTCTGTATTTTTTATATCTATGAAAGGAATATATTTTTCATACAAACTTTCATACAAATCGCTTATAAAGGGCATTTTAAATTTACCCTCTTTACTATTTATAATAAATTCATTATCTTTATAATAAATTTTTAAAATATCATCATTATTAAATTTAAAATCTGGACTTTGCATCAATACCAATTTCATTATTTCAACTATATTATCAATTTTTCCATCATTAAAAATCGAAATTTTTTCTTTCAAATCATTATCATCTTGGCACATTCTTATCAAAAAATCACTAGCCTTATTTTTATTAAACTTATCCAAAAGTTTCAAAGAAGACTTAAAAGCAAGCTGATTTCTTTTTTGACTAAATTTAGGATCATTTACAAACATTAATTTTTTGTCATTATCTGTATAAACATACCTATAATTTAATTTAAATAATTTTTTACAAGAAGGACATTCGATAAGGCCAATATTTTCTAGAAAATCTTTAGCATTTATAGAAAAAACTGCAGTTGGCAAAGATTTTGTAAAATTTGCCCCACAAGATGGACATGATAATTTAAAATCTTTATTTCTATTATCTATTTTTTCATTATTTTTTATATATGATAAAAATTCATCAAGTGATGAAAAAACCAAGTCTGCTTGACTTTTAATAAGCTCAGATTCATCCAAATCAATTATTAAAACGACTTTAGCGCCACTTTTTTTGGCTGCTTTTACTCCTGCCAAGGAGTCTTCAATAATATAAGTTTTATTTTTATCTGCACCAATTTTTTCCATTGCCAAATTAAAAATTTGCGGATCAGGTTTTCCTTTTGTGATATCATCTGATGAAATTATTTCATCAAAATAATCTCTCACTCCTTCCCTATCAAGTAAAAAATCAATTCTACTTTTTATAGAAGATGATGCAAGAGCAATATTTTTATTATTTTCTCTCAAATATAATAATAAATTCAAAAGTCCTGGTTTTTTTAAACTGTAATCAAGCTCATTAAATTTTTTATCTCTCAATTCATTTAAATTTTTACGTATTCTAATAGCCTCTTTTTCATCCATGGAAAAATTTTCTACCATATAAGCTATTGATTCATTGCTTTGTTTACCAGATAAACGAACTTTATCTTCTAATCCAAAAATAAATCCTTCTTTTTTTGCAATATCTAACCAAGTTTGATAATAAAATTTTTCAGTATCAAAAATGGTTCCATCCATATCAAAAATAAAATTATCCATATTAAAACTCAATTAAATTCAATCCCAATTCTTCATCAAATTTTCTATTGATATCACCATCAATTATTGTTACAAAAATTTCTGCTGTCAAAGAAATTACAGCTTCATTTAGATGTCCTGCTATAGCGTCTCCAGAAATTCCTCCAGTTAGAGCATTGGTTTTCGCTTTTCCACAAGTAATGTGTAAATGAGTATAAAGTTTTCCATCTTTATTAGAAATATTTCCACAAAGATTTGCAATTTCTAAATCTTCTTCATATTTTTTTATTTTATAATCTTTAGTTTTTGGGTCAAAAAGTCCAAGATCAAGATTATCAGTTGCCCCAATTCCTGTCAAAAAACCTGCCTTAACATTTTCTTTTTCAAGAATATTTCTAACAGATTCAACAAGCTTGTCGCCCTTTTTTAATCTAATAACTAATTTATCACCAAATCTTTTATAAATCATAAAAAAATCCTTTCATTTTTCAATTTGAATTTCGCATTCTTTAAACATTATACCCAAACATAAGATAGTTGTTGATTTTTAAAATTAAATTTTTAATTTTTATTTTTAAAATAAATTATTTTATTAAATTAATACTTCGTAATGTTAGAGCGGAGGAAATGGGGGAGTTTCGATTCTCCCCCTTTTTTCTCCCCTTAACGACCCCCTCTTTTTTGCCCCCCTGCAACCGACCATTGCATGGAGCTTTTCTTGTAAGAAGCTTCGCTTCTTTCAAGTTTTTAAAGTTTAATTGCTATTTAAAAATAATTATGATTTCGGGTAAATTCTTAGAGAAATTTTTTTAACCTTAGTAGTTATTTTTTCTCTTTTAATGAACTTTGAATTTATTTTCGGTATTTATTTTTATTAAATTCGGATAATTAAATTAAAAAGTGAAAGAAACGTAAGTTTCTTTCTAATTTTTGCTCCCTGCAAGGGCCGGTTAAGGGGGTTCGTTAAAAGGGGTTTAAGGGGAAAAATTGTGGGGACAATCGGAAGTCCCCTAATCTGTCCCCTTAATAACGAAGAATTATATAATTACGAAAATAAAATATAAGATTAAAAAATCAAAAAAATCAGCATTTAAAAAAGGACTATTTCTAGTCCATTTTTACTCTTTTTGCTACTGCAATTGCAAATATACTTGCAACTATTACAGAAATTATTCCGTTTATTGAGGAAACTCCCAGTTTTTGCAAAACTTCTACCATATTTGCTTCAAATGATAAGCCCATAGCTATTTTATTTTTTATAAATGTGTACAATAAATAAAGAATTATATATGTTACTTGCCCACAAAATCCAGCAAGGGCTGCTTTTAATTTTTCGTTTTTAATTTTTACTTTTTTAAAGACTAGACCTGCAACAAAACCCATCATAAATTTATTTATGAAAGTAAATGGAGCTGATGCAAAATAAAGTGGATTTGTTAAATCAAAAATTGCAGAACCTATTCCTGCAGCAAGTCCACCAAGTCCTGGTCCTAAAATTATTCCTCCTAAAAGACAAAATACATTTCCCAAATGAAATCTTGTATCTCCCATTGGTGTTTTTAGTGGAATTTGAAAAAATGCTGAAAAAATAAATACCAAGGCTATAAAAAGTCCTGTGTATGTAATTTTTTTTGTAGTTAATTTATTCATAAATCCTCCCAATAAATTTATTATTACTAATCAATTATATATTATATTTTAAATTGTGTAAATATTTCATTTTCTCTTATAAATTTTTATAAATATTCAAAATTTACTTTCTTTAATTTCTTAAATTTTATCGTAAAATATTAGAATGTAACATGGGTTACAGAATTTTATTTATTTTTTTAATATAATGAATTTAAAATAGTTTAAAGGAGTTTTAAATGAGTGAATTTTTAGGACCAATACATTTTATGATGTATGATAAGATAAAGTTTCAAGATAAAATAACAAATTTTATTTTGGATGGAAATACAAAAGAAATCGATGAAAAAATTTCCCCTGTTTCAACAGATAATTTGGAAAATTTAATCGACCAAGAAAATATTCACGGTTGGCTTGATTCAAAAATTGATGTTGTTGAAAATAGACTTGCCTATGCAATAAAAAATAGTCAAGACACAAAAGAAAAGTTATTTGAATTTGGAAAAAAACAAGCAGATGGAAAAAATTTCTCTAATTATAATGAAATTTTTGAGGATTTAAATACAATGATGCTTGATGGAATGCCTTGTGATAACGGACTTTCTGCAACAATCGATGAAAATGGAGATTTATTTTTAATTACAAATGTAAATACTCACGAAAAATATTTCAAAGATTTTATAAATCCAGATGATTCTCTTTCAAATACTTGTGAAGGAGGCCACAGTCACGATCACCACGAAGCTTTTGAAATTAATAAAAATGGTTTTGAATTAAAAGAAGAAAAATCCCCATACCATGAATTTAGATATGAATTTTTGAAGGGATATTTCCATAATTCCCCTTATGGAGTAGACCTTGTTGGTGGAATTAATTATAGGATTTACAAAAAATAAATCAGAGTTTAAAAAGAGCAAGAATAAACTTGCTCTTTTTTATCTATTATTTTTTATTTTTTTAATTTTTAATTTTTTTCCTCTTCCAAATAATTTGTTTGTTGAATAATTTAGAATGTTTTTCTTATATACTCTTGCAGCAACTATATACATTAGAATTATTCCAAGCAATAAAATTACTAGGGAAATCATTCCTTGGAAAAGACTTGCATTTTCGTAAATCAATCTCATTGGCATGAAAAATGTTGATAAGAATGGAATATATGAAAGTATTTTTATAAATAAATTTGGTTCGCTTCCTACAAATGATGTTGAAATAAAATAGCAAAACATTATTATTAGCATAATTGGTGTTGCCATTTTTCCAGCGTCTTCTTGTTTTTGTACCAAAGATCCAAGCATGGCTGAAAGGATTATATATAAAATCAATCCCAAAACCATAAATAAAACTATTTCAATAACCAAGTTTGTGTTTATTCCCTTGAATAAATCAGAAATATTTAAATCTAACATTGAACTTATCTTATCATAAAAACCTGTAAATTTAATTATAGCAAATCCTACAAGTCCCAAAATTAAATATATGCCAAAATGAACGAGCATGGCAAGGATAGTTCCAAAAATTTTTCCTGCCATATAAGTTCCTGCCCTTACTGATGAGAAAATAAATTCAAGCATTTTTGATCCCTTTTCTATTGCTATATCTTGCATTATTATTTGTGAATAAAAAATTAATACAAAATACATAACAAAAATTGTAGCAAATAGAGCAACCATATTTCCAGGATTTTTTAGATTATCTTTTATTTCATGAAGCTTAACTTGAGGTTTTTGGCTAATTATTGCATTTTGCTTGGCATTTATATTTGAATTTTTCAAGTTTTCTTTTCTTTGCATGGACTCTGCCAAAGAATTTATAACAAGCATTGGGGTTTTTGCTGTTGTATCTCCATAATAATCAAAATTTAAAAGTCCATCTTTATTTTTCACTTCAAGGTAAGCTGAAATTTCCTTATCATCAAGGGCTTTTTTGGCCTCATTTTTTTCCTTAAATTCAAAATCTACCATAGGATTATTTTGGAAATTTTCCTTATATTTCTCCTCACTTACAATAGCAATTGTGTCAGGAGTCTTGGTTGAATAGGAAATATAAGAAACTATTCCAATAATTACTGCCATTATAAAAGGCATAAGAACCATAACCCAAAAAGAACCAGATTTTAGATGTTTTTTTAAGGTATCAATAGATACAGTCATAAATCTATTCATTTTCTTCCACCTTTCTTGCAAAAATTTCATTTAATGTTGGAGGTGATTGGTCAAAATATGGAACAAAACCTATACTATCGACAATTTTTTTGAAAATTATCTTAGCATAATCCTCTTCTTTTAAAATAAAAGTCCATTTATCTCCATCTTGTGAAATCATTTCAATATTTTCGTCATTTAGGAAAAACAAATCCTCGCTTGATTCAACAACTAATTTATTCCTTTCATAAGAATTTCTGATTTCTTGAGGAGATCCGTTTAAAACTATATTTCCTTTTTTTAACATGATTAATTTTTTGCAAAGACTTTCCACATTTTCCATATTGTGAGATGAGAACATAATTGTTGTTCCTTCTTTGTTTACATCTTTAATTATTTTTTCCAAAAGTCTAATATTATATGGATCAAGACCTGAAAATGGCTCATCCAAAATAACAAATTCTGGTTTATAAATTAAAGCACATAGAAGTTGAACTTTTTGTTGGTTTCCTTTGGAAAGCTCTTTTATTTTTGATGATAATTTTCCATCAATTTCAAAATAATCAAACCATTCTTTTAATTTTTGATCTGAAATTTTTTCCATTTTATTTAATTTTGCAAAATATCTAATTTGATCTTCAACTTTTCTTTTAGGATCTAAAGATCTTTCCTCTGGCAAAAAACCAATTTTTTCTAAAGGAACTTTTGAAAATTTCTTGCCATTATAAGTAATATTACCTTCATATTTTGTATAAAAGTTCATTATACATCTAAATAGGGTCGATTTTCCTGCACCATTTTGGCCTATAACTCCAAAAAGTTCCCCATCTTTTACTTCAAAATCTACTCTTTTTAAAGCATCAAGATCGCCAAAACTTTTACTTAGCTTATCTACTTTTAGCATAAATGCTCCTTAATTTTGTAAAAACCTATTCATGATTATTTTAACATACAAATTGTAATAAAAAAAGATAAGAAATTATTCCTTATCTTTCTGTTTTTCAAACTTTATAAATTTTAAAATTTCAAAATCTATTGAATTAACTAAAATGGCAACTAAAACTCCGACCAAGGTATCAAAAACCCTGTTTACTGCAAAATCAATTGCCCCAAAATTTTCTCCTGCATGATTAATTGACACCGATGCCAAGACTATACACATTATAGAAATTGCATTAGGTTTTTCTAATGAAGAAACTAGCCAAATTAAAAATGCCATAATTACAGAGAGCAAAAAATACTCTTCTATTTCATTTGTAAGATTTTTCTTTACAAACAAAAGATATAAAAAACCAACAAAACCACCAATAAAAGTCCCCAAAATTCTATTTAGCCCAATATCAATAGAATCTGTCACATCATTTTTAGTACAAATTATTGCAGCAATAGCTGAGTAAAATGGAAGAGCACTAGCTGACCTAAAATGCGAAATAGTAAATGACAAAAAAACTGCTAAAGAAGTTTTAAAAATTCTTTGTCCAGGTCTTTTAAAATTCATATTTCTAACCTATTTAATAAAAAGTCAAAGAATGTTTGATCATTTACTCTATTTGCCACGTATTTTTTATTTTTAGAATTTATTTCACTAATAGCTCCCCTATCAAACTCTTCGTTTACATTGATAGATTTTTCTTCAAAAATAAAGGCTTGAGGTTTTACTACCATGTAAAGCAAAATAGCTGCCTTCAATTCCCTTTCATTTTTTGGATACATCTTATAAATTTCTTTTATTTTATTTAAAACTGAATCAGAATATGTTTTTTTCAAAATCTTATCTGGCAAAGACAAAGAATTTGAAAGATCTATTGGCAAAATAAAAGTATCAATGTTTTCTTTTAAAACAATATTTGCAGCCTTTGGATCTGTAAAAAAATTAAATTCTGAAGATTTAGTAATATCACCAGATGAAAAATTTGATCCTAAAATAAAAATATGGTCTATATAATCTACAAAATCATCATATTTTTCTATAGCTTTTCCTATATTTGTAAGAGGACCTGTTGCAATAATATCAAGCCTTCCGCAATCTCTTGCTAAATTATAAAGAAAATCTTCAGGATCTTCTTCTGACAAGTAGTCATCTTCTTTATCAAAAATCACAGAATTTTCTCCCCTAGTCAAAATTTCTTGATTTTTCAAATTAGAAGATGACCCCTCACAAATTGGTAAAATTAAATCTTCCATACAAGTCATAGACAAGATATTTAAAGCGGCACTTTTTGCATCCATGAAAGAATTTACGCTAGAAATCCCAACAATCTCAAACTCATTAGAATTAAAAGCAAGCTTTAACATCAAAATTTCTGATAAACTAAAATTAGTATCTATATAAACAAATGGTTTTTCCTTTTCCATAATTCACTTCCTTTAATAAAAATTATACTAATATAAAGGAATTTTTCTATTGATAAAATTTAAGGATTAAAGAAATAAAAAAATTATTTGAATTACTAAAGAAATCAAAAATTAAAAAAATAAACTAAACAAAAGAGATCTCTCCACAAGGTCAAGATGGGTAATACGTAAATATGATTTAAGCTAAAGTTTGAATTGTAGGATTAGATTTTCTTAAATATTTAAATCAGTAATTAATAAAAATATAAAATTTTAAAATTTAAATAATCAAAAAAAACATCCTTCAGAAATAAACTCATTCCTAAAGTCACCCATCTCGAGCCAAGCCGAGAGATCTCATTGCTTAAGTAATGCGAATAATTCAAAAATTCATTGGAATTACTAAAGAAATCAAAAATTAAAATATAAACCAAACAAAAGAAATCTCTCCACTCACTTCGTTCGGTCGAAATGGGGGATTTGTATATATAGTTTTAAGCTAAAGTTTAAATTATTCGGTTTATTTTTCTTACATATTTAAAGTCAATAAATACAAAAAGATTTTAATAAATCAATCAAAACATTCTTCAAAACTAAACCCAAGAGCAAATTACCCATCTTGAGCCGATAAATATGCTCTGATTTGCCACATTTATCCCTAAAACTATTGGAAAATACGAAAAATTTTGCAAAGCAAATGGGTTTTAGTAGCCGAGAGATCTCATAGCTTAAATTTATAAGATAAATTCTGTAACTTAGATAAATAAAAAATAGGCTAATAAACTTAGCCTATAAAAATTAATTATTATTTAACCAATTAATAGCACTTGTCAAAAATAAACCTACACCTATTGGCATGGCATCCTCTGAAAAATCTACTTTTGGACTGTGGTGAGAATAATCATTTCCTGGAACTTTTGAATTTAGTAGGAAATAAACTGTAGGAACTTTTCTTGAAACAAAGGCCATATCCTCACTTGCCATTAGTCTTTCTCCAGAAATCATTTCAATATCAGATGATTTTTCTACATATTCAACAAGCTCTTTTGTAAGGTCTGGATCTGAATAAAGTGAAGGAACTGAGGCAAAATATTCCAAATTAACTTCACATTCACTTGCCTTTGAAACTCCTTCTACAATTTCATCAATTCTTTTTAATAATTTTTCCCTAATTTCTGGGTCATAAGTTCTCATAGTTCCTTGTAAAATTGCTGTATCAGGAATAATATTTGAATTTGAACCTGAAGAAAATTGTCCAAATGTTAAAGTTGTATGTTTTGAAGGATTTGCATCACGACTTATAAGTTGATTAAATTGTTGATAAATCATAACTCCTGCATTAATAGGATCTTTTGTTGTGTGAGGATAACCACCATGTCCTCCTTGACCCTTAATTGTAACTTTAAAATTATCACAACTTGTTGCCATATATCCTTCATAATAAGAAACTGATCCAGCCTCATGAGTTAGGTTTGTGTGAAGGGCAAGTGCAACATCAACCCCATCAAGTACACCTTCTTCAATCATCATCTTTGATCCCTTAAAAATTTCTTCAGCAGGTTGAAACATAAATCTTACCTCGCCCTTAAAATCTTTTTTGTGTTTTGCTAGTAATTTTGCACTAATAAGGCCAATAGATGTATGAAGATCATGTCCACAAGTGTGGGCTACCCCCTTATTTTTTGATGAAAAATCTAGGCCGCTTTCTTCATCCATTGGAAGAGCGTCCATATCTGCCCTAATTAAAATTCTTTTACCAGGACCCTTTTCTCCTTTGATAGTAGCTTGAACCCCACTTTCTCCAACCTCTTTTATTTCAGCCCCGATTTCTTTTAAATTTTTTATTACAAATTCCTTAGTTTGAGGTAAGGCTAAACCCAATTCTGGATTTTCATGTATATGTCTACGATTTTTAACTAATTCATTTTTGAATTCTTCTGCTTCTTTAAAATAATTTGTCATAAATATCATCCTTTCTTTTCTTTTAAAATACAAAAAGCTTTTTTAAAAGACTTTTTGTTAGCAATAAAAAAGACATAATAATGAGATTTTTATTCCTTAATATTTATACCCTATTTTTATCTTTAAATAAAAAAAACTATTAGCTTAATTTTTCCCATTATTTTAATATAGTTTGTCCACATAATAGTTTGATAAAATACAAATTATCTAAATATTTATAAAAAAATAGACAAATTTCACGAATATTTACAAATATTTATTTATAATATAAAATTGTATTTAAAGAATTTTAGGAGGGAGAAATGAAAAAATTTTTAAAAAGAAAAGGAATAAGTTTATCGGCAAAAGTTTATTTTATTGATGCCTTAGGATCAATGGCCTTTGGACTTTTCGCAACACTTTTGGTAGGGACAATATTAAATACAATTGGAAACTCCTTTGGAATTGACTTTTTATCTAAAACTATCTGGCCCCTTGCCCAAGAAGCAACCGGCCCTGCAATAGCAGTTTCGATTGCCTACGCCCTAAATGCTGACAGATTAATTTTATTTTCATCAACAATAGTAGGACTTGCCGCAAATAAATTGGGCGGCCCCATGGGAGTTTTTATAGCGACCTTAATTTCTGTAGAAATTGCAAAAATAATTTCAAAAGAAACAAAAATTGACATAGTACTAACCCCAATTGTTACAGTTTTAGTTGGAGTATTTATAGCAAATTTAGTTGGACCTTTTATCCAAGCTCTAATGACAAAAATCGGAATTATAATAATGGATGCAACCAAACAAAAACCCTTTATCATGGGAATAATTGTTTCAGTAATTGTAGGAATAGCTTTAACCTTTCCAATTTCATCAGCTGCTCTTTGTATGACCATAAGCCTTTCAGGTCTTGCTGCAGGAGCTGCAACAGTTGGTTGCTGTTGCCAAATGATTGGCTTTGCAGTAACTTCATTTAAAGAAAACAAAACCCAAGGCTTAATTGCCCAAGGACTTGGAACAAGCATGTTACAAATGCCAAATATAATGAGAAATCCAAAAATATTAATCCCACCAACCCTCGCATCAGCAATACTTGGACCATTTTCAACAATAATATTTAAACTTGAAAATTCCCCAATAGGAGCTGGCATGGGAACATGCGGTTTGGTAGGACAAATTTCAACCTTCACAGCAATGAGCTCCATCCCATTTTTTAAATTATTATCAACAATAATAATCATGCATATAATTTTACCAGCCCTAGTTTCATTAATAATTTATTATTTCGTTAAAAAAATAGGCTGGATAAAAGATGGGGATATGAAATTGGATTTTTCTAAATAAACATTCAAATACTTTATCAAATTTAAAAATGGACTATGCATATAATTTACATAGTCCATTTTTTTATTTGTCATCTTCTATATTATTTATTAAATTATTTACATCAGAAAAATCTAAAAATATTACAAAATTTAATATATTTGCAACAAATTTTGATATTTTATATTTTAAAGTCTTTTTACTTTTTTTCTTATTTTTTTCAGCTTGGTAAGCTACAAATAAAACTGAAAATACAGTCAAAATAATAAAAATTAAATCTATCATAGATTAATCTCTATTTTTTCCTGTAAATTTTTTTATACAAAAATATACAATAGCAAAAGCAAAGTAACTTATACTTGCATTTGTGTTATAAAAATCAATATCTAAGATTAGATTTAAAATTAAAGTTATTAGAAAAACTCCACCCATTACTGTTAATGTTTCATTTAAAGGATTTTTCATAAAATAGTCATCTCCTTTATTTTCTATAAAATAATCTCAAAATTATTTTACCGTAACAACATCCTATTAAAGACTTACCCGATATAAGATTGTTCAAACGTTTAATATTTTTTAGATAAGTAATTTATCTTTTATTTTTAAAAATTTTCTTCTTTTCTTTAGTCTGAGGGGTAAATATTAAAATAGTGCTACTGGCATATTTTTAAGCTAATTTACACGCTAAATTAACATTCATTTTTTAATAAATTAGCTTATTACTTTGTTTTTCTTAATTTATTTCTTCGTTTTTCTCCGTAGGATAAATATTAAAAACGTCCATATAGGGACCTTTTTAAGCTATTTATCTGCTAATTATCATTCTTTTTGTAATGATTTAGCATATTATTTTATTTTGCTTTTTGTAATTCTCTGTTTGACTCCGCGGGGTAATTATTAAAAACGTGCAACTGGCACGTTTTTAATATTTATCTAATCTTGATCGCTGTATTGTTTTAGTTTTCCTAGGGCTTGGTTTTCTATTTGTCTGATTCTTTCTCTAGATAGATTGTATATTGTTCCTATTTCTTCCAATGTTTTTGGTTTTTCGCTATCTAGTCCGTATCTATAGATTATTATTTGTTTTTCTCTATCTGATAATTGGTCTAGAGCCTTCATTAGGAAATCTTCCATATCTTTTTTTAGGATTTGATCGTCTACTGGGATTGAATCATCTCCTACCATATCCATTAGCTCATCACCTGTTGAGTCTTCTGAGTCTAAATTTATATTTAGGCTTGTTGAATTTACTTGATTTCTGTTTATTAGGAATAAATCATCAGCTTGTTTTTTGTCTATTCCTTCTTGTTTTAAAATCTTGTATAATTCTTCTTCACTTGCTTCTGGATTTGCTTTTAATATTTGTTTTAATTTGTTTAATTTCAAATATTTTCCAGCTGGTATTCTTATTGTATGCCCTTCTTTATTGATTGCTTTTCTTATTGCCTTGTCAATCCACTTGTAGGCGTAGGTTGTAAATTTGTATCCCAAGCTTAAATCAAATTTTTCTGCAGCTCTTATCATTCCAAGCATTCCAGATTGAACTAAGTCTTCTAGTTCAAGATCGTTTCCATGTGAACGATAAAAGTATGAGGCTCTACTTCTTACAAGTCCTTGGTTTTTATCTACCAAGGCCCCAAGGGCGTTTTGATTTCCTTGTTGAAATTGTTCTACAATTTGCTCATTTGACAAATCAGAAAGCCTAATTATATCACTTCTTTTTTTTGCCACTAGGGAATTTTTTATTTTTTGTATATTTTCTTCTTCGTTTTCTTCTAATTTTTCGTCTTCTAAGTATTGATCAAATTCTTCTTTTTCATCTTCTGTTAGGCCTTTATATAATTTTTCAGCCCCTTTTTGATCAATATCTTCTTCGTCAAAGAAATCTTTAAATTTTTCAAAGATTTCTTCATCATTAAAATTTATTTTATCCATATAACCACCATAAATTTGGTCTGCCTAAGCAGCCAAGTTCTTATAAAAATGATTTGAATTTTTATAAATTGAATTTATCTACCTTTACCATTTATTTTTCCAAGTCTTTTTTTATATCGTCAAGTTTTTTTATTATATTATCTGATAAGGGAAATTGCTTGAAATTATTTGAAAAGTCTTTTTTTTGACTTCTTTTTATTTTTACCCTTTTATTTAAAAGATCATTCCTAAGCTCAAGGGCAGTAATCCTACTTGCTCCTCTTTCAAAGGCAAGTGATTGGACTTGCCCATCGTCGGTTACAACTTTTACATTGTGGCGACGGGCGTATTGGTTGGTCATTTTTTCGATGTAGGTGTCAGCCGTTTGAAATTTTTTGGTATAGACAATCTCTACTCCTAATTTTTCAAATATATTTTCTTTTTCACCATCAGAATTGTAGGCATCAAAAACTACGACCACTTTTTCGTTTGAAAGAGAGGCATATTCTGCCATCTCGTCTATTAATTTTTCACGAGCAAGCTCTAGGGAATTTTCTTTTATATGATTTAAGTCAGGCCAAGAGTTTATTATGTTATAGCCATCAACATAGGTTATATTTTTTTTAGTTAAAGCCATTTTGTCTTAGACTTTCATAGATTGCGATTGCACTTGCTACCGATGCGTTTAATGAATTTATTTTGCCAAGCATGGGTATTTTTATTAGTCCATCGCAATTTTCTCTTACAAGTCTTGAAAGTCCCTTTCCTTCATTACCAACAACTAGGGCGATTTTTCCTGTAAGATCTGTTTGGGTAATATCGCCATCAGCTTCTCCAGCTAATCCATAAACCCAAAAATTTTCTTCTTTTATTTCTTTTATGGCCCTATTTATATTTTTAACCATGGCTATGTCTATGTTGTTGATTGCTCCAGCACTTGTCTTATATACTGTTGAATTTACTTTGGCAGATCTTCTTTCTGAAATAACTATTCCATCAAAACCAAAGGCCTCTGCACTTCTAATTATTGCACCAAGATTGTGTGGATCTTCTATTTGATCTAAAATCATTAGCCTTTTTTTATCTTTTAAATCATCCAGGTCCTTGTATTTGTAATCTTCTACTTCGATTTCTACACCTTGGTGGTTGCCAGAAATTCTTGAAAAATAATCCTTGTCCTCATAAAATATTGGCACATTTTTATCTTCTAATTTATTTATAATCTTATCAATTAACTTGTGATTTTTACCCTTGTTATCAAGGATGTGGGCTTTTTTTATATTTTCCCCTGCATCAATGGTTTCAAGTACAGATTTTCTTCCATATATGCTTGCCATTATTTAAGCTCCCACTTGGTTCCTTCTCTGGTATCCTTAATTATAATTCCCATATCAGAAAGTTTGTCACGAATCTCATCAGCCTTTGCAAAATCTTTTGCTTTTTTTGCTTCTTTTCTTTGATCAATTAATTCATTTATCAAATCTTCATCAAGGGAATCGTCTGTTTTTTTCCTATTTTCTATCCCAAGCACATCTTCAAGTTTTATGAATAAATCTCTTGTTTTTTCTACAAATTCTTTTGAAGAATTTGAATCTAGTTTGGTATTGGCAAATTTTGAAATTTCAAATAAAACTGTAAAGGCATCTGCAGTGTTTAAATCATCATCCATTACTTTTCTAAAATTATTTTCAAAATTATCAAGCTCTTTTAGCAAATCTTTTTCTTCATCTTTTAAATTTCCACTTGCCTTTTCTAAAAGATCATCCATCCTAAATTTGGCATTGTTTAATCTTTCTAGGGAATTTTTTGCTTGCTCTATTATTTCTCTTGTGAAATTTATTGGAAGTCTATAACCTGCAGATAATAGCCAAAATCTTACAACCATTAGGTCATATTCTTTTTTGATATCGTGGAGGGTAAAGAAATTGCCCAAAGATTTGCTCATTTTTGTTCCATCAACTTGGATCATTCCGTTGTGCATCCAATAATTTGCAAATTTTTTGCCTGATCTTGTTTCTGATTGGGCAATTTCATTTTCGTGGTGAGGAAATTGTAAATCTTCTCCACCAGCGTGAAGGTCGATTGTCTCTCCCAATAATTTTTTGCTCATGGTTGAACATTCTATATGCCAGCCCGGTCTACCCTTGCCCCAAGGAGAATCCCAAGAAATTTCTCCTTCTTTTTTTGCTTTTTTCCAAAGGGTAAAATCCATAGGATTTCTTTTTTTGCCCTTATCCTTATCATCTAATCTATTTGATGCGCCTTCTCTTAAATCTTCAATGTTTTTTCCTGAAAGATGGCCATAGTCTTTTGCTTTTGAAATATCAAAATAAACATCTCCATCAGATTCATAGGCACAATCCTTATCTACCAATTCTTTTACAAATTCTATAATATCATCCATAGTTTCTGTAGCTTTTGGGTGGATAGTATCCTCTTCATCAAGATTTAAGTCTTTTGCATCTTCCATATAAGCTTTTATATACTTATCTGTAACTTCTTTAGTTGATATATTATCTTTTATGGCCTTGTTTATAATTTTATCATCAACATCTGTAAAATTTACTACGTATTTTACATCATTTCCTAGATATTTTAAATATCTTCTCATTGTATCAAAAATTACCAAAGGACGGGCATTTCCTATGTGCATATAATCATAAACTGTTGGGCCGCATACATACATTCTTACCTTATTTTCATCGATTGTTTTGAAATCTTCTTTTTGTCTTGTGAATGTATTATATATTTTCATCTTAAAAATTTTCCTTAACGTAATTTAATCTTTCGATCATTTTTTCCTTGCCCATAATAACAAAGGCATTTACAAGTTCTGGGCCATGAACATTTCCTGTAAGTCCTGCCCTAACTGGGAACCATAAATTCTTTCCTTTTATTCCTGTTTCTTTTTGGATTGATTTCATTATGGTTTTTGCAAAATCTAGACTAACTTCATCAACTTCTTCAAGTTTTCCAATAAAGGCATCAAATAAAGTTTTAGCCTCATCTGTCTTTATAGCTTCAACTGCTTCATCAGTCCATTTCATATCTTTATCATCTACATAATAAACATAAGCTTCATCCTTGATATCAGAAAATTTATCAATTGCTGATTGCCAAGTAGCTGCAAGTAGATTTAATTTTTCTTCTGGATAATCTTCTGTGAAAAATCCTGCTTCAATACAATATGGTTTAATTGCAGCTGCCAAATCTTCAACGCTCATTTCCCTTACATAATGACCGTTAACCCAATCAAGTTTTCTTACATCAAAAACTGCTCCTGTTTTATTTACCCTATCAAAAGTAAATTGGTCAGCAAGTTCTTCCATTGTAAAAATTTCTTCTTCACTATCAGGTGACCAACCCAAAAGAGCCAAATAATTTATAAGTCCTTCTGGTAAATATCCTCTTTCGATGAAATCTTCAACCATTCCATCTCCATTTCTCTTAGAATATTTTTTGTGATCTTTATTTAAAACTGTAGGAAGGTGGATATATTCTGGAGCTTCCCATCCAAAAGCTTGGTATAAAAATACGTGTTTTGGAGTTGAAGAAATCCATTCATCCCCTCTTACAACGTGGGTAATTCCCATTTCGTGATCATCAACAATTACTGCAAAGTGATATGTTGGATACCCGTCTTCTTTTATCAAAACTTGGTCGTCCATATCATTTGTATTAAAGGTGATTTTCCCTTTAATTCTATCTTCAAAAGTAATATCTGTATCTTTTGGAAGTTTTAATCTTACAGTATATTTTTCACCATTTGCAATTTTTTCTTTTGCTTCTTCCAATGTAAGTGAACGGCAAAGTCCATCATATTTTGGTGTAAGACCATCAGCTTTTTGTCTTGCTCTTAAATTATCAAGTCTTTCCTTTGAGCAGAAGCAATAATAAGCCTTGCCTTCTTCAATTAATTTTTCTATATATTTATCATAAATTCCAGCCTTAACCCTATCAGATTGGATATAAGGACCAAAGTCTCCTTTTTCAGTAACTTCCCCATTTTCATCAAGCATAACGCCTTCGTCAATTTCAATTCCTGACCATTTTAAAGTCTTCAATAAATTTTCCAAGGCTCCTTCAACAAATCTTGTTCTATCTGTATCTTCAATTCTTAAAAGCATTTTTCCACCAGTATGTCTTGCATAAAGGTAATTAAAAAGTGCTGTTCTAAGTCCACCTATGTGGAGGTAACCTGTTGGTGATGGTGCAAATCTAACTCTTGTTTCTGTCATAAGTCCTCCTTAAAAATATTAATTTTATTATATAATATCTTGACTAATTTATAAACTTATATTTTTTTAAACTTTTCATAAATTTATCTAAAAATAACGAAAAGTAAAGGGAGTGCAAAACTCACTCCCTCCCAAATACTGCTTTTATTTTAGCATAAAATATATTTTTTTTCAAGATTTATTATCAATTACAAAGATTTATATTTTAAAAATTTTATTTTTAAATTTTATTTCAATTTTTTCCTCTAATATATTTATGTTATAATACGAGAAAGTGTTTCTGCTTATTCAAATAAAATTATAAGGAAAATATCATGTTAAAATCGCTAATAAAATTCAACTTCAAGATAATTTTTAAAGACAAAATTTCTATATTTTGGTCAATAATTCTTCCCCTAGTTTTTTTGCTTATTAATTCTCACAAAAAAATTGATATCAATGAAGCTTTAATCTATTGTGCCTATATAATAGTAACTTCCTATATTTATGGGGTGGGATTAAGGGCCCTAAGACAAAGAGAAAGTGGTATGTGTAAATTTATTTTCGGCCTAAATTATCAAAAAACAAAATATTTTGGGGCTCTTCTAATATCACAAATTATTTATGCAAGTCTTTGCAGCCTAATATTTTGCATCGGCGCAAGCTTTGTTCTTAAAATAAGTTTTTTAAAACTTTTTTCCTACGATATGGTATTAGTTTTTCTTTTGATAAATATAGGATTTTTATCTTATAACCTAACTCTTTTAAAAGATGTCCACGTAAATTCTATTTCAACTATAACCGATATTTGCGTATTTGTCGGAGTTTTTCTTTTAAATAGCCCTTCAAAAATCAATCTTATAAATCCTTTTTATCAAATATTTTTATTGATAAATGCCCTAATAGATAAAAATTTTTCCTATATAGGAATTTATATTTTAATATTTGTCTTAACTAGTGTTTTATCCCTATATTCAATAAAAAATTTCAGTCCATTTTCAAAGGAGCGTAGATGATGTTTAGTGTTTTTAATATAGAAACTTTGATTTTCAAAATAAATAGAATAGATTTTTCAGATAAAATAAATTATATTTGCGACAAAAATGGTTCAGGAAAAACTCTTTTTTTGGATAGCCTTTATTTTGATAATAAGGTTAGGATAGAACCTCATATAGACAAAAAAGATATAATCTATCTAAGCCAACATTTTTCTTTTTATGAAAGAGTAAAAGTAAAAGATTTTGTGGAATTTTTTGACCAAATAAATAATGAAAATCTTCTAGAAAAAATAAGAAAAAATTCTTACATAAATAATTTTATAAATGAAAATTTCGATAAAACCCTCTACCACCTATCAGGTGGAGAATTTAAATTTTTATATTTGATTTTACTTCTATTTACTGATAAAAAATTATACTTATTAGATGAACCCTTTAATGAACTTGATAAAGAAAAAGCAAAATACATAGCAAATTTAATCAAAGATTTAAACAAAAATGGCAAAAAAATAATAATAACCAACCACTATGATTTGGGATTATTTGAAGAAAAAGATATAAAAAAAATAAGGCTATTAGACCATACAGTCTAAATAGTCCAGAGTATAGACAAAGTCAGTTTACTAATTCAAAAATAGAATTAAGCTAAAACCCATCTCGACTAAGTGAGTGAAACGAACGCATGGAGAGATCTCATTAGATTTCTCCGTTCGTTTTACTCGGTCGAAACTGGCAGATTTTAGTTTGTCAACAGTCTGAGGCTATTAAACCCTAGAGTTTAAATAGCCCTGCCAATATTTTTTGAATCTAGGATTTTTTCGTCTAGATTTTCTATGACGTCTTCTAATTTTTTTATCATTTTTTCTTTGTTTCTCATGTGAGATGTTACTTTTACAAGATTTACTATGTGGCCTGATGAGTAGAGGACATTTCCCGGAACTTCTAGATTTTTTAATAATTCTATTTGTTCTTCTAGATTTTCTCTGTTTGTTGTTTCTTTAAAATCTCCTTCTTCTCTCATTTCATATAATTTTGACCCTCTTTGGACGTCTGTACTCATTATAAAAATTCCTATTGGTGGATAAAGGTTTAAAAATTTTGCAGTTTCTCTTGCGTTTTCTATTGAATTTCCATTTCCTGCAACTCCTTGCATTACTATGGCATTGTAGGTCATATTGGCATATTTCATTTTCTCTATGCCTTTTTTATAATCATCAAGGTCAGCTCCCTTATCAAGCCAATCTAAAACTTTTTGATTTCCCGTTTCTACCCCAAACCAAAGCTCATTATAGCCTTTTTCTCTTAAGAGTTTTAAATCTTCCTTTGTTTTATTTTTTAAATTATAAAAACTCGCGTAGGATGTTATGGTTTTTACTTCTGGGATATATTTGTGGATCAAATCGGCAATTTCTACCAATTTTTGAGTCGAAAGAACAAAAGGATCTCCATTTAATAAATAAATTCTTTCAATTTGCCTTGGATAGGTCATGGAAATTTCTAAAATATCACTTTCTATATCCTTTAAAGGAGAAATTCCAAAATTTGTCATATGATACATAGTACAAAAGGCACACTTGTTGTGGGAACAGCCGTAAGTTACTTCCAAAAGTGGTGTGTAGGCCTCAAGTGGTGGTCTATAAACTTGTCCTGTGTAATGCATAATACTAAATCCTTTCTAAAAATTCTTCTATTTCTTTTTCTTGGCTTTTGTAAGTTGTTACAAATCTTGCTACGAATTTATCTGCTCTTTTTTCTCCAACTTCAAAATAGGTAAATTCTTCCCATTTTTTTATATCTTCTTTTGAAATTTCTACGAAAACTTGGTTTGATTCAAATTCATAAGCGAGCTTGTAGCCTTTTTCTTCAAAGCCTTGAGCTAATTTTTCTGCCATTTTGTAGGCTTTTTTTGCTCCTTTTATATACAAATCATCTTGGAAGAGCCTTTCAAACATCATTCCTGTTACAAATCCTTTGGCAAGCATGGCTCCCTTTTGTTTTTGTAAATTTCTAAAATTTTTCTTCAAATTATCATTTACAATTACAAGGGCTTCGCCAAACATCAGACCGTTTTTGGTTCCTCCAAAATAAAATATATCGCAAAGTTTGGTCAAATCTTTAAATTTCAAATCTGATTTTTCATTTGCAATTGCATGAGCAAGCCTTGCCCCGTCCATAAATAAATATAAGTCATGTTTTTTACAAAAATCGTAAATTTCTTCCAAATCTTTTTTACTATAAAGAGTACCAACTTCTGTTGTGTTTGATATATAAACTTTTCTTGGAACTGTGTGGTGTTCGTTGGTAAAAGATTTATATTTTTCTTCCAATAATTTTTTTGTAATTTTACCGTCATCTGTTGGAATTGTTTCAATTTTTATTCCACAAGCCTCGATTGCTCCTGATTCTTGGTCTTCGATATGGCCACTTGTTGCAGAAATTATGGATTCTTGTGCCATCATTCCTACACTTGCTCCAAGAATATTTGCTCCTGTTCCTCCGTGAATAAAATATATATCTACATTTTCATCTTCTAATTTTTCTTTGATTAATCTCTCAGCGTTTTTGCTGTGATCATCAACCCCATAGCCTGGATTTATTTGGTCAAGATTTTCTTTTATATAATCTAAAATTTCTGGATAACAAATATCAGAATAGTCATTTCTAAAATTAAACATATCTTCTCCTTATAAAAAACGATTTTCTTATTTCTACCATACATTTTTCATAGTTTTTTTCCATTCTTTAAATTTTTAATAATGATAAGGGAGATAATTAAGATAATTTCATTTAGAATAATCCATTTAATTTATTTATAAAATCAATATATTAAATTTTCCCAAAGAAAAAACCAAAGTATTAAACTTTGGTTTTAAAATTTGTATTTTTTCATATTATCGCTTGCTATTGCAACTGTAGATATATTGTGCAAGAGGGCTGATTGGGTATTTGTTATAAATGAACCCAAGCCTAGTCCGATTAATAGGGTATTGAAAGCTATTATTCTTTCATAATCCTTTCTAACTCTTTTATCTACACTTTTTGAAAGTTTTACAAGGTCAACTAATTCTTTTAATGAATCAGTTTTTATGGAAACATCGGAAATTTCTTTTGCAAGGTCTGCTCCTTTAGACATTGAAATTCCTACATCAGCTTGGGATAGGGCGATTGAATCATTAACTCCATCTCCTATCATAATTACTTTTCTTCCCATATCTTTCATTTTTTTGATATATTCTTCCTTATCTTCTGGAAGAACTTGAGATTTGTAAAAGTCTAGGTCAAGTTTCTTGCTTACAGCTCTTGCAGAATTTTCATTATCTCCTGTTAGCATTGCGATATGAGTAAAGCCTAATTTTCTAAGCTTTGAAACAGTTTCTTTTGCATCTTTTCTAATTGGATCATCAACACATAAGACTGCCAACAATTTATTGTCAAAGGCCATAAATAAAAGTGAATATTCTTCTTTTAAAGAATTAATCAAATCGCCTTGGTCAGGGCTTATTTTTATTTTTTCATCTTCCAAAATAAAATGTTCGCTTCCAATTAAGGCTGGTTTTCCATCAATTGTAGATTTTATTCCATGAGCCATTACATATTCTGGCTTAGAGTGCATTTCTTCATGGTGAAGATTTTTCTCTTTTGCTTTTTTTACAACTGCCCTTGCTATAGAATGTGGGAAATGTTCTTCAAGACAAGCAGCAATTCTTAAGGCCTCATCTTCATCAATATCAAAAGAAATTACTCTTTTAACTTCAGGTTCTGACTTGGTCAAAGTTCCAGTTTTATCAAAAATAATGGTATCTGCCTTTGCTATACTTTCAAAATATTTTCCACCCTTTACAAGGATATTTTCATCTCCTGCTTGGCTTATAGCCTTCATATAAGCTATAGGAATTGTAAGTTTTAGGGCGCAAGAATAATCAACCATTAAAAATGATTTTGCTTTTATAAAATTACGAGTTAATAAATATGTTAAACCTGCCCCAATAAAGGAATATTTTACCAAAGAATCTGCCATAGACTCAGCCTTTATTTGTGCCAAGGATTTATTTTTCTCACTATCTTCAATCAATTTTATAATATGGTTTAATCTAGAATCATCATATTTTTTCTTACTTCTTACAAGAAGGTCTCCCTCTTCAAGGACTGTTCCTGCAAAAACAGATGATTTTTCATTTTTTTCTACAGCCTTGGATTCTCCTGTAAATGAAGATTCATTAACCATACCAAAACCTTCAACAACTTCTCCATCAACAGGAATTGTTGTTCCCATAGAAACATAAATCAAATCACCAATTTCAACTTCTTTTAGGTGTTTAAAGACTTTTTTGCCCCCATCTTTTACTAAAACTTGATCAATATTTAGGGCTAGTGAAGATTTTAAATTTAACCTTGATTTTTTCAAAGTATAATCTTCAAGCTCTTCTCCCAAAGATAAAAGGGCCATAATGCTTGCAGCATCTGCAAATTGACCTGTTACAATTGAAACTGAAATTGCACTCGCATCCAAAAGAGCCACATCCATTTTTCTATTTTTTAAAGATTTTAACCCTTCTTTTACGAAAGGATAAGCCCTTAAAATTGTAAAAAATGGCCTAAGTGGCATTGGCATAATTTTTCCAAAAATTATCCTCTTGTATGCTGCATTTCTTAGTATATGAAAAATTGACTTATCAACTTGTGGGATAAAGTCTGCATCATCAATTTCAAAATCATCCAAAGATTTTAGATCAAAGTCAAGAATAAATCTTGCTATTTCTCCAATATAATCCTCATCATAATTTATTATAATAGATTTTGAAATTGTAGAGATTTGACAAAATTTTACACCTTTAACTTTTTCGATTTTGTACTTTAATTTATTAACGTTAGAATCTTTAAGATAGTCTTCAAACAAAAACCTAGATCTACCGAGGGTTCTAGCCTTTATAGACGCTCTCATCCTAATCCTCTTTAGCTTCTTCTTTTAACTCTTCCTTTACTTCTTCTTTAATTTTTTCTTCAGCTTCTTTTTTAGCTACATTTTCAATATCAAGATTTGCCTTTGCTTCAGCTTCAAGTCTTTCTTCAATTTCATTTTTAACCTTAGCTTCTGCAACAATATCATCAGTTGTAAGCTTAATATTTTCTACAGTTTTATCGACTGCTCCCTTAGCCTTTAGTCCTTGTTGAACTGTAGCTACTGCAGCTTTTTTTGCAAATTTTGATGTAAGAATTTTTCCACCAATTGCTCCTGCTAATACTCCTGCGCCTGCACTTAAAATTTTCTTGTTTACTTTAATCATCTCTTCCTCCTATGATTTAAAATTATATCAGTATTATTCTAGCAAAATTTTTTATATTTTAAAAGTTAAAATTTCTGTAGTTATTAAAGGCAAAAATACAAAAAATCTTGAGAATTTTATATTCTAAAAGGAAGACCCTCGCAAATTTATTTTTTGCAAAAGTCCTCCTTTTAAAAAACAATCAGTCACAATATGGGCATGATTTCTTTTTTGTTTTTTCTTTTTTGCTATGGCAAGTAGTTGATGAACAAGAACTTTTTTGTGCACAATCCTTGCATCCAAAATTTGATCCTTCTTTTATAAATCTTGTATAGATTATATAAGAGCAAATGCCCAATATTACTAGCAAAAATATCCATGATTGTAAGTTCATAAAATCATCCCTTTCTATTTTTTACTATTTTCTAGCTAAATTTAATTTATAAGTTCTCTTTTCTTCTTTATATTTAACAGGTCTAAATATTAAGTATAAGATTGCTGCTAAAACAATTAAAGAAAGTATTGTCATAATTGAAAATTCTTTATAAACAAAGAAGTTTGCTAAATGATAGAAAACAAAGGCAATAGCATAGGCATATGTCATTTGATATCCTATTGCAATTAAAGTCCATCTATTGTTGTTCATTTCTGTTTTTATAGCTCCAACTGCTGCGAAACATGGCATACAAAGCATATTGAAAAGTAAGAATGAATATCCAGCAACTGGTGTTCCTATGGCTTGGTTGAAAGCTGTAATTAATTGTCTATTTGTTTCATCAAGATCTGCTCCAATTCCAAGAACAACACCCATTGTTGAAACTACATTTTCTTTTGCAACGAATCCTGTAATTGTTGCTACTGCTGATTGCCATTGTCCAAATCCTAATGGTTTAAATAAAACTGCTATATATCCACCCAAAACTGCAAGTATTGAGTTTTCTGATTCAGCTTCTACCAATTTAAATGAGAAGTCGAAGTTTGATAAGAACCAAATAATTATTGATGATACTAAAATTATTGTTCCTGCTCTTTTTACAAAGGCCATTCCTTTATTAAACATATCTCTTAAAACTGAAGTAACTCTTGGTGCGTGATATGGTGGAAGTTCCATAACAAATGGAGCTGGATCTGATGCAAATTCTTTAAATTTCTTTAAAATAATTCCAGAAATTATTACAGAAACTATTCCAATTATATAAAATGAAAATGTCACCAAAGCTTGGTTTTCTTTGAAAAATGCTCCAGCGATTAAAGCTATTACTGGAAGTTTTGCAGAACATGGCATAAAAGATGTAGTTATAATTGTAATTCTTCTATCTCTTTCATTTTCGATTGTTCTTGATGATTGGATTCCAGGAACTGAACATCCTGTACCTATCATAACTGGTATAAATGATTTTCCAGAAAGTCCAAATCTTCTAAATACCCTATCCATTACAAAGGCAACTCTTGCCATGTATCCTATATCTTCAAGAATTGAAAGTTGGGCAAATAATACTAACATTTGTGGTAAGAATCCTAATACTGCACCAACTCCTGATATAATTCCGTCTGTTGCAAGACTAACTAAAACGTCACTGATTCCAATATTTGTTAGAAAATCTGCAACAGCAGGTGTCATTGTATCTTCAAAAAATCCATTTACGGCATCAGTCGCCCCAGTTCCTATAGTTGAAATTGCTATATAATAAATAACAAACATTACAAGGGCAAAAATTGGAAGTCCCAAAATCCTATTTGTAACTATCTTATCGATTTTATCAGTTGTTGAAAGCTTTGGTGGAGCTTTTTTAAGAACTTTTTCTCCAACTTCTCCAAGAGCTTCATATCTTTCAGTAGTTACAATACCTTCAGCTACGTCATCTTCTATTTTTTCAAAATCTTCTCTTATCTTATTAATATTTTCTTTCTTATCAGCTGATAAAGAAATATTTTCAAACATATCTTCATCATTTTCAAAGGCCTTGATTGACAAATATCTTTCAAGTTTAGAATCAACAGATCCAGAAATTTCACTAGAAATTTTTTCCAAAGCTTCTTCTAATTCTCCAGAATATTTTAAAGGATTTGGTAAAGATAATTTATTTTCTGATTTTACAATCTCATTTATTAAGTCCTTTGTACCTTGTTTTTTGTTAGCAACAATTTCTACAACAGGACAATCTAAAATTTTAGAAAGATTATCTTTATCAATAACATCGCCGTTTGATTTAACTATATCCATCATATTCAAGGCAATAATTGTTGGAATTCCAAGTTCAATTAATTGGCTTGTAAGATATAAGTTTCTTATAAGATTTGATCCATCAACAAGATTTACAATAAGATCAGGTCTTTGGTCAACCAAATATCCTCTTGAAACAACTTCTTCCATTGTATAAGGGGAAAGTGAATAAATTCCTGGTAAATCTTGGATAATAATATCCTTGTGTCCTTTTAATTTTCCTTCTTTTTTATCAACTGTAACTCCTGGCCAGTTTCCTACTCTTTGGCTTGAACCTGTAAGTTCATTAAAAAGAGTGGTTTTTCCTGAATTAGGGTTACCAGCTAAAGCAACCGTATAAGTCATCTATTCCTCCACTATTATGTTTTTTGCATCTTCTTTTCTAAGAGTCAATTCATAACCACGTAAATTAACTTGGATAGGATCTCCTAATGGGGCAATTTTTCTTACATAAATCTCAGTTTTTTTTGTAATCCCCATATCCATAATTCTTCTTATGGTAGCTCCATCTCCTTTAATTTTTTTAATAACAGCACTTTCTCCTACTGCTACATCTTTTAAAGATTTCATTAATTTATCTCCTTAACATATATTCTCTTAGCTAAATCTTTGTTTAGTGCATATTTACTATTATCAACCATAATAATATAATTTACTCCATCAAAGAAAAATAATTTAATTGTCTTTCCCTTTACAAAACCTAGATTTGATAAGTGAGTTTTTATCTCATCATCTCCTTTGATTTTTATAACTTCTGCTTCTTGTCCATTATTTAATAAGGTAATTGGCATCTGTTCCTTCTTTCTATAATTAATTAGTTCGACTATTACTATAACAAATTTGAATTAATGGCTTATAAATGTGATTTTTTTATAATAATATTCAATATCAACAATCTCTCAAAAAAAGAAAACCAGCTTAAGCTAAACTGGGCAATTATTATATTTGAGTTAATAATAGTTTATGTAAAAAACAATGATAAAAATTATCACTATCTTCATTTACGATTATACAACCAATTTATGATAGTGAATATCATTATATTGGCTTTCTTTTTTAATTTTACAAATATTTATAAAAAATTTCTGTTTTTTTCTTTGTTTGGAAAAATTTGTATAGCTTTACCCTTTAAAAATAAGCCTTATTAATAATATTTAAAAAAATAAGGCCTTTATTGTATTTTATGTTTATTACAATTTTTTATCATAATCTTTCAATTAAAAAATTACTTTATAAAATTTTTTTTATTTTTAAAATAAAAGAAAAGAGGTCTTAGTGAAAATTTACTTCTTGTATAAAACCATTTAATAATTTCCCATTTAAATAAGATAAAAAAAGCCTCCTAAAGCTTTTCAGAGCGTAGACAAAGTCAGTTTAATAATTAATTAATGATTCAAAAAATAAAATTACGCTAAAACCCATCTCGACTAAGTGAGTGAAACGAACGCATGGAGAGATCTCAAGAGATTTCTCCGCCCGTTGCACTCGGTCGAAATGAGAAAATTTTTAGTTTGTCAACAGTCTGAAAAGCCTCCTAAGGCTTTTTATTCCAATTTATCTTAATTATTATCGAGAAATCTCAAAACTTTTTCATAGCTCTTTAAATTCACCTAAAAGCTTAAACTTTCTGTGCTTTTGTAATAATTTTAAGGATGCTTATGCCATATCAAACACAATCACCCAGTTAAGATAGTTTTTAGCCTAATTTTTTATAAATAAATTAAAAACTAACTTTTCTATACTAGCTACTTATATTTCAATTTTTTTTCAATTTTTTTGGCATTTTAAAATTTTTTCAGCTTATATAGGCTAGAAATTTATTTTATTGGAAATACTGAGCAAAATACTACCCCATCTCCCAAGTGAACTCCTATTACTGGGGTTACGTCTATTATTTTAAAGTCTAGGGCTTTTTTAATTTCTTTTTCTAGTCCTTCTTTTAATATTTCTATTTCATCTTCACTGTCTGCCCCGCCTATTATTATTTGGTAGGAGTCGTATTTTTTACATAATTTTTGTATGTATTTTATTAATTCCTTGTAAGATTTCTTTTTCCCTGTCACTTTTTTTCTTAATTTTATTTCCCCATCTTCTATGCACAAGACAGGTGAAAATGAAATTAAATTTGCAAGTTTAACTAGGGTTTTGGGCAGTCTTCCCCCTCTTTGCAAGGCATCTAGGTTTTTTACAACTCCTGTTACATTTGCATATTTTAGGTTATCTAGGCTTTTTTTGTAGATTTCATCAAGTCCTAGACCATTTTTTGCATATTCTGAGGCTTTTATTACTGGATAAATCGCTGCAATTGTTGCTGTATATGAGTCTATTACTTTAACTTTCGCATCTTTTCTTTTTTCTAGAAACTCATCTTTCATAAGTTCCATCATTTGGTTCATTCCTGAAAATTTTTTACTTATCGAAAAAACCAGAAAATTCCTATAGCCTTTTTGGTATTCATTTTCTAGTAAGTTTAAAAATTCTCCCGGTCCTGGCGTTGATGTTGTTACTCTTTCCTTACTTTCTTTGTATTTTTTTAAGAATTCTTCCCTACTTAATTCGTAAAGGTCTGTATAGGACTTGTCTTTGAAATTTATTTTAAAAGGAAGAATTGATATATCGTATTCTTTTGCCATTTCAAGGTCTATATTGCACCCTGAATCTGCTATTATTTTTACTTTTTCCATTACTTCTCCATTTTTTTCTTTTCAAATTCTCAATTTTTCTAAACTATACTGTTTCAAATTTTTAAAACAATTTTATTAAGAATATTTTACTTAATTTTTGCATAATTTTAAAAATAAATGCTTGATTTTTCATAAATCTATAGTATTACAAAATTATAAAGCTATGATGTGGAAAAGTAAGCTAGATGAATTTTTAGAGAGACATTGGCTGGTGAAAAATGTTAAGGATTCTAGTATGAAAAATCACAAGCTCCTAAGGATTTTGAAAGCTTTATGTAGTCAATATTTTCCTCCATATTAGTTCCCGAAAACCTGTCATTATATAAAAGATGTTGCCATTGTCTTACCATGCCCAAAGTCTTATTGTTCATAACAACGGTTATAACTTTTATATTGTTATTTACTGCTGTAATAATTTCATTGAAATTCATATTAAAAGACCCATCTCCCGTTATCAAAACAACATTTCTATCAGGATTTCCAACTTTAGCTCCCATGGCTGCCCCATAACCAAATCCCATAGTTCCAAGTCCACCACTTGTCAAAAAAGACCTTGGTTTTGTTCTTCCACAATATTGGGCTGTCCACATTTGGTGCTGGCCAACATCTGTTACAAAAATCATATCTTCTCCTAAAGTTTTGGAAATATATTTTATAACTTGGTGGGGTTTTATCTTATACTCACTATCTTCCGGCCTATAATCTTCTTTTCTAAGCTAATTTATATAATCAAGCCAGTCACGTCTTTCTTTTTTTTCAATTTTTGGTAAAAGAGCATTCAAAACTTCCTTAACATCTCCCACAAGTTTATAGTCTGCATAAATATTTTTATCAATTTCTGACTTATCAATGTCGATATGGATTATTTTTGCATTTTTTGCAAATTTTTTGGTATTTAGGGCAACCCTGTCAGAAAACCTAACTCCACAAGCTATCAACAAATCACATTCATTAATGGCATTGTTGGTGGAATATTTCCCATGTATTCCAAGCATGCCAAGATTTAATTCATCCTCATATCCCAAAACTCCAATTCCCATAATTGTGTTACAGGCAGGAATATTTGAAAGCTTGATTAATTTTCTCAATTCCTTGAAACTTTCTGATGCAGTAACTCCACCACCTGAATAAATGATTGGTTTTTTTGAAGAATTTATACACTTTGCAATTTCTAAAATCTCATCTTCATTGACTAGCTCTTTTTTTTCTTCTTTCAAACTTTCCTTTTTTTCATAGTTACAAAGCTCTGCCATGATATCGCTTGGGATATCAATCAAAACTGGTCCCTTTCTTCCAGAATTTGCAATCATAAAGGCCCTTCTTATAGTATCTTGGAGAAATTTTACATCCCTTACTATAAAATTATGCTTGGTAATTGGCATTGTTATTCCCATTATGTCAATTTCTTGGAAAGAATCCTTGCCCAAAAGTTTTCTTCCAGCATTTCCTGTTATACAAACCAGGGGAATTGAATCCATAAAAGCTGTTGCAATTCTTGTTACAATATTTGTAGCTTCAGGTCCTGATGTAGCCAAAACTAGGCCAACTTTTCCAGTCGATCTAGCATAGCCATCAGCTGCGTGGGCTGCCCCTTGCTCGTGACTTGTCCTTACAAGTTTTAACTTATCTTTATAATCGTAAAGAGCATCAAAAACTTGGATAACAGAGCCACCAGGGTAGCCAAAAATTGTATCAACACCTTCATCAATCAAGGTTTTTACTATTATTTCTGCCCCTCGTATTTTCATAAAAGCTATTCCTTTCTAAAATTTCTAACACATTTGTAAAACTAACTTACCCCTTTTAAAAAACCCAATAAAAAAAGTCCCTTGTCTAATGACAAAGGACGAATTATCGCGGTACCACCTTTTTTCTTATTTTTTTGTATAAAAATAAGCTCTCAAACATCTAACAATGCAGGGTTACGATAACGCCAACCACGGCGGCAAATCTTACTTTAAGTTCAGATTAACATAAGAAAAAGGATTTTCAAGCTCATTTTAAATGTAGGTTTCCACCAACCGCCTACTCTCTGTGATTCTCCATGACTTTACTCTTTTTGAAATTTTGTCAAATCTTTTTTGAAATTTTTACGAATATTTTCTATAATTATTGAAAATTAGAATTCTAAAATACAAAATAATATGTAAAATTAAAATCCTCATGCAAAAAGATAGAAAAAATTTAATTCTAAATTTTCATGAGGATTTATAGATTAAGATTTTTTATCTTCTATTTTTTCATCTTGATTTTTTTCAAATTCAAAAGCCTTCCTAACTTCCAAAAAAGTTCCAATCATCATTGAAACTATTGGCCCTACAAGAGCTCCAAGGCCCGGAGATAGGAAAATCATAAAAGCTATGGTTATTAAAATTGTCAAAAATGGATTAAGACCGATTGTTCTTCCCAAAATTATTGGCTCTATAATTTGTTTGATTATAAAGGTTAGGGCAAATAAAATCCCAAGAGAGAAGCCAAGTTTCATATTTCCCATAAAAATTTCTATAATAGCCCAGGGAATCATAACCATGCCCGCTCCTAAAACTGGAAGTAGGTCCACAAAAGCTATTAAAATGGCGATTAAAATAAAATATTTTATTTTCAAAATCCCAAGTCCAATAGCCAAAACTACAAAATTTATTATCGATGAAATTAAAAGAGCCCTTAGCATATCTTTTAGACCAAGGCCTGTCTCTTTTAAATATTTTTTCAAAAATTCTTTTTTCATATTATTCCTTTCAAATACTTCAAATTGGGTATTTATATTATACTAATAATAAAAATTTGAACAATTTGTTCAAAAAAGAGGTGTGTATGAAAAAAATTTTGAAAATTTTCCTAATCCTAATAGGAGTTTTTTTATTAGGATTTTTGATTCTTTTATCCTATCTTTGGATTAGAGAATATAGGCCAGAAAAAATTGAGGATGTAAAAGTATATGGTAAGGGAGAAGATATTCCTGAAATTGGCAAAAATTATAGGGCTATGACTTGGAATATAGGCTATGGAGGCCTTGATAAGGATACGGACTTTTTTATGGATGGGGGTCAAATGGTTTTTCCCATAAATAAAAATCACGTAGAAAAATCAATCGACCATATAATTTCTACCAGCAAAAATATAGATGCTGATATAAAATTATTTCAAGAAGTAGACTATGATTCTAAAAGGTCTTTTCACATAAATCAAGTGGAAAAATTAAGGGAAAATCTCTTGGGATCATCAACTTTTGCCCTAAACTTTAAAACAGATTTTATCCCCTACCCAATCCCACCAATGGGAAAAGTCCAATCGGGCATAATGACTCAAACTGCTTTTGAAATAAAAAAATCGAAAAGATACCAACAAGAAATCCCCCACAAATTTCCAACAAGACTTGTAAACTTAAAAAGAGCCTTTAATCCATCCTATATTGATATCAAAAACTCGGACAAGAAACTTGTAATAGTAAATGTTCACCTTGATGCCTACGAATCAGGAAATAAGGGAAGAGTTGCCCAAACAAAAGAAATAATAGATTTTATAAACAAGGAATATAAAAAAGGAAATTACCTTATCGTTGGAGGAGATTTTAACCAAGAACTTTCAGGAAAATTCAAAAAACTCCCAGAAGGAATTTGGAACCCAAGTCCCTTCCCAAAAGAAATGTTGACAAAAAATATAAAACTTTACTATGACAAAAATGGAAAAACATCTGTAGTAAATGACAAACCCTACACAGGAAAAAATGCCTACCTTTCAACTATAGATGGATTTTTGGCAACAGATAATATCAAGATAAAAACCATAAAAACCCAAACAAAAGAAAATTTCCAATACTCCGACCACAATCCAGTTGTAATGGAATTTGTATTAAAATAAAAGATAATATAAAAGCCTTGATAATTTCTATCAAGGCTTTTAAAAATTCTAAATTATCCCCTTATCTTTCAAATAATAATAAATCCCATCATCATCAACGCTTTTACAAATATCGTAGGAAACTTTTTTCAAATCTCTTGACCCATTTTCCATACAAATTCCATATCCAACAGCCTCAAACATCTCCAAATCATTATTGCCATCACCAAAAGCAAGGCACTCATCCTTTTTAATATTATAATAAGATAAAATCTCCTCAACTCCCTTGCCCTTGCCGCCATTTTTGGGAATCAAATCAACAGCCCTATCCCACCAAGCTGCAATTTTTGTAGAAGAAATATTTTCCATTGCCCTCTCATATTCATTTTCCCTAATAGGCAAAATCGCTTGAAAAATATCATCATTTTCAATAATATCTTCAAATTCATCATAAACTTTAGGCTGACTGCCACCAAAAGAAAAATACTCCTTTAAATCAAAATTTGTCCCATTGCAGGCATAAAGATCCCTAGTAGCAATTGCCATCGGCTTATCCATGGCCTTAGCATTTTCCATCAAGGTGAAAATATCATCCTTAGAAAGAGGATTTTTAAAAATATCTTCCTTATCATTAAAAATCAAAGACCCATTAAAACTCAAATAAGCATCAAAGGAAATTCCAGAAAAATCAGGAAGTTGAATAGGAGACCTGCCCGTTGCCACACAAATTTTTATCCCATTTTCCTTAAGTTTTCTCAAAGAAAGAGCAGTTTTTTCAGAAATCCCCTCCTTATCCAAAGAAATCATAGTCCCATCAATATCAAAAAATACCATCTTTATTCTTTTCATTATTTCTCCTAACTTTTTTAAAATAAAAATACACCCAAAATATTTATTATATTAAAATTTCAAAAATCAAAATATGGTCTAAACACCTATATAATAACATATAAAAAAAGACATAGGATACAAATCCTACATCTTCAAATAAAAAATTAAATAAACTTAACAGTTTCATCAAGATCTTTTTTCTTAAAATGTTTTTCCAAAGGCTTTACCCCATCATTTGCATAACCCAAATCAATCATGGCAAGGACTTTTTCATTTTCAGGCAAAGAAAATTTCTCACTCGCCTTATCAGGATCAAAAAAATTAACCCAACAAGAATCAACTCCAAGACTTGCTGCAGCCAAAATCATATGACTTGCAACAATAGAAGCATCCTCAGCCCCAGAATTATATTTTCCACCAGGATAAACAAAAGCCTCACTCTCATCATAGGCCACAAGAAGAACAAGAGGAGCCTTGTACCTACACGGAGTTAAATCATCGACCTTTAAAAGCGCCTCATCAGACTTACAAACATAAATTCTTTGAATTTGCTTATTCTTAGCAGTAGGAGCAAACCTCCCAGCCTCAAGAATAAGATCAAGCTTCTCATCTTCTACCTTCTTATCAGAAAAATTTTTACAAGAAAAACGATTCTTAACAAGTTCAATAAATTCCATAATACCCCTTTCTTATAATTACATTAATATCAAAAATTTAAGATTCAAACTAATCTTATATTTTTATATTTTCTAATACTAGAACAACTTAAATAACTAATCTCATGAAATGAGTAAGCTAATCCAAAATTTCACCTAAAGACAAAGATTTCGATTTCAATATACACTCCCGCAAAGAGAGTGACATAATTTTTGATGGGCTTATTTCTCCTCTAAATACCATTTCAATCCACACTCCCGCGAAGGGAGTGACCAAAAAGACGTGCTTATATGCAAACAATTAGTAAAATTTCAATCCACACTCCCACGAAGGGAGTGACCGAAAGTAATTGCTATTGACAGTAAAACTTTTAAGATTTCAATCCACACTCCCGCGAAGGGAGTGACTTGATAAGTATAAAAACAATCGTTGGCGATTTTAAAATTTCAATCCACACTCCCGCGAAGGGAGTGACCTTCGTCCATTATCTCGTAAGCTTCCTCAATCCATAGAATTTCAATCCACACTCCCGCGAAGGGAGTGACATAATTAAATTGATTAATAACATGATATGTATTATTTCAATCCACACTCCCGCGAAGGGAGTGACATATGGAGGTCTTTAGCGAGCTTACTGGCACAATCATTTCAATCCACACTCCCGCGAAGGGAGTGACAACTTTTATTTTAAATTTCCCAGAAGATGTTTGGGGAATTTCAATCCACACTCCCGCGAAGGGAGTGACTAATAGGAAATTTAACACACGATCTAAAAATAACAATTTCAATCCACACTCCCGCGAAGGGAGTGACGAAATAGGATGTATAATGGTAGTGTGAAAGTAAGCGAATTTCAATCCACACTCCCGCGAAGGGAGTGACTTAAAAAATACCAAGCAAACACCAATATTTTACAAGATTTCAATCCACACTCCCGCGAAGGGAGTGACCAAAGGATTGTATATGCCGGTAATAAATCGCTGGCTGAAATTTCAATCCACACTCCCGCGAAGGGAGTGACCTTTAGAACAAAAAACAGACCAAGACTGGACAAGATTGATTTCAATCCACACTCCCGCGAAGGGAGTGACTGGTTTTATATCAACAGCTAAAAATAGGTCAGTTTTAAATTTCAATCCACACTCCCGCGAAGGGAGTGACTCAAAAATTTTTAATTATCAAAACGTACAGGAAAACATATTTCAATCCACACTCCCGCGAAGGGAGTGACGTCATAATAATTGTAGGAGTGTCGATGGAAGTTATCATTTCAATCCACACTCCCGCGAAGGGAGTGACAATTATTTAATTAGGAGGAAATTATGGCAGTATTAATTTCAATCCACACTCCCGCGAAGGGAGTGACTTAAATCTTCAAGTATAGGATCTAATTCATTTCCTAATTAATTTCAATCCACACTCCCGCGAAGGGAGTGACCGTCAAGCAAGTATTTTAGGACTTAATATAAATCATTTCAATCCACACTCCCGCGAAGGGAGTGACTCAAACTATTATTAATGGATTTAATTTAGATACTATTTCAATCCACACTCCCGCGAAGGGAGTGACTGCAACACGCCCATTTTTTATGCAAAAAAGACGCTATTTCAATCCACACTCCCGCGAAGGGAGTGACGCTTGTCTTGTTTTACTTACTACAGCAGACCACATAATTTCAATCCACACTCCCGCGAAGGGAGTGACTTGATCGATATAAAGTGCAGGCAAAGAATATTGATTTTATTTCAATCCACACTCCCGCGAAGGGAGTGACCTTGTAGTAGACTTCCAATGCCTATCAACCTTTAGCCTATATTTCAATCCACACTCCCGCGAAGGGAGTGACTGCAAATTTTGAGTCTTTGCAAGACTTTTTTTTAAGATTATACTTATATTTTTACGAATTTTTATCTAATTTTTATCAAATATATGAGATAGGTGAACTTATTATATGTTCAAACAGGTATCTCAAATAATTAATAAATCTTTTTCAGGGTTGTATGTTTCATCTTTACCTAATGATTCTACCCTTCTCTCCCAATTTTTCCCTAAATTATATATTCTTATGCTATCCTCTTCTAAATCTATAACTTTTTTTAATTGAGATTTTATTTTAACTAAATCCGAAGGATATATATTCAATTCAAAAACCGAATTTTGTACTCTTTGTCCATAATTCGTGCATATTTTTGCTACTTGCCTCAATCTTTTATTTCCTGTTTTACTTGATGTCTTTACATCATAGGTGATTAATACTTGCATTTATCACTTCCTTAGATATGGTGGATAGGATTCTATATCTTCTCTTAAATAGCTATTTAAAAGCTGTGCTTGGATATGTGGTAAAAGTCCTATTGGTATTTTTTCTTCAATAAAGGGATGATATATTTCTTCGTGGCACTTATCGTTCCAGTAATTTAAAACTATATTTCTACCTTTATCATTTAATAGGGTGGCATTATTTTCTTTTACTTCAAACTTGTTTTTATCTAGTCTATTTAAATTTATAAGACTGAGGACAAATTTATCTACTATTGGAGCTCTCATTTCCTCAATAATGTCTAATGCCATACTAACTCTTCCCGGTCTATCGGTATGAAAAAATCCTGCATATGAATCTATCCCCACCCCTTCTAATGCTTGAGCTATATTATTTGCTAAAATGCTATACATAAACGACAATAAGGCATTAACCCTGTCAAGTGGAGGTCTTTTGTTTCTTCCATTAAAATAAAAATCTTCTCTTTGTTTTACAATAAGTTCATCGAATACAGAAAAATATTCCGATGCGATTTTCCCCTCTATTCCTCTAAGTTCATCTTTAGATTTTGATCTTGGAATTTCTAGCATTAAGTTTTTTATTCTATATATTGCTTTTTCCATTTTCTCTAAGTTTATTTTATCTTTATGATCTAGTTTTCCTCTGATTAATAATTTTCTAGAATTATATGCCTTTGCATAAATTATATTTTTTGAAAAATCCAAAGATTTATCACTTTCACTGATTTTGTATTGTTTTTTTCTAGTATAGATATTTCCATAACTTTTGCCAACAACTCTTCCGCAAAAATTTCCATGCGGATCATAAAAACTTATACTTACATTTGATTTCATGCAAAGCTTCATTAGAGAAGGACTAACACCCATATAATTAAAACAAATAATTTGACTTAAGATATGGATAGGATATCTTTTTATACATCTTCCATCTATAAATATAAGTATATTTTCTCCTTCTCTTTTTAAATAAGCATCTGGATTTGTTATATACAAAGTATTTAATAGTTTTTTCATAAATCTTCTCCATACAAATAATTGTGAATGCTTTTAGGTTTTTTTGTAAGCCTTGGATTACATACTTCATATAGTGAGCATAATTTACATTTTCTATAAAATTCAGCTTTAGGAATGATTTTTTTATTGTAGTATTGGTGCATAAGTTTTGCAGTTTCTATGGTCAGCTTTCTTAATTTATCTTCAAAAATTATCTTTTCTCTAGTATCGGTTTTTCCATAATAAATGTATCCATATTCTAGATTTACGCCAAATTCTTCTTCTAAACAAATAGCCTCTGCCATAAGTTGACAATCGTCATAGGAGTATTTTTTCTTTTTTCCTCTTTTATACTCAATTATAGTTGCTTTCCACTTGCCATTTTTCCCTTTTATACTTATACCATCTTCTGATTTTTCAAATTCTATAACATCTAAAATACCACTTAAACCTAAAGTTTTTGAACTTATTGGCATAGCTCTTGATATTATTTTATTTTTTCTTTTTTCTTTTATGAATGGTTTGTCAGCCTTTGAATGAAGAATTTCCCCTTCACTTGTGTATATATTTTCTTCCCATAAATTTTCAATATGAATCAAAGCCCATTGTCTTTTACAAAATAAGAAGTGTTGGATGCCACTTAACATTAAATAATCATCTATACCATACATTTATAATCCTGAAAAATGTTCTACTTCTATACCTAATTCTTCATATTCTTTAAGTTTTTCATCATCAAGTCTAATATTATATTCCTTATAACTTCTTTTCAATTTTATTTCATCGCTTATATCGTAAATCAATAAATCTTTTAATTTACCACTTGATACATTTCCTATTTTAGAATTATGTTTTATCCAGTAAATATCTTTAACTTCCATTGATCCATCTGGTCTTGCTGATGAAATATCGTTTATAAATAAGGTTCTTATAGCTTCTTTCAAAACTTCTAAGTCTTTTTCATCAAATCCAGTTTTTTCAGCAAAATATGCATTTACACTTCCATTGACCACATATATTCCATAGTCTACATAACTTTTTGATCCTATAGTATCGGAGCTTCTTTTTCCACTTTTTTCTTCTTTTCCATTTACACTTTTAGTTATTTGCATAGTTGTTATATCAACTGTATCTATAGACTTTGCGATTGAAATTGATACTGGACCCCTAATTCCCATAGCTCTATTTTCCATATAGGTTATAACTTGTCCAAATGATCTTACATCAAGCCAATATTGACATGCTTTTTCTTCTATTTCTCTATTTGTAGATTTTTTATCTTTTTTATCAAATTTAGATAAAAACCTAGATTCTAATGAATTGAAACCATCATCACTTCTATAATCAGATTTCACAAATATTTCATGACCCATATCTTGCATTCTATTTCTGATTTTTCTTTTTATACATACATCGCTTATTTCTCCAAAACCATTTGTATCGATTCTAGGCATATTTCCAGCCAAAGGATCTCCATTAGGATTTGCACCTTCCACTTTTATTGTAAATATGAAATCTATTTTGTTATTAATCATCTATTTGCTCCTTATTATCTTTTTTTGTAAATATATCTTGAATTTGTCCTTCATATCCAAATATAAATCCTGAACTTAATGCTTTTCTATTTTCTTCTTTTCTATAATCATAATTATCAGCGATAAGATTTGTTACTTCGTTAATTTGATTTTTTATTTTAAAGTATATTCTTTTTTTATTTTCATTTGCAGCTAATTTTCTTTCATATGGCTTTATAGCATCTCTTAATCTTAAATTAATTGTAACTGGATTATTTATAAAGCTTGTCCAATATTTTTCTGCATTTGTTATTCTAGTAATCTGATTATCTTTATCTTTAGTCTCAAAACATAATTTTTCAACTCTTTCGTATAAAGCTAACAATCTACCATAAAGGTAAGACCTATCCAAATTTTCTTTATCTAACATATTATCTTTAATCCCCCATTTATATCTTAAAATTGACAAAGAAGTATTTTTTACTGTATTCCAAGTATCTTTATACTTAATTCTTGATTTTATATTTTTTTCTAAAGATTTTACAATATTATCACCTATATCTTTACCTTCAATGATACAAGATATGATATTTTGCATTTGACTTCTCAAAATTTTTTTATTATCAAGCGATATCTTTCCACTTCTTTCAACTCCGTATGATACAAGTGTAATAGTATAAGGACTTGGAGTATATATTATTTCATCATTTATTTTTTTATTAAATCCATACCAAAAATATTTATTTTGCCATTTTTGAAGATTTTCTTTTAAAATTGAAACATCTAACTCTTTAAAATATTTTGCTGCTGTTCTTCCATTGCTAATTTTATCAAAAATTCCAACATAATACTTTGAATCATCCGAAAATAAAATCTTTCCTTTTAAAAATGATTCTCCAACTTCTTTATTTTTCTCTCCACCTATTGTGTTTGAAATATTATTTCTAATCTTATAAATTCTCGAATTCAAATTTATACAAGTCTCATTTTTTATATCATCTGAAAACCAATTTACTAAATATGTATTATCTCCTAGCCACACGCTAGTATTTTCTGATGATAAAAGATACTTTGCCATAAGATGAATTTCTTGACTAGTATTTGCACCTATTTTAATAGTTTCATCTGGACTTTTAAATCTACCATAAAAATTTTCATTATTTGCCGTGATTTGTGATATTAACCTAGCTGTAGCCATTAAAGGTCTATGCTTTGTACACAAATAATCTTCTTTCCCACTTATATTACAAATTATTTTTTCTCTTTGAGAATCTTTTTTATTTAAATGATTAATGTATTGTAAATATATTTCGTGTAATTTATGATTTTTATTTAAAGACATGTCTTTAAGTCCATCATAATCTTCTATAGTAAAAGTGAAAAAAATTTTAGAAAAATCTATATCCTTTTTATTGTTATTTTTACTATTCGGATCATCTATACTTATTGTTAAATTTCCTTTAATTTCATAATCTACATATAAATTATCTATAATTTCTAAAAATGATTTTGAATTAGATAAGAATTTATAAACTATGTTTAAAAAATCATCACCACTATAATCTAGCCAATCTTTCAACTGATTCATATATGCAACATTTTTCTTTGAACCTATATCAAATAAATATGATCCATTGTCTACTAAAGGATGTGGACTAGCTCCACTTGACCTAGCAACAGAATCCTCAGTTACTGGAAATATTATATTATCATCCTTGTTCAAAAAATATGCATCAACAAGGTTAGAATCTTTATTAATTTTCAAAGAAACTATGTTTTTACCATTAGACTTTTTATTATCGTGGTATAAAGGAAGAATTACGTCATTAGAATCATACTTATCAATCATATTATTATTTTTTGCATATTCATATGAATTATAAAGTGCTTGAAGTAGGCTCATATTTTTCTCCCATATTCACTTAATTCCTCATCTACACTTTTTATTTTGTTTGAGATTTTAAAGTTGTACCCATTCAACTCATTAATAATTTTACATTCTTCCGCTTTTATAAAACTAATTCTCCCTTCTTTCATCTCTATATGAGTAAATGTAGATTTTAGTTTCTCTTTATTTTCATTGGGATATATAAAACCATTAAACATAAGACCGAAAGATAAGTTAGTTTCATCATAGTAACCGATATCGTTTTCATATTCATTTTTATTTAATTTTTCTATATATCCCATACATTCACTTACTCCCAAAAATATAGGTCTTCTTCCACCTCTTTTTAAGGATCTTTCAGTTATTTCTTCATGCTTTCTCATATTTCTATCATTTTTTAAATCTTCCCTATTATAATTCCATTCAAAATGAAATTTTACATAATAACAAACATCTGTTAAATAGGTATAATTACTTAGATCTGAAGAATTTCCGTTTATTAATAGCCTTGTTCCAACTGAGTAAGTTTCGATTTTTTTCATAATCCTAATCTCATCAATTTCATTTTTTATTGTTGGTTTAAAATAATTTGCATCTATTATTCCTCTTAAAGCTTCTCTAGTAGGAACTTGATATGTAAGCTTCTCACCTCCTCCTTTTGATTCTGGACTCGTCCACAAGGCTCTGGGGCCATAAACTTTGGCATAAAAATATTTTGATTTTTCCATTTCTCCTCCTTTCATCTTCATGTTATTATTAGTGTATTATATTTTGAAAATAAAATCAAATTCAATATTTTCTGGTATAATTTATATATCAGAGTAAGCTCTGTGGATTGAAAAATGTTTTTATTTGTGTAAGGAGCAAAATATGTGCTCCTTTTAAATTATAAATATATCTGAATTTTCAAATTCTACTCCTGTTTTTTTATTGTAAAATTCTTCTTCTAAAATATAAACTCTTCCATCCATTATTTTTTCACATGATTTTAGATTTGAGTTATTAATATTAACACTATATGGATTTAATTTTCTAATTATTATTTTTATATCCTTTAAAATATTTATATTATAACTTTGATAAAATTCACTTTCTAAATTCCTTAATTTACTTATATATTCTTTTGTATCTTCACATTCTACAATTGCTATGTTTTGATTTTCATCTATCAAATTAAAATTATCATAGACTTCTTTAAAACTCTGATACATATCAATATTTATATTATTAAAATATTCTAGATACTTTTCTTCAATTTTATTTATATTATTTATCATTTCTATATTTGTCGACAATAATTCAATTAAATTACTATTTTTTATTTTAAAACACAACCTTTGGTAAGGTAAATTTTCATAAAGTTTATTAAAATATAATTCTACTATATCATTTATTTCTTGATTATTTGCCAGTCGATCTAATGCGTATTTTCCAGCAAATTTTCTTTCTTTTAAGCTAATGATATGGTCTAAATTTTCAATTTGTCTTGATAAATTTATAAGATATACTATCCCAATTTTTCTTTTACCTTCTCTGTTGCACCTACCCATTGATTGAATTATTGAGTCAATACCTGTAAAAGATCTTATGACTATCTCAAAATCTACATCAACTCCTGCCTCTATTAGCTGGGTACTTATTACTACGATATTTTCATCATTTTTTAATTTATTCTTTATTTTCTCTATAATTCTAAGCCTATCTACTGAATGCAAATTTGTTGTCAAATAATACAATTTATCTTCATCTATAATATTTTTTAATGATTCATAAGTGTTTTTTACAGCTTTTTTTGTGTTTAGTATAGTCAAAACTGATTTGTTGGAGTTTTCTATAATTAGTTTTTTTAAATCTTCAAGATTAGATTCCTTTCCATTACTATAAATTTTAACTTTAGTTCTCTTAAATACCTCTTCTTTATCCTTACTTAAGTTTACTAAATCTACATTTTTTTCTTCAAAATCTCCATAGTTCAATTTGTAAACCAGGTTATTATAATCAAAAGTAGGTTGGGTTGCTGTCGATAAAATTATATTCGCTTTCATCACTACCTTCATAAAATTAAGGATTAAATTTGTTGGATATAAGACATCTACTGGAAGCGACTGTAATTCATCTAGTATAATTACAGAGTTTATCATCGATTTAAACCTTCTTATATTTGAAGACTTACCTTTAAAAAGGGTATTGTAAAATTGAACCATAGTCGTCAAAACAATTGGTTTTGTCCAATCATCTAGTAAATATTGTCTTTTCATTTGATAAAAACTATCACCATTTTCATCATTGTTTTCTGAAGAATCGCCTTCATTTTCATCATTAATTACATTAGAATGATGCTCTAAAATATAAGCATCATTTCCTAAAATATCTTTCATGACCTTAGCATTTTGCTCAAGAACTGAAAGATAAGAAGTTATATAAAAAAATCTTTTTTTATCCTTAAATTTTAATTGATTTACTCCATACCTCAAGGACAAGAGTGTTTTTCCAGACCCCGTTGGCAAATCCATCTTATATATGCCGCTACCGTCTTCAATAGATCTTTTTAAAATTTGATTTGATATATCATTTCTAGCTAAATTTATAGGTGATTTTTTCTTAGAAAAAGATTTATATTTTTTGTCTATATTCTCAACAAAAGAATGTATCACTTTTTTATTCTCATCATATTTCTCATCTTCTATTATTTTTTCGTAAGAATTGATAGTATCTTTCACGTCAGCAGATTTTAAAATAGACAAAATTAGTCTAGTAAGCATAGAATTATAAAATTGGATTGCCCTATATGAATTTTCTTGGTCTTTAATGCTAGCTGAAAATTCGTTTAATTTTTTAATTATGCAATCATATTCAAAAAAAGCTTTTTTAAATATTTCACAAATATCTATTTTTTCTTCTAATAAATATTTATTTACCTTTTCATATAAATCTTGGTATAAACCATAACTTTCTTCTAAGTTTACCATTCTATCAATGGATGTGAATACGTAATTATTTTCTTTATTTTTTCTAACCATATTATATTGGCCGTGGTGAGATAAAATTGAATAAATAATAATATTACAAAAATCATTAAATTGATAATTCATATCCTCATCTTTTAATAGACTAGAAAATTCTATCTCTTTTTTTAGTTTTTTTACTAACATATGTATAAAAATTCCACCTAAGCTTGAATGATCCACATGCTTATTTGAATTATTTTTTATCTTTTCTTGAAATTCCTTCCTTATTTTTCCTATATCATGAAATAATCCAACTATAAAAGATATATTTTCTATTCCTATTTCTTTGCCCATATTCTTAGAATCAAAAGCTGTGTTAATCAAATGGTCAAAAAGTTCCTGTTTCCTATTACTATTATTTTGATCTATGTGAGCGTATGTATTTTCAAACATTTATTATCCTTTAATTAATATTTTATATATAATTTACCCGATTAAATAGCCTCTAATATAATTAAATACAAAAAAGCTGTTGCAAAATTATGAACAATCATACTTGTGCAACAGCCGATTTTCTTACAACTTAGGCCTAGCCTTGTAGCTTGTGTGTAGTAATTCTTTTGCTTTTTCGCTTCCTACTTCTCCCAAGTATTCTTGATAAAGTTTTTTAATGTATGGGTTTTGGTAGGATTTTCTTAGTTTTTTGTTTTCATCTATTTGGTAGAGACCCTTTGATCTTTCTTTTAGTATGGATATTTTTCCATTGTGGTAAGGTTGACCTCCTCCTCCTATACATCCTCCTGGGCATGCCATTACTTCTATAGCGTCTAATTCTATTTCTTTATCTCTTAATTTTTCTAATAATCTTCTTGTGTTTCCAAGTCCGTTTGCTACTGCTATTTTTATTTCCCTGCCATTTATGTCAACTTTTGCTTGTTTTATTCCTTTTAGCCCTCTTAAGTCTTCGAATTCTACTTTTTCTAATTCTTCTCCTGTTATGGTATCGTAGGCTGTTCTTATGGTTGCTTCTATTACGCCACCACTTGTTCCAAATATATCTCCAGCTCCGGTGGACTCTCCCATTGGATTGTCAAAGTCAGATTTTTCTAGCTTGTTAAAGTCTATTACTGCTTCTTTTATCATAGCCCCAAGTTCTCTGGTTGTAAGTACTATGTCTACGTCTGAATATCCTTCGTTTTCTAGTTCATCTCTTTTTGCCTCGTATTTTTTGGATATACATGGCATAACTGATACTACTTTGATATCCTCTTGTTTTTTGCCGATTTTTTCTGCATAGTATGTTTTTGCTATTGCTCCAAACATTTCGTGTGGGCTTTTGCATGATGATGGTATGTCTATTAGGTCTGAGAATTGTTGTTCCATAAAGTTTACCCAGCCTGGACAGCAGGATGTTAGGATTGGGAGCTTCCCTTTTCCATTTAGTCTTTGAACAAATTCGTTTGCTTCTTCCATTATGGTTAAGTCTGCTGCAAAGTTTGTATCAAATACTTTGTCAAAGCCTAGGTTTCTTAGGGCTGTTACCATTTCTCCTTCTACAGATTCTCCTGGTTTTCTTCCAAACATTTCTCCAAGGGCAACCCTTACTGCAGGAGCTACTTGGACTATTAGGTGCTTGTCGGATTCTAATAGTTTCCAAACTTCTTTTATATTTGATTTTTCTGTCAAGGCTCCTGTTGGACAAACTGACAAACATTGGCCACAAAATGTGCAGGTTGTTTCAAACATGGACCTATTAAAGGTTGATCCGACATGGGTGTTAAATCCTCTTCCAACTTCTGCTAAGGCCCCTACTGTTTGGACAGTATTACACATGGTTTCACATCTTCTACAAAGTATACATTTGTTTGGATCTCTTACTAGAGAATAGGAGTTGTCATCTATTGGGAGATTTCTCATTTCTCCTGTATATTTTATTTCCCTAATATTTAAATCGTGGGCTAATTTTTGCAGTTGGCAATTTAAATTTTTGGCACATTTTAAACAATCATTTGGGTGGTCTGATAAAAGTAGTTCTACTATGGTTCTTCTCGCCTTTATTACTTCTTGGCTATCTGTTCTTATATTCATTCCTTCTTTTACAAAGGTTGCACATGAGGGAATAAATTTTCCCTTATCCAAATCTTCTACTAAACAAACCCTACATGATGCCAATTTGTTTACAAATTTTATATCGTGAAGGTCCATATGGCAAAGGGTTGGTATATTTATATTTAAACTTCTTGCTGCATCAAGGACAGTTGTAGCTTCAGAAACTTCTACATTTTTTCCATTTATTGTTAAATTAATCATGAAAACCTCCTAAACTAAGGCTATTGCCTCAATTGGGCAATTTTCCATACATTGACCACATTTTATACACTTATTATGGTCAATTTCATGCCTATTTCTTTTTCCACCACTTATGGCTCCCACTGGACAAAGCATTTTACACTTGCCACATCCTATACATTTTTCTCCAATTAAATATGATAAAAGAGACCTACATCTTTTTGCAGGGCAAGTTTTATTTTCTCCAATGTGGGCTTGGTATTCATCTTTAAAATAGTACATGGTAGAAATTATTGGGTTTGGACTTGATTGGCCTAGTCCACAAAGAGATGTTTCTGAAACTATTTTTGATAATCCTTCTAATTTTTCCAAAGTTTCTTCATTTGCTTTTCCCTTGGTCAAATCGTCAAGCATTTCAAATAATCTTTTGTTTCCAATCCTGCATGGGGTACATTTTCCACAAGATTCGTCTACGGAAAATTCTAGGAAAAATCTTGCAACGTCAACCATACAATCATCTTCATCCATTACAACCATTCCACCAGATCCCATGATTGAACCAATTTCTTTTAAGGATTCAAAGTCACAAGCAGTATCAAATAATTTTGTTGGAATACATCCTCCAGAAGGTCCTCCTGTTTGAACTGCCTTTGCCTTTTTATCGCTTTGAATTCCAAGTCCAATATCATAAACAATTTTATTTATGCTAGTTCCCATTTCTACTTCTACAAGTCCAGATTCTTTTACTTTTCCAACTAGGGCAAATACTTTTGTTCCAGGAGATTTTTCTGTTCCAAATGACCTAAACCAGGAAGAACCCTTGTTTATAATTTGGGAAATATTAGCAAAAGTTTCTACGTTATTTATTACTGTAGGTTTTCCCCAAAGTCCCTTGACCGTTGTTCTAAACTCTTTATTTCTTGGCATTCCTCTTTTGCCTTCGATTGATTCCATTAGGGCTGTTCCTTCACCACAAACAAAGGCCCCTGCTCCAAGTCTTAAATCTATGTCAAAAGAAAAATCTGATCCCATTATATTTTCTCCCAAAAGATTATATTCTCTTGCTTGTTTGATTGCATTTTTCAAAGATTTTACAGCTTTTGGGTATTCTGCCCTTACATAAATATATCCTTGTTTTGATCCGATTGCTATTGCACAAATTGTCATAGCTTCTAAAACTGAATGAGGATCAAATTCCAAAATAGACCTATCCATAAAAGCTCCCGGATCTCCTTCATCCGCATTACAAATTATGTATTTTGTGTCTGTATCTTGATTAAAAGCAGCTTCCCATTTTCTTCCAGTTGGAAAACCTGCTCCCCCTCTTCCTCTTAGGCCAGAATCTTTTATTATGTCAATTATTTCTTTTCTATCAAGATCGAAAATCGCCTTATTTAGGGCAAAATATCCATCTTGGCTTATGTATTCGTCTATATTGTTTGGATCAATAATTCCACAATTTTTTAAAACTAATCTAGTTTGATTTTCGTAAAATTTTCCCTTTAATTTAAAATTTCCATCCTTATCTTCATATACTTTTTCGTAATCTAGGCGATTTTTTAATTCTTCTAGAGATTTTTCTTTAATATGTAATAATTTATCCTTATTCATGATCCATCTCCTTAGCTTTAGAAATAATTTTATGAACATCAGCGCTAGATACATTTCCAATATCAAGATTTCCATCAATACTTACTACCGGAGCAATTCCACATTGACCAATACATCTTGCTTCAGCCAGGGAAATTTTTCCATCTTCTGTTGTATCTCCTACTTCAATTCCAAGTTCATCTGACAATGATTTTAAGATTTTATCGCTTCCTTTTACATAACAAGCAGTTCCTAAACAAACACAAATTTCATGCTCTCCTTTTGGTTTTAAGGAAAATTGCGAATAAAAAGTTGCAACTCCATAAATCTCACTTGATGAAACCCCAAGTTTTAAAGCCATCAAATCAACTATTTCTTCTGGAATATAGGAAAAAAGATTTTGGCATTTTTGTAAAACGGGCATTACTGCACCTTTTTTGCCAATATTTTCATCCAAAAATTCACAAAATTCATCAAACTTATCCTTGTTTAAATTATAACAAAAGCTCATAGCCTCCTCCTTTTAAATTATTATTTTACAATTAGATGATTAAATTTAATTTTGTGAAAACGTAATCATATTCTTTAAAAAATTTTTTTCACAACAATTAAATTTTTTTTAATAAATATCTTTAATTAAATTATAACAAATATTTTTGGAATCTGAAATTAATAAATTTTAATTTACTTATAAAGTTTTATCTTATATTTAAATAATATAAATAATTTTACAAAAAATAAGATTATCTAATTAAAACATTGTTAAATTTATAATTATACCTTATAATACTTGTAGAGATAGTATTTAAGTTTTTAAAACTATACTCTTTTACACCATTATATTTTAAATTTAAAAAATGAGCTTATATATCTAATGAGACTCAAAATAATTTGTTACTTATGCAAGGATTTTGGTTTTTTTATATAAACTTTTTTCCTTGCTTATTTTTTTAGGAGATTTTATGAATATAGAAATGTTAGAAGGAAAAATTCATAGGGCAACTGTAACTCAAGCTGAACTTAACTATGTAGGATCAATCACAGTCGATGAAGCTTTGCTTGAAGCTTCTGGAATTAGAGAGTATCAGAAAGTACAAGTTGTAAATATTAATAACGGTCAAAGACTTGAAACTTATACTATAGCCGGAGAAAAAGATAGTGGAATTATTTGTTTAAATGGTGCTGCTGCTAGACTTTGTTCTAAGGGTGATATGGTAATTATTATGGCTTATGCCTCATATAATGAGAAAGATTTGGAAAATTATAGGCCAAAGGTTGTTTTTGTAGACGATAAAAATAAGATTAGTAAAATTTCATCTTACGAAAAACACGGAAAATTGGCATAAATAATTTTTAGTGGTGTATTAGGCTATCTCTAAATATTTTTTTAGAGGAGAAGAAAATGAAAGTTATCAAAAAAATTGATGAATTGAGAGAAATTTTAAAAGATTTCAAAAAAGAGGGAAAATCCATAGGTCTTGTTCCAACCATGGGATTTTTGCACAAGGGACATGCAAGCTTAATTAAAAAAGCAGTTTCAGAAAATGATATAGTTGTCGTTTCTGATTTTGTAAACCCTATTCAATTTGGACCAAACGAAGATTTGGAAGCTTATCCTAGAGATATAAATGCTGACAGCAAATTGTGTGAAGACTTGGGTGCTAATTTTATTTTTAATCCTGAGCCTAGTGAAATGTATCATGACAAAAAAGCCTTTGTTGATATAGAAGGTCTTTCTGATAATTTGTGTGGAGCAAGAAGAGAAGGGCATTTTAGAGGAGTTTGTACAGTTTGTACAAAATTATTTAATATTGTAGGCCCTAACAGAGCATATTTTGGACAAAAAGATGCCCAACAACTTGCAATTATCAAAAAATTGGTTTTCGATTTAAATATCCCAGTTGAAATTGTTGCCTGCCCAATAGTAAGAGAAGATGATGGACTTGCCATGTCTTCAAGAAATACTTATCTTTCAAATGACGAAAGAAAAGCTGCCCTTTGTCTTTTAAAAGCAATTTTTGAGGGAGAAAAAATGGCAAATAATGGAGCAAGCGTAAAAGAAGTTTTGAGAAAAATGGAAGAAATAATTTCAGCAGAAAAACTTGCAAAAATTGACTACATCAGTGCAGTTGACCTCGAAACAATCGAAGACGTAGATAATTTCAACAAAGATACCTTGGTTGCCATAGCGGTTTTCATTGGAAAAACTAGATTAATTGATAATTTTATTTATAGGGTTTAATATGGAAAAAATTTCAAGAATTTCAGAAAAAATAACTCAAAATATCGGTTTAATTATTGTAATATTTTCTGTTACAGCCTATTTTGCCCCTGATTATTTTTCTTGGATGACAAATTACACCACAATTTTTCTTGCTCTTGCCATGTTTGGAATGGGAACTTCAATCGAAGCTGATGCTTTTAAGAAAATTTTAAAAAATCCTAAGGAAGTTTTTATAGGTTCTTTGGCACAATTTACAATAATGCCCTTGATTGCATGGTTTTTAGCTATTGCTTTTAATGTAAATAAAGATATTGCCTTGGGAATAATTCTAGTAGGATCATGTCCAGGAGGAACTGCATCAAACGTAATAACTCATATTGCAGGAGGAAATGTTTCAATGTCAGTTTCCATGACAATTTTATCAACTCTTCTTGCTCCAATTGTTACACCATTTTTAGTTTATCTTTTGGCAGGACGATGGGTTGAAGTTTCAATCTTAGCCATGTTTAAATCAGTTGTTACAGTAGTTTTAATACCAGTTTTGATGGGAATTTTTGCAAAAAAATTAAGCCCTGAAAAAATGGAAAAATCAAAATCAATTTTTCCATTAATATCATCACTTGCAATTATTTTAATAATTTCAGGAATAATCGGAGCAAACTCAGAAAAAATTGCCAAATCTGGTCTAATCGTCTTGTTGATAGTAATGATCCACAATGCTTTGGGACTTTTATTAGGACTTGGCGTTTCCAAATTATTTAAAATGGATTACGACAAGCAAACAGCCTTATCAATCGAAGTTGGCATGCAAAATTCAGGTCTTGCCATCCAACTTGCAACAGCAAATTTTGCCCTAAACCCACTAGCAACCCTCCCAGGAGCAATTTTTTCAATCTGGCACAATATTTCAGGTTCAATATTTGCATCAATTAGAAGAAAAGACGTAAAAGATCTTGCCCTTGCTAGAGAAAAATAATAAAAAAAGATGAGGAAATTAATCCTCATCTTTTTATTTTATATTTCTTGTCTTTGAGAGTTTCCTCTTATATAAACTTATATTATTTTTCAAGCTCATCATTTCTGTAGCCGTAAAAATAATTTGTTAGCTTTGCTGTTGAGCATGAGTGGTTTGGAATTATTTGGATTCTTTGTCCAACTATAAATCACTTTTATATTAATTTATTAAATAATTAAGATTTAAAATAAAAAGGATTTTTTTTATTTCTTCTTAGCCTTATCCCAAATTTCAAGATAAGATTTGTAGAAAGAAAGGTCTTGGACAGTTTCCAATGCTCCCAAATAATTTTCGTTTTTATCCCTAACTGCATAATAGGTCACTGCGTGGTCGTGGCCCTTTATGTTTTTTATAATTTGGAATTTATCCTTGCTTCCTTCTTTAAATTCACCAATAAGTCTTCTTACAATTGGTTCAACTTGGGGTGGGTGGCATGAATAAACTTCTCTTCCCAGGGATGTTTTTGCCCTTTTAAAAATCTTTTCACCCTTTATATCATTATAATAAGAATTTATATCATTTTTATCAACAAAAGTTATCTCAATTTCTAAAGTATCTAGAAGGGCCTCAAGTTCATCGATTTTCATCTTTCCCTTAGAAAAATTAATATATCCATCCAAAGAATTTTTTTCATCTTTAAGATTTTCTCCCTCATCCCAAATCTCTTTTTTGATTATATCATCAGGATAAGCCTTCAAATCCTCATAAAGACCTAAAAAATCTTCATTAGAAATCACATCTTCCATCAAAGGAAACAAGATATTTTCTTCCTTATAAGTCATCTCTCTTGCTCTTTCAAATACCTTTTTGATCTCATCAAAATCAGATTTTTTGAAAGCTTTTTTGAAATTTTTAGAAATTTCTATATCCACGCCCCACATAATTTCAGATGGACCTGGCTTTTTATAATTTTCCTTTAACAAAGGATATATCAAGTCTCCCTTTTTCCTATAATGGGAAGTAATTTTATTGGAAATATCCTTAATTTTTTCCAAATCTTGACTGTTTTCTCCTAAATCTATTAACTTTTTAATTTCTTCATTTTCCAAAAAGAAAAATCTAAGGGGATGGCCAGAAATATTTATTAATTTCAAATCTTTTCCATCTTCATTTTCAGTTTTTCCATGAAAAAGTGAAGAATGAACATCACAAAGTCTTTGAACATCAGCCCTATCAACTCCTCCTTCAAGAAGAGCCTCTTCAGCATCCATAATTTCAGAAGATGAAACATTTTCGAAATTTTTTACAAAATCCTTTCTAACACTTTCAAGATCTTCTCCTTCTGATAGTCTTTTTACATAAGATTTAATAAGATTTCTTCTATTTTTAACCTCTAGATCATCATAAGAATTAATAATTTCATAACCCAAATCTTCTAATTTTTTCTCAATATTATCAATTCCAACCATCTTAGCTCCACGCCTAATAGACATTTTCTTGCCTATAGTTTTGAGCATAAGAGGATTAGAAAGATTTTTAAAACCAAGACCTATAAGATCTTTTTTTAATTTATCATCATGATTAACCAAATCATAAATTTCTTTATTAATATCAACTTTTTTAGTCATATTACCCTCCAATTTTATTATACATCTAAAATGCAAAGTGTTCCCCTTGTTATGTTATACTTTTAATATGAGAGATATAAAAATATATACTAACGCTTTAAAAAATTCAATAAAAAAAGAATTATCCCGCTCTTTTGGTTTTGGTTGTGTGAATTATTTTAGCCAAGGATCACATGATGATATGGATTGGAAATTATTTGAAAAGTCAGCTAAATCTATAATTTTATCTTTTAACAACATAGATTGGTATAATATTAAAGATTTTTACGATTTAAAAAAAGTCGGTATAGATATTGAAAAAAAAATGTTTTTAGCTACAAATAATATTAATACACATAAGGGTTTAATTTTTTTACAGCTATTTTTAGCCTATGCCTATGTACATAATATAAATTGGAATGAGATAGAAAATTTTACTATAAACTTTTCTAAACCTCTAAAAAAAGATTATATAAAGAATTTTAATGCAATGAATTGGAATAAAAATGACTTAAAAGATATAAGATTTTACCCTCTTACAGGATTTAAAAAAATATTACACATAGTAGATGATATTTATCTAAAAAATATAAGTGATACAGATCTTACACTTTTACTTATTTCTATTGTTGATGATACTACTACTTTTCATAGGTCCAACCTTAAATTATTGAGGAAAGTTCAAAACGATGCTCTTACTATTATTAAAAATAAAAATAGTATTGATTATAAAAATAATATAAAAAAATTAAATGACTTTTATGTTAAAAATCATTTATCATCAGGTGGAGTTGCAGATTTGTTTACAACTATTAGAACATTGGAAGCTTTAAAGGAGGACTTTTGTGATTAAAATTTACCCTAAAGAAATAAGTAAAGACAAAAATGATGTAATAGATCTTCTTAAAAGTCAATCTATAAATTTTGAAGAAAATATTGATTCTACTTTTGGAGAGTATAGAAATGAAAAACTTATAGCTACAGCTTCTATCTATAAAAATATAATAAAATGTATAGCGATAGAAGATGGCTACAAGGGTGGTTCAATTTTTAATTCTTTAATGACAGAGCTATTAAATGAAATTGATTCAAAAAATTTTGATGGTGCCTTCGTTTATACTAAACCTATATATGAAAATTCTTTTTCAGCAATTCGATTTAAGAAAATAGAAAGCGTTATTCCTGATCTTATATTCATGCAAAGATCTCATAACGGTTTTGATAAATACCTAAAAAATTTAGAAGAAAAAAAAGTTCAAGCCAATACTATTGGAGCTGTAGTTTTAAATGCTAATCCCTTTACCTTAGGTCATAGATATTTAATAGAATATGCACTTAATAATTCAGATCACCTACATATATTTGTTGTAAGCGAGGATGAATCCTATTTTAAAGCTAAAGATAGATATAATATGGTAAAACTTGGAGTAAGCGATTTAAAAAATATTTCCTTACATAGCACAGAAAATTACATTGTTTCTTCTGCAACTTTTCCATCCTATTTTATAGATGAAAATAAGTCTATTACAAAAATACATGCAAAACTTGATGCAAGAATTTTTAAAAATTATATTGCTAAAACTCTGGATATAAATAAAAGATTTGTAGGAGAGGAACCATATGATATGGCAACTAAGGTATATAATGAAACTATGAAAGAAACTTTTTTAGAAGATAATGATATTGACCTTATAGAAATACCTAGAAAAAAAGTTTGTAAGGATATAATATCAGCCTCTAAAGTTAGATACTTAATTAAAAATAATGATATAAAGAAAACTAAGAGTTTTCTTCCAAAAACTAGTTATAACTACATCAATGAATTAATAAAAAATAGTTCTATATAATAAAGGAGTATTTACCCTTTTTACTTAATATTA
>NZ_HE578909.1:86843-193212 GCF_000321005.1 Anaerococcus senegalensis JC48
TTAATATTTAAAAATTTACACAGTCTCTTCTTTTTATTTATTGTTAGTCCTGATCTTTTTAACATGACTGTTATTCTTCTATAGCCGTAGTTTGGATTTTCTTTTCTTATTTTGAATATTTTGTTTTCTATTTCTATATCTTTATTTGGTCTATTTAAACGTTTTTGCCAATACATATATGCTGATTTGCCAAGATGAAGTTTTTTTAACAAGTCTTTTAGTTTGTATTTGTTCTTAAGAGCTCGATTGTTTCAGTAATTGTCTTATTTCTGCATCTGTCATCTGAGACAATTCTCTCTTTTTTATTGCATAATTTTCTAGCTTAAGCCAATAGTTTTTTTATTCTAATTTCTTTATTTTTTTTAATTGTGCTTGTGTTAATAATTCATTTTCTGAATTGCTTAAGTTTTCTGATGATTCTATTTTAGTGTCTTTTGATTTATTTTGAGACTTTGGCATTTTTGAAGGTCTTCCTCTCTTTTTAGATTTCAGTTCTTCTATGCCTTTTTCTCTAAAGTCTATTACCCATCTTGCTATTATTGATGGGTTGTTTATCTTTAATTCATTTGCTAGGCTTTGATAGGACATTTTTCCTGTTAAGTACAGGTTTACTACATTTAACTTAAATTCCAAAGTGTATTGTGTATTTTTTCTCTTTACTTTTAGCCCTTCATAGCCTTGTGATTTGTATGCATTTACCCATCTTTTTACTATTTCCTGATGAGAAAGTTTATATTTTTCTGATAAAGATTTATATGAGATGCTTGATTCTAAATATTCCTTTACTACTTTCATTTTAAATTCTGTACTATATTTTGTCATTTAAAAACTGACCTCCTTTAGTTAGTTTTTAGGTCTAATTTTTGGGAGTCAGTTCATTCTATTCATCACCTTTTTATTTTTATTAAATTTTGAAATTTTTAAAAATTTATTTAATAACTTAAGCCATGTCCTAATTTGTAAATATTTCCATCTTTATCTTTATAAGCATAAGTCATGCCTTCTGGCATATATTTATCCTTATCATATCCAGGAACATCATTTGGAGAAATGCATTCACCATTTTCATCTACTGCGATTACTTTTTCGCTTTGTGGGAATGTGAATGGTAGTTTTCCAACTGGTGAAACTTTTCCTAAAAGTACATCTAATTGGGCATCAATGTAGGTTTCAAAATTTGCGCAAAGAGCGTCTGCTTTTTCTTCAATTGAATCAAGAAGCCATGGCATGGTTGAGTTTACACTTATTATTAATTTCCCATTATTTTCTTTCATAATTTTTGAAAGCTCATCTACCCTTTTAATGTTTGAAACTGTTGTTTCTTTATATTCGCTTCCATCAATTGCTATATTGGTTTTATCTTCGCAAAGCGCAAGTTCTAGAAGGCCTGGTGTAGCTGAAAAATAATTTCCAGATTTTGGTGTTATAAAACAAATTGAATAATCTGCATCTTTCGGATCGTCAACAAGTTTTATTTCAGAATATTTTTTTGCTTTTTCTATAGCTTCTTTTCTAAATTTATCTGCTTTTTCATTTTCTTTGTGTAAAAATTCTATATAAATTTTAGAATTTTCTTTTATTGGCAAAGTCTTTTCAGAATTTTTAAGAATTACTAAAGATTTTTGATGAGCCCTATATGCTTTTTTCCTATTTTCTTCATTTTCTATAATTTCACTTGCCTTATTCGGATCTACATATGTTTTATCATCAAATAAACCTAATGCAAACATTTCTGTCAAAAGTCTTACATTTGCTTCGTTTATTCTTTCTTCTTTGATTTTTCCTTTTTCTACAGCTTCTAAAATCCAATGAACTTCATTTGTATCAGAAATTAAATCAACTCCATTGTTTATAGCAAAGGCTGCTCTTTCATCTTTTTCAAGATGCAAAACTCCCCAAGCCATATTATCCAAAATTCCACTATCTGAATTTATATATCCCTTAAATCCAAATTTATCTCTTAAAATATTTTGAATAAAATATTCATTAAAAGCAAATCCTACTGGTTCAAACGGAACTCTTTTTCCATCAAAAAATTGTACAGAGCTTTTTTCATGACTTGGTATAGAATAATAAGGCATTATTGATGAAACATTCTCCTCACAAGCTACTTTAAATGGAGGAAGATGATATTTTTCTAATGAGCCTTTAGTTTTATAAACATTATATTTTCCTTCTTTATAATGTGGATCAAAACCATTTTCTCTAGCTCCTCCACCTGGAAAATGCTTTATAGTTAAGGCTACTGATTCTGAATCTAATTTTTCTCTTTGGAAAGCATTAATCAATCTTTTACAAGCATCTGAAATTAAATCTGTATCTTCTCCAAAAGTTCCATAGAATCTTTGCCATCTTGGATCTGTTGCTGTATCAACCATATACATATATCCTTTTTTTAATCCTGTAGCTTTCCATTCTTCTCTTGCTATTTCTCCAAATTCTGAAAATATTGAGGAGTCTCCGCCCTTTGCCCTATCTCCTAAAGCAATTGCAGCAAGACCTAAAGTTGATGGATAAGTTGTAAAAACTCCAACAGCATCATTCATTCCAAAAGTTGCCTCAGCATTTTCATTTCTTGAATTTGATGCAATTATTGCAGGAATTCCAAGTCTTGTTGATTCGCAAACTTCATTTACTGCATTTGTCCACTCAGCAATATCTTTTTCGCTAAAATTATCTCTTAAGATAAAATGTCTTAAATGTAAATCTTTTATATGACCTGTTGTTCCATAATTTTTTTGTCCTATAAAAACTGTTTGGTCATAAAAAACTTCTTCATCTAAAATTCCATTATGGCTAGTCTTTGATTTGTCTTCTTGATTTAAACCCATTTTTTGAGATTTTATCATCATATTTCCACACTTTTCTTCTAGTGTCATCCTATTTACCAAATCTTTTGCACGACATAGAGGATCAAGTCTCCAATCTTCATAAGGGTCCAATCTTCCATTTCCATTTAAATCTTTAAATAATAAACCTTCTTCTTTTATTATTTTTTTACTTTTTGTTTCGAGTTTAGGTTGGTACATATAAGCTCCTCTTAATTTTTTTACTTATCTGTTTTCTTCTAATATTTCATTATTTCTTAATACAGTTTTTCTGTTTAGTGGATATATAAAGAATAAAACTAATCCTGCTACAATCAAGGCTATTGCTGGCATTAAAGTTGTCACTCTATATATTCCATTTGCAACCTCAACACTTTGGTCTGCAAGACCAGAAACATATCCAACTGAAGCCAAGGCAAATCCACCAAGACCTCCTGCTGCTGCTTGTCCTAATTTTCTTGCAAATGAATATACTGCATAAACTTTTCCGTCATCTCTTTGTTTGTTTTTAATTTCCAAATCATCAATTACATCTGTAATCATTGCCCAAGTTAGGGTGTTAAATACTCCTAAAAACATAAAGGCTAGAGCATTTATAAATAAAAATACGTACATATTTTTTATTTTTAGTATAAATAGGGCTAAGAAAATTAAACCTGAACCCAAAACTCCAATTGTTGAAGCTTCTTTTTTACCTACAGTTTGTCCCAATTTCATAGCAATTGGAGCTGTTATTAAAACTGGTAAATTCATTGCAAGTCCTGCAAGAGACATTCCTACTGAGTTTTTAAAATAAACATTATAAACATAAGCGTTCATAGCCATTACTAAGAGCATTGCTAAAAGTTGTAATATAGAAATTAATATTATAGCTATAAGTGATCTTTTATTTAATAAATTGAAAATTCCTGATAAAATTGAAGTTTTTTTAGTTTCTTTTGCAATATTTACTCTTTCTGTAACACTTTTATAGCAAAACATATATGATAATACCGCTAAAATTCCAAATACTCCAGCAACTATTGGAAATCTTCCGTGTAAAAGTACATCAGCTTCACCCGGTGTTTTTCTATAAAGCAAAAATGGTGTTACAAACCCTATTGATAATTGAGCTACTGTTGTTCCTATAGTTCTAAAAGTTGACAATTCTGTTCTATCATCTGTGTCAGGACTTATTGCTGATGCCATAGATCCGTAAGGAATATTTATAAAGGTATAACAAAATGATCCCCAAAATAGGTAAGTTACATACATATAAATAATTTTAAAAGTCATTGACATATCTTTAAGACCAGTTTGGAATAATAAAAATGATGCAAAGGCTACTGGTATAGCTCCCCATTTAATAAATGGTCTAAATTTTCCATCTTTATTTCCCATAAACCTATCTACAATAGTTCCCATTCCTACATCTGTAAAAGCATCTAAAACTCTTGCCAAAACAAATAAACTTGCTACAATTTTTCCATCAACTCCCCAAACATCTGTGTAAAATAGCATTAAATATCCTGATACAAAGAAAAATGTAAAGTTATTTGCTATATCTCCTGCCGCATATCCTAGTTTGTCCATAATGCCAAACGGTTTTGTTTTTGCTTGCATAATTTGCACTCCTTTTTTATTTTTTGGTAACGTTTTTTTTATTTTTTATAAAACTAGCCTTACTAGTTTTATCTTTGAACTTTTCCTGAAGTATCTCCTCCTACAAGATTTTCTATTTCTCCACGGCTTGCCAAATTTACATCGCCTTTTATTGTATGTTTTATTGCTGAAGTTGCTACAGCAAAATCAAGTGCATCTTTTTTATTTTTTCCATCCAAAAGACCGGTCAAAAGTCCTGACGTGAAACTATCTCCACCGCCAATTCTTTCTACAATTTCTATATCGATTGCCTTTGTAAAATAAGCTTGGTCTCCACTATAAATTCCTGCAGACAGTCTATTTCTTGATGCAGAAAAACATTCTCTTATTGTTGAACAAATATTTTTTATTCCTGTTCTTTGGTAAGTTTCTTTAAACATTATTTCAAGACTTTCTTTATTAAATTCACCCTTATATGATTTGTGAATTTGTGGAATAACTCCTATACAAAGGTCTACATACTTGTTTGTTTTTTCATAAAATTCTAAAGCTTCGTCAAGTGTCCACAATTTTGATCTGTAATTTAGATCAAAAGATACAAAAACATTATTTTCTTTAGCTTTTTTCATCGCCTCAAGGGTTATTTCTTGACAATTTTTTGAAATTGCTGGAGTTATTCCTGAAACGTGAAAAACATCTGTATTTTTAAAGATTTCATCAAAATCAAAATCTTCAACTTTCGCTTTTGAAAATGATGAATTTTTTCTATCATATATTACTTTTGATGGCCTAAGTGAAACTCCATTTTCTGAATAATATATGCCTACTCTGTCTCCACCTCTTTTAATATAATCAGTTTTGACTCCAAACTGTCTCAATGAATTTATTGCCGCTTGTCCAATTTCATGTTCTGGCAATTTTGTTACAAAATATGCATCATAGCCAAAATTTGATAGGGCTACTGCAACGTTTGCTTCTCCTCCTCCATAAAATGCATCAAAATTTTGTGCATGCAAAAATCTATCATATCCTTTGGGAGATAATCTTAACATTATCTCCCCAAGAGTCACTATTTTTTTTGCCATTATTTTCTTACCTCAGAAATTTTTTCTAAATATTCTTTTGCTTTTTTAGTAATTTCTTCTCTTGATCCTTTTACAAGATTTGACCCTGCTCCAACTGCAACTACTCCAGCTTCAAACCAATCTTTTATATTTTCTAAACCTACTCCACCTGTTGGCATAATTTGAAAATGTGGATATGGTCCATGGATTGCCTTTACATATGATGGTCCTGGTAGGGAACCTGGGAATAATTTTATAATATCTACCCCATATTCATAAGCTTTTAGCATCTCTGCAGGTGTGATACATCCTGGCATATAAGGAATATTATATCTATTGCAAAGTTTTGCAACTTCTTTGTCAAATGATGGACTTACTACAAATTTTGCTCCATTCATTATTGCAAGTCTTGCAGTTGTTGGATCTAAAACCGTTCCTGCTCCTATTAAAGTATCTTCTGGTAATTCTTTTTGAAGAATTTGGAAAACTTCGATTGCATTTGGAATTGTAAAAGTTACTTCGAGTGTATTTATTCCTCCATCGATTAAACCTTTACAAAATTCTACCGCTTGTTCAGAAGAATTTGCTCTTATTACTGGCACTATTCCCAATTCTTTTATTCTTGAAAGTGTTTCAATTTTTGACATATAATCTCCTTCTTACATTTCTATTTTTATAAAATTTTTAGCATTGTTTATGCAAATATCTTCAATGACTTTTCCTAAAAATTCTTCATCCCAAGGATATTCACCATTTTCTACAAGGCCTCCTACAAAATTACAAAGGATTCTTCTAAAATATTCGTGCCTTGGATATGATAAAAACGATCTTGAATCTGTTAGCATTCCAACAAATTTAGCCAAAACACCTACTTGAGAAAATACTTTCATTTGCTCAATCATTCCTTCTTTGTGATCAAGATGCCACCAAGCTGTTCCAAGTTGTACTGTAGAAATTTTTTCTTCATTAAATCTATTAAATGATCCTGCAATTGTCATTACTGGATAATTATCTTTTGGATTTAGCGGGAAAATTAATGTTCTTGGTAAGCCTTCGCCTTCTTCTATATCTGATAAAATATTTGCTAAATTTTGAGCGTAAGCTAGGTCTGATTGAGCATCTCCTCCAACATCAGCTCCTATGGCCTTAAACATTTTTTTGGAATTATTTCTAATTACTCCAACATGAATTTCCATTGCCCAATCAAGTTTTTGATATTCTTTTGCCAAAAACAAAAGCATTTCTGTTTTGAATTTTTCTTCTTCGTCCTTGTTTATGTTTTCTTCAGAAAATTTCTTTTTCAAAATTTCATTTATTTCTTTTTCAATTGCTCTTTTGTATGGGACATATTCAAAGGCTTGATCGCTTGCCCTACATCCATTTTCATTAAAGAAATTAATTCTTTGCTTTAAAGCTTCTTTTAAACTTTCAAAATCTTTGATTTCTACTCCGCTTATTTTTGATAAGTCTTTTAAATAAGTATTAAAAGTATCTTTTTCTATATAGATTGCATTATCTGGTCTAAAGGCTGGTTTTACTACAAAATCAAGATTTTCTTTTTCTAGTTTTTGATGGTAAATCAACTCGTCTATGGGATCATTTGTTGTACAAACTGCTGCCACCTTGCTCATTTTTATCAAGCCTTGTGGTCTATATTCATCTTTTTTCAAAAGTTCATTACATTTTTCATAGATTTCTTTTGCTGTTGATTTGTCCAAACAATAATCAATTCCAAAATAATTTTTAAGTTCAAGATGGGTCCAGTGATAAATTGGATTTCCTATTAAATTTGGCATTATTTCTGCGTATTTTTCAAATTTTTCAAAATCTCCTGCATCGCCAGTTATATATTTTTCATCTACTCCACAAGCTCTCATAACTCTCCACTTGTAGTGATCTCCACCAAGCCAAGCTTCGGTTATTGATGGAATTTTTTTATTTTCATAAATTTCTTTTGCCTCAAGATGACAATGAAAATCAAATATTGGAACATCTTTTGCATATTTATGAAAAAGAATTTTCCCATATTCATTTCTGAGCATAAAGTCATCTGTCATAAATTTATTCATCTTTTCCTCCTTAAATTAAGCCTGCGGCTTGTGGCAAGCCAAGTGACATAAATGGAACGTAGGTTACAAGAATTAAGCCTAATAAAATTCCTGCATAAAATCTAAGCATATAAGGCATAACTTCTGCAAGGCTTGTATCTCCAACTTTTATAGCAACAAAAAGTGTGTTTCCAACTGGTGGAGTTATATTTCCTATACAAAGATTGTAAACAAGTATTAAACCAAAATGTATTGGATGCATTCCAAATTCTGTAACTATTGGCAAGAATAATGGTGTGAAAATCAAAATTGCTGGTGTTACATCCATGAATGTTCCTGCTATTAATAAAATCACATTTATAATTAGTAAAATTATATATTTATTATTTGTTATTGATAAAAGGGCTGCCCCTATCATTTGTGGAATTCCTGTAAATGCCATAACCCATGACAAAATATTTGAAACTCCTATAAGAAATACTACAATTCCACTCATTTTTGTAGATTCTACTAAAATATTCCATACTTTTTTTACATTTAAGTTTTTGTAAATAAATCCAAGTACTAAAGAATATAAAACTGAAATTGCTGAACCTTCTGTAGCTGTAAATACTCCAATAATTATTCCACCAATAACTACAATTATTAATCCTAGTGAAGGAAGGGCCTCTATTGTTGCTTTTCCTAAATTTTTCCACGAAAATTTTCCTTCATTTGATGTGTAGCCTTTTTTCTTTGCAAATGCAATTGCAACAACAATACATGCTACTGTCCAAATTATTCCTGGAATATATCCTGCAAGAAACAGTGCTGCAACACTTGTTCCTCCTGAAACTAATGAATAAGTAATTAAGGCATTTGATGGTGGAATTAAAAGTCCTGATGGAGCACTTGCTCCGTTTGCACTTGATGTAAGTGCCTTATCATAGCCTTGTTTTTCTTCTCCATCTTTTACCATTGATCCAACTGCTGCAGCAGCTGCTGATGCTGATCCTGAGATTGCACCAAAAAGTGCATTTGCTCCAACATTTGTAACCATCAAGGCTCCTGGAAGTTTTCCAAGAATTGCCATTACAAAATTTACAAGTCTTTTTGCAATTCCACCTTCATTCATTAAATTTCCTGCAAGAATAAAAAATGGTATGGCGGTTAAGGTAAAAGAACTCATTCCAACGAATGTTCTTTGGGCTGCTGTTATAACTGATATATTTAGGGCGACTGTTAACAAAATTCCAGAAATTGCTGCTATACCTATTGAGAAAGATATAGGAACTCCAAGTATTAATAAAATTGCTAGTACGCAAAGTATAACTGCTAGTGCTTGTAATGCCATTATTTCTCACCTCTCTTTAGGTATTTTTCTGTTTCACTATCTATTGCACCTTCTGTAGAAGATTCTTCTACAGATTTTTTTTGAGTGAAAATTATTTTTCCATCAAAAATATCTTTTATATTGAGTAGGGCATAAATAATATTTACAATACCTGAAATTAAAATTGGTATATAAAATATTCCTATTGGAACTGAAAGTGATGAGGTCATTTGTCCCATCGCAAGTTTAGTTATAGAATATCCTCCATAAACCAAAATTACTACTGAAAATATTAAAATTATTATCTCTGAAAAAATTCCTACTATCTTTTGAACTTGAGGACTTCTTTTATCCATTATTACTGGAATATTCATGTGTCCTCTTTCTCCTACAACAAGGCTTGCTCCAAAAAGAGTTGACCAGGCAAAAAGATATGCTGTCAATTCTTCTGTCCATGTTGCTGAATTATTTAAGACATATCTTGTAAATACTTGCCAAATTACAAGTATAAACATCACAGCAAGGGTTGTGGCTGATAAAATTTTCATTATATTATCTAATATTTTTCTCATTTATTTTGCCTCCTTTGCTGGATATTTCTTGTTATATTCTTGAATTTTTTCATAGTAAGGTTTTAATTTTTTGTTTTTATTTATTACTTCTTCTTTTAGTGGTTCTACAACTTTTGAAAAGGCCTCTTGGTCTGGGTAAATAAATTCTACTCCCATTTCTGTTGCCTTTGTTTTTGCATTTTCTACTGAACTTTTCCACTCTTTTCTTTGTTTTTCTGATAAAACCTTAAATCCTTCTTCAAAAACTTTTCTATCTTCTTTTGGTAAGCTTTCTAGCCACTCATAATTTGCTATTACTATATCTGGTACCATTTGGTGCATATCATAAGAATAGTATTTACAAATTTCTCCATGTCCATTTTCTGTCAAGGACATCTCATTATTTTCTGCCCCATCAATTATTCCTGATTGTAAGGCTGTATAAACTTCTCCAAATCCCATTGGTGATGCACTTGCTCCAAACATATCCATCATTTTTACATTTGTTGGTGATTGTTGAACTCTTATTTTTAATCCTTTTAAGTCTTCTGGTTTTTCTATTTTTCTATCTTTTGTATAAAAAGATCTACTTCCTGCATCTAACCAAGTTACTCCAACAAATCCACCTTCTTTTGTTGATGAAAAAATCGGTCCTGTTATTTCTTTATCGTCCATTACTGAATGATAAGCTTTTTCTGATGAAAATAAGTATGGTAGGTTAAATATTTCGTACACATTATCAAACGTTTCAAGAATAGCATTACTTGCAACACAAATATCTATAGCTCCTGTTTGTGTCAATTGAACCATATCTGTTTGGCTTCCGAGTAGTTCGGAAGGATAAACTTGAACATCATATTTATCTCCAAGTTTATCTTCCACATATTTTTCAAATTCCAAAAGTCCTATATGAGTTGGGTGCTTTTGAGATTGGTTATGTCCTACTCTTACAATAATTTTTTCTTGGGCGTTTGATGAACATGATGCTAATATTAAAACCATAAATAAGCTTAATATTATTGATTTTAATTTTTTGTTCATATATCCCTCTTTTTTTTATTTATTATTTTTATCTATTGCTTCCCATAAACCGTTGATATAAGCTACTCCAAGTGCCCTATCATAAAGTCCATAGCCTGCTCTTCCTTCTTCGCCCCAAATCATTCTTCCATGGTCTGGTCTTAAATATCCATCAAATCCTGCATCATACAAAGCTTTCATAATTTTATACATATCTAGGCTTCCTGCAGATGATAGGTGAGCTGATTCATAAAATTCTTTTTCACCTGTAAATTTTATATTTCTAACGTGCATTGCTCCGATTTTTCCTCTTTTTGCAAAATCGTAGATTATTTCAGCAACATTATTTTCTTTTCTTGAACCAAGAGATCCTGTACAAATACAAAGTGTGTTTGATGGACTATCTACTAGATTTACAATTTTTTCTAAATCTTCTGGTGTAGATGTTATTCTTGGTATATTAAATATTGGCCAAGCAGGATCATCTGGATGAACTGCCATTTTTATTCCTACTTCTTCGCAAACTGGAATTATTCTTTCTAAGAAATATTTATAATTTTCTCTTAATTTATCCTCATCTATGCCTTCATAAATTTTAAGTGTATCTTCAAGTTGGGATAATCTTTCTGGCTCCCAGCCTGGAAGTTCAAAATTTCCTGCTCCATCTAAAATTTCATCAACCATATCTCTTGGACTTAATCCTTCTACCTTTTTTTGATCAAAAGCTAGAGTGTTTGAGCCGTCAGATAGCTCTTTTTTTAGGTCTGTTTTTACCCAATCAAAAACTGGCATAAAATTATAAATTACTGTTTTTACTCCACAAGCTGCAACATTTTTTAAAGATTGTTTATAATTTTCTATATATTTATCTCTTGTATCAAGTCCCATTTTTATATCTTCGTGGACATTGATTGATTCGATTATTTCACATTCAAGTCCAACTGCATGGCATTTGTCTACGTATTTTTGGAAAACATCTTTTTCCCAAACTTCGCCTGCTTCCCACTCATTCATCATAACCATTACCCCAGTAACTCCTGGAATTTGTGCAACATATTCTAGTGATATTGGGTCGTCGTTTCCATAATGTCTAAATGTCATTTTCATAATTTTTTACCTCTATAAATATTTTTTTAATGTCTCTCTTACTGAACCAGGCTTTTGGGATAATTCTTTGAAATATTCTTTTACCTTGTCGGAAAGTCCTACTTCTTTTAAATTTACTCCAAATATTCTTTCATTTTCTAATAATTTATTTAGTCCTTCTGTTTCTTTAAATTCTCCCAATTTTATTCCTTCAAGATCTTTTTGTAATTCTTTCATTAATGGATCTGGTGAAAGGTCGAATTTTTCTCCCTTATCATTTACGCCCAATAAATATCTTAGCCATCCTGCAAGAGCAAGTGGTATATATTTTAAATCTTTGGCATCTTTTCCTTCAGTTTTCACATAAGATTTTATGGTTTCTCCAAATCTTATGGCAACTTTTTGTGATGTATCTGTTGCAATTCTTTGTGGTGTGTCTGGTATGAATTTATTTGGAAGTCTCACGTTTATTACTTCATCAATAAAATCTTTTGGATCTAAAATTTTTGGATCTGCCACTACTGGAAGTGCCTCGTCATAGCCTATTTTTTTAATTAATTTTACAAGTTCTTCATCTTTCATTTCTTCAGAAATTGATTCATAGCCTAAAACGCAACCATAAGTTGCAAGAACTGTGTGAAGTGGATTTAGGCAAGTTGTAACCTTCATTGTTTCAATTTTGTTTACAGTTTTTCTATCAGTTAAATACACTCCAACCTTTGAAAAATCTGGTCTATCATTTTTGAAATCATCTTCCATTACCAAATATTCTGCTTCTTCACTGTTTACAAAAGGAGCTATATAGGTATTTTTGCTTGTAATTACTGTATCCATATTTTCAAATCCAAGTTTTTCCACATAATCTTGAACTTCTTTTGCAGGTCTTGGTGTGATTTTATCTATCATTGTCCATGGATAAGAAACTTTTTCTTCAAGGTATTTTATAAACCCATCTTCTACCTTTCCTGATTCATTCCATTTTTTAGAAATTAGCATTACAGAATTTTTTACCTTATCTCCATTTTTAGAACAATTGTCAAGACTTAAAAGGGTTAGCTCTTTTGCATTTTTCTTAAATCTTTTGTACAAAAGATTTGTAAGAATACTCATCAAATGTTTACCATCTTCTGGATTGTTTTCCAAATCATTTTTTACAACATCCATTAAATCTCCGTTTGGAGCATACAAATTGTATCCTTTTTCTGTTATTGTAAAACTTGCTATTTGAAGATTATCGTTTAAAAATATTTCTTCAATTCTTTTAAGATCATTTAGTGTTAAACTTTCTACCAAATTTGCAATTAAGTTTGTGTCAAATTTCCCATTTTTGTGAAGGGTCACTGAAAGAGCAAGGTTATCATGAGGCTTATATATCTTTTCAATTATTTCGCCATCAAAAGTTTCAACTACAGAAATTCCCCTGTCAAACTCACCTTCATTTATCAAATCTTGACCAATTCTTGCAATGTATCCCCTAAAAATATTTCCAGAACCAAAAGCAATCCATTTTGGATCCCTAATGGAATCTTCTCTCAATTTTTCAACATCATATTTAGGAAACTCATCAACATTTTTTTCGATTTCTTTTAAATTTTTCAAATCTAATTTCATAATTACTCCTTTAATTAAACAAGAAACATTCCGACCTTAAGTCAACACTTTGACCAATCTATATATATTTTCTAAATTAAATACTCTGTTTTTGAACAAATTTTGCTTTAATTAAATTAATTTGTTCAAATTTTTCACCCTTTTCAAGCCTAAACAAATTTTCTATGGCAATTTCCGCCTGCTTTCCTATGTTTTGATCAATCGAAGAAATAGGCTTATAGGTATAATTAGTAATATCCTCATTATCAAAACCACAAATTCCAATATCTTCTGGAACCCTTATATCATTTTTTAAAAAATATTTGTAAAATTTAACCGCGAGACTATCAAGCTCAAATTGAATGCAATCTATTTTTTTCTTTTTAATAAATGAAACTATTTGATCAACATCCTCATTAAAATCTTTTACCATAAATTCAATAAAGTCATTTTGAGGATAATTTTTTTTCAAAGATTCAATAAAACCAGTTTTTTTCGCCTTATAAGCCCTTGTTTGATTTTTATGACCCTTTGAAATAAAAATAGGTTTTTTGTAGCCCTTCTTCTTAAAAAAAGATAAGGACTGGTCTATTGCATCAACTTCATCACAACAAACATAAATAATATTCCTATACTTTTTTTCACCAATAACATTTAACATCACAAATGGAATTTCCCTAGAAATATTCTCAAGCTCTTTCAAAAAATCTTTTTCCCCATAAGTTGAACCAACGGTTATAATTGCATCAACTTTCTTTTCTCTCAAAACTTTAAGGTAGTCAAGCTTTTCACTTTCATCATCACTTGTATTACAAAGAATTGAAACAATTCCACGAGCTTTTAGATTTCTTTCAAGTGCGTAGGCAGATTGATTATCAAAATAATTTCTAATATTTCCAACCATAATACCAATATAGTTTGTTTTTGAACTTGCAAGAGCTCTTGCAACATCATTAGGTATAAAATTTAATTTTTCTATAGCATCCTCAACTTTTTTTCTAGTTTTATCAGATACCCTATTGGTACCATTTATAACCCTAGAAACGGTTGCAACAGATACGTCAGCATATTCTGCAACATCATAAATGTTCATAAATCCCTCTAGTAAAATATAACAAGCTGTCATGATTTTAAGCAATAAAATTCCTATTTAAAGCACCTAAGCCATTTAATAATTTTGATTTTATCTCTACCAAAAAATTAATAAATACTAAAAACTTCTTTTTAAAACCATGAAATTCCACCAAAAATAAGATTTTAAATCTTAAAGTTCTATAAAAATTAAGTATCTGAAATAAAATTTCTAATTGGAAATTTTAATTTAAATCTTAAATATTTACTCTTAAATTCATTACAATGCTTACCCAATTTTTTAAATCAAAAAATTATTTTCTCAAAAAAATTTTGATGAAAACATTTTTGTAACCGCTTACATTTTTAATAAAAATATATAAGCCCTAGGGCTTAACAAGATTATTTTTTCTTAGAATAAACTTCAATCTTTATCTACAATAAATATATCATAGTTTTTTATCAATTACAAGCTTTAAATTTAAATTTTCATAAATTATATCAAGCTAAAACTAAATTTTTTTGAAAAATAAAAATATCTTGCTAAAAATTAAAAATGAAAAAATATCACTAAATATTAAAAAAATATAAAAAATAAGCCATCTCTATTTATCGAGACGACTTAAATAAGATTTTTATATATTATTTTAATTTTTTTCTTCATTATTAAAGAACATATAAAATTTAGCAATCAACAACACTTACAAGTAGAGATTTGGGGCCTAGGTGGACTCCAAATACTGGTGGGACTGACATTTCTTTGAATAGTTTTGCATTTTTTATTTCATCTTTTAATAATTCTTTCATTATTTTTATTTCATCAAAGCTTGACCCACCGCCTATTGCTAGCATATATTCTTTTTTGTCTTTTATTTTTTTCTTTACAATTTTTGCCATTTCTTTGAAAGACTTTTTCTTACCTATTACTTTTTTGGCAATTTTAATTTCCCCGTCTTTCATCGTAAAAATCGGAGTGAAGTTTATTAGATTTGCTACTTTTCCTATTGATTTTGGTAGCCTACCTCCTTTTACAAGGTAGTCAAGACTATCTGCCCTTACAAATACATTTGCTTTTTCTACATCTGCTAGGGCCTGTTTATAGATTTGATCATAACTTTTTTTATCTATTGCAGCTTGGGCTGCTTTTGTTGCTATAAAATAAATGGGGAGAGAGGCTATTTTTGTATCTATTACATCTATTGTCACATCTTTTTCTATATGATCTTTGGCCAAATTCATCATGTTATTCATGCCAGAAAGTGACGACCCTATTGAAAAACAAAGAAATTTATTATAGCCTTCTTTTATATATTTTTCCAACATTTCTGTAAATTCTCCAACTCCCGGAATTGAAGTAGTCACTTTTTCTTCACTTTTTCCAAGTTTTTCAAAAAATTCTTCACTTTCTATGTCAACTTGGTCTGTGTATGTCTTATCCTCAAAGTGAATTTTAAATGAAATTACACCAATATTATATTTTTTAGCTTCTTCAAGGCTAATAGAACTTCCTGAATCAACTATTATTTTTATTTTTTCCATTTTATTCCTCGATAGTAACATTAGAAAAAGAGCCTCAAAACAAAAAGTTTCAAGGCCTTGTCTTTTTTATAAATAATATTTTTTAATTACATTTAGATTATCATCTAATTCGTAAACTAGTGGTTTTCCTGTTGGAATTTCTAAGTCCATTATGTCGTCATCAGAGATTTTTTCTAAATGTTTTGCCATAGCTCTTAAAGAGTTTCCGTGTGCTGCAACTAAAACTGTTTTTCCATCTAATAAGTCTTTTGCAATATTGTCTGTGTAGAATGGAAGACATCTTTCAAGTGTTACTTTTAAGTTTTCAGCTACTGGGATTATTTCTTTTGGAAATTCTTTAAATCTATCTTGGCTTGCTTGTTCTTTTGCATCTTCTTCTGAAAGAGCTGGTGGAAGTGTATCGTATGATCTTCTCCAGATATGAACTTGTTCATCTCCATATTTTTCTGCTGTTTCTTTTTTGTTTAAGCCTTGAAGTGCTCCATAGTGACGTTCATTTAATCTCCATGATTTTACTTGTGGAACAAATAATTGGTCAGAATATTCTAGGGCAAAGTTACAAGTTTTGATAGCTCTTTTTAAAATTGATGTATAAGCAACGTCAAATTTAATTCCAGCTTCTTTTATTTTTCTTCCTGCTTCTTTTGCTTCTTCTACTCCTTTTTCTGATAAATCAACATCCACCCAACCAGTAAATTTGTTGGCAAGGTTCCATTCACTTTGTCCGTGTCTTACGAAAACTAATTTTTTTGTCATTATCTTCTCCTCATTTTTTCCTTTTTTTCAAGTTGTTTTTGCTTGGCTTTCATTGACTCATTCTTTTCTTCATCAATGTTATCAATCCATGTGAGGGCATTTGCAGTTCCCTTTATTACACATTCCCTAGGATCTTCTGCAATTTTTACACCAATTTGTAATCTTTCATTTATTCTTTTTGAAAGACCAAGTGTTAGCGCTCCTCCACCTGTTAAGAATATACCTCTTTCGTATAAATCTGCAGCAAGTTCTGGTGGAGTTTGCTCCAAAACATTTTTTATTCCATTAATAATTTTATCAATTGATGGAAGAAGGCAATCATATATTTCTCCCACAGGAATATAAATTCTTGATGGAAGTCCATCTTCTATTAACCTTCCAACAACCTCAATTGAATCTGTAAAGTCTGCTTCTTGGGCTTTAATTTTTATCATTTCAGCACTAGATTCTCCAATTAGCATCCTATATCTTTTTCTAATATGATCTTTTATATCATTGTCAAAATCATCACCAGAAATTTCTATAGAAGCACTTGTTACAATTTGTCCCATAGAAACTACAGCTATATCAGAAGTTCCTCCTCCAATATCTATAATCATATTTCCCTTTTCATCTGTAATATCTATATCGGCACCAATTGCTGCTGCAAGAGGTTCATCAATTAAATAAACTCTGTGGGCCCCAGCATTTTCTGCCGCTTGAAGCACTGCTCTTTTTTCAATTTGAGTTGCCTTACTTGGGACGCAAATCAAAAGATCTGGCTTAAAAAAGGACTTATCCAAGGATTTTTTTAAAAAATATTTTAACATTTCTTCTGTTGCTTTAAAATCTGCAATAACTCCATTTTTCAATGGTTTTAGGGCAACTACATTTCCAGGAGTTCTGCCCAATATTTTTTTAGCGTCCTTTCCTACTGAAAGTATTTTTCCAGTAAGAGTGTCTTTTGCTATAACTGAAGGTTCTTCTAAACAAATTCCCTTACCTTCTACAAAAACTAGGACTGAGGCTGTTCCCAAATCTATTGCAACACTTTTTCTAAACCTTGACATGGCCTCTCCTATTTATTTTTTAATTTATCCACTTGGTCTAATTTTTCCCAAGTAAAGTCTTTATCATTTCTTCCAAAATGTCCATAAGCAGCTGTTTTTTTGAAAATTGGTCTTTGTAAATCTAATTTGTCAATTATTGCTTGAGGTCTAAAATCAAAAACTTCTTTTACAATTTCTGATAATTTTTCATCTTCATATTTACCAGTTCCAAAACTATCTACATAAATTGAAAGAGGTTTTGCAACTCCTATTGCGTAGGCTACTCCTATTTCACATTTTTTACAAAGTCCTGCTGCTACCATATTTTTTGCTGCATATCTTGCCATATAGGCTGCTGACCTATCAACTTTTGTAGCATCTTTTCCAGAAAATGCTCCTCCACCAGATTTTGAATATCCACCGTAAGAATCTACAATTATTTTTCTTCCTGTAAGTCCAGAATCTCCTTTTGGTCCACCGATTACAAACTTTCCTGTTGGATTTATATAATATTTTGTATCATCATCGATGTATTTTGGATCTATTACTTCTTTGATTACTTTTTCAATTACATCTTTTTTAATTTGTTCAAGACTTACATCTTCTGAGTGTTGGGTTGAAATAACTATAGAATCTACTCTTTTTAAAACCCCATCTTCATATTCGACTGTAACTTGGCTTTTGCCATCCGGTCTTAAATAATCAAGAATTTTTTCTTTTCTAACATAGGTTAATTTTTGGGCAAGTTTTTGGGCATAAACAACTGATAGTGGAAGATATTCATCTGTTTCATCATCTGCATAACCAAAAACCATTCCTTGGTCACCTGCTCCAATTTTGTCATATTTATCATTTGTTGACTTATAATCCATAGAATCATCAACTCCTTGAGCAATATCAGGAGATTGTTCTATAAGAGATGTTAAAACTGCAACATTTTGATAATCAAATCCTAATTTTGGATCATCATAACCTATTTGTCTTATTGTTTCTCTTGCTATACTTTCTATTGGGGCATAAGCATTTGTAGAAATTTCTCCAACAACCATTACAAGCCCTGTTGTTGTGATACATTCACAAGCTACCCTTGAGTTTTTATCTTGTTTTAAACATTCATCCAAGATGGCATCAGATATTTGATCGCATACCTTATCTGGATGTCCTTCTGTTACTGACTCTGAAGTAAATAATTTTTTCATCTTAACTCCCTTCTTTTAAGGATAATTATACCTTAAAGACTTTATTTTTTTAAGCTATTTTTTCTAATAAAACTACGGCTCTTGCCTCAATTCCTTCTCCACGTCCTGTGAAAGATAATTTTTCTGAGGTTGATGCTTTTATTGATACATTTTCTATATCTGTTTTTAAATGTTTTGCTAATTTTTTTTGAATCTCTTCTCTTTTTGGTGAAATTTTTGGCATCTCACAAATTATTACCGTATCCAAATTTCCAATTTTATAGGATTTTTCTTCCATTAATTTTACCACCCTATCAAGAAGTTTTATGGAATATATATCCTTATATTCATCATCTGTATCTGGAAATAAATTTCCTATATCAGGAAGATTTAAGGCTCCAAGAATTGCATCCATTATGGCATGAACCAAAACATCTGCATCAGAATGACCCAAAAGTCCCTTTTCATATTGAAATTCTACTCCCCCAAGGATTAATTTTCTATTTTCTACTAATTTGTGAACATCATATCCTAATCCAATTCTCATCTAATCCTCCAAAAATCCTCTAGCAAATATCAAATCTTCTGGCGTTGTCATCTTTATATTTGAGTATTCACCTTCAACCACTTTTATTTTTTCTTCACTAAAGATTTCAAAAAGTTGGCTATCATCTGTAATTGTAAAATCACTTTGTATATATTTTTTATAATAAGATAAAATTAGTTCTTTATCAAAAGCTTGAGGTGTTTGAACATTATAGACTTCTTTTCTAAGTGGTGTGTTTTTCACTAATAAATCTTTGTCTACAATTTTTACCGTGTCTTTTGATTTTACAGCACTTATTACTGCCTTATATTCTTTTGAATTTTCTATTACTTTTTCAAATAATTCTTTACTTGCAAAAGGTCTTACCCCATCATGAGTTAAGACCAATTTAGAATTTTTATCTACAGCTTTTAAGCCTTCATAGGTTGACAGTTCTCTTGTTTGTTTGCCAAATACATAAGATATTTTTTTATCGTATTTTTTGATAATATCTTTTAAATAGTTTTCATCATCTTTTCTAATTACTACAATTATTTGGTCGATTTCTTCTAAAGATACTATTGTATCAAGACATATTTCAAGAATTTTTTTTCCTTTTAATTCTATGTAAGGTTTGGCCCTATCTGATTTCATCCTAAGTCCATTACCTGCTGCTGTAATTACTGCTGATATTTTTTTCCCATCTATCATACTATTCCTTCGCCTTTACAAAAATCATTTTTCCTGCAGATGTTTGTAAAACACTTGTTACTGTTGTATTTATTTTCTCTCCAATTAAATCTTTTCCATCTTCAACTACAACCATAGTTCCATCTTCAAGATACCCAACTCCTTGGTTTCTAGATTTTCCTTCTTTTATAACTTCAATTTCCATAAGCTCTCCTGGAAGAACTTTTGTTTTCATAGCATTTGCTAAATCATTTATATTTAGTACTGTAATCCCTTGTACATCTGCAACTTTATTTAAATTGTAGTCGTTGGTAAATATTTTTGCCCCCGTATCCTGAGCATATTTTAATAATTTTGAATCAACTTCTTTTATTTTTGGATAATCTATATCACTTATTTCTAAATTTATTTCCTTATTTTTTTTAATCTCTTTTACAACATCAAGTCCACGTCTGCCTCTTTCTCTTTTTAAATCGTCTGGACTATCTGCTATATGTTGGAGTTCTTCTAGGACAAATTCTGGTATTATAAGCTTTCCTTCAATAAAATTTATCTTTATAATATCCAAAATTCTTCCATCAATTAATACAGATGTATCAATTAATTTTGAGGAGTAATCCTTATCTAAATTCTTTTTACTTTCTTTTCTATTTTGTATTTTTACCTCTTTTACCTTTTGAAATATTTGAGGGTACTTGTCTGGATATTTTGATGCAATTCTCCAACCCAAAAGTCCAAAGCCCAAATAAATAATAATAGATAATAGCACAAAAATTGAATTACCAACAAGTGGTAATGATAAAGAGCTTAGTGGTCTGGTTACAAGAAATGCCAAAATTAAACTTACAATTACTCCGCTTATTCCAACAGCAACACTTAATGGGGGCAAATCCTCCAAATATTTTTCTAATTTCATAAATACATCTTCCAGCATTTTATAAATAAATCCTGATAAAAAATAAAATAATATCGCAAATAATAAAGCTACTAAGACATTAGCTGCAACAAAAAAAACAGAACTATCTATTGTAAAATTCACAACAGATAGTACCAATTTAAATACAGATATGCCTAGAATAGCTCCAATTACGAAAAACATAATTCGAAATATTCTATTAAACATTTTTTTCTCCTAATATTGGATTATAATCCTATCGATTCGTCAATCATTTTTTCAGCGTCATCTTTTTCTAAAGAACCTGACATAACTAATTCGCTAGCCATAATTCTTCTTGCTCTGTTTAAGAGTTTTTTCTCCGTTGTTGAAAGTCCCTTGTCATCGTCTAAGGCAACAAGGTCTCTTACCATATTTGCAATTTTAAAAATGTCTCCAGTTTTTAAAATTTCTTGATTTTCTCTATACCTTAGATTCCAATTATTGTTTAAATCTTCTGGATCTTCTTCTAAAATTTTAAGTATTTTCTCTCCTTCTTCTTTTGATATAACATCCCTTATATTCATTTTATTAATATTTGATTTTGGAATTGAAATATCCATGTTACCTATAGGCATCTTAAGAATAAAATATTCTTTTTCTTCGCCTAAAAATTCCTTAATTTCTACAGAATCTATTATCCCTGCTCCATGCATAGGATAAACTATTTTATCACCGATTTTAAACATTTTGACCTCCTAGGTTCTCTCTTTTATTATAACCTTTTTCGGCCAAATAGTAAATGAAATAATTTTACAGTATACTACCACTAAGATTTTTTGTCAATCATTTTTTTATTAGCTATAAGCTCTTTTGAATCTTTTGAAAAACCACATCTCATTTTTACAGCTCTATTTAAAACTTTTATTTCACTTTTTTTATAAGATCCACCATAATCTCCATCCAAAGTCCAAGAAATTTTCCCATCACTTTCAACTTTGAAAACAGAACCCGATCTAAAAATCACATTATCATTTTCTTTTTTACTTCTAAGTCCTTCGATAATTTGATTTAGTTCTATAAGCCCGTTTGGTTTTTTTATTAAAACTGCCTCAAAAATTCCATCATCAAGACCAATATTTTTTTTGTAAAAATTATTAAAGCCTCCAACCGATACAGAATTTGTTGCCATAAAGTGGATAAATTCTCCTTCAAAAACTTCATCATCTATTGTTATTTTTGCTTTGTAAGCTTTTAAATTTGAAACAGTTTTTACTCCTTCTAGTATATAGGCAAATCTACCAAAAATATTTTTCATTGATTGGTCTGTTTCATAAGAAACTTGGGCAATTGACCCAAAAGCTGCAACATAGGTGAAAAATTTTGAATTAAATTTTCCAACGTCTATATCCATAGTCTCACCATTTATAGCAATCTTTGTAGCTTTTTTTATATCTGTTGGTATTTTTAATGATCTTGAAAAATCATTTGTAGATCCTGTTGGAATATATCCTATTATAGATTTTTCTTCTGATTTTAATAAGCCTGATACAACTTCATCCAAAGTTCCATCACCACCACTTACCAAAATTTCATCGTATTCTTTTGAAAATTCTTTTACTTTTTCTCTAGCATCGTTAGCTTTTTGAGTAGCGTATACAGTTGGAAAATAAGATTTTTTGCTAAAATATTCTACAATTTCACTTAAATGATTTCCAATAGTTTTTTGTCCACTCATTGGATTATATATATATAATAATTTTTTCATTCTATCCCTCGAATTCAATCATAAATATATTTATATTTTACTTATATTCCAATATTTTTAAAGTATTTTCTTATCAAAATATTTTTATTTTACTTATTTAAGTGATATACTTAAAATTGATAACATATGAAATATAACATAGAAAAAGGAGATAATTATGGAGAAAAATAATACAAGGTTTATAGTTGAAGGAGGAGTATCAATAGCTCTTTCATTTATACTTTCCTTTGTGGTTTTATTCAGGATGCCACTTGGCGGATCTGTTACCCTTGCTTCTAGACTTCCCCTAGTAATTTTTGCTATAAGATGGGGTTTTAAAAAAGGCTTGTGGGCAGCTCTAATTTTTGGAATTTTGAATATGGTTTTTGGAGGATATGTGATTCATCCAGCCCAAGCTATCTTGGATTATATCCTATCTTTTTCAGCAATTGCCATTTCTGGAATTTCTTTTGGAAAAAGCAAAACAAAATTTTCTTATATTCCATCAATTATTATTTCTTATTTGGTAAGTGGTTTATTTAATGTAATAAGTGCCTTCGTATTCTTTAATGATATGGCAACAGCAAAAGCTGCAGGATTTAATAATTTCACCCTATATGCCTTTGCTTACAATTATTCCTTCTTGGCAGTTGATGCCTTGATTTTAATTGTTGTATTCTTATTAATTTATGATAGGTTGAAGCTTTATTTAGATAAGCAAAGTTAAAAATAAGAATTTAAAAAGACCATCCTTGGATGGTCTTTTATTTTGATACGGATTCTACTATTTCTAGGTCTCCTTGGAAAGTATAATTTTTTACATAATTTGTCAAAATGAAAAAATCTCCTTTTTTTATTGGATATTTTTCATCATCTACTATAAGTTGGCCCTCTCCATTTATTACACTTTCTAATAAATAAGGATCTTTTCTATCAAAAGAATCTTTTCCTTTTATATTTATTTTTTTTACTAAAAAATACTCATTATCATACAAAATTTCTGATTTTTCTTCTAAATTTTCATGAGTTTTTTCTGTGTCAAGGCACTTTATTGCCTCTTTTGATTTTTCTAAATGTAAATCTCTCAAGTTTCCATTTTTATCCAACCTATCATAATCATAAAGTCTATAAGTTAAATCTGATGCTTGTTGGATTTCTAAAATCAAACTTCCTTTTTTTATAGCGTGAACCATACCTGCAGGAACCTTAAAAAAATCTCCTTTTATAGATTTTTCTACATTTAATAATTCATCCCATTTTTTATTATCAATCATTTTTATAGCATCTTTTTTATCCTTAGTTTTTAGACCATAAATAATTGAGGCCTCATCTTCATTTAAAATATACCAACATTCACTTTTACCGTAGGAATTTTCTTTTTTTGCCATGTCATCATCTGGATGGACTTGGATTGATAAATCATCATTTGCATCTATTAGTTTTATCAAAAGGGGAAATTTTTCTTTATTTTCATTTCCAAAAAGATCTTTTTGGTTTTGGTATAAAAAATCTAAATTTTCACCCTTATATTTTCCATTTAAAATTTTTGACGGAAATTCTTTCATTGCAGAAATCGCCCAATATTCTCCTATACTTTTTGAGTCAAATTGATAGGGAAATTCTTTTTCAAGTCTTTTCCCTCCCCAAATTTTTTCTACAAATTCTCCTTTTAAAAATAAAATTTTTTCCATAAGTCACCTCTTTTTTATTATACTAAGAAAAAAATAAAGCCCAAGGATAACCCTTGAGCCTATTTTTATGCTACTGTTAATTTATTTTTGTGGAAGAAGTTTGTAAGATAAATTTGAACTGCTGATACTACTATGTTTAAAATAGTACCTAAGCCCATTATTCTTGTTAGCTCTTCTACTGTTTCTATCTTGCTTAAATAAAATCCATTTTGTGTTTGAGCTGAGCTTTCTGATACTTTTAACGCAAATGTTTCAAAAAATTTCACTCCTAATGTAAGTCCCAGTATTGAAACTATTATTGTTATTATTATAAATACCAAAACCGGTCCAAATTTTCCCATATCTTTAAAAGTTTTGCTTGAACCTATGCTGATTGATGCCAAAATTCTTGTAAAAGTTGCAAGCAAGGAAAATATTAGTGTTATTATCCCCATTATTAATGTTTTTGATGGAAATTGATCCAAAAAACTTTTTATTTGGTCAAATAATTCTTTTATTCCTATTCCATCTTGTCCTGTCGAAATAACTAAAAATCCAAAAAATTCTATCAAAAATATTAAACCTGCAAGTATGGCAAGAATCATTATATTTAGAATTCTTGATGCTGTTACATCTTTTGATTTTACTGGGAGTACATCATAAAAGGCAGCTTCTTCTCCATAAAATTTCTTATAATCGTTTAAAATAACAATTATCATAGAAATTGCAAAGGATGAATACATGACTAGCATTGAGATAGCCATGATAAAATCCAAAAACGCTGAATCAAAATATGAATTTACAAAATTTAATATCATTACCAAAATTATAGGAATCACTACCCAAGGAATTATGTCCCTAATATTTTCTTTTAATTGGTGTTTTAATAATTTAGCCATTGAAAACCTCCTCGAAGTATTCTTCAACTCCCATCTTGTGATTTTGTCTTAAATCATCAATGTTTTCTTCCAAAATAATTTTTCCATCAGAAATAAATACAACCTTATCCAAAAGTCTTTCGATTTGACTAATCAAATGAGTTGAAATAATCATAAGTCCTTCTGAATCAAAATTTTCTATTATTACATCCATAATTTTTCTCCTACTTGCAGGATCAATCCCACTCATAGGCTCATCCAAAAGATATAAATCAGATTTTCTTGAAAGGGAAAGGGCAATTTGAACCTTATCTTTCATTCCCTTAGACATATTTTTTATTTTCATATTCATATCAAGCTTAAACTCTCTAATTATTTTTTCAAATTTTTCTTTTGAAAAATCTTCAAAAAATTCACCATATAAGTTTGAAATTTTTGTTAAATTGTATGATTTATCCAAAGAAAGATGGTCTGGTTGATAGGATACAAAAGATTTTGTAAGATAGTCTGGATTTTCCCCACCAATTTTAACATCGCCCTCATAATTTTTTTCAAGACCTGCAAGAATTCTAAGTAAAGTTGTTTTTCCCGAGCCATTTGGACCCAAAAGCCCGACAATTTCTCCCTTTTTAAAAGATAAATTCATCTTATCTAAAACAAGTTTATTTTTGTATGCAATAGATAAATTTTTAATCTCTAACATTAGTCCACCTCCCAAAATTTATTAAGACCATCAAGAGCATCTTCTTTTGAAATTTTTAAATTTTTTGCATTTTCTATAAAATCCTCGCAAATTATTTCAAAAGCATTTTTTGACAAAGATTTTATCAAATCTTTATCATCAGTTACGAATCTTCCACTAGTTCTTTGGCTTTGACAAAGCCCATCTCGTTCAAGTTCAGCTAAGGCTCTTTGAACAGTATTTGGATTGACCTCATAAAATTTTGCAAGATTTCTTACAGAGTCAATTTTTTCACCAGGACTCCAAATACCACTTGAAATTTTCGACTTAAAATCTTCCAAAATTTGAAGATAAATAGGTCTATCATTATCAAATTCCATTTAAGCCTCCTTTTTCTCTATAGCTTGGCCAATAGTTAAACCTAAAAGCATGCCAATAGAAATCCAATATCCCATATCATCGAAAAGACTTCCAAAAGCTGCTCCAAAAACTATCCCAAGTCCTATTCCTTCAGCCAAATAATTTTCATCGTTTTTTGAATTTTTGCCTTCCATCTTTTTCTTATCTAATTTTTTTATCAAAAAAACTAAAGAAATCCCCAATAGAAGTATTGGTAAAATTATTTTTAAAATTTCCATAAATATCCTTTTTGTACTTCTGTATTATTGTACCAGTTCCTTAATACAATAATATTATATCTCCAATTTTTATTTTTGTAAAGACTTTTTTTTAAAATTTTATAAAAAATTAAAATTTACACTTACTTTACAAAATTTTTTTCTTATTAAAACATATTTATCCTATTATTAATTTGAAAGAAAAAAGATAAATTACTTAATGATTTCAAAAATAATTGCTCTTCCTTATTAAATTATAATTTCTTCCTTTTTTCTTTTAAGAAATATTTGTTCATAATCCCTCTAAATACAAATATTTCATTAATTTATCTTGGATCTTTTACAAAAAGTGATTTTTAAAAGTCCAAAATTAAATTGAAGTTTATAGCTTCTATTAGTATAAGATATGTCAAGGGCATATCTTTTTTTATAATTTCACATAAAAAAATAGCCTTAGGAAAAATCCTAAGACTAATTTTTTTATTATCTAATGCTTACCTTACCAAAACCAGATTTTACATCTATATTAAGGTCATTTTCTTCTGGATTTGTTGAAACTTGGTAGCCATTTTCTTTTTGCAATTTATTTTTAAATTTGTCAGCTATTGAATAAGAAGAAGCTTTTATTAAAGCTTTAATATTTTTTCTAAATTCATTTGTATCTATTACAACTGAACCAAATTTAGTATCAATATTTATTTCTTTGCTATCAACAATTTTATAAATTCTGATTGAACCTGATTTTGATGAAAGATTTATATTTTCCATATTTAATCCATCAACTCTAATAGATCCATTAACTAAATTAATATCAGCTTTTCCTCCACTTACATTTGTAAGATAAACAGAACCATTTACATTAGAAACTTCTATGTCTCCATTTGTATTTCTAAGCTCAATTCTTCCGTTTGTGTTTTTAAGGTCGATATTTCCTGCAGAATTAATTACAGTAAGTCTTGCATTAATTGATTCCATATTATTTTCTTTAAAATCAACATCACAAAGTTCAACTTGACCATTTACAATATTTACATCAATTCTATCGTAGATATTTTTTCCCAAGTACAATTTTACATTTGCACTTGCATCCAAGAATTTATAATCTTGTTTTGTATTAATAATAAGTTTATCATCAACAACTTCGATATTTAGATATTCTTTGTCCATATCTTCCTTGTTTTTATAATAAACTTTTTGTTCAACTAAAATATGATTTTCTTGAGCTCTTTCAATTTCGAAAGAACCATTTGTTACATCAATTTCAATTGAATTAATATCATCATCAATTTTGGTTTGATTTTCAGATTTTGTTGAGTTTATATGATAAATATTTGGAATATTTACATTATCAAGGTCAAAATCAAAATCAAAATTTGAGATAGTTTCGCTAGTTTTTTTCATGATTTTTTCAAAAGAAGTAGATAATTTATCAACAAAACTTTCTTCGTTGTTTTTTGATTTATCCTTACCTACAGCTTCCAAAAGATCACTAGCTTGTTCAACTGTAATTTTTCCTTCTTTTAACATATCTAAAATCATTTTCTTTTCATCATTCATCTTTTAACTCCTTTAAAAGTTCACTTGCTTGATCTGGAGTAATTTCTCCCCTATCAACCATGTTCAAAATATCAATTCTAGATTCTTTTTTATCTATTTTTCCACCAAGTTTTTTTACTATCTTGTCAATTCTATTTCTAACAGTTGGATAAGAAATCCCTAGACTCTCACCAACATCTTTTATACTTCCACGCTTTTGTAAAAAAAGCTCAATAAATTCCAAATCTTCTATATCAAGCATTTGAAATTTACCCATTTCAAATTCGCCACTAACTTCTGTCAAACATGAATTACATTTATAAGATGTGATAACTAAGTCATCACCACAATTAGGACATTTATTAATCAACTCGAGCCTCCTTTTATATTTATAGTATACCATGCTTTTAATTTTTGTAAAGTCTAATTTTAATATTTTTAATATTTTGATTCATTTTATTAATTAAATTAATATTTTATTTTAATAACCTTAGTTTTAAAATTGATTTATCTTAAAATTAAAAAAAGACAAAAGAAAATCTTTTGTCTAAATTATTTTTTTTGCCCAATAACTTTTTAGTGTTCTTATTATCCATATTACCGTATTTACCATAAGTCCAAAGTTTACAGTAAAATTCAATAAAAGAGACATTGTGTATATATTGGGATTTTTTATAAATTTATATGGATTTAGGTAGGATAATAAAGAAAATATCAAAAATACTATTATCCATTTTATAGATGTTTTCAAATTCTCTGAATAATCTAGGAAAATAAAGTGTCTATTTTTGTATCTTTTTATAAAATTATCTCTTTTTTCTTTATAAATTTTTCTATCATCTCTTTCATTTTTTATCAAACTCGCATAATAAAATATCCAATCATCATAAGTTGAAGAATATTTTTTCAAATTACCAAGCTCATCCTTTGAATAAGAAAGATCTATAATTTTTTTACTAATATTAGCCTTCGATTTATATGATATTCTTTTTTCTCTTAAATATTTTAATTTTTCTATATCATTTTCATTTTCTATTAATTTTAGAGTTTCATTTTCATACTTCATTATATTTTTTCTTATTAGATAATATGATCCCATCAATATAACAAATACAATAAATTGGCCTAAAAGTACCAAATAAATATTATCTACGCCCAAACTTGTAATAAACATCATTACAAAACTTGGTATAAAAATTATTATAAAGGCATAGACTATAAATTTTAATACACTTCTCATTTTTCTTCTCTTTCTAAAAGCTGTTCATATATTTTTTTTAGTCTCTCACCGACATTTTCTAAGGACTTTTCTTTAGCTAAAAGATAAGCTTTTTCTTTTAAAGAAGGAAGTTTACCCTCAAGAATCAATTTTATTTTTTTATAAAACTCCTCCTTATCTTTTGCCTTATAAATATTTTCCCCTTCTTTTAAGTTTTTATAAATTTCAATATCTCTAATTATAATATCAGCCTTTGTCGAAAGCGCCTCAAGAAGGACTATGCCTTCAGTTTCTTCAAAAGTTGGAAAAATATAAAGATCTGATCCAGAGTAAGCTTCCCTTAATAAATTTTGATCAACATAACCTGGAAAATGTAAATTATTTAAATCTGTTTTTACAGCTTTTCTTATTTTTTCTGGGACAAGTTTTAAATTTAATTCTCCAAACCAAATAAATTCATATTGGGGAAGTTTTTTAGCTAGATCAACGAAATCCAATATTCCCTTTCTTTCTATAAAAAGTCCAACAGAAATTATCGATTTTTTATTTTTATCAAGACCATATCTTTGGTAAAAATTCTCCCTATCTTTTTTATCTTCCTTCCAAAAATTCAAATCAATCCCATTTGAAACAACTTCAATTTTTCTATCCATATTATAAGATTCTAGGATTTTTTTGGAATAATCCGTCGGAGTTAGAATTAAGTCTCCCATTTTATAGCAATGGATCAACCATTTTTTAAAAAAAGGAGCGATTTGGTTTGAAAAAATAAAAGAATTTTTAAAATCTTCTTCTGTAGAATGACCGTGATACACAACTTTTTTTCCTGCTTTTTTTGCCTTTTTTGCAAAAGATACAGATTTTGGAAATACTGTATTAATGTGGCAAATATCATGATCATCCTTAGAATTTAAAGTATAAGAAACACCCGCAAGTTCTAAGGCTTTTTTTTGGTGATCGATGGCCTTTCCAACTCCAGATTCTTTAACCGTTTGATAATCCTCGTTATATATAAGAATTTTCATCTATTATTTCCTTTTCTAAAGCTTTTTTATAAATTTTCTCACATTTTTTACCAAAAGAATCTATGGAAAAATTCTCAAGAGCATAATCTCTGGCATTTTGAGAAAGCTCTTCTCTTTTTTTATCATCTGAAAAAATAATTTGCAAAAATTTTTCAAAATCATAAAAATCTTTATATTGATATCCATTAAAATCATCTATTATTACATGGTCAAGGCACAAATCTTTTCTACAAATTGCCAAAGTACCATTGCTCATAGCTTCATAATAAGTAAGACCTTGAGTTTCAGACTTGCTTGCAGAAACAAAGGCATCTGCCATCCTATAATAATTATTTACCTCTTTTGGTTTAACCATTCCTGCAAAATAAATTCTCTTGTCAATTTTTTTGCTGTATTCTTTCAAACTATCAAGATAAGGGCCACCACCTACAAGAATAAATTTTAGCTTTTCAATATGAAGTTTGTCATAATAATCAATAAGCTCCTCAATATTTTTCTCTTCGGCAAGCCTACCCAAATAAAGAATTATCTTATCACTTTTATCAAACCCATAATAATCTCTTAGCTTATATTTATCTGATAAATTTTCAGGCATCTCTATACCTGTTGGAATTATTTTTATTTTTTCATCCTCAATATCGTAAGATTTCAAAATCTCCAAAGTTTTTTTGCTAGGAGCAATTATATAATCTGTCCTATCAGCTATGGCCTTAGAAAATACAGAAATAACTTTTTTTCCAACTTTTTTTGATGGAGAAAAATAATGGGTGTAATCTTCATAAATAGTATGATATGTATGAATAATCGGACAAGATGCTTTTTTTGCAATTTTTGTTGCCATCATAAAGGTCGAAAATTCGCACTGGGAATGAACAACATCAGGTTTCCAATCCTTAATTTCTTTGATAAATTTATTTCTCAAAGTAGCTGAAATTCTCGCCTCTGGATAAATTTTACCAGCACCCAAACTTCCTATATAATAAACATTTTCTTTTTTATAACTTTCAGTAGAATTTGATAGGGTTAAAACTTTTACATCAAAACCACGATCTTCAAGATAGGATTTTAAATTTAAAATTGATCTTACTACACCGTTTACAACTGGATGATACCAATCAGATGTAATTAAAATTTTCATAAAACCACCTCTTAACTGATTAACTTTCTTTATTAAAACTAAAAAGCTTCATTATTATTGTATGCAAAAACTTATAATTTTTCAATTTTCTAAAAATGAGGTATATTTTATCTAAATGAATCGTTTAAAAGAAAGGGTGATTATTTGGGAAATTTAATAGTAGGAGATGTGCTTTTATTATTCTTTTCAATATATGTAGGAATATTTTTCAAAAAATTTCATACAGATTATCCAAAAATGAAGGTAGGTTTTCATATTTGGGAAGTTTGCTATAACAAAGAATGTTGGGAATATGGAAATAATTTTTCTGGAAATCTTTCAATTATTCTTGGAATAATACTATTTGGCATAATTTATCCAATAATTATATATTTAAAAGTAAAAAGAACTATATGTGTTATTCTTCTAATTCTTTTTACTATCCTATATTTTATCCTTTTACTTTTAATTTTAAGATACCACATGAGAAAAAAATTTAATTTAAAAGATGAAAAAGATGATGAGGATAAAAAATAAAGCTATTTTACAAAAAAGTAAAATAGCTTTTTATTTTAAAATTTTAATCTTCTTCTTTGTCTATATATTTTCTTTTAAGTCTTATAGCTGATGGGCAAGCTGCAACTCCACCATCTCCAGTTTCTCTTAAACTTGCTGGAAGAGCATCTCCAACTTCTTTTAAAGCATCTACTGTTTCATCAAATGTTACCAAAACTTTTACTCCAGCAATTGCCATATCAGCTGCAGAAAGTGCATTTATAACACCTGATGCATTTCTAATATTGCAAGGAAATTCTACCATTCCTCCAATTGGATCACAAACAAGACCCATAATTGATAAAAGTGCAATTGATGCAGCATCTTCCATTACATCAATACTTGCTCCTCTTAAATAACAAATTGCAGCTGCACACATAGCTGCTGCAGATCCACATTCAGCTTGGCATCCGCCTTCAGCTCCTGCAAATGTTGCATTATCAGCAATAATTTGTCCAAATTCTGTTGCAACAAGCATAGCTTTTATTAACTCTTCATCAGAATATCCATATTTTTCACGCATAGCCATAAGACTTGCTGGAACAATTCCTGCAGATCCTGCTGTTGGACTTGCTACAATTTTTCCCATTGAAGCATTAACTTCTGATGTAGAAAAAGCCATAGCCATTGCCTTTGTTGGCAAATCACCCATTATTGTATCATCTGATAGAAAATAATTATTCATTGATTTTGCATTTCCACCAGTCATTTTTGTCATTGACATTAATTCTTTATCCAAAGCTCTTTGTGAAGATTTTTTCATAACATCAAGTGATTTTTGTAATAGTTCAAAAACTTCTTCTTTTGATTTTTTTGTAAGTTCCATCTCATCTTCAAGAGCAATTTCCCAAACTTCTTTATTCTCTTCTTTTATTCTATTTTTAATATATTCCATTGTTGTTTTCATATACTACCCCAAATATTTTATAAACTCAAAATTCTTTCCAGCTTCAATTTCTTTGTAAATATCTTCTTCCAAATCTTGATCTAATTCTACAATTAGCATAATTATTCCACCTTTATGCATGGTTTTCATGTTTTTAATATTATAATTGTGGTCAAACAAAACATTTGAAATAAAAGCAATCATTCCCTTTTGTTCAGGATATGTACAAATAATTGTTGGATTTTTACCATTATATTCTACTTCATTATCCATTATTTGATTGATCATAATATTTCCACCACCAATTGATGAACCTCTCAAATTAAATTCGTGTCCATCTGGATAATGTAGAACTATTTTAACTGTGTTTGGATGAACTTCTCCCATATCTTGTGGTATGAAATTATAAGAAATTCCTTTTTCTTCAGCTAATTTAAATGAATCTCTTAATCTTTCATCTTCTGGTCCAAAACCTAGAATTCCTCCAACCAAAGCTCTATCAGTTCCGTGACCTTGGTAAGTTTTTTCAAATGATCCATGTAAATAAAAATCTACTTTTGTAAATCCTTCTCCTCCTAAATCTCTTGCAATTTTTGCAATTCTATTTGCCCCAGCAGTATGGGATGATGATGGCCCAATCATTACAGGACCAATAATATCAAATACTGATAAATTTGCCATTATACTCTCCTTATTTTTGAAATTTCTTTTGGATTATCTATTATAAGATTTGGTTTTGAATTTTCAAGAATTTTTCTTTCTCTAAAACCCCAAGAACATCCTACAGTAAATACTCCAGCATTCTTACCGCACTCCATGTCGACTTCGCTATCTCCAAAATAAATTATATCTGAAAAATCGACTTCAAATCTTTCTTTTATTATATACATCCCCTCAGGCGAAGGTTTTCTCTTTATATCTTCTCTATATCCTAAAATAAAATCAAAATAACCCTCGCCAAAAACATCACTTATAACTTTTTTGCAAGTAGAATCTGGCTTATTAGAAAAAGCAACCAAAAATTCATCTCTTTTTTTAATTTTTTCAAGCTCTTCTACAATTCCTTCATATGGTTTTGTAAGGTAAGACGGATTATCATCATATCTTTTATTATAAGAATTTAAAACTTCTTCTCTCTTATCAGATTTTTCAAATCCTATGTAATCAAGAGTTTTTTCCATCAAAACTTTTGGTCCATTTCCAACAAATTCTCTAACTTTATCTTTAGGAACTTCTTTTAGTCCAAAAGATTTCAAAGTTTGATTTATATTATATGATATGGAGTCAATCGTATTAAGTAGCGTTCCATCTATATCAAAAATATACATTTATTAATTCTCCTTTTGTTTGTAACATACGCAAACTATTATTACTATACCACTTATTAGTGGTATAATAAAAGTAATATGTAGAAATGAAAATTTAAAATTATAAGGAAGGAAAATATGCAAACAAGAAGAAATTTATCCATGCTAAGTGATTTTTATGAATTCACCATGGCTTATGGATATTTTGAAAGTGGAATGGAAGATACGATTGCAGTTTTTGATGCATTTTATAGAAAAAATCCTGATGAGGGTGGATTTTCAATTTTTTCAGGATTAGATGATATTATAGATTATGTTGAAAATATCCATTTTGATGATGAAGATATAGAATATTTTAGAAAAAATACAAAATTCTCAGAAGAATTTTTAACATATTTAAAAAATTTTAAATTCACAGGAGATATTTGGGCATTTCCTGAAGGATCTGCAATGTTTCCATCTGAACCAATTGTTACCGTTAGAGCTCCAATAATCGAAGCTCAAATTTTAGAAACATATTTGCTTTTGTCTTTAAATTATGGATCTTTGGTAGCTACAAAAACAAATAGAATTGTAAGGGCTGCAAAGGGAAGAACTGTGATGGAATTTGGGGCAAGGCGTGCCCAAGGGCCTGACGCTTCTGTAAAGGGAGCAAGGTCTGCCTTTATAGCTGGAGCTCCAATCACATCAAACACTCTTTCAAGTCAAATGTATGATTATCCTGCTGGAGGAACTATGGCTCACTCTTGGGTTCAATCATTTGATAGCGAATATGAGTCATTTTTGGCGTACGCAAAATTATATCCAGATAACTGTATTTTATTAATTGACACCTACGATGTTTTAAAACAGGGTTTGCCAAATGCTATGAAAGTTTTCAAGGAAGTTTTAGATCCTTTGGGAATTTCTGGAGGAGTTAGGATTGATTCAGGAGATATTGCCTACCTATCAAAAGAATGTAGAAAAATTTTGGATGAAAACGGCTACAAGGATGCAAAAATTGTTGCAAGCAATTCTCTTGACGAATACAAAATCGAATCCCTTCTCCAACAAGGAGCAGAAATAGATTCATTTGGAATAGGCGAAAGATTAATTACAGCAAAATCCGATCCAGTCTTTGGTGGAGTATATAAACTTGTCGAAATAGAAGATGAAAATGGAAAACTCGCAAAAATAAAAGTATCAGAAAATGTAGAAAAAATTACAACTCCTGGTCTTAAAGAAGTTTACAGACTATACGATAAAAAAACCGGCAAGGCAGAGGCTGACTATATAACATTAAAAGAAGAAGTTGTTGATGATAGTAAACCTCTTGTAATTTTTGATCCACACTTTACTTGGAAGATGAAAAGAATGGAAAATTACGAAATTAGAAAAATGCAAGTTCCAATTTTTAAAAACGGAAAAAAAGTTTATGAATCACCAAAAATTGACCAAATAAACGAATATTGTAAATCAGAAGTAAAATCATTGTGGGATGAGGTAAAAAGATTCGACCAACCTCATAATTACTATGTCGATCTTTCCCACGATTTATGGAATTTAAAACAAAACCTAATAATGAAGGCAATGAGCAAATAATGATTGCCATAATCACAGGTGCAAGCTCTGGAGTAGGTTATGAATTTGCAAAACAAATAGATAAAAAAAATTATGAAGAAATTTGGTTAATAGCTAGAAGAGAATATAAACTTAAAACTTTATCTAATAAGTTAAAAACAAGGGCAAAAATATTTGCCCTTGATTTATGTGATGAGAAATCTTTTGAAATTATAAAAAAAGAATTAAAAATTTCAAACAAAAAAATTGGACTTTTGATAAACTCTGCTGGAATGGGAGAAAATGATTATTTCAAGAACACAAAACTTGAAAAAGATATGAAAACTTTGAATTTAAACATAAAAGCTCTCACAGCTATGACAAAAATATGCTTAGAATTTTTCCAAAAAGATGGCATAATTTTAAATATAGCATCTTCTGCCTCCTTTATTCCACAAGCAAAATTCGCCCTTTATGCCGCAAGTAAATCCTATGTTCTATCATTTTCAAGGGCAATAAGACGAGAATTTAAAGATATAAAAGTTTCTGTCTTATGTCCAAACAGGGTAAAAACAGAATTTTTAAAAAAATCTAAAAATAATTCCACAGGAATAAAAAATTTAGGAAATGAAAATTTAGAAAAAATGGTAGAAAAAACCATTAAAAAAATGGGCAAAAAAGACCTAATTACAAGTCACCCAAGTGCAAAAATTTTGTTAATAATTTCAAAAATCCTACCCCATTCTTTTATCTTGTGGATTGAGGGATTTATGGGTCTATATTAGTTTTTACAAATTTTATAGCTTAAAAAAATGAGCTAAGAAAATAATCTTAGCTCATTTTTTAGTCTTTTTTAATTTTAGGATCTTATTGCTTTATTTTTTTATTTTACTAATTCTAGTGGTGAGTCTACTTTTTCTTCTACTTTTTCACCTTTTAGATATTTTACTGCAGTTTCTAGGGCGATTTTTCCCATTTCTTTTGGTTTTTGTGCGACTGTTGCTGTCATTGTTCCTTCTTTTACTGCATTTATTGCATCTTCGTTTCCATCAAATCCAACTAAAACTATATCTTTTCCACTTGCTTTTATAGCTTCGCTTGCTCCTAGTGCCATTTCATCGTTTTGGCAAAATACTGCTTTTACATCTGGTTGAGCTTGGAGTAAATTTTCCATTACTGTCATTCCTTCAGCCCTATCGAAGTTTGCTGTTTGGCTTGCTACTAGGTCAATTTTTTTATCTGTTGCTTTTTTAAATCCTTCTCCTCTTTCACGAGTTGAACTTGCACCTGGAATTCCTTCTAGTTGAATTACTTTTGCATCTTTTCCTGCTTTTTCTAAAATAAATTCTCCAGCAAGTTTTCCACCTTCGATGTTATTACTTGAAATAAAGCTTACTATTTCTCCTTCATCTGAGCTTCTATCTACACAAATTACAGGAATATTTGCTTCGTTTGCTTTTTTTACTGATGATGAGATTGCTGTTGAATCTACTGGATTTATTATTATTAAATCTACTTTTTGTGTTATTAAATCTTCAACTTGGTTATTTTGTGATGATGAATCGTTTTGTGCATCTGTTATTACTGTTTCAACATCTTTATCTTTTGCAGCTTCTTCTACTCCCTCTCTAATTGATACGAAAAATGGGTTATTTAATGTTGATAAGGAAACTCCAACTTTTAATTTTCCGTCTTTTGCTTTTTCTTCCTTTTTTGTATTTGATGAATTATCTTTTGTATCTTGTCCTTCAATGCTACAAGCTGTAAATGTAAATATAGCTATAGCTAAAATAGCCAATATTTTTCTAAATTTTTTCATGTTTTTTCTCCTATTTATTTCTTTTTCTGTCTATTAGAACTGCAATTAAGATTACAATTCCTTTTACTATTTGTTGATAGAAACTTGAAACTCCCAATAAGTTTAGTCCGTTATTTAGAACTCCTAAAATTAAAATTCCTATTAATGTTCCTGTTAATGATCCGCTTCCACCTGTCATGCTTGTTCCACCTAATACAACGGCTGCTATAGCATCCATTTCGTAGGCAGAGCCTGCTGTTGGTTGAGCTGAATTTAATCTTGATGTAAGTACAAGTCCTGACAAAACTGCCATCAAAGCACTTATTATATATACAAATGTTTTTGATTTTGCTATATTTATTCCTGATATAAAACTTGCTTTTTCATTTCCTCCTACAGCAAATATTTTTCTACCGTAGGATGTTTTGTTTAAAAGCATCCATAATATTAAATAAACTATTATAAATAAGATTACTTGGAAAGGAATTCCAAAAATTTGTCCTTTTCCTAAAAATTGAAAAGCAAAATCATCTCTTTGTCCTGCTATTGGTCTTCCATCCATTAAAACTAAGGTTAGTCCTCTAAATATTGTCATTGTTGCAAGGGTTACTATAAATGGTGCAAGTTTTCCTTTTGTAATTAATAAACCATTTATTAATCCCAAAATAAGACCCAATAAAATCGCAATTATTATTGCAAGTATTGTGCTTATTCCACTTTGCATAAGCCAGGCAAATACTGCCGAACTTAAAGCGAGGGTTGATCCAACTGAAAGGTCTATTCCTCCTGTTAAGATTACAAAGGTCATTCCTAGGGCAACAAAACCATTTATTATTAATTGTCTCATTAAGTTTAATAAGTTACTTATTTGCAAAAATGCTGGATTAAGTACACTTACAAAACATATTAAAATTAATAAAGCAAGTATTGTGCCAAGATTTTGATTTTCTTTAAATCGATTTTTTATATTGGTCATATTTTTCCTCCTGTGGCAAGGGTCATTACTTTTTCTTGACTTGCATTATCGCTTGAAATTTCTCCTTGCATTTTTCCTTCATATATTACATAAATTCTATTTGATAAGCTGAGTAGTTCTGGTAAATCGCTTGATATAAGTATGATTGATACGCCTTTTTTTGTTAAATCTTTTATAAGATCGTATATTTCTCTTTTTGCTCCTACGTCTACTCCCTTGGTTGGTTCATCTAAAATTAAAATTTCTGGATTTATGGCATACCATTTTGCAAAAACAACTTTTTGTTGGTTTCCTCCTGATAAGTCTGAAACTTTTGATTCTGATGATTGGGTTTTTACTTTAAAACTATCAACCAGGCTATTAGAAAGATTTTTTTCTTTATTCTTATCTATAAAAGAATTTTTTGAAAATTTTTCAAAGTTTAATAAGGAGATATTTTCTCTAATAGATTCATCAAGTATTAGTCCTTCTTCTTGCCTGTTTTCTGTTACAAAACCAATTTTATTTTTTATGGCATCAATCGGTTTATTTATTACAACTTTTTTGCCATCAATAAAAACTTCTCCCCTATCTTTTGGGTCAAGTCCAAAAACAGATCTCATAATTTCAGTTCTTCCTGCTCCCATAAGACCAGAAATTCCCAAAACTTCACCTTTTTTCGCCTTTATATTTATATTTTCAAAATATCCTTTTCTACTAAAATCTTTTATCTCAATTTTTACATCAGATATTTCAGCATCCATTTGAGGATAAAAATCTCCAATATCACGACCAACCATAGCTGAAACCACTTCTTTTTCACAAGTTTGGTTTGTATTCATTAGTGATACTGACTTTCCATCTCTCATTACTGTTATTTTATTTGTAAAAGAAAATATTTCTTCCATCCTGTGAGAAATATATATCATGGAAACTTTTTGATCTCTTAGTATTTTTATTAGCTTAAATAATTTTTCAATTTCATTATTGGTTAGGGCAGATGTTGGTTCGTCAAGGATTAGTACATTTACCTTATTTAAATTCGCCTTGGCTATTTCCATCATTTGCCTTTGCCCTACGGATAATTTTGAAACTTTTATATCTGGATCTATATCTAGGTCAAATTTTTTAAGAAGTTCTATGGATTTTTTTCTCATAGCTTCCTTATCAAGAAAAATCCCCTTCCTAATTTCATTGTTCATAAAAATATTATCCATTACAGTAAGATCTGGCCAATCTGATAATTCTTGGTGGATAAAACTTATACCATATTTTTTGGCATCGTTGGTGTTATTAATTTCAACTTTTTTCCCATCAATTAGTATTTCTCCCTTATCTTTTGGCAAAACTCCGGATAAAATATTCATGAGGGTAGATTTACCTGCTCCATTTTCTCCAACCAAGGCGTGAATTTCTCCTTCATTTAAGGTAAAATCTACTCCTTTTAGGACATCATTTTTCCCAAATGATTTGTAAATATCTTTCATTTCAATTTTCATAAAATCCTCCTAAAAGATATTTTTTGATCTTAAAATTATATTTGAATAAGGAGTATCCTCACCAGTCCTTATAACAAATTTCACATCTTTTAATTTTTTCTTAAAATCTTCATGAGATATATATTCGCATTCTAGCTCTGGTAAAAGATTTTTTATATCATTTTCTTGTTTAGGATTATTTTCTTTTATTTCTTCTGCCAAATAATAATATTCGCAGCCAAAATCTTCAAGTAAAATTTCTAAGACATGGATAAATTTAGGCTCGCCAAGCTTTAAAGCTAAGTCAATTTTTTTATCAGGATCAATTGGCAAACCACAATCTCCAATTGCTATTAAATCCATATGACCCAAATCAGAAAGTCTTTTTGAAATTTCGCTGTTTAATATTCCTTTTTCCTTCATATTTCTTTCCTTTCAAAATTATTCACATCATCAAGGCTTGGAATTGAGATGCTTGCTCCTTTTTTTGTAACAGATAAGGCTGATGCCTTGCTTGCAATTTCCATAGACTCTTTTGTATCCTTTCCCTGATAAAGTTGAGAAACAAAAAATCCTGTAAAGGTATCGCCTGCTCCTGTTGAATCAATAGCCTCAACCTTGAAAGAGTCTTGTTTTATTTTTTCATTTTTATCTATAAAGATTGAACCCTTACTTCCCAAAGTCATAACTATTTTTAAGTTTGGATAAGTATTTTTAAAATAAGAAATTTTCTCATCATTTGTTTTTTTTCCACTAATGCTTGCTGCCTCATGTTCATTAACCAAGATAAGGTCGATTTTTTCATAATCAAATTCCTTTATCCTATCTGTTATAGGAGAAGGATTCAAGACTATTTTCATATTTTTCTCATAGGCTCTATCTATCAAATATTTCATAGAATTAATTTCATTTTGTAAAACTAAAACATCATTTCCATCAAAGTCTTCCAAAACTTCATCTATATATTTTTCATCGTTATCAAAATTAGCTCCCTTGTAAAGAACTATTGAATTTTCTCCCTTATCATCTACCTGAATTATTGCATTTCCTGTCATTTTTTCAGATTTTTTTATGTATTTTGTATTAACATTTTCTTTTTCTAAGTAATCAATCAAAAAAGACCCATCTTGACCCACACTTCCTGCATGATAAACTTTATCAAAACTTTTAGCCAAGGCAACAGATTGGTTTAAACCCTTACCACCAGGTCTTTTTTCAATGCTTTTTGCGCTAATAGTTTCTCCAGGCCTTACAATTTCTTCAACCCTAAAAAATATATCAATATTTAAAGAACCAAAATTAAGTATCTTCATTTTTCATTCCTACACTTTCTCCAAAATTTATAAAAGGTTCTACCATAACCTTCCTACTAACTTTCTTATTTTTTATCAAATCATCTGCCATTTTAATAGAGTATTTTGCTATTTTTTCAAGATTTTGATCAATTGATGTAAGATTTGGACTAACAAGATGATTTAAAAATAAATTATCATAGCTTATCAATGAAATATCTTTTGGAACTTTAACATTATTTTCAGAAAAAAATTTCAAAAGTCCGTATGATGACATATCAGAAAAAGAAAAAATAGCATCAACATTTTTTTCCAAAAAAAATTTTCCAGATTCATATCCACCCTCAAAAGTATAATCACCGTGAATTATATTTGAAGAATTAATATAAATATCATTGTTCATAGCAGCTTTAATAGCTCCTGAAAGTCTTCTAGAAGAATTGGCAGTAGATCTTGGACCAATAAGAATTCCAATATTTTTAAAGCCCCTATCAATTAAATACTGCATCCCCAAAAGACCACCCTTTTCATTATTTCCAGTTACCATGTGATAATTCCTGTCGTTAAAATCAACCTCATCTAAAAAAATAATATTATTTTTTTAATCAAATCTTGGTCAATATTTTTTACATTTCTATCAACTATCAAAGATGCTGCAAAAAAATTACTATTTAAAATTTTTGAAAATTTTGACTTTTCTAAACCCTTATTATTTGTGTTGTGAATATATAAAAAATACTTATATTTTTCTGCATAATAGGTAAGATTTTTAACTAACAAAGAAAAAAATGGATTGGAAATGTCGGGAATGATAGCCATAATCACATTACTTTTTTTGCTAGCAAGAGCCTTTGCAAAATTATTTGCATTATAATTTAAGCTTTCGGCTGCATCAATAACTTTTTTTCTAGTTTTTTCAGATATTTTATTGTTAGTATTATTCAAAACCATAGAAACTGTAGTAATAGAAACCCCAGCATGTTTTGCTACATCTTTAATATTTGCCATAAAAAACTCCGTTAAAACGTTTTAATCATTTATAATATAAACTTTTAACTTGATTTTGTCAATATTTTTTTCTATTTCTTCTTTAAAAATTGTTCTTATAAAAAATAAGTCTAGAAAAACTATGAATAATCACAATTTTTCTAAACTTATTTAAATCTAACACTTTAATATATTTAATTTTTATTTTCTAAAAACATCCAAAATAACTTCTTTTATATTTTTCATCTCTTTTATCTGAAGATTTTCGAATTCTTTTTTATCAATTTGAGATTTTCCTATATAGGCTTTTTTGTAGCCCAATCTTTCTAGCTCTTTTAGCCTTAATTTTATTTGTGGAACTTTTTTAAGCTCCCCAGTAAGGCCAACTTCTGCTATAAATACTGTTTTGTTATCGATTGGTTTTTTTAGGTATGAAGATGCAATTGAAATCATTATGGCAAGATTTACTGATTGCTCTCTCATTTTAAGGCCACCTGTTGCCTTTATTATTACATTTTCATCAAACAAATTAATTCCAGCTCTTTCTTGTAAAATTGAAATTAAAGTATTTAAATCATCTTTTCTTAAACTATCTCCAATTCTTTGAGGATAAGGCATAAATGATTTTGAAACCAAAGATTCTATTTCAATTTCTAAAAGTCTTGTTCCTTCTTTCATTACAGAAATTGCAGATCCTTCTACTTCTGTATCTCTTTCTGTAATAAAATACTCTGAAGGATTTGTTATTTCAATCAAGCCTTCTTCTTGCATGGAAAATAATCCAACTTCCCCTGTCGGACCAAACCTATTTTTTGTACTTGTTAAAAGCCTAAGATCATCTTCATTTTCTCCATCCAAAACTAAAACTGTATCAACCAAGTGTTCCAAGGTTCTAAGTCCTGCCATTTCTCCCGTTTTATTCATATGACCAACCATAATAAAGGCTCTTTTTTTCTCAGGATTTTTAGCAAGGTCTACGCATTTATTTGCACATTCTATAGTTTGGGTTGGGGAACCTTGTTTGTTATCAAATTCATTTAGGCTAAAAGTTTGAATCGAATCCAAAATTATTATATCTGCATCTTTTTTCTTTATTTCACTTTCAGCAAGATCCATAGAATTTGTCGATAATATCCAAATATTAGGAGAAATTTCTCCAATAATTCTATCGGCTCTAGACTTAATTTGCGATTCACTTTCTTCTCCCGAAATATACATAACCTTAAAGCCATCTTTAGCATAGGAAGATGATAATTGCAAAAGAAGAGTTGATTTTCCAGCTCCAGGTCTTGCAGTTAAAATTGAAACAGAATCTTTTACAAGTCCTCCTCCTATTGCCCTATCAAATTCTTCAAATCTTGATTTAATTCTTTCTGATTGGTCAAGTTTTATTTCTTTTAATAATCTTGCCTCATTATCAGAATCTATGGAAATCGGATTTTTTGATGAAGATTCTTTTTTTACAGTTTTTTCAATCAAAGTACCCCATTTTCCACACTCTGGACATTTACCTGCCCAAACAGCTTGTGTGTGACCACAATTTTTACATTCAAAAGCTTTTTTAAGCTTTGCCATTAAATTCACCTACTGCATAATTTACAGAAAATTTCTCACAAGCTTTTTTAGGATCTTCTTTGTAGATTTTTTCAAATTTATCTTTCAAAGTTTCTTTTTCATCTACTAATTTTTCTATACAAGTTAAATATGATTTTTCCTCATCGTTTAAAGCATTTTTTGAAAGAGAAATAAAATATTTTATCCATTCATAAATAGTTTTGTCTTCATATTTTGCATCAAATCCTTTTTCACTTGCATCAATCTTTAATTTTTGACAAGCTTCATAGGTCATATTTTTAAAATCTTCCCTTAATTTATTTAAGTTTTCTTCATTATAAAATAAGCCTTTCAAAAGAGCAGGGAAAGAAATATTGTATGGATAAGGAACTGCATCCGGCATTCTAATTTCTAAATATTTTTTTGCCCTAACATCTGGAAAAACAATTGATAGAGCATGGAAAATCATCTCGTCTGAAAAGTCTTCATCCATTATTTTTTCAAATTTTGTATCTGCCTTATAAATATCTTTTCCATTTTCATGAACAAAAATTATATCTGTATCTAGAATTTTCTCTGCATATTTTTCATATCCCATATCTTCATCAAAGGCAAATTCATAAACTCCAGTCCTGTTTTTATCACAATATTCCCAAATTTCTTGGCGAAGATTTCTCTTTTTATAAACTTCACCTTCAAAAATATAAGCATTATCATAAAGTGTATACATAAAGGCTGATAGGGCATTTGCTACAAAAAATTTCTTTTTGAAATCTTCTTCATCATGATAATCAATAGCACTTTGAACACTTGCAGTTCCCCTCATCATATTTAGGGCATATTTTCCAGCAAATTCTGTAAAATATTTTTGCATATACCTATACCTATCTTTTGGAATAATTTTCAAATCCATAATTTTTGATTTAGGATGATAGCCCAAAGTTTCTAAGTATTGGTTTTTTTCTTCAAAAATTGGCATAATTTCTGTCATTATCTTTTTATAAGATTCATCCAAGTCTTTTATATTTTTCTTTGCATCAATTGCAAGTTCAAATTGACCTGCAGGCTCAAGGTTTACAGCAATATCAGCTTTTCGAAGTCCAAGGATATATCCTTCTTCTTCATTTGTTAGCTCAAAACCCATATGATTTAATTTTCTTAGAGTATCTCCTACTCCTTTTTTACCAAAATAATCATAGGAAAAAATTTTATCTTTATCTATAACAAAATGTTCCATTTCAAGACCCATTTTAAAATTTTCTTTTTGACTTTCACCTGATTTTATATAGGCTACTATTTTATCTTTTTTTTCTTGATAATTCACGCTTATCCTCCATCCTCTAGACTTTCACTAATTAATAATATACCCCTTTTGTCCTTTTAATAAATTTCTATCTTTTTACTAAATATTTTTTGGTTTGTTAATACTTTCTCTTTATTTTGAAAATGGTATATGATTTATATAAGAGATTAATAAGGAGGATATATGATTAAAAAAATTTTTATTGGCCTTTCCCTGCTAATTTTTATGACAGGATGTGGTAAAGAAAGGTCAGATACTAGTGTGGAAATTTATAACAAGGCTTCTTTAGAAAATAAGGAAAATAACTTAAATTCTAACGAAAAATCAAATACAAAAGAAGCTGCAAAAAAAGTAAAGGATCCATATCAAGAAATTTACAAAAAAATCGAAGGGATTAAATTTTATCTATCTGGTGGCTCTGAGATGGAATCAATTTATTTTTATAAGGATGGATATTTTGATGGGGCCTTAAAAACTGGTGATGGATATGAAATAAAACAAGCTTTTTATAATGGAAAGTTTGATATAGTTGAAAAAATTGATAATACAAGCTACAAAATAAAACTTATAAGGCTTGATTATGATAGCAAAACTGGAGAAAAATCTAGCAAAAATATAAATGGAACTAATTTCCAAATAACAAATATCAAAACAGATCTTTTTGATAATGAAAATAAAACCTATATTCTCCACCTGCCTGATACAAAAACAGCTTTTCTTAATGAAAATATAATTACTGGAATGAAAATGGCTGGAAATAACTTTGGAGAAGATAAGATTGGTCTTTTTCTTCTAACAAAAGAAGTTGCAGAAGGAGAATCTTTTGCCATGGTCCAATATAAAAAATAAGGAGGAATTTTTATGAAATTTACAAAAAAATTAGGATTAATTCTAGGCTTTATAATATTTATCCCATCCATAACACATGCAAGTAAGCTTGTTGATATTAAAGAAATTAGGGGAGATAAAAATCATTACATGGATTTTCTTTTTAACAATACACAGATGGTCTGTGATAAAAACGAAGTCCAAGAAAAATCCCAAGAAAATGGTCAAGGAAAAAATAAAGAGGATGAGAGATGGGAAGGCGATATTTTAAAAGAGCTTTCTGGTAAAAGTTTTTCATTTTATTCAGGACTTGGTGCTTGGATGACAAATTTAACCTTTACAGATGAGAAAGGAAATTTCAAGGCAAGTTTTTCAGATTCTGATATGGACCAAGTTCAAGGGGCAGAATGCGTGGGAAAATTTAACCTTGTGGAAAGAATTGACGATACGTCTTATAAGTTAAAACTTTCAAATGTAAAAACTACTTCACAAATTGGCGAATCTTATGTAGATGGGAAATTAAATATAGGAAAAAAAGTTCCCTATGGTTTAGAAACTTTGGAAAATCCCGATGAATATAATGCTTCCTTTAGCCTATATTTACCAAAAAGATTAAAGTCTCAAATAGATGAAAATGTATATGGCTGGGCATACAATGTAACTGATCACGCCTATATAGATGATTACCAATCAAGAATTTTTATCCTAGCAAACGACTCCACCAAGGCTGGTTTTGCTGAAAATATAAAATAAAAAACAAAAAAGCCTTTATATTATTGAAAAATTTGAAATCATAAAGCTAATAAATATCCTAGTGAAAAATTGATTTTTTTAAATTTTTTTCTAAAAGAGGTAAATATTAAAATTATCCTACTTAAAATATTTTAATATTTACCTTCTTTTTTATAAATTTATGATTTTTTAAATGTATCAATTTTTATTTCGTATTTTATAATAAAAACTATTAAAAGTTTAATCTTATTAATTTTTAAAATTCTTTCAAATACCTATAAGCGATCTCTGCCATAAGTCCTGATCCAATATAAAATACGCTCTCATCTACGTCAAATTTTGAATTATGGTGAGGATAAATTTTTCCATCTTTATTAGCCTTTAAATTATTCAAAGATAAGAATGTTCCCTTTGTTTCTTTTTCAAAAAAGGCAAAATCTTCTCCACCCATGGTAGGCTTTGAAATTTCTATTACCTTATCATCTCCCAAAATTTCTTGGGCTATATTTTTTACATAAGCTGTGAATTCTTTGTCGTTAATAACTGCTGGATAATATCTTTTATAATCAAGCTCAGCTTCACACCTAAAGGCCTTGGCAATACTTTCAGAAATTTCTTTCATTCTTTTTTCAACAAAATCTCTCACATCTTCATCAAGAGTCCTAACAGTTCCTTCTTCCCAAACCTCATCTGGAATAATATTTTGACAAGTTCCTCCATGAATTTGGCAAATAGAAATTAAGGCAGATTTTGTTGGATCAAGTTCTCTAGAAATTATTTTTTGTAGTGCAAGGTTAATTTCACTAATTGTAACGATTGGGTCAATAAAATTTTCAGGCCTTGCCCCATGTCCTCCGTGACCCTTAACTTTTAAGATAAAAGCATCCATAGAAGCCATCATGGCACCTTCTTTATAACCAACAGTTCCTGTTGGAAGATGACCAAAAATTCCACCTTCGTGTAGGCTAATAACCCTATAAACTTTTGGATTTTCCATACAGCCCTCATCAATCATAGGTTTTGCCCCACCTGGAATTTCTTCTCCTGGTTGGAAAAATATTTTTACCAAGCCATCAAGATCTTTTTCATTTTCTTTTAAAATTCTACAAGCTCCAAGAGCCATTGCCGTATGACCATCGTGGCCGCAAGCATGCATCTTTCCTTCATGAGTTGAACAAAAAGAAAGAGAAGTTTCTTCCTTAATAGGAAGGGCGTCCATGTCAGCTCTTATAGCTATACATTTTCCCTTATAATCACCAATTTCTGCAACTATGGCATTCCCATCAACCATTTTTTTGTAAGAAATATTTAATTTTTTTAATTCATTTTCTACATAAGCTACAGTTTCTGGGAGAGATAATTGTAATTCTGGAATCTTATGTAAATTTCTCCTATCATTAATAATTACATCTTCAATCTCTTTTGCTCTTTTCAAATAATTCATTTTATCACCACCATAAATCATTATATTTTTATTTTATCCTAGAGGGCTTTTGAAATCAAAAATATTTGAATTATAGTACTTACTTGTTTTTTATTTATAATATAGATAAAATAAAGATAAGAATATGATTAAAAGGAGCAATTATGAAAAAGAAATTAACACTTATTTTTGCTTTAACATTAGTTCTAACATCTTGTGGCGGATCAATGGTAAAAGTTAATCAAGCTGAAATAGCAAAAAATAAAGCTGAATTAGAGGCAAAAAACCAAAAAAAAGAAATCGAAAGTTTAGAAGCAGATAAGACAAAAGAAAAATCTTCTAAAAAAACAAAAAAAGACAAGTCAAAGAAAAAATTAAAATTAGAAGATGATTCTAAAGATAAGAAAACCAAAAATAAAAATAAAGATCATAAAAAATCTGAGAAAAAAAATGTAAAAAATAAAAATACAAAACAAAACGAAAATCAAAATACAAAAAATAATAATGAAAATAGTGAAAGAAACACGGAAAATGCAAATCAAGGCGAACCAAAACCTAGTCAAAACAATTCATCTAGAAAGTTTGTAAATTCTGACACTTCAGATAATTCTAGTAATCATCCAGAAGTATTAAATGATTTAAATGGAAAAAAATTCGTCTTTTCATCAGGTGCTGGCGGTTGGCAAACTGTTTTGAATTTTTCAGAAAATGGTAATTTTACAGCTAAATACGAAGATTATGACTTGGATTCTGTAGCAATTTGTGAATTTAACGGAAAATTATCCATAGATTCAAAAGTAAATGAAACTGCCTATATTTTAAGACTTGACAGGGCAGAAATAACTACTCCAATAAATACTGAAGAAGTAAAAAATATTGGTGGAAAAAATATGACTGTAAGATATGTTGATCTTCCTTATGGATTTGCAGTAAATAATGACAGCGATCATTCTTTCCAAGGAATGTTCTCACTTTATCTTCCTCTAAGAAAAAGATCTGAAATGAGCGCAGAAGTTAATCATTGGCTTGATATAACAGGAGAAAAAAACGTAGAAAAAGATATAAGTAGAATTTATTTGCTTGTAAATAACAAAACAATAGATACATTTAGAGAAAAAGTAGAATAATGAAATCTTATTATAAAAAAGATAAGTTAATTTTTGAAATAGGATATAATGAAAAAATCGAATCAATAAAAATTGTAGAAAAGGAGAAATTAGGAGAAAAATCTCCCCTAACAGACCTTTCCTTTAAAGAAATTTCAAAATTTCTTGATGGGAAATTAGAAAAATTCTCTTTTGAAATTAATCCCAAAGGCACAAACTTTCAAAAAAAAGTTTGGAAAGAAATAGAAAAAATACCATACGGAAAAACAATCACCTATAAGGATTTAGGAGATAAAATAAATTCCAGGGCCTATCAAGCAATAGGATCAGCTTGTGGCAAAAATCCTATTTTATTTAGGATTCCCTGTCACAGAGTCCTTGGGAAAAATAATCTGGGAGGATTTTCCTATGGACTTAATTTAAAGAAAAGATTATTAGAAATGGAAAAAAAGGAGAATTATGAAAAATAGTCTACTTACAATAATTATTGCTCTATTAATACTCACATCATGTGAAAAAAATCATGACAAAAATACAAAAGAAAATTCAAACACTAAAAAGAAAATAACATCTATGGAAATGAATTCAAATTTAAATAAGAAATATAATAAAAAAACTAAAAATAATAATGACCATGATTTTACTAATATTTACAAAGACTTAGAAGGGAAAAAATTATATTTTTCTTCAGGAGCTATGGTAGAAAGTCTATATTTTTACCAAGATGGCAAATTTGATGGCGCATATAAAAAAGGAATAGAAGGAAATATTGATATGGGCCTATTTAATGGTAAATTTAAAATCATAAAAAAATTATCCGATACATCTTATATATTATCATTAGAAGATATAAATTATGAAACTTCAGTAAATTCTGACAAAACTAAACATATAGGTGATAGAGATTGGTTAATACATTATGGAGAATCTGAAATATTCAACGAAAAAAATTTAAATGATCAATTCACATTATTTCTTCCAAAAAGCTCATTATCAAACTTTACAGAAGAAGAAAAATCGTTTATAAATATGGCTGATTTTGATAAAGATAAAGAAAATAAAGACTTTATAGAAAAATTTGCCCTAAAGAAAAATGATGATAAATCAATCCTTCTTGTTGAATTTAAATCTGATAGTGAAAAATTTAAAAAAACAGATAAAAACTATTATGAAGATTTATTATTAGACAATGCATCATTGTTTATAGATAAAAGTCAATTTGAATATTATGATATTAACCCTAAAGATCTTGGAATAAATTAAATATCAAAAACAAAAGGCACCAAAATAATTAAAAATTATTGGTGCTTTTTTAATTTTATTTGTTTTTTTTAAGAAAAATATATAAAATATTTATTTGTTTATTTTTATTCATTTTTATATTTATTTTTTATTATTTTTTTATTATTTTAAAAATATTGATTTTACAATATTTAAAGTCTTAAAATTTCTAATTTTTTTTGTATTTTATTTTTTTTGATATTAATTTCACTTATTACATTATAAGTATATTTTTATTTACAATTTATTTTTTTTATTACTTTATCATAAGATGTTTTTTATGAAACAATTATGTGCTAAAATAATTAATGTAGAAATTATGTAGGTATAAATTTTTCTTGAAATCTATACCTTCTTTATTTTTCTTTATTTTATTATTTACTTAATAATTCTTATTATCTAAATAAAATACACTCAGAAAGGAATTACTATGAAGAAAAAAGCAATTATACCTTCCTTGTTACTTGCTTTTTTTGCCTTATCAAATCCTTTAACAGCAAAAGCTGATAATAATTTTTTAAGTCAAAGACAAAGTACAGGAATGGAAATTCAAGGTTTAAGTCCTGAATTTAAAGAGTTTGAAAAAAATTCAGCTCAAAAAAATAATAAAATTTCTGACGGAGATGGATATATTCCAGAACCTTTTGAAATTGTTGACTCTAAAATTGAAAATCAAGCTGATAGACATTTGCCAAGAAGTTTTGATTTAAGAGATCACAATAAGGTTTCTCCAGTTAGAGATCAAGGGCCTAATGGTTCTTGCTGGGCTTTCGCAGCTTATGCATCATTAGAATCTACTTTAATGCCAGAGGTTCACGATTTCTCAGAAAAACATATGAGAAATACCCACTCTTTTGATTGGGCTCCAACAAAAGGAGGAAACAGATCAATATCAGCGGCCTACCTTGCTAGATGGTCAGGGCCTATAGATGAAAGTGATGACCCATATTCACCTTTTAATTTTAATTCAAGCCATTTATTAACCAGGTCAATGGATTCTGGAAATATTTTATTTTTACCTGATAAAACAAGTGTTCAATCAAATATGAACATTTTAAAAGAACACATTATGGATTATGGTGCAATTCAAACAGGTATGCACATGGATGATCAATTCTTAAATGAAGATACATGGGCACATTATAATTATAGTCCGATTTTAAGTAACCATGCAGTTGCAATTGTTGGATGGGACGATAATTATTCTAAATATAATTTCAAAAGTACTCCTCCTAGTGATGGGGCTTGGTTAATTAAAAACTCCTGGGGTACAGGTATGGGTATTGATGGTTATTATTGGATATCTTATCACGATTACAACGTTGCATCATCTAACGCTCAATATTTTGCAAATTCTAAAGGAAGAAATTCAAATATTTACCAATACGACTGGTTAGGAATGACTTCATCTTTTGGTTATAGAGGCCAAGGTTTTATGGCAAATGTCTTCCAAGCTTCTAACTATGATCAATATTTAAATACAACAGGATTTTTCACACAAGCTGATGATGCTGATTATGAAATCTATGTTGTAGATAATTATACTGATAAGTCTTCATTTAATAATATGAGAAAAGTTTCAAGTGGTCATATTGATAGTGCAGGATATCACACAATAGATTTTGGATCACAAAAAATAAAAGCAAATAATAAATTTGCTGTAATAGTTAGACTAGCAAGTAACTCAACTTATTATCCTTTAGGAATAGAAAAACCAATTAGAGGATATTCTTCTAGAGCAAGAGCAGGTTATGGAGAATCTTTTGTATCTGGTAACGGTTATGACTGGGATGATCTATCATCTTATAGTTATGGTACTAATGTTTGCGTAAAAGCATTTACTTCAAGAAGACCTACATCTGTAATAGATCATGACGATTCTAATAACGATGACTTCCCTAATGAAAATGACTTTACTTACAAATTAAATTTCAACGAAAAAACTTTATTTGTTGGTGAAACATTTAAATTAGATTTTGATAGTCCAAAAGATGTTTTATGGAAATCATCTAATCCTAATATAGCAAGCGTTGATCAAAACGGTAATATTAAAGCTAATAAAGCTGGTAAAGTAGAAATCAAAGCTTCTTCAAATGGAAAAAGCGATATAGCTGTTATTAATGTTATAGAAGATAAAAAGGCAAGATTTGAAGTTAGTACAGATAAAAAATCCTACGACCTAAATGAAAATGCCCTAATTAAAATTCAAGCTTACGATAAATTTGATAAATATTTAAGTGCACAAAAAGTTAATGTAAAACTTACACTTCCAAGTGGAAAAACTATGACTTTGGATAGACTTACAAATATCAATGGTTATACTGATGTTTATGCATATCTATCAAACTTAGGTGAAACTGGAAAATATAAAGTTAAAGTATCAGCTTTTGTTGAAGATTATTTAATTGAAGGTGAAACTTCATTTATTGTAAATGGTGATCAAGATAATCACACTTACAAATTAAATGTTAATAATAAAGACTTGAATGTTGGAGATAGATTTAAATTAGAATTTGATAGTGCTAATGAAATAAAATGGTCTTCATCTAATGAAAATATAGTAAGTGTTGATCAAAATGGTAATATTGTAGCTAAAAAAGCTGGTAGAGCAATAATAACTGCAAGATCATTAAATAAATATGATACTGCTATTATTAATGTTAAAGAAGCTAAAAAAGCTAATTTAGAATTAACAACTGATAAGAAAAAATATAGTATAGATGAAGATGCTAAAATAAATGTAGATTTATTTGATGCTGAAAATAATCCTGTTAGATATAGTAGAGTTGTTTTAAAACTTACTACACCAAGTGGAAAAACTCTAACTCTTGCAGAATTTACAAATAGATATGGACACGCTCAAACACAAGCATTTTTATCAAAATTAAATGAAATTGGAAGATATAAAATAGAAGCTTCTACTTATGTTGATAATAAATTAGTAGAAAAATCATGTGAATTTGATGTTTATAATATCGATACTCATACTTACAAGTTAAATATAAACGAAAAAAGTTTACTTGTTGGAGATATAATAAAACTTGATTTTGATAGTGCTGATCCAATCGAATGGAAATCAACAAATTCAGATATTGTAAGTGTTGATAGAAATGGTTATGTTTATGCTAAAAAAGCTGGCCAAGCTGAGATAATAGCTACATCAAATGGAAAATCTGATAAAGCTTTAATAAAAGTTTCAGAAAATAAAAAAGCAAATATAGAAGTTAAAGCAAACAAAAAAGATTATTATTTGGGAGAAAGCGCATTAATAAATGTAAAAATTCTAGATAACAATAATAATCCTATAAGAAATCAAAAAGTAAACCTAACTCTTCAAACACCTAGCGGAAAACTTGCAAAAATAAGTAAATATACAAATAATAATGGATATGCTACTATTAACGCAAAAGTTAATGAAAATGGAGAAGAAGGCCTTTATAAAGTCTTTGTTGATTCTTATGTTTACGGAAAATTAATTGAAGCTAGAACAGAATTTAATGTTAAAAAATATGTAGAAATTGATAAACACACCTATAAATTAAATACAAATGATAAATCTTTATTTGTAGGTCAATCATTTAAACTTTCTTTTGATAGTAGTAAAGAAATAAGCTGGCAATCATCTGATTCTAATATAGTTAGCGTTGACCAAAATGGTAATATTTACGCTAAAAAAGCTGGTAAAGCTATAATAACTGCTAAATCTAATGGAAAATCTGACAAGGCAACAATAACAGTTAAAGATAATAAAAATACTGATAATAAAAAAGCAAGATTTGAAATTAGTGCTAACAAAGATTCTTATGATCTTAATGATAAAGCCGTATTTAATATAAAAGCCTTTAATGATTATAATATGGTAGTTAGAGGAAATAGATTTAACGTAAAAGTTCAAACTCCAAGTGGAAGAGTGTTAAGAAATAGCAAATTAACTAATTTCATGGGAGAAGCTCAAATAAGCGTAAACCTAAATAGCATAAATGAACAAGGCGAATATAAACTTATAGTTTATGGAAACTTAATGAACAAAGAAGTTACTAATTCAATAGACTTTACTGTTGGAACCCCTGATAAATATATTGAAAAAATAGACAATCATTCCTATACTTTAAATGTTGATAAAAAAGAATTAAATGTTGGAGAAATGTTTAAACTTATATTAGACAGCTCAAGTAAAGTCCAATGGAAATCTTCCGATGAAAATATAGCTAGTGTTGATCAAAATGGTAATATCAAAGCTAAAAATCCTGGAGAAGTTACAATAGAAGCTGAATCTAATGGTAAAACAGATCAAGCTACAATTTCTATAAAAGATGACAAAAAAGCAAGATTTGAAATCGAAACAGATGAAAACTACAAAGCAAATCAAAAAGCTAATATAAGCATAAGCGCATTTAATAAATACGATATGGTCGTAAGAGGACAAAGATTTAATGTAAAAGTTATAAGTCCAAGCGGTGAAATTTATGAAACAAATAAAGTTACTGACTATGACGGATATGCTGATGTAGAAATAGATAAAGATTATCTAAAAGAAGATGGTGAGTACGAAATAGAAATTTCCGGAAAAATCATGGACAAAGAAGTTTCAAACTCAGCCAAGATAAATCTTGATAAAGACATCGAACTAAAACAAGATAATTTTGAAATAAACATTGGAGATAAGGTAGAATTCTTAAAAAATAAAGATGAAAACTATAGCTTCCAAATCGAAGATGAAGATATTTTAAAAATTGTTGATCAAGAAATTGTAGGACTAAAAGAAGGCCAAACAAAAGTTAAAATTTCAAACGAAAATCAAGAATTAATATTTGAAGTAAATGTTAAAGAAAAAGAAAATGACCAAGATAGAATTGTATTAATTCCTTTTGAAGACTTATCTGATGAAATAAAAGAACTTGGCGAAGTTAAAGTATTCAAGTTGATATCAAAAGATAATGAAGCAATTAAAAATCAAATGGTTGAATTAAATTTAGAAAAACCTTCTGGTCAAAAATATGAACTCGAAGTTGAAACTGACGAAAATGGACAAATAATTTTAGATTTAAATTCTGATTTATATGATACAGTAGGATCTTATAAACTTGAATTAAAAACACAATTAAATGAAAATGATAAGCTAAAATATTTCGATATTTTTAGTCTAGAATAAAAAAATAAATCCTCCTGAATAAATAATTCAGGAGGATTTTTCTATATAAAAATTTGAAAATTACTACTATGTTTTACATATTAGGCTCTATATAATTATAAGAATCTCTAATATCGGCAGATTTTTTTAATTTTTCTAGAATCTCAAGGACATCTTTCGATTCTTTTAATCTTTTTTCACATTCTTTTAAATCATTTTTTTCATATATTTCCCTAAAATAGTCAAATTCATAAAAATATAGAGAATTTTCATCTTTTATATCTAGATAATTTAATTTTCCATCTGAAAAATACTCAATCTTTTCAGCCTCTTGGATATTTCCACATACCTTAATGTAACCTTCTTGACCTTGGATTAAAATAAAGTTTTCTGATTGGCAATCTTTGGCATTTGTAAATGATACTGTTAAGTCCTTATAAGAAATTAAACCACTTCCTGCAATATCAACACCATAATCATTTATATTTCCAAAATATGAAAAATCATCTCCCTTTCCAAAAAGTTCATATATTAAATGTAGATTGTAAATTCCAAGATCTGCCAAGGCACCTGCTGAAAATTTACTTGTAAAAATATTTTCAACAATCCCCTCTTTGTATTTATCAAATCTTGAAGAATATTGAGAATAATTAATTATACATGTTGAAACTTTGCCAATTTTTTTAATTAAATCTTTCAAAACTTCAAGTCTTGGCAGATATTTTATGGAAATCGCTTCAAATAAAAATAGATTTTTTTCTTTGGAAATTTTTATAAGCTCATCAAGCTCTTTTGTATTTGTAAAAAATGGTTTTTCACAAATTACATTTTTCCCAGCTTCAAGGCACATTCTTGCTTGTTTGTAGTGTAAAGAATTTGGACTTGCTATATAAACAAAATTAATTTCAGGATCTGAAAGCATCTTTTCAAGTGAATCAAAACTTTTCTCTGCTCCAAATTTTTCCTTTAATTTATTAGCCTTTTTTATAGACCTAGAATAGGCCCCATAATACTTATAAGCTTCCATTTTTGTAAGTGTACTTAAAATATTGTGAACAATAAAATTTGAACCAATACTTGCAAATTTAATCATATAACCCACTCTTTTTTACCCTTATATAAAAAATAATTATAGAAATAAAATAACAAATAATAAATAAATACATTAAAGAATATTTTGTAAATACCATTCCTATTAGTAAATCAATTAGAAATGAAGGAATCATTGATTTAAAATAGGTCAATCCAATATATTTATCTCCAATCAATGGCCTTGGATATTCTGTAAATATAGGCTTATTATAAAATAACAAGACTATATTCTCACTTGCCAAAGTCCCTAGAATTAATATCAAAATATTAAAAAAATCTTTAATATTTACAAGTTTATATTTTAATAAAAAACTAAGTAAAAACACTATAATTACTAGGATACTTACTAGAAAAATTGCAAATAAATTTTTACTTAAAATATATGATAGGATATTGTTTTTATTAAGATTTTTCTTGTCTTCAAAATAAATTTCATCCGTAAGACAAGCTTCTCTAAAAATAAGAGAAGTCAAAAGTGAAATCGAAAAATAAAATAAAAATATTAACTCATCTGCCTCTATCATTATTTTCAATAATAGATATGCCAATGCAGAAATTGTAAGAATAATAAAAATTAATTTTTCATCAAAAAATCTTTTGAATGTATCTTTAAAAAACATATATTCTCCTAATAAATTTCTACCCAAAATTTGGGTAAACCAATTATAGGAGGAATTATGAAATATTTTTTATTAATATGTTTAGTAGTATGGATTATCTTTATCAAATCCATACAAAAAAGGATAAGTATTAAGATCATGTTTTTACCAATATATTATTTTATTTGCCTTGGACTTTTTTTGATTTTATTTTTGATAATTTACAAATACTCTTTTACTTTTCTAGATTTTTCCATAATTTTCTTGATAAGCTTCGGATTTTTCTTATCCTTAAAAAGTCAAGGAGTTACAAAAAATTCTATTATTATTTTTGAAAAAATTCCTGATCTTCCAAAATTTATAAAGTTTAAAGACATAAAAAATATAGAAACTATAGAAAATTCAAAATATCCAAAGTGTAGAATTTGGGCTTATGGAAATTTTTATGACATTTACTTCAAAAATTATGAATCTCTAGATACTTTCAAAAAAATTATATTTGAAAATTACAATAAATCTTGCTAATACACTAACTTTTCAATATTTTCCAAACAAAACTCTAAAATCTAATATTTAAAACTACAATTAGCCTTGTTTTAAAAATTCAGCTTAAATTTTAAAATAAATTCAACTATGAAAAACATTTTTACCTTTAAAGACAAAAGCTTTTTTTAAAAAAATCAATGTTTTAAGAAGTTTTTGTCTTTATTTTCAAAAATCCCATTAAATTTTTAAAATATCCTATTAAAGAAGATATTCTTTTGAAAATTTCTAAAAACTCTAAATTTTTATATCTTAAATCTTATTAAATACCATATTTTTTCAAATTTTTCTAAGAAAAAGTTTATAATTTATATTTAAAACTTTGCATCCTTATCTCATAAAACAAATGTTTTTCTATTTTATTTTGATTGTTTATTTTTTTAATCTATATTTTAAAATATATTTTCTTAAGTATCTTCATAAGAATAACATCTTTAAAATTTTTAATGATAATGCAAATCATTCTTGACATTTGTTATTTTTATTGCTAATATTTAATTGTCGATAGTTAATTAACTAAAAATACAAATTTATAAATTAAATAATAAGGAGAATAAAATGAAAAATAAAAAATCACTTAGTTTAATTGCCCTTTTATCTTTGGGCCTTGTTATGACAGCTTGTGGGAAAGATCAAAAAAATGATGAGACTTCAAGTTCAAATGTTTCTCAAGAAATGAAAAAAGATGATGCTTCTAATGTAAGCGATTCTTCTTCAAATATGGAAGAGAAAAAAGAAGACTCAACAGATGTAAGTCTTTCTGACTGGGAAGGTGAATGGAATGATATGGGCGGATATCTTGAAAAAGATGAAGTTCAAAATGCTTTTAAAACTTTAGCTGAAAAAGAAAAAGTTGATGAAAAGGAAGCTAAGGAAAATTATTTAAAGAAAAGAAAATGTGATTTTGGTGGTCTTGAAATAAAAGATAACAAAATCAAATTCTTAAAAGATTTCCCTGATAAAAAAGGTGAAGTTATAGGTGAGAGCGAATATAAATATGTTGAAAAACAAGAGGTTGAACACGGTGGCCATAAATTAGAATGGGATATTTTTGAAGCTGTAAATGATGATGCACCTTATAAATTTATTCTTATGATGCCAATTCACGGTGAAGAAAGCCTAACACATTTCCACATGAGATATGGCGATGACAAAGATAAATTATTAAAAGATGAAGGTTGGTTCCCTACTTTTGTAAAACCAAACACAACTGATGCACAAATAATTGATGAAATTACTGAATAGATTATATGGGTTGAAATTTTTCAACCCTCTTTCTAAGGAGGAAGAATGAAAAAAAGATATATAAGTTTTTTTGTTTTCTTACTTTTTCTATTTAGCTCTTGTGCAAATAAGAATGAGCACTCTTCTGATAAACCTTTGGTTTATACTTCTTTTTATCCTGTTAACGAAATGACAAAAATGATTGGTGATGACACAATAGATGTTGAATCTTTTATGCCCCTTGATAAACAACCTCACCTTTGGGAGCCAAGTCCTAAAGATATGAAAAAATTAGCAAAGTGCGATCTTTTGGTTGTAAATGGTGCCAATATGGAACCTTGGCTTGATAAGGTTAAGGAAAATTTACCAAATCTTGATATTTTAAAATTATCTGACTCTGTTGACCTTATTACTTATAAGGGAGCAGCAGCTATCGGTGATTTTCAATACATGTCCAAGGTAAATTTAAAAAAGGGAAAAAATAAATTTGATTTTGGCCACACTCATGAAGATATGATGAGGGTTGCCTTTATAAAAGATGATGGTAGTCGTGGAGAAAATTTGGTGAAAAAATGTAAAGATATAATGAGCCAAAAAGGAGAGTTGATTCATCAAAAAGAAACTTTCGACCTTGAAGAAGGAAAGGTTTATGGTCTTGAGATGGGACATGAATCTGGAGAGGTTTTCTTTAATGTTCCAAAAGATGGAGACTATATTTTTATAAGCGACAGGATAAGTGAAGATCTTCTTCCATATAATTTGGTTGGAAGCGATGGTAAATTTTTAAAAGATGAAAAAAAGGAAGAGCCTTTGATGGAAGGTTCATCTTCTGGATTTGATAAAATAACTTATGATCCCCACTCATGGTTATCCATTACCAATGCAAAAAAATATTTAAATGCTATCAATGAAAAATTAACCGAGAAATATCCGAAAAATGAAAGAGTTTATAGGAAAAATAAATTAAAGTATGTTGATAAACTTACTGATATTGATGCAAAATATAAGGAAAAATTTTCAAAAATCGATAAAAATAATAGAAATTTTTTAGTAATTCATTATGCCTATGCTTATATAGCAAGAGATTTTGATTTGTTTCAATATCCATTACAAGGATTGACCAGTTTAGAAAATCCTAGCCTTAAAACTATAAAAAAAGCCATAGACTTTTCTGAAAGTAAAAATATTTCCACAGTTTTCTATGAATATGGACAAAATCCAAAGCAAGCTAAAGCCTTAGCCGAAGAAATCGGTGGAAAAGTATCCCCTCTTGCCTCTATGGAATATGTGAATAAAGAGCAGGAAAAAAACAAACTTAATTATATTGATCTTATGGAAATGAACCTTGAAAATCTCTACAAATCTATGAGCGAGGAGGAAAATAATGAAAGCAATATCAATTAAAAATTTAAATTTTTCTTATTCACAGACTCCAGTTTTAAAAAATTGTAATTTAGATGTTGATGTTGGTGAATTTACAGTTATTCTTGGCGGAAATGGGTCAGGTAAATCGACTTTAATAAAGCTTATGCTTGGAGAATTAAAAAAGAATAGTGGAGAAATTAAAATTCTTGGAAAAAATATTGAAGATTATGTTTCTTTCAAAGATATTGGTTATGTTCCACAAATAAATATAGTAAATAAAATTGCCTTTCCTATAACTTGCCTTGAGCTAGTTTCATTAAATCTTTATGAGGAATTTGGCTTTATCAAAATTCCCAAGAAAAATCATTACCAAAATGCAAAAGATATATTAAAAAAAATGGGCATGGAATCTTATATCAACACTCCTGTAAATGAATTATCGGGAGGTCTTGCTCAAAGAGCAATGATTTCAAAAGCTATGATAAATGATCCAAAAATTTTGATTCTTGACGAACCAACAGCGGGAGTTGATAAGTATTCTAAGGACCATTTTTTTGAAACAATAGATTTTCTTTCAAAAAAATTTAATGTAACTATAATTATGGTTACTCATGAATTAAAAGAGATGGAATCTTTGAGTATTGATTTTACAAAATATGAAATGGTAGAAGGGAGTTTGAAAAAATGCTAGAATTTGCTTTTATGAGAAAGGCTCTTATTTTGGGATTTTTACTTTCTATTATGATTCCTATAATAGGAATTGTTATGGTAAATAGAAAAACTTCCATGATAGGTGATGCCCTATCTCACACAGCTCTTGCTGGAGTTGGGATGGGCCTAATATTAGGTTTTGATCCACTTTTAGGATCTTCAATCGTATGTGTTGTCGCTGCTTTTTTGATAGAATTTATCAGAAAAAAACTTCCCCAATATGGGGATATGGCAACAGCCGTTATTATGAGTACAGGACTTGGAATTGCAGCTATTCTTTCAGATTTTGCTCCCGGGGGAAATTCTTTTGAATCTTACCTTTTCGGATCAATTTCATCAGTTACAGATAGAGATATAGTAAACACAAGTATTGCCTTTATTTTGGTTTTAATATTATCAATTTCAAGATACTCATCTCTTTTAGCTATAGCAATAGATCCAAATACAGCTAGGCTTGCTGGAGTAAAAGTAAAAAGCTTAGACGCATCTTTTACTCTCCTTGCAGCCATAACTATAGCCTTGTCTGTAAAAATAATTGGAGCTTTAATGGTTACAAGCTTAATAGTTTTACCAGTAGCAACAGCCTTAATTATTGCTAAAAGTTATAAACAAACATTTTTTATAACAATTACACTCGGCGTAGTCTATATGATGCTTGGTATTATTCTAAGCTATCAATTCGATATAAAGCCAGGTGGAGCAATTGTTGTAAATTCAATAATAGGAATGTTATTCTTTGTTTTATATAAAAAGTTAAGAAAAAATAAAGTATAAAAGTTGGGCTTTACAAAATATAATATTTTGTAAGGCCCATTTTAAATTTAAAAAATTTACCCAGCTTAGTTTTGCTTTCATAAATTTGATAAATTAATATCTTTAATTATAGATTAAAATATATAGTATTGATTAATAAGTAGCGTTTTGATAAAATTATAATAAATTATGAAGAAAATTTGTTTATGAAAGGAAGTCATATGAAAAAAACAATTACAAAAATTTTATTTGCTGTTTTGGGACTGTGCGTTATTGGAGCAATCGCTTTTTTTGCCTTTGGACAAAAAGATGGAAAGAATATTTTGAAAAAATCTGATGGAAAAATTGATACTTCAAAAGCAGACATTAAAGTTGAAATTAGTGGTTTTGACGGCTATGGAAAGGCTAAACTTTCAAAAAAAGAAGTTGAGAATTTGGATATAGAATCTTTAAATGATGATTATTCTGCAGAAGATATTTTAGATAACATTGATATAAAATTAAAAGCTAACAAATTAGAAAATCTTTCTAATGGTGATGAAATAAAGGTTACTATGAATTTTGAAAATAATTCAGACCTTGATATAGATATTTCTAATAAGAAAGTCGTTAAAAAAATTAAAGTTAAAGGACTTGAAGAAATTATAAATTCTTTGGACGATTTTGATGATGATACCCTTGATAGGATGAATAAGGATGCAATCAAAAATCTTTCAAAAGATTTTTACGATCCAAATAAGGGCTCTGATATAGATCATTATTATAATGGGGATAAGATGAATTATGAATTTAACCAACTTGCTACCCTAGAAAAACCTCTAACTGAAGAGGAAATTATTGAAAAAAGCAAATTCGATAACCAAAAATCTTATGCTATTGCCATGATTTATGAAATTAAATTTGAAGAAATTAAAGAGATGGATTGGGATGACGATGCTGATGAGACAATAATCACTAAAAAAGAAGATAAGGTAAAATATGCTGTATTTACTTTTGAAAATATCCAAAAAAATAATGGTGGAATTATTTATTCTACAAACAGACCTTATTTAGTTGATAGCGAAGAAAAAGCTTTAAATCAAATAAAATATGATGGTTATGAATTAATTAATGATGAAGATGAAAAAACTGAAATAAGTAATGAAACAAGTAATGACGAAAAAAATCAAGATAATAAAAAAGATAATAATGTTTCAAATAATTAAATTTAATTTGTAAAATTCATTATTATTAAAAAATATAATAATAAAAGAGGCTAATAAAGCATCTCTGACTGTCGACAAACTAAATTTTTTCCCATTTCGAGCGAACGAAGTGAGTCGAGAAATCTCGTGAGATCTCTCCGTGCGTTCGTTTCACTCACTTAGTCGAGATGGGTCAGAGATTAATTTAATTCTAATTACTAATGATTTTTTATAATTAGACTTTGTCAACGCTCTGAGAGGCTAATAAAGCCTCTTTTTTATCCCAAAACTTCAGATTTTTCTTTTGTTTTTTCTTTTTTATTGGCAAAATTTATTTTTCCTTCTTTTACTGTAAGATTTATTACCATATCTTTAGATAATTTTCCTTCCAATATTTCTTCTGCCAATTGGTTGTCAATTTTATTTGTAATATGACGTTCAAGTGGTCTTGCTCCATATTCTTTTGAAAATCCACCTTCTGATAACAAATCAACAACTCTCTTGTTATAATTTATTTCTATACCAAGATTTTTAAGTCTTTCTTTTGTTTCATCAAGTAAAATTTTTGTAATTTCTTTAATTGCATCTTCATCAAGGGAATTAAACATAATTATATCGTCAAGTCTGTTTAAAAATTCTGGAGCAAAAGCATTTTTTATGGCCTTATTTATAATCTCCTTATTTGAATCTTCAATTTCCTTATCAACATCGCTAGTTCCAAATCCAATTTTTGGATTTTGATTTAAAGATGAAACTCCAACGTTACTGGTCATTATTATAATTGTATTTTTAAAATCTACAGTTCTTCCTTGACCATCTGTAAGCCTTCCATCATCTAAAATTTGTAAAAGTAAATTGAAAATATCTGGGTGGGCTTTTTCAATTTCATCAAATAAAATTATAGAATAAGGATGTTTTCTTACAGCTTCTGTAAGTTGTCCACCTTCTTCATAACCAACATATCCTGGAGGAGATCCAACAAGTCTTGACACAGCAAATTTTTCCATATATTCACTCATGTCCATCCTAATTAAATTGTCCATATCTCCAAATAAATTTTTGGCCAAAGATTTGGCAAGATATGTTTTACCAACTCCTGTTGGTCCTACAAAAATAAATGATCCTATTGGTTTATTTGGATCTTTTAGTCCAACTCTAGATCTTTTTATTGAGTGAGAAATAGCATCAATAGCCTTATCTTGACCTATAACTTCTTTTTTAAGATCAATATCTAGATCCATATATTTTTGTTTTTCATCTTCTGTTAATTTTGTTATTGGAACTTTTGACCAATCTGAAACTATTTTTGCTATTTGATCAAATCCAATTTTTAAATTACTTTTATTTTCTTTTTCAAATTTTTCGCGAGCTTCGTTTATTTGATCTCTAAGACTTGCAGCTTTTTCAAAATTTTGCTCATTTATCGCTTGAGCTTTTTCTTCTATAAGTTTATCCAAAATTTCTTTGTTTGAACTTTGATCTTTGTTTTCTCTATAATTTTTGATTCTTTCTTTTGAACAAGCTTCATCAATTACATCAATCGCCTTATCTGGCAAAAATCTATCTTGGATATATCTTTGTGATAAATCAACTGCAGCTTTTATGGCATCATCTGTAATTTCTACCTTGTGATGATCCTCATATTTATCCTTTAATCCTTCAATTATTTTTATAGTGTCATCTTTATTTGGTTCTTCTACGTGAACTGGTTGCATTCTTCTTGTCAAAGCTTGATCTTTTTCAACGTGTTTTCTATATTCATCAATTGTTGTTGCCCCAATTATTTGAATATCACCCTTAGCAAGAATTGGTTTTAAAATATTTGCTGCGTCCATGCTTCCTTCGCTTGCACCAGCTCCCAAAACCATATGAAATTCATCAATAAATAAAATTACATCTTCTCTTTGTTCAAGTTCTTCAAATAATTTTTTAAGTCTTTCTTCAAAATCTCCACGATATTTAGTTCCTGCAATCATACTTGCAAGATCTAGAGAAACAATAGTTTTATCTTCAATAATTATAGGAACTTTATTTTCAATAATTCTTTGAGCAAGTCCTTCAATTATGGCAGTTTTACCAACTCCTGGATCTCCAATCAAAATTGGATTATTTTTGCTTCTTCTTAAAAGAATTTGGATAACCCTTTCGATTTCTCCATCTCTTCCAATAACTGGGTCAATTTTTCCAGCCTCTGCCAAGTCATTTAAATTTTTAGCAAATTTTTTAAGATTTTCGCCCAAACTTTTGGATGAATTTATAGATTTTTCATCATTTTGTAAACGAATTAAATTATCTCTGATATTTTTTTTATCAAGTCCTGATAGCATAAACATAAGATTTGTAAATGAATCATCATCGTTTAAAATTGCAAGAAGGACATCTTCCTCGCTTGCAGAGATTTTTTTTCTTTTTTGGGCAAAAAGTCTTGCCCTATCTAAAATTTGTCTTACTTTATTTGAATATTCTTTTGTTGGTCTTACTGCTGACCCCTTGCCAATATTATTTATTACAATTGATCTTAAAAGCTCATAATTTGCTCCGGCTTCTTCCAAAGCTTTTGTTGCAAGAGAACCAGTTTTCATAAGAGCCAAAAGCAAATGTTCAACTCCTATATAATCATGGCTAAGAGAATAAGATTCCCTTCGGGCCTGACCCGTTAGCCTATTTAATTTATTATTTTCCATTATCTAGCCTCCATATATGAATTAAAAAATTCATATCTTTCTTCATCTCTATTTCCCTTAAACTTATTCTTTGTAATATTGAAAATCAAATAATCAATTTCTTGATTTGATAGTTTTGTAGAAAATCCCAAAACATTATATTTTTTCAAATCATAAAGACAATTTATCATGCTAGTTAAAGTTTTTAAATTCTTACTAAAAAGATTAGTTTCTAAAATTTTTATAGAATCTTTTATATCTTCATCATTTAAACCATTTAAGCTTTGAAAATCTCTCCTAAATCTTCTTTCATTTCTAACAACAGTATCAAGAATTATTTCGAAATTTTCTAGATATTCGCCCATATCTTTTCTATAATTTCCAAAATTTTTCAAAATATAAATATCATCATCATAAGATTTAAAATATTCTGGAACAAATCTTGTAATATAAATCCCGTCATGAGCAAGACTTGATTTTAATGTTAGATAAGCTTGGCTATTATCTAAAAGTCCAAACAAAAACATCTTTAATCTAATTTCAATCCCATTTCCAGAATTTCTTCCAAAACTTGTTAGATATCCATATTGAGGAGAGAAAGCAAAATCGAATTTTTTATCCAATTTCTCCTCAATTTCCATCGCTCTATCATAGGAAGCTTTAATTTCTTCCCCAAAATTTGTAATATTTATAGAAATATGGTCGCTATCATTTATTACAATAACATGGTCATCAGAAAAAATGAATCCTATAACTGCTTCCTTATTCTTAGAATCAGAAGAAATTATTCCTGCATTTATTAATTTATTTAAAGTAATCTCATCTAGCTCATCAATTAATATTAAATCATCCCCATAAATTTCCCTAAAACTTTCTATTATTTCTAGGGAGTCTTCTTCTGACATATTATTTGGGAAATTATATCCTTCAATATTTCTTTTCAAAGATAAGTTATTTTCAAGTATTATGTCCTTATAATAGTCTATCAATTTCTCACCTTCATATTTAATTCATCTATTTTTTCTTTAAGATCTTGAGCCTTCTCAAAATCTTCAATCTCAACTGACTTTTGCAACTGTTCTTGTAAATTCTTAATCTTTATTGCCACTTCCCTAAAATCTCTATGTTTTCTTGGGAATTTTCCATCATATTTTTTCAAATTATTTACAACCTTTAGAACCTCTCGGCTTACTTTTTTATCAAGCTCATAACAATGTGGGCAACCAAAAATTCCAGCCTTTATATTTGCCACAGAATTACCACACTCTGGACAATGTTCTTCTTTTAATGATGAAAAATAATCATAAGAGAAATTATTTTTGGAAATTTTATAATCATAATAAGAATCTATAATTTGATCAAGGCTTGGTACAAATTTTTCTACCAAACTTCTCCAATCAAAATTATTTACATCAACTTCTTTATAATCTTCAAAACCTGTAACTTCACCTTTAGATAATTTTTGTACACAATCATTGCAAAGGTGAAAGTCATGTTCTGTACCATTTACTATTGCCTTTACAGTAACACTTGCTTCATTATCACATCTGTCGCATTTCATATAATCAACTCCTTATTAGAAAGCTTAGTAAAATATTTTTTACTATATCATGCCTTACTAAATTTCTCTTATTTTTTTCTACATTCATAAGCGACTTATCAAGAGTTGCATAAACTGCAATTCCCAATTCTTTCTCGTCCATATATCCCTTGTTAAAAAGTTCTGTAAAAAAACTTTTCGCCCTTTCTTCAGTTAATTCTTTATCTAAATTTTTAATAATATATTTTATATAATCATCTTCATCTTCGACTATAGTAATAATTCTTATAAAGCCATTGCCGCCTCTTTTGCTTTCAATTAAATACCCGTTATAAGGTGTAAATCTTGTAGAAAGCACATAATTAATTTGACTTGGAGAACACTCAAACCTTGTCGCCAAATCATTTCTACCAATTTCTACAAAACCTTCTTGAGTATTATCCAAAAGAGCCTTCAAGAATTTTTCTATATCAGACGTTAATCCTGCCATAGATTTACCTCGATTTCTTTGACTTTCTCTGACCTTTTATTTTATTGTACACTAAAATAGTATAGATTCAAGAATAATGAACTTATAAAAATTTATAAAAAAAATAAGGCTAAAAATTTAGCCTCAGACTGTTGACAAACTAAAAATTTAACCATTTCGACCGAACGTAGTGAGTGGAGAAATCTCATGAGATCTCTCCGTGCGTTCGTTTCACTCATACTAAAACACGTTTGCCTTGCTAACTTTTTCGTGCTTTCGCACTTAGTTTTAGGGATAAATATGCCAAATCAAGGCATATTTATCTAGTCGAGATGGTACGTAGCTTTATTTTTATTATAAAATAAAATATTATCTACATTCGTACTTTGTCTATGCTCTGAGGCTAAAAAATTTAGCCTTATTTTTAATCATCTCTTCTATTTCCAAACAAAATCCAAAGTCTTAAAAATTGAAGAGCAGTAGAAATTGTTGCTGCAACATAAGTTAGGGCAGCAGATTTTAACATATCTTTTGCATAATCATTTTCAACTCCAATAAGCATACCAGATTCTTTTAAAACTTTTAAAGCTCTTCTTGAAGCATCAAATTCTACAGGAAGTGTAATTATTTGAAAAATTAATACAAAAGAAAAAAGAAATATTCCAATAGTAATTAATTTTCCCATAGAAAGAAAAATCCCTAACAAAATCATAGGAAAAGATAATTTTGATCCAAGATTTACAGCTGGAACTATGTAGGATTTTATTTTTAAAGGAATGTAACCTTCCTTATATTGAATAACGTGTCCACATTCGTGAGCTGCAACAGCTAAAGATGCAATTGATGTATCAGTCATAGAAGTTTCTGATAAAGCTATTTCTTTACTTACTGGATTAAAATAATCAGATAGAGATCCCCTAACTTTTTTTATTGAAATATCGTTATAAGAATTTGTAGACAAAATATATCTTGCCGCATCAAAACCTGTTATAGATTTTTGAGTTTTTATTTTTTTATACTTATCAAACTTTCTTTGAATATTAGCTTGAGCAAGACTACTAATAAGAAGTCCAATCAAAACTAAAAAATAAGTTCTGTCGAAATAAAACATAATTTTCTCCTTTTATTTTTTTTCAATATACTATTGGAATTTTTTATTTCAATTGGAAAAAATAAAATACAAGGAAATTAGAAAATTAAAAAATAAATATAATAAAGAAAACTCTTTACTACTAAAACCAGTTTTCTTCGAAAGCTTTTACGTGATATCGCATTATTTTTTAGAGATAATTCTGACAAATCTAGGCATAATTATCTGCTCGAGGTACGTTGCGCCTTGTTTAATTTCAAATAATTATAATTTATAGAAATAGACTTTGTCTAAACTGTGAAAATTTAAAAAAATTAAGTAAATAAAAAATAAACTCTTGTTAAAAATTAAAAAAATAAAAAAGCTAACAAGAAATAAAGAAAACTTTAGCAATTAAATACATAAAAAATGAACCCATCTCGAGCTTGTCGAGAGATCTCTTTATCTAAATTTACAAAAAATTAATTACAATTCTTGAAAATTTTTGGCAAAATAAAAAGACCTCTCTGGGTCTTTTTATAATATAGAAAAGAATAAGTTAGTCCTAGTTTTCTATAGGGAAAACTATAAGGAATTAATAATGAAAAACCTAGCTATTTACTAGCTAATATTATTATAGCATGATTTTTGAAAAATGCAAACTTTTTTTTCTTATTTTTTTATTCTTGATTTTCCAACGTTTTTTATGGTAATTTTCGTTTTCCTAAACTAAGATTTTATTTATATCTATCTACTTCTTTTTGAAGTTTTTCTGCATCCTCGCTATCTCCTAATAAAACCAAGGTGTCATCTTCTTGAATTTTCCAATTTGTATCTGGATTTATTTTCATTTCTCCATCTCTTTTATAAGCAATTACCATCATCTTATATTTTTTTCTAAAATCTATTTCAGATAAAGTTTTACCAACAATATCATCAAACGCTTTTAGTTCAAGCATAGAATAATTGTCAGAAAAATGGAAAAATTGTAGAAGATTTGATCCAGCTATACTTCTTGCAAGTTTTTCTCCCATATCAATCTCAGGGAAAATTATTTGATCTGCTCCAATTTTTTTCAAAATTCTTGCATGATTTTTGGAAGTTGCTTTGGCTATTATTTTTTTCACTTCATGGTCTTTTGCAAAAAGTGTTGCTGCCATAGAAGCTTCCAAGCTTTCTCCTGTAGCAATTACAGCCACATCAAAATTTCCCATTCCTAATTCTTCAAGTGCTTTATCATTTGATATATCACATTGAACTGCACTTGTAACTTTATCAGAAATATTTTGCACCAAATCATAATCTTTATCCACTGCCATAACTTCCAAACCATCTTCAAAAAGTTTTATTGCTACTCTTTCTCCAAATCTTCCAAGCCCTAAAATTATTGCACTTTTATCCATATTTATCTCCTAACCTATACTAATATTTGCTTCTGGATATCTAATATATTTTGTTTTTGATTTAAGTCCAATCGAATAAGCCATTGTCATTGGACCAATTCTTCCCAAATACATACTTAAAGTTATCAAAATTTTTCCGATTTTTGAAAAATCTCCTGTAATTCCTCTACTTGCTCCAACTGTTCCGAAGGCTGACGCTACCTCGTAGAAAATGTCTAAAACTTTAAAATTTTCACTCAAAGATAAAATAAATATTACCAAAAATATTAATCCCATATATACCATTATAATTGCAAGAGCCTTTCTAATAGTTTTTGAGTCAATATGTTTATTAAAAATTTTAACCTCATCTTCTTGTTTAAAAATTGAAATTGTTGATAAAACAAGAACTCCAAAAGTTGTTGTTTTTAATCCTCCGGCAGTTGATCCTGGAGATCCTCCTATAACCATCAAAACTATTAAAAACAAAACGCTGGTGTCATGCATTTGATTTAATTTTACAGAGTAAAATCCTGCCGTTCTTGCAGAAACAGATTGAAATGTTGATTGCAATATAGAATTTTTAATTCCTTCTTGGTACAAAACTCCACCAGCTTGTCTTTCTATCAAATAAAAGGCAAAACTTCCTATTACAATAAGAAAAGCACTTATTATTAAAACTAATTTTGAATGGGTAGATAATTTTTTGAAAGATCTTTTCCTAAAAAGTTCTGCTGTAACCATAAAACCAAGTCCACCAATTACTACAAGACTCATCAAAGTTACATTTATCAAAGTATCATTTCTGTATGGATAAATCGAATCTCCCAAAATATCAAATCCAGCATTACAAAACGCAGAAATCGAATGGAAAATTGAATACCACCAACCCTTTCTCATTCCAAAAATCGGAACAAAACGAAGAGATAATAAAAATGCTCCCAAAAATTCTACCAAAAATGTAAAAACTAAAACATACCTAAATAGTTTCATAATTCTTTTAAGGCTATCAATATTTAATTGTTCTTTTAAAATTTGTCTTGATTTTAAGCCGATTTTTTTTCTCAAAAGTAAGGGAAAAAGTGTCGCCAAAGTCATTACACCCAATCCTCCGATTTGAATTAAAATTAAAATCAAAAGATGACCATAAGAATTCCAATGCTCTGCCGTATTTACTGTTGTAAGTCCAGTTACACAAGATGCTGAAGCTGCTACAAACATGGAATCAATTAAATTTGTAGGCTCTCCACTTCTTGTAAAAATTGGTAAAGATAAAATACATCCTCCAATAATAATCAAAATCGCAAAACCCAAGGTCAAATACAAGGGTGGATTTGATGTGATTTTATCTGATAATTTTTCCAAAAAATTTTGTTTATTTTTGCTAATATTTCTCATTTTCCTTCCTTAAATAATAAAAAATAAATTATATCCTATTTCTAGGCTATCTCATCTAATTTTATACCCTAGATTATAAATGTCAACTCAAATACAAAGACTTTACAAAGAATTTATTTTTCTTTTTTTTATGTTTTTGGGTATAATTTTAGTAAAGAAATGGAGTTTTTATGAAAAAATATTATTTTAAAGAAAAATTTTTTAAACTTACAGATAAGTATCCGATTTTGGATGAAAACGGAAATGAAGCCTATTATTTTGACCAAGATTTTAAATTTGTAGGCTACAAGGCAAAATTAAAAGATATGGATGGAAATATTTTGTTTGATATCTCCAAAAAAGTATTTTCTTTTCTACAAACTTATTATGTTGATTTTTATGATGAAAGCCATATGGAAATAAATCAGAAATTGTCTTTTTTAAAAAGAAAAGTCAGTGCTTTTTACCAAGGAAAGGAATTGACTTTAAAGGGCAACTATCTTGATCATGATTTTGAAGTTTACTTTAAAAATAATTTAATCGCCGAAATGAACAATAAGTTTTTTACTTTTACCGACCAATATGAGCTTACAGTTTATGATGAATCTTTAAGCCTTGTTCTTATAGCCTTATGTCTTTGCATAAATGAAATGAAAAATAGAGATGATGCTGCAGCTAACGCTTCAAATTAATATTGATTTTTCCTATATTTGATATATAATTATATCAACAAGAGGGAGTAGCTTAATTATTCAATCGTCATTACGGTTTTACCCGGTTGAATAAACCATCTGGTAGCAAGACTTTTGGCGATTTGTCAGAAGTCTTTTCTTTTGTAATGAAAAATTTTAAGGAGGTAGGAATGGACTATTTAGGTCAAAAAAATGATCTTGTAAAAAAACTTGACTCTGATAGTGCGAGAGGCTTATCAAAAGATCTTGCAGCTAAACGTCTTGAAGAAAACGGCCCAAATAAAATTGAATCCAAGAAGAAAAAATCTCTTGGCAAAAAAATCGCCGAACAAATTATTGACCCTATGGTAATTTTGTTGATAGTTGCATCAATCGTATCAGCCTTTACTGGAGATACTGTTGAGTGTTTTATAATTATTGCCATTGTTATTATTAATGCTATCATGTCAATTATTCAAGAAGGAAGGGCTGAAGATTCTGTTGAGGCCTTACAAAAAATGTCATCACCCGAGGCAAGTGTAATTCGTGATGGTAAAAAAATAAAAGTTAAGGCTGAAGAATTAGTTGTTGGTGATATTGTTGTAATTGAAACTGGAGATATCGTTCCGGCTGATATGCGTTTATTGGAATCATCAAATTTAAAAATCGATGAATCTTCTCTTACAGGAGAGTCTGTTGCAGCAGAAAAAAATTCTGAGGCAGTTTATGACAGCGAGGTAGGAATTGGTGATAGGGAAAATTTTGCTTTTTCATCAACAATAGTAACTTACGGACACGGAAAAGGAATTGTAACTCAAACTGGATCTGATTCAGAAATGGGAAAAATCGCATCAAGTCTTCACCAAGTTGAAGATAAGGATACACCTTTACAAAAACAATTAAATAAATTATCAAAACTTTTAGCAATTCTTGTAGTTGTCGTTTGTATAATTGTATTTGTTGTTGGATATTTTAGAACTGGCGATTCCCTATTAGAAAATTTAATGGTTGCAGTTTCTCTTGCAGTTGCAGCAATTCCTGAAGGACTTACAGCAGTTGTAACAATTGTTTTATCAATCGGAATGAACAGAATGGCTGATAGAAAAGCCATTGTAAAATCCCTAGTTTCTGTAGAAACACTAGGTGCAACAACCGCAATTTGTTCAGATAAAACTGGAACTTTAACTCAAAACGAGATGACCATTACAAAAGTTTGGACAAATGAAAAAGAATATGAAGTTGAAGGAAGTGGATACGAACCAAAAGGTCACATAAAACTTGACGATAAAAAGATAGAAGAAGAAGAAAACATCAATCTTTTGATGAAAATTTCAACTTTGTGTAATGACGCTGACCTAACAAGAGAAGGCGACCAATATAAAATTATTGGAGATCCAACAGAAGGAGCCATGCTTACATTTTCTGAAAAATGGGGAATAGTTCAAGAAGATTTGGAAGAAAAACATCCAAGACTTGAAGAAATTCCTTTTGATTCTGACAGAAAAATGATGACAACCTTCCACAACATTGAAGAAAATTATAAATCAATGACAAAGGGAGCTCCTGATATAATTATTTCAAATTCTTCAAAAATTTTATTGAATGGTGAAATTGTAGATTTCACTGAAGATTTAAAGAAAAAGGCAATGGATGAAAATAAAAATCTTGCCAAACAAGCTCTTCGTGTAATGGCTTATGCCTTTAGAGAATTTGATTCAATAAAAAATGAAGAATTGACAAGCGAAAATATAGAAAAAGACATGGTCTTTGTTGGATTAACCGGAATGATAGATCCTCCAAGACCAGAAGCAAAAAAAGCAGTAGCAGAATGTCACTCATCAGGAATTGATGTTGTTATGATTACTGGAGATTATTTAGAAACAGCCTTCGCAATTGCAAGAGATTTGGGAATTGCAGATTCCAAAGACCAAGCAATTGAAGGAAAAGAATTAAATAATATGACAGATGTTGAAATTAGAAAAATTGCCAGAGAAAAAAGAGTTTTTGCAAGAGTATCTCCGCAAAATAAAGTTCAACTTGTAAATGCCCTCCAAGAAAATGGCGAAATAGTTGCCATGACAGGAGATGGAGTAAATGATGCTCCAGCAATTAAAAATGCTGATATAGGAATTTCAATGGGAATTACAGGAACTGACGTTGCCAAAGATACTGCAAATATGATTTTGGTTGACGATAATTTTGCTACAATTGTAAATGCAGTCGAAGAAGGAAGAATAATTTTCTCAAATATTAGAAAATTTGTTTCATTCTTACTTTCATGTAACATAGCAGAAGTTTTGATTGTATTTTTGTCAATTTTATTTGGCCTACCTTCTCCACTTACACCTATTCAACTACTCTGGTTAAATCTAATAACAGATGCTTTCCCAGCACTAGCCCTTGGAGTTGAGCCTGGAGAAAAAGATATAATGGAAAGAGATCCAAGAGATCCAAAAGAATCAATAATTTCTGGAAATTTAAGAAATTCACTAATAGTTCAATCAATAGCAATTACTGTAGCAGTTTTAGCTTCCTATATAATAGGACTAAAATGGATTTTCCCAGGAAATATTGAAGGAGCTCACACAATGGTTTTTGCAACCTTAATTACAAGTGAGCTTTTGAGAGCATTTTCTGTAAGAAGTACAAAATATACCTTAAAAGAATTGGGAATTGGATCAAACAAACAATTAATAAAAGCAAATCTCTTATCATTTGCCCTACTTTTATTAGTAATGTATGTAGGACCATTAAGAAATTTATTTGAATTAGAATTAATCACTTGGCAATGGTTAGTAATTTTAGCGCTTGCCTTTATCCCATTAATTCTTGGAGAAGTTCACAAAATTAGCGTGAAAAAAAATAAATAATTTTAAAAAAGCAAGAGTTTTAATTCTTGCTTTTTTTTGGTTAATTAGTATAATGTAGTTACTAAGAGATATGAAAGTATACAACCAATCAAAAAAAAGCAGGAGCGGCAACTCCTGCTTTTTTTGCCTAATTATCGTCAATATATCTATCTAAAAATTTGCAAATATAGTGGCAAATTATACCTGCTAAGATAGAAATTACTAGAGATACGAACAAACCAATCACCCCCTAACTGTTACCAGTTTAGGTTGACGATAACAAAAATATTATATCATAATTTTTATTTCTCAGTTTTAGCATAAAAATTTTCATTGATTTTTTATTTTAAATAAGTATATTGTTTTCGAGTAAAAGAATATAGATTCATGGAATCAAAAAAGCAGGATGACAAATCTTGCTTTTTTTCTTATGTCTTAGTATAATGAAAATGACTAAAGGAACATATAGTTCATTGTAAGACTAAAAAAGCAGGAGGGCCAACTCCTGCTTTTTTTGACTAGTTTCACATTTGTCATTGACATCTAAGATTTACAAATAAAATGAACTATTGTATCATAACAAATTAGAGGTAGATTTATGAGAAAAAAAGAAAAACAAAAATATTTTATGGAAAAACTTCACCAAATTTACAATGATAAAAATTTAAATTTAACTGAAACTTGTAGGAAAAAAAATTTTAGACCAATATAAAGAATTATCAAATAATAAGACAAATATAAACTATGCCTCATATAAGCTCTATCCGTATTTAAGAGATGCCCTTTATGACAATAAGGACTCCGAACTTTTAAGTGATTTTATGAAAATAATTTTAAAATACAGATGGAAGGCATATTTTGCAATGATTTTACCTACAAGATTTTAATTTCAAAAAAGCAGGATGAAAATTTCCTGCTTTTTAGATACAATTTTATAATTTAAAAATAACACCAAACAAAGCTCCCATACCTATTATTAATAGTGGATGGATTTTTTTATATTTTCTTAATAAAAATAAAAATCCCAAAAACAAAACAAGTTGGATTAATTGAAATAAATCTAGGAAATTTCCCGTTTTTTCATATAATTTTACATTAAATAAAGAAATTACCATTACATTTAACATAGCTCCCAAAATTAGTCCTGCTGTTGATGGTCTTATAAATTCAAAGGCATTTTTTACCCTAAGAGATCTTTTAAATTTATCCATAGATTTTGCTATTATTAAAATTATTATTATTGCAGGACTTATTAATGAAAAAGTTGCAAGAATTGCCCCAACGATTCCATAGGCTTTGTATCCTGCAAAACTTGCTGCATTTATCCCTATTGCCCCGGGAGTCGATTCCGAAACTGCAATCATATCCAATAATTCTTCGCTTGTAAACCAATCATAATTTTCTGCCATTTTTTGCAAGAAAGGAAAAGTTGCCATTCCTCCTCCTATTGCAAAAAGTCCAGTTTTGAAAAATTCCCACATCAAGCTAAGCATATTTTCCTCCAAAAAGAATTCCAAAAATCCCACAAGCTATAACGATAATTATGGGTGAAATTGAAAAAATTCCTATTGCTACAAAAGTTAGTACAAATATTAAAATTTTTGTTTTTGTATTAGATGTTTTTTTTACCATATTTATTACTGTATTTAAAACTAAGGCTGAAACTGCAATTCTAATTCCAGCAAAGGCGTGTTGGATGATTAATAAATAGGAAAATTCTTTTAAAAAATTTGCAATAAGGGTGATGATTATTATTGATGGGGTGATAAAACCAAAGGAGGCAAATATCCCTCCCAAATTTCCTTTTCTTTTTCTCCCACAAAATGTTGAAGTATTTACTGCAATTATTCCAGGTGTTGTTTGTCCAATCGCATAATAATCTAGCATTTCTTCTTCTGTAATCCACTTTCTTTTATCAACCAATTCCCTTTGTAAAAGTGGAAGCATGGCATAACCTCCTCCAAAGGTAAAAGCACCTATTTTAAAAAATGTTATGTAAAGATCTAATAATATTTTCATTTTAATTCTCCTTTTAATTTATTATAGCACAAGGGATGAGATTGGCTAAATCGCTTGAATAGAGCCTTTTTATTAGTATAATAATTTTTATAGCGAAAAACGAAAGGATTTTTATGAATTTAACTTTATCTAACTCCTACTTAAAGTATTTAAATGAAATTAATGATTTATATATAGAAGCTTTTCCAAAAGCTGAAAGAAAACCAATGGATCAAATTATAAAAGTTTGCCAAAATGGTTACGGAAGAATTATTCCAATTTTAATGGATGATGAATTCGTTGGAATGTTTATAACCCTTGATTCAGATGGCGATAATACGCTTTTGATTGATTATTTTGCAATAAAAAGTGATTACAGAGGTTTAAGCCTTGGTTCAAAAGCTATTGAACTTTTAAATAAGATGGAAAATAAAACTATAATTATCGAAATTGAACCATGTATAAATGAAGCTAATAATCTTTTGCAAAGACAAAAAAGAAAGAAATTTTATGAAAACCTTGGTTTTAGGCAAACTGACATAAATATTTCTTGGTTTGGGGTTGATCTTGAATTAATGAGCCTTAATAAGACTATTAATTTTAACCACTACATAGACTTATTGACTTCAATTTTTCCAAAAGCTTACATTGAAGAAAACATTAAACTTACTTAAATCTTAAGGAGATTTTATGAAATTATTATTTGATTGTGACGGAACTATTCTAGATTCTATGCATATATGGCTAGAACCAATTGGGAAATTGTTGGATCATTATAATTTTAAACTAACAACCGAACAAAAAGGACAAATTGAATCCTTATCTTTTATTGATACTATTAGGTGGCTAAATAAAAATGTATGTCCAGAAAAAAGTGAAGAAGATTTAATAAATTATTTTTCAGATACAATTTCTAAAGCTTACAAAAATTCACTTATGCCAAAAATTGGTGCTTGTGAAATTTTAAGAAAATTAAAAAACGAAGGCTATGATATGTGCATTTGTTCATCAACTGACAAAGTTCACTTAGAAAACGCCCTAAATAGATTAGATCTTTTTAATTTATTTGATTTTATCCAAACTCCAGATAGCATTGGTTTCAAAAAAAATGAAAATGGATATTGGCAAAACGCCCTTGATAAATATAATATAAAAGCAAAAGATGCTGTTTTGTTTGATGACGCCCTTTATGCTATAAAAGCTGCAAAAAAACTCGGAATAAAAACAGTAGGAATAAAAGATTTCCCTTATAACCAAAATGAATGGGAAGAAATAAAAAAAGAAGCCGATATAATTCTCGATAATATCAAAGATATAGATATGGAAAAAATCAAAAATTTATAAAATCCAGCAAAAGTTACTATTAATGTAAAAAAATAAAATTCATATTTAAACTATCTAAACAAAGCCCATTTTAGTAATTTATAAATTTGTTGTATATAAGAAGCTTAGAGTTTTCTTGAGATATCTCGACTTCGCTCGATATGGGTTTTGTATTGTTTTTTTATTAATTCATTTATTAATTAAACAACTAACTTTATACAAACTCAAAAACCACCAAAATCATGATTCTGACTTTTAACAAAGTATAAAATCTGAATCACAAAACGGTGGTTTTTTTTATCTAAACTCTGCAAACTTCAAATTCTTTTTCATCTTCTTTCTGAGTAAAAATAAAGAAAGTATTCCTTTTATTATTGAGGTTATAGTCATTGATAGCCAGATTCCCAAAACCCCAAAATATGGAATTAATAAAAATGAGATTGGAATTCTTGCCGCATTAAAAATTACAGAAATAGCAGATGGAGTTCTTGTATCAGATAAACCTTGAAAAACTCCAGTAGAACCAATTTCTAACGACATCATTAATTGGCTTGCTGAAAGAATAGCCAAATATTTTGCCCCCAAATTAATTGTTTCAATATCGCCTGGCACAAAAACTTTAAACAAAGAATTTCTAAAGCAAAAAAGAATAATTGTAGCAATAAGTCCGATTGTTCCAACAAGTTTCAAACTTTCTTTCACGCCTTTTTTTACCCTATCAACAAGACCTGCACCATAATTTTGAGCAATCAAAGATTGAACTACAGATTGACAACCTTCGGTTGTTTTCCAAGAAATAGATTCTAATTGACTTCCTATTGAATAAACAGCAACTGGCTTTGGTCCAAATCCTGCCATAAGTTTATTCAAAACTATAGTTATTATAGCATGAATCCCATTAATAAAAGAAACAGGAAGACCTAGTTTAAAAATTCTTTTTTGCCATTTTGTAGATAAAGTAAAGTTTTCTAAAGAATTTTTAATAACTCCCTCTTTTCTTCTCATCACAAATAAAAAAATTAAAAATACAGTAGCTTGACCTGTAACAGTTGCAATTGCTGCTCCTCTTATTCCCATAGCTGGAATTGGTCCAAAGCCAAAAATAAAAAGAGGATCCAAAATAATATTAAGAACAAGACCAATAGTATTTATTTTAAAAGGAGTCACACTCTCACCAATTGAGTAAAATGATTGGGAGAAAATAGGATTTAAAAAAACAAACAAGTAACCTAAAGTAGTAATAGAAAGATATTGGTTAGCAAAATAAGAAACTTCCTTTCCAAGCTTATAAAAATCAATAATATAAGTTTTAAAAGTCAAAATCAAAGATATGTAAATAATTGATGTTATAAATCCCTGAAAATATCCATTTTGAAGAATCAAAGACGTAAGTTTTTTATCTTTTCTACCATAAGCTTGGGCAGCATAAACCCCTCCGCCAATCTTTGCAATCAAAGATAAAGCCTCTGCAATCCAAGCCAAAAAATAAGAAACTCCAACAGCAGCAACAGCATTTGAACCAATTCTTCCAATCCACACCATATCGACCAAGGTGTATGCAATTTGGACAAAAGCTGTAAGAGTCAAAGGTATAGATAAAATTATCAAAGACTTTCTAATATTATCTTTTGTTAGATCAATACTTTTTCTTTTCTCCATAAAAACTCCTTTCCTTATTTAAATCACCTTATTAAAGCTAAAAAATAAATAAATCCATTATAATCTCCTAAATTTTACAAAAAATAAATTAAATTGTCAATATTTATCAAAATAAGAAAAATTTTAAATAATAAAAAAATCAAAAATTAAAATTTGCAAAATAAAAAAGCTGCAAAATATTTTTCATATTTTGCAGCCAAGTATTTTTACTAGAATCTCAATGATAAGCAGGTTAAACTTCCATCAATTTTTTTAAACTCATCTGTATCTACAACTTTTACAGGATATCCTAAAGATTTTATATGTTCAAGAGTTTTTGGAAATCCCTTTGGTACCATAACAGTTCCATTAATATATAAGGAATTAATCGCATATAATTCATCTTTTTCAACAACATATCTATTAAATTTTTGAAAATCTTCTACTTCATTCATTTTTTCACTTACTAACATATTATTATTTTCTAAATAAATTGCAAAATCTTTTAAATGAAGACCTTCAGTAACTTCAACTGTAGAAGTAGTATATCCAAATTTCTTAACAATTTCATCAAATTGTCTAGCTCCTTCAGCATTTGTTCTTTCAGATTGTCCAATATAAAAATGTTTATCAACCAACATTACATCTCCACCTTCCATAGTTCCTGGAGCTTCGATATAAAAAATTTGATCGTCATTATAGAATTTTTTCAAAGGTTCAATAATTTCATGTTTTTCACCATTACGGCTTTCTCTAGGAGAATTAGTAACAATTGCACATTCTTTCATAACTACAGCTGGATCTTCAACAAAACATGAATCAGGATATTCTTCCAAAGCTTTCAAAACCAAAACATCAAGACCCAAATCTTCCAAAGTTTTAACATACCCATCATGTTGTTTCAAAGAATCTTCATAAATAGGAGCCTCCTCGGAAAACATCCCAGTAGAAATTCCTTCAATCATAGCCTTACATGGTTTTCTTACAATAGCATTTTTAAATTCTAACATTGATACACCTCTATTTTTTTATTTTCAAATAATTATTTTTTGTCTCTACAAAATTATTTTATTAAAAAACGCCCTTTTATAGAGCGTTTAATTTATTCTATTATCAATGAACTTTCTTTATCAAATAAATAAGATTTTTCCATATCGAATGCGAATTTTCTTTTTTCTCCAACTTTTGCTTTTGTTGAAGGTTTTACTCTTGCTGTTATTTGATCATCACCAAGGTCAAAATATAAATAAACTTCTGCTCCCATTAGTTCATAAACTCTTATTGGAGCTTCAATTATTGATCCTTTATCTGTTTTTTCTAAATAATCGTCATCATCATATAAAGATTCTGGTCTTATTCCAAAAACAACTTTTTTTCCTATATAGTTTTTATCTTCAAGGACACGGCCTTTTTCTTCTGGAAGTTTTAATTTGATGTAATCATTTTTTACATAAATTCCATCATCTTCCTTTAAAACTTCTACATCAATCAAATTAATTTGAGGAGAGCCTATAAATCCTGCCACAAATAAGTTTTTTGGGTGGTCGTAAAGGTTTTGTGGGGTATCAATTTGTTGAACTACTCCGTCTTTCATTACAACGATTCTTGTTCCAAGTGTCATTGCTTCTGTTTGGTCATGGGTTACATAAATCATTGTAGTTCCCAATTTTTGGTGGAGTTTTGAAATTTCTATTCTCATTTGAACCCTAAGTTTAGCATCCAAGTTACTTAAAGGCTCATCCATCAAAAATACCTTTGGATTTCTAACAATAGCTCGTCCCATGGCAACTCTTTGCCTTTGACCACCCGATAATTGTTTTGGTTTTCTCTTTAATAAATTTTCTATTCCCAAAATTTGGGCAGCCTCTTTTACTTTTTTGTCAATTTCGTCTTTTGGCATTTTTTTGATTTTTAGAGAAAATGCCATATTATCATAAACTGTCATGTGCGGATAGAGGGCATAGTTTTGAAAAACCATGGCTATATCCCTATCTTTTGGTAAAACATCATTTACAACTTTGTCGTCTATTTTTAATTCTCCAGAACTAATTTCTTCTAGTCCTGCAATCATCCTCAAAGTCGTGGATTTTCCACATCCTGATGGGCCAACGAAAATTATAAATTCCTTATCTTCTATTTCCATATTAAAATCTTTGACAGCGTGAAAGCCGTTGTCGTAAATTTTATTTATATTTTTCAAACTTAAATTTGCCATTTTTTCTCCTTTAATATTAGAATCTACAGGGTAAATTTTAATATTTCGAATTCATTTCCTATTTTTTTCTATAATTTTTTTCAAAAATTCTTCTTTTTCTTTTAAATTTTCCATTGAAGTGAATTTGAAGGACCAGTTTTTATCGTCTAAAGTTGCTGGAGTGTTGATTCTCGCTTCATCTCCCAAGCCCAAAATATCTTGGAGAGGAATTATTACATATTCACTATCTCTTCTCATGGCAAATTCAAAAAAATCTTCTGCTGTATTTTTGTTTTTTATACCAAGTTTTTCAAATAATTTTCTTATATCTTCTCTTCTTCCTTCACTCAATCCCTCATACCAATCCATTAAGGTCTTGTTGTCGTGAGTTCCTGTGTAGGCTACTGAATTTTTTGGGGCATAAATATATTCTTCTTCTTTTGGTTTTAAAAATTCTTGGATTATAACCATGCCTTTTAGGTCAAAATAATCTCTAAGTTCATAAACTTCTGGTCTTATTTCTCCCAAATCTTCTGCTATAAATTCTACATCTTTTAATTCCTTTTTTACTTTTTCAAATAATTCATAGCCTGGTGCAAGAAGCCACTTTCCTTTGATTGCCGTTTCTTCTTTTGCATCAATAACCCAATAGGTATCAAAGGCTCTGAAGTGATCAAGTCTTACTATATCGTAAAGTTTTCCGTTATAGGCAAGTCTATTAATCCAAAATGAATAATCATCTTCTTTTATTTTTTCCCAATTATAAATTGGATTTCCCCATCTTTGTCCTGTTGCTGAAAAATTATCTGGTGGAACTCCTGCTATTGATTTTGGATTTCCCTCTTTTGTTATTTGGAAATATTTTTGATTTTCCCAAACATCAAGGCTATCAAGTCCAACATAAAATGGAATATCTCCTACAATTTTTATTTGGTTTTTGTTGGCATAAGCCTTTAAATCCATCCATTGTTTGTAAAAAACATATTGGATAAAAATTTCATAATTAATTTTATCTTGGTAAGGGGCCAAATCGAATTTTTTATCAACAATCCAATTTTTCATCTCATCTGGCCACTCATTCCAAGATTTTAAGCCATTTTCTTTTTTTAGAGTGATAAAAACTCCATAATTATAGACAAAATCAAATTTTAAAAATTCTTTGTAAGATTCATCTTCATATCCCCTATTTTTTTTGAAATTTTCATAGGCAATTTTCAAATATTTTCCCTTAAATTCGCGAACAAAGTTATAGTCTATTATATCTTTTTGTTCAATTTTAGGTGGATTTTCACAAAGAAGTCCATCTTCATGTAAAAGTTCTAGACTTATATAAATTTCATCTCCAGCAAATGAGGAATATGGTTGGTAGGGAGAATTTCCATAGCCCAAGGGATTTAAAGGCAAAATTTGCCACATATCAAATCCCGACTTTTTTATTATATCTATGAATTCATATGCTTTTTTTCCAAAATCTCCAACCCCATGTTCACCGTTTAGACTTTGAAGTGGTAATAAAATACCTGCTTTTTTCATTTTTACTCCTAACTAACTATTTCTTTTGTTGTTTTTCCTATATATAATTTCGCATCAAATTTTGTTATCTTTTCATATTCTTTTTTATTTATTATTTTAAATAAATCTTTTACAGACTTATAGGCAATTTCTGATGCTGGCTGGATAATTGTTGTGATTGGTTTTAATAAATATTTGTTCATTTCTATTCCATCAAAACCTACAATTGAATAATCTTCTGGTACTTTTTTTCCAAAATCATCTATGGCCTTAATTGCTCCAATGGCAACCGTATCTGATATGGCAAAAATCGCTGTACAATCTACATTTTCTTTGACAATTTTTTTACCAATCTCGTATCCATGTTCTAGGGAATAAGGATTTACTCCTTTTTTGGGAGAAAAAATTAAATTTTCATCAAATTTTAAGCCTTCATCTTCAAGTGCTTTTTTGTAACCCATAAGCCTTAACTTTCCTATACTTTCATCGTCTGTTCTTGGTGCAATGAAGGCGATTTTTTTGTGGCCGAGACTTATCAAATATTTTACTATTTTTTCGCTTTGAATAAAATCATCTATGCCTAAGCAAGCTGACCTGTTAATTTCTAAATCCTTATTTATTATTGTTGTCATTGTAAAAGGAATATCTAGAGCTTTTAAACTTTTCCTATCATTTACAAAATATCCACCCAAAAATATTATCCCCTCAGGTTTTAGATTTTTTACAACCTTATGGGCAATTTCAACCTCGTTTGAATTCTCTTCTACCTTTTGTAGGGCAAAAGTGTAGCCTTTTTTTGTAATTTCTTCTTCAAGAACTTTTAGCATGGGAGTAAAAAATGGATTGGTAATTCCTTTAATTAGGACAGCTATGGTTTTTGTTTTTGTTATTTTTAAGTTTCTAGCATTTTGATTTGGAACGTAACCAACTTCATTTATTGTTTTAATAATTTTTTTTCTAGTTTTTTCACTAATTTCCCCACCATTATTGATAGCTCTTGAAACTGTGCTAACACTTACTCCACACAAAGATGCTATTTCTTTTATGGTTACTCTTTTCACTTTTTTATCCTTTTATAGCTCCAGCAGCAACTCCTTTTACAATATGTTTTTGCATAGTTAAATAAAATACTATTACAGGTAACATTGATAATACAAGCATAGCCATCATTGCTCCCAAATCTTTATTTCCATTACTTCCAACAAGCATTTGGATTACAACTGGAATAGTTTTATATGGTGTACTTACTCCTATTACAAGATATGGAAGAAGATAATCATTCCAAATCCACATTGTATTTAATATTGCAACTGTAATTGCTGTTGGTTTTAAAATAGGAAGAATAATATAAAAGAAATGCTTTATTGGCGAACATCCATCTATCATTGATGCTTCTTCGATTTCTATTGGAATTGATTTTATAAATCCTGAAAACATAAATACTGAAAGTCCACTTCCAAATCCCAAATACAAAATAACCATACCAATAGGATTATTTAAATGAAGCATATCTGCAACTTTTATTGTTGGAAACATAACCATTTGGAATGGAACTATCATTGAAAATACAAATAAATAATAAATTATTTTTGTAAATTTATTTTTTACTCTAGTTAAATAATAAGCTGTCATTGCTGAAAAAAGTACAACAACTGCAACTGAGACTATTGTTATAAAAAATGACCAACCTGCTGCTTGGAAAAATCCTGTTCTTGCAAGACCAGAAATATAATTTTCAAGACCTGCAAAAGATTCTCCTGTAGGAAGGGTAAATGGTGAATCACTTATAAAAAATTTTCCCTTAAAAGAATTTATTAAAATAAAACCAATTGGAAATAGGAAAATAAAAAGTAGAAACAACATTATTACAAACAAAATTGCATTTATAGTTTTTTCTTTCATTATTGTTCCACCTCTTTTTCTCTAGTAAGTTTGATTTGAAGATAAGCTATAAAGGCTACAATTATAAAAAATATTACGGCCTTTGCTTGTCCAACTCCTTCAAATCCATTTCTTGAAAACATTGTATCAACTATATTCATAGCAAGCATTTCAGTTTTATACATTGGAGCTCCTGCAGTTAAAGCAAGGTTTTGGTCGTATAATTTGAAACTATTTGTAAGGGTTAAAAATGTACAAATTGTAATTGATGGCATTACCATTGGAATTGTGATTGATTTTAAAATTTGCCATTTACTTGCTCCATCAATTTCTGCAGCTTCTATCAAAGCAGGTGGCACATTTTGAAGGCCTGCTATATAAATTACCATCATATAGCCAATCAATTGCCAATTCATAAGAATTACCAAGCCCCAAAAACCAAATTTAGGATTTGCCAAAAGTGTTTGACCAAATTTTAATAAAAATGAATCGATCATAACTTGCCATGTATAACCAAGGACTATTCCACCGATTAAATTAGGCATGAAAAATACAGTCCTAAATAAATTTTTCCCTCTAATTTTTCGTGTAAGAATAACAGCAAGTGCAAATGCCAAAACATTAATAGAAATAACACAAATTATTGTAAAAATTATTGTAAATACAAAGGCCTTACCAAATCTTTGTCCACTTGAAAGAGCTGTTATATAATTTTGAAAACCTACGAATTCGGAATTAAAAATTGTAGTGAATTTTGTAAAGGATAAACCAATTCCTAAAATAAATGGAATAATAAAAACTATACAAAAAACTAAAAAAGTAGGTAAGACAAAAAATGGGAAATATTTTTTCAATATTTTTTCCATAAAAACCTCCTTTATGGATTTGTTTTTTAAAAAAAGTCCGAATGTAGAACTTATAAAATTTTCATACATTCAGACTTTTTATTAGGATAGATTAATTAAAATTATCTTTTAAGCTTTATTTTTGAGCTGCTTTTTCATCTTTCCAAGACTCAACGAAAGAATCTTTTACTTGGTCCCATTTCATTTCTCCAGATGCATATTGACCTAAAGCTTGACCAAAGAAATCCTTAAATGCTTGACTTGGGAATGATGTGAAATTCCAATCAATATTATATAAGTCTTCATCTGACATATATTTTACAACTTCCTTAGCAAGAGGATCTGATGGTTGATCAGTTTCTTTAAATGTATCAAATGGTGAAATAAATCCAAGATCTTTTGTTACAAATTCTTTTCCTTTTTTAGATGTAAATAGCCATTTCAAAAATTCTTCTGTAGCTTTTTGATCTTTTTCACTAGCTTTTGAATTTATTGAGAAGAAGTTTTCAGTACCAACACAAATACCTTGTTTTTCTTCGCCTTTAACTCCTGTATAAATTGGTAAGAATTTAATATTTTCTTCCTTAACTTTATTTCCAGAAACTTCTGAAATTTGGCTCCATGCCCAGTTTCCGTTTTGAACAAATGCAGCTTTTTCAAGAGCAAATTCAGCCATAGAATCTGTAACTGATTTTCCTGTCAAAGCATTTTTTTCTACTGTAGAATTATTTATATAAAGATCGAAAATATTTTTATAATTTTTCGCATATTTAAATTTAACTTCATCCATATCCTTTACTTTATTGTCTTTATATTCATAATAAATTGGTAAATTTGCAAGATGAGTTTGCCATCTCCAATCTTCACCCGGTTTTAAGGAAGTAGAAGCGAAAGCTCCGTCAATACCAAGGTCAGCTTTTTTTTCTTGCATATCCTCAGCAACTTCTTTCAATTTTTCAAAATCATTAATTTCATCAACACTTTTAATTTTTGCGCCGTCAAGTTTTATATATTTTTGTAAAATTGCATCGTTATAGATAAGTCCATATCCTTCAACAACATAAGGAATACCAAAAACACCTTCTCCATCCTTAACAGCAAGTTCTTTGTCTATAAGATGTTTATAAAGTTCAGAATCCTTCAAATCTTTTGTATAATCTTTCCAGTTTTGATATCCAATAGGTCCATTAATTTGAAAAAGAGTAGGGGCATCAGATTTTGTAATTTCTGCCTTCAAAGTTTTTTCGTAAGTACCACTTGCAGCAGTAACAACTTTTACAGGAACACCTGTTTCATCAGTATAAGTTTTTGCAATCTCATTCCAAACTTTTTCAACTTCTGGTTTGAAATTTAAATAATAAACTGAACCTTTTGCACTTTCACCACTTGCTTGGTTAGAAGTATTATCAGCATCCTTTTTTTGCCCACAGGATGTGAGAGTTAAAGATGTTGCAAGAAGCAAGGCTGTTGTTAATAACGTTTTCTTAAATTTCATAAAAAAATTCCTCCATTTTTAATTTTCCCGTACACCAAAAATATTTTTAAAATAATAGCTAAAACTATGAATTTAATTTAATAATTTTAAATTTTAAAATCCCTATAACTTAGAAGCATTTTATGCAAACTATTTTCGGTACCGTTTCCGTAAATTCACTATATCATATAAAAAAATAAAAATCAAGCTTTTAATTAATTATTCTTAAAATATAATCATCCTTTACTTCTTTATTTTTAAATCTTTTAAGAAACATTTGTATTTTTCCAAAAAAATATTTTTAGTTTTTCAAAGTTTTTTACTATAAAAATACAAAAATTATAACATTTTCCCAAAATAAAAAAGACCCTAAAGTCTTTCATACTGTTGACAAAGTATATAAATCCTCATGCTAAGAATATCATTCGGAAAAAATTGATTTGATTTCAAATTTGAAAATTCGTCAAAAATCGCACTCTAAAATTTAAAGCTATGATTATTTTTTTAATAAATTAAATTCAATTAAATTTTAATTCCTCGTTTTATTCCGAGGGATAAATATTAAAATCGTGCCACTGGCACAATTTTAAGCTATTTATCTGTCCTCGCGTTAGCGAGTTTGCGATTTTAGAATGTCAAATTTAGAAATCAACAATTTTTGGAGTCAGATATTCGTGATTGAGGGTTTGTCTACGCTCTGAAAGACCCTAAGGTCTTTATTTTTAAGTAAATAATATCAAAAAATAAATTTCTTGCTCATAAAATTAGTAAACCATATATCCAATTATATTTGTAAAGAAAAAGGTAAATATTAACAAGATATTTAAAAACAAAAATACATAATTTTTATTTTTTACAGAAAAAATTGATCCTATAATCCCACATATAGGACACAAATATAAACTTGTAAATCCTAAGGGTCTAAGTCCTTTACCAAATATAAATTCCATTGACTCATATGGGACAATTATTGAAATTATCAAAATTATTATAGCAAATAAAAATATATAAATTTCTGGTCTTTTTTTCATATTTTCTCCTAAAGCATTTCCAAAAAACTTACAATCATCAAAATAAATGACCCTATCATAGTTAAAATATTAAAAAACATATTATTTTTTTCTTTTTTAATAAATATTTTATAAATCATCCCACTAAATACAATTGCCGTAAATATTGCATTTGGAGCATTTGTAGGAAGTTTTTTTAACCATGAAATTATCATAACTATAATATATGCTATTACTCCTCCAATAATTTGATAATCTGAAATATTATTTTTCATTTCTCCTCCTGTTTTTTTCTGGCAAATATTTCCAATATTTTTTTGGCATATTTGAAATCATAAGTTTTTTATTTTTTCGCTCTTTTATAGAAATTGCATCATAAAATCCTATCCAAAGATTTTGAAAAAATTTCTCTTGGTCACTTTCTTCTATATCGAGATTTAAAATTTCTACAACTTCTACATTTCCATAAATTGAAATAAATGCTTTTTTTCTATTTTTATCGTAAATAATAAATTTTTCCTTGGGCATTCTTCTTAGAAAATGTCTAGAAAGATCTTCCAAAATATTATTGTGGGATTCGTACTCAGAAAATAAAAATCCCTCTTGAATTTCTCTAAATCTCAATAGCCCCTTATAAGCATGAGCTTCGCTTGTATAATTTTTTATCATTTTATTAAAAGTTATAGCATATTTATTAGTAGAATTTATAATATTTTCTCCTTTTAGAAAAGAGAGTTTTATAAGCCTTGCAATTATTATGTCCTTATTTTTATAATCTGACCTAAAGGCTATTTTTATTTGATAAAAAAATTCTTTTGATATATTTTTCTTTATAGAATTTTCTACCCTTCCTGCCTTATCATATTCAGTTTTTATAAAAGTCTGATCAAAAAAAGAAATTTGATTATTTTCACATTCAATTCTAATTTTAAAAAGTTCTTTATAAAAAATAAAAATTACTGTCAAAAATCCTTCAAGTGACCCATCATATACAATATTTTTCATATTTTTACCCAAAAAGTGATAATTGTTCAAAAGATTTAGGATCAGAAAGGCTCATAGTATCTTTTAAATCTTTTTGATCTTTAAATTTAAAGCCTTGATATTTTCCATTTACAGTTATAAAATTTCTTGCTCTTTTTACAGAAATATTCAACTTTTTTAAATGCCAATACTCAAGTTTTCTGAATTTTCTTGCATTTATGATTTTTCTTGCTGAAATTCTTCCAATACCTGGAATTTTTATTAAATCAGAAAAGCTTGCCTTATTTATTTCAATAGGAAATTTATCAATATTATTTATTGCCCAATTAGTTTTTGGATCAATTCTTAGGTCAAAGTTTTTATTTTTATTATTTAATAAATCAGAAGATTTAAAGTCATAAAATCTCAAAAGCCAATCAGCCTGGTAGAGTCTATGTTCTCTTAAAAGAGGCGCTTTTTTAATATCTTTAGTAAATTCACTTTTTACTACAGGAACAAAAGCTGAATAAAAAACTCTTTTTAATGAATAAGAATTATATAAATTTTCTGCCCTATTTACTATATCAAAATCAGATTCTCCTCCTGCTCCAATTATCATTTGAGTAGTTTGGCCTGCAGGGAGGAATTTTGGAGTATGCCTATACAATTTTATTTCATTTTTTCTTTGAATTATTTTTTCCTTGGCAAAATTCATAGAAGATTCTATAGCCTTGGTAGATTTTTGGGGAGCTAAAATTTTTAGAGAATTGTCTGATGGAAGTTCAACATTAACACTCATCCTATCAACCAAAATCCCCATTTTTTTAACTAAATCAGAATCAGCTCCAGGTATAGATTTCATATGTATATATCCATTATAATTATAATCATTTCTCAAAATATCTGCAGTTTTTATCAAAAGCTCCATTGTATAATTTGAATTTTTGATAATTCCTGATGATAAAAATAAACCTTCTATATAATTTCTCCTATAAAAATTAATAGTCAAATCAGCCACTTCTCTTGGAGTAAATTCTGCTCGTTTTGTGACATTTGATGACCTATTTACACAATATTCACAATCATACACACACTTATTGGTAAATAAAATTTTCAAAAGAGAAATACACCTTCCATCCTCGCTCCAAGAATGACAAATCCCAGAAATATGACCATTACCCAATCCTTTTGAAGAATTTTTTCTATTCGATCCTGAAGATGAACAAGACACATCATACTTGGCAGCATCTGTTAATATCTCTAATTTTTCCAAAATATCCATAGCTATCCCTTTCTATTTTAGACTTTTACTGTCCTATAATTATATAGGAATTTTTTAAACTTTCAAGAAAAATAGAGTCCATAAGCCTCTTTAATGTTTTAAATTTAAAAATTACAAATAATTAATCATTGCTTTAGTAATATTATCATAATCTACTTTATATCGATTGACATAAAAGTAAAAGCAAGGCTATAGCCTGCATTTATGGATAGGTTCATTGAATCTATGTGGGAAAATTGACTTGCTGTAATTGGCATTATTTCTTTATTATTTTTTAAAATTTCATAGGTCATATTGTTTAACATATAAGCCATAATTTTCTTATATTTTGGATCTTTGGAAAATTTTTGACATGAAAATTCCCAAAAATACTTAGAATTTTTGCTAAAAGATCCCAATCCTATTAATTTTTTATCATCATAATAGGCATAAGCAAATTTTGAATTAAAATAAGGGTCATCAAAATCAAATACAAATTTGTATTTTTTGTATTTTTCGGCATTTTTAAGGTCGATTTTTTCAAATTTAAAAGCTCCTTGAATTTTTTTAAAATTTTTATTAGGCTCAAATACTGGACCAAAGTTTACAATTTTTTGACCATATTTTCCAATAATTTTATCTATTTTATAAATATTTTCATATTCAAAAAACCATTCTGATGGAAAATCTTCCAGTTCATCTTTCAATTCTTCTAATATTTTCTTATTATCTGATTTTATAAGGACATTTTTCCCACATCCTATTATAGAAGTTGGATAAAGATTGTAGGTCAAGGATTCTTTTTTATATTTCATATTTAAAAAAATATTTTTATTTTTAACTAAATCATCATTTTCTAAACCGAAGTCGTAAAGGATTTGTTTTTTTGTTAAATTTCTCATTTTATCCCCTTTCTTTTAAAACAATTAAGTTTGACATATTTTTTTATCTATAATATTGTATAAATAAAGAAAAGGAAAGGAAAGGATTTTTTATGAAAACAACAGTGATTTTTATAGTAATTTTAATAATAAGTGCAATAGTTAATTTCCTTTTATTGTCAAAATTCAGTTTTGGTGATGATAGGGATAGGAAAATTTTTAATAAAACCTGCTCTCATACCCTAATGGCCTTTATAATATATCTTTTACTTGATATTATTTTACCTTTTACAAATAATACAGATTCTTTTACAAATCTTTTTGTAATTTCCTTTTTATTTTTGATCAATCAACTTGTCTACAGGAAGAAATTATCATAAATTTTGAATTGCAAAACAAATATTTAAAATTTAACACAAAAAAATCGACTTTAAACTTTCTTTACAATTTAAAGTCGATTTATTTTATATGTCCACTAGCACAGCTTTCTGATTTTGGTTCAATCACGCTTATGTCCTTTCTTTTTTCATATTTAAATATACATTCAAAGTTTATTTAAATATCTCGGCATATTGACAGTTTTGTATATCTTTTACTTTATGGGAAAACTTCCTCCTAACATTTTTTTACTTTATTATTCAATTGTCATTATTCAATTGTCGCTTGGCTTTTTCTTATTTATACCATAAATAAATCTTTTAGAAAAATGTCAGATGGCTTTATTTTACACTTGATTTCCACCACTTTTTCTATGAAATCCTTAATCAAATTCTTTTTTTAAATAATCATCACTATTGTAAAGTTTCTAATTAAAAATTTAAGATTTAAAATACATTTAAATTCTTATAGTCTAAATAAATTTATAGTTTAAAACTTTTCTATATTACTAATTACTATAAATCTTAAGCCTATTATTTAATCCTATGCTAGTGGACTATCAGAAGATCTTATCTTCTGTTATTATAATGATACCCTGTGAAATCGATTCTAAACATTTTTTTAATAAATTTTTTAAATTTTTATTTTAGTTAAATAAAATAGCATACATATTATTTTAAAAAATAAAAAAATCTCCCAGTTAAGGGAGATAATTTTTATTTTAGATTAAGTCTAAGGCTTGATTTAGATCTTCTATTATATCATCGCTATCTTCTAGTCCTACTGATAATCTTATTAAACCTGGTGCTATTCCTGCTTCTTTTAAAGCTTCTTCCGTGTAAGTTGAATGGGTCATTGTTGCTGGGTGTTCTATTAATGTTTCAGCATCTCCCAAACTTACAGCAAGTGAGCATAATTTTACATTATTCATTATTGTTCTTCCTGATTCAATTCCACCTTTTACTTCAAAGGTTACCATTGCACCATAATCTTTCATTTGTTTTTTAGCAACTTCGTGGTTTTTAAAATCTTCTAGACCTGGATAGTATACTTTTTCTACGTTTTTGTGTTTTTGTAAGGCTTCTACTACTTTTTTAGCATTTTCTATATGTTGTTTCATTCTAACTTCTAGAGTTTTCATTCCTCTAAAGATCAAAAATGCATCATGAGCAGATAGGACTGAACCTGTAAAATCTTTTTGTCCTACTAGTCTTACTTGGGTCATTAGTTCTTTTGAACCGCATGAAAATCCTGCTATTACATCTCCATGGCCGTTTAAATATTTAGTTGCAGAATGTACTACTATATCCACTCCAAGTTTTAATGGATTTTGTAGATATGGTGTTGCAAAAGTATTATCTGCTATTACCATAGTATCTTTTGAGTTTTTCTTTGCAAGTTTTACAACTTCTTCTATATCTATTATATCAAGGGTTGGATTTGCTGGTGTTTCTAGATATACTATTCTTGTATTTTCTTTTAGATGACTTTTTACTTCTTCAAGATCTGTCATATCTATAAATTCTACTTCTATATTAAATTTTTGAATTTCATTTAAAAATGCAAAAGTACATCCATAAAGTGTTCCACAAGCAAGTATATGATCTCCAGCTTTTATAAAAGGCCAAATTGATGATGTAATTGCTCCCATACCTGATGATGTTGATACTGCTGCCTCTGCTCCTTCAAGAGCTGCAAGTTTTTTTTCTAAGGCATCATTTGTTGGATTTCCAAGTCTTGAATAAATAAAACCTTCTTCTTCTAGGGCAAATCTTCTTCCACCTTGTTCAGCGCTATCAAAAATAAAGGTTGATGTTTGATAAACTGGTAGTCCTAATGAACCATATGTATCTTTCATCGCTCCTGCGTGAATTGTTTGTGTTGCAAATGATCTTTTTTTGTTTTCTGTCATATTTCTTATCCTTTCTTTTTTATTATTTTTTATCTCTTTTATTTTTATAAATATCTAATATAATATATCCAAATACTTTAAGGAGATATTATGAATTTAAATAAAATCTATTATGCTATAGAAGTTTCTAAAACCGGCTCAATTTCAAAGGCTGCCAAAAACCTCTATACTTCCCAACCTGCCATTTCTATGGCTATAAATGATCTTGAAAAAGAGTTGGGCTTTAAAATTTTTCAAAGATCTCAAAGTGGAACTCAAACTACTGCCAAGGGTCTTGAGTATTTGATAAAATGTCAAGATTTAATCGGCAAGTACAAGGAGATTCAAAGACAATATTGTTCTGACAATAATGATATTTCCGAACTTAGAATTTCAAGTCAACATTTTAATTTTGCTGTATCTGCCTTTATGAAATTAATCGAAAAATATAAGGATTCTCCTTTTAAGTTCTACCTTAAGGAAACGACTTCCCTTCATGCTATTAATCATGTTGAAAATGATTATTCAGACCTTTCTTTCATTTACATAAACAAATCTTATAGTGAAGCTATCTTTAATTTATTTAAAGAAAAGTCTTTAACATATGTATCAATTGCCAAAGTAATCCCTCATGTTTTTATAAATAAAAACCATCCTTTGGCAAATAAAAATTTAATAAAAATTTCTGATCTTTATGATTATCCTATGATAATTTATGAGCAAGATGATACTCAAATTTTACCAGAAGAATTTGTAAACTTGCCTAATCATAAACAAGTAATTTACACCCAAGATAGGGGTACAACTTTAGGGCTTATATCAAATACCAATTCTTTTAATGTTGGAACTGGATGCCTTCACCCTAGTAATGGATTTTCTAACATAAAAACTGTTAAACTTGAAAATCCTGAAAATTTGTCTATGGATATAGGCTATGTTTACAAATCTTCTAGAAATCTTTCAAAACTATGTAAAGAATACCTAGACCTTACTAAACTTGAGCTTCTACATTGTCTCCCAAGTTTTTAGAATGGTCAGCTAATTTTGATTCTGGCATATCATATTTAAAATTCCACTTATCTTTTGCTTTAGTAAATGGTACATAAATTGATATTATAGAAATAGCTCCTAGAATAAATTGATACCAGAAATATGGCATAATTTGGAATGGTGCAACTGCACCTTTTGTAAATCCTGCCGCTATCAAAACTTGAGCTGCATAAGGAACTAATCCTTGGAATACACAAGAAAAAGTATCAAGTAATGATGCAGATCTTCTAGGGTCAATTTTATATTCGTTGCACATTTTCTTTGCAATTGGTCCTGAAATTATAATTGCTACAGTATTATTTGCAACTGCAACATCTGCAAGAGAAACTAGAGCAGCTATACCAAACTCTCCAGATTTTTCACCTTTTGCAAATTTTTTAATTTTAGAAATAATCCAATTAATACCACCTTCTTTGGTAACCATATTGGAAAGACCCCCAATCAACATTGATAGTAGGAATATTTCAAACATTCCTGTAAATCCTTCCCACATTGTTTGGGAAAGTTCTAGTAGATTAAATCCGTTGTTCATAAGTAAAACTACACCAGAAAGTGCTATTCCACCAGTAAGTACCAAGAAGACGTTTACTCCCATAAGAGCAACAACCAATACAAATAAGTAAGGAATAACTTTAATTATTTCATAATTTAGTGCAGTTTGGCTAGGCCTAGATTCTGGAGCGCCAAAAATAAGTAGTAATATAAATGTAATTATTCCAGCTGGAAGAGCTAGCTTTATATTCATCCTAAACTTATCTTTCATATCACAGTTTTGAGTTCTTGTTGCAGCTATAGTTGTATCAGAAATTACTGATAAGTTATCACCAAACATAGATCCACCTACCAAGGCTCCAAGCATTAAGGGAAGTTTTATTCCTCCTGAAGTTGCAAGACCTATAGCTATAGGACCAAGTGCTGTTATAGTTCCAACTGAAGAACCTGTTGCTATAGATATAAAACAAGCTATCAAAAATACACCTGCTGTCAAAAATCTAGCTGGTATAAAAGATAAACCTAATCCTACAACAGAATCAACTCCACCTGAAGCTGATGCTACAGTTGAAAAAGCTCCTGCCAATATGTATATCAAACACATTATAACTATGTTTGAATCGCCACAACCTTCAATTAAATTGTCAAATTTATCATCAATACTTCCACCAAATAAAATAAAAGCACTAATAATACCAACAAAGGCTGCTATAGGTGCTGGCAATTGATAAAATGCCATTTCCACTCCTCTTAAGTGAAGCATTATACCTGTGAATAGGTACACAACTATAAAAACTAAAAATGGAATTAAGGCTTTACCAGAAATTCTTTCATTTTCTTTCAAAATATTCACCCCTTTTTTAAATGATTACGTTTTCATGATTATAATACATTATTTTAAATTCATCGTAAAATACATATAAATTATGATCTATATAAGTAAAACTTATATCCATTAGAAAGGCTATTTTTTCAAAATAAAGAGGATATTAAAATCAATTTTTTTCTTTTATCAATACAAAGTAACTTATTTTACAATTTATAATAAAACTAAATTAAATCAAATATTAATAAATTATTAGCTTGAATTAATAACTAAATATAAACTTTCTAATTTCTAAACTTTAATTAAAGCAATTTTTAGATAAAATATTTTGATTTAAAAGACTTATCTTGTTTTTAATTTATAATTATATAAAAAAGAAAAACCTGAATTTTTAGGTTTTTCTTTTAATAATTTTGTTATTTTGCCTTATTTTTTAAGGATTGATCTATTGAATTTTTTAGCATTTTTAAATAAGCATCATACACATTTAATCTTCCAAAATAATGAACTCCATCTGTTCCTGAATAATATTCTGGATGAGCCATTGCTTCTTTTTCCCAATCCATTAGGGTTATGAAATCATATTTTTTCGAAATTTCTCTCATAGCAACCGATACTCTGTGAGGTTGTTTATAGCGATTATCATAGCAAGTTACCAATATTAAGCGTGTTTTTTGAGGAATTGCCTTTATAATTTCTTCAAGACTTTCTTTTGGATCTTTTATAGCGTTTGTTCCAAGGGCAATTACGACAACAGATCCCAATTTTCCTTCTTTTTTCATTTGATTTATTAAATCACTTGCCGAATCAATTGGCCTACTTCCTTCTGCATTTACGTAAATATTTGGAATGTTTTCTTGAATCATTTCCCTATTACCCAAAAGTACACTATCTGCCAAAACATTAATCATAACATCATTATTTTCATTTGTAACTTCTTTATTTTCAGATTTTTTTATAGCCATATCAAGTAAATTTTTATCCATTTTTATCTTATCTATATCTTGTTTAATAGATTTTTCTAAAATGGTTTTTTCTATACTTACCATATCATCGGCTTTTTTATCCAAAATATATGCCATTGTTATTGAGGATGAAAATATAAGGACAAGAAAAATTTGTATAATCATCTTATTATTTTCATAAATGATTTTTTTATTATTAAAGAATTTTTCTCCAAGATATATATCTTTTCCATTAAATAAAGGCTCAAACAAATGAAAATTAACCAATACTAATAGTGCTGTTACTAACACTGCCAATATCACTCCAAAAAAATTATCAAAAACACTTGTAATTATTACAAAACTTGGCCAATGGAAGATGAAAATTCCGTAAGAATACATGGATAATTTATTAATTATTTTTTTCTCTTCTATATTTTTATTTGAATAAGAAACCAATATCATCAAAGCTGTAATAAAATCAGTTAAAATGAAAGCTAATGTATAGGTTGATTTATTATTGTAGGAAAAAATAAAACTAAATACAATCAAAATCACTGAAAATATAGCTGTTGGTTTTAGGTATGGAATTTGTTTATAAGAAAATCTTTTTACAAAGCACCCAACAAAGGCCCCCATAATAAAAGATCCCATTCGGGTAAAATCATAAAAATAAACAAATGATATTTTGTCTTTTGAGCTTATTACAAGAAAAATCATCAATAAATATGAAATAAAATAAAGGCAAATGCAAATTTTCATTAATAATGAGGAATATTTCTTCTCATAATGTTTTATACTTTTAAATTTATTAACTATAAGGGTCAAAACCAAAGGCCAAAGTAAATAAAAGTGAACTTCTATAGCCAAAGACCAAGTTGGCATAAATAATTGTCTTATAAATTGTCCCTCATAAGAACCCCCTCTTACAATTTCAAAAATATTGTAATTAAAGCTAATAGCTGATATAAATTGATCAAAAAATCTTACACTGTAATCCTTATTAATAAAAAAACAAAAAAGGCTAGTTAGAAAAACCATCAACAAAACTGGAGGAAAAATTCTAACAAATCTTTTATAATAAAATTTTCTAATATCAATTTCTTTATTTTTATATATTTCATCTAAAAGATGGTAGGTAATTAAAAAACCTGATAATACAAATAATATATTTACTCCTAAAAACCCCCCAGGAATAAAATTTGAAAAAAAGTGGTAAAATACCACCAAAAAAATTCCCAATACACGAATATAATCTAAGCCTTTAATTCTCATCTTTACCTTCTAATCTCATCCAACCATTTTTTACTTTTTTATAAATATATCCATCCTTAAGTTTGATTTTTATATCTTTGTTAGCCTTATTTTTATTAAATTTAGAAAAATAAATAAAATCATCTCCTACAAATTTACCTACCCCATCAAATCTAGAGTCTTTAAATTCTCCAATATATTTTCCTTCAGGAGTAGTAAGATTTCCTTTTCCATTTAATTTATTTTTAACAATTTCACCACTATATCTTATATCTTTTGCTACTTTGTAATTTGATACTTTTTTGGGCTTTAACAAAAATAAAATATATATAAAAGAAATAACCATCAAAATACCTACAAAATATGCAAAAAATGAATTGAATTTTTTATTATCCATATCTACCTCTTTACTATCATCATAGTAATTATATCAAAAACAAAAGCTTTTATCACCTATTATATATTGATAAAATAATAATTATTTAAGTCTAAAAATTCAAAAATTTTTATTTTAATATCTTTTGAAATTCTTAGCAAATTTTTACTTACTTTTTATATTTTCTTTTAATTTTGATTCAACCATATCATATTCAAAATTCCACTTATCTTTTGCCTTTGCAAATGGAATATATATAGAAATTATTGCAACTATACCAAGTATAAATTGATACCAAAAATATGGAATTATTTGAAAAGGAGCAACTTTTCCCTTGCTAAAACTTGCAGCTATCAAAACCTGAGCAGCGTAGGGAACTATTCCTTGAAAAACACAAGAAAATGCATCAAGCAAGGAAGCTGATCTTCTTGGATCAATTTTATATTCCTTGCACATTTTTTTGGCAATTGGGCCAGAAATTATAATTGCAACAGTATTATTTGCAACAGCAATATCTAAAAGAGAAACAAGCATAGCTATACCAAACTCTCCTGATTTTTCTCCTCTTGCAATTTTTTTGATTTTTTCAATAATCCAATTTATACCACCTTCTTTACTAACCATATTAGAAAGTCCACCTATTAACATGGAAAGTAAAAATATTTCAAACATTCCTGTAAAGCCTTCCCACATAGTTTGAGATAGGGCTAATAAATCGAATCCATTATCTAAAAGAAGAATAAAACCAGAAAAAGCAATTCCTCCAGTAAGAACCAAAAATACATTTAATCCCATAAGTGCTGAAATAAGAACAAATATGTAAGGGATAATTTTAATAATTTCATATGATAAAACTTTTTGAGCTGGCATGCTTTCAGGCGCTCCAAAAATTAATAAAAGAATGAAGGTAATGATGCCTGCTGGAAGGGCTATTTTTATATTCATCCTAAATTTATCTTTCATTTCGCAATTTTGAGTTCTTGTGGATGCAATTGTTGTATCAGAAATAATAGATAAATTATCTCCAAACATAGCCCCACCAACCAAGGCTCCAAGCATAAGTGAAAGATTTATTCCACCAGATTCAGAAAGACCAACAGCAATTGGACCTAGAGCAGTAATAGTTCCAACAGAAGTTCCAGTAGCTATAGAAATAAAACAAGCTATCAAAAATACACCTGCTGTTAAAAATTTAGCGGGAATAAATGAAAGTCCCAATCCTACTACAGAATCTACTCCTCCAGATTTGGATGCAAGGGCAGAAAAAGCTCCTGCCAATAAGTAAATCAAACACATAATAATAATGTTTGAATCTCCACAACCTTCTATTAAATCTTCAAATTTATCATCAATACTTCCACCAAATAATAAAAATGCACTAATAATTCCAACAAAAGCTGCAATAGGTGCTGGAAGTTGATAAAATGCCATTTTCACTCCCCTAAGATGAAGAATAATACCTGTTGATAAATAAATAATTATAAAAACTAAAAATGGTATTAAAGCTTTTGCAGAAATTTTTTCCTCTCTATTCATTAAATTAACTCCTTTATATTGAAATAATTTTTTATAAAAACTTATAAAACAAATAGTAAAACTAAAATTTTAAATATTTATATGCCTTTTATAATTATAACAAAAGTTAGAAAATTTAAATAACAATATGAAAAACAAAATATTTTATAAAAATTAAGATAAGCAAAAATAATAAATTTAAAAAATAAATGGGTATAAATAAAAAAGAGATTAAAAGTTATAAAGGAGAATAAAATGAATATAAAAAACGTAACTGTTGCTGGCGGTGGAGTACTAGGTGCTCAAATAGCTTATATAACAGCATTTCATGGATATAATGTAACCCTTTGGGGAAGAAGCGAAGCTTCTATTGAAAGAATTAAACCAAGAATTGAAAGACTCTACAATATTTTTTCAAAAGAATTAGAAATTGCTCCAACTTATATTGGACAAGAAAATCCAGATTATCCTAGATCTTTTTTCAATGACAAAAGTGAAATTACTGAAGAAAAAATAGAAGAGTTAAAAAATGTAAATAACAAAATTTACAAAGATATGAAATACACTACTGATCTTGATGAAGCTTTTTCAAATGCGGACTTAGTTATAGAAGCAATTGCAGAAATTGTGGATGAGAAAAAAGCATTTTACGAAAAAATTTCATCTCATTTAAAAGAAGATACAATAGTAGTTTCAAACTCATCAACTCTTCTACCTTCACAATTTAGTGAATATACAAAAAGAGAAGATAAATTTTTAAATCTTCACTTTGCAAATAACATTTGGAGACAAAATGTTGCAGAAATAATGAAACATGATAAAACAAGTGATGAATCTTTTGAAAGTGTGGTAGAATTTGCAAAATCAATTGGAATGTATCCAGCAATACTTAAAAAAGAACAACCAGGATACATTTTAAATTCACTTCTAGTTCCACTACTAGATTCAGCTTTAATGCTTTATGGAGCAGATATTGCTGAACCAAAAGATATAGATATGGATTGGAAAATAGGAACAGGAGCACCAAAAGGTCCTTTTGAAATTATAGATATAGTTGGAATTACAACAGTAATAAATATAACAAAGATAAGTCCAAAAGCAAAAGATCCAAACTCACCACTCGCAAAAGCTGTAAAAAAACTAGAAGAAAGAGCTGAAAAAGGTCTTAAAGGAGTAGAAACTGGAGAAGGATTCTACAAATATAAATAAAAAAAAGTAAAAATTCTCTTAACCTATACTTTAATTTCTAGGTTAAGAGAATTTATTTTTATAAATATTTTATACTTGACTATTTTAGTCAGGATTGTATAATTAGTTTTGTAATATTAATGACGTAAAAAAGAAGAGAACATAAAATACACTTATTACAGAGAAAGTCTAAAAAGCTGAGATAGACTGTGAGATATTTATGTTTATGCATCTTTGAGTCTTATTGGCGAAAAAAGTAGTCAATAACAGGTGCGCCTGTTATAGCGCTAGGAGTTGTTAGACTCCGATTAAAGTAATAACTTAATTTTTCAAATATTTAAGTTAAACTTTATTTAATGAGGCTTTTTATTTAAAAATAAAAAGTGAATAAAGGTGGAAACACGGTAACTCGTCCTTTTTGAGGGGCGGGATTTTTTTTTACTCATTTTTATTATCTCAAAAACGAAAGGAGATAAAAATATGATTAACAAAGAAGAACTTAGTATTAGCACAAAGGATATCAAAAAAAAGGCAAAAGAAAACCTAGCTTATGGTAAGGCTATTAGAAATTATCTACACACTTATCCAGAACAATCCAATAAAGAATTCAAAACAAGTAGTTTTTTACAAAATGAATTAAAAAATATGGGATATAAAATCATAAAAATTCCAAATAAAAATTCATTTCTTGCCCTACTTGATAGTGGAAAATTTGGAAAAACTGTTGGCTTTAGAAGTGATATGGATGCTCTAAAAATTTTAGAAGATTCTAATAATCTAAGCCAAAAAAGAGAGGTTATTTCAAAAAATAAGGGTCTAATGCATGCTTGCGGTCACGATGGACACATGGCCATTGCCTTAACTTCTGCAAAAATTCTTAAAGATTATAAGGATATTTTAAAAGGAAAAATTTACTTTATATTCGAACAAGCTGAAGAAACTTGTGAGGGAGTTTCGGATGTCATATCTTTTATAAAAGATAAAAACATAAGCTTTGATGCAATTTACGGTAACCATGTCGATCCAAGTCTTGATATTGGAAAATTTTCTATAAAGAATGGGACAATTCAAGCAGGAAGCATGGGATTTGATGTTGATATTTATGGAAAAGGTGGACATGGTTCAAGACCTGACCTTTCCAATTCACCAATTCAAGCCTTAGTTAAAATTATAGATAATCTAGAAAGTCTATGGATATCAGAATTTGATCCTAGAGATAATATTTCCCTATCAATTGGATCAATAAATGCTGGTTCAGCTCCAAATATTATTGCTGACAAGGCTAACTTTAAGGGAACTTCCAGATTTATAAAAGATGAAACAGGAGAAAAAGCCCTAGATCTTTTTAAAAATATTGTAGAAAATACCGCAAAACTATATTCTTCTAAGGTTAATTTTAACGATTATACAAAAATCGTAACCTATCCTACAATTAATGATGAAAAACTTGCAAAGCTTTCAAGAAATGTAGCAAACAGTTTATTTGAAAATCCAATTGTAGATAAAAAAATGTCTTTTGGATCTGAAACATTTTCAGCCTATTCAAATTTAGCACCTACAGTATTTGTAGAGCTTGGCATAAAAAACAAAAAATATGGATCAGGATCAAATATTCACACAAAAAATTTTGACCTTGACCCTAATGTAATCTACTACGCATCATCACTTTTAAGCACTTTCGCTTTTGAAATTTTAACAAAATAATAAAGGAGTATATATGAAATTTTTAACATTATTTATAGGTCTTATACTTTTCTACCTATTAGGATTTATGAAAAAGAAGGGAATATCCTTTGGAATGAGGGTGATTTCAGGATCAATTTTAGGAATAATTCTTGGATTTTTCTTTAAAGAAAGTACAGAATATATAGGAGTTTTTGGTAGAATTTATGCAAATCTGCTATTTTCTGTTGTTATACCTCTCTTACTTGCATCAGTAATAAAAATTGTAATATCAACAGAAAACTTAGCAAATCTTAAATCAATGGGACTAAAGACAATTGGAGTTTTGAGCCTTCACAATGTCCTAGGTTCATCAATAGGACTTATACTTGCTGTAATATTTAAAATAGGAAAAGATGCTAATATTCCTATAACAAAATCAAGCGAAGTAAAAGAAGTTCCAGGATTTGCAGATGCTTTTGTAAACTTCTTTCCAAAAAATATAGTCCTAGACGCATCAGAAGGATCTGTAATCCCAATAATAGTATTTGCAGTTCTAATTGGACTTGCTATTCTTCAACTAATAGAAAGAGGAAAAGAAAAAGAAGTTAAGCCCTTTGTGGATTTTATAGAATCTTTTTCTGAAATAATATTTAGACTAATAGGATTTATAACAGACTTTACCCCTTATGCTGTATTATCTTTATTAGCAAATTCAATAGGAAATATAGATTATACAGCAGTTAAGCCTCTTTTATTCATCCTAATATTAACCTACGTGGCATCAGTATTCCATTCATATATAACAACAGGAGCTCTATTAGCAATACTTGCAAAACTTAACCCATTTAAATTTTTCAAGAAAAATTGGCCGGTTCAAGCAATAGGATTTACAACCCAATCATCAGTTGGTTCAATTGCCGCAAACATTGAAAACCTAACAGAAAATATGGGAGTAAGTCAAAAAATAGCTTCCTTCGTTGCACCAATGGGAGCAACAATGGGAATGCCAGGATGTGCAGGATTTTGGCCAGTAATGTCAGCCCTATTAACAGCAAATGTACTTGGAATAAACTATAAAGTATCAGATTATATAATGCTAATATTTGTAGCCTTATTAGTTTCACTTGGAACAGTAGGTGTACCGGGAACAGCGACAATAACAACAACAGCAGTTTTTGCTGCAATGGGACTTCCAGTAGAAATGGTAGTAATCCTATCACCAATCTCATCACTTGCAGATATGGGAAGAACAGCAACAAATGTAACAGCAGCTGCATCATCAGCCTTGATAGTTGCTGCAAATGAAAAAGAAATAGACAGAGACACTTACAACAAATAAAATAAATAATTTTTAAAGACAATTAAAAAATATAAGAAAAAAACTCGACAAGAAACATTAAACTTGTCGAGTTTTATAATATAAATAATAAATTAATAAAAATCTTTTTTTCCTAATTATTGTATTTTAAATACTTGCCTTAATAACCATCAAATCACTATCTTCAATAGCACTTAAAGCATGCAATTCATTGGGTTCCATATTAATTATATCGCCTGGTATTATAATCTCACTCCCATTTTCTCCAGTAAAATTAACCTTACCATTATAAATTACAACTATCACATTTTTATCTGATTTATGACTAGCAACTTCATCACCTTTCTTAATTTGAAGGTGAGTGATTTGTAGTTTATCCTCATCAATTAAATGTTCAAATTTACCATCCAAAACATTAGCACTTAATTTTTTCATATAATCTCCTTATTTATAATAATTATTATCTATTTCATTATACTATAACAATTTAAAGTATCTTTAGGATAATTTTTTTAAGTTCTGGAAGAGTTTCATCTTTAAAAAAAGTATTTTTAGCTAACCACCTATTATTTAAAGGACTCGGATGAACTAGAGGAAAATAATTTGGCAAATAGTCTCTAAAACTTCTAACAGTTTCTGTTAAGTTCTTCTTAAAATTATCTTTTAGGTAAAATTTTTGTGCATATGCTCCTATCAATATAGTTAATTTAACATCTTTAAGCTCTTCAAGTAGAAGAGGATGATATTCTTTGGCAATAAATTTTCTAGGAGCCTTGTCCCCACTTTTTCCCTTACCTGGATAATAAAAATCTATAGGTATTATAGAAAAGTCTTTACCATGGAGGATGTCCTTATTAATACCAAGCCAATCCACTAAATTCTCCCCGCTTTTATCATTAAATAAAATTCCACTTTCCTCAACTTTCCTACCAGGAGCTTGACCAATTATCAAAATTTTACAATCTCTATTTAACTGAAAAATCGGTTCAATTCCCCTATCCGTATAGCTTTTATTTCTATAATCTTCCTTTAACTTTTCAAATATATCTTCTACTTGCATAGAACCTCCTTATTCAATCATAAATAAATTTTTACCAATTTACAATAAAATTCTAGGGAAAAAATAAGCCTATAACAAAAATCCTACATATAAAATATACACTTATTTTTTAATTATATAAAATATTGTTGCACTAGGATTTAAATTATTCAAAGATAGATTAAATTTGTTTTTAAATATCAAAAATATACTATAAAAAATAAGATATAGAATAAATCATTCCATATACTAAATTAAAAAATAAATAAAAGAAATTTAAATTAATATATAAATTAATTTCTTAATGATAAAACCTGAATATAAAAGTAAAAAATTTATAAAATTAAAACTAATAAAAATATTAACATAAATGAAAGAAAAAATAAAATATAAATCAAAAAAGACCAGCCTAAGCTGATCTTGTTTGTTTGGCAACTACCTAGTCTCCCGGGAGGTCTCCCTCCGAGTACCATCGGCGTTAGAAGGCTTAACTTCTGTGTTCGGTATGGGAACAGGTGTATCCCTTCTGCCATCGTCACCACATATTTAATATACTGTTTTAACCTTTTTAATC
>NZ_HE578910.1 GCF_000321005.1 Anaerococcus senegalensis JC48
AATAGCTATAAATATTTCCAGTCAAGATATAAAGTTTAGTATCCATTAGCTTAATACATTACTGCACTTACACCTTGGACCTATCAAAGGTATTTTCTTTACCTACTCTAAGAAATCTTATCTTGAGGGTTGCTTCGTACTTAGATGCTTTCAGTACTTATCAATTCCGCACTTAGCTACCGAGCCATGCTAGTGGCCTAACAACTCGTACACCATTGGTGCGTCCATCCCGGTCCTCTCGTACTAAGGACAGCTCCTCTCAAATTTCTTACGCCCACGCTGGATAGGGACCGAACTGTCTCACGACGTTCTGAACCCAGCTCGCGTGCCTCTTTAATGGGCGAACAGCCCAACCCTTGGGACCTACTCCAGCCCCAGGATGAGACGAGCCGACATCGAGGTGCCAAACCTCCCCGTCGATGTGGACTCTTGGGGGAGATAAGCCTGTTATCCCCGGGGTAGCTTTTATCCGTTGAGCGATGGCCCTTCCATGCGGTACCACCGGATCACTAAGTCCGTCTTTCGACTCTGCTTGAGTTGTAGCTCTCGCAGTTAAGCTCGCTTATGCCTTTATACTCTTCGAATGGTTTCCGTCCATTCTGAGCGAACCTTTGAACGCCTCCGTTACTTTTTAGGAGGCGACCGCCCCAGTCAAACTGCCCAACTGACAATGTCCCATGCCCTGATTCAAGGGCTATGGTTAGAACTTTGATATTAAAAGGTTGGTATCCCACCAGTGACTCCATCTAGATTGGCATCCAGATTTCCTAGTCTCCCAACTATCCTGTACATTTAATCTCAAAATCCAATATCAGCCTACAGTAAAGCTCCACGGGGTCTTTCCGTCCTAGCGTGGGTAAGTCGCATCTTCACGACTACTACAATTTCACCGGATCCTTTGTTGAGACAGTGCCCAAATCGTTACACCTTTCGTGCGGGTCGGAACTTACCCGACAAGGAATTTCGCTACCTTAGGACCGTTATAGTTACGGCCGCCGTTTACTGGGGCTTAAGTTCTAGCCTTCGATTGCTCTAAGCCTTCCCCTTAACCTTCCAGCACCGGGCAGGTGTCAGCTCCTATACTTCATCTTGCGATTTTGCAGAAACTTGTGTTTTTGGTAAACAGTCGCTTGGGCCTGGTTTCTGTGGCCTGATTTCTCAGGCTCCCCTTCTCCCGAAGTTACGGGGACATTTTGCCGAGTTCCTTAACAAAGGTTCTTCCGCGCGTCTTGGTATTCTCTACCTCCCTACCTGTGTCGGTTTTGGTACGGGCGCTTTGGTCTGGATAGTGACTTTTCTTGGCAACATGGAGTCATCAACTTCTCTACTTATGTTTTCGATACCTATCGGTTTTCAGAATTTGTGAAAGGCGGATTTGCCTACCTTTCTTCCTACGACTTTAGACCATCATCCATCAGATGGCTTTGATTATCCTTTTGCGTCATCACTTCTCTCATATCGACTTCAAGCGGTACAGGAATATAAACCTGTTATCCATCGCCTACGCCTTTCGGCCTTGGCTTAGGTCCCGACTTTCCCTGAGGGGACGAGCCTTGCTCAGGAGACCTTAGGGTTTCGACGGGGATGATTCTCACATCCCTTCTCGCTACTCATGCCAGCATTCTCTCTTGTATTAAATCCACTTTTGCTTTCGCCTTGGCTTCGTCTCTAATACAATGCTCCTCTACCACTAATAGAGGTATTAAGTTTAGCTATGAGTCCTAGTTTTTTTAACTCTAACCAGTGATTGTTAGTTCATAATTTCTTATGATACCTACTTTGACTTTAGACTTGTGTTTTTTGAATATTTTCTTTAATATCCTATCTTTATGTCTGCGTCTGAAATTTGTATTTTCTTAATCTCTTCTGTTATTGTTTTTGTTAAATATTTCCTAGTCTCATTTGTAAACTTAATTCCTCTATTAATCCGAAGCTTCGGTATTGAATTTAGCCCCGTTCATTTTCGGCGCAAACCCACTTGACCAGTGAGCTATTACGCATTCTTTAAATGCATGGCTGCTTCTAAGCCAACGTCCTGGTTGTCTTAGTAGATTCACATCCTTTTCCACTTAATTCAAATTTTGGGACCTTAGCTGTCGGTCTGGGCTGTTTCCCTTTCGACTTAGAAGCTTATCCCCCTAAGTCTGACTCCCTGACTTGATTTTTTGGTATTCGGAGTTTGATAGGTTTTGGTACGGTAATCCGCCCTAGACCATTCAGTGCTCTACCCCCTAAAATCTTAGGTCAGAGGCTAGCCCTAAAGCTATTTCGAGGAGAACCAGCTATCTCCGGGTTCGTTTGGTTTTTCGCCCCTATCCACAGTTCATCCGATGCGTTTTAAACCGCACCCGGTTCGAGCCTCCATTGAATTTTACTTCAACTTCACTCTGACCATGGATAGATCACCCGGTTTCGGGTCTATTCCATCTTACTTTCGCCCTATTAAGACTCGCTTTCGCTACGGCTTCTGATCTTAAATCATTAACCTTGCAATATAGAATAACTCGCTGGCCCATTCTACAAAAGGTACGACATCACGTTCGCTCACGCTCTGTCTGCTTGTAGGCACTAGGTTTCAGGTTCTATTTCACTCCCCTTTCGGGGTTCTTTTCACCTTTCCCTCACGGTACTTGTTCACTATCGGTCACATGTTAGTATTTAGCCTTAGGGGATGGGCCCCCTATCTTCACACCGGGTTACTCGTGCCCGGTGATACTTTCCCTCTCGTTTCTTAAAGCTTTCGTCTACAAGACTTTCACTTTCTTTGGTTTATCTTTTCAGATAATTTGACTAACTTTAAAAAATCGCTTATGAGTTAGGCTCTTTTCCTTTCGCTCGCCGCTACTTAGAAAATCGATGTTTCTTTCTTTTCCTCCTGCTACTTAGATGTTTCAGTTCGCAGGGTTTAGCCTTACTAAGCTATGTATTCACTTAGTAATGATTGTGTCTTCCACAACCGGGTTGCCCCATTCGGAGACCTAGGGGTCAGTGCTTTTTGTGAGCTTACCCTAGTTTTCGTTCACTTACGTCCTTTTTCGCCTTCATGTGCCAAGGCATCCACCTTGTGCCCTTTCTTTCTTGACTGGAAATATTTATAGCTATTTAATTTTATTAGGTACAAT
>NZ_CAEK01000039.1 GCF_000321005.1 Anaerococcus senegalensis JC48
CAGCATCTTTGAAAAGTTTTGATAAAAATCTAGCCCTATCCATATCTTTTACAAAAAATTCTTCAATAGTTTGATCCATTTTACTATCAGATCTTGAGTGAGTA
>NZ_CAEK01000038.1 GCF_000321005.1 Anaerococcus senegalensis JC48
AAATTGGTGCATGTGATGGAATACTCGACAGCCCCAATAGGGGCGTGCCGGTATTTGCGCCTTATAGGCGCTGTGCAAACTACCAGCTAAGCTGGTAGTTTTGATTT
>NZ_CAEK01000037.1 GCF_000321005.1 Anaerococcus senegalensis JC48
TTTGCAATTGCATCTTTTGTTACGACAAGTTTGTCATGTCTTAAAAGATCATATACACTGATTAAGTTAGCTTTTTCTACATTACAGCCTTCTATATTTCTAAATGATCTATAAACTTTAT
>NZ_CAEK01000036.1 GCF_000321005.1 Anaerococcus senegalensis JC48
ATATCTATTGAATATCCACCATCTTCTTCTTTTGTGAGGATAGCACCATAAGTAACATAATTTTTATCCATTCTATCACCATTTCTTTAAATAGAGAGCTTAGGGCTTATAAAAGCCCTATACCTTTGTT
>NZ_CAEK01000035.1 GCF_000321005.1 Anaerococcus senegalensis JC48
ATCTCCGTTTTTGTCGAAGTATGTGATTACCCAGTGACCTGATTTTCCTTCATCATTTTTACCAGCTACTACTTTGACGCTTGATGATTTTCCATCAGTTCCATCTTGTCCGTCTTTACCATCTTTTCCTGGTTGACCGTCTTTACCATCAGTTCCATCGATACCGTC
>NZ_CAEK01000034.1 GCF_000321005.1 Anaerococcus senegalensis JC48
GAAGATGAAAGAGAAATTAACATTAGGCAGGCAAGGAATACCTCATGGAGGAGGGGATTTACACACCAATCGTCAAGGAGAATTCCTTCGAGAGACAGGGAGGGACATACAAGATGGAAGAATTGGAGGAAGGCATGGAAGTCCTAATACCCAATATGGCAATTCCCAAGGAAATAGATTTAAAGAA
>NZ_CAEK01000033.1 GCF_000321005.1 Anaerococcus senegalensis JC48
AAGGGACAGAGAAAAGAAAAATGATTAGAACAATGACTGTAGCTGATACAGACAAAGTTTATAGAATTGAAAGTAATTCATTTTATAGGCCCTTACAAAAAAGCCTCGCTTTGCATCAAAAGAGAAGACTCTTTGTTAGAATTTGGCAATATAGCAAGAGTAAAAACTAAATTCCCATTCCACCAAC
>NZ_CAEK01000032.1 GCF_000321005.1 Anaerococcus senegalensis JC48
CTTTGGAAGTGTTTTTTTGATGAAAAAAACAAGCGTATGCTTGTGAAATAAAATTGAAAACGATTAGAGGTGAAGTTAGCAAATGCACTAGCGACTGAAATGAAGATGGTGAGGACATCATTTACACAAAGTAATGCAGTTAGGAGAAAGGACCAACGGAAGAAACATTGCTAGCGGTACAAAGTGAAGTCTAGCT
>NZ_CAEK01000031.1 GCF_000321005.1 Anaerococcus senegalensis JC48
AACTATATGGTATTTACATCTCCATTTGGTATGTGATAAACTATTCTTGTCCAAGTTTTAACCTCCTTGTTTAATTGTGCATGTGACTATCACAATTATACTTTAAGGAGGTTTTCTTGGTGCTTGAAGCTAAAGCTTAATCCCTCCACCTGCATAGCAGGTGGTTTATTGTTTCGCTCTCTTTCGTTCGCTCAACTCACTTAAGTGGACAATAAA
>NZ_CAEK01000030.1 GCF_000321005.1 Anaerococcus senegalensis JC48
TTGGATATACGATTGAGCAAATTAGTTCTATTTTAGGTGAGGATGAGACGTGGTGTCAAATTCTCTTTTTACATACCTTGCATTCAATAGTTTTACAACTTGTAAGTAATGGTGAAAAATTTCCTATACTTGTTTCAATGATTGAGACTGAACATCAAGAAAATGGGTTACTAACTGCGTCAACAAGGGCAACTTATCAAATGCTTTTACAGGGTAAAACAATTGATGAGATTGCAC
>NZ_CAEK01000029.1 GCF_000321005.1 Anaerococcus senegalensis JC48
GCCCTGTTCGAGTTTTGTCTGGTTATTTACTGTAACCTAACGTTATTTTTCTTATTTGCTTTGCAAATGTCGAAAAATAATGAAAGATTTCTTTGAAATCTTTCACCCCTCATTATGGGCTTGGTGGAGATGAAGAGATTCGAACTCTTGACCCCCTGCGTGCAAGGCAGGTGCTCTCCCAACTGAGCTACACCCCCATGTAACCTTTAATCTACAAAGTTTACTTTGTTCCAAACAAAGTTTTTTTATTAATTTTCTTTGG
>NZ_CAEK01000028.1 GCF_000321005.1 Anaerococcus senegalensis JC48
TCAACTTGGATTGCATTAGGAACATTCGTCGTATTAATTGGTATGTTCATGTTTGTTGATGGTTCAACAATTTCTATGAGTAATTTAGGGTTCGCAACAATCTTATTCCTAGTTTTATATACGATGGCAATGGGCTTTGGCGGAGTTCCATCAACTCTTGTAAACCCAATGATTGCTGACGTTTCTGACTATGAAACTAGTAAGTCAGGAAGATATGTACCGGGCATGATTGGAACAATGTTCTCATTCATAGACAAACTAATCACATCCTT
>NZ_CAEK01000027.1 GCF_000321005.1 Anaerococcus senegalensis JC48
TCCCGTAAACGGGTCATAGTATTCTTTTATACTTATTTGGTCAGTGTAATAATCTTCTTTTAATTGATTTTGTATATATTCTTTTATTTTCTTTTCATTTCTTCCCACTGTATCTACATAATATCCTCTACACCAAAAATGTCTGTTTCATATTTATATTTTAGGTTGGCATGTCTATCAAATATTATTAATGAACTTTTCCCTTTCAAATATCCCATTATTTGTGATACAGAATATTTTGGTGGTATTTCTACCAGCATGTGTACATGATCTGGACATAGCTCTGCTTCTATTATGTTTATTCCTTTTCTTGAACATAATTCTCGAAGTATACTGCCTATATCTTTTCTTAGTTGTCTATATATTACTTGTCTTCTA
>NZ_CAEK01000026.1 GCF_000321005.1 Anaerococcus senegalensis JC48
CAGAAGACAAGAAATATATAGACAATTAAGAAAAGACATAGGCAGCATACTTCGAGAATTATGCTCAAGAAAAGGGATAAACATAATAGAAGCAGAGTTATGTCCGGATCATATCCATATGCTGGTAGAAATACCACCAAAGTACTCAATATCACAAATAATGGGATATTTAAAAGGAAAAAGTTCTCTGATAATATTCGATAGACACGCAAACCTAAAATATAAATATGGAAACAGACACTTTTGGTGTAGAGGATATTATGTAGATACAGTAGGAAGAAATGAAAAGAAAATAAAAGAATATATACAAAATCAATTAAGAGAAGATTATTACACTGACCAAATAAGTATAAAGGAATATTATGACCCGTTTACGGGA
>NZ_CAEK01000025.1 GCF_000321005.1 Anaerococcus senegalensis JC48
GATCCTTTTGTTGTTATTGTTTTTTCGTATACGTAAGTGATTTCTTGTTTTTCACCTGGTTTGAAGTTACCTTCTGTTGGTTCTCCATTTTTATCGTAGGTTGGTTCGTTTACAGGATTTTCTGTTCTTACGAATTTATATCCATCTTTTTCTATTTTTCCTGTTGGATATGTTTCGTCTTTGTTTCCTTCTTTTACTTTACCGTCTTCTGTTATTGTTTTTTCTTCTACGATGTTTCCATCTTCATCTTTTGTGATGTAGATATGGTGTTCTTGGAAGCTACCTGGTTCTTCTTTTGTTCTTTGGTAGATATAGGTTACTTCTTGTTTTTCACCTGCTACGTAGTTTCCTTTTGTTGGTTCTCCATTTTCTGAGTCGTATTTTACGCCTAGTTCTTTGGATTTGTCATTTGTTGGTTTTACTTCTACTAGCTTGTAACCTTCTTTGTCTATTTTATTTGTTGTATATTCTTCGTTTTCTTTTCCTGTTTGTTCGTCACCGTCGGTTGTAGCATCTTCTGATATTACATTTCCGTCTTTATCTACTGTTTGATAGATGTGGTGATCTTGGAAT
>NZ_CAEK01000024.1 GCF_000321005.1 Anaerococcus senegalensis JC48
GAGACTGTATAAAATTTTGTGTATAGAAACCTCCTGATTAGGGTAAGTGAAAACTAATCAGGAGGAATTTTTATGCCAAGAAAAAGACCGGAAACAAAAAGAAGCAAAATAGCAAAAATGTTAATTGAAGAATACCAGCCTCAAAGCGCACAAGATATTCAGGAAGCACTAAAAGATCTTTTAGGCGATACTATGGAAGAACTTTTAAAAGCAGAATTAGATGAGCATTTAGACTATGAATATGGAGAAAAACCACTTTCCTTAAATACAAGAAATGGTACAAGTAAAAAAACAGTTAGATCATCATATGGAAATATAGATTTAAACATACCAAGAGATAGAGAAGGAACATTTGAACCACAATCATTAAAGAAATATGAAAAAGACATATCAAACATAGAAAATCAAATAATATCAATGTATGGCAAAGGAATGACAACAAGAGACATATCATCTCACATCAAAGATATTTATGGTTTTACCATATCAGAAACAATGGTAAGTAAAATAACCAACAAAATACTACCAACCATAGAAGAGTGGCAAAATAGACCACTAGAAAAAATCTATCCAATGGTCTTCTTAGACGCTATACACTACCACGTAAGAGAAAACAACATAGTAGTCAAAAAGGCAGTATACATCGCCCTAGGCTACAACCTAGAAGGCTTTAAAGAAATACTAGGAATGTGGGTAGGAGAAAATGAATCAAGCAAATACTGGTTACTAGTCTTAAACCAACTAAAAGAAAGAGGTCTTGAAGATATCCTGATAGTTTCAACAGATAACCTCCCAGGATTCACACAAGCAATAGAAGCAGTATATCCAAAAGCAGAAATACAAAAATGTATAATCCACCAAATAAGAAACTCAACAAAATATGTGTCATACAAAGACATAAAAGAATTAATGAAAGACCTAAAAGCAGTATACAAGGCACCAACAGAAGACTTAGCCTTAACAAATTTAGGAGTCTTTGAAGAAAAATGGAGTAAAAAATATCCAATGTGTGTAAGCTCTTGGAAAAACAACTGGGCAGAATTATCGACATATTTTAAATATCCAGACGGAATAAGAAAACTGATATATACAACAAATGCCATGGAAAACTTCAATAGGCAACTAAGAAAAGTAACCAAAAATAAAACCATATTTCCAAATGACTATGCTCTACAAAAAAGCTTGTATCTAGCAATGGTAGATGCCTCAAGCAAATGGACAAGCAGAATACGAGGCTGGGATCAAATTTTATCCCAATTATCAATATTTTTTGAAGGGAGGTTTTAATCAAGATAAAAATCCAGTATTAAATCAGCTGCAAATTTTCATAAAAATTTGACAGTTTATTAAAGTTGTGTAAAATTAAGTAAAGCTCCATTCCTATAGGAATGGACAAATATTGATACATAAAAAAATGTATCAACCCTTACCCTTATATCAGGATTTAGGTTGATACACAAAATTATTTACAGACCC
>NZ_CAEK01000023.1 GCF_000321005.1 Anaerococcus senegalensis JC48
TAAAAGTCAGCGTACCGACTTTTTACTCTTAGAAAGGAGGTGATCCAGCCGCACCTTCCGATACGGCTACCTTGTTACGACTTCACCCCAGTTACTGACCCTACCTTCGACTGCTGCGTCCTAATGGTTCGCTCACAGGCTTCGGGTATTGCCAACTCCCATGGTGTGACGGGCGGTGTGTACAAGACCCGGGAACGCATTCACCGCGACATTCTGATTCGCGATTACTAGCAACTCCAACTTCATGTACTCGAGTTGCAGAGTACAATCCGAACTGGGACAGATTTTGTGAGTTTCGCTTCAGATCACTCTTTCGCTGCCCTCTGTATCTGCCATTGTAGCACGTGTGTAGCCCAAGTCATAAAGGGCATGATGATTTGACGTCGTCCCCACCTTCCTCCGGTTTATCACCGGCAGTATCGCTAGAGTCCCCAACTTAATGATGGTAACTAACGATAGGGGTTGCGCTCGTTATGGGACTTAACCCAACATCTCACGACACGAGCTGACGACAACCATGCACCACCTGTAATACAGCCCACCGAAGTGGTAAGGAATTATCTCTAATTCCCTCCGTATTATGTCAAGACTTGGTAAGGTTCTTCGCGTTGCGTCGAATTAAACCACATGCTCCGCTGCTTGTGCGGGTCCCCGTCAATTCCTTTGAGTTTCACACTTGCGTGCGTACTCCCCAGGCGGAGTGTTTAATGCGTTAGCTGCGGCTCCCAGATTATTCCAAGAACCTAACACTCATCGTTTACAGCGTGGACTACCAGGGTATCTAATCCTGTTTGCTACCCACGCTTTCGTACCTCAGCGTCAGATGATGACCAGAAAGTCGCCTTCGCCACCGGTATTCTTCCTAATATCTGCGCATTTCACCGCTACACTAGGAATTCCACTTTCCCTTTCATCTCTCAAGCCTAACAGTTTTAAAAGCTTTATATAGTTGAGCTATATTCTTTCACTTCTAACTTACTAGGCCGCCTACGTACCCTTTACGCCCAATGATTCCGGACAACGCTCGGTCCATACGTATTACCGCGGCTGCTGGCACGTATTTAGCCGGACCTTATTCTTACGGTACTGTCATTTTCATCCCGTAAAAAAGATTTTTACAACCCGAAGGCCTTCTAAATCACGCGGCGTCGCTGCATCAGGGTTTCCCCCATTGTGCAAAATTCCCCACTGCTGCCTCCCGTAGGAGTTTGGGCCGTGTCTCAGTCCCAATGTGGCCGTACACTCTCTCAAGCCGGCTACTGATCGTCGCCTTGGTGAGCTTTTATCTCACCAACTAGCTAATCAGACGCAAGTCCATCTTACACCGATAAATCTTTGGTCTTTCCAGCATGTGCTGATTAGACTTTATAGGGTATTATTCTCCGTTTCCAGAGGCTATCCCCTTGTATAAGGCAGGTTACTCACGTGTTACTCACCCGTTCGCCACTAATCCACTTAAGTTCATTCCGAAGAAATCATCTAAGCTTCATCGTTCGACTTGCATGTGTTATGCACGCCGCCAGCGTTTATCCTGAGCCAGGATCAAACTCTCAATTAAAGTTTGATCTTGACTATTGTCATTTTTCG